>NZ_JAVAMQ010000019.1 GCF_030732095.1 Paracoccus spongiarum | reverse complement strand
CGCCGTCGACCATTCCGGCCAGCGCCCCAGCGTCATCCGCCGCTGCCGCCCGGCATGGCGGTAATCCAGCGTGAAGGCCCGGTTGCCGGAGCGGTAGATGCAGATGGCAAATCCCCGCACCTCGCTATCGAAAATCTGATAATCCCGGCCCGGTTCCGGCGCCGCCTCCCGCACCGACTTCTCGTTCAGTCTCAATCGCTTCACCATGCCCAGCGCCTCCTTATTGCATCCCACATGAGGCTCAGCCTCGCGCGCATGGCAAGTCATACATCAGCATCCAGACCGGCGGGGAGGCGGAAGGTGGCGGAAGTCGGTGGGAGGCGTGCCGGTTGGGTGAGTATATGAGGAAAGCGGGCGGTGAGCCGACATGCGGCGGTAGGCTTCGCAACTGCGGCAATTGGCAACAGCCGCTGTTCGCGCGCACTACGGCGGAGCCTTTACAATAGCAGGCACATTGGACTGGTCAGCGGAAGTTCGTCGGGGGTGCGAATACAAAGCTTATCCATGGCGCATGTGGCAATTTGCGACGTTGGATCGCTCAGGACAAGGGAATTTCTGTGTGCGGCTGCGGCACCTTCTTCCCGGCCTGAAATTCAAAACTGACAATGCCGCGTTTCCGCATATCTACCAGTACAAGAACACATCATTGGGCCCGCGTGTCCATCTGGGCTAACTGACCGGAGCTGCATTGGCCCTGCCACCGCCGGATCGTCAATCGTGACGCGGGCGCAGGCGCGCGACGCTGTCCCGTTTTGACACTGCCGCATGCAGGCTTGTCAGACAGGGTTTGGCAGCCAGCGCGATGGGATTGTCGCCAAAGAACTCGATCAGCATATAGACATAGAGATCCAGCGCGCTGATCCCCTCAGCCAGAAAGAACGGCGTGCCGGCGATGGCCTGATCGAGTAGCGTGAACTGGTCGAGCAACCGTTTTCTTGCATTGTCGATCAGGGCCGGATGGGTTCGCGGATCGTCCAGAAACCGCTCGGGGTGGTTGAACTGAACAAAGGCCATATGGGGGCCAGCGGCCATGTAGATGAGCCAGCGCAGGAATGTCGCCCTGTCGGGGTGGTCGGGGCCGGGAACCAGCGGCGTGTCCGGGTGATGTTCGCCCAGGGCAATGATGATCGCGGCGGTCTCTCCGATGACCTCGCCCGTCGAGAATGCCAGGGCGGGAACCTGCCCGGTCGGGTTCACCGCCAGATAGGCCGGCGACCGGTGCGCGCCGGCCGCCATGTCGATCGCGACGCGCCGATAGGGAAGCTGCATCTCTTCCAGCAGAATCTCGATTACCATCGCCCCGGACATCTTCTCCCAGAAAAGGCGGTAATCACCTGCCGCGACCTGAGCCAATTCAGACCTCCGTTCTGCCGTTTCACCCAATGCCGGACGGCCTGCATCGATGGGCCGATCCCTGTTCTGGCCGGATGATCTGGCCGAAGACCCGACCGTCAGTTCGCCACCGGACAAGCCGACCACCCCATGGGTTCAGCCGGAAAGGATCAACTCTTGGCCGTGAGCGGATCGATCACCTGCGGAATCTCCGTGATCGCGGCGACCGGGATGCCCGACAATTCCGAGTGCCTGATGATCGCGTCCTCGCTCTCGGCCAGATAGACGCAGAAGGTCTTGTCGCGCGCCACAAAGCTTTGCACCCACTGAATGCCGTTGCCGATCCGTTCCAGCGCCTGATTTGACGCGCGAGCGGCCCCGCAAAGCTCGGCAGCCGACATCTGGCCAATCGCCGGAATGTCGCGCTCGATCATGAAGCGTTTCAACTCTGTCATCGGATTATCCTTTCTCATGCTGCGTTTCCGGCAGGTCGCCGGCTTTCAGGTTCAGGGGCCATTCCATCGAGCATCCGAGCCTCAATGCGTGCAGACGCTCGAAACGAGCAAGGCTGCGGGATCGATGTTGACCGCGCTGGTTAAGTTCTCCCCAAAGAGCTGCAGCCAGGCGTCCTGCGCCTCATAGGCAAGCCTTTCCCGCTCGGCCGGACATGCGAATCTCATGTCGGCAGAAGCCTGCAGGTGGTGGACCATTTCGTGGACCAGTACCGAAAGCTCGGCCGCGTCATGCCCCCTCCAGCCATCGATCAGATAGATCGTCCGGCTGCCATGATCATAGGCGGCAACCACGTCACCCGGGCTGACGGAGCTGTCCGGTCCGTAGCGGAGCGCAACCAGATCGGCGGCAGTCATGGTCCCCAGCGCCGGGGGGTTTTCCGCCGCCGGGAGGTCAAAATTTGCGACCAGCCACAGTTCGATTGTCTCCAGAAGTGATGGTTCTGATGGCTGCCCTGCGTGAGCCGCGCCAAACGCGGCGCTGAGGCAGAGGGCGGCTGTGACGACAATGCCGGCGGTATAATCCCCCGGCAAAGGCTGGTCAGGGCCCTGGCTCTGCTGCGAGATCACATGACCGCGCTGGCGATCGGAAGCCGGAAGAAATCCGTTACCTTCCGTGATCTGTGGCGCTGTCATGCGTCGGCTCGCGTGGGGTCGAATACCCGACAGAAATGCCGCTGCACCCGCCAGTCCGGATGGTCACTGGCCCAGTCCGCCGCCAGAAACTGCATGCTGGTCATGCACTGGATCAGCGTCAGGTCGGTCAGCAGGCGGGTCTCGGTACGGCAGTTCTCTGGTGCGCCTGACAGGCAGGCGACAAGGATGAATTCAATCATGTTGCCCTCCACGGGGTGGGGGCGAGCTCGCGTTGGATGAGGTTTCAGTCTAGCGAAATGACCTGCCCCGGCAGAGGGCCAGTTTGGCACCGGTTCAGCGGGCCGGTCACACCGCCAGGTGAACATATTGCGTAGTATTGTGCATCCGTGGTCTAATGAACATGGCCAGATCGGGCAGCAAAGGTTCGGATTTCCGCACGAAATTCCGTTGCGGGTGCAGAAAGGGGGCGGTGTGTCCTGGCCCCACGACAGACTGGGAAACCCGAGCGCGCTGTCACCGCGCGAACGAGCGTGCCTCGATCTCGCCGCCCGTGGCTTGACGGCACTCGAGGCGGGAGAGCGGCTTGGCATCAGCGGCTCGACCGTCAACAAGCTGCTGGCAAGTGCGCGCGCGAAGCTGGGCGCTTCACGCACCGCCGAAGCCGTGGCGCTGTGGGTGGCGCGCGGCGAGATCGGCCCGGCGATTCAGGCCTGTCCCGATCCCGTTGAAGCGAGACTGGTCAATGATCGCCATGTGCTGCAGGCTTGTGAGGACCTGGCCTCCGACCTGCGGTCCTGCCCGTGCTTTGCGGACGCCTGGTTCGTCCTGCGGCGGCACATCGCGCGCCAGGGGGCTTCATCGGTGCAGTTCGCGGTTCATGCCGCCCCGAAAGGCAGGTTGACGACGGGCGCGCGGATGATCGCGATGTCATTGCCCGACGAGTTGCTTGGCCTCTATGGTGATGCAGGGGGAATGGAGGCTGACCCCTTCGCGGGATGGTTGGCGAACGGAGGCGGCTGGCTCTCATTGAAGACAGATCGTGTCCCTGCGCCAAATCTGCCGCGGCATTCGCGCGGGATGTACGATTTTGCCAGCGCATTGCCCGATCACGGCTATCGTTGCATCCTTGGAACCGTCATGCAGGATCCTGCGACAGGCGCAAGTTTTGCCCTGCCGTTCGGTTTCCGGTCGGGTGCCGCCGACGATGCGATGCGGCATGAAGATCATTACCGCCGTCTGCAATACATGATGAGCGCGACCTTCTGGCAGGCCATCCAGGAACGGGCCCTACTGCGCGAATTCGTGCCGCTCAGCGCACGGATGCGCGAGGCGCTGCAGGATTCGGCGCGTGGCCTTGGCGCAGCTGAGAGCGCGGCGCGCATGGGCATCTCGCGCCGGGCGGTCGAGAAGCTGCTGTCGGAGACACGACAGGTCTTTGCGGCGCCGACCACCGCGGCGGCAATCTATCGCGCCAATGTTTATCGGGTGCTTGGCTGAGGCGCGGCGCCTGCCGTCCATAGGCCAGCCGGCGCGGCAATCTTCCTGGCGGGTGCGGGGCAATGCGACGCAGCTGCATCAGACTGGTTAAAGGCATGGCCTGACCGCTTCTCGCAGACGCATGATCATATGGTCGATGTCCTCGGCCGGAACCGCCGCAAAACCCAAATGCAACGCTTCGGGTGCGCCGCCAGCATAGCAATAGACACCCATCGGACGGGCGACGAGACCGGCAGCGGCCGCGAGGCGGGCCGCCTCTATGGCCGAGACGCCAGCCGGAAGATGCGCGATGATCTGCAATCCGCCAGCCGGGCATTCGATCCGTAGCAGGTCGCCGAAATGCCGGCGCAGCGCCTCGATCAGCCGGGCGCGGCTCGATCGGTAGCGTTTGCGCATCCGGGTGATATGGCTGGCGAAGGTGCCGTCGCGGATCAGGTCCGCCAAGGCGGCCTGAATATGCAGGGCCGGCTCGACGCCCTGACGAAAGACCTCGGTCTCGAAACGCTCGACCAGATCGGCTGGAACCACGAAATAGGCGGTCCGTATGGCCGGGACCAAGACCTTCGAGAAGGTCCCGACATAAAGGACCTGACCCGGACCCCGCGAATGAAGGGTTGGTAGCGGTGGGCCGTCAAGACGGAACTCGCTGTCATAGTCGTCCTCGATGATCCAGGCCTTGCTGCGCGCCGCCCAGTCCAGCAGCGTGGCTCGCCGTTCGTCCGACAGGGTGGTGCCGGTCGGCCATTGATGCGCCGGGGTCAGATAGGCGCCGGCACAATCGATCCTGCGCCTGATGAGGTCATCGATGCGGGCGCCGCTGTCATCCACCGGCACCAGCAAGAGGTCGTGACCGAGGCTCGCCAGCGCACGCTTGGCCACGACATAGCCCGGATCCTCGACCATGATCCGCGATGCGCGCGGCCACATGATGCTGGCAATCGCGCGAATGGCGGCGCGGGTCGATGTCACCACGATGACCTGCTCGGCACGGCAGACCACGCCCCGCGACATGGTCAGATACTTGGCCAGTTCCTGCCGCAAGGGGGCATAGCCGCCCGGATGCGCGTAGTCGAGAATGGACTGATCGCCTCGCAGCGCATGTTGGCGCAGCAGGCGGGACCATTTCAGCCGAGGGAAGGCATCCAGCGCCGGGATGCCCGGCTGAAAGGCCAGCGCCGCCGGTTCGCCGATATATTCGTCGAGATCCTGCGGCCGAAACTCCTCATGCGCGCGCAGGGTTCGGAACAGTGCCCGGGTCTCTTGGGCGGTTTCCGATCCCAGGGGGGCCTGCGACGGCGCGACGCGCGTGCCGGACCCGCGAATAGACTCCAGAAAGCCGTCGGCCACAAGCTGATCATAGGCCCTCGCGCAAGTGTTGCGCGAGACGCCCAGATCACGCGCGAAGGCGCGTGAAGCGGGCAAATAGCTGCCCGGGCGCAGGTTTCCCTCGACCATTGCAAGACGAAGCTGCTCGACGATCTGGTGGTACAGCGGAACCGGACTCTGACGCTCCAGAACGATCCAGTTCAGCAGCGCGTTCTGTCGGGACGACCGCTTTTCCATCAGCGTTGATCCATGCTTCCAGCAAGCCTTGATGCTCAGGATAGCACATATTCGCGTGCATCCCGCCGCCGTCGGTCTACGGTGAATGACAAACGCCATGACAAGAGACCTGTAGCCTTCGTCACAGAAAGGAGTGAGGGATATCGGTTCGCCGGGCATGTTGACGCTACGATTCCATAGGATCCGCCCGTCAAATGGCGGCAAAGCGGGACAAAGCACACCTCGCTTCCGGCGAACAGTTTTCCTAGCTGCGGGATATTCTGGGATTGGAACGGCTGGATGTTCGAGTGGCAATCCGCCGACGCCGCCAGATTGCAACAATCGATCGAAGTGCCCCCTGAAAGACTTTCGCTCGGGCTGCCTCCATAGATCGTCGATTTCGATCGTAGATATGTCTCATGGCGTCACCCCATCTGACAAGTTACGGGCCTTTGATGCTGACCAGTTTCGCCGCAGGGCTGCTTTCCGGCCAGTGAATGGACGGTATCGCCGCCGGTACAGTATCAGAACTAGGTGAAAGTGGCTGCCGGCGGTTAAGCTGGCTTGGCAGGAGGACAGGGAAATGGGTGAGAAAGGCTACAATCTCTTTTGCCCGCTTGCGATGGCCTGCGAGGCGTTGGAGCCACGCTGGACATTGCTGATTTTACTTGAAATGTGGAATGGTTCAACGCGGTTTAATGAGTTGCGTCGTGGTGTGCCGGGAATTTCGCCAAGCCTGCTATCCAGACGCCTCAAGGATATGGAAGCGCAGGGGTTGATCGAGAGGCTGCACGATCCAGCCAAGGACGCTGTGGATTATCTGCGAACCCCAATGGCTGTCGAACTGGAGCCGATCATCGATCAGCTTGGTAGATGGGCACGGCGACACATGCGGGCTGATGTGGCGCTCGGCGATCTGAACCCGGACTATCTGATGTGGAATCTGCGCAGGAAGATCGATCCGTCCGCCCTGCCCAAACGCAGGACCGTCGTTCGCTTTCACTTCACGGATTGCACTGGCGATCAGGAGCATTACTGGCTGATCGCAATGCCCCGTGGCGAGGTTGATCTTTGCAAGAAGGACCCAAAATTCGAGGTCGATCTGTTCATCGAAGCAACAAGCAGGTCCGTTGCCTCAATCTGGCTGGGCTATTCCTCATGGCAGGCAGAGGTAGCACGCGAGCGCATATTTATTACAGGCGACCGGGTGCTGGCGAAGACAATTGACAGATGGCTGTTGGAGTGCGGCTTTGTTGGCCGGGGCTAGCACGGGTTAGCTTCGTAGCTCATCTTCAAAATGTCACATTGGGCTCGAAGCTGCCTTTGAGCTTGTTAGCCCATCGGATCACCCGTCGTCCAGCAACTGATGCGCCAGAGTTCGGAGCGCATGCGCCGCAACCAAGGGGACCACGCCATTGCCACAGAGGCGGAGCCGGTCCACCCTATTGGCCAGCCCATCAGCGCCTCGACGAATAGCGGGTTCAAGGTCCGGCGCTGATCGCAGGTATCGCTGCCAGCCATCGGCGTCGTGAGGACCTGGCGGCCAAGCAGGCCGTTCACCGGCGTATTCGCCAGTGTCGTCGCCCCATCCTTGTGATCCCGTGCCGTCGGCGTCATCCACATCCGGCTGGCATGGGTCAGATCGGCCGATTTGCGGTTGCCAGCGCTCGGTTTCGCGCCATCCGTCGTCAGTGGCGTCGGCCATTGCGCGGCCGTCGTCGCAAGGTTCATCCCGTGCTTGCCCGCCGCCTGCGATGGCGTCGGTCTGGTCTGCCGGTTCTCGTTGGCGCGGGCCCGGGGCGTCGGCCAGAGGCGCAAGAGTTCCGTCCGGTTCCCGCCGCTCGAACGGGTGCCGGAGCAGGCGCGCGGGGTCGGCCAGTTCGTCCCCTTCCCGGATGGCGAGGATGAACAGGCGTTCCCGGCGATGCGGGGCACCGACTTCCGCCGCCGTAAACAATCCTGCCGCAAGCCTGTAGCCCATGCCGACCAGTCCTCGGGCGACCTCGGGGAAGCCGAGGCGGAGATGATGGGCGACATTTTCGAGAAGGACGAATGGCGGCTCAACCTCGCCGATGATGCGGGCGACATGCGGCCAGAGGTGGCGCGGGTCGTCGGCACCCCGGCGCTTGCCCGCCACGCTGAACGGCTGGCACGGATAGCCCGCAGAGACGATATCCACCGCGCCGCGCCAAGGCTTACCGTCGAATGTGGCAATGTCGTCCCAGACAGCGGATCGCCCCCGGCATCGATGTCACGCCGCAGCTCCTTGGCCCGTTCCCGTGCCGCCGCCGTGGACCATTCCGGCCAGCGCCCCAGCGTCATCCGCCGTTGCCGCCCGGCATGGCGGTAATCCAGCGTGAAGGCCCGGTTGCCGGAGCGGTAGATGCAGATCGCGAACCCCCGCACCTCGCTATCAAAGATCTGGTAGTCCCGACCCGGTTCCGGAACTGCCTCCCGCACCGATTTCTCGTTCAGTCTCAATCGCTTCACCATGCCCAGCGCCTCCTTCTTGCATCCCACATGAGGCTCAGCCTCGCGCGCATGGCAAGTCATACATCGGCCATCAGACCGGCAGGGAGGCGGAAGGTGGCGGAAGTCGGGGGGAGGCGTGCCGGTGGCGCCTTCGTTGAAAGGACTCGAAGCGTTACTGAAGGCCGGAGGCGCACTGAAACGGACCTCGAGAATCGAAAGGAGCTCACGCGCGCAGGATCGACCGGCCTGCGTAAACCGCCGAAGCGCCCAGCATTTCCTCGATACGGATAAGCTGGTTGTATTTTGCCAACCGGTCAGAACGGGCCAGTGAGCCAGTCTTGATCTGACCGCAATTGGTAGCCACCGCCAGATCGGCGATAGTGGCATCTTCGGTTTCGCCCGAACGGTGCGACATGACTGACGTATAGCCCGCACGATCCGCCATTCGCACGGCATCCAGCGTTTCGGACAGCGTGCCGATCTGGTTGACCTTGACCAGCAGGCTGTTGCCGCAGCCCTTCTTGATACCTTCGGCCAGACGCTTGGGGTTGGTCACGAACAGGTCGTCGCCGACCAGCTGCACCGATCCGCCCAGCTTGTCGGTCAGCAGCTTCCAGCCCTCCCAGTCATCCTCGGCGCAGCCATCTTCGATGGACAGGATCGGGTAATCGGCGCAGAGCGCGGCCAGATAGTCGACATTCTCGGCCGAAGTCAGGACCTTGCCCTCGCCCTTCATGTCATATTTGCCGTCCTTGAAATATTCGGTCGAGGCGCAGTCGAGCGCCAGCATGATGTCGTCGCCGGGCTTGTAGCCGGCCTTTTCGACCGCCTTCAGGATGAAATCCAGGGCATCGCGGGTGCTGGACAGGTTCGGGGCAAAGCCGCCTTCGTCGCCGATGCCGGTCGACAGGCCTGCCGCCGAAAGTTCCTTTTTCAGCGTGTGGAATACCTCAGAGCCCATGCGCACGGCCTCGCGGATGTTTTCCGCGCTGACGGGCATGATCATGAATTCCTGAATGTCGATTGGGTTATCGGCATGTTCGCCGCCATTGATGATATTCATCATCGGCACCGGCAGCACATGCGCGCCGGTTCCGCCGACATAGCGATAAAGCGGCTGGCCCGTCGCCTCGGCCGCCGCCTTGGCCGTCGCCAGCGACACGCCAAGGATCGCGTTCGCGCCCAGACGGCCTTTGTTCGGGGTGCCGTCCAGTTCGATCATGATTCCGTCAATGGCGCGCTGATCGGTGGCATCTTCACCGACCAGATTTTCAGCGATCTCACCGTTCACGGCGGCGACGGCCTCCAGCACGCCCTTCCCCATGTAGCGCGACTTGTCGCCGTCACGCTTTTCCGCGGCCTCATGCGCGCCCGTCGAAGCGCCCGAGGGCACAGCCGCCCGGCCCATGGTGCCGTCTTCCAGCGTGACATCGACCTCGACAGTCGGATTGCCACGGCTGTCCAGAATCTCACGCGCGTAAATGTCGATGATGGCGGTCATGAAGCTGTTCCTTTCGTCGGAAGCGTCAGGCGAATGTTGCGACGCGAATATTGTTGGTGCTGCCGGATTGGCCGAAGGGTACGCCGGACAGGATGACGAGGCTGTCACCGGAACTTGCCGACAGAAGCGGGCGGCTTTCACGCAGGGCGGTCTCGACCATGCTGTCATAATCATTGACCGAATCCTCGGTCAGCGCCTGAGCGCCCCAGAGCAGCGCCATCCGCCGACCGACATGCGGGTCGCGTGTCAGGACGATCAGTGGCAAGAAGGGCCTGCGGGCAGAAATCCGGGCGGCGGTACTGCCACTGCGCGAATAGGCGACCACGGCGCGCGCGCCAAGTGCGGAGGCAAGCATGGCGCCATGATCGGCAATCGCATCGGCAGGGGTTGCCGCCGCTTCGCGTGAGGCGGTGATGACGCGGGCGTAATATGCGTGGGCCTCTGTGCTGCGGATGATGCGTTCCATCACCGCGACGGCTTCGGCCGGATAGGCACCCGCCGCGCTTTCGGCCGACAGCATCACCGCATCGGCGCCGTCATAGATCGCGGTTGCCACGTCGGATGCTTCGGCCCGGGTCGGCGCGGGCGAGGCGGTCATGGATTCCAGCATTTGCGTCGCGACGATCACCGGGCGACTTTCCCGACGGCACAGCGCGATCAGTTCCTTTTGGCGGGCCGGCACCTCCTCGGGCGGTATCTCGACGCCCAGATCGCCACGCGCGATCATGATCGCATCGGATCTGGCAACGATGGCGTCGATATCTTCCAGCGCCGAGGGTTTTTCGATCTTGGCAACCAGACCGGCGCGACCGTCGATGATGCGCGTAATTTCGTCCAGATCGCTGGCCTTCTGCACGAAGGACAGCGCCACCCAATCGACGCCATGCGCCAGCCCGAATTCAAGATCGCGACGATCCTTCTCGGTCAGGACTGGGAGGTCCAGCACCGTATCGGGCAGGTTGACGCCCTTGCGGTCGCTGATCTTGCCGCCTTCCAGCACTTCAGCCTCGATCCGGTCGGGTGCCACCCGGCGTGCAGCCAGCCGGACCCGCCCGTCGTCGATGAAGAGGCGGTGGCCGGGCTGAAGTGCCGCGAAAATCTCGGGATGCGGCAGGGGAAATGCGTCGGCGCTTTCGTCAGGCGCAAAGGCGACCGTCTGACCGCGCTCCAGCATGTGCGGGCCGCCGCCCAGTTTGCCGAGTCGGATCTTCGGGCCCTGCAGGTCTTGCAGGATGCCGATGGGGACGCCCATATCTGCCTCCAATGCGCGGATGGCGGCGATCACACCGGCATGGGTCTCATGTTCGCCATGGCTGAAATTCAGGCGGAAAGTATCGACGCCGTTCTGGAAAAGCTGACGCAGCATGTCGGGTGCCGCGCTGGCCGGGCCGACGGTTGCCACGATCCTGGCGCGTCTGTCTCGCATCATGGGATGTTCCTTTCGGGGTTCAGGCAATCAGGATCGCCCGGAAATCGTTGACATTGGTCAGTGTGGGGCCGGTGCGGATCAGCGCGTCGATCCCGTCGAACAGGCTGTAGCTATCGTGATCTTCCAGAAAATCGCGTGGTTTCAGGCCGGTGTTATCGGCCTGCGATAGCGTATCCGGGGCGATGATCGCGCCGGCGGCATCTTCGGTGCCGTCGATGCCGTCCGTATCGGCGGCAAGCGCATGGATGCCGGGATGGCCGTCCAGTGCGACCGCGAGGCTCAGCAGGAATTCGGTATTGCGCCCGCCGCGCCCCGGCTTTCTGTCGCCGATGGTCACCGTCGTCTCTCCGCCCGACAGCAGCACGGCGGGCGGTTTGACCGGCGTTCCATGTGCGGCGCATGCCCTCGCGATGCCCGCCATGGCGATGCCAAGCTGGGATGCCTCGCCTTCCAGCGCGTCGCCCAGAAGCAGGGGGGTAACGCCCGCCTTGCGCGCGACCTCGGCGGCTGCCTCCAGCGACATCTGCGGGGCGGCGATCATGCGGAAATCAGGCGTGAAAGTGGGCTGCGACTCGGCCGGGCGCAGCAGGAGTTCGCGCGCGGCATCAGGCAGGTTTGGACCCAGTTTCGCGACCAGATGCGACAGATCCTCGCCCGCCGTCGGGTCGGGCACGGTCGGACCCGAGGCGATGGCCGCCGGATCGTCCCCAGGCACGTCCGAGATCGCCAGCGTCACCAGCCGCGCCGGGGCGGCTGCCCGTGCCAGCCCGCCACCCTTGACCAGCGACAGGCGGCGGCGGACCCTGTTCATATCCTCGATGGTCAGGCCAGAGGCCAGCAGCAGCCGGTTGACCTGCATCTTCTCATTCAGCGTCAGCGGCGGCACCGGCAGGGTCATCAGCGCCGAGCCTCCGCCCGAGATCAGCGCCAGCACCAGATCATCCGGCCCCGCCGATTGCGCGAGCGCGAGGATTTCCGCCGCCGCCCTGTGCCCGGCCTCATCCGGCACCGGGTGCGAGGCTTCGCGCACCACAATCCGGTCGGTCTCGATGGCGTGACCGTAGCGGGTCACGACAACGCCCGACAGATCGACATCGGGCCAGGCGCGTTCGACAGCGCGGGCCATCGCTGCAGCGGATTTGCCGGCCCCCACCACGATGCAGCGGCCAGCGGGCTTCTCGGGCAGATGCCGGGCGAGGACGGCGGCGGGGTCAGCCGCCGCAATCGCCGCATTCAGCATCCGCTTCAGCAGGTCTTTTGCGTCCTCCTCCCTCATGGCGGACCTCAGATGTTCTCGCCGCGGATCGCCTCGACGACGGCATCCGTGACCTGTTGCGTATTGGCGCTGCCGCCGACATCCGGGGTCAGCACACCATCGGCGCAGACCTTTTCAACCGCGCGCATCAGCCGGTCGGCGGCGGCGGGCTCGCCCAGATGTTCCAGCATCTGCGCGGCGGTCCAGAAGGTCGCGACCGGGTTCGCGATCCCCTTGCCTGTGATGTCGAAGGCCGAGCCGTGAATCGGCTCAAACATCGACGGAAATCGCTTTTCCGGGTCGATATTGCCGGTCGGCGCGACGCCAAGGCTGCCTGCCAGCGCGCCGGCCAGATCGGACAGAATGTCGGCATGCAGGTTGGTGGCGACGATGGTGTCGAGGCTTTGCGGGTTCTTGACCATGCGCACGGTCATCGCATCGACCAGCATCTTGTCCCAGGTCACATCCGGGAATTCCTTCGACACCTCGGCGGCGATTTCGTCCCACATGACCATGCCATGCCGCTGCGCGTTGGATTTCGTCACCACCGTCAGGAACTTGCGCGGCCGCGATTGCGCCAGTTTGAAGGCATAGCGCATGATCCGCGTGACGCCGGCGCGGGTGAAGATCGAAACCTCGGTGCCAACCTCTTCGGGCAGCCCTTTATGGGCGCGGCCGCCATGGCCGGAATATTCGCCCTCGGAGTTTTCGCGCACGATCACCCAGTCCAGATCGCCGGGGCCAACGCCCTCCAGCGGCGACTTGATGCCCGGCAGGATCTTGGTCGGGCGCACATTGGCGTATTGGTCGAAGCCTTGGCAGATCGGCAGGCGCAGCCCCCACAGCGTCACGTGATCGGGCACATCGGGCGCGCCGACCGCGCCAAAGAAGATGGCGTCAAAGGCTTTCAATTGCTCGGGCCCGTCCTCGGGCATCAGCGCACCGGTTTTCTTGTAGCGATCCGAGCTCCAGTCGAACTCGGTCACGTCAAACTGGAAGCTGCCGTCGCGGCGCGCCAGAGCCTCCAGCGCCTGCAACCCTGCGGCGATGACTTCCGGGCCGATACCATCGGCGGGGATCGAGGCGATTTTGTAGGTTTTCATGGGCTTTCTCCTCATTCGGTTAATGGGGCCGAATGCGTCGCCGGGCGGGCCGTGAATGCCCCTCGTATCTCCTCCCTTGCGACGCCCTGCGGCGATCACAGGACGAACTTGCGCCAGGCGAGACGATCCCTCAATTTGCGTAGAATTATATACAGAAATGCAATAATATGATCGCGGAGGAGATCATGGATATTCAACAGATCAGGTGTTTCCTGGCGGTGGCCGAGGAGTTGCATTTCGGTCGCGCGGCGCAGGCGATAGACATGCTACCTGCCTCGCTGAGTCGGCAGATCCGGCTCTTGGAAGACCGTTTCGAGACGCGGCTGTTTCTGCGCACCACTCGCAATGTCGCGCTGACCGAGGCTGGCACGGCGATCCTTGACGACGCCCGTGCACTTGTCGCGCAGGCCGATCTGTTCGATCAGCGCATCCGCGCGGTCAGGCGCAGCGAGACCGCGGTGCTGAAGGTCGGCGCCATCGACAGTGCGGCGGCCGGGCTGATGCCGCAGCTCTTGCAGCTTCTGCGCGCGCAGCGCCCCGAGATCGAGGTGCAGCTGGTCGAGCAGAAGACCATCCATCTTTTGCCGCGCATTCTTAGCGGCAGTCTCGATATCGCCTTTTGTCGCCCGCCCGATATCCGCGATCCCAAGATCCACTTCCAGACATTGTTCTTTGAGACTGCCGTAGTCGCATTGCCCGAAGGTCATGCCCTGGCTGATCGCGCCGAACTGAAGGTGCAGGATATCGCGGATGAGCCGCTGATCGTCCCCGACCGCCGCTCGCGTCCACATTCGCATGATCTGACCATAAAGCTGTTCACCGATGCAGGGCTGACGGTAAGAATAGCGCAGATCGCCGAGGAAAAGCACACCATCGTCAACCTGGTGGCGACCGGCACGGGGCTTGCCATCGTGCCGCGTTGGGCATCCCGCATCGCGATTCCGGGCGTCAGCTTCGTGCCCTTGGTGCTGCCCGAGGGCACCACGCGTGGCAAGCTGATCCTCGCCGCCGCCTGGGCGCGTGGTACCCGTGACGACCAGCGTGACGCGCTACTGGCAGTGCTGGACGAAAACCTGCAGGCGATCGAAGCGAGCGCGTGACACCAATAATCGCCGATTATTATCACGAAATTTAATATAATTCCTGGCAAATTTATTGCCGGTCATCTCCCGCGTATTCCGGTTCCGATCTGTGCCCTTCCGCAGGGCCAGAACCGGAAATCTGGGAGGAAACCATGGACCCTGCAAACATTACGCTTCTATTACTGCTCTTTGCGATTGTCATGTTCGTGTGGGAGCGAGTGCCGCTGGCCGTTACGGCCATGATCGTCTGCGTCAGCCTTGTCCTGACCGGCGTGCTGGACGCGGGCGAGGCGTTCGACGGCTTCGTTAACAGCAATGTCATCCTGTTCGTCGACATGTTCATCATTGGCGGTGCGCTGTTCCAGACCGGCATGGCGGCCGAGATCGGCGGGCTGGTCACGCGCTTTGCCCGGACCGAACGGCAGTTGGTTGTCGCGATCATGCTGATCACCGGGCTGATGTCGGGTGTTCTGTCGAATACTGGCACGGCTGCGGTGCTGATCCCGGTCGTGATCGGGATTGCCGCGAAATCGGGCTTCGCGCGCTCCCGCCTGCTGATGCCGATTGTCTTTGCGGCCGCGATGGGCGGCAATCTCAGCCTGATCGGCGCACCGGGCAACATGATCGCCCAGGCTGCGTTGCAGGAACAGGGGCTCAGTTTCGGCTTCTTCGAATATGCGCTTGTAGGCCTTCCGATCCTGCTGGTCGGCATCCTGTTCATTGCCACCGTGGGCTTTCGGCTGCTGCCCGATCACAAGACCGAAGAGATGGCGGCGGACAGCCTGAACTTGACCAGCCCCTCAGTCCCGCAGTGGAAGAAGAACGCATCGCTGATCGTTCTGGTTCTGACCATCCTCGCCATGGTGTTTGAAAAGCAGATTGGCATCCGCCTGCATATCAGCGGCGCCATTGGGGCCATTGCGCTGATCCTTCTGGGCGTCATCAGCGAGGATGAGGCCTATCGCTCCATCGACGCCAAGACGATCATCCTGTTCGGCGGCATCCTGTCGCTGGCGACCGCGATGGAAAAGACCGGCGCCGGGCAAATCATCGCCGAAACTGTGCTGGGCATGACCGGGCCTGAGACTCCGATGTTCGTCTTCCTGCTGGTCATTTTCCTCTTGGCGGTGGTCATGACAAACTTCATGTCGAACACCGCGACGACCGCGCTTCTGGTGCCGATCAGCCTGTCGATCTCGACCCAGATCGGCGCCGATCCGCGCGCCGTTCTGATGGCAACGGTGATCGGCGGCTCGCTGGCCTATGCCACGCCCATCGGCATGCCCGCGAATGTGATGGTATTGGGCCCGGGCAAATACACATTCATGGATTACACAAAGGCTGGTCTGCCGTTGATCGTGGTCTCTACAGTGGTCGCCATGATCCTGCTGCCGATCCTGTTCCCGTTCTTCCCGTAGAACAGGGCAGACCCTTCATCAATCTTTGCTGGGCCGTGAGGTGAACCTCACGGCCCACATTCCCTTGCAACGCATGAACGGCAGGCCGGAGGCCCAGAAATGAGATTTGGCCTTTGGCCGAAGGCCAGGCGTGATCGTCACTTGGAGAATGCGACCGTTCCGCCAAAAAGAAATGCGAGCCAGTCATTTGGTAGGATTTTGCCTCGCAAACTCGATGGTAGGCTAATCGCGTACCTCAACGCCACCTCAACCCTTGACAGCAGTTTTCGTGCAGGTTTTGTCGTCCAAAGCCGCTTGATGCGGTCGGATGTCGGAAAGGAAATCTCGAGAAATCAAACGGTTTTCGCGTAAGGTGTTGAATTCATTAGGTTTCGAGATTTCCGCTCTGATCGGCTCATAACCTGAAGGTCGCAGGTTCAAATCCTGTCCCCGCAACCAAAAATTCCTACAAAATATCAAAGGCTTAGGCCGAAACAATGCGCCCCGAGGGGCGCTTTTTGCGTTGCAACACAGAACAACACATTCCCCAAAGATTCCAAACCCTTACGATCACTCCCGATTCCTCCGTGCAACACCCATGCGACACGGGATCGGCAGGATGTTCGTGGGACGTTCCGTGTCCGATTGAGCTTGACCCAAAGGCAGACCAGAGCCGTCATGTCCTCGCAACCAACTCGGGGACCCTCATGCCCAAGACCAATGATGCAGCGCTGGACGCCTTCATCGCCGCCAAGATCGAGATCGACGTCCTGCTGGCTCGGCTGCTGGCTCACAGCGCCGACCACTTCGGCTACGACCCGGATGAGGTAAACTGGGGCCATGTCGGCACATTGAAGCACTACCTCGAGAAGCTCCGCGAGATCACCGACATGGCGTCCTAAGAGGACCGGTGTCTGGCTTGAAGCCATGAGCCAGCCTGCGTCCGCAACACCAACCACGAGCGGTGACTAATTCTCCGTTGACGCCGCAAAGAGGATGCCTGATCTTTCAGGAATGCTCCCATTTTCAACAGAATTTCCCGTCCGAGCCAGCCCCAACCGTGCCGCCTTCGTCTCCGAAGTAGTCGGCTGGTTGCGTGGTATGAAGCATCAGACCGTCCTTTCAAGCGCTTCAGAGGCGGAACTGGATGGTGCGAATGTTCACGTGCGATCGGCTACCGGCGAAGAACTCCGGATGCGGGAGCTTCAAACCGCTGACGGCTGGTCCGCGATTGGCGCGCGACATGACTTGCCTGACGACCTGGGACGGGTGTGGCGTACCGAATGTGTTCTGCGGCGCGGGGCGGCAGAGGGTGGACAGGATCTTGTTCGTCTTCGCACCCAGTGCATCGCGACTACTGCTGGCGCGAAACTGGAAACTCCGAGAAAACCCTACCTCATCAAGGCTCTTATCAAGAACGGCTGGGGAGGCCAGGACCGCCAGCTCGCGGTGTCGGATGCCGCCATATGGCTGAAGAATGATGGCGAGGGCCTCACCACTGCCAGGTCGGTGACCGTGGGTGATGCCACTAAGTGGCTTCCCGTGGTATACGTGTCCGCGACCGGCAAGTCGACGTGGGTGCTGAATCAAACTGAGATCGAGAAGCTGGCCTATGATCTGGGCGGCATTGCACACGTTGTTGTCGAACCAGACCGTGCCTTCTCGTTTTCTCTTCGCGAGCAGACTGACGCAAGGAATGCCTACGGTGGTACCGTGGCTTTGTCAGCACCGGGCCAAGGCATTGTCAGAAGGTACTTCATCGGATGGCAGATCCAGGATGGGGTCGAACTGGCAGCAACGATTCGGGAGGCTACAGCAAGCCTTCGGAGCCAGATGCCTTCCTTTGGGTGGGATTGGACCGAACTGCAGGAACAGGCCCTGCGGGCGCAGCGTTCAAGCGAGAAGTCGCGGCTAACTGCGGCTGAAAGCGAGCAGCTGTACCTCGAAGAGATCGAAAACCTGCAGGACAGGATAAAACAACTCGAACAGGCACTTGTTGCCCGGCCGGCCGATAGCGTGGGAACCGATGAGGGAGAGTTCTCGGCTGACAACCTCATTCGGCGTATCGGGCCGGAAATCTATTCCGGCGAGGTTTCGGATAGACTGCGCTTTGCTGCCAGAACAACGCTGGTTGTCGCTGATCAGATCGGGTTGGACACTCGGTCCAAGGTGATTCTGCAGCGCGTTCTTGATCGGCTTCCGGTGTCGCCTGCTCTTGCCGAACTTTCGCAAGACTTGGCGAGGGCAACAAAGGACCCGAAACGCATTGCGAGCGAACTGACGTCGCTACTGGCGCGTCATGGCTACTCGGAGAAATCCGACAACAAACACATTCGAATGGAAGCTGATGACCTGTTCGAGGGCCTGGATGCTATCACCATTCCCAAGACGCCCAGTGATCATCGAGGTCTGACGAACTTGCGAAAGCAAATCGAACGCACGCTCGGCATCACCAAACTTGACGGATGACATTGCTCACGCCGCCACGGTCCCCACGCCATCCAGCCGCACCGCGACGCTGGTGATGCCGTTCCCGGCGGCCTCGGTTGCGATCCCCACCGGGAAGCGCCCAGCGCCCGGTACGTTGATGTTCTTTGCCGTGTTGTCCCACGCCACGCGGGCGCCGACCGTCAGAACCGCAGCGGTGGCTTTCGGCAGTTGATAGACGCCGGTGGTGGCCAGTTCGAGCGGATCGCCAACGGCGGCCGCATAGGCGGCAATGCCGAAGATGTTGCCGACGATCACGCCCTCGCCAGAGACGGTGCCGCCTGCGGGCGCGGGCACGGTGATGACGTCGCCTTTCTGAATGTAGTTTTGCATGGTCAAAGTCCTTTCGAGGATTGGATGCGGACCACGGCGATGCGTGCCGTGGTGCCGGTGATCTGTCGGTTGAGGTCGCCCAGCGCGGCCGCCATTTCCGCGTCGGTGGCGTAGGTCACCCGCTTGCCGTCGTATTCGACGGTGCGAATGCCCTGATAGCGGGCGGCCATCAGGGCATCGCGCCAGGCGGTGAGTTGGGCGAGGTCGGCCATCTTACGCCCCGGGGTTCTGGAACCAGCCGCGGTGGTCGATGAAGCCTGCGCCGAAATCGAGGATCACCCGGATTTCCACGCCGTCCACATCCCAGCCCGAGCGGCTTTCGACCTGTGGCCCCTCATGGCCAGAGAGATAGGCGAACTCGAGACCGTCGATCTCGCCGGGGTCGGCGGTGACATACCAGCGGGTGGCGCTGGACAGACGGGGTTCGACCACCAGAGACATGGCGCCCGAGAACGGGTTCACATCGGCGGCTGTGGCAGGTGCAATGGTCGCGAGCCACTTCTCGGCCACCGTTTCCAGCGCGGGCGGAACCAGGAGGTTCTTCGGCGTCACGCGGATGGTGCGACCGTCGATCCCCTTTTGGGTGCGCAGCGCCAGCCGAGCAGCGGACAGGGTTGCATCGGAAATCACCGCGCCAGCACCGGCCTTGTTGCCATGATCGACATGGAACAGGGCCTTGCTGTCCGACAGGGTCGGGCCGTTGCCGCTGTTCGCCTCAAGCAGGGTGACGAGGATCCGTGCCTCCGTCTCGGCGGCCCCCTGGCCCATGCGGCGAGCAAGGTCCGCGAAGGCGCCGAGGTCGTCGTTCACCAGCACCTGCCGGGTGATGCCGATCTTCTTCGCCCAGGTCTCGATCTTGTAGGCCTCCCGCGCCTCTACCATGGTCCCGGCCTTGATCTCGCCCGCCTCGTTCAGCTTTTCCAGCAGCGGGGCCTCACCCAGCATGATCTTGTTCACCGACCGGAAATCCCGTGCGGAGGTCTGGCGGCCAAGGCGCCGGATGCCCGAGGGCGCGGCCTGGTAGGCGTCGCGCAGCAAGCGCCCGACCGTGTCCCCGAGGATAATGGGGAAGTCCGAGGTCGTGTGCAGCGCGCGGGTCACGAGGCTTGCGGGCGACAGCGCCATGGTTGAGTCGCCCCGCAGGGTCAGCAGTTCCTTGGCCATGTCCACGGGGGTGGCATAGGCATAGCGGCGAGCCGGTTCACTGAGGTCGTGGCGCGGGTTGATGCGGGCGTAGAGCGCCTCGCCCATCTGGCGGGCGCGAAGGGCCGGGTCATCGTGGCTCTCTCCCATCTCGACGCGGACCTGCTCCGTGCGGATCGTCGGCGCGCTGCGGGTCGCCAGCGCCTCGAAGGCGGCACGGCGGGCGGTGTCGGCATCGGCAGCGGCGTCGATCTGGCCGTCGATCCAGGACTGATCCAGTCCCGCGATGCGGGCAATGGAGCGGATCTCGGTGTTGATCGCGGCGCGGGTTTGCGCCTCGGGCGGGGAAGGGGTGATGGCGGTGTCGGTCATGTGGGTCTCCATGCGGATGTGGGCACCCGGGTCAGCCGGGGTGGGGACAAGGGAAATCTCGTGGGGTGTCCAGCGCACAGCAGTCAGCACTCGCGCGCCGTTCTCTGTGGTCTCGGCCCATTCCTCGACGGAGTAGCCGACCGAGACATGGCGCAGGATCCCGGACAGCACGTCCTGCCAGAGAGGTTCCACTTCCGGCCGCGACGAGAAGCGGATCAGTGCCGTGCCGCGCTGGCCATCGACGCTGGCGGATTGCACGCTGCCCAGCACATCGCGGACGGCGGATTGGCGGTGCGCATCCAGCACGCTGGCTCCTTGCAGCCGCGACAGGTTCACCGCCTCGGGCGCAAGGCTGAGGCGTTCGACATAGGGGCCAGCCATGTCGCGTCGGCGCACGGGCGCGCCGGTGGACCAGATCACCTCCACGGTGCGAGCGTCGCGATCGGCCGTGGCGGGTGCGAGTGTCGCGCGGCGGGTGAGTAGGCAAACGTTGCCGTTCCCAACGTTTGATTCCATCGGTGTCGGGATGGTCGTGGTGTCATTCATTGGGGACGTCCTCTTTCTGGACAGGCGGCGCAGCGAAGCTCAGGCCCAGCGCATCGGTGCGCGCCTTGTCGGCGGCAATCTCGGCATCGACCTGCTCGGCGTCGTAGCCCCGTTCGGAAATCGCCTGCGTCCTGCTCTTGAGCCCGGCATTGATGGCGAGGATCTCGGCCTCGACGTCCTTCTTGGGATCGACGTAGTCAAACTTGGGCGGCAGCCATTCGCAGCCGAGATATGCCGCAGGATCACGGTCGAAATCGCGCGCGGGCAGATCGCCTGACAGGACCGCCAGCCGCACGAAGCGGTCCCAGACCGGGCGGCAGAACAGATGCACGACGACATTGTGCTGCAACTGTTCAACCCGGCGGCGAAACTCGATCAGCCCGGCGCGGATCGAGGAATAGGTCACGCCCTCCAGATCGCCCGACACCAGTTCGTAGGGCAGGCCCATCCCGGCCGCGACGGCACGCAGGTGGTTCTTCACGAAGGGTGCGTAGGCGTCGTGCTCGGTCGGGTTGGAAAAGCGGATGTCAGTGCCGGGCGGAAGGGGGATCAGGCTGCCGGGTTCCATGCCGACCGTCAGCGCGCCGTTGGTGTTGGTCCCGGTCAGACCGCCCGCCGTGCCATCCGGATCGGTGATGAAGCCGGTGAACAGTGCCGCCACCTTGGCCTTGACCAGCGCGGCATCCTCGAACTGGTCCAACTCGTGCAACCGCAGCAGCACTGGCGCAAGCCAGGTGATCCCGCGCAACTGGCCAGCGGCGAGCGGCTTGAACAGATGCAGGCAATCGGTGGCGGGCAAGCGCAGCGGTTCCAGCCGCAACGAGGTGAGCGGATCGCCGGGCCTGTCCCGCATCACCCAATAGGCGGTGCGCTGCCCAGCGCCGTTGAACTCGATCCCCGCCCGGATGCGAGCGCCGCCGCCAATGTCGCGGTGCAGATCCAGCGGCACCTGGTCCCGGTCCAGCAGGTCGATGTGCAAGGGAACGCCGGCCGCATCCGGCACCACACGCAGCCGCGCGAAGCTCTCGCCGCCCTCGACCATCGCACGCACGGCCATCGCCTGCAGCCCGTAGAAATCCGCCAGACCACCCGGATCCGCATGATCGGCCCAGCGCAGCCACAGCACCTGAAGCCGTTCGCGCACCGCCCTGTCGGGATGCGTGGATTGCGGCTTGATACCGGCGCCGACGACATTGCCCACCAGGCTGTCTACCGCCGCCGCGACCCAAGGGTTGTTCCGCGCATACCACCCGGCCCGCCGCGCCGCCGTGGTCGCGCCTGCCAGGATCGCCGCGTTCAGCCCGTCGACCGTCCGCGCCCCCTCCCAACGCCGCCCGCCACCCGCAGCGTCAAAGCCGCGCGTGCGAGTGAAGCCGAAAAGGCGATGGAGGAGCGTCCGCATGGCGCGGATTGTCTCATTTTCGCCGTTCTCGGGGTATCAGAGCGGTTGGGAAGGACCGGGAACGATCCGCGGTGGCCCGGCCCTTCGTGCAGCTAGAAGCGAATGTCCTTCTGCAGTTCATCGAGAAACTTGGCGCGAGAGACTTTCGCATTTGCGCCAAGGCGACGCTCACGATGCCAGCGGAATACGTTTTCAACTGGCACCACGAAGACGTCGACTACCGGAAACTCGACGATGTCGGACAGGATGAAGCCTTTGATTCCAGATAACTTCGCCGTGAAGCCGTCCTCATTGAAGACACGTCCGGAGCCTACTTGGTTGCTCGGGTTGAAGTAGACCCCTTGCCTGGTGATCGACCTGACTTCCCACATGTTGCCATCCGGATCGAGCAAGTCGTATCCGGCGCCTTCCGAGGGCGCGAGCTTCCAGCCGGGGTTCTCCCACTTTAGCCGTCTTTCAATGATGAACGACACTCGGCGTCCATCCGTCAGATACTCGCGGACATCCGCCGTGGTCACCTTGAACGCACGAGCGAGTTCTTCCTCGTCCCAACGGAGTTGAAATCGCTTGTCCATCATCAACCTTCCTGACCGGCGGACTGAAAGGTCTTGAGCGCTGGAAATGCTTCCATTGCCCTTAAGTCCTTGATGGCAATGTAACGGCAGCGATAGCCGCCACGACCACCACCTTTTGCCCCGAAATCCCTGAGCGGCGCTTTATCAACCTCATCAGGTGTCGCCCAGCCCGAAATACGGCAGTTCCAGCCAGGCTGGATGTCCTGCGCATCTCGGTTTGGCGCGTCGACAATGACTTGGACGTAGTATTCGGGCCGCCGTTTTTCAGCGTAGTCTTCCCGAACCAAGAGGTTCAGGCGATCCGACCAAGGGTATGCGCTTGTCTTGACTTCGATTACTTCGAGAAAGTCAGGTCGTCCCTTGGTGTCACGAACATCATGTGCTTTCCAATCACCAAGAAACCACTGCGCGAAAGCCAGTTCGCCTATCAGACCTGTGAGGCTGTCGATCTTTGATGCCCGCGTTCTGTGGACTCGAACGTCCTCTTCTGCCGCGCGAGCATATTCAAGCATCTCTGCCGTAATCGGGACGTCAATATAACGCAAAATCCGCCTCCCAGTTCACTGGAGTAGTAAACTAGAGGGCAGCCTGAGAGTCTAGAGCCGCTGAAGAAGGACGATGCGGTTGGTGTTTGTTCCCTGCGCTCCGTTGGATACGCCCCAGCAGTTCGCTGTCTTGGTGAACTCCTGGTCATTTACCATCACGCCTATCCGCCTGAACGGCAACTCTTCCGCCGCTTTCCAAACAAGGCGCTCAAGCAGGACCTTTCCGTTTCGAACTTCTCCAACCTCGAAGGCAACGTAGCCACCGGGACGTAGCATGCGGGCTTGTTCTGCCAAGACACGATGAACCATCGCCGTCCAAGCGTCCTCGGTCCGGTGCATGTCGATGGCAACCGTCTCTGGGTCTATGCCGGCGAACCAACACCGCAACCAGTTGTCGGCGGCGTAGTGGACGATGTCGAGGAAAGGCGGCGAGGTCACGGTAAGATCAACGGTTGCATCCGGGATCCCGGCTACGTCCCATGCTGCACCAATGTGGAGGCTGGACCGCACTTGGCTTGGGGCGCAACCGTCTTTGAGCAAAGTCTTCGACTTCTTCATAATCACTGCTGCGACGTCGCGCTCCGGCGGTGACACCCCTAACTTCTCGTTGATCTTCAATTGCGCCTTGACCGATACGGCTTGGTTCGGGGGCATCGAGCGACCTGAGAAGAAGCCGGGCGAGTGTCCGGATAGGCGATTGATTGCCACCATCCGGATCCAGTCAGCAACCGGGTCAACCTGCTCAGCGCCGAGGGGCGCGCGTTCCGCCAGCCAGAGGCGCAGTGCTTCAAGATTCCTAAGCGTGGCTGGGTGGTAGAATGCCAGCAAGTCTTCGCGTTGGATAGCGCCCCGCGACCAGTCCACCGTTTTCAGCGCTGCCGCGACCGCTTGCAGGGAAATCGGGCGCAAACGGGGGCGGGTCAGCAGGGTCGATAGCGGATTGATATCATTACCGAAGGACTGACGGCCCATTAAGGCCGCCTGAACTGGAGTTGTTCCCCGTCCCATGAATGGGTCGAATACTACGTCACCAGGATTGGTTAGCCGCGAAATGAAAAACTCTGGAAGTTGGGCTTTGAAGCATGCGCGGTAGGATACTTCGTGAATAGAATGAGCCTGACGCTGGCCGGCAGTCCAAAATTCATTAACGAAATAGCGAATGCCGTCGATATCCTCAATCGATGTCTCTTTGCCAAAATCAGCGAAGTTCGAGATTTCCTCCACGAAATCTTCAGTGGAGGATGAGCGGTCGGCCAGTGGAAAGAGAGACAATTGATTCATCGACTGGCCTTCATGGTTCGCGGGTCTTGTCCAGCTAGGGGTAAGTTCGAGGGTGTTGCAAGTGGGTAGATCATTGAAGGTTCTGCTGCTTGACGCCGTTCATGCGATTGCTGATGCAGGACTTTCACGACAACCAAGTGGAGCGTATCACCTTGGGCGGCGATGTGACAGCCCGGCTCATCGACCCATCCTTCCCCTCCACCTCCTCGTTCAGCCGCATCCCCATACTGATCAGCCCATGCAGGGCGGCGTGGGCGTAGACGAAGGTGTCAAGGGCTTCGTTGCGTTCGCCGTCGCGCTTGGGTTGCCAGGAGCGGATGGGGCGCCCGCGTTCGAAGCGGGTGACGACGCGTTCGGCGGTCAGCTGGCGGAAGTAGTCGGCGTCGAGGCGGCGGGGGAAGTGGATGGCGCCAGGGCCGGGTTCTGTCAGCTTCAGGCGGGCGTAGACCGCGTCCTTCACAGCATCGACGCCGACGATAAACAGCGGGATCTTTGCCTTGTTGCTGCGGGTGGGGCGGCGGGGCCAGACAGGAATGCCTGGACCGCCGCGGCCCTTGATGGCCCAGACGTGGCGGGCGAGTCGGGTGCGGCAGAACTCGTAGGCCATCTTGGTGTGATGGCCGCCGGTATCCACGGCGACAGCGCGCACCGGCAGATCGCCGTATGCGCCGTTCAGCACGCCGTCCAGATCGGACCAGAGGCGTGGGCCGGAAGGGTCACCCCAGAGCACGCGGTAGTCTATGACCCATGCCTCCTCGTCGCGGCCCCAGCCGACGATTTGCACCTCGATGCGGTCGCCCTGCACATCGACACCTGCCGTCAGCACGGCCACGCCGGGGGCGAGGTCGCTGCCCCAATCCTCGCGCCGCGCCATGAGGGGATCGGCAGGGACGGTATCGCCCGCCTGGTCCTCCCAGGACTCGCCCAGCTTGGTGTTGACCCATACCTGAAGCCGGGCAGGATCTTTGGCGACGCGGGCATGTTCCTGCGCGATCTCTGCCCAGGTTTCCCATGGCGAATAGAGCGACGACAGGTGGAACCCTGCCGTGCGGCCATCGCCTGGCGCGGTCGGACGCCATTCACCGGCGGCTAGCAGGCGGGGCTTGTCGTGTTCGTGGTGAACGCCGCCGCAGGCATCGCAGACCAGATAGGCAGCGTCGCGTTGCCCCTCGGGCCAGCGGATGCGCGCCCAAGTGATCGGCGCCATGTCGCCACAATGATGGCATGGCACATGGAAATACCGCTGATCGCTCTCAAGGTAGGCCGCCTCGATGCGGGAATGGCCTTTCAGGGTCGGCGTCGAGACCATGTAAATCTTGCGCCGCCCCCGGAAGGTGGTGGTGCGCTGGATCGCCAGATCGACGGGATCGCCTTCGCCATCGGCATCGCCGGGATAGCCGTCCACCTCGTCGAGGAACAGGTAGCGCACCGGCGTGGATCGCAGCCCCACGGCGCTGTTCGCGCCGGTCATTACCAACTGGCCGCCGGGGAAGGATTTGCGGAACAGGCTGTTCCCGGCATCGCGTGACCTCGGGGCCGAGACCAGATCGCGCAGGGCAGGGGTGGCCTCGATCAGCGGATCAATCCGCACCGTCGTGTTGCGCCGCACCATGTCGAGCGACGGCATGACCAGCATGGCGATGCCGGGCGCATTCTGGATGATGTAACCCAGCCAGTTCAGCCCGGCCTCGGAGCCACCCGTTTGCGCGCCCTTCATCAGCACGACCCGTTCATAGGGGCTGGAGGTGGTTAGCGCATCCATAACCGCGCGCAGGTAGGGCGTGCGGTCGGTGCGCCAGCGGCCCGGTTCCGCCGAGGTGGGCGGCAGGATGCGGTGCCGGTCGGCCCAGTCCGACACCGGGATCGGCGGTTCGGGGCGGATGCCGCGCCGCCAGGCGAGATCGATGTCAGGCACCATCGCCAAAACTCCCCAAGGGCAGGTCGGCCAAGTGTTCGAGATGCTCGCGCATCATCCGGTCGAGGGCGGCGAAGGTGGCACGCGGATCGGCCCCGACTTCAGCCGCTAGCAGCGGGGCTGTGCGCTGGACCCAAGCCATATGGGCATCGCGTTCGGCACGCGCGCGGGCGAACACCGTGCGCGTGGCGGCGGCGGTTTCCACGAGCAGGCCCTGTTCCTTCTCGAAGGCCAGCTTGGCGCGCTGCACCTTCACGATCTCATGCAGCCGCTTGGCCTCAGCCAGCGTGGTCGAGACGCGGGCAGGGGCGGGGCTAGCACCGCCCTTGTTGCGGCGGGCTGGGTCGAGGTTGTCCTCGATCCAGGCCAGACCCACCGCCACGTCGATCTGCCCGTCCGCGCGCACGGGCAGGCCCTCGGCCACCAGTTGCGAGATGCGGCCCTTGGTCAGCCCGACGCGGGCGGCGAAGGCGGTCTTGGTCTCGGCGCTGTCGAGTTTAGTCATTTTCGCCCCCTGACGCTGGCGGGGTCATGCGCTGTGCTCCCCCGCATACGAATTGGCCCGGGAGGAACCGCCGCTTTCCCGATCCTTCCCGATTGAAGCCCCTCAGACCGGCCCGAGGGTTGCGGCGCATGACGCAAGAATGACGCAGGAATGACGGGTTTTGGGGTGTAAGTGTTTGATAGTGTTGAGATGACGCACCTGCCCGGGGAACATTTTATATAGGGGGTAATTTGGGCCTTCAGGGTTGGGTGATTTTCCCCCTTTATCAAAAAGGTTGGAGCCAAGTGCGTCATCTCAACACTTTCAATGGGTTGCGCGCCAAAGTCCGTCATTCTTGCGTCACCACTGCGTCACTGTGATGCCGAGGAAGAACCGGCCTGCGCTGGTGCGCTTGTGCTGGATCCCGGCCACTTGGGCCTGGACGCGCTGCACGAAGCCGTTGATCGCGGGGATCTTCTCGGGTTTGAAGCCCTCGGCCTGCGCCCAGTTCTGGAACCGCAGATGCGCATCGCGGGTGGCGAGCATCGGACCGCCGTTCACGATGGGCACGACCTTCACGCAGGCGTCGATCCAGGCCAGCACCGGGTCTTCGCCCAGCACCCACTCGATCAGCGCCTCACGGCAGCTTTCCGGGATGGCGAAGTTGCGCTGGCGGATCAGCCGCGCAGCCCCGTCGACCGCCCATGCCAGCAGCAGGTCGGCTTCCTCGGAGGCGATGCGCTTGCCGATATCCTCGATCCGCTCCTCAAGGGGGATGGTGCGGGTCAAGGGGATCAGCAGCAGGCGGCGCTGCACGCCCCGGTCCACGCCGCCCTTGAAGCTGGGCAACTGGTTCGCGGCGAACAGGTTCTGCGCCACCGAGCGGAACTCGACCCGGCTCTTGTAGACATCGCGCCCCTCGATCGGCTCGCCGGTGACAACGGATTTGAAGATGTTGGAGGCGATGGCCTCGGGCGACAATTCGTCGGAGGCGTTCAGGAGTTTCCCGACCAGCCCGGTGACATGCCGCTCGTCGCCCATCTTGGCGGCGGGGACGCAGCAGATAGCGCTGGCAGGCAAGAGGCCGCGCGCGAGATCGAGGATCTGGCTCTTTCCGTTCTCGGCGGTCTTGCCGTGCAGCACGACGGCGCGGGGCTGTACCAGGCGCGTGGCATAGCCCAGCGCTGCCGATCCGCAGACCTCGGCCAGCAGATCGCATTTTGCCCGTGCCTCCGGGTCGCCCTTGAAGCTCCCGGTCAGCAGGCGGCGCAGCATCGAGCCCTCGGGCGGGATGCCGGAGGTGCCGGGGGTCCAGCGGCCGGGCAGGGTGTGACGGCAGCGGTGATTGCGATGATGCGGTTCCAGATGCGGCGTTCCGTTCGCATCAAAGCGCAGGAAGCCCGAGGCGCAGTTGATGCCAGCGGGCGGGGTGTCGAAGAAGCCGGGTTCGGCGCAGAGGGCTGCACATTCGTTCAGGACAGAGTTGACGCGGGTCTGAGTCAGCTTGACGTTCGAGGGCTCGCCTGCGGGCGTCTCGAAGCTCGCGCCGTCATAGGTGTGGACCGGCAGGCGCAATTCGTGGGCCGGGATCGCCTCCCAATGGGTGCCAATGTAACGCCAGAACTCGCCCTCGGCATGCACGATGCGGCCATGGCGTTCGGTCAAATCCTCGCGCACGCGCTTCGCCATCTCCACGTCCGACCCGATGTAGAGGCGCTTGCGACCCTGCTCGGCCTGGTCCGGGCGAAAGAGTTCAGCACCGGCGATCCGGTTGCGAATGGCCTCCTCGCCCTCGCGCAACAGCACGTCGTTGAAGTCCTGATCCTCGGGCGGCGTGGCGATCATCACCGTCAACCCGCGCAGGGCGAGGGCCGTGGCGGCGCGGGTTATCATTCCCTCGGCTTTGCTGCCGGGCGCTTCGCCATCGCGGGCGATGATGACCGTGGCCTTGTCGGGGACGGGCGCGCGGCCGATGTTGGAGATGCCGAGGCAGGCCCAGACCTCCTGACCGGTGGCCTGCCAGACCGACAGCGCGGTTTCGACACCCTCGCAGAGCACCAGCGGTTCCCGCCCCGGCAGGCGCACGGCGGAACGTTCGCCCCATCCCTCGACGGCCTTGTTGGTGCGCTTGACGGGATTGACCGGGGCCTTCTTGCCCTCGGCTGTCAGATAGACCTGCTGGATCGCCAGCACCTCGCCCGCCGCATCGGTCGCCAACGCGACCATCGCGCCATAGCTGCCATAGGCGTTCCGGCGAAAGCGGATGCAGTCGGGGGGCTGAATGGCGATCCCGCGCCCCACCAGATAGGCATGGGCCGGTGTGCCATTCGGAACCTCGGTCTGGCGCACAATCTCTGCGACCTTGGCTGCGAGTTCGGCTTCCGACAACTCCACGGTGTGGGCCGGGCCAGATGCCGGTGCCTTGGCGGGTTTGTTGGTGGCGGGTTTGGAGGCGGTCCAGGAGGCAGGCATTTCCGCATCGCCCAGCCAGTTGCGCGCCCAGTTCCATGCTGCCTTTTCGTCCATCCCGAAGTGGTGACGGATCAGTTCCGGCCCAGCGCCGCCCGTTCCGGCCTCGTGGTCATACCAGCGCCCGGCATCCTTGCCTGCGATTTCCACCGCGATGCTGCCCTTGGTCCCGAAGCGCAACTGCTGCGCGCTGGACAGGGCGCGGTTCGGGGTGCCGAGCAGTTCCACCGCAAGATCGGCGATCCGGTCGTTCAGCAATTCCGCCACCCGGGCCACCGGCATGCGCCGGGACGTACGGCCTTTGCGCGTGGGCGGCACGTCGTTGAAGTCGAGCGGATTGTCCTGAAGGGTCATGGGGCGGGGGTTCGCTATGTAACTGATGGAAGTGGAGCCCGCGAGTGGATCGCGGACCTCAGGACATTTGCGGCTGCCGTCACTCGCCCGGGGTGAAACGCTCCTGCTGCGCAATCCAGTTCAGCAGCGTGCTTTTTCGGGCGCAGATCACCGAACCCATCTTGAAGTGCGGCATGCCCCTCGGTGCCTCACCGGTCAGGTAGTAGACCTTGCGGCGGTGCTTCACGTCGCCGAACATGAACCTGGCGATCTCGTCCGCGCCGCGAAGGAGGTCATCGCCGAGCGTCACCTCGGTTGCGGTCTGCTGAAGGTTCTCGACGGAACCGGGGTGTTTGGTCATGGCTGGGTCTCCTTTCTAGCGCAGGGCTTCCTGCAGGAAGTGGGCGTCAAGTCCGTGGAGGCGGCGCCAAGCGGCGCGAACCTGCATGCTGATGTTGATGCTGGCGGTGCTCAGCGCGTTGGCGCGGGTCGCGATGGCCAGCTTGTAGATGCGTTCGGCGGCGGTGGCCTGCGCCGGGGAAGTGGCTTTCGAGAGCTTGGCGAGGCCCTGCGGACTTCCGGCCAGCCACGGCAGCATCTGGAAGGTGTCCTTCGATGTCGCGCAGCCGATGATGAGGTCTGCCTTTCCCGACGGAGCGTCGTGGAAGATGGTGGCGAAAAGGGGCGGCAGTCGCAGGAACAGGAACTTCCGGTCGACCAGGTCGAGATACCAGTCGTCCGGGGTTGATCGCACCAGCGGTCCGTCTTCGGTTGAGATGGTCTCCGCAATCGAGGAAGTCAGCGCGGACCACGTGCCGGGTCGTGTCTTGGCCATGGCCTCGGCCACGATGCGGATGTTCCAGGCGAAGTGTTCGCTGATCGCGGCGCCGATGGAGGCGATCAGCACATCCTCCTCGCGCCACATCCGCTTGAAGCCGCCATGCTCCTTGGGGGTTTTCTGCGCCTGAATGGCACCGGCAGCTTGCAGGACACGCAGGCTGGGCAAGGGCATCCCCGATGCCGCCACCGCTTCCGCGTCGCCATGGAAGAGCGGTTCGGGCGCTTCCGCACCGTTCCGTTCGCTGGCTGTCATTGTCATGGGCTCCGATCATGAACTAGGGCTTTACACACGCAACAATCCGTTGCAAGTGCATCTGAGACGGTTCATATCACCATTTAACGGGCTTTGACAACTGGTCCCGTTTCTTACGCTCACGGAGGGAAATGATGGCCACGATCCGCAAACGCACGCTGCCCTCGGGCCTGGTCCGGTGGCAGGTGGATTTCACCGACCAGGCTGGCAAGCGGCGGTCCAAGCTCTTCCCGCGCCGCAAGGATGCCGATGTCTATCTGGTGAAGGTCCGCTCGCTGGTTGCCAACCACACCTATCTGGCCGACAGCGACAGCACGACGGTGGCCGATGCCGCAAAGGTGTGGCTCGACCATTGCGAGGTGCGCTGCAAGACCGGGCGGCGGATGGAGAAGTCCACCCTGCGGGGTTACAGCGACTATGTGCGCCTGCACATCACCGCGCCCGAGATCGGCATCGGGGACAAGCTGATCGCGCAACTCACCCGCCGCCATGTCAACGAGTTCCGCGACCGGATGCTGCTGAATGGCCGCTCCGAGCACCTGACCCGCCGCGCGCTGTCGGTGCTGAAGCTGGCGCTGGACCACGCCATCGACAACGGCCAGCTGTTCACCAATGCCGCCCAAGGCGTGCGGGTGATCAAGTCCAGCCGGATCGAGCACAAGGCCCCGGTGCCGACCAAGGAAGCGATCCGCGCCCTGATCGAGGCGGCCGACGAGGATTTCAAACCGCACCTGATCGTCTCGGCCTTGGGCGGTCTGCGTGCCTCCGAACTGCGGGGCCTGCGCTGGCAGGACGTGGATTTCGACAAGGGCTTCATTCGCATCCGCCAGCGCGCCGACGCTTACAACCAGATGGGCGAGCCGAAATCGCGGGCCGGGTTCCGCGACATCCCGGCCGGGCCCATGGTGCTGAACGCCCTGCGCCGCTGGAAACTGCGCTGCCCGAAAAGCGAGTTGGGGCTGGTGTTCCCCGCGCCGCAGGGCGGGATCCTGCAGCATACCCGCACACAGGACCGCTTCCGCAAGCTGCTGGAAAAGGTTGAAGTGACGATGCGCTGGCACGATCTGCGCCATTTCGCGGTCTCGCTGTGGATCGAGCAGGGGTTCTCGATCAAGGAGATCATGACCTTCGCGGGCCACTCCTCCATCCAGATGACCATGGAACGGTATGGGCACCTGTTCCCTTCGCCAGATCACCAGAAGGCCATGGCCATGGTCGAGGCGAAGCTGCTGGGGTAGCTATTGTTCTCAACCCGATACACCATCCAAATGGTGAACAAGTGCGTCCTGCTGATGGCATATCGGGCGAAGCCACGTACTCGCACCTCTACAAAACGGGTGTCCGGACCAGACGTACATATCCTGCGCGCTAGATAAAAAAGCTTGATCTGCTGGCATCGTCAGATGAAGAAGGCAGGGAGTGCTTGTTTAGCGGGGCTCTGCCAGTGATCAAAACCATGAGTCTCAGTGCGGTCCTCTCGCTTGTCTGGGCCACAAGCTCATTTTCTGGGGTTTGTGACTATCGCCTTAGCCAGTTGGCCAGTCCTACGGCTGCGACCGCTGTGGTCACAGGCGGTGGCGCAACGGCGACCGTTGGCCCCACTGCCATGGCTTTGGGCGGACTTTACTTCTTCCCACACGCGACCAGTGGAACTTTGATGTTGGGGTCGACGCTTGCTGGGGCTTCGGGCGCCGGGACCGTAGGTATCATCGGAGGCAGTGGATTCGCGGCGAGTGTGCTTGCCTTCCTTACCGCGCCAATCACTTTGGTCGTTGCTGGTGGCACGGCGGTAACGGTTGGCGGGCTGGAAGTCGGCTGCTATTTTGTCGACGAGCGGATCACCGACGAAGAAGATGTCCTTGCAATCTTGAGGCAAGTTTCGCTGACTGCCAATGAGGATTACTTCAAGCTGTTTGACGTCAGCGCCCAAGAGGCCGCCGAAACGGGGGCAATCAGCCGTGTTCGCGTCCCTGATGAGGATGGAGATTATCAGTTCTACGAGGTGGAGAATCTCTACATCGTAAATGGAGAATTGCTGAATCGCGATTGGTTCTTCAACACTTCGCTTGGTAACATCGGCGCCGCGCTGGTTTCAGAGCCGTAGCCATCCTTCTGGTTTTCTGGAAGAAGTACCGTTCCTTTCCAACTGTTTGCGGCTGTTCCGTGCGACACGACGCCGACGTTGCGACTTCAAAAATCAGACAACAATTTGAAACTACAGGATTATTCCGGATGCAGGAGTAGCCCTCATAACCTGAAGGCCGCAGGTTCAAATCCTGCCCCCGCAACCAAAAAATCACGTAAGATCAAATACTTCAAAGCCGAGCATAACGCTCGGCTTTCGTCATTCCAAATTCTTGTCAACACCTGGTCAACGTTTTGCGAGGCCCCCATCGACGGGCGACATGATCGTCGCCATGACCTTCACACCTTCAACAGATCAAGCAGCCGATCAAAGGCGTACATCGCCGCGCGTCGCCCCGAAGCCGGTTCAATGGTGCGCAGCATGCCAGCCTCGACCAACCGCCGGGACAGCGCGCGCGCGGAGGACGGTGGGATCCCCGAGCGTTCCACGAAGCGGTCGTTGCGGAAGATCGGGCTCGCGAAGACGAAGTCCAGCGCCTGATCGTGGAACTGTGAGTTCAGCACTTCGCGGAACCGTTCCCGCATCTCGCCGTGAAGGCGGAAGATGGCGTCCGCCGTCTGGATGTTGACCGTCGCCTGGGCGTGCATCGCCTTGAGGAAGAATACGACCCAGCCGGTCCAATCGCCGATGGCCGAGACCGCGCGCATTCGTTCGATGTATTCGTCCTTGTTGGCTTCGAAGTAGCCCGAGACGAAGAAGTTCGGCTGATGCAGGACACCGAGTTTCCACAGCATCAGCGTGATCAGCATGCGGCCGATCCGGCCGTTGCCGTCCTCGAACGGATGCAGAGCCTCGAATTCGACATGCGCGATGGCGGTGCGGATCAATGGCCGCATCGTGCTCTCGTTGATGTAGCGGACCAGTTCGCCCATCGCCGGGCCCAGCTGCTCCGGGGCGATCGGAACGTAGTAGATCCTTCCTCGCCGTTCATCCCCGATGTAGTTCTGCTCAACCTTGTAGCTGCCGGGGCGCTTGCGGGCACCCCGTCCAAAGGACAGCAGCTGTTGGTGGGCCGTCCGGATCAGGTGTTCGCCCAGCGGCGCGCCGTCGGCAAGCGCCTGTTGAGCATTCCGTAGCGCGCGGGAGTAGAGGTAGGTCTCGACGTCGTCATTGCGCGCTTCCCGATAAGGGTCGGCGCTGCCCGCGTCTTCTTCGGCTTCAAGGCGGTACAGCTCTTCGATGGTCGAGATCGTCCCCTCCATCCGGGACGAGGTGACCGCATCCTGGCGACGCAGGGGGGCAAGGAACAGCTCACTGTTCACCATGCCCGACATCTTGGCATCGTACCGCGCGAGGGAGGCCGCAGCCTCTTCGAGCGGTCCGAGAAGCACCTCGTAGTCGAGTGAGCCAGGGGGAAAGCCGCCGGTGTGATAGGTAACGGCATCCGCAAGATCGTAAGGCTTGGTGATCATCGTTGTGCCGATTCTGTCATCAACGAGGTTTGACGCCAACCTAGTCACGACAAGTGCGCTTGGCAACAGAATATGGCTCTATTCTGACACCAAGGGTTGTTGTCGCCAGCAGTCTGCCGTCAATCCGGTTTGGTGGCAGAGACAGGCGGGAAAATGGTATCAAAGCAGGATCCCCTGTCATTCGCCGCAACTCATGCGGGGAATAGAGGGTCCAATCTCCGCATGAACGTTATGGTGACCTGTTTCTTGAACGACTGGGTCGGGCTGAGTCCGGCCGCTCCTTTGCATGTCAGAAACCCTCGGACAATTTCCATTCCTGTCCGAGGTTCTGCAACACCAGGTCGCGCGCGGGGCAACCGGCACATCTGTGCCGCGGTTTCTCCGATAGTCGCTCGGCCATGGTCAGGATGGTGATCAACACCGCATCGGAATGCTGCGCGAGCCGGATCAGATGCTCCCCGCTCGGCCCGCGTTCGCCAGACAGCCAGTACTTGGCCGTCCGCTCACTCGCTCCGGTCCAGCGCATCACTGTCTTGATGGCCTGATGTGTGGGCCCCAGTTCGCGCCGCAGGGTGTCGGCAATGGCCTTGCGATAGGCGGCCTGATCCGCGTCTAGGTGCACAGTTGTGCCCATTTTCGGCACAGATGTGCCCATCTTGATCCGCATCGCGGCGTCCTCCTCCGGTAAACCTTTGGGGAAGACAACACAGCGGCAGATTCCATTTTGCGCCCCAGCCAATACCCTGGGTCCGACCAGACGGAGACGCCTGCATGAACTGATCTGGAGACGGGAATGGCAGGCAGAGAGCCGCCCTCAACAAAAGAACCAGCGAACTCCCCGCCAAAGCGCCGTGCGGTCGAATATGTCCGCATGTCCACGGACCATCAGAAATACTCGACCGAGAACCAGTCGGATGCGATCCGCAGATATGCGGAGGAACGCGGCTTTGAATTGGTCCGCTCCTATGCCGATGCCGGAAAGAGCGGGCTGAGGATCGAGGGCCGCGAGGCGCTGCAGCAGCTGATCCAGGATGTACAAGACGGCACCGCGGATTTCGAGGTGATCCTTGTCTATGACGTCAGCCGATGGGGCCGTTTTCAGGATGCCGATGAATCCGCCTATTACGAATATGTCTGCCGTCGCGCCAACAAGCAGGTCGAATACTGCGCCGAGCAATTCGAAAATGACGGCGGCCCGGTTGCCACGATCGTCAAGAGCGTCAAGCGCGCGATGGCCGGGGAATACAGCCGGGAACTTTCCAACAAGGTATTCATCGGACAGTGCCGCCTGATCGAACGCGGCTTCCGTCAGGGCGGTGCGGCGGGCTTTGGCCTTCGCCGGGTTCTGCTTGACGAACGCGGCGAGGTAAAGGCCGAGCTGAAGCGCGGTGAGCACAAGAGCTTGCAGACAGACCGGGTGATTCTGGTGCCCGGGCCTGAGACCGAGGTAAGAACCGTTCGCTGGATATACAGCCGGTTCCTCAAGCACGGCCGTTCGGAAAGCGAAATCGCTGCAGAACTGAATGAGCGCGGGATACTGACCGATCTCGACCGGGCCTGGACCCGCGCCACCGTCCATCAGATCCTGACCAACGAGAAATACATCGGCAATAACGTCTACAACCGGCGCTCCTTCAAATTGAAGCAGAAGCGGGTCGCGAATGGCCCTGAGATGTGGATCCGGTCGGAAGGGGCGTTCGATGCCATCGTTGAGCCGAAACAGTTTCAAAAGGTGCAGGCGATCATAGCCGCCCGCAACCGCCGGTTCTCGGACGACGAGATGTTGGAACGGTTGACGCGGCTGTTCCAGCGCCATGGCTACATATCCGGTCTGGTGATCGACGAGGCCGACGGCATGCCGTCCAGCGGCGCCTATGCCCACCGGTTCGGCAGCCTGATCCGGGCCTATTCCCTCGTCGGCTTCACACCGGACCGGGACTACCACTACATCGAAGTGAACCGCTTGCTGCGGCTGTTCCACGGCGACGAGGTGGAGCGTGTGATCCGCGAGATCACCCGACTCGGCGGCACCGTGACGCGCAATCCGGCGACTGACCTGCTGACGATCAATGGCGAATTCACCGCCTCCGTCGCTGTCGCCCGCTGCCGCGCAACCCCCACCGGCGGCCTGCGCTGGAAAATCCGTTTCGACACCGGCCTCGTGCCCGACATCACCATCGCCATCCGGATGGACCGAACGAACACCGCCGCGCTCGACTATTACCTGCTGCCCCAATTCGAGATGCGAACAAAACCCTTGGGGCTTGCCGAGGAGAATGGCCTGATGCTGGACGCTTTCCAATTTGAAACGCTGGATTTCTTCTTCGACATGGCCCGCCGGGTTCCGGTTGCCGAGGTGACACCATGGTGAGCGAAGTCGAGATGCGGGACGAAGTGCAGATGATCCCGATTTCCGCCATCACCGTGGAAAATCCGCGCGAACGCTCGGAAAAGACCTTTCGCGCGCTCGTGGACAGTATCGGCAAGGTCGGGCTGAAAAAGCCGATCACCGTCGCCCGGGTCGATGAAGGGGCGGGAGTGTCCTATCGTCTGGTCTGCGGTCAGGGTCGGATGGAGGCTTATGTCGCCCTTGGGGAAACCCACATCCCGGCCATCGTCGTGGATGCGAGCGAGGCCGAGCGCCTTCTGCGCAGCGTGATCGAGAATATCGCCCGCCGCCAGCAGCGGCCGCTCGAACTGTTGCAGGACATCGCCATCCTGCGCGACCGGGGATATTCAGACCATCAGATCGCCGACAAGACGGGGCTTTCCCTCGCCTATGTTCATGAAATCGGCGAGTTGATCGCCAACGGTGAGGAACGCCTGCTGATCGCGGTCGAGACCGGACAGATGCCGCTCAGCGTCGCGCTCTACATCACGCGGGCCGAGGAGAAGGACGTGCAGAAGGCGCTGGAGGCTGCTTACGCCTCCGGTGAACTGCGCGGAAAGAAATTGCTGGAGGCGCGGCGGCTGGTCGAGTTGCGCCACCGTCACGGCAAGCAGCGAGGTGGCGCGCGTAACAAACAGCCACGCGCGCGAATGACATCTGCCGCGCTGGTCAAAGCCTATCGCGCCGAGGCCGAGCGTCAGCAGGACATGGTCCGCAGGGCGCAGTCGACGCGCAGCAGCCTGCTGTTTCTCGATGCAGCATTTCAGTCGCTCTTGAAGGATGAGAACTTCTTGACGCTGCTTCGTGCCGAGGGGCTCGATTCCGTGCCGCGCATGATCGTCGATGGCCTTCAGGAGCCAAAATCATGACAAACATGGAGAAAATGCCTCCACCGAAGAGCCCGGGATTCGAGGCGAACCTACGCACGATCCAGATCGACACGATCCTGCCGGTCAAGCAACTGCCGGCCACAGTCCCCAAGAGCCAGAAGTATGGACAGATCGCCGCGTCGATCCGCGAGGTCGGGCTGATCGAACCGCCGGTGGTCGCCCGTGCGGCAGGAAAGGAAGGGTCCTTCATCCTTCTCGATGGCCATGTTCGGCTGCATGTTCTGAAGGAAATGGGCGAGACGACCGTCACCTGCCTCGTGGCGACAGACGACGAATCCTTCACCTACAACAAGCGCATCAGCCGCCTCGCCACGATCCAGGAGCACAAGATGATCCTGCGCGCGGTCGAGCGCGGCGTATCGGAGGCCCGCATCGCGGCAGCCTTGAATGTGAACATCGCGGTGATCCGGCAGAAGCGGACCTTGCTGAACGGCATCTGCCCCGAGGCGGCCGAACTGCTGAAGGCCCGGCACTGCCCGATCAACAGCTTCCGGTCCCTGCGGAAGATGAAGCCCCTGCGGCAGATTCAGGCGGCGGAACTGATGGTTGCGGCTAACAACTACACGGTGCCCTATGTCGATGCGATCCTCGCAGCATCTGACGCCGGTGACCTGGTAGACCCGGCTGCAAGGAAGACACCTGCAGGTGTGACACCCGAACAGGCCGAGCGGATGAAGGCCGAGATGGCCAACCTGCAAAAGAACATAAAGCTGATCGAAGGCACCCTTGGGCCCGACCACCTCCGGCTGGTGGTGGCCGGTCGCTATGTCGAGCGGCTCCTGCAGAATGACCGTCTTGCCCGCTACCTCGACAAGAACCATGGCGAGATCCTTGGCGAGTTTCGCAAGATCGTGGCGGGCCTCGCGCAGCCAGTTTCCTCGACGGAGGCGGGAAGCAACAAAGACGCGTAGCTCTTCGGTCAGCTTGTTGTCGACGATGGGGACCCGGACCCGAAAGCGCGGGGACCGCGGGAGACGCCGGACAGAGGGCCGGATCAAGCGCGGCGGCGGGGATGGCGGCGAACCCGCTCGGAGCCCGCCAGGCTGGTTTGAGTTTTCACCGGCCCAATGGTCGGTGTCCGACCATTGAAACAAGCGGGCGCATTCGCCTTCAATGGCGAATGTGCCCGCTTGTCACCGGTAGGCCCTGAAGTTCCTCACTGCACAGGACCCGCCTCTTCGGAGGCAGCCGGATTTGCAGTTGCGTGGCCGCCCGCCATGGCCTTCATTCGCACGTCCGCACTTGGTCCCGCAGCGCGGCGCAGATCAGCGACCGGCTCCGGTCGCGGCTGGATGAAAGTTCAGTGGCCGGTCATCTGAGGGCGCATTCTGAAGCCCAACGTAGTGCCTGTTGTCTGTTTCCAACCCAGAGTCCGTCGCAACGAACGCCATCACCAGCTGTCGCAGCGTATTTCGATTCTCCCGCAGTGTACCCCCAAGATCCTGAGTTGCCACAATGAGCGTCTCAACCGCCCCCTTGACAGCTATCGAATACTTCTGACGGACAGGGTCAGGAGGCAAATCGCCGTGATGCGGGTAGAGCAGCATGACCGTCGGGCAGTCATAGAGTTGGCCGTAGGCCATCAGCTGGTAGACGTCCGCCTGGCTGACCCCTTGCTTTGGATCGTCGATGCGCGGCGTCATGCGCTTCCACTTGGTGTCGATGATCAGCACTATCTTCTCGCCCTGCCGGACGATGAGGTCCGGCCTTGTGCGGAAGCGGCCGGTCTCGCCCTCGTAGAGACAATCCCGATGGCCGCCTTGCGACGACACACGGAAGCCCGTGCCGGCCAGAGCACGCGACAGGGTCCGTGCGATGTATGCTTCGAACAAGACGTTCATCTCGAAGAGTAGCGCGTGACCGTCGATGGTCCCCGCGCTCGTCTGCTGGTGCCGGTCCGATAGAAAGAGGCGCGCGAGAGACAGGAGATCCCGCCAACGACGATTGGTGCGGTCGAGGACGATGCGGTCCCAGCGGAGGGCGTTTGGGGGAACTTCGGCTATGTCGGCGTACACGAAGCTCAGTTCGCGCAGCGAGCGCTGATTGTCCGGTGCGCCAGATAGGCGCGATAGCTTGCTGACCGTCGCACGCATCACCTGGTTCAGCGCTATGTTCGGCGACAGTGCATCGAAACGACAAGCGAGCTTCTGTGGCGAGACCGCGAGCTTCGAGAACTGCCGTGTCACATCCAGGCGTCCCCGAAGCGCTGGCAAGTCATCTTCGTGTTCGAGGTAGTGACGCGGCATCCCCTGCCGGACCGCGTCGGTCAGCTTCGCACAGAACAGACGGATCAGGAGTTCGAGCACGGTCTCGCGCTGCCAGCCGAGCTGCGTCATTCCGCCGGCTTCGATTGGCAGATCGTATGTCACCGCAAGCATGTGGATGAGGCGCTGCCTGAGCACAGCATCCGACACCCCGCTCTCGCCGCCCCCCTCGATCTTTGGGAGAATCTCCAGTTGGCAGCCGGGGATAGCAATGACGCCGACGACGCCGCGTGCGCGGAGCCCCTTCCGCCCGTGCTCCAGCACACCTTCACCCCCGCGTCCGGAGAAGGTCGAGGCCCGCGCAACCGCGGCAATCCGGTCTGCTTGCGTCTCCGCGATCTCGGTGTCGCCGGATCCGTAGGCGATGCGCTCCCACTCGCGGATAGTGCGGCGGATCATGTCCCGACCAACTTGCTGTAGTCGAAGCCCTCATCGACGGAGCGGACCTGCCAGCGAAACCGGGCGACAGCATCGCCATCCTCGAGACCCGGAGGCGGGTTCAGGATCGCACGCTTGAGAAAGCCACCCGAGATCGAACCTTCGCCTGGTTCCAGGTCGCCGAGCACCGCCGCGATCTTGGCCCAGTCTTCGAAAAAGTATTCCGCGAGGAGCGGGATGACCTTGTGGCGCATGACCTCGTCGACATCGGCTTGCGAACGGCACGCGGTGAAGTAGGCGTGACCGATTTGATGCTCCCGGTCGTAAAGGTACTCGATCCGCTCGTTAATCTTGGTGAGCAGTTGCGGCAGGTCGATCCTGCATTTCTCGGCAGCGTCTTTGAGGATTGACGCGTCGGGCATCATCTCACGGAAGGTGAACCGGCGCCGGAGTGCAGTGTCGAGAAGCGCGATCGATCGGTCGGCGGTGTTCATCGTGCCGAGGATGTGCAGGTTGGACGGGACGCCGAATTCGTCCCCGGAATAGGGCAAGCGGACCCGCACCGCATTCGGCTGATTGAGCCGCTTGTCGGCCTCGAGAAGGGTGATCAGTTCGCCGAAGACCTTGGAGATGTTCGCACGGTTGATCTCGTCGATAATCAGGACGAACTGATCGGGCTCGCAATCCCCGTCGTTCCTCTGACTGTTCATGTAGCGCTCGAGCGCCGGAATATTGAGCTCGCTGTCGTAGAGCAGATAAATCGACTGCTGCATGAAGCCGCGGCTGTAGATCTCGCTGACCGGTACCCCGTCACGATCCGCCCAAAGCCATCGCACCGCGCGCCGGTGGGCATAGCCCCCTTCCGGCCGTGGCTTGAACTCGTAGTCGCCGACGAACTCCCCAATGGCACGGAACTGCTGGTTTCCCTTCGACACGATCACGATGTCGCCTTGCCGGACCCAGTTCCGGAATCGGAAGGGCATCTGGACCCATCCGGATCTTGGATCTAAGTCGCCGCCGTCTCGATGGTTCTTGCAGGCCTCAAAGATCGCCTCACGGCTGGCGTACTTCTCATCGCTCCAGTCGATGTCGTCGAAGCCGAGGAGTGTGTAGCCGCCCTCTATCGCTTCCTCGAACAAGTGCGCGTCCTCGGGGTTGTTCGCTTCGCCGATCGACATTTTGAAGACCTGGCGGCCCTCTAGCCTGATCATGTCATCGCCCGATGAGCGGCCACGGCTGGTCTCCGCGCGCTTCGCGATCCGCCTGAATACCCCGTGGACCGTTTCGAGCCGGAAGCCGGAAGACTCCGCCTCGCCGTCTCCATCCACCCCGGTCATGGGCTGCCGACCTTCGATGAAATCCTCGTAAGACATCGACTGGTGGAATGTGACGAACTCGATGCGCCCGGCCGCCACGAGCCTCTGGTAGACCGCCATGAGCTCGGCCCGATCCTGCGGAACCGGCTCGCCACACAGCCGCACTGCCTCGGTAGCGGTCGAAAAGGTCTTCCCCGTGCCTGGTGGGCCGTAAAGGATCAGGTTGACGGGTGAGATCGACATTGGCGTCTCCGCATTTTCATTACTTGCGGCGGCCTCGTTTGGCTTTGCCGGTACTTCGGTGGTCTTGTCGTTTGCAATCCAGAGAAAACCTTGGATGTCGAGCCAGTCCTGAGGTTCCCAGCGCCACTCGTCGCGCATGATTTCACAAATTTCGTCAAAGCCGTCGGCGAGCCGCCGATAGTCAGCTCCGATGTCCGCGCTTGCTTCAACGAACAGCTTTTCGCCGGTCAACGTTTCCCAGACTTCGTTGATGCGGGTGATCTTCAGTGGTGCCATCGCTTTCGGGTGAACCATGGCGAGAGCAGAAGACAGGATGTTGATCCGTTCGCCATAGGTCAGCGACGTTGCGCCCCGACTACGCAGTCCATCAAAGGCCGCATGTGCCGTAGAGAGCGCAACCTCCGGCGCTTCTTCGGATCTGACCAAGCGACCTATAGCCGTGTGAAATTCGGCGAGCAGGTCGGGTGTGTTCTTTGCGATGGCGTCCTCTGTTTGCCATCTGACCAAGGGGCCGTCCTTTGCAGCCGTCTTCAGTATCTCGAAGACGCTCCGTCCCAACAGTTCGTCCGTTGCATCACCAGACAGCGCTGACTGCACCCTGCCGATTGCGGCAACCTTGTATGCTTTCTCTCCGTGGGCCCAGCCGGTTCCGGGTTCGACAAAGCTCCTGAAATCGGGGCAGAGGGCAAGAAACCTGGTGCGCAGCTTCTCAAGCGCCGGTCGGCTGATGCGTCGCCCCCGCACATCGAAGCGGAAGACAGTAGCCGAGCTTTGATCGGCTCCGACCTGCTCAGGGGGTGGAACCTGAGCGAGGTCCTGGAAGATGCGCCCCTTGAGCGCCTGACAGATGTTCGGCCACGCCTGATTCAGGCCCAGCGCCGCATTCACCTCGCGGACAAGGACTTCCACCTGCCCACGCCCATCCTCCCGAGCGGGTTCGATGTAGTGCTCAAGAACATACTGCCGAATACGGTCGGCATCCTTGCTCGACCCGGGCAGCTCGCCAGCAAGGAACCGTCCGTACTGTCCGAGCCAGCTTCCCCAGTTCGCAAGCCGATTGTGGGGATTTTCCGAGTCTGGCATCAGGAGCCGATAGTCCTGACCACCGCTGCGCGCATCGTCGCGCATCTGCTTCAATCTTGCACGAAGCGCAACAAACCGGTCGCCCTCCCAAGCTTCGTCAAGATCCTTGAATGGCATGCCCAGTGCCGCAAGGTTCTTCTCTATTGTCCGGATGGCATAAGCACGCGAATTGCGTCCGGCCTCCGTCTGAGCACCGCCTTGCTCGAGCCAAGCCTTGTAGTCGACTTCCTTATTCATTGCCGCGTCACCGCTCCACAGAATGTCCCGATGCACATCGTGACGACCCGAGATAGGCGGACCGAGAAGGAATGTGGTAGCTGCCGGTCTGTATTGCTGTGCACGAGACTCCCCAATCAGAAAGGCACAGCAGGAACTGCCGGCCGTCGACTATTACTTTCAAACATTGGGGACATTTTGAAGCCGCTCATGCCTCCCGCAGAAGAAGATTGATAACTGAGCCTCCCGTGACGCAAGCACTAATCATGGCAGTGGTGCACCCGAAGAAATCTCTCGCGGACATTTTTTCATTTCTGGCACCTCAGAGGGGCGGCACCGCACATCCTCATGTTTCCCGTGCGAGCCAGCCGACGCGGCCGATGATGAGTATCTCATCGGTCTTGCGCTGGTATCGAGGCCAACCCGTCCCGCGCGATCAAACCAACCTTCGACCCCGACCTATATGGCGAACGCCACAATGCTGAAGACCTCTTCCGGCGGATAAGGCGCTTCCGTCGCAGCGCCCTGCGTTTCAAGAAGACCATTCCAAGTTTAGTGGGCTTCGTCTTCCTCGTCTCCGCACTCGACTGGCTCAGGTGAATGCAGGCACGCCCTAGAAGTTCTCCCAATAATCAGGATCGTCCCTGTGCGCAAACTTTAGCGCCTCCATGAACCGCAGCATGGCAGGCACATAGCCTGGAATGCGCGGCTCACCCTCAGCATTCATGAAATGAGCTTCGACCATTTCCATTGCCTCAGGCCCAAGTTCGGGGTGAATATCGAGGAAGATGCAGGCTGGCCCGCCTTCAACCCAAACGGTATCCTCGTCGAAGCCTGCACAGAGCCTCCAGCCGATCTGCTTCGCATCCAGCCAGTCTGTGATTTCAGAAACATCGGTGTAGATATCCCTGAAGCCACCGGCCTCGTCGACGAGCGCAAGATAATACACGTCCCGATTGAGGCGCCGGGCAACCCCATCGATGGTCTCAATTTCTCCGGCCATTTGCCCCTCCACTGACATCGCGGTGAGTGATGCTCGCAATTTGGCGGTATCCCTGCACACGCTTCATCTGGTTAACTGTCTCGGAACAGATCTGGTCGACTTTCGATCAGCTCTGCCATGTGGTCAAACCGGTGTGACCCACCCTCGAAAACGACGACCGGCAGACGCCCTTTCACAAAATCAAGCGTTGCCCGCGAGTCGAGGATTTCATCACCGAGGTCGAGAACGATCGTGCCTTTCCCGTCCATACGAAAGCTGAGCGCATCATAGGCTTTCACGCAGGCCTCAGTCAGTTCAAACGGCTTTCCGACATGGGTGACGCCGTGGCCAATGTGGGCCTGCAAGGTCTTGCCCGGTGTGATCGCTGGGTTGATCGCGACGAACGGACAGCCGAACTCGGCACCCAGCCAAGCGGCAAAGAAGCCGCCAAGGCTTGTTCCAATGACAAGCCCCCGGGGGTGCAGCTTCAACCGTGAGGCATGGTTCTCGAAGACCTCTTGTGGGTGCGTCGTGTAGTCGACGGTTACGCCGTCAACCGGGCGCATCGAGGCAAGGGCGCGGATCTTGTCCTTGCTGGGGTCGAACTCTGAGCCCCATCCATGGCAGTACAGAATAATGCCGGATTCCTGCCCGCTTGACGTTCTCGATTGGCTTTTCATGTCCGGTCCCCGAGTGCAGATGACGCGTCTTCTCATAGGCCAACGTCAAAAACGGACGTGTTGAACGATCGATTGGGTGTCAACAAATCGACTCTTCGGTATGGTTGTCACGAGGCCGAGACTGATGAACAAATCCTGGGTGCTCAACTTGTTCCTGCAGCAAGGATCCGCAGGAATGATTGACCAGCCATTGGCTCGCAAGAACTCCACACCTGACTGACACGATCTCCGCTTTTATCCCTCTCACAAAGCCAGACCGTCCACAGGTCGCGTATGCCCGTCCATCACCGCTCGTGTGTGCGATGAGAGATCGTTGCAGTGCTGGATCTTTTCGGTTTTTTCGGAGCCATGATGGTCTGACCAGATCTGACGTATGCCCCTGCCATCCCTGTCACATAGACGGAGATGAGAATGAGCCACGAACAACGCCTTGCCCTTGAACTGATCGCCCGAATGGCCACTCGCTTCGGCCCGAAAAGCCGCATTGCCAAAGAGCTGCCCGGTTGGCTGGAATACTTGACTGAGGTGGACTGCCCCGAGCGTCCGCACACTCGGCCAAGCCAAGTCTGGTGGCAGAAGGTGCGCGACCTTGTCAGCCGCCTCGCGCCCACTGCGGGTGGAGGCGAGGGCGAGATTGTTCAGCGCAACGCCACCCTTCTCGGTGACCACCTCGGCTTGTCGCCAGTCGAAAGGTCCATGCTTGCCTTCGTGGCGTTCTACAAGATATTCGACGGGTTCGAGCATGTCGTCGACGGAGCTGTCGAAACGAAGGAGGTCACCATACCTCTTCTTCTGTCGTGGTTCTGTCAGGCACCCGAGCCCGAGATCCGGGCGGCCATGCGCACAAATGGCCGGTTGGTTCGTTCCGGGCTGGTGCAGCGCAACCGCGGCCGACGGCATGACCGCATGCCCTTTGTCCTGTCCGAGAGGCTGACCTTCGCGCTCCTCGCGGAGGTGGACAGCATTGCCGAACTGATCGCGCTGCTGTTTCCCGTTGCGCCTGCACCGGACGCGGAATGGCAGGATTTCGAAGGACTGGGGCGGGATGCGGATCTTCTCCGCGGCCTTCTGTCCCGCGCGCTCGCGGACCGAGAAGCGGGCATCAACGTCTTGCTCTTCGGCCCGCCGGGCACCGGTAAGACCGAGTTTGCCAAGGTCCTTGCCGCCGAGATTGGAGCCGTGCTGCGCGCTGTGGGGGAAACGGACGATGAGGGTGGAGAGCCGTCGCGTCATGAGCGACTGGCGGAACTGAGCGTGGCGTCCCGAATGTTGGGGCAAAGATCGGATACGCTGCTATTGTTCGACGAAATGGAAGATCTCTTCGGGACGCGGGGGTCCTTCTTCGGTCGTGAAATGCCGTCGAAGGTCCATTTCAACAGGATGCTGGAAACGAACCCGATCCCGGTCATCTGGACCACCAACTCCGTTGATGCCTGTGATCCTGCCTTCCTGCGCAGAATGAGCTATTCAGTTCTCATGCGACCACCATCGGGCCGGGTCCGGTCACGGATATGGCAGCGGCTGGAGGCCCGGCATGCCGCAGGCATCCCGGAGACAATTCTGCCCGCGCTGGCAGAAAGGCACGATCAGGCGCCAGCGCTCGTTTCGGACGCGATGCGGGTGGCGCGGCTGTGCGGTGGTGGGCACGCAGTCGTTTCCCAAATGCTTGATGCGGCCACACGTCTGGCAAAGGGTGGGGTGGACAGTCCGCCGCGTCATCACGCGGAAATATCCTGGCGACAGGACCTTGCGCGTGCTGACTCCGATCTGGCTCGCCTTGAGGCCCGGCTGGCGGCCCCGGGCGCGACCCGTCGGGTCAGTTTCTGTCTGGAAGGCCCTGCAGGGACCGGCAAAAGCGCCTGGGCACGGCATCTGGCGGGGGTCATCGGCATGCCGGTAATCGAAAAGCGCGCGTCGGACCTGTTGTCGAAATGGGTCGGCGAGAGCGAGCAGAACATCGCGCGCGCCTTCTCCGAAGCGCGGGCTGGTCATGCCATGCTGATTCTTGACGAGGCAGACAGCCTGCTTGCCGACCGGCGCGGCGCGGAACGCAGCTGGGAAGTCTCTCAGGTGAACGAAATGCTCACCTGGATGGAAAGCCACCCGCTGCCTTTTGTCTGCACCACCAACTTCGCCGAAAAACTTGACCCGGCAACGCAGCGCCGGTTCACCTTCCGTATTCGGTTTGATTTTCTGTCTGCCGACCAACTCCCGCTTGCCTGGACTGCTCATTTCCCTTGTCCGCCACCGCCCGGGCTGTCCGCTCTCGAACGGCTGGCTCCTGGAGATTTCTCTAACGTGGCCCGCAGGATGCGAGCACTTGGGGAGGCTGATCCGCGAGAGATCTTGCGTGAACTGACGCGCGAGGCAGCCTCAAAGCTGGGGGCAGGGCGTCCGATCGGCTTTGGCCGTTGACGGCCCGATGGGTCGCCGCAAAGGTGTCGGTGTGTTGTCCGGAGGATCCATGCGTTACGCCCGTCAGGAAGATCTGCAGAAACTGGCGCTGCGGATGCAGGGATCGGCCGAAGGTATATCGCTTGCTGATATCGAACGAGATTTCGGCGTATCCCGGCGCACGGCAGAACGCATGCGCGATGCCGTGCGCAATGCCTACCCCCAGATCGAAGAACTGTCCGGCGAAAGCGGCCGCAAGTACTGGCGATTTCCACCCGGATCATTGGGCCGGATGGTGGAGCCAACGCTTGATGAACTGACCGCCGGGCATCGTGCCGCCGCGATTGCCCGGCGCGAGGGAGATGAAGCCACGGCTGATGCGCTTGAGCACCTGTTGACCAAGGTGCAGGCCATGTTCCGTGAGGATAGGCGCCGAATGATTGCCGCCGACCTGGAGGCACAATTGATGGCAGACGGCGTGGCCTTTCGTCCCGGACCACGCGAGAAGATTGCTCCTGAAATTCTCTCGGCCCTCCGTGAGGCGATCCTTGCAGGAGTGATGATCTCTGCAGACCACCGCGCCCGAAGTTCCTCCAAGCTTTCTCGCAACGCCAGGCTTGGGCCGATTGCGATGCTCTTCGGTCAAGGGCGCCAATACTTGCTTGCCTGGAGCGAGTATCAGGACGATCTCCGTCTGTTTGCTCTCGCTGGCTTCGAACGGGTTTCGCTGGAAGCCGACATCTATGCGCGCCCCGATGGTTTCGACCTACAGGAATGGCTCTCCGAAAGCTTTGGTGTCTGGCGCGAAGAACCGCAGGACGTGGAATGGCGGTTCCTGCCAATAGTGGCGGATGAGGCTGCCGGGTATCTGTTTCATCCAAAACAGCAGACTGCGCGGCTGGAAGACGGATCTCTGATCGTCCGGTTCCGTGCGGGGGGACGACAGGAAATGGAATGGTATCTGGCGAGGTGGGGGGACCAGGTTGAGGCGCGGTTCCAGACCAATTCGCATTGTGCCGCTGGCGATACGACCGGAACTGACGCAGGTGATCCATAGTGTCGGGTGAACTCCACCGAAGAGGAACACCATTTGATTCGTGACAGCAGTACCCACCCACTTCGCATCGACAGTCTGCCGATCGGAAACGGCCATCTCGGCCTCACTCTTTGTCCGGGCAAGAAGGGCGAAAGCGTCTTTGGCGGGGCATGGGACCGCGATCTGGAGGCCGATATGGACGTCATCAAAGGCTGGGGGGCGAAAGCTGTCGTCAGTCTGATTGAGGACCATGAGTTCGATCTGCTGTCGGTGTCGGGGCTTGGCGATGCCGCAAAGGCACGAGACATGGACTGGCATCACTTTCCGATCCGAGATCTGGATGTGCCGACGCCGAAGGCCATGGAGCTATGGCGCCACCTCTCGCCGAGGCTCCATCGAACTCTGGAACGCGGTGGCCGTGTGCTGGTCCATTGCCGTGGCGGGTTGGGGCGCGCAGGAACGGTTGCCGCACTTCTGCATGTCGAGCGGGGTAAGTCAGCGAACGAAGCCAAGGCTATTATCCGGGCCGCGCGACCAGGGGCGATCGAGACCACAGCACAGGAACGGTTCGTGGCAACTCATGGAAGTCACGGAGGGCTGCGGTCAATCCAGCTTCACGCCTGTCTTCTCGGTGGTGCCATTGGCGACAGTCTCGGTGCTGAGATCGAATTCCTCTCTCTTGCCGAAATCCGCCGTCGCTACCCCGACGGCATCAAGGACCTGCCTCCGCACATGGGGCTGCGCGGTGCAATAACAGACGACACTCAGATGACCCTGTTTACGGCCGAAGGGGTCTTACGCGCGATGATCCGCAGCGCGCTCAAGGGCATCTGCCATCCGCCATCGGTGATCCATCACGCGCTGTTGCGATGGTACAAGACGCAGGGCGGCAAACCGACGATTCAGACGGATGAAGTGGGTCTGATCCTGGATCCACGTCTCTGGTCTTGCCGCGCTCCGGGCAATACTTGCCTGTCTTCGCTGAAGGCGAGCGGGCGTTTCGGGGATGTTGCTCAGAACAACAGCAAGGGATGCGGCACAATCATGCGCGTTGCGCCAATCGCCTTGATGGTTCCAAGGGATCAGGTGCGCCAGATGGCGATCGACACATCAGCGCTGACGCATGGTCACGTCACGGGTCAGCTTGCTGCCGCAGCGTGGGCAGAAATGCTTGCGGATGTGGCCGCGGGCGTTGATCTGAAGGAGTGTGCAGCGAAGACAGTGAATTTCTATTCGAGGCTCGAAGGGGGCTTGGAAACAGCACGGGCAATTCAGGCAGCACTTGAGGCCCTTCGAGACGGATCAGCTGGAACAGTCGAGTCCCTTGGTGGCGGTTGGACGGCAGAAGAGGCGTTGTCGATTGCACTCTACGCCTGCCTTGCAGGCAACTCCTTCGAAGAGTCTCTCGTGATTGCGGTTACCCACGGCGGTGACAGTGACTCGACAGCTGCGATTGCCGGCAACATGCTGGGTCTGCTCGACCCAGTTTCCGTACTTCGACACAGGTGGGCAGAGGTTGTCGAAGGTGGAGATATCATTTCGCGGCTGGTTCGTGATTTCGGGCGCCTTTCTTCTGACATCGATTCAGCCGAGGAGTTGGCTGAGTTCTACCCTGGAGCATGAATGACGGACATATCGGCTCGGTCACAAGATTGCCCAAGAATCCCGGCAAGTCATTGAATCAAGGCTGACCGTCCATCGACTGATCCTCACTCTTTCTGTCTGCAGGCAAATGATGTTCTATCCTTTTCTCGTCGCTGATCCGCGTTCTGGCCTGCACTATCGCCTTTCCGATTCAGCGCTCGCGGAGCTTTCACTGGCCCCAAGAGCGCCGGAATGGGCTCCCGGGCGCGCGATTGCGGACGTGCCCGATCCCGTCTGGCAGGACAGCCTTGCCAATGCGCCGGTCGAAACGATTTCCGCCGTCACCGCGGCTTTGGAGGATCTGGTGCTGGCGACACCCGATTTGCGCGTGCCTGTCGCGAGGGTGGTGGCAGACAGTCGTGCCAGGCGCCATCTGGATGCGCTGATCGGCCTTTGGGGTCGTTTGGGCGATGCACTGCCTGAGGGGCTTGCCCCGGTACGCCATGTCCTGGAGCTGCCGCATGGGCAGTTTCTTGATCCGGTTCCGGTGGTGCAAGGCTCCCTCGATCCGCATGCGCCAGCTGCTGTGGCAGCGCTTTATTCGCGGCTGGAACGGGAATTCGGCAGCGTGGCTTCTCCGGCCCAAGCGCGTGCAGCCATGTCTGGAACCCGGCTTCATGCCTTGCAGGCGGGAATTGCCACAGCGAAGGTCGCGGCCGGTGCCAAGGATGACAGCTTGGCCATTTACGGCCTTCGCGATCTTGCGACCTGTGCTGATTTTGCGGCCGCCCGGGCCCGAGCATTGATCGAGGCCGGTATCCCGGCACGCGAAATCGCAGTCCTGACGGGTGGCGATCCACATCAGATCGCGCGAGCCTTCGCCGCTCAGGGCGTCCCGCTCTCCGGCCTTCCCGCCAGCCTGCCCGAGCGCGATATCGTCGGTGAGACAACTCTCCATCTTGTGCTTGCCAAGCGGCCTCCGACTCCTGCGATGGTGTTGGCTAGCCTCGCGCTGTCGCCCCTGATGCCGTGGTCTGCACAGACCGGCCGTGATCTGGCGGAAAGCCTGATGGGCGGCGATTTCCGGGGCGAGGTCCTGTCTCCGACCCCCGCGCACAAGGAACTCTGGACGGACATTCGCGCGGCGGCGGGTAGCCTCGCGCAGTTGCGGTTCCTGATTGACCGCATCTGCGACCAGATCGCTCAAGGCGCAGAAGTCCGCGCCCGCCTGCCAATCCCTCCTGGCGAGGGTAGCCCGGACTGGGAGGCGATCCTTCGCGGCATCCAGATCGCGCCGCCTTCGGCTGGCGACCCAGAACATAACCTTGAAGGGGTTAGCCTTTGGTCAGCGCAGGAAAGCCCATGGCGCCCCTGTCGACACCTGATCGTGACGGACTTTACCGACGGATTGTACCCCACGCGCCCCCGTGCAAATCTGCTGTTCCTGGACAGCGAGATTGCGCGCATTCGCGACGCCACTGGCCTGCACCTGCGCGGCAGGGCCGAACGGCTGGCACAGGCACTGTCCCTGTTCGATCAGCAGCTGCAGGCTGTTTCCGACTCTGTCACCTTCTTGATCCCATGGCGGGATCTGTCAGGCGCACGGCTTCAGCCGTCGGCAGGTCTGTCGCTGGTTGCGCGAGTTGTCTCGGATGTCGAGGATGCATCAGACCTGATCGCAGACTTGTCGCGCATGCCGCCCGGAGATTGGCCGGTGGCGCATCACCGCCTGCCTCCGCTTCAGGAGCCTCCGGAATTGCCTGAGGCCCTTCATTTTGTCGGTCGTGACCTGTTGGCTTTGCGTCGCAAGGATGACGGAACGACAAAGCCGCAATCGCCCTCGCGGCTGGAAACGCTTCTGGTCAGCCCTCTTGCCTGGCTGCTGGCCGAGGTCGAGGCCAATGACATGTCATGGTCCGCCGAGGAACTGGACGTCATGGCGAAGGGCAACATCGCGCATGATGTGTTCGAGCATGTGTTCCTGAAGGATCAACCCATTCCCGACCATGCTGCTCTCACGGACGCGGTGACCGCCGCCTACGACCGCGCGCTGACCCGCCATGCCGGTTTTCTGCGGACCGCGTCCTGGGACATGGAACGCCAGGGATTGGAGCGCGAAATCCTTCAGGCTGCGCTGCGTTGGCGCAATCATTTGCTTGCGCTTGGAGCAAAGATTGTAGGGAACGAGATTTGGTTGTCGGGCGAAGCGCATGGCATCAACCTGCATGGCAAGGCGGACGCGATCCTTGAATTGCCGGACGGAGCCCTTCTGATTGTTGACCACAAGAAAAGTGGCACCTCAGGCCGCCGTAAGCAGATGGAGGCGGGCTGGGACCTGCAGGCGGCGCTATATCGCGACATGATCGCCCGTCCGATCCGACGAGAGGGCGACGGCATGGACGCCTTGATCGGTCGATCCGTCGGTATTGCATATCATTTGATGAATGACGGTGGTCTGCTGACGTCTGGGCTGGTGCTGCCAGAAGGATCTCCGGCGCAAGATATGGGCGATGCGATCAACGCGGCAGCGGTCGGGCGGCTGGCGGAACGGCTCGCGGAGCTGGGTGCAGGGCGCGTGGTTCTGAACACAACGGCTGACGAGGGTTTCTTCAAGAAAGAGGCAGGGTTTACCCCCTATGCGCTGACGGACGGCTCTGCCCTTGTCACCGCCTTCATCCGCACGATTGAGGACACGGAAGCATGAGCCAGAACCCGTCGGATTTCGGTCTGGTCATCGTGCCTGCTGGTTCGGGTGCGGGGAAGACCCATCGCATCAAGACCCAGCTCTCTGACTGGGTCAAACGCAAGGTTGTGCGGCCTGAACGTATCCTTGCCGTGACCTTTACCGAAGCGGCGGCCGGCGAATTGCGCGAACGCATTCGGGCGGGTCTTCTGGTGGATGGTCTGGTCGAGGAGGCCATGGCGGTCGAGCGGGCCTATGTCTCGACCATCCACGGTTTGGGCCTGCGGATTTTGACAGAACATGCCCTTGCGGCAGGCGCCTCCCTGCAACCGCGCCATCTGGTCGATGCCGAGCGCGATCTGCTGATCCGGCAGGCACTGGCCCATGCTCGAGCGCTCGACCCGATCAAAGCTGCGCCCGAGCGGTTCGGCTATCAAGCCAACTGGCAAAAGGGAGAGACGGTCGAAGACGCCTTGCGCGCCCGCGTGCTGGCTATGATCGACCTCTTGCGTGGGTTGGGCGATACGGGTCGCGATCCAAGCCTGATCGCCTCGGCACTGGCGCGGCTTGATCGGGTCTATGGCGTCACACTCGCTGACCCAGTTGCAGCGCGCGATGCGTTGCTGGCGGCAGTCTTGGCCATGCTTGCAGCCTTTCCTGACGGCGGCATGGCCACCGTGACGGCCAAGGGGCCGCGCGAGACCTTGGAAAAGAACCTTTCACTGTTTCGCCGCATTGAGCGGGACCCCGCGCTTCTGGATCATGACTGGAGCGTCTGGCAATCGCTGCGCGGCCTCTTCGTCTCGAATAGCCGCACAAAGACGCCTGAAGCCTATGATGATCTGGCGACTGCAATCATGCAGGCCGCCGATGTTCTGCCCACACATCCCGGTCCTCTGACGGATGCAAAACTGCACCTGTCGTGCCTGATCGCCTGTGCTCAAGAGGTGATGGGAGCCTACGAGACCCGTAAGAAGGCGCTTGGCCTGATCGACTTTGCCGACATGATCGCTGGAGCGGAACGCCTGCTGCGCACTGATCCGGCCGTGCGGCAGGCTGTGCTGGACGAAATCGATTGCGTCATCATCGATGAATTCCAGGATACGAACCCGGTTCAGTTCGCTCTGCTCTGGCAGTTGGGCGCGCGTGCGCCGCGCACATTGCTGGTGGGCGATGTGAAGCAGTCGATCATGGGGTTTCAGGGTGCAGATCCGCGCTTGTCGCAAGCGCTGGCGGAGGCAAACCCGGACGCCACACAGCCACTTGATCGCAACTGGCGCTCGACGCCTGCCGTCATGCAGTTCGTCAACGCCCTTGGGGCAGGACTATTCGGCGCGCGTTACAACCCGCTTGCCCCGACCCGTGATCCAGTACCCGGTCCTGCGCTTGAGGTGCTGCAGACGGTGAAAGGGCGGGGAGTGAGAAACTCCTCCAAGCCCCAGGAGCATGTGGCAGAACGGATTACGCGCATCCTGACCAGTGGCGAGACTATCACCGATCGGCAAACAGGTGCAATGCGTGCTGCGCGCCCATCGGATATCGCGCTATTGATCTGTCGCCACACCACGGCCGGACGCTACGCCGAAGAACTTCGTGTTCGCGGCGTTCCAGTTCGCATCGCCGAAGACGGCTGGGCGGCAAATCCATTGGTGCAGGCGGCGCGTGCGGCGCTCAGCTATGCCGCCAATCCGGCCGATGCCCATGCCGGGCTGTTGCTGCGCACGCTTGGCCCAGATCCGCTTTCCCTGCAGGATGCGATCGCCGCGCAGATCGACGGGCGGCTGGCGGATGATCCAGTGCTGATGAGACTTGCGGCCCTGTCTGACCGACTATCGCGTCTGCCAGTGGGTGTCACGCTGGACCTTGTGCTTGACGCAACGGGCATGCGCCGCTGGGCGGCGCGCCAGCCTGATGCGGCCCAGGCGCGTGCCGACCTTTTGCGCCTGGAGGCAGAGGCCAGCGATTTCGAATCCGCGCATCGCGACCTGAAGGCGGCGTCCGGTTTCCATGGCGAGACGGTCAAGGTGTTCCTCGGCTGGCTCGATGCCCGCGGGGGTGATCGCGATGCCGACCGTAGACCGGACCCTTCGGCAGACAGTGCCGAGGCAGTTGAAATCGTGACCTGGCATGCGTCCAAGGGGCGGGAATGGCCAATTACCGTGGTCGCAGAGTTCGACCACGGCATCGAGGAATGGCCCGGTACCACGGCCACCCGGTTCGACGCGCTGGGCAAGATCGACGACATGGCTGTTGTGCTGGCCTCCGCCGCACTGATCCACACGCCAGGATTTGCCGCGCCGGAAGCGGAGCGACGTTTCATCGAAGACCGTCGCGTGGATTTCGAGGCAAATGCCAAGAACCTGCTTTATGTGGCGCTGACGCGTGCGCGGGACCGGCTGGTCCTGGAATGGCCAAGCTTCCTGAAGGCACGCAACGAGGAAGCGCCCGAAGCCAACAGCCTGTTCCACGTGCTGGAGGACAGTTGCGCTCCGATGATTGCAGGCGGGATGCTGCGGATTGGTGGGATTGATTGCCCCGCGGTGATCACGCAGTTACCCGAACATGCTGGCGCCACCGACTATGCACCAGGTTCAGGTGGCGATGTGCCCCTCTTTGGCGGCGATGCGCCGATGCCGCCCACATCGTTGACACCATGGCGATTGCAGCCTTCGCAGGCCAGAACGGCCGATGCCGCGCCGGACAGCCGGGGCGTGATCCTCGGCGCACGATGGCCACAGACGGTCAGCGACGTGACGCGTGGATCCGCGCTGCACCTTGCCATGCGAACATTCCTGACGCGGCCCGATCTGGCGACAAGCTTGCCCAGCGCCACTGGGCTGGATGAGGCGACCCTCAAGTTGGTGGCAGAACGGGCAAACGAACTGAAGGCGTGGCTCACGGACCAGGGCTACACCGAGCTTCACTGTGAGATCCCGGTTTTGGGACGCAGCGCTGAGGGTGCTGAAATCCCGGGAACCATCGACCTCTTGGCCGTCGGGCCACAGGGTTGCCTGCTGATTGACCACAAAACCGGCGGCGCTGGCGTGGGATTTGGCCCCTACTGGCCGCAACTCTTCGCATATTCCGGATTGGCAGATAGTGTGCTTCGTGGACACAGAGTGCGGGGAGTTGGCCTCCACTGGATGGATCACGGTCGGATGGACCTTGTGGAACTTCCCGTGACGGTCGGGGTGGAATGAAGGTGCCAATGATTGGGAGTGCAGGCGATCATGCCCATTGTGACCAGACAAGGGATCGTCACTGTTTTCGGGGAAGAAAACCGATAAATGCGGAAAGCTTACGCAATCGGAAAAATTCAGGCAGCTTGTCCTATTCAATGCTGCCTGACCTGCACATTTATTAACCCTATGGGGGCGTGATGGACGTACAAAAGTTAAAAGACTTGGTGGATGGAACTGGTTCTGAGCACCTTGCAACCGTTTCAAGAAACATGAAGGTATTCTGCCCGTTTGAAGCGGTCGGAATGGCTCGGCAGGAAATCAGGCACTCGAATTTCCTGGCATATATTCTTGATCCGAACAGACCGCACGAATTCGGAACCCTGCTGCTTGAGGCCTTCATCGCGATCTTCACCGATGAGGTGATTTCTGAAACGCGCCTGCATCGCGCAAGAATTTATCGGGAGCTGTACAATGTTGACCTCATGGTCGAGATCCCGCCTGAAAATGGCGGCAAGGGCCTGGTCATCGCCGTTGAGATCAAGATCGATGCCGGAGAGCGCCGCGAACAGCTCAGGGACTATCAGCTCCGGGTGAAGACAGCCTGGCGGAACAGCGAAGTGAAATTCGGATTCCTGACGGTCGACGGACGTGAAGGCACGACAAGTGCAGACAAGACCTGGCAGCCAATCTGTTGGACAGGTCTAATTGACGCTCTTGATCGCGCTTTGGAGAGCGATGGCCGCTCGGCGATCGGGTATCAAATGTATGCCGCCTACGTTAGCATGATGAGGAGACACGGTATGGCTGACAAGAATTCCAATACGCTGTTGGATGACGCAGTATTCACGCTGTGGTCCAAACATCGGGAGGCCTTGGATTATCTTTTTGAAAATCGTCCGGACCCCATCAGCGATCTCATGCGCAAGATCTCGAAGAATATGGGCGAGATGGCGGAACTTCTGAGTTCATCTCTCGGTATTCCAGTGAAGCCGGCATCGAGTACACGCTCATACCTGCGTTTCTCCTTTCCAGAACTCGAAGCTCGTTACGGAGATCTTCGCAAGGGCAGCAAGAAATGGGCTGGAGAAACCGCTTCAATTATTCTACTGGAAATCTATCGAAATGGTGATGGTATCTCGGCATCGATAGTAGTGGGCCCTGCAGATGGTGCGCCCGAATTCAGGAAGCGGTTGATAGGAGCGATGAACCGAAATGACGGAGGAAGCCGTCGAGCTGGGGCTTCTGGATGGTCGCATAATTGGCAGACTACTTTGGGGGAAGCTGCCCTGACTGAAGCAGGGATTCCCGTGGGGAACTGGATGCTTCACTTTGCCAATCAGATAGCCGAATCCCTGCGCAGCGTAATGGATCGCGAGCTTCCTGCCCTGCTGGATCAGGCGATCTCGTAAATGCTTGCTACCCTACGCAAGGAGATCGTGACACGGGCTGATCCAAGAGAACGTCGGGTGGAAGTCCGTCTGCTTGCCGCGCGACTTGGCAGACGCAGAACCTGTCGAAAGCGGTCAACCGCGCGAGGTTCAACGTGCTCGAACGGGTATCGAGAGCGCGCTCTCGATACCCGTTCGAGTAGGTCGAGCGTTCGACACTGCGTTCATGCCGGCCAGCGCCGATGATGCCTTCCACATAGGTCTCCATGATCAGTTCCAGCACGGCTTCGGCAATGCCCCGCAGGAAGTCGCCGCCCTGATCGTGCTCGGCCAGAAGCTCGGACAGGTACATGTTCGCCTTGGTCATTGGGGTCTCCGTAGGGTCCGTAGTTGAAGTCGCCAAACTCCAACTCGGACATACACCTCGATGGTCACTAGGGATCACACCGCCAGCGGCAATGAAATTACACCAGCTCCGCGGACGCTAACTGATGTTGCTGCCCATAATGTTCGCGTGCGCCCGCTTGGAACGATACTCGCGCTTGCACCATTGGATGGAGGCGCCGGCCCTGCCGCCAGACCCGGAGCAGATCCTCGGCGCCATCAGAGCCAGGGCCGAGGTCGGCAGTCAACTGGCGTCAGCTTCCTCATAATGCAAGCGCCCCCCGGGGTTCGCGCGGGCGTTAAACTCCTATCGGACATGACCCTCCAGCACCCTCTGCATGATTGCGGTCTCGACCGTCAGCCCCGGACTGCCGTTCCACCTCCTCCATGATCTGTGTCGCTATCAGCCCGGCCATCCGCATCGACTATTCCGCCCTTCCCGAGGGCTTCGAACTGAGCCGCCCGGACGCCATCGCCGAGGTCATCGAGTAGGCGCTGCGCGAGAGCGGGATCCCTGCCGAGGCATCCGACGTCCTGTAGCACCTGAAGATCGAACTGCCCATTGTCCAGCTGGGTGCCGCCAGCCGCACGCTGGCCGAGATGCGGCTGATC
>NZ_JAVAMQ010000018.1 GCF_030732095.1 Paracoccus spongiarum | reverse complement strand
ACATGGCCTCGGTCACGGCCCAGAAGGCGGCGACGTCCAGTTCGCCGACCTGCCGTTTCGGCGTTGCAGGCACGCGGATCGCATCGACCGGGTTCGCCGTGATCGTCTCGTCGTGCCGCCGGGCCGTGTTGACCAGCGCCCGCACCGTCCGCATCACCGACCCGCCCGTGGTCTTGCCGTGCAGGCGCGTCAGAGTGTCAAGCAGGTCACGGCAGTCCTGCCTGGAAATGTCGGCCACCGCCCGCTTGCGCAGGCCCTTGAGATAGTGGTCCATGTGGTACTGGTAGCCCCGCACAGTGGCCGCCGACAGGCTGCGCTCCTTGAGGTGCTCGACCAGCGTCTGTTCCAGGGTGATGCCGGTGGAAGCTGGGCCCGCCGTCGGGTCCACCCCCGACTGGATAGTGGCCATGAGGCGCTTCGCCTCGCTGCGGGCGTCGGAGAGCCGCACCAGGTCGGTGCGCCCGATCTTCACCCGCACGGTGCGCACCAGCCGCTTGTCGCGGCGCACGTCCCCTTGGCAGGCGAAGGTCTTCGTGGTCTTGTGGCAGATGCATAGCAGGCCCTTGACGTCGGTGTCCCTGTGGATGCCCGAGCCTGGACGTGGACGAAACCGTCAGAATACTGGTCGCACTGGGGCTGCTTCAGGGCCGCGCGCCGACAGGTCGATGCGGTCGGAGACAGCCTCGGACAAGCCGAAAATCCCGGGGCTGTCGCCTGCGGTGGCAGAGTTTGCCGACGCAGGTTTTGCCCTCCAACCCGGCCTTGCTCTCGGGATAGATCCGCTCTCAGGCACTGCTTAAGCGCGAACAGCTGCCGGCAGCGGTGGAGCGCGATCTGCCGCGGTGAAGGCCGCGCCGCCCATCAGGACCGAACAATCTCCTGTCCCTGACTGATGCCGGCGCACAATCCTCGCAAAGTCCTCGCAAGGCCATCATACCCCTGACGGCGGTGGGTCCGGCAGATCCGGGACCGGCTCGAGGAGTGGTCCTGACGGGGCCGAAGGGTATCAGGAAACGGGTCCGAGACGAGAAGCTGACGAAAGAATTTTTACCGGAAGCTGTTGCGCCATTGCGGAGGGCGGTCATGACGCCGTCCGTCGCTTCGCGAAGACCTCGTTGCAGGGGCGAGGCACCGCGGCCGCCGAAGCCTGTGTGCCGCTCCATGACGAGCCGGGCGAGGCCGATCTGTTCGACTGGAGCCAAGAGGGTGTGGTGATCGCGGGCGTGACGATCACGGTAAACCCACCCGGGCTTCCCGGTCGTGACAGGGGCTGTCCGCACGATGACCTCGGCCCTTGCACGTCCGAGCAAGGGCGATTTCCGACGGCAGGAAAAAGAAAATGGTGAGCCCGACAGGATTCGAACCTGTGACCCACTGATTAAAAGTCAGTTGCTCTACCAACTGAGCTACGGGCCCAACGGGGGGCTTAGTAGGTGGGGGGGGCGGGGGCGTCAAGCGGAAAAAACGGGGGCACTGGCGGAAAAGCCCGGCCGCGACTATATGCGCGGCATGAACCAGATTCCCCCCGCCGGCCTGCCGTTCATGAAGATGCACGGGCTGGGCAATGATTTCGTGGTGATCGACCTGCGCGCCGGGGGCTCGGCCCCGCCGGCGAGCGTCATCGCGCGCATCGCGGACCGCAATTTCGGCGTGGGATTCGATCAGCTGGCGACCATCTCGGGCGATGACCGGGCCGACCTGCGGCTGCGCTTCTGGAATGCCGACGGATCGACAAGCGCGGCCTGCGGCAATGCCACGCGCTGCATCGCCCGTTTCGTGATGGACGAGACCGGCGCCGACCGGCTGAGCCTGCGCACCGACCACGCGATCCTGCTGGCCGAGGATGCGGGCGGCGGTGTCACCCGCATCAACATGGGCCAGCCGGTGCTGGACTGGCGGGCGATCCCGCTGGCGCGGCCGGTCGATGCTGACCATCTGCCGATCGCCGGCGATCCGGTGGCGACCGGCATGGGCAATCCGCACATGACCTTCTTCGTTGCCGATGCCGACGCCGTCGATCTGGACCGCTTCGGCCCCGAGCACGAGCATCACCCCTTGTATCCCGAGCGCACGAATGTCGAGATCGTCGAGGTGCTGTCGCACGACGAGATCCGCCTGCGGATCTGGGAGCGGGGCACCGGGGCGACGCTGGCCTCGGGGTCCTGTTCCTGCGCCGCGGCGGTCGCGGCGGCGCGACGGGGGCTGACCGGGCGGACGCTGCGCGTTCACGTTCCGGGCGGTGAATTGCAGATCGACTGGCGCGAGGACGGCGTCTGGATGGCAGGGCCGACCGCGCATGTGTTTTCGGGCGTTCTGACCCCCGCCTGGCTGTCCGCATGAGCGGCGCGCCGATCTTCGCGACGCTGGGCTGTCGTCTGAACGCCTACGAGACCGAGGCGATGCGCGAGATGGCCAAGGCCGCGGGCCTCGAGGGCGCGGTCGTCGTCAACACCTGCGCGGTGACCGCCGAGGCCGTGCGCAAGGCCCGGCAGGAGATCCGCCGCCTCGCGCGCGAAAACCCGGGCGCTCCGGTCATCGTCACCGGCTGTGCCGCGCAGACCGAGCCGCAGACCTTCGCCGCGATGGCCGAGGTGACGCAGGTGATCGGCAACCACGAGAAGATGCAGCCGGCCACCTGGCAGGCGCTGCGCGCGCCCGACCTGATCGGCGAGACCGAGAAGATCCGCGTCGACGACATCATGTCGGTGACCGAGACCGCCGGCCACCTGATCGACGGCTTCGGCCGGCACCGCGCCTATGTGCACGTTCAGAACGGTTGCGACCACCGCTGCACCTTCTGCATCATCCCCTATGGCCGCGGCAATTCGCGGTCGGTGCCGGCGGGGGTGGTGGTCGAGCAGATCACGCGTCTGGTCGGGCGGGGCTTCAACGAGGTGGTGCTGACGGGCGTCGACCTGACCTCGTGGGGGGCCGATCTGCCGGGCACGCCGCGGCTTGGCGATCTGGTGATGCGGATCCTGCGGCTGGTGCCGGACCTGCCGCGGCTGCGGATCAGTTCGATCGATTCGATCGAGGCGGATGACAACCTGATGCTGGCCATCGCGACCGAAAACAGGCTGATGCCGCATCTGCACCTGTCGCTGCAGGCCGGTGACGACATGATCCTGAAGCGGATGAAGCGCCGGCATCTGCGCGACGACGCCATCCGGTTCTGCGAAGAGGCGCGCCGTCTGCGCCCCGAGATCGTCTTCGGCGCCGACATCATCGCGGGCTTTCCGACCGAAACCGAGGCGATGTTCCGGAACAGCCTGGCGCTGGTCGAGGAATGCGGCCTGACCTTCCTGCATGTCTTTCCCTATTCGGCGCGCAAGGGCACCCCGGCGGCGCGGATGCCGGCCGTCGGCGGCGCGACCATCCGCGACCGCGCGTCACGGCTGCGGGCGGCGGGCGATCAGGCGTTGCGGCGCCATCTCGAGGCGCAGGTCGGCAGGCAGCACCGCGTCCTCAGCGAAGGCCCGCGGCTGGGTCGCACCGAGCAGTTCGCCGAGGTGGTCTTTGCCGAGGATCGGCCCGAGGGCACGATCCTGGACCTGCGCATCAGCGGCCATGACGGTACCCGGCTGGCCGCCTGAGCCTCGCGCGGGTCGCTTGCGACGGGCCGTCGCGGCTTGCGCCGCGGGCCGCCGCTGCCTAGCCTGACGCGACGCGAGGAGCCTGCCGATGACAACCGCGATCTTCAGCCATCCCGCCGCGGCCGGGCATGTGACCCCGCCCGGCCATCCCGAACAGGTCGCCCGCCACGCCGCCGTCATCGCGGCGCTGGACGGGCTGGCGCTGGACCGGCGCGAGGCGCCAGCCGCCGCCGAGGCCGAATTGCTGCGCTGTCATCCGCAGGCCTATCTCGACCGGATCCGGGCCGCCCTGCCGCGCGAGGGCTGGACGATGCTGGATGCCGACACCCACCTGTCGCCGGGCAGCCTCGATGCGGCGTCGCGGGCGGTGGGTGGCGCCTGCGCCGCCGTCGATGCGGTGCTGGCGGGCGAGGCCGGCAACGCCTTCGTGGCGATGCGACCGCCCGGCCACCATGCCGAACGCGATACGGCAATGGGCTTCTGCCTGTTCGGCACCGCGGCGATCGCCGCCCGCCGCGCGCTGGATCATCACGGTCTGGAGCGTGTCGCGGTCCTGGATTTCGACGTGCATCACGGCAACGGCACGCAGGACCTGCTGTGGGAAGAGGCGCGGGCCTTCTTTGCCTCGACCCATCAGATGCCGCTGTATCCGGGCAGCGGCGCGGTCTCGGAACGCGGGGCGCATGGCCAGATCATGAACCTGCCGCTGCCGCCCGGTTCGGATGGCGGGCGGGCTCGCGCGGCATGGCGGCAGATCCTCGACCGCTGCGCCGCGCTGGCGCCGCAGCTGGTCATCGTCTCGGCCGGGTTCGACGCCCATCGTGACGATCCGCTGGCCGAACTGCGCTGGTCGGACGAGGATTTCGCCGCCATCACCGCGATGATCTGCCAGACGGCCGCCGCCTGCGGGGCACCGGTGGTATCCTGCCTTGAAGGTGGCTATGATCTGGCCGCTCTGGGTCGGTCCGTCCGTGCCCATGTCGAGATGCTGATGGAGGCCGGAAAATGAGCGAGATCGAAACACTGTCCTTCGAGGACGCGCTGCGCGAACTCGAGGTGACGGTGGGCAAGCTGGAAACCGGCGAGGCCACGCTGGAGGAGTCGATCACCCTCTATGAACGCGGCGCCAGCCTGCGCGCCTATTGCGAACGCCGCCTGCGCGAGGCCGAGGAGCGGGTCGAGAAGATCACCCTGTCCGCCAGCGGACAGCCGGTTGCGACGGAACCCGTCGAGGGGATGTGATGCAGGCCGGACTCGAGGCGGCACGGCTTCGCCTTCAATCCGCGATGGACGAGGCGCTGGCCGCGCTGCCGCAGGGCGAACTGCGCGACGCGATGGCTTATGCGACCGTCGGCGGCAAGCGGCTGCGCGGGTTTCTGGTCCTTGAATCGGCCCGGCTGCATGGCCTGACCGAGGACGCCGCCCTTCCGGTGGCGCTGGCCGTCGAGGCGCTGCATGCCTACAGCCTGGTGCATGACGACCTGCCGGCGATGGATGACGACGACCTGCGCCGCGGCATGCCGACCTGCCATATCCAGTGGTCCGAGGCCACGGCAATCCTGGCCGGGGATGCGCTGCAGACGCTGGCGTTCGAGTTGCTGACCGACGAGGCGATCGGCGACGCCGCGGCGCGGCTGCGGCTGATCCGCGCGCTGGCAAGGGCGGCGGGGGCTGCGGGCATGGTCTGGGGGCAGGCGCTGGACATCGCCGCCGAGACCGCGGCGCAGGCGCCGGACCTGAAGGCGATCAAGCGCCTGCAGGGCGCCAAGACCGGCGCGCTGATCCGCTTTGCCGCAACGGCCGGCCCGCTGATGGCCGGCGACGACGTGGCGGCGCTTGATGGCTATGCGCGCAATCTGGGCCTGGCCTTCCAGATCGCCGACGACATCCTCGACGTGACCGGCGACGAGGCGCTGACCGGCAAGCGTGTCGGCAAGGACAGCGGCGCCGGCAAGGCGACCTTCGTGTCCGTCCTGGGGCTGGACGGCGCCCGCGCCGAGGCGGCCCGGCTGGCGCATGATGCCGTCGCGTCACTGGCGGATTACGGCGATGACGCGGAAAACTTGCGGGATCTGGCGCGTTTCGTTATCGAGCGCGACACTTGATCGACGCCGCCCCATCGCCCGCACAGCCGCCCCCCGGAGGGTTCGCCCATGATCGACCGCCCCGCAACACCCCTGCTTGACCGCGTCCTTCTGCCATCGGACCTGAAGGCGCTGAGCGACCGCGAGCTGCGCCAGCTGGCCGACGAATTGCGCACCGAGACGATCAGCGCGGTCAGCGTGACGGGCGGCCATCTGGGTGCCGGCCTCGGGGTGGTCGAGCTGACGGTGGCGCTGCATGCCGTCTTCGACACGCCACGGGACAAGATCATCTGGGATGTCGGCCACCAGTGCTATCCGCACAAGATCCTGACGGGCCGACGCGACCGCATCCGCACGCTGCGCATGGGCGGCGGCCTGGCGGGCTTTACCAAGCGCGCGGAAAGCCCATTCGACCCCTTCGGCGCCGGCCATTCCTCGACTTCGATCTCGGCCGCCTTGGGCTTTGCGGTGGCGCGCGATCTGGGCGGCGACCCGGGCGATGCGATCGCGGTCATCGGCGACGGCGCCATGAGCGCGGGAATGGCCTACGAGGCGCTGAACAATGCCGGCCATCTCGGCAAGCGGCTGATCGTCATCCTGAACGACAACGAGATGTCGATCGCGCCGCCGGTCGGCGCGATGTCGTCTTATCTGACCCGGCTTTACAGCGGCGCCCCGTTCCAGGAATTGAAGGCCGCGGCGAAGGGCGCGGTCGGGATGCTGCCCGAACCGCTGCAGGAAGGCGCGCGGCGGGCCAAGGAAATGCTGAAGGGCATGGCCGTCGGCGGCACCCTGTTCGAGGAGCTGGGCTTTTCCTATGTCGGCCCGGTCGACGGCCACAATCTGGACCAGCTGCTGCCCCTGCTGCGCACCGTCAAGTCGCGCGCGACCGGGCCGGTCCTGATCCATGCCGTGACCCGCAAGGGCAAGGGCTACGCCCCCGCCGAGAACGCGGCCGACCGGGGGCACGCGACCGGCAAGTTCAACATGGTGACCGGGGTGCAGGCCAAGGCCAGCTCGAACGCGCCCAGCTATACCTCGATCTTCGCGCGGGCCCTGATCGACGAGGCCGGGCGCGACGACCGGATCCTCGGCATTACGGCCGCCATGCCCGACGGCACCGGGCTGAAGCAGTTCGCCGAGCGGTTCCCGCGCCGCAGCTTCGATGTCGGCATCGCCGAACAGCACGCCGTGACCTTCGCCGCCGGGCTGGCCGCCGGCGGCATGAAGCCGTTCTGCGCCATCTATTCGACCTTCCTGCAGCGCGGCTATGACCAGGTGGTCCATGATGTCGCGGTCCAGGGGCTGCCGGTCCGCTTTGCCATCGACCGCGCGGGGCTGGTGGGGCAGGACGGTCCCACCCATGCCGGCGCCTATGACATCGCCTTCCTCGCCAACCTGCCGGGTTTCGTGGTCATGGCGGCCGCCGACGAGGCCGAGCTGATGCACATGGTGGCGACGGCGGCCGCGCATGACGCCGGTCCGATCGCCTTCCGCTTCCCGCGCGGCGAGGGAACCGGCGTCGATCTGCCTGCCCGCGGCGAGGTTCTGCCGCTGGGCCGCGGGCGCATCATCCGCGAAGGGGCAGGGGTCGCGCTTCTGTCGCTGGGCACGCGCCTGTCCGCCGCGATCGAGGCCGCCGAGGCGCTGGCCGCGCGCGGCATCAGGCCGACCATAGCCGACGCCCGCTTCGCCAAGCCGCTGGACCGCGACCTGATCCTGCGCCTGGCCCGCGGGCATGACGCGCTGATCACCATCGAGGAGGGCGCGATCGGCGGCTTCGGCAGCCATGTCGCGCAGCTTCTGGCCGAGGAGGGCGTGTTCGATCACGGGTTGAAATTCCGGTCGATGGTGCTGCCCGACCGCTTCGTGGATCACGATGCGCCTGTCGCCATGTATGACGACTCCGCCCTGAACGCCGCGCATGTCGAGGCCAAGGTGCTGGAGGTTCTGGGCATAGGCCGGATCGCGGACCGCCGCGCCTGACCGAAGGCCGTGTCCGATAGCAGGGCCGCAGCCTACGGCCGCTGCGCTTTCGGGGCTGACGCCGTGCCGCGGGCGGCGGTTTTTCCGTCGGTCCGGCAGGCGCCCGTCACTGATAGCTTCGCACCAGTGCCCCGGCGATCATCGACCAGCCGTCCACGACCACGAAGAATGCCAGCTTGAAGGGCAGCGAGACGACCACGGGCGGCACCATCATCATGCCCATCGACATCAGGACCGCGGACACGACAAGGTCGATGATCAGGAAGGGCAGCGCGATCAGGAAGCCGATCTCGAAGGCGCGCTGGATCTCGGACAGCATGAAGGCCGGAACGAGGACCGACAGCCGGTCGATCGGGGCGGACGGATCCGGTGCGATCTGGGCGAGGCCGGCCAGGGTGTCGGGATCGGTGCGCGCGGCCATGAAGCCCTGAAACGGCTGGATGCCGCGTTGAAACGCCTCGGCGATGCCGATGCTGCCATCGCGCAGCGGCGCCCCCGCGGTCTGCCACGCCTCGCGCAGCACCGGGTCCATGATGAACCAGGTCAGGAAGATCGCGAGGCTGACGATCAGCATGTTCGGCGGCGCCTGCTGCAGACCGATGGCCTGCCGGAGAATCGACAGGACCGTGACGATGAAGGGAAAGCAGGTGACCATGATCGCGATGCCGGGCGCCAGCGACAGCGCCGTCAGCGCCATCACCACGAGGACGGCATTCCGACCCAGCCCGCCCGCCGCCTGGTCCAGCGCCGCGATGTCCTGTGCCGCCGCCGCCATGGGCAGCCATGTCAGCGCCAGGACCGCCGCCAGGTTCGCGACATGTCTCACGCGACCTCCGTCGCGCCCACGATCCGCACGCACAGGCGGTCTTCGGGCGATCCGTCCCCGGTCAGTTCGCCGTGCGCGATCACCTTGTCGCCCACGCAGATCTCGACCCCGTCGCCGATGCCCTGATCCAGCACGAGGATGTCGTCGGCCCGCAGCCCGGACAGCTGGGCGACGGTCTGGCGGGTCCGGCCCAGCCGGATCGTGACCTCGACCTGGATGTTGTCTGTGTCGATCAGGTGTTTCAGGGCGTCCATCACGAATGGTCCTCCTTGAGTTCGGAAATCAATGCGCGGATGTCTTGGGCAATCTGGGCAGGCGAGATCTCGATTCGACCGCCTTGCAACGACAGGCATATCTTGTCGGCCTCGGCCTCTGACAGTTCAATGCCGGCAAGGCCGGCCTCCTCGAGGCAGCGTTCGACCAACCCCCTCAGCCGCGGTCCGCAGGCGATCCTGGCCCGCAGCGGCGTACCAAGGCGGGCCAGCCGGGTCAGTTCATCGCGCAGCGCGCCCTGCAGGCGCAGGGAATCGGCCGCCGGCGCGATGCTGTCGAGGATCGCGTCCAGGATGGGCGCGAGGGCCCGTGCCGCCTCGTCGCGCAGCGCGATGCGACGCGCCTCGTCATCGGCAAGCGCCTGCGCCAGCCGTTCGAGGCCCGCGCCAAGGTTGCGCAGCTGTTCGTCCTCGCGGCGCGTCAGGCCCTCGGCCAGCCCGTCGGCATAGGCCTGGTCAAGCTCGGCCTTGCCGAAGATCATCTCGGCCATTCCGGCCGATGCGGCGCTGAAGGATTCCAGCTTGAAATGAGCCAGGGTCACAATGCCTTCTCCTTGTCCTTGTCGTCGATCCAGCCGCTGAGGATCTTGACGCTTTCCTCATGGCGTTCGCGCATCATGCCGCGCAGCCGGGCCACCGGGTCGGCCGGGGGCAAGGACAGCTGCTCGGGCCGCGGCGGATCGGTCGCGATCAGCCTTGCGTCCAGCCCGCCTGCCTCGCCGGTCTCGATGGTGCCGCTGACCGCCGGAGTGGCCGCGACAGGTCCGCTGTCATCCAGCAGTGCAGGTCCGCTCGCCGGCGCCTGATTGCGGTTGCGCAGCACCGGGCGCAGCACCGCGAAGATGACCGCCAGGGCGAACAGCCCGATCAGCGCGATCCGGGCAAGCCCGTTCACCTCAAGCCGCTCCAGAAGGCCGGGCCGCGCCATGGTGCCGCCGTCGCCGGGCGCCGCGAAGGGCAGCGACTTCACGGTGATCTGGTCGCCGCGGGCCTCGTCATAGCCGACTGCGGACGAGACCAGTTCGCGCAGCGTCTCAAGCTCGGCTTCGGAGCGCGGCACCAGGCTGGTCTCGCCATTGGCGTCGGTCTGCGCGACGCCGTTGACCAGCACCGCGACGGTCAGCCGCCGCGTTGCGCCCGGCTGGCGCGACACCTCGCGGCGCAGCTGGCTGACCTCGTAATTGGCCTGCTGGCGATTTTCCGACCGCGAGGCCTGGGTGCTGTCACCTGGTGTCTCTTCGGTGTCGGGCAGGTTCGAGGCGGCGGTCACCGCGCCGGACCCGGTGCTGTTGCTTTCATCCGAGGTTTCCTCGGTAACCTCGGAAATCAGGGCCCTTTGCTCGGGATCAAAGCGCTGTTCGGTGACCAGTTCGGTTTCGGTCACCAGATCCAGGTTCAGCTCGACAATGGCGTTGCCAGGACCGACATGCGGTTCGAGGATCCGTTCGACATTGCGCTTCATCTCGGCGGCGCGGTCCTGTCCTGCACTGTCCTCGCTGGCCGAGACGATGCCCCGCTGCGTGTCGATGACCGTAACGCTGTCGGGCTTCATCCCCGGCACCCCCGACGACACCAGATGGCGCAGCGCAGCGGCCTGTTCGCGGCTGATCTGCTGGCCGTTCGTGGTCAGCGTCACCGAGGCGCTGCCGGTCATGTCGCGCCGGTAGCCGCGGCCGTTCTCGACCGCCAGGTGGACGCGCGCCGTCTTGACGTTGGGCAGGGCCAGGATCGTGCGCGCCAGCTCGCCCTCCTTCGCGCGCCAATAAGCCGCGTCGAACATCTGCGAGGTGGTGCCAAAGCCCGACATCCCGTCCAGAAGCTCGTATCCCGCGCTGCCGGTGGCGGGCAGGCCCTGCGCCGCCAGATCCATGCGCAGGCGGTCGCGCTGGCGCGAATCCACCCAGATCGCGTCGCCGCGCACTTCGTAGGCGACGCCCGCCCGCTCGATCCCGGCGATCACCTCTCCGGATTGCGCCGGGTCGAGGCCGCCATAGATCATCGACATGCCGGGCCGGCTGGCCAGCCAGGCGAAGCCCGCGACGGCCAGGAAGGTGGCCATGAAGGCCGCCGCGAGAATGATCTTCTGCTGTGAGCTTCGCTCGTTCCAGTAGTCCTGCAGTTTTTGCAAAACCGGCCCTTTCGAATCATCCAAAGATTGTCTTCATCGCCTTGATTGCACGTCTGCTATTAAGATTTGGTTAGTTGCGACCTGCTATTTCCGTCTTGTCACGACGGAGAATCACCATGTCCGCCACCGCAGTCGAAGCGCCTGTCGAGGCGCCTCCTCCCAGAAAGAAGAAGGCGATCGTCATGCTTGCCCTGGCGCTTGCGCTTGGCGGTGGCGGGTTCGCCTCGACCTATCTCGGCCTGTGGTCGCCGGCCGCGCTGATCGGCGGGTCGGCCAAGCCCGATCAGGGTGCCGCCGCCGCCACGGCCGTCGTCTTCGTCGACGTGCCGAAGATCGAGATGAACATTCCCGGGTCGCGCGGCCGCAGCCTCGTGTTGTCCGCCGCGATCGAGACCGACGAGACGCACCGCGCCGAGGTCGAACACCTGATGCCGCGCGTCCTTGATGCGTTCACCAGCTTTCTCTCGGGGATCGATCCGGGCGCCTATGACAAGCGCGGCGTGCTGGAAATCATCCGGTCCGAACTGGTCACGCGCAGCCGCTATGTGGTTGGCGAAGAACCCGTCAAGGACCTCTTGATCACGGAGTTTCTGATCAGATGACCATCGAATTCATCCTGCAGACCGCGCTGGCGACGGCGTCGGTCGGCCTCGCGGGCTTCTGCCTGCTGCTGGCGCGGCGCCTGCGTCGCCTCAACGACCTGGAAACCGGTCTCGGCGGGGCCATCGCGGTCATGGCCGCCGAGGTGGACCGGCTGGAAAAGGCGATCCGGGCCGCCCGCGCCGAGGCAACCGAGGCCAGCGAGACCCTGGCCGATGAAATCACCCGCGCGCGGAACGAACGGGCGCTGTGGGACCTGCGCCAACGCATCGGCGAGGCGGCGCGCGCCGATCCGGCACCCGCCGTCGCGCGCCGCCTGCGCAAACGCGCCGAGGCCGCCCATGCGTAGTTCCGTCCTTCCGGTCCTGGCTCTCGCCTTCACCCTGCCTGCGGGCCTGGCGCTGTGGCAGTCGCAGGATCTGTCGCGTCTGTTCGCCGCCGTCGCGGGGCCCAGTGATCTGCTGCAGGGCTGCGGCGACGTGCCCGAGGCCGTCGCGCTGGCCGAGGAACTGCGCGACCGCGCCTTGCGGATCGAGCGCTACATGGAAAGCATCGACGCCCGCAAGGCCGAGATCGCCGAGGCCGAGGCCACGCTGCGCGCCCGCCTTGCCGAGTTGAAGGCGAGAAAGGGCAGCATCCAGTCGCGCCGCGACGGGGCCACCGACGCCGTGCGCAGTGACATCGAGCGGCTGGTCGCCGTCTATGACCAGATGAAGCCTGCCGAGGCCGCGGCGGTGCTGACGAATCTGCCGGCCGATTTTGCGGCCGAGATCCTGATCCGCGTCCGCCCGGAAACCGGGGCGCGCATCATCGCCTCGGTCGAGCCGCGTCAGGCGGCCTTGCTGACCGCGCAGATGGGCGCGCGCAGCGTCCGCAAGCAGTAGGAGGTGGCGCGATGTTCGGGATTGTAGGGATTTTCGTGACCGTCGTGATGGTCTTCGGCGGCTATCTGCTGGCGGGCGGCAAGATGGGCGTGATCGCCCATGCCCTGCCGTTCGAGATGATGATGATCGCCGGCGCGGCGATCGGATCCTATCTTCTGTCGAATGACGGCCATGTCCTGAAGGCGACGCCGGGTGGCCTGACCCGCGCCTTCAAGGGGCCGAAATGGACCGCGCAGGACCACCAGGACGTGCTGTGCCTCATGTTCCAGCTGCTGAAGATCGCGCGCGAGAATCCCGTGGCGCTTGAACAGCATATCGAGCAACCGCAGGAATCGCCGATCTTCACGGCCTATCCGCGCCTTTCGGCCGATCACAACATCGTCTCGCTGATCGCCGATACGCTGCGCTCGGCGAGCCTGAACTATGACGATCCCTATCAGGTCGAGGAAATGCTGGCCCGGCGCATCGCCATCCTGCGCGAAGAGGAGATGCACGTCCCCCACGCGCTGCAGAGCGTCGCGGACGCGCTGCCCGCCCTTGGGATCGTCGCTGCGGTCCTCGGTGTCATCAAGACCATGAGTGCCATCGACCAGCCGCCCGAAATCCTCGGCAAGATGATCGGCGGCGCGCTTGTCGGCACGTTCCTTGGTGTGTTCCTGGCCTATGGCTTCGTCGCACCGCTGGCCAACCGGCTGGGCGGTGTCATCAAGCAGGACCTTGGCTTTTACGACGTCATCAAGTCGGTGCTGATCGCGGGGCTGCATCAGCACGCCACCAGCCTCTGCGTCGAGGTCGGACGCCAGGCCGTGCCCGAACATGTGCGGCCCAGTTTCGACACGCTCGAGACCGCGCTGCGGGACCTGAAGAAGGCCGCATGATGCTGGTGCCGGCGCTATTTGCCCTGACCTCGTCGCTGGCCCAGGCGGCCCTGCCGATGCCCGCGGAGCTGTCGGATTTCGCCGGAGAGGCCTCGGGCTGGCTTCTGGCGGGTGAGCGTCTGCCGCCCGACTATCGGGTCCGTCTGCTGCAGATGGAACCGGCCGCGCGGCTGCAGGCCATCGTGTATCTGCGCCGGATCGGCCTGCTGACCGATCCGTCCTGGGGTCTCGACGACGTTCTGAAACCCGTTCCACCAGCGCAGGAGATCCGCGAATGAAGCCTGTGGCTGCAGTCGGCCCCAAATCGGGCCGCTATCTCGACGCGCCGCTGCTGGTCACGGGCGGGCTGGTGCTGATCGTGATCTCGCTGGTGATCCCGCTGCCGGCAGGCCTGCTGGATTTCGGCATCGCGATCTCGATCGCCACGGCCACGCTGGTGCTGGTGATGGCGTCGCTGGTCGAGAAGCCCACCGATTTCCAGGCATTTCCCGTTCTGCTGCTGGTCAGCCTGGTGATCCGGCTGTCGCTGAACGTCTCCTCCACGCGGCTGATCCTGACCGAGGGCCATACCGGCCCCGATGCCGCCGGCCAGGTCATCAACGGCTTTGCGGCCTTCGTCGCGGGCGGCTCTCTGCTGGTGGGGCTGACCGTCTTCGCGGTGATCTCGGTGGTCAACTTCATGGTGATCACCAAGGGCTCGGGCCGGATGGCCGAAGTCGCCGCGCGCTTTGCGCTGGATTCGCTGCCGGGCAAGCAGCTGGCGATCGATGGCGACCTGAACGCCGGCGCCATCGACCACCACGAAGCAAAGCGCCGGCGCATCCAGGAACAGCGCGAGATCAGCTTTTTCGGTTCTCTGGACGGCGCCTCGAAATTCGTCAAGGGCGATGCCATTGCGGGGATCGTCATCACTCTCATCAACCTGCTGATCGGCCTGACTGTCGGGATCGTGGTGCATGGCATGGCCTTCGGCGATGCGGTGGCAACCTATTCGCACCTGACGATCGGCGACGGCCTCGTCAGCCAGATCCCCGCGCTGATCACCTCGATGGCCGCGGCGCTGCTGCTGTCACGTGGCGGCGCCACCGACACGACGGCCGACCTGATCTCGCACCAGTTCACGCGTGGCTGGCAGCCCGCTGCGGTGGTCGCCGCCGCGATGCTTCTTATGTCCTTCGTGCCGGGCATGCCCCGGTTGCTGTTCCTTGCGCTTGCGGCCGCGATGGCTGCGTCGGCGGTGATCCTCGCGCGGCGCAGGGCAGCTGCCGTGGGGGACGATGCGGCGCCGCTGCCCGAACCCGCGGCGCGACCGGCCAGCCGGATCGGCGATGTCCTCGACACGGACGAGATCAGCGTCGAGATCGGCGCGGATCTGATCGTCACGGCGCTGGATCAGGCGCGCGGGCTGGGCAGCCGGATCAGCAACCTGCGGATCCACATCGCACGCAGCTATGGGCTGATCCTGCCCGATGTCCGGATCACCGACACCGACGACCTGCCCCCCGGCGACTACCAGATCCGCATTCACGGTGTGGTGCGGGGGCGGGGCAGCCTGCGGCCCGGCGAGGTGCTGGCGCTTGGCCCCGACCGCCTGCTGGACCAGCTGGGCGGTGCCGCCGTGCGCGAGCCGGTCTATGCCAGCCCCGCCCGCTGGATCCCCCGCGACGATCAGGACGACGCGGCCACCCTGGGCGCGACGGTCGTGTCGCCGATGGAGGTGCTGTCCACGCATCTGATGGAGGTGGTCAAGTCGAACCTGTCAGCGCTGCTGACGCTGGGCGCCCTGCAGCGCCAGCTGGAAGAGTTGAAATCGCTGTCCGATCCGGCGCGGGCCGAGCGCAATCGCCGCTATCTCGACAGCATGATCCCGGAAAAGGTCACGCCCGAACTGCTTCTGGCCGTGCTGCGTGCCTTGCTGGAGGAACGGCTGTCGATCCGCAATCTGCCCCTGATCGTCGATGCCATCCACGAGTTCCGGGCCGTCGAAAGCATCGAGACCGTCTACGAGATGGTGCGCAAGCGGCTGCGTGGCCAGATCACACAGCAATATGCGGATGATGCCGGGCGCATTTCGGCGCTGCAGCTGCACCCTGCCTGGGAGGCCGAATTCGTGCGCGCCGATGCCGAGACCGGGCGCAGCGGTGGCGGGGCGATGACGCCGGCGCTGTCGCAACGCCTGCTGGAATCGACGCGGCGGGCGCTGGCGATCTCGCAGCAGGGGCTGCGGACGGTGATCGTCGCGCCCGACCATCGCCGCAGGGTGATCCGGGCGGTGCTGGGCTCGAACGGGGTGGCCGTGCCGGTGCTGGGCCTCGAGGAGGTCGACCCGCAGGCCGACCTGCAGCTGGTCGGCACGATCGAGGCCGCGTGATGTGGGATCAGCTTGCCGCCTGGGTTCCGGGGCTGGATTGGCGGCTGGTGCTGGTCTATGCGCGGGTCCAGGCCTGCATCCTGATCGTTCCCGGCCTTGGCGAACGTGTCCTGCCCGTGCGGGTCCGCGTCGCCGCGGCGATGGCCATCGCCCCGCTGCTGGCCGGGCTGGTCGCGCCGGTGTCGGCGCCCGCCGACAGCCTCGCCATGCTGGGCCAGCTGTCGGGCGCCATGGTCGCGGGGCTGGCTTCGGGCGGGCTGTTGCGGCTGCTGGCGCTGGCGCTGGACATCGCCACCACCGCGATCGCGGCGACCGCCTCGTTGTCGCAGATCATCGGCGTGCAGAACGAGGCCGCACCCCATCCGATCGGCAACCTGCTGCATCTGGGCGGCATGGCGGTGCTGATGGTGATGGGGCTGCCGGTGATGCTGGTCGAACTGATGGCCGACAGCTTCAGCGTCTGGCCCGTCGCGGGCTGGCCCGATGCGGCGATGCTTGCACCGGCGGCGGTCCGCGTCTTGTCGGACGGTTTCGTGCTGGCCATGCTGATCGCCGCGCCCTTCACCCTTGGCGGGTTCCTGTTCCAGGCGCTGTCGGGCGTCATCAACCGGGTGATGCCCGCGCTGCCCGTTGTGTTCATCGGTGCGCCCGCCTCGATCCTGCTGGCGCTGGTCGCGCTTGCCGTGCTGTCGCCCATGCTGATCGGAATCTGGGTCGAGGCCGTCCTGGACTTTACCCTGCCGAGGCCGCAATGACCGAGGAGAATGACGACAAGCCCTTCGAGGCGACCGAACAGAAGCTGCGCAAGGCGCGCGAACGGGGCGATATCCCGCGCTCGACCGAGCTGAACGTGATGGCGATGTATGTCGGCGCCTGGCTGGCCTTTGCCATCGGCGCCGGCTTTGCGGTGCGCGAATGGCTGTCGATGGCCAGTCGCGCGATGGGCGCCGAGGGTTGGCCGGTCCAGGAGGTGTTCGGCCTCGCCGCGATGCTGGGGCAGTATGCGGGCATTGCGCTGATCGTTCTCGCTCTGGTGCCTGCGCTGGCGATCGGCGTGGCGCTGATCGCGCAGCGCGGGCTGGTCCTCACCCCCGACAAGCTGGCGCTCGACTTCAACCGGATCAACCCGGTGAAGACGGCGGGCCAGAAGTTCGGCGTGTCCGGGCTGATGACCTTTGCCATCTCGTTCGGCAAGGCAGCACTGGTCTGCGCCGGCGGCTGGTACCTGTTCGCGGCGCTTCTGGACCGGCTGGCAGGCAGCGCGATGACCGCCGGTCGCTGGATCGGCGATCTGGGCATGCTGCTGGGGCAGGTCTTCATGCTGGCCATCGCCATCTCGGCGCTGTTTGCGGTGCTGGACATGATATGGAAATGGCATGAGCACCGCCGCAAGAACCGCATGAGCCGCAAGGAAATGCAGGACGAATACAAGGACGCCGAGGGCGACCCGCATCTGAAGGCCGCCCGGCGCCAGCGCGCCGTCGACATCGCGATGAAACAGATGCTGGCCGATGTGGCCAAGGCCGATGTGATCATCGTGAACCCCACCCATTACGCGGTGGCGCTGCAATGGGCGCGCGGCAGCGGGCGCGCGCCGGTGTGCCTGGCAAAGGGCACCGACGACGTCGCGGCGCGCATCCGCGACCGGGCGCGCGAGGCGAAGGTGCCGATCTGGTCCGATCCGCCCTGCGCGCGGGCGATCCATGGAAGCGTTGCGGTGGGCGAGGAGATCCGCCGCGACCATTTCGCGGCTGTTGCCGCCGCCATCCGCTTTGCCGAGACGATGCGCGAAAAGGCCCGGGCGGGATGGTGAAAGCGGCCGACAAGCTGGCCGCGCTGGAACGCCTTGCCCGGCTGAAGGCCGAGCGCGAGTTGCAGAAATTCGCGGCCTTCAGCACCCATATGGCTGCGGCGCGTCAGCGTGTCGACGCAATGCAGGCCGCCCTGTCGCAAAGCTATGCCAGCACGGCGCCGCTGTCGTTGTCCGAAGCGCGCATGGCCAATGCCCAGGCCGGGCGCGCGGCCCGCGAACTGCGCCGCGCCGATGCCGAGTTGGCCCGGCTGACGCCCCGTTTCGAGGCCGCACGGCAAGAGGCCGCCCGCGAATTCGGACGGGCCGAGGTGCTGCTGGAACTGGCCCGCCGCGAAAGCGCCCAGGCGGTGAAGATCCGGTACTGAACCGCCGAGATCCGTGTCCGCAGCGATTGGCATGGTGCGGGCCGCGATGGCCGCCACCGCGCTGCCTGCCGGTCGCGTATCACATGGTTGCCGGTCGCCCGCTCATGCGGCGCGTCCGGCGTCGCCGCATGGCAGGCGCAAGGGTCGCCGAACGGGTCCGGTCAGACCGGCGCGGCCCCTGCCGATCCGGCCACTGGCGATGCACCCCCGACCCGGAAAGGCCAGGCCGGTGCGGGCCGGGTGGGCGCACGGGCAGACCGGGACCGGCCCGCACCGGGCCGTCAGCGAAGGGCCGCGCCGGCGAGTGGCGGTGGCGGGTCGGGCATGACCAGATCGACCCAGACCAGCCGGTGGTCCGAGGCGCGCGCCACGGCCTCGGCAAGGGGGTTGTCGGGGGGCGGCGACAGCACGCCGCTGCCCGCGATTCCCAGCGCCCGCGCCGGCAGGATGTAGTCCACGCGCAAATCGCCGGGTCCGGCCTCGTCGAAATCGCCCGTGTCCAGCGCGGGATCTGCGGCATGGGTGGCGTTGGCGCCGGTCTGCGGCGGCTGCCACGCGCCGCGCGGCATCGGGTCGGTGGCGTGATCCAGCAGGCGTTGCAGGGCCTCGGGCCGGCCCTCTCCGTCGGTCGGGTCGAGATTGACATTGCCGATCAGCGCGAAGGGCGCATGGGGCAGGTTATGCAGCCAGAAAGCAGCCTCGTCATGGTTGCGCCGGCCATTGCGGTCCTCGGGTCCGTCGAAGACCGGCGGCGTCGCCGCCCAGGCCAGCAGGCGCAGGGGCCCCCGCGCCGTCATCACGGGCAGATCCCAATGTGCGGTGGAGGACAGCCGCTGGACCTGCGCCACCTCGGGCCCGACCGCGGGCATCAGGTTGCCGGGCAGGTCGCGCCACAGACGGTCGCTGTAGTCGGTCACCGGGCCAAGGGGCAGGCGCGACAGCACGGCCATGCCGTTCTGGCCGGTGAACTGCCCCCAGCCCTGCGCATCGTCGGCCTCGGCCAGGCGGCCGTCGCCGTCAAGGTCCAGCCCGGTGGGCAAGCCGCTGTTCGGCCGCGCGGAGAAGCGATGCGGAAAATCCAGTCCGGCGTCGGCCATCAGCGCCGAAAAGGCGGCAAGCGCCCTGCCGTCGGCGTCCCAGTCGATTCCGGTCAGCAGGATCACGTCGGGGCGTGCCGCGACGATGACCTGCGCTGCCGCCAGCACCTGCGGGTCGCGGGCGCGGATGTCGCGCAGCAGCAGGCCCGGCCCCTGTCGGGTCAGGCCGGGGTCCCAGGTGGCGATGCGGATCGGCTCGGCCCCAAGCGGGCCGGCCAGCAGGCAGGCAAGGGCGGCGGCCCTCAGACCCAAGGGCGGGCCTGGGCCATCTGCGTCTCGTAGCTGTCGATAGAGGGGGCCTTTTCCATCGTCAGCCCGATGTCGTCCAGCCCGTTCAGCAGGCAGTGCTTGCGGAACGGGTCGATGTCGAAATGGAATTCATGCCCATCGGCACTGCTGACCGTCTGGTTTTCGAGATCCACCGTCATGCGCGCATTGGCGCCCTTGCGCGCATCCTCCATCAGCACGTCCACGGCCTCTTGCGGCAGAACGATGGGCAGGATGCCGTTCTTGAAGCAGTTGTTGAAGAAGATGTCGGCAAAGCTTGTCGAGATGACGCAGCGGATGCCGAAATCCAGGAGCGCCCACGGCGCGTGCTCGCGCGACGAGCCGCAGCCGAAATTGTCGCCGGCGACGAGGATCTGGCTGTCACGCCAGGCGGGCTGGTTCAGGATGAAGTCGGGATTTTCGGTCCCGTCGCGATCATAGCGCATCTCGTCGAACAGGTTCACCCCCAGACCCGACCGCTTGATGGTCTTCAGAAACTGCTTGGGGATGATCATGTCGGTGTCGATATTGACCAGCGGCATGGGCGCCGCGATGCCGGTGAGGGTGGTGAACTTGTCCATGTCGGTCCTCGGGTGATTGTATCTGGTCGGCGGTCGGGCGAGGCTGCTAGGCTGCACGCAACTGCGACGATGTGTTGGTTTCGGTATGGATGGGTTGATGGGCTGCGTGGCGGGCGCATGGCGACCGCGGATCGGCGATCCCGATGTGACGGGCTGGCTTACGGTTCTGGCCTATCTGCTGTGCCTCGTGCTGGCGGTGCAGGTCTGGCGATGCCTTCGCGGCCGCGACGGTCGCGCCTTCTGGGGCCTCGTTGCGGGGCTGATGCTGGTTCTGGCGATCAACAAGCAGCTGGACCTGCAAAGCGCGATGACGGCGCTGGGGCGCTGTCTGGCGCAGGCGCAGGGATGGTACGAATATCGCCGCTTCGTGCAGGCCGGCTTCATCGCGATCCTGGGTATCGCTCTGCTGGCGGGGCTGCTGGTCGGCTTGAAGGCCCTGCGCGGCCGGTTGCGCCAGTCGGGCGTGGCGCTGGTCGGGCTGGCCGTGCTGTGCGCCTTCGTGGCGGTCCGGGCGGTGGGCTTTCACCACATGGACGCGCTGATCGGCCAGCGCCAGTTCGGCGTCAGCACGAACTACCTGTTCGAGAATGCCGGGCTGTTGCTGATCGCCCTGAACGCCATCGCGATCCTGCGGCGCGGCTGAGGCCGCGCCGCGGAACGCGGCAACAGGGTGGACGGTCGTGGGCATGGCGGCCCTAGACCGTCTCGGCCATCAGTTCGCGCACATCGGTCAGCCGGCCCGTGACCGCCGCCGCCGCTGCCATCGCGGGCGACATCAGGTGGGTGCGGCCCTTGTAGCCCTGCCGCCCCTCGAAGTTGCGGTTCGAGGTCGCGGCGCAGCGTTCGCCGGGCGCCAGCTGGTCGGGGTTCATCGCAAGACACATCGAACAGCCCGCCAGCCGCCATTCGAAGCCGGCATTCTTGAACACCACGTCGAGACCCTCTTCCTCGGCCTGGGCCCGCACCAGGCCCGAGCCGGGCACCACCATGCCGCGCACGCCCGGGGCCAGACGGCGGCCCTTCAGCACGGCGGCTGCGGCGCGCAGATCCTCGATCCGGCCATTCGTGCAACTGCCGATGAAGACCGCGTCGATGGCGATGTCGGTCAGCGGCGTGCCGGCGGTCAGGCCCATGTAGTCAAGGCTGCGCCGGGCCGCCTCGACCTTGCCGCCGCCGAAGGATTCAGGCGCGGGAACCGAAGCGGTGATCGGCAGCGCGTCCTCGGGGCTGGTGCCCCAGGTCACGGTGGGCACGATGTCCTCGCCGCGCAGGGTCACGACCTTGTCCCATTGCGCGCCCTCGTCGCTGGAAAGGGTCCGCCACCAGGCCAGCGCGGCCTCCCATTGCGCGCCCTTGGGGGCGTGCGGGCGTCCCCGGACATAGGCGAAGGTGGTTTCGTCCGGGGCGATCAGACCGGCGCGGGCGCCGCCCTCGATGGCCATGTTGCAGATCGTCATGCGGCCTTCCATCGACAGGTTGCGGATGACCTCGCCGCAATATTCGATGACATGGCCGGTCCCGCCCGCAGTGCCGGTGTGGGCGATGATGGCCAGCACCACGTCCTTGGCCGTCACGCCCGGCGACAGCCGGCCGGTGATCTCGACCTTCATGTTCTTCGACTTCTTCTGGATCAGCGTCTGGGTGGCCAGCACATGTTCCACTTCGCTGGTGCCGATGCCGTGGGCCAGCGCGCCGAAGGCGCCATGCGTGGCGGTATGGCTGTCGCCGCAGACCACCGTCATGCCCGGCAGCGTCCAGCCCTGCTCCGGCCCGACGATGTGCACGATCCCCTGCCGGACGTCGTCGACCGGATAGTAGTTCACGCCGAATTCGCGGGCGTTGCGGTCCAGCGCCTCGACCTGGATGCGGCTTTCCTCGTTCTCGATGCCCTTTTCCCGGTCCAGCGTGGTCGGCACGTTGTGGTCTGGGACGGCGATGGTGCGTTCGGGCGCGCGGACCTTGCGCCCGCTCATGCGCAGCCCCTCGAAGGCCTGCGGGCTGGTCACCTCGTGGACCAGGTGGCGGTCGATGTAGAGAAGGCAGGTGCCGTCCTCCTGGCGGTCCACCACATGGGCGTCCCAGATCTTGTCATAGAGAGTCCGCGCGGCGGGGGCGGGGTGTTCGGTCATGGCTGCAACTTTCGGCTGTGAGGCATCGGGAAGGTCGGGATCGGGGCGCGCGGGGGCGACCCCGCGCAGCCCTCAGCCTCGCGCCGTCACGCTCAGCGACTCGCCATAGAACCGCGAGGGCAGGCGTGCGCGATCATGGATGTCGAAATAGATGAACCCGGACATGGGTGATCTTTTACGGGCCTTTCGGCGTTGACGCAATATCGCCGGGGCTTGTCGCGGCCCTCGGCACCGGTCCAGACTGGACGGGGAGGTCGCCAGTGGAGCAGTTCAGCCCGGAGGTCATCGACGCAGCCCAGGGCCTGTGGGATCGGGTCTGGATGTTCCTGCGCACGCTACTGATCCCGTCGCGGCTTTACCAGCTGCCGGCCATCGCCGGTCTGGTGCTGCTGGCCTGGCTGGTCGCGCGGCTCATCTCGCCGAGATTGACGGGCTGGCTGCGCAGCCGCGAGAACTGGCCGAAATGGCGCCTGCGGCTGGGGCTGCTGGTGGACCGGCGGCTGACGCTGATCGTGTTCACGCTGCTGGCCTGGGCGGTGGTGCTGGTCATGCGCGAGGTGACGCTGCCCTTCCGCAGCCAGCTGATCGCCCTGGCCGCCACCATCGCGGCGGCATGGGTCGGGATCTTCTTCCTGGCGCGGGTGATCGCCAACCGCTTCCTGCGACGCATCGTCACCTGGGCCGCCTGGGTCTGGGTGACGCTGCACCTTCTGGCCCTGACCGAGCCCGCCGCCGCCGTCCTCGACACCGTCGCGCTGAGCGTCGGCGATTTCCGGCTGTCGCTGCTGACGGTCATCAAGGCGCTGGCGATCACCGGGCTGATGATCGCGGGGGCGCGGGTGATCTCGCGCGCGATCAGCGGCCGGCTGGCGCAGAACGACGACATCTCGCCCACCATGCGGGTGCTGACGGCCAAGCTGCTGCAGGTGGGGCTGTTCAGCCTTGCGGTGATCGTCGGACTGAAGGCCGTGGGCTTCGACCTGACCGGGCTTGCCGTGTTCTCGGGCGCGGTCGGTGTCGGGCTTGGCTTCGGGCTTCAGAAGGTCGTCTCGAACCTCGTGTCGGGGGTCATCATCCTGCTGGACAAGTCGGTCAAGCCCGGCGACGTGATCTCGCTGGGCGAGACCTTCGGATGGATCGAGGAACTGGGCGCGCGCTATGTCAGCGTGGTGACGCGCGACGGCAAGGAATACCTGATCCCAAACGAGGACCTGGTGACCGGGCAGGTGGTCAACTGGTCGCACACCAACAACTTCGTGCGGCTGGACCTGAATTTCGGCACCTCCTATGATGACGATCCCCACGAGGTCAGCCGCATCGCCATTGCCGCCGCCCTGTCAGTCAAGAGGGTGTTGGCGCAGCGCCGGCCGGTCTGCTGGGTCACGGGTTTTGGCGACAGTTCGGTGGATTACGTCCTGCGCTTCTGGATCGGCGATGCCGAGGCGGGGCTGACGAATGTGCGCGGTCAGGTCTTTCTCGCGCTGTGGGATGCCTTCCGCGAGCACGGCGTCTCGATCCCCTTCCCGCAGCGCGAGGTTCGGCTGCTGGACCGCGCAGCCGGCGCGGATGGGGGCGAAACCCCGCGCGCCGTGGCAACAGCCGGTGCCGAAGTCGTGACCGGTGATTGAGATGGGCCGAAAAGATGCTATCTTCGGACTACCCCTGCGCCGGGGGCTATCGGCGCGCTGACCGGAGGATTGAACCCTGTCACAAGACGTCTCGCCGGCCCAAACGCCGGCAGCGAACGCCGCGGCCGATGCATTGAGCAGCGACCAGCATCTGGCCCTCGTGCTGTCATCGCTGGACGACGACAAGGCCGAGGACATCGTGACGATCGACCTGCGCGGACGCTCGGCCATGGCCGATCACATGGTGATCGCTTCGGGGCGCAGCGCAAGGCAGGTGGGCGCCATCGCCGAAAAGCTGGCCGACCGCTTCAAGCAGGCCACCGGACGCAGCCCGCGCATCGAGGGCAAGGAAACCGGCGACTGGGTGCTGATCGACACGGATGACGTGATCGTGCATGTGTTCCGCCCCGAAGTGCGCGAATTCTACCAGCTGGAGAAGATGTGGATGCCTGCCGACGCGCTGAGCCGGGTGCGCGAGGCCGTGTCCCGGCCCGCGCCCTGACCCGGCCCGCCCGCCGGCCATGCGAATCGACATCGTCGCCGTCGGGCGACTGAAGAAAGGCCCGGAATCGGCGCTTGTCGGCGATTATCTGGACCGCTTCGCCCGCACTGGACGCGGGCTGGGCCTGCCACCCGCCACCCTGCACGAGATCGAGGACCGGCGCGGCGGCGGCATGGCCGCCGAGGCCGAGTTGCTGGTGCGGGCGATTCCCGCCGGCGCGGCACTGGTCGTGCTCGATGAACGCGGCGAGCAGCCGACCTCGCCCGAATTCGCCGCGCGGCTTGCCGGCTATCGCGACGCGGCCCGCGACCTGTGCCTGATGATCGGCGGCGCGGACGGGCTGGACCCGGCGCTGCGGGCGCGGGCCGACTGGCAGATCAGCCTCGGCCGGATGGTCTGGCCACACATGCTGGTGCGCGCGATGCTGGCCGAACAGCTTTACCGCGCCGCCACCATCCTGGCCGGCTCGCCCTATCACCGCACCTAGCCATGCGCCGCGCGGCACGGCTTCGGCGGTTGTCGCAGGGCGCGCGGCGGCGTAACAAGGCGCAAATCCAAGCGAGGTCCCGATGACGAAACCCGTGATCCTGTGCATTCTCGACGGCTGGGGCATCTCGGACCGGCCGGACCAAAGCGCCCCGGACCAGGCCGCGACGCCGCATTTCGACCGGCTGATGCGCGACTGCCCGCATGCGACGCTTGTGACCTACGGCCCCGATGTCGGGCTGCCGCGCGGGCAGATGGGCAATTCCGAAGTCGGGCACACCAATATCGGCGCGGGCCGGGTGGTGGCGATGGATCTGGGCCAGATCGACCTTGCGATCGAGGATGGAAGCTTTTTCCAGAATGACGCACTGGCCGATTTCGTGGCGCGGCTGAAAGAGACCGCGGGCACCGCGCACCTGATGGGCGTGGTCTCGGATGGCGGGGTCCACGGGCATCTGAACCACGTCGTCGCCGCCGCCGAGGCGGTGGCCGGGGCAGGGGTGCCGGTGGTCATCCATGCGATCACCGACGGCCGCGACGTGGCCCCGCAATCGGCCGGCGACTTCATCGCCCGATTGCAGGATCGTCTGCCCGAAGGCGCGCGCATCGGCACGGTGATCGGCCGCTATTTCGCCATGGACCGCGACACCCGCTGGGACCGCGTGGAACGCGCCTATCGCGCCATTGTGGCCGGGGCCGGTGAGGCCGCCTCCAGCGCAGCCGAGGCGATCGCGATCGCCCATGCCCGCGGCGAGACCGACGAGTTCATCCAGCCCTTCGTGATCGACGGCTACAACGGCGCGCTGGATGGCGACGGGGTGTTCTGCCTGAACTTCCGCGCCGACCGCGCCCGCGAGATCCTGTCGGCGCTGGCCGATCCCGATTTCGACGCCTTCGGCGTGGATGATCGCCCGGACTGGGCCGCGATGCTGGGCATGGTCGACTACAGCGAGGCGCACAACGCCTTCATGACCTCGGCCTATCCCAAGACCCAGGTGGTTAACACGCTGGGCGCCTGGGTCGCGGCCTGCGGCCTGCGGCAGTTCCGGCTGGCCGAGACCGAGAAATATCCCCATGTCACCTTCTTCCTCAACGGCGGCAGAGAAACGCCCGAGCCGGGCGAGGACCGGCACATGCCAAAAAGCCCCAAGGTGGCCACCTACGACCTCGCGCCCGAGATGGCGGCCGGCGAGGTCAGCGACAAGCTGGTCGAGGTGATCGGCGCGGGCTATGACCTGATCGTGGTGAACTACGCCAATCCCGACATGGTGGGCCATACCGGCAGCCTGCCCGCCGCGATGCGCGCCTGCGAGGCCGTCGACGAGGGGCTGGGCCGGATGATCGAGGCGCTGGACCGGGCCGGGGGCGCGGCGGTCATCATCGCCGATCACGGCAATTGCGAGACGATGCGCGATCCCGACTCGGGCGGGCCGCATACCGCCCACACGACCAATCCGGTGCCGGTGATCGTCTATGGCGGCCCGGCGGGCGCGCATCTGCGCGACGGGCGGCTGGCGGATGTGGCACCGACGGTGCTGGAACTGATGGGCCTCGAGCAGCCGGCCGAGATGACCGGTCGCAGCCTGATCGTGCCGGCATGAGGCGATATCCGATCCGCGCGCTGGCGCTGGCGCTGGCCCTCTGCGCGCTGCCGCTCGGCGCCGCCGGTGCGGCCACGCCCGCCAACGAGGCGGTCGCCGAGGCCGAGGCGGCGGCGGCGCAGTTGCGCGCGGCGGTGGCCAAGCTGGCAGAGGCGGTCAGCGCCGACGACCAGGTGACCGCCTTGACCGAGGTGATCCGCGGCTACGAGCATGGCCTTGCCGCCCTGCGCGAGGGGCTGCGGCAGGCCAGCGCGCGCGAGGCCGATCTTCACGCCCGCTTCGAGGCCCAGCGGGCGCGCCTGGCCCGCGTGCTGGGCGCGATGACCGCGCTTCAGCAATCGCCCGAATCGACACTGCTGCTGCATCCGGCGGGGGCGTTGGCCAATGCCCGGTCGGGGATGATCCTGTCGGATGTCACGCCCGGCCTGCGCGCCGAGGCCGAGCGCCTCAAGGCCGACCTGGACGAGATCGCCACCGTGCGCGCGCTGCAGTCGGCGGCCAGCGAGATGCTGGCCTCGGGGCTTGCCTCGGTGCAGGAGGCGCGGCGGCTCCTGGCCAGCGCGGTCACGGACCGGTCCACCATGCCGGTGCGGTTCGCCGACGCGCCCGAGGAACTGCAGAAGCTGCGCGAGGCCGCGCAGAGCCTGGACGAGTTCGCGCAGGGCGTGGACCGGATGGAAACCGATATCGGCGCGCCGATGGATGATTTCGAGGCCGCGCAGGGCAGCCTTGCCCTGCCGGTGGTCGGCAGCGTGCTGCGTCCCTATGACGAACCCGACGCCGCCGGCGTGCGCCGGCCCGGCTGGGTGATCGCGACGGCGCCCGCCGCGCTGGTCACCACACCCTGGCCCGCCACCATCCGCTATCGCGGCCCGCTGCTGGATTACGGCAATGTGATGATCGTCGAGCCCGCGCGCGACTATCTTCTGATATTCGCAGGGCTGTCGCAGGTCTTCGGTGAGATCGGCGATGTGCTGAAGGCGGGCGATCCGGTCGGCCTGATGGGCGGATCGGAAGGCCCTGCGCAGGAATTCGGGGCGCAATTTGTCGCCGACGCCGCGCGCGGGATGGATGCAGGCCGCACCGAAAGCCTGTATCTGGAACTGCGCAAGGGCACGGAAACGCTGGATCCGGCGGACTGGTTCATCCTGAATCCGGTCGTCGAGCCGCAACAGAACTGAGGCAGGAAAGGCCGCCATGAGACATTATCTGATCGCAGGGCTGGGCGGTGTCGTGGCCGGCGCGCTGGCCACGACGCAGATCGCCGGCCCGTTGGTCGCGCAGGAGGCGGGCAAGAACGTCTCGGTCTACGAACAGCTTGAACTGTTCGGCAACGTGTTCGAGAGGGTGCGCGCCGACTATGTCGAGGCGCCCGACGACAAGAAGCTGATCGAGGCCGCGATCAACGGCATGCTGACCTCGCTTGATCCGCATTCCAGTTTTCTGTCGGCCAGCGACTACGAGGACATGCAGACCCAGACGCGCGGCAGCTTTGGCGGGCTGGGCATCGAGGTCAGCCAGGAGGATGGGCTGGTCAAGGTCGTCTCGCCCATCGACGAGACCCCGGCCGCGCAGGCCGGCGTCAAGTCGGGCGACTTCATCACCCATGTCAACGGCGACTCGCTGATGGGGCTGACGCTGGACGAGGCGGTGGACATGATGCGCGGCCCGGTCGGCAGCGAGATCACCGTCACCATCCTGCGCGAGGGCGAGACCGAGCCCTTCGACCTGACCATGACCCGCGACACGATCAAGCTGACCGTGGTCAAGACCCGCGTCGAGGGCAGTTCGGTCGTGCTGCGCGTCTCGACCTTCAACGACGAGACCTATGACACGCTGAAATCCGAACTCGACAAGGCCGTGAAGGAAGCCGGCGGCATCGAGAAGGTCACCGGCTTCGTTCTGGACCTGCGCAACAATCCCGGCGGGCTTCTGAACCAGGCGATCAGCGTCAGCGATGCCTTCCTCGATGCCGGCGAGATCGTCAGCACCCGCGGCCGCAAGGCGGAGGAAAGTGAACGCTGGAATGCCGAGCCGGGCGATCTGGCGCAGGGCAAGCCGATGGTGGTGCTGATCAATGGCGGCTCGGCCAGCGCCTCGGAAATCGTCACCGGCGCCCTTCAGGACCACCGCCGCGCGATCGTCGTGGGCGAGAAGTCCTTCGGCAAGGGCAGCGTGCAGACGGTGATGCCGGTCACCTCGGACAGCGCCATCCGGCTGACCACGGCGCGCTATTACACACCCTCGGGGCGCTCGATCCAGGCGCTTGGCATCCAGCCCGACATCCTCGTGGCCCAGCCCCGCGTGCCGGTCGCCGAGGAAGGCGAGGACGAGTCTGACGGTCCGCGCAGCGAATCGAATTTCGGCCGGTCAGAGGCCGACCTGCGCGGCGCGCTGAACAACGATTCCGTCAATGACGACGAGAAGAAGCAGATCGAGCAGGAGGCCGCCGAGGTCGAGGCGACTGCCAGGCTGCGCGACGAGGATTACCAGCTGGCCTATGCCGTGGACATCCTCAAGGGGCTGGCCGCCGTCGATTTCCGCGCCGGCCAGGTGCCGGCCGCGGCCAAGCCCGCGCTGACCGGCGAAGGCTCGGGCGACGGTTCGGGCGGCGGCGAGGCGGCCAGCGGCAATGGCTGAGTCGACGGGGCCGGGCGGGCTGCCCTATCGACCCTGCGCGGGCGTCGTGCTGATCAATGCCGAGGGCTTGGTCTTTGCGGGCCAGCGCATCGACATGCCCGGCGCCTGGCAGATGCCGCAGGGGGGCATCGACGCGGGCGAGGCGCCCCGCGAGGCCGCGCTTCGCGAACTGGTCGAGGAAACCGGTGTCGGGGCCGAGAAGGTCGAGGTGCTGGCCGAGACGCCGGGCTGGATCCGCTATGACCTGCCGCCCGAACTGTTGGGCAAGGTCTGGAAGGGCCGCTATGGCGGACAGACGCAGAAATGGGTGTTGATGCGGTTCCTGGGGGACGACGCGGACATTCGGATCGACACCGCGCATCCGGAATTCGATCGCTGGTGCTGGATGCCTGCGGATGCACTGCTGGACAATATCGTGCCCTTCAAGCGCGCGGTCTACGCGGACGTCCTGGGGCAGTTCAGGGAGTGGGTCGCTGGGGAGGCGACGTCCGGTTGAACAACGGCGTCTGGATCGGAACCGACTGTCCCGGGCCGTGAACTGATGCGAACGTGACCGTTGATTCGTCGAGGTCTGTGCTACCCTGCGGCAAGATCCAGGCCGGAGGTCAATGATGGGCGCCATTCCCTTCTCTGCCGCCAGCATTGCGATGCTGGGCCTTGCAACGTCAGGCGTGGCCCAATCGCTTCCCGACACCGTTCTCGGATCATGGGATGTTTCCGCAGAGGAATGCCGGACAGCGGGAACGTCCGTCACGCAGATAGACATCACGCCCGGCACCATCGTCACCTTCGGCGGCGATGCCATCATCGTCGACATTGACCGGTCCGGCCCCGTGACATTCGTTGCGGCCGCATACCTGCAAACCGAAGGAGCGATCGAGGTCGGCGCGCGCGAGCCGGCCTATTTCCGTTTGACGCAGAGTGAAGGCCGGGACCGCTTGAGCCTGGTCTGGAAGGATGTCCAGGCCGTGGATCTTGTCCGCTGCGGCGCTGACGCGCGGGCGGGGATACCGCGTGGACGCGACGCCGACGGATCCCGTGATCGCCGCGACTCCCTGTTGCCGATTCCGACCGGCGTCCGGGTCATCGCCGGGGACGACTGCCAGTCTCCTGCCAACGCCTCCTGGCACATCTTCGACGGGCGCGGTCTTTACGGCGCGCAAAGCCGGCGCTGCACGATCGACACCGTCTTCCCCGAGGGTCCGCGCCTCACCGTCGATCAGACCTGCACTGCCGCGCGTGACGGCCACAGGTCAACGCGCCGCGACCACCTGACCATGGAGGCGCCGAGGCGGTTCAGTCTTGTCGCGGAGGGCGAGGCAGCGGGGCAGGACTTCAATTGCTGCGGCCCGGACCTGAGGCGATGAGCCTCGGGCTGATCGAACCGGTAGATCAGGGCGGCACGGGATCGGCCGCCCCGGTCAGTCAGGAACGGCCTCTCAGGCCTCACCGCCGCAACTGGCCCAGCAGGATCGAGGTCGGATAGCCGTCGGGCGTCGCGCCGATCGACCGTTGGAAGGCTGCGACGGCCTCCATCGTGCCCGATCCGAACAGCCCGTCGATCTCGCCGTCATAGAAGCCCTTGGCGCGCAGGCGCTGCTGGATCTCCTGCCGCTCGGCGGTGGACAGGGGGCGATCCTGGCGCGGCCAGGCACCCTGCACACCGGCGCGTCCGGCGATGCGTTCGCCCAGGAAGGCCACCCCAAGCGCATAGTTGTCGGAATTGTTGTAGCGCAGCAGCGACCGGAAATTGTCGAGGATCAGGAAGGCCGGGCCGCGCGCGCCCGCCGGCATGATGATCGAGCCGCTGCCGCCGGGCAGCGCGCCGCCGCCGATGCGGCGCACGCCCTGCGCCGCCCAGTCCGAACGGCGCGTGCCCTTGCCGACGAGGCCCATGTTGAAATTCGCGGGCAGCTGCACCTCGGCGCCCCAGGGCTGGCCGCGCTGCCAGCCGTTCCGCGCCAGATAGGCCGCCGTCGAGGCCAGCGCGTCGGTCGGGTTCTCGGACCAGATGTCGCGGCGGCCGTCGCCGGTGAAATCGACCGCGTATTCCAGATACGAGGTCGGCATGAACTGCGTGTGGCCCATCGCGCCGGCCCAGCTGCCCAGCATCTGCTCGGGCGCGATGTCGCCGGCCTGCAGGATGCGCAGCGCGGCGATCAGCTGGTTCTGGAACATCTCGCCCCGGCGCCCGTCATAGGCCAGCGTCGCCAGCGAGGGGATGATCTGCATCTTGCCGCGGTTGGCGCCGAAATTCGATTCCATCCCCCAGACGGCCAGCACGATCTCGCGCGGGACGCCATAGCGCGCCTCGATCGCCGACATGATGCCGGAAAGCTGGCCGGCCTTCTCTCGGCCGGTGCCGATCCGGGCATCCGACACGGCGCTGTCCAGATACAGCCAGACCGGGCGCGAGAATTCGGCCTGCTTGCGATCCAGCCGGATCACGTCGGGGTTGTAGCGGGCGATGCTCATGGCCCGGTCATAGGTGCCGGCCGAGACGCCGGCGGCCAGCGCGCGGGGCCGGAAGGACTGCACGAAGCGCTGCAGACCGGCCTCGTCGCCCGGTGCGGCGGCGGGGATCGCGGCCGGCGTGACCGGACCTGCCGGCGCGGCCGCGCCATACGAGCCGGGGGCGCGGTTCATCGAGCCCGCGCAGGATGCCAGCACGCCGATCAGCGCGGTGGAGAGAAGAAATCGGGAAAAGCTCATCTGCATCGCCTGTCTGTGGACTGCCATCGTTCTTGTTGTTGCCGGGCAGTCTAGCAGGCGGGATTCGGCTTGAACAGGGTTGCGCGCGCCCGGCCCGCCGCAATCAGCGGTCGCGGCGCCGGTCGCCGAGATCGTCCCCCTCGTCGCCGCCCCGGCCGTTGCCGCTGGCGTCGTCCGGGGTGTCGAAATAGGGCTGCATCTGGGCGATGATGACGGCGTTCTCGTCATGGGCGCGCTGCATCAGCGCGCGTTCCTCGGCCTCGATCACCTGGCCCTCGGCCTCGCGGTCTCGCAGGCTGCCATAGCCGGTCACGTCCAGCGGCGCCATGTCCGCCTGCTTCAGGATCGTCACCGTCTCGCGCACGGCCTCGGCCTCGGTCTTGCCCGCGGCATAGCAGACCAGACCCGCCCCGGTTGCGCCCTCGGGCAGCCCGTCGCCGGGCTTGCGGCCCAGTTCCACCACCAGCGTATAGACATGCATCGGCCTTCCCTCCTGCGCTTGCTTCGCCATGCCGGCGCGGATCGCCACATCATGCCCCGCCACGGGATGCAAGGGCCGGCAGGTCGGCGCCGCGCGGAACCGGCCGCTCGGGGGCGGGTTGAGGGGCGCGGCGGATCGGCCGTCAGGCAGGAGGGTTTCCGATGGCGCAGGGTGCTGGCACGGCAAGGACGGTCAAGGACGACCTTCGCACGGGAACGCCGTTCTGGCTGAAGACGCCCAACATCGCCGTCGCGCATTGCCGGCTGGACCGGCGGCAGGGCTGGGACGCGATCATCGTCGGCAGCGGCGTCAGTGGCGCGCTGCTGGCCGAGGCGCTGACCCGCCAGGGCCTCGGCGTGCTGATCGTCGATCGCCGCCCGCCTGCCCGCGGGTCGACCCCGGCCTCGACGGCGATGATCCAGCACGAGATCGACATCCCGCTGATCCACCACATCCGCGACATGGGCCGTCCCCGGGCCGAGGCGGTCTGGCGCCGTTCGGTGCGGGCGGTGGGGGATCTGCTGCGGCTGGTGGACGAGACCGGGATCGATTGCCGGATGCAGGCAAAGCGGGCGATCTACCTGTCGGGCAATGTATTGGGTGCCCGTGCGCTGAAGGCCGAGGCCGAGGCCCGCGACCGCGCCGGCATCGCCGCCGAATACCTGAACGCCGCCGCACTGCGCGACCGGTTCGGGATGCAGCGCAGCGCCGCGATCCTGTCCGAGGCCTCGGCCAGCGCCAATCCGGCGCAACTGACTGCGGGGCTGCTGGCGGTGGCGCAGGCGCGCGGCGCGGTGGTCGCCTCGCCGGTCGAGATCACCGATCTGGCGGAATTGCCGGGCGGGGTGGCGCTGGCCACGGACGAAGGCCGGGTGCTGGCCTGCCGGAACGCCATCTTCTGCACCGGCTACGAATTTCTGCCGCAGATGCAAAGCCCGCGGCACCGGATCACCTCGACCTGGGCACTGGCCTCGCGGACCGGCATTGCGCGGCCGGACTGGCTGGACGACATGCTGGTCTGGGAGGCCGCCGAGCCCTATCTGTATTTCCGCACCGATCTTGACGGCCGGATCATCGCGGGCGGCGAGGACGAGGACAACCCGGTCCGCAACGACGATCCCGCCCTGCTGGCGCGCAAGGGCCGCACCATCGTCGCGAAGTTGCAGGATCTGACCGGTATCCGCATCGGCAGGCCCGCCTATGTCTGGTCGGCGCCCTTCGGCAATACGACGGACGGCCTGCCGATCATCGACCTCGTGCCCGGCCATGACCGCGTCCACGCGGTGATGGGGTTCGGGGGCAACGGCATCACCTTTTCGATGATCGCCGCACAGGTTGTGGCCGCAGCGATCGCCGGCAAGCCCGACCCCGATGCGGGTCTTTTCGCCTTCGACCGCGACGGCTAGCATCCCGGCCGGCAGCCATTGGCCGGCAGGGCCGGATCGCGGAGCAGGACATGAGCAAGAGCCTTTCACGGGTCAGGGCAGCGCTTGCGGCCGCCGGCGAGGTGGTCGAGGTGCTGGAGATGGCCGAGGCCACGCGCACGGCCGCCGAGGCCGCCGCGGCCGCGGGCTGCGAGATCGACCAGATCGCCAAGTCGATCATCTTCCGCGGCGAGGCCAGCGGCCATGTGGTGCTGTTCCTGACCGCCGGCGGCAACCGCGTCGATCCGGCCCGCGCGGCCGAGGTCGCGGGCCAGCCGCTTGGCAAGGCCGATGCGGCGCTGGTCCGGGCCGAGACCGGCTTTGCCATCGGAGGGGTCGCGCCCGTCGGGCATCTTCGGCCGGTCACCGGCTTTTTCGATCCGCGGCTTTTGCGGTTCGACCGGGTCTGGGCCGCCGCGGGCACGCCGCGCCACATCTTTGCCATCGCGCCGCAACGGCTGTTGCAGATCACCGGCGCCCGGCTGGCCGAGTTCGCCGGCTGAGTTCCCGGCCCGTGCCGTTTCCGGCGCTCTCGGTGGCGTCAGGTCGTCGGGCGGGGTCGGCTCAGGCGAGGCGGGTCAGCCGCCGCGTCAACGCGCTGTCACGTTGCGCCAGCGCGTCGATCACGTCGAAATGGTGCCGGCCCGGATCGACCACGCAGTCGGTCGGCGCACCCAGCCCCGCCCAGATATCGGCCAGCAGCCGCGACTGGCGCAGGAATTCGGGCCGTTCGGCCCCTCCGACCCAGCAGGTGACCGGGATGCCGGTCCGGGGCCGCAGCAGGGCGGGGCTTTCCGACGCGGCCTCGCCTGCATCGATCCGCAGGGTCGCGTTCATCGCGGTCTGCATCAACGGGCGCAGGTCGCACAGCCCCGAGATCGGCACGCAGGCCGTGATCCGCCCGGCCAGGGCGTCGGGCAGGGTGCCGTCGTCGCAGATCATGCGCGCGGCCAGATGCCCGCCCGCCGAATGGCCGCTGATCGCCAGCGGCCCCTCGACCCGGGCGGCCGCGGTCGCTATGGCGTCGGCTATCCCGGCGGTGATGTCGCCGATCCGGGCCTGCGGGGCGAGGCGATAGCCGGGCATGGCGACCGCCCAGCCACGGGCCAGCGGCCCCGCCGCCAGATGCGACCATACAGAGGGATCGAAGCGCATCCAGTAGCCGCCGTGGATGAAGACGACCAGCCCGCGCGCCGGGCCTTGGGGGCGGAACAGATGCCCGGTGCCGAGGGCCTCGGGCGGATGCGCGGCGCGAAAGGTGGCCGCCGCCTCGGTCCAGCGGTCGGGCCATGCCTCGGCACCCGGAATATGCGCGGCATTGGCATAGGCGTCGTCCCAGTCGGTGACCTGATACAGCATCGCGCGCTCCTCTTTCGCGCAGAACATCGCGCTGCTAGCCTGCGGTCAAGACAGAGGGGCCGATCATGACCGATTTCGCCGCGACACGCCGCGCCTTCCACCTGCCCGAGGGCATCACCTATCTGGACGGAAACTCGCTGGGTCCGATGCCGCTTGCAGCGCGCGACCGTGCCGCCAGCATGATCCGCGACGAATGGGGCGAGATGCTGATCACCGGCTGGAACCGGGCCGGATGGTATGCCCAGCCCCGCCGGGTCGGCGACCGCATCGCCCGGCTGATCGGCGCGGGGCCGGGCGAGGTGGTCATGGGCGACACCCTGTCGATCAAGGTCTTCCAAGCCCTCAGCGCCGCCCGCGCGCTGCGCCCCGACCGCCGGGTGATCCTGTCCGACAGCGGCAATTTCCCCTCGGATCTTTATGTGGCGCAGGGGCTGGCGCGCGCGGTCGATGCCGAATTGCGCGTCGTCGCGCCCGAGGATGTCACCGCCGCCATCGACGGCGACCTGGCCGTGCTGATGCTGACCGAGGTCGATTACCGGACCGGGCGGCGCCACGACATGGCCGCCCTGACCGAACGGGCCCATGCGGCCGGCGCGCTGACGCTGTGGGACCTTGCCCATTCCGCCGGTGCGGTCGATCTGGACCTGACCGGCGCGGACGCCGATTTCGCGGTCGGCTGCACCTACAAGTATCTCAATGGCGGGCCGGGCGCGCCGGCCTTCATCTGGACCCATCCCCGGCATGCCGACGCCGTGCAGCCGATCCTGCAGGGCTGGATGGGCCACCGCGCGCCCTTCGCCTTCGATCAGGACTATGCCGCCGCGCCGGGTATCGAGAGAATGCGGGTCGGCACGCCCCCGGTGATCGCGCTCGCCGTGCTGGACGCCGCGATGGATGTCTGGGAGGGTGTGGCCCCCGCCGATCTTCGCGCCCGCTCGATCGATCTGACCGAGGCGTTCATCGCCGGGGTCGAGGCCGCCTGCCCGGACCTGGTCCTGAACTCGCCGCGCGATTCCGCGCGGCGCGGCTCGCAGGTCGGCTTTCGCCATCCGCAGGGCTATGCGGTGATGCAGGCCCTGATCGCCGAGGGAATCATCGGCGATTTCCGGGCGCCCGACGTGCTGCGCTTCGGCTTTGCGCCGCTTTACAACGATCTCGAGGATGTCGGCCGCGCGGTCGAGGTCCTGGCACGGCTGCTTCGCGATGGCAGCTGGGATCGGGCGAAATTTCATCAACTTGCCGATGTGACGTAGGGACAGGCATCTTCCCAAGCGGGCATTTCTGCATCATGAGTTGTCCATATTGGTGGTGTTGAGATGAGTATCCTGCGCGTGTCCCGCCTGTTGCTTGCCCTGATCGCCGCGCAGGCGACGGCCGCCGCTGCCGCCGATCTGCGCGTCGAGGTCGTGACCGCCGCCGAGCGGCCGGTACCGACCGAGGTGCAGTTGTCAGGCACGCTCGAGGCGGTCGACAGCGTCGTGCTGGGCTTCCGGCAGGGCGGGCGCGTGGTCACGGTGCTGGTCGAGGAAGGCGACGAGGTGCGCGCCGACCAGGCGCTGGCCCGGCTGGACCCGGTGCAGCAGAACGAGGCGCTGAAGGTGGCCGAGGCCAGCCTGTCTGCTGCCGAGGCTGCGCAGGCGCAGGCGCGCCAGGCCAGCGACCGGGCCGCGGCGATGCTCGAGCGGGGCGTGGGCACCCGCGCCGCGCGTGACGCGGCCGCCCAGCAGCTGTCGGAAACCGAGGGCGCGGTCGAACGCGCGCAGAGCGCCGTCGAACAGGCCCGCCGGGCGGTCGAGGACATGGTGCTGCGGGCGGGCGGGCCGGGCATCGTCACCGGCCGCCACATCACGCCGGGTCAGGTCATCGCCGCCGCGCAGCCGGCCCTGACCCTGGCCGATACGGACGGCCTCGAGGCGGTGTTCCGTGCCGCCGATCACCCGGATCTGGACAAGGCGATGGGCCGGACCCTGCGCCTCAGGACCATCGACATCGATCGACCCGAGATGACCGGCGAAGTGATCGAGATCGCGCCGCTGGTCGATCCGCAGACCGGCACGGTCAATCTGCGCGCCCGGGTCGATGCGGTCGAGGGCAGCACCGCCCTGCTGGGCGCGGCGGTGCGCGGCTATCTGGAGATGCCGGGCCCCCGCGGCGTCGCGCTGCCCTGGACGGTGCTGATGCGCGAGGGCGATCATCCCGCGGTCTGGATCGTGGGCGCCGATGACCGGGTCAGCCTGGCCGCGGTCAGCATCAGCCATTTCACCGACGGGCTGGTCTATCTGGACGAGGGTGTGGCGCCGGGCACGCGGGTGGTCGGCGCCGGGTCGCAGCTGCTGTATCCCGGCCGCCGGATCGAGCCTGCGACGGTCGCCCCCGAGGCGGCCCGATGATTCCGGCGCGCCTTTTGCCCGCTGCTGCCGCCCTTGCGATGCTGGTCTCGGCGCTGCCGGCCGCCTGCCTGACATTGCCCGACTGGCTGAGCCTGACCAGCCGCGCCGAGGAAACGCCCGCCCCGCGGCCCGTCGTCACCGAGATCCTCGCCGACCGCGACGCCCTGGCCCGCTGGGTCCCCGGCGTGGTCGCCTCGCGCAAGCAGGTCGCGATGGCGTTCCAGACCCTCGGCCGGATCGAGGCGCGCCACGTCGAACTGGGCGACCGGGTCGAGCAGGGCGACGTGCTGGCCGAACTTGCGACCGAAGACCTCGAGGCCAACACCCGCGCCGCCCGTGCCGCGCTGGGCGCCGCCGAGGTGCAGCTGAGCACCGCGCGCAGCACGCTGGACCGGACCACCGCGCTGGCGGCACGGAACGTCGCGTCGGACGCGCAACTCGAACAGGCACAACGCGCTGCGGCAGCGGCCGAGGCCGAGGCCGCACAGGCGGCGTCCGAACTGGCCCGCGCCGAGGATGCGCGGAACTTCGCCGTCATGTCGGCGCCCTTCGCCGGTGTCGTCAGTGCCATTTTCGAGGCGCCCGGAGCCGTCGTGGACGCCGGGGCGCCGGTGCTGCAACTGTCGGCCGAGAATCGGCGCGAGGCGGTCATCGACCTGCCCGAGGCCGCGCTGGCCAGCCTGCCGAAGGATGCGGCCTTCACCGTCTGGCAGCGCAGCCGGCCCGCATTGCAGGTCCCCGCCCTGCTGGACCGCATCGACCCGCTGGCAGATGCCGCCACGCGCACACGCCGCCTGTATCTGAGCCTGCCCGCCGACGCGCCCTTCCGGCTGGGTGCGCTGGTCCGTGCCCGGCTGGGCCTGCCCGACGCGCCGATGCCGTCCGTTCCCGCCGAGGCGATCTTCCGCCGCGACGGGCAGGCGCTGGTCTGGCGCGTGCTCCGCCGCGGCAGCGGCCCGTCGGCCACAGCGTCGGTCGAGGCAGTAGCCATCGACACCGGCACCGAGCTTCTGGGCCGGGTCGTGGTGACGGGCGGGCTCGATCGGGGCGACGAGATCGTGATCCGGGGCGTGAATTCGCTGGTCGAGGGCCAGGCGGTCGGCAGAAGGGTGGACCCGTGAGCCGCTTCAACCTGTCCGACTGGGCACTGAATCACCGCAGCTTCGTGTGGTTCCTGCTGGTCGTCTCGATGATCGCCGGAACGATCAGCTATCTGAACCTCGGCCGCGAGGAAGACCCGAACTTCACCATCAAGGTCATGGTGATCGGCGCCAGCCTGCCCGGCGCAAGCATCGACGAGACGCTGAAGCAGGTCACCACGCGCATCGAGACCAAGCTTGAGGAACTGGACGAGCTGTATTTCACCCGCTCCGTCACGACGCCCGGGCAGGCGGTCGTCTATGTCGAACTGCTGCCGACCACGCGCGGCCCCGCAGTCCCAGAGATCTGGAAGCGCGTGCGTCAGATGATGTCCGATATCCGCCCCGACTTTCCGCAGGAATTCGCGGGCTTCCAGTTCGACGACGATTTCGGCGATGTCTACGGCAACATCTATGCCTTCACCGCCGACGGCTTCTCGCCGCGCGAGCTGCGCGACCGCGTCGACGCCATCCGGCGGCAGGTCTCGGCGCTGGATGCGGCCGGCAAGGCCGAGTTGCTGGGCGAGCAGCGCGAACAGATCCATCTGGAATTCTCGGCCGCGCGGCTGGCAGCGCTCGGCCTTGACCAGCAGCGCGTCCTTGCGACACTGGCGATGCAGAACGCCATCGCGCCCTCGGGGGTGATCGAAGCCGGGCCCGAACGCGTGCTGGTCCGCATCGGCGGGCAGTTCGACGACGCCTCGGCCATCGCTGCGGTCAACCTGCGGGTGGGCGAACGTTTCTTCAATCTCAGCGACGTCGCCACGATCAGCCGCGGCTACGAGGACCCGCCGCAATCGCTGTTCCGCTATCGCGGCCAGCCGGCCATCGGGCTGCAGGTGGGCATGCGCGAGGGCGAGAACATCCTTGATTTCGGGGTGGAACTGGATGCGTTGATGGCGCGTGTCGAGGCCGATCTGCCCATCGGCATCGAGATGGCCAAGATCGCCGATCAGCCGCAGGTCGTCGAGGATGCGGTGGGCCATTTCGTCACCGCGCTGGCCGAGGCGGTGATCATCGTGCTGGTGGTCAGCTTCATCAGCCTCGGCTTTCGCGCCGGCTTCGTGGTGACGCTGACGATCCCCCTGGTGCTGGCCATCACCTTCGTCATCCTGGACCTATGGGGGATCACCCTGCAGCGCATCTCGCTGGGTGCGCTGATCATTGCGCTGGGGCTGCTGGTCGACGACGCGATGATTGCCATCGAGACGATGATCTCGCGGCTGGAACTGGGAGAGTCGCTGACCTCGGCGGCCAGCTATGCCTGGACCTCGATCGCCTTTCCGATGCTGACCGGCACGCTGGTGACGGTGGCGGGCTTCATCCCGATCGGGCTGAACAGTTCGGCCGCGGGCGAGTTCACCTTCTCGCTGTTCGTGGTGATCGCGGTGTCGCTGCTGATATCCTGGGTGGTGGCGGTGCTGTTCGCGCCGCTTCTGGGGGTGAGCCTTCTCAGCACCTCGATGGCGCGGCACGATGCGCAGCCGGGCTGGCTGCGGCGCCGGTTCCACCGGCTTTTGCGTGCGGCAATGCGGTTCCGCTGGACGACCATCGCGATCACGCTGGCGATCTTTGCCGTCTCGGTCTGGGGGATGCGCTTCGTCGAGCAGCAGTTCTTCCCGACCTCGGACCGGACCGAGGTGCTCGTCGACATCGCCGAGCGCCAGAACGCCTCGATCGCGCGCACCCGCGCGGACATGGACCGGCTTGAGGAGACGCTGGCAGACGATCCCGACGTGCTGTTCTGGTCGTCCTATGTCGGGCGGGGCGCACCGCGCTTCGTGCTGTCGATGGACGTGCCGACGCCGGGCCCGCAGATGGGCCAGATCGTCATCCAGACGCCCGATCTGGCCGCGCGTGACCGTCTGAAGGCGCGGCTGAATGCGCTTGCGGCGCGCGAGTTCGCCGGTGTCGACATTTATGTGAAGAACCTCGAGATCGGGCCGCCGGTCGGCAAGCCCGTGCAGTATCGGGTCACCGCGCCCGATGCCGACGCGGCCCGCGACGCCGCCCGCGGGCTGGCCACCGTGCTGGCCGGGGAGCCGCGGCTGCGCGACATCGCGCTGGACTGGAACGAGCCGGCGCGGGTGATGCGCCTTGAGGTCGACCAGGACCAGATGCGGCAGCTGGGCGTCACCAGCCAGGGCATCGCCGAGTCGCTGTCGGCGCTGTTCACCGGGCGCGTGGTGACACAGCTGCGCGACGACATCTACCTGATCGACGTGCTGGCGCGTGGGGAAGCCGAGGACCGCCAGTCGCTGGAATCGATCCGCAACCTGCAATTGCCGACCGCGACCGGGCCGACGATCCCGCTCTCGGTGCTGGTCGGGCTGGACTACACGACCGAGCAGCCGATGATCATGCAGCGCGACGGCCTGCCGACGGTAACGGTCAAGGCGGCGATCGCCAGTGCCGACCAGCCCGCCACGCTGGTTGCGGCCCTGGCTGCGGACGTGGCCGATTATGCGGCAGGCCTGCCGCCATCGGTGGCCATCGAGGTCGGCGGCAGCGTCGAAAGCTCGCAGGACAGCCAGGCGCCGATCGCGGCGGTCGTTCCTGTGATGCTGCTGGTCATGGCCGTGCTGGTGATGGCACAGATGCAGGGCTTCCGCCTGTCGCTGATCGTCTTTGCGGCTGCACCGCTAGGGTTGATCGGCGTCGTTGCGGTGCTGGTGCCGTTCGGCGTTCCGATGGGCTTCGTGGCGATCCTCGGGATTCTTGCACTGGTCGGCATCCTGATCCGGAACTCGGTGATCCTCGTCCACGAGATCCAGGTGCTGCTGGCCAAGGGAATGGCGGCCTGGGACGCGGTGTTCGAGGCGTCCGACAGCCGGGCACGGCCGATCCTGCTGACCGCGGCGGCGGCGTCGCTGGCGCTGATCCCGATCTCGCGCCAGGTGTTCTGGGGGCCGATGGCTTTCGCGATGATGGGCGGCATCATCGCGGGAACGCTGGTGACGCTGGTCTTCGTGCCCGCCCTTTACTGCGCGGTGTTCCGCGTGAGGCCGCCGGAAGACCACCTCGCGGCATAGCGTGACGCCCTGCGGCGGGGGCTGGTCACCGCCATTCGTCTGCTGCGCCGCCTGACGCCTGGGCCGCCGCCCCTTCCAATCGCCGGCCGCGGCGCCATCGCGGGACGCAATCCTGCGCGCGGCCCTGCAGGGTGATCCCACGGAAACGGCGCCGGGCCTTGCGTCCCGGCGCCGTTGCGCCTTTCGGGTCGCGCCGCCGGTGCGGCGGCGCTTCGTTCCGGCGCGTGCGGCACTCTGTCGGGTGGACAGGATCAGTTCTTCAGGACGATGCAGCGGCCGCCCACGCGTTTCAGCTTGAGGCAGAAGGCGGTCGCCTCGGACTTGCTGTCATAGCCGACCTGCGCGGTATAGACGGCGCGCGGCATCCCGGTCAGCTTCTTGCGGACATATCCGACGCGCTTGCCGCCAAGGACCGGCCGCAGGGTGCGGTTCAGCCGCGCCACCTGCTGGGCCGCAACCGACTGGCTGGGGTGGCTGGCGACGATGACGCCCCAGGGGTAGACGCGCTGCTGGGCGATGAACTCGCGCAGGCTGCGATTGCCTGCCATCTCCTCGCAGGCCGGACGGAATTCAGTGTCCGGCTTCAGAGAGATCCTGAGATCGTCGAGGCCAGGCGGGTTGTCGCGCCAGCGATAGGCGTTGAATCCGGTGATCGCCTCGACATAATCCAGTGTCTCGTAGGGCAGCCCGCCTTGCCCGGCAAGAAAGCGCGCGGCGCGGTTCTCGCCGCCGTTATAGGCGATCGCGGCCATGCCGATATTGCCGAACATGTCGCGCAGATGGGCGAGATACCAGGCCGATTTGTGGATCGCGAGCGCCGGGTTGAACGGGTCGTCCAGATCGTAGAGGTCGGCCGTGCCGGGCATGAATTGCGCGATCCCCTGCGCGCCAGCCGGGCTGATCGCACCCGGCTCGAAGCGGCTTTCCTTCCACAGCAGCCTCGCCACGAAATTCGGGTCAAGCCCGCGCTCGCCGGCATTGCGCTCGATCAGCTTGCAGACATCGGCGACATAGGACCCAAGCCCGATGCAGTCACGCCCGTCATCGGTACAGCGCAGGGCCTCGCTTCGAGCGGGCGGCGGGCGACCCAGATGCGCATCGACGGCGGGGCGCGACATCGCGGGCTGCGCCAGCATTGTCGCGATCAGCGCGGCCATCGCAAGAAGGCGTTGCACATCTGCTCCTTTCGTCACGCTCGATCGGGTGCGGGAAACGGGCCCCGCCGGTCAGGCCTTCTTCGCCTTGGCCTTCGCCTTGCCCTTGGCCTTGCCGGATTTCGCCTTCGTGTCCTTGTCCTTCGCGGGCTTGTCCTTGCCGGCCTTGGCCTTCTTCTTGCCGCCGGCCTCGCCCGCCTTCGCCCCGCTCTTGCGCAGGGCGCGTTCGGCATCCTTCAGCGCCTTGCGGGCCGCCTTGCGCGCGGCCTTCTCGCTGGCGCGCAGGTCCTCCTTGACGGCTTTCCGCGCGGCCTTCCGCGCCTCCTTGTCGGCGGGTGCAGTGTTCGGCGCCTCCTCGGTCCCCGAGAGATGCGGGACAGGCTGGACCGGCGCGGGGGCGACCGCCTCGGGTGCGGCGGAGGTCGACACTGGCGCGGGCTTTCCGGGCGCCTTCTTCACGCGCCGAAGGCCGGTGCGCAGATCGGGCTTGCGCGCCTCGGCGGATTTCCGGTCCGGCGGCGTGCGCCGGCTGGCGGCCGCGACGCGCTTGGCCGGCTTCGTGGAGGTGGTCTTGGCAGCCGCGGTCTTTGCAGGGGCCGGGCTGCCCGGCTTGAACGGCTTTTCCCCGGTCAACGCCGCAGAGGCCGGCAGCTTGCGCTTGCGGCGTTCGGCATGGGCGCGTCGCAGCGCGGCGGCCAGCAGTGCCTGGGGCGACAAGCCGTCCTCGGCCAAGGCGGTCGCGGCCGCCGCATGCGCGGCGTCCAGTTCGGCGATCAGACGCGACAGCCCGGCATCGTCCTGCGCGGCCAGAGCGGGATTGCGGCTTGCGCGGGCCAGCGTCAATTGGGCTTCGGACAGAAGGTCCTGTTCGCGCTTGAGATAGTTCGGCATCCTGCCCTCTTGCTGGTGGCTTGCACCCGATCGCCGCGCAGATTGCGTGAGAAACGGCCGATTTGCAATTGCAAAGCCCCCGATCGACGATCGGGGGCCTGCGGGTGGTCAGGGCTGACGGCAAGCCGGCGGGCAGGCGCCTTCAACGCGAGGGAACGGCGCTTTCGACCGGCGAGACGAAGCCCGGCTCGGCGGCCACAAGCGTGGCGGCCGCAGCCTGGGGCGCCAGCGCGCCCGCCTCGGAGGCCGGCACGACATAGCCTTCCGGGGTCTCGATCATCGGACCTTCCAGCCGCACGCTCTCGGCCTGGCTGCGGACCTTCACGCGGGTGCCAAGCTCGGTCTTGTCGAACAGGTCCATGACGTCCTGGTTGAACAGCCGGATGCAGCCGGCCGACGTGGCCTTGCCGATCGACGAGGGGTCCATCGTGCCATGGATGCGGTAATAGGTGTCGCGGCCATTGCGGTAGAGATACAGGGCGCGCGACCCCAGCGGGTTGTCGACTCCGCCCGACAGCCCGCCGGCGAACTGGCCGTAGAGATCGGGTTCGGTGCGGATCATGTTCTGGGTCGGCGTCCAGCTGGGCCATTGCTTCTTCAGGCTGATGACCGCGTCGCCGCTGAAGCCCTTGCCGGCGCGGCCGACCGCCACGCCAAAGCGCATCGCCTCGCCGTTTTCCATCACGTCGTAAAGCACGCGGGCATAGGGATCGACGACGATGGTGCCCGGGGCCTCGGGGCCGTTATAGGCGACCCGCTGGCGCTGGTTGCGTTCGGTCAGATAGGCGGCGCGGATGGCAGGAATGTTGATCGGGGCTCCGTTCGGGCCGGTATCCGTGCGGGCCTGATAGACGGCGGGAACCGAGGGCGAGGCGAGGTTGACGGTCTGCGGGGCCGGCCCGCAGGCGGCCAGTCCAAGGCCAAGCACAGCAAACAGGGAGACGAGGCGCATCTTGCGTGTTCCTTCGTGGCGGGATGCATCGGCAAGGAGGCATCCGGGGCAGCATTCAAGGTCATAACTCACGCGAGACCGAGGCGCCGCGCATGATTCGAGCAGAGTTTCATCAGCCTGCCACATCCGGCGCTCGTCAACCCCAAGGGTCGGTCCCGACGCATGCAGTCGCGGGGTTGTGGCCCATGTGCGGCACCGCGATCAAGATTTCGCGGTGAGGGAACAACTTGCCGTGTTTTCCGGTTTCGTGGACATCGGATCGCAGCAGAGGAATTGAACCCATGGAACTTGTCGTCGCACTCATCATCGGGGCGATTGCCGGCTGGCTGGCGGGTCTGGTCGTGAAGGGGCACGGGCAGGGCCTTGTGGTCAACATCGTCGTCGGCATCCTCGGCGCGGTGATCGCGTCCTTCCTGTTTCCGGCCATCGGCCTCGGCATCGGCACCGAGGGATCGCTGATCGGCTCGATCGTCTACGCCACCCTCGGCGCGGTCGTGCTGCTGGTCATCCTGCGGCTTGTCAGCCGGGCGTGACCTGCGGGGTCCGGCCGCAAAGGCGGTGCCGCGCGGGCGGGCCGCGATTGCGGTGACCCGCGCCACGCCCTAACATGCCCGCGATGCCAGCAAGGCCCCGGATGTGAAAGCCCCCGCCCCGCACCGCCGCACGGCCTTCGCGCCGTTTCGCCATCGCGATTTCCGCATGTTGTGGAGCGCGACGCTGGTCTCGAATTTCGGGGGACTGGTGCAGGCTGTCGGCGCGGCATGGCTGATGACGCAACTGACCGACAGCGCGACGCTGATCGCGCTGGTGCAGGCCTCGAATACCCTGCCGATCATGCTGCTGGCGATCGCATCGGGGGCGTTGGCCGACATCTTCGATCGCAAGACGCTGTTGCTGGCGGCACTGGCCTTCATGGCGACCGCCTCGGCGGGCCTGGCGCTGGCCGCGTGGCAGGGATGGCTCAGCCCGTGGCTGCTGCTGGCGCTGACCTTCCTGATCGGGGCCGGGCAGGCGCTTTACAACCCGCCCTGGCAGGCCAGTATGGGGGACCTGGTGCCGCGCGAGGACCTGCCCGCGGCGGTCACGATGAATTCGGTCGGCTTCAACCTGATGCGCAGCGTCGGCCCGGCGGCGGGGGGCCTGATCGTCGCGGCCTTCGGGGCCGCCGCGGCCTTCATGGTGAACGCGGTCAGCTATCTGCCGCTGCTGGCGACGCTGCTGCGCTGGCGGCCGCAGATGGCCCCCCGCACCACCTCGCCCGAGGCTTTCCTGCCGGCCATGGGGGCGGGGCTGCGCTATGTCGCCCTGTCGCCCAACCTGATGCGGGTCATCCTGCGCGGGGCGCTGTTCGGCTTTGCGGCGATCTCGGTGCTGTCGCTGCTGCCGCTGGTGGCGAAAAGCCATCCCGAGGGCGGGTCGATGCTGTTCGGGGGGCTGCTGGGCTGCTTCGGCCTTGGTGCGATCATCGGCGCGATCCTGAACCCCCGCATCCGCGCGCGGCATGACAACGAGAATGTGGTGCGGCTGGCCTTCGGAGGCTTCGCCGCCGCGGTCGTGGTGCTGGGGCTGGCCGACAGCGTCTGGGTGCAGGGGCTGGCCATGCTGCCCGCCGGCGCGTCCTGGGTGATGGCGCTGTCACTGTTCAACGTGACGGTGCAACTGTCCACCCCGCGATGGGTCGTGGCCCGGGCGCTGGCGATGTATCAGACCGCGACTTTCGGCGGCATGGCGGCGGGTTCCTGGGCCTGGGGGGCGATGGCGGGCGCGCATGGGCTGCCGGTGGCGCTGGTCTCGGCCGGCGCGGTGCTGGCGCTGGGCGCGGTGGTGGGGGTGTGGTTCAAGGCGCCCGAATTCGGGACTCTGGACCTGGATCCGGTGAACCGGTTTCGCGAACCGGCGCTGCGTCTGGACCTGCGCGGCCGGTCGGGGCCGATCATGGTGATGGTCGATTACCGTATCGCCCAGCAGGACGTGCCGGAATTCCTGCGGCTGATGAAGCTGCGCCGCAACATCCGGCGCCGCGACGGGGCGCGGAACTGGGCCCTGCTGCGCGATCTGGAACATCCCGAATCCTGGTCCGAAAGCTATCACATCGCGACCTGGGACGAATATGTGCGGCACAATCTGCGCCGCACCAAATCCGATGCCGAGGTGACGGTCGAACTGCGCGCCCTGCATCGCGGGGAAGGCGATCCCGTCGTCCACCGCATGATCGAGCGTCACACTATCGGTTCGCAGGACGATGTGCCGCTGGTCGGCAAGATCGAGGTCCCGTAAGCCGGCGGCGGCTCAGCCGCTTGCGGCCTCCCCCTGCTCGGGGCCGATCCAGCCCTCGGGGATGCGCGGCATGGCGGCGACAAGGCGGCGCGTGGCCTCGGCCTGCGGCGCGTCGATGACCTGTGCGGCAGGCCCGTCCTCGACGATCCGGCCCCTCTCCATCACCAGCACCCGGTCGGCGATGCCCCGGACCACAGAGAGGTCGTGGCTGATGAACAGGTAGGCAAGCCCGTGATCGCGGCGCAGCCGCACCAGCAGGTCCAGCACCTGCGCCCGCACGCGCACATCCAGCGCGCTGACCGCCTCGTCCAGCACGATCAGCGCGGGGCGGATGATCAGCGCGCGCGCGATGGCAAGGCGCTGGCGCTGCCCGCCCGAGAATTCGTGGATGTATTTGCCGGCATCCTCGGGCGACAGCCCGACCTCGGACAGCGCCGCGTCCAGCCTTGCGCGCCAGTCGGGCGGCCGTCCGGTCAGGTGGAAGGGCTCGCACAGCAGCCGCGCGACCCGCCAGCGCGGATCGAAGCTGCCGAACGGGTCCTGGAACACCACCTGCATCTGCGCCCGCAAGGCATGCGGCATCCGGTTGCCGGCGCTGACCTGCATGCCGTTCAGACGGATGCTGCCCGCCTGCAACGGATCAAGGCCCAGGATCGCGCGCGTCAGCGTCGATTTTCCGCAGCCCGATTCCCCGACCAGCCCGACGCTTTCGCCATGCGCGATGGTCAGGCTGACGCCGTCCACCGCGCGCAGGCTGCGGCCGCCGGGCAGGCGAAAGACCCGGGCGGCATCCTCGATCCGCAACAGCGGCGGGCGGCTGTCGAGGCCGGGGCCTGGGCCGGCGGCGATGCGTGCCGGAACGTGCCGCGAGGCGGCGAAAAGCTGGCGTGTGTAGGGATGGCCGCGGCGGCGGAACAGCGCCTCGGTTGGGCCGGCCTCGACGATCTCGCCGGATCGCATCACCGCGACATCATCCGCCAACCCGGCCACCACCGCGAGATCATGGGTGATGAGCAGAAGCCCCATTTCCTCGTCGCGCACCAGACCGCGCAGCAGCGTCAGGATCTGCGCCTGCGTGGTGACGTCAAGCGCGGTCGTGGGCTCATCGGCGATCAGCAGTTCGGGGCGTTCCGCGATGGCCAGCGCGATGGCCACGCGCTGGCGCTGGCCGCCCGACAGCTCGTGCGGATACAGCGTCAGCGGAAAGCGTGGCTCGGCCAGCCCGACGCGGTCCAGCCGTTCGCGCGCCCGCGCCAGCGCGGCCTGACGGTCCATGCGATGGTGGATGCGCAGCACCTCGGCCACCTGATCGCCGATCCGCATCAGCGGGTTCAGCGCGGTCATCGGTTCCTGGAAGATCATGCCGATCCGCCGGCCCCGGACGGCGCACATCGCGCGTTCTGGCAGGGCCAGCAGGTTCAGGCCGTCCAGCAGAACCTGGCCAGACACCCGCGCGTGGGGCGGCAAGAGGCCCATGATTGCCAGCGCCGTCATGGATTTTCCCGATCCGCTTTCGCCCACCAGCCCGGTGATCCGGCCCTGCGCAAGCCGCAGGTCCACATGGTCCAGCAGCCGCGAGGCGCCGATGGTGACGGCCAGATCGCGGGTCTCGATCATCGCAGGGTCTTCAGTCGCGGGTCCAGCGCGTCGCGCAGCCCGTCACCCAGGAGGTTCAGCCCCAGGACCGTCAGCACGATGCAGAGGCCGGGAATGATCGCGACATGCGGCGCCAGCGTCACCAGCGTCTGCGCCTCGGCCAGCATCCGCCCCCAGCTGGGCGTGGGCGGCTGCGCGCCAAGCCCGACATAGGACAGGCCCGCCTCGGCCAGAATGCCGAGGCTGAACTGGATGGTGCCCTGCACGATCAGCAGGTTGGCGATGTTGGGCAGGATGTGCTGCAGGCTGATCAGGGCGCGCCCCTTGCCGGCCACCTCGGCTGCGCGGACATAATCCAGCGTCCAGATCGGCAGCGCGCCGCCCCGCGTCACGCGCGCAAAGACCGGGATGTTGAAGATGCCGATGGCGATGATCGCGTTGATCGCCGAGGGCCCGAACACTGCGGTGATGAGGATCGCGATGACCAGCGAGGGAAAGGCAAAGACCAGATCGTTGCCCCGCATCACCAGCTCGTCGATCCAGCCGCCGCGATGCGCCGCCGCGATCAGCCCCAGAGGCACGCCCGCGCCCATTCCGATGCCGACCGCGACCAATGCCACCGCGATCGAGACACGGGCGCCCAGCATCGCCATCGACAGGATGTCGCGGCCGAACTGATCCGTGCCGAAGGGATGCACGGCCGAGGGCGGCTGCAGCCGCTGCGCAATCGCCATCTGGGTGATGTCGTGCGGCGTCCAGACCAGCGACAGCGCCGCCGCCAGCAGCGCCAGCCCGGCCAGCCCCGCGCCGAGGATCATGCCGGCTCTCATCGGCGCCTCAGCCGCGGATCGACCGCCGCATAGGCCAGATCGACAAGGAAGGTCACCGCGATCACCGCGGCGACCAGCACCAGCACCGCCGACTGCACGACGATCAGGTCGCGCTGGCTGATCGCCTGAAAGATCAGCCGCCCCAGGCCGGGCAGGTAGAAGACGTTCTCGATGATGATTGCCCCGGCCAGAAGAAAGCTGAACTGCATGCCCATAATGGTCAGCACCGGCACCATCGCGTTGCGCAGCGCGTGGCGGCGCAGGGTCTGGGCCGCGCTGAGGCCCTTGGCACGGGCGGTGCGGATATAGTCCTGCCCCTGCGTCTCGATCAACGCCGAGCGCAGCACCCGGGCGAGGATCGCGGCCTGCGGCAGCGCCAGCGCCACCGCAGGCAGCAGCAGCGCGGTCAGCGCCGCAACGGGCTGGCCCCAGCCGGGAAATCCGCCCGCCGGCAGCAGCCGAAGCCGCACCGAGAAGAGCAGCACCAGAAGCATCGCGAACCAGAAATTCGGCAGTGCGATGCCCAGCTGCGTGCCGCCCATGACCGCGGCATCGCCGATCCGCCCCCGCCGCGCCGCCGCGAAGAGGCCGACCGGGAATGCGATCACGGCCGCCAGCAGCAGCGCCATCACCGCCAGCGGCAGCGAGACCGTCATCCGCTCGGCGATCATGCCGGCGATCGGGGTCTTGTAGGTGAAGCTCTGGCCGAAATCTCCCTGCAGGATCGCGGCCAGCCAGCGCGCATAGCGCAGCGGCAGCGGCTGATCCAGACCCATCTGGCTGCGCAGCGCGGCCAGCGTCTCGGGCTGGGCGCCGGTGCCCAGCATGAAGCTGGCCGGATCACCCGGAACCAGTTCGACCACCGAAAAGATCAAGGCCGAGGCGACCAGCAGGCTCAGCCCCAACGAGATCATCCGGCGCAGAAGGTATCCCAGCATGCAGGGACGCTAGCCCCGCCCGGCCTGCGGGTAAAGCGGCTTGCGGCCGCCGCGCCAGCCTCCATCATGGCACCAGCAGCGAAGGGGATGCGGATGAGACTTCAGGACAGGATCGCGATCGTTACCGGAGGGGGCAGCGGCTTTGGTGCCGGCATCGTGCGCAAGTTCGCGGCCGAGGGCGCGCAGGTCGTCGTCGCCGACATCAACGGCGAGGCCGCCCGCATCGTTGCGGACGAGACCGGCGGCCATGCGGTCCGGGCCGATGTCGCCGACGCCGAGGGCGTCCGGGCGATGGTGGCCGAAACGCTTGGGCGCTTCGGGCGCATCGACATCATGGTGAACAACGCGGGCGTCACCCATCTGCCCGCCCCGATGGAAGAGATCGACGAGGCCGATTTCGACCGCGTGCTGGCGGTGAACTGCAAGTCCGTCTATCTCATCGCCCGCGAGATCGTGCCGCTGATGAAGCAGGCGGGACGCGGCAGCATCGTCAACATCGCCTCGACAGCGGGGGTGTCTCCGCGGCCCCGGCTGAACTGGTACAACGCCTCGAAGGGCTGGCTGATCACCGCGACCCGGGCGATGGCGGTGGAACTGGCGCCCTTCGGCATCCGTGTCAACGCGCTGAACCCGGTGGCGGGCGAAACGCCGCTGCTGAAAAGCTTCATGGGCGAGGATACGCCCGAAATGCGGGCAAAGTTTCTGGCCACCATTCCGATCGGCCGGTTCTCGACCCCCGAGGACCTGGGAAATGCCGCCTGTTTTCTGGCGTCCGACGAAGCCTCGATGATTACTGGCGTCGCATTGGAGGTCGATGGGGGGCGGTGCATCTAGGAAACTGATTCTCTCGACAATGCAGGCTGCCCCGCCATACCGTCGCACATGCCGGTCATTCCAGGGATTTTCTCTGGATTATAATTGTTTGCGCTTGATCCGGCGGTGTCAGGAATGGTCCTTCTCAGTTGCGTCTTGCGCGAGAATGCTAGAATTCGACCTGCGGGTTCGCAGAGTCTGGCCCGCATGAGGAAATGAATAGGGTTTGGCGATCTGGTCCTGTGGTGGCACGATATTTCTCCTCTGGAGGGGAGAAAAAACCATGCCAACCATCAACGGAAATACAACCATCGCATTGGACGGGGTCACGCCCATTTCGGTGGGCGGAGTTCAGTATTATGAGTGGTTCGATCAGTTTCTTGATGGAGCCTTTTTCTTCGCGCCGAACCCCGGCCCGGTCCTGACCGTGAACCTGTCGGGCGAATGGAACGCCTCGACGCTGCGCGTTTCGGGGCAATTGGCGGCAAGGATCAACGACGCGGCCAGCGGCGAGCGGCGGCTTGAGGCGATCCTGTGCAGGAACGAGGCAGACGATGTGATCACCCTGACCCGGACGGCTGTCGACGTCATCCGGACGGGCAATGGCAACGATACCGTCAGCCTCGGCGGCAGTTTCTGGGTCGCGTTGCTGGAAACCGGTGAAGGCAATGATCGGGTCACCCTGAACAACGGCCGCTGGCTGGGCGCGATCGATCTTGGCAACGGCGCCAACCGGCTGGTGGCCGATGATCGTGGCGCCGGGATCGAGTCGATCAGGGCCTTCGACGGCAGCGACAGCATCACCGTCCGCGGCGGGGCGGGTGCAATCGCCACTGGCGGTGGTGCAGATGTAATCCTGACCGGTCTGCGATATGTCGGCACGATCAACGGCGGCAGCGGCAATGACCGGATCACCACCGGAGGTGACGCGCAATTCGTGCATGGTCAGGACGGCAACGACATCATCGCGACGGCCGCCGGCGGCTGGTCGCAGGTGGTCGCCGGCGAGGGCGGCAATGACCGCCTGTCCGTGCGCGGCGAGGCGACGCTGATCGATGGGGGTGACGGGCGGGATGTCATTTCCACAGGCGCAGGCTGGGTCGGCACGATCGATTCCGGCAGCGGCGCTGACCGCGTTGTGCTGAACAGGGGCGGGACGAACTATGTCAATCTTGGGCGCGACGCCGACACCCTGATCGTAAAGGCACAGGCCGACCCCGACCATCGGGTGATTGTGGCAGGGTCCAGCAGCGTATCGACCCCGCGCGACCGCGACAGCGATACGGTCAACCTTGCGGCCTTCCGCACCGCCATCCAGGCCGATCTGGACAGCGGATATGTGAATTCCAACAGCGGCGGGATGCTGTTGAGGGAGATCGAGCATCTGGTCGGCGGCCGCCAGAACGACCTGCTGTCAGGCAACCACGAGGACAACCGGCTGTCGGGCGGCGCGGGGCGCGATACGCTGGTCGGCGGCGCAGGGGCGGACAGCCTGATCGGCGGTGCGGCGGCGGACAGTTTCCGGTTCACGTCGGATGTGGACAGCCGCGCCGATGGGATCCTGGATTTCAGCCGGACGCAGGGCGACCGCATCGATCTGCGCGGCATCGATGCCGACGAAAGCCGCGGCGGCGATCAGAATTTCGCGTTCCTCGGCGCGCGGCGGTTCAGCGGAGACGAAGGTGAATTGCGCGCCGTCAGGTCGGCCGGGCAGACAACGATCACCGGCGATACCGATGGCGACCGCCGGGCGGATTTCATCGTCATCCTCGATGACCCGCTGACCATGCTGGAGCGGGATTTCGTTCTCTGACCGCGCGCGCGCAATCGGCGCGGCCGGCCTACAACTCGTCGCGCCAGCGGTTCACCAGCGGATAGCGCCGGTCCAGCCAGAAGGCCCGGGTCGAGATGCGCGGCCCGGGCGCGGCCTGATAGCGTTTCCATTCGCTTTGATACAGCAGCTTCTCGACCTTGCGGACGGTGTCGGGATCGAAGCCCTGCGCGACCAGATCGCCGAGCGCCAGATCCTTCTCGACCAGACCCTCCAGGATCGCGTCCAGAACGTCGTAGGGCGGCAGCGAGTCCTCGTCCTTCTGGTCGGGGCGCAATTCGGCCGAGGGCGGCTTGTCGATGATCCGCTGCGGGATCACCTCGCCAGCGGGGCCCATCATCCAGTCGCGATGATTGGCATTGCGCCAGCGGCAGGTCTGGAACACGCGGGTCTTGTAGAGATCCTTGATCGGGTTGTAGCCGCCGGCCATGTCGCCATAGATGGTGGCGTAGCCGACCGCGACCTCTGACTTGTTGCCCGTGGTCAGCAGCATCTCGTTGAACTTGTTGGAAATCGCCATCAGCATCAGGCCGCGCAGGCGCGACTGGATGTTTTCCTCGGTCGTGTCGGGCGCGGTGCCCGCCATCAGATGCGCCAGCGCATCGCCCACAGCGTCGCGGGCGCCGTCGATGGGGACGGTGTCCAGCCGCGCCCCCAGCCGAGCCGCGCAATCGGCGGCATCGTCCAGGCTGGCCTGAGAGGTGTATTCCGAGGGCAGCATCACGCAGCGCACATTCGCGGGCCCGATCGCGTCCGCGGCGATTGTCGCCACCAGGGCCGAGTCGATGCCGCCGGACATGCCCAGCAGCACCTTGCGAAAGCCGGACTTGCGCAGATATTCGCGCAGGCCCAGCATCATCGCGTGGTAATCCTGTTCCCAGGCATCGGGCTGCGGCGCCATCAGGCCGGGCGCGGCGGTCCAGCCCTCGGACTCGCGGGTGAAATCCACATGGGCCAGCATCTCGGCGAAGGGCGGCAGCTGCACGGCCTTGCGGCCGCCGGGGTTCAGCACGAAGCTGGCGCCGTCATAGAGCTGATCGTCCTGCCCGCCGACCATGTTGACATAGACCAGCGGCAGGCCGGTCTCGACCACGCGCCCGACCATGTGGCCCATCCGCAGGTCCAGCTTGTCGCGGTGATAGGGGCTGCCATTCGGCACGATCAGGATCTCGGCCCCGGTCTCGGCCAGCGTCTCGGCCACGTCGGGATACCAGCTGTCCTCGCAGATCGGGCTGCCGATGCGTGCCGCGCCGACCGGATAGGGGCCGCTGATCGGGCCGCTGTCGAACAGCCGCAATTCGTCGAACAGCTGCTTGTAGGGCAGGTGGTGTTTCAGGACCCGCGCGACCAGCCTGCCGTCGCGGAAGATCCAGTAGGCGTTGTAAAGCCGGTCGCCGTCGCGCCAAGGCCCGCCGATGCCGAGGGTCGGCCCGCCGGTGCAGGCCTCGGCCAGCCGCAGGATCGCGGCCTCGGCCTGCCGGGTGAAGGCGGGTTTCAGCACCAGGTCCTGCGTCTGGTAGCCGGTGATGAACATCTCGGGCAGGGCCAGCATGTCCGCGCCCGCCTCTCGCGCGGCCTGCCACGCCTCCTGCGCCTTCTGCGCGTTGGCGGTCAGATCGCCGACAGTGGCGTTCAGCTGTCCGATGGTCAGCCGGAAGCGGTCGGTCATGGCGCAGCCCCTGTTGCCTGTGGCCCGTTGTCTCTCGCGCCCGTGATAGGCGATGGCGGAGGAAAGGAAAAGTCGGGCTTTGCGCGGGCCGGCCGCATGGGGTAGACCAAGGGGCAAAACGCGAAGGGCATGGGCGATGAGGCGGGCAGCGATAAGGGCGGGTGCGTTGGCGATGACGCTGATGGCGGCGACGGTCGCGGCCGAGGCGCAGGTCATCACCAAGCAGTATGACGATGGCGGCGTCTACGAGGGCACGTTCCGCAACGGCCGCCAGCATGGCCAGGGCAGCTATACCCTCCCAAGCGGCTATCGCTACGAGGGCGACTGGGTCGAGGGCGAGATCCTTGGCCAGGGCCGCGCGAATTTTCCGAACGGATCGGTCTATGAGGGCCAGTTTGCCAAGGGCAAGCCGGATGGCCGCGGCAAGATCACCTATGCGGATGGCGGCACCTATGACGGCGACTGGATCGGCGGCGAGATTACCGGAAAGGGCGAGGCGCGCTATGCCAACGGCTCGGTCTATGTGGGCGATTTCGTCAAGGGGCTGCACCAGGGCAAGGGGGTGCTGACCCAGCCGAACGGCTATCGCTACGAGGGCGACTGGAATGCCGGGGTCAAGGAAGGCCAGGGCCGCATCACCTATCCCGACGGGGCCATCTACGAGGGCGGGATGCTGGCCGGCCAGCGGGCCGGCAAGGGCAAGCTGACGATGGCCGACGGGCTGGTCTATGACGGCATCTGGTCGGCTGGCCAGATGTCGGGAACGGGCCTTCTGGTGCAGGCAACCGGCGACCGCTACGAGGGGCAGATGCTGAACGGCAAGCGCGAGGGGGCGGGCATCGCGACCTATGCCAATGGCGATGTCTATGACGGCCAGTTCAGGGCCGACCGCCGGCACGGGCAGGGCACCTTCACGGGCACCGACGGCTATGTCTATGCCGGCGACTGGGCCGAGGGCCGCATGGAGGGGCGCGGCCGGATCACCTATCCCGATGGCTCGGTCTATGAAGGGCAGATGAAGGACGACCGCCCCGATGGCCGCGGCAAGATCACTTATCCCGACGGCTCGACCTATGAGGGCGCCTGGGTCACCGGCGTGATCGAGGGCGAAGGCAAGGCCAGCTATGCCAATGGCATGGTCTACGAGGGCGGCTTCCGCGAGGCGCGAAACGACGGCCAGGGCCGGATGTCCTATCCCGACGGCTATGTGTATTCGGGCGCATGGAAGGACGGCCAGCGCCACGGCGAGGGGCAGGCCACCTATCCCGACGGCACCGTCTACACCGGCGGCTTCGTCAACGGGCTGCGCGAGGGGGCGGGCAAGCTGACGACGCCGGACGGCTTCGTCTACGAGGGCGGCTGGGCGGCGGGCGAGATCGACGGGCAGGGTGCCGCGACCTACGCCAATGGCGACCGCTACGAGGGCAATTTCGAGGCCGGCAAGCGTCAGGGTCAGGGCGTGATGCGCTATGCCACCGGGCAGGTTGCCTCGGGCGAGTGGCGCGACAACCGGCTGATCGAGGCCGACGCCCCGGCGGCCGGTGGCGCCGCGCCCGCGGCAGGCGCGGGCGGCGATGCGTCGGCATCCCCCTCGGGCGAGGCGCCCGCGCTGCCCGACGATGCCGCGCCCGGCGCTGATCCCGCTCCCGCCACGGCGACCACCGGCACGGCGACCACAGGCGCGGCAGGCACGCAAACCCCGGACAGCGGGGCCGACGGCGGCTGATCGCCGCGCGCTGCGGGCAGGGCGCGGGGGGGAATGCGGTTGCGTCCGGCGCCCGGCATCGCCTAACCTGCAGTCTTTGCCCAGTCACCGAGGCCCCTGATTGCTGCCCCCCCGCCCGTTTCCCGATACCGCCCCCACTCATCACGCCGATCTTCTGGCCGCTCCGTCACGCCTGCGGGCCCTCACCTCGTCGCAACTTCTGGACAGCCTTCCCGAAGCATCCTTCGACCGCATCCTGCGCGTCGCGACGCATCTTCTGGGCGTGCCGGTCGGGCTTTTCTCGCTGGTCACCGACCGGCGGCAGTTCTTCAAGGCCCAGCAAGGCCTTGACGGCCCCGTTGCCGAGGCCCGCGAGACGCCCCTGACCCATTCCTTCTGCCAGTATGTGGTCAGCCTTGACCAGCCGCTGGCGGTCGCGGATGCGCGCCAAAGCCCGCTTCTGCGCGAGAATGGTGCGGTCAGCGACCTTGGCGTGATCGCCTATCTGGGCGCACCGGTGCACGGTCCCGGCGGCGAGGCGCTGGGGTCGCTCTGCGCGATCGACAGCGTGCCGCGCGACTGGACCGCCGAAGAAACGGCGGTGCTGGCCGATCTTGCGGCCATGCTGGAATCCGAGATCGCCCTGCGCCACGCGGCCCGCGAACGCCAGATGATCCTGGCGGAGATGGCGCATCGGTCCAAGAACCTGTTCGGCATCGTCGGCGCCATCGTGCGGATGAGCCGGCGCGACCATGACGACACCGGGGCGATGGGTGCCGAGATTGAAGGCCGCATCGAGGCGCTGTCGGCGGCGCAGGCGCTGAGCCTGCCGACCCCGGATGGCCGGTCGCTGGCCGGGGTCGCGGTTCCGCTGGGCGATCTGCTGGACCGGCTTCTGGCGCCCTATGTCGGCCTTGGCTCCCGGATCGAGACCGACGGCCCGCAGGTGGTGCTGGGTCGCGGCGGCCTGGCCAGCCTGTCCCTCGCGTTGCACGAGATGGCCACGAATTCGGTCAAGTATGGCGCGCTGGGCCGGTCGGGGCGGTTGCGGATCGACTGGCGGCGGCGCGATGGCGAGGTCGAGATCGACTGGATCGACGAGGTTCCGGGCATGGCTGCGGCCGCCGCCGGCGCCGCGAATCCGGCGGGTTTCGGCTCGCAGCTGTTCGAGCTGACCCTGGCCGGGCAGTTGGACGGGCGTTATGCCCCGCTTGCCGATGCGCCGGGCTGGGCGATGCGCATGGTCCTGCCGCTGCGGATGCTGGCGGCCTGAGGCGCCGCGCCGTCAGGGCGCGTTGCGCGGCATCGGCAGGGTGCCGCGGTCGTAATCCGACCAGTCCGTGATGTCGGGATAGAACTGCCGCCGCCACGCGCGCACACGGGGGTTCATCCGCGCCCGCCACCAGCGCGGCACCATCGCCACGAAGGTCATCGCAGGATAGCCAAGCGGCAGTTGCGGCGCCTCCGCCGTGCCATAGCTTTGCAGCAGCGGAAAGCGCCGGTCGGGCTTGTAGTGGTGATCCGAATGGCGCTGAAGGTTGATCAGCAGCCAGTTCGAGGCGGTATGGCTGGCGTTCCAGCTGTGGCGCGGCAGGATGTGTTCGTATCGCCCGTCGCCCAGATGGCGGCGGGTCAGGCCGTAATGCTCGACATAGTTCACAAGCTCCAGCTGCCAGACCGCGATGAAGGCCTGGAACAGGAACAGCAGCAGCCCCTGCGCGCCGCCCAGCGCCAGCGCCAGCCCGATCATCGTGATCTGCAGCGCGGCGTAGCGCCAGAAGGGGTTGCCGCGATGAAGGGGGCCGCGACCCGCGCGGGCCAGCCGCCGTGTCTCGGCCCGCCAGGCGCTGACCGGGGCTTCGCGCAGCACCCGCCCGAAAAAGCGATAGAACCCCTCGCCATAGCGGGCCGAGACCGCATCGCGCGGGGTGCCGACCCAGGAATGATGGACCAGCAGATGTTCGGTGCGGAAATGCGAATACAGCACGCTGGCCAGCAGCAGGTCGCCCAGCCAGCGTTCCAGCGGCGATTTCTGGTGCAGCAGCTCATGGGCATAGACGATGCCGATGCTGCCTGACAGCACGCCGATGCCGAAGAACAGCCCCAGCTTTTCCAGCCCCGACAGATGGCCGGACTGGGCGGCATACCAGATCGACCCGAAGATCGCGGCGGCCTGCAGCGGAAACCAGATGATCGTGACCGCCCGGTGCCAGACCAGCCGGCCGTCCCCGCCGTCGATGGCCGGGTTCTGCGGGTTCAGCCCCAGCACGCCGTCCAGCACGGTTGTCAGATACCAGGCATAACCGGGCAGCAGCATCCACCACAGACCGCCCCGCATCGCCGCCAGCACCACCAGCGGCAGCATCACGAGCGACATCCAGAAGGGCAGGGCAGGGGGCAGCCCGTTGCGTTGATCGGCGTTCATGGGGGTGATGTTACGTCGCGAAATCGGCCCGCGCCATATCCCAGACCTTGCGCATCAGCCCCGGCAGGGCGTTGCGGTCGATGTGACGCAGCGGCACCAGATGGCCGCGCCCCGGCGTGCCGTCCAGATCGCCCGCCAGCACCCGCAGGCTGAGGTTGAAATGGGTGAAGACATGCCGGACCTCGCCCAGGTCCCGCCAGTCTGCCGCGCCCGGCGGCGGCAGGTCGCGGCCGTCCCACAGCGCCGAGGGAAACGCCAGCGTGCCCCCCAGCAGACCCTTGGCCGGGCGTTCCTCCAGCAGCACCGCATCGCCCTGGAGGGCGACCCAGGCCAAGCCGCTGCGGTCGGGCTTTGCCGGCTTCGGGGACTTGCGGGGCAACGCGGTCGCGATGCCCTGCGCGCGGGCCTCGCACGCTTCGTTCAGCGGGCAGAAGCCGCAGGCGGGGTTGCGCGGGGTGCAGATCGTCGCGCCCAGATCCATCATCGCCTGCGCGAAATCGCCCGGCCGCGTTGAGGGCGTCAGTCGGGTGGCCAGCGCCGTCAGCTCGGGCTTGGCGGCCGGCAGCGGCGTGGCGACCGCGAAGAGCCGCGCGACCACGCGTTCGACATTGCCATCGACGACGGTCTCGGGCTGGTCATAGGCGATCGCGGAAATCGCGGCCGAGGTATAGGCGCCGATGCCGGGCAGGGCGCGCAGCCCCTCGCGCGTGACGGGGAATTCGCCGGCGGTCGCAACCGCGCGGGCGCAGGCCAGCAGGTTGCGCGCCCGGGCGTAATAGCCGAGCCCGGCCCATTCGGCCATCACCTGCGCGTCATCGGCGCGGGCGAGGTCCTGAACGGTGGGCCACAGCGCGGTAAAGCGCAGGAAGTAGTCGCGCACGGCGGCGACGGTGGTCTGTTGCAGCATCACTTCGGACAGCCAGACGCGGTAGGGATCGGCGCGGACCGAGGCGCCGGGCGGCACCCGCCAGGGCAGCACGCGGGCGTGGCGGTCATACCAGGCCAGCAAGGCCGGTGCGATCACCCTGTCGTCACGCAATTTTCAGCCCTCCCGCGATGTTGTGCGCTTTCATCCCTGCCGCCCGCTGACTAATGATGAGCGCGTGATAACCGATCAGGCGGGAATGGCACAGAGGCCAGACAGCACCAAGACCGCGCCCCGGCGCCGCAGGCGCGGCTTCGAGGCCGCCGCGTCCCTGCTGGGCGAGCGGGTCCAGAAGGCCGCCGAGGGGCGCGGCTTCGCCGTCAGCCGTCTGCTGACCCACTGGCCCGAGATCGCCGGCGAATCGCTGGCCCGCATGACCCGCCCGGTGCGCATCAGCCACGGCCGGGGCGGTTTTGGCGCCACGCTGACGCTGCTGACGACCGGGCCCTCCGCGCCGCTGGTCGAGATGCAGATGCCCCTGCTGCGCGAGCGTGTGAACGCCTGCTATGGCTACAACGCGATCCAGAAGATCGCCTTGACCCAGACCGCCGCCAGCGGCTTTGCCGAAGGCCAGGCGCAGTTCGCCCCGGCTCCGCGCCGCGAGGCGGCACCCGACCCTGCCGCCCGGGAACGGGCGCGCGATGTTGCCGCGCAATTCGACGATCCGGCGCTGGCCGAGGCGATGGCCTTGCTGGCGCTCAACCTCACTTCCCGAAGGAACCGAAAGGACATTCCATGCTGATCCGCTCTGTCGCCACCGCGCTGGCCCTTGTGCTGGCCTCGCCAGCGCTGGCCCAGGACGCCGCCGCCCCCGAGGCGGCGCAGGTCGAGACCTTGCCCGACATCGCCATGGGCGCCGAGGACGCGCCGCTGACGGTGATCGAATATGCCAGCTTCACCTGCGGGCATTGCGCGAATTTCCACGACCAGAACTGGCCGAAGCTGAAGGCCGAGTATGTCGATACCGGCAAGGTCCGCTTCATCCAGCGCGACGTGTATTTCGATCAGGTCGGCCTCTGGGCCGGGATCCTTGCGCGCTGCGGCGGCGACGACAAGTATTTTGCCGTCTCGGACATGCTGTTCGACGACCAGAAGAAATGGCTGGCGGGCGGGTCGGGCGACGAGATCGCGGCCAATCTGCGCAAGATCGGCCTGAAGGCCGGCATGACCGAAGAGCAGATGACCGCCTGCTGGGATGACGGCACCAAGGCCCAGCAGCTGATCGCGACCTTCCAGCAGAACGCGACCGCCGACAAGATCGAAGCGACGCCGACCTTCGTGATCGGCGGCGAGACCGTCCAGAACCAGCCCTGGGACGACATGAAGGCGATCATCGACGCCAAGCTGGCCGAGGCCGAGGCCGCGAACTGACCCTGCCTTGCCCGCGCGTCCGCCCCTGTCGGGCGGCGCATAGGCGAAGCTGCCCTCTGTGAGCGGCTGACCAAAGCTGCAACTTGGTCCGAGAGCGAGGCCGGGCTAGACTGGGCCCGGCTTTTTCAGCCAGTCAGAGTCACAGGGGACAGCACAGAATCATGATCAAGGAATTCAGGGAATTCATTGCGCGCGGCAATGTCATGGACATGGCCGTCGGCATCATCATCGGTGCCGCGTTCACGGCGATCGTCAGTTCGATGGTCGACGATCTCATCAACCCGATCATCGGTCTTCTGACCGGCGGCATCGACTTCTCGGACCAGTATCTGGTGATGTCGGGCAATGTTCCCGATGGCGCCAGCCTTGCCACCGCACGATCCTCGGGCGCTGCGATCTTTGCCTATGGGTCGTTCCTGATGGCGGTGCTGAACTTCCTCATCGTCGCCTGGGTGGTGTTCCTGCTGGTCAAGGCCGTGAACCGCGCCCGCGACATGGCGATTCCGAAAAAGCAGGAAGAGGTCGCCCCGGCCGGCCCCACGCAGGAGGAACTGCTGGCCCAGATCCGCGATCTTCTGGCGGCCCGCGCGGCCTGAGCATGACGGGGCGCCCGACGGCGCCGCCTGACCGCGGCGCCGTCGATCGTCGCGCGTGCCCTTACCCGGCCAGCAGCTGGTCGGGGGTGACCGCCTCGATCCCCAGGGCCTCGCCCACCGGCGGCGAGGTCAGCCGGCCCTGATGGGTGGACAGCCCGGCCCGCAGATGCGCGTCATCGCGGATCGCCTGCCGCCAGCCCTTGCCGGCCAAGGCCAGCAGGAAGGGCAGGGTGGCGTTGCCCAGCGCCTGGGTCGATGTCCGCGCGACCGCTCCGGGCATGTTGGCGACGCAGTAATGCACGATCCCGTCGACCTCGTAGACCGGGTCCTGATGGGTTGTGGCCCGCGAGGTCTCGAAGCAGCCGCCCTGGTCGATGGCCACATCGACCAGCACGGCGCCCTGCGGCATGGTCGAAAGCTGCGCGCGACTGACCAGCTTCGGCGCCGCGGCGCCGGGGATCAGCACCGCCCCGATCACCATGTCGGCCGTCTGGACCAGCTCGGCCGTCGCAGCGGCGCTGGCATATTGGGTGGTCAGCTTGCCCATGAAGATGTCGTCCAGATAGCTGAGGCGCGGAACGGACCGGTCCATGACCGTGACATTCGCGCCCATGCCGACCGCCACCCGCGCCGCCGCCGCGCCGACCACGCCACCGCCGATGATGACCACGTTCGCCGGACGCACGCCGGGCACGCCGCCCATCAGCACCCCGCGCCCGCCATTGGCCTTCTGCAGCGCCCAGGAACCCACCTGCGGCGCCAGCCGCCCCGCCACCTCGGACATCGGCGCCAGCAGCGGCAGGCCGCCGCGCGCGTCGGTCACCGTCTCGTAGGCGATCGAGGTGACGCCCGAGGCCAGCAGGTCCCGCGTCTGCGCTGCATCGGGCGCCAGGTGCAGATAGGTAAACAGCACCTGCCCCTCGCGCAACATCGCGCGCTCGGGCGCCTGCGGCTCCTTGACCTTGATGACCAGTTCCGCGACGTCAAAGACCGATTTCGCGTCCGGGGCGATCTGGGCGCCGATGGCTGTATAGTCATCGTCGGTGAATCCCGCGCCAAGCCCGGCGCCGGTCTCGATCAGCACGTCATGGCCGCGCAGGATCGCCTCGGCTGCCGCGAAGGGCGTCAGCCCGACCCGGAATTCCTGCGGCTTCACCTCTTTCGGGCATCCGATCCTCATCGCTGTCTCCTCCCCTCGTCATGGCGTTGCAACCGATCTCCATTCTGCCATCCCCGCCGCGAAAGGTGCTGCGAAGCTGGCCCGATCCTGCGGGACAGGCTGGAAGAATCCGGTGGAAATTTAGGCGATTGTCGAAGAACATGCGGCGATGTCTGATCTTGACGCAACAGACCGCCGGATTCTGGCCCTGCTTCAGAAAGAGGGTCGAATCAGCAATGCCGAGCTGGCCCTGCGGGTGCATCTGTCGCCCTCGGCCTGCCATCGCCGGGTGCAGCGACTGGAAGAGGCCGGCGTCATCTCGGGATATGTGGCGCTGCTGGACGCGCGGGCGCTGCGCCGCCAGACCACCGTCTTCGTCGAGATCACCCTGTCGGGCCAGGCCGACGAGGTGCTGGACGCCTTCGAGCGCGGCGTGCGGGCGATCCCGGATGTGCTGGAATGTCACCTGATGGCGGGAACGGCCGATTACCTGCTGAAGATCGTGGTCGAGGACACCGACGACTTTGCCCGCATCCATCGCCAGCACCTGTCGCGGCTTCCCGGCGTCGCGCAGATGCATTCCAGCTTTGCGCTGCGCACGGTGTTCCGCACCACCGCCATCCCGGTCTAGGGACCGCCCGACATGGAAAACCCCCGCATGGCCTGGCCAGCGGGGGTTTTCGGATTGCGCTGATCGCGTCGCCTTACAGCGCGCCTTCGCGCTGTGCCTTCTTACGGGCCAGCTTGCGGGCGCGGCGAACGGCCTCGGCCTTTTCACGGGCTTTCTTGACCGACGGTTTCTCGAAATGCTGCCGAAGCTTCATCTCGCGGAACACACCCTCGCGCTGAAGCTTTTTCTTCAGGGCACGAAGCGCCTGTTCGACGTTGTTGTCGCGAACATTGACCTGCATGTGGTTGTCACCACCTTCCTAGGTTAGAGTTGATAGATTGCAGGAAGCGCCCCCTTAACAGCGGCGGGCGCCTTTGTCCAGATGAGGCCGACATGACCGAACACGACCGCGACGCGCTGCTGGATGCGGCACTGCTGCATGTGCCCTTCGACGGGATGAACGATCGCGCCCTGATGGCGGGCGCACGCGATCTGGGACTGTCCGAGGCCGATGCCCGGGTCATGTTCCCGCAGGGCGGGGCGGGGCTGGCGGCGGCCTATCATCGCCGCCACGACGCCGAATTGCGCGACTGGCTGGCGGCATATCCGCCGCAAGGCAGGTTCAGGGACCGGGTCGCGGATGCGGTCTGGCATCGGCTGTCCGTCGTCGACCCCGAGATCGTGCGCGCCGGCGCGGCGATCCTGGCGCTGCCCAACCACGCGGCGCTTGCGGCGCGGCTGGTCTGGGAGACCGCAGACATCATCTGGACCGGTCTGGGCGACCGGTCCGACGATGCGACCTGGTATACAAAACGCGCCACCCTGTCGGGGGTGATCAGCGCCACCACGCTGTTCTGGATGGGCGACGAGTCCGAGGCGCAGGGGCAGACGCGCGAATTCCTGGATCGGCGGATCGAAGGCGTGATGCGCATCGAAACGCTCAAGTCGCGCTTGAGCAAGCTGCCGGGTGCGGCCATGCTGGGCCGCGCCGCCTTTGGCTGGGTCCGCGCGCCGCACGCACGCGACCTGCCCGGGCACATGGCGGGACAGAGGGCGGCCCGGACCACGACCACGACCGACTGAGGAGACCGCATGTTCCCCGACGCGATGAATGCCGTCGAGATCGCCGCCCCCGGCGATGCCGACGCGCTGCAGATGACACGCCGCCCGGTGCCGGTGCCGCGCCATGACGAGATCCTGATCAGGATCGCCTATGCCGGGGTGAACCGGCCCGACGTGTTGCAGCGCAAGGGCTCCTACGCGCCGCCGCCCTCGGCCTCGGACCTGCCCGGTCTCGAAGCGTCGGGCGAGATCGTGGGGCTGGGCGCCGGCGTCACGCGCTGGCGCAAGGGGCAGATGGTCTGCGCCCTGCTGCCCGGCGGGGGATATGCCGAATACGCCGTGTGCCACGCCGATCACGCGCTGCGCATTCCGCGCGGCATGAACCTGCGCGAAGGCGCCTGCCTGCCCGAGACGGCCTTCACCGTCTGGTCGAATGTCGTGCAGCGGGGCGGCCTGAAGGGCGGCGAACGGTTCCTGGTGCATGGCGGCACCTCGGGCATCGGCATGATGGCGATCCAGATCGCCCATGCGCTTGGCGCGCGGGTCTTCGCCACGGCGGGCAGCGATGCCAAATGCGCGGCAATCGCCGGGCTTGGCGCCACGGCGATCAACTACCGCAGCGAGGACTTCACCAAGCGGCTGGCCTCGGAAGGCGGCGCCGACCTGATCCTCGACATGGTCGGCGGCAGCTACATCCCGCGAAACGTGAGGACGCTGGCGCCGGACGGCCGGCTCGTGATGATCGCCTTCCTCGAGGGCCCCAAGGTCGAGTTGAACTTCGCCCAGATCATGGCGCGGCGGTTGACCCTCACCGGCTCGACCCTGCGTCCGCAGTCCGACACGGCCAAGGCCGAGATCGCGGATGCCCTGCGCAAGAAGCTGTGGCCGCTGATCGCCAGCGGCGCCGTCGGGGTCACCATCGACAGCCAGTTCGACCTCGCGGAGGCGTCCGACGCCCATCGGCGCATGGAGTCAAGCGAGCATGTCGGCAAGATCGTCCTGAAGGTTGCCGGCGACTGACCATCCGGCTGCGGCGGGCGCCTCCGGCGGGGATATTTGGGCACAGAAGATGAGGTGAGGCGCACACCCCGTTCCGGCGCACGTCCGGAAGGGGTGTGGCATCTCCTGTGACGGTCATCGGCGTCCCCGCCTGTACCGCATGGTCCTGATCGCATGAAATCGTTCAGAAAGACTGAATCCCGGACATCCTCTGTGCGAAAATATCCACGGGGAGTGCGGGGGCAGTCATGTTATATCCCAAAACTCCTGATACCTCTGTCCCAAAAGGTTTGATCTGCGAAGACCCACTAACTTCTCGGGCTTATCAGATATCGTCTCTGTCCTTCTCAGGGCAGG
>NZ_JAVAMQ010000017.1 GCF_030732095.1 Paracoccus spongiarum | reverse complement strand
TGAACCGGAGCGCCAATCCCTTAGCGCTTTGTCCAGCCGCTTGCTTCCTGATTTCTTCCGCAGTTTCAGGCTGTTGCCTTCCGCTCCGGCCCGTTCCGGCGTTCCCGTCGTCTCGGTGAGGCGGTATTTACGGATCGGGGCCGGTGGCCGCAAGGGGGTTTCGACGAAAATTTTCGCCGAACCGTCATGTTTCCGGCAAGTAACTGAATTTACATAATTTATTTCAGGCCCGCTGCGCCCGGATGCGCATGAGGGGGCGCGGAACCACGATCCGCAGGCCGAGAAGCACCAGAATCACCGCCAGCCAGACCACCGGTTCGACAGGAAATGTCTTCAGCGCCCATATCCAGTGCAGCGTCACCAGCGGCGCCGCCAGGTAGACCAGCCGATGCAGGCGCCGCCAGCCCGCGGCCCCGATCCGCCGGACCGACAGGTTGTTCGAGGTGATCGCCAGCGGCAGCAGGATCAGCAGCGCGGTCATTCCGAACAGCAGATAGGGACGCTTGACGACGTCCTTCGCCATCTGTGCCCAGAGAAAGCCCATGTCCATGCTGAGCCAGGACAGCACATGGAGCCCTGCATAGGTAAAGCACAGAAGCCCCAGCGCGCGGCGGAATCGCATCAGGCTGATCCCTGCGATCCGCAGCAGCGGCGTGACCGCGAGGCTGGCCACCAGGAAATACAGCGCCGTGCGTCCCAGCCGGTGTTCGATGTCGCGGATCGGGTCGATGCCCAGCCCGCCGGTCAGCGCGTCGCTGACCAGCAAGGCCAGCGGCACCAGCCCCCCCAGCCAGACCGACCAGACCGGAAGACGCCGCAATCTGTCATTCAGCACGCGTTGCATCAGTAGTTCTTCGCCAGGTCCATGCCGGCATAAAGGGCGGCGACCTGATCGCCATAACCGTTGAACATCAGGGTTTCCTGACGGCCGCCGAACAGGCCCGCGCCGATCTTGCGTTCGGTCGCCTGGCTCCAGCGCGGATGATCCACCTTCGGATTGACATTCGCGTAGAAGCCGTATTCGGACGGCTGCAGCGCGTTCCAGGTCGAGACCGGCTGCCGTTCGGTCAGCGTGATGCGGACGATCGACTTGATCGACTTGAAGCCGTATTTCCAGGGCACCACCAGCCGGATAGGGGCGCCGTTCTGGTTGGGCAGCGGGTCCGAATACAGCCCCGTCGCAAGGATGGTCAGCGGATGCATCGCCTCGTCCAGCCGCAGCCCCTCGCGATAGGGCCAGTCGAGGATCGGGCGCTTCTGGCCGGGCATCTCCTCGGGACGCACCAGCGTCTCGAACGCCACATATTTCGCCGAGGGGCTGACCCCGGCCTTCTGCAGCACCGACGCCAGCGGCACCCCGATCCAGGGCACGACCATCGACCAAGCCTCGACACAGCGCAGCCGGTAGATACGCTCTTCCAGCGCATTGGCGGGCGCGAGGTCGTCGACCGAATAGCCGCCCGGACGCTCGACCAGCCCGTCGATCTGGACGGTCCACGGATCGGTGGTCAGCGCCCCGGCATTGCGGGCGGGGTCTTCCTTGCCGGTGCCGAACTCGTAGAAATTGTTGTAGTTGGTGATTTCCTCGAAGCTGTTCGGCTTCTGGTCCGTCGAATAGGCCGACGGCTTGCCGGTCAGCGCATGGGCCGGCGCCACCGCCAGCGCGGCGCCCGCGGCAAGAAAGCTGCGCCGGTTGAGCCAGTCGGCCTTCGGCGTCACATCCGACCATTTGAGTTTCATCATTTCTCTCCGATCCGTGGGTTCCCCGGCACGCGGCCCGTCAACGCATAGTCACGCATCCCGGGCCGCAGCCGCGCATCACATTTCCATGACCATACGCCGGTGACGCGCCCGGCGTTACAGGTCGCGTCGATGACAACGGCGTGACGGCCTGGCCGGTGCCGCGCCGGACGGATCAGGGGGTCTCTGAGATTGCGGCGAGAAAGGCGTCGCCAAAGCGGTCCAGCCGCGCACCATCCAGATGCCGCGCGAGGGCCGCGCGATCCTGCGGGCGGGCCTCGGCGATCCGCCGGATCTGCGCGGTCGTGCAGGACAGCGGCTTGTCGGTCCCGGCCTCGCCGCGCAGCAGGGCATTCTGCTGTTCGACGAGACGGTCGAACAGCTGCCCCGCCGGCTTCCCGGCCAGGGCGCGGCGATGCGGATGCATCGCGGGCTGTTCGCCGGCGATCACCGCCAGGAAGTCGCGACCATAGCTTTCCAGCTTCTTCGCGCCGACGCCGTTGATCTGCGCCATCTGGTCCAGATCGGCGGGTCGCCTTGTGGCCATTTCGGCCAGGGTGCGGTCGGGGAAGATTACATAGGCAGGCACCCGCGCCGCCTCGGCCAGCGCGCGGCGCCTGGCCTTCAGCGCCGACAGCAGCGGTTCGTCCTCTTCGGGAACCTGCGAGCGCAGCACATTGGCGGGCTTCGGGCGCAGGGTCGTGTCGTGGCGCAGGGTCACGCCGGCCTCGCCGCGCAGGACCGGATGCGCCGCTTCGGTCAGGAACAGGGCGCCGTGGCGTTCGGGGTCTGGGCGGCACAGGTCCAGCCCCATCATCTGCCGGAAGATCGCCTGCCATTGCCCGCGGCTGTGATCGCCCCCCACCCCGAAGGTCGGCAGGCGGTCATGGCCGCGGTCGCGGATCTTGTCGGTCGAGGTGCCGGTCAGCAGGTCGATCAGATGCCCCGACCCGAACCGTTCCCCGGTGCGCAGCATCGCAGACAGCGCCTTGCGCACCGCCTCGGTGGCGTCGAACAGGCGCGGCGGATCAAGGCAGAGGTCGCAATTCCCGCAATCCTCGGCCATGTCCTCGCCGAAATAGGCCAGCAGCCGCCGGCGGCGGCAGCCCGTCGCCTCGGCCAGGCACAGAAGCGCGTTCAGCCGCGCGTGATCGGCGCCCTTGCGGGCATTGTCGGCCAGCCCCTCGTCCACCTGCGTCCGGCGCAGGCGGATGTCGTCGGGTCCGTACAGCGTCAGCGTCTCGGCCGGATCGCCGTCGCGGCCGGCGCGGCCGATCTCCTGATAATAGGACTCGATGGATTTCGGCAGGTCGGCATGCAGCACCCAGCGGATGTCGGGCTTGTCGATGCCCATGCCGAAGGCGACGGTCGCCACCACGATCAGGCCGTCCTCGCGCTGGAACCGCCCCTCGACCTCGCGGCGCGGCGCGGCCTCCATCCCGCCATGATAGGCGACGGCGCTGTGGCCCTCATCGTTCAGCGCGGCGGCCAGCGTCTCGGTGCGCGCGCGCGAGGCGCAATAGATGATGCCCGACTGGCCGCGGCGCGCGGCCACGAAGCCCAGCAGCTGGTTGCGCGGGCTGTCCTTGGGCTGGAAGGCAAGCCGGATGTTGGGCCGGTCGAAACCGCGCAGGAAGGTCGCCGGCTCGCAACCATCGAACAGTCGGGCGACGATCTCGGCCCGTGTCTCGGCGTCGGCGGTGGCGGTAAACGCAGCCAGCGGCACGCCAAGGGCCCGCTTCAGATCGCCGATGCGCAGGTAATCGGGCCGGAAATCATGTCCCCACTGGCTGACGCAATGCGCCTCGTCCACGGCGATCGCGGTGACGCCCGCGCGGCGCAGCAGCGACAGCGTGCCGCCCGAGGCCAGCCTTTCGGGCGCCATGTAAAGCAGCTTCAGCCCGCCCTGCCCCAGGGCCTCGAACACGGAATCGGTTTCTTGCTGGGTGTTGCCGCTGGTCAGCGCACCTGCGGCCACCCCGGCCTCGCGCAGCGCCCGCACCTGGTCGCGCATCAGCGCGATCAGCGGCGAGATGACCACCGTCACCCCCTCGCGCATCAGCGCGGGCAGCTGGTAGCACAGCGACTTGCCGCCCCCCGTGGGCATGATCGCCAGCACGTCGCGGCCCTCTGCGACCGTCTCGACGATCTCGTGCTGACCGGGCCGGAAGCCGTCGAAGCCCCAGACCTGTCGCAGAAGATCGTCGGCGATCATGTCCCTCGGCATCACATGCCGTAGAAGAAGCCGGCGTTGTTGGCCAGGGCGCGTTGCAGGATGATGATGACGATGAACACAACCAGCGGCGCCAGATCAAGGCCGCCGGTATTGGGAAGGATGTTGCGGATCGGCCGGTAGATCGGTTCCAGCAGCCGGTTCAGCCCGTCCCAGATCTGCGCGACGAGGGGCTGGCGCAGGTTCAGCACCTGGAAATTGATCAGCCACGACATGATGATGTGGACGATCATCACGAACCACACCACCTGAAGGATAAGTTGCAAGGCCTCGTACAGCGTTCCCATCATTCCCTCGCCACAGCAATCGCGCCCTGTATGGCGGCGCCGACCGCCGCGTGCAAGCCGAATGCCGCTGCGTCCCGGTTGACCCCGGCCAGTCCCGCCGCCACCCAGCAGGCAGCGACGCAAGAGGAGATCCGATGTATCCGCTGTTCCGGTTCGCGAAGGAAATGGTCAAGGTTCGCGGGGCGCCGGCGCTGGCGCCAGGGCAGGCGCATGTCTCGACGCATCTGTGCTGGCCCTGGGATCTCGACCCGTGGATCGAGCTGAACAACGGCCGCACCCTGACCCTGTTCGACCTGGGCCGCATTCCGATGGTGGCGCGCAGCGGGCTGGTGCCGGTGCTGCGGCGGCAGGGCTGGGGCCTGACGGTGGCCGGCAACACCACGCGCTATCGCCGCAGGATCCGCATGTTCGACCGCTTCACGATGATCTCGCAGATCATCGGCTGGGACGATCGCTTCCTGTATATCGAGCAGTCGATGTGGAAGGGCGCGGAGTGTTGCAACCACATGCTGCTGCGCGCCGCGATCACCTCGTCCGCCGGGATCGTGCCGCCCGCGCGGCTGGCCGAGGCCGCCGGCCGCGATCCCGCCAGCCCGCCGCTGCCGGACTGGGTCCTAGGCTGGATCGCCGCCGACGCCACCCGACCCTGGCCCCCGGAAGTGCCAGCCGCCGCGAAAGCGCACTTGCCAGCCTGACCCCGCCCGGGCCTTATGTGCCCGAGGCAGGCGCAGGCAAGGAGCATCGGCATGAACCGCAGGCGGATCTGGGGCTGGTGGTTCTTCGACTGGGCCAGCCAGCCCTATCACACGCTGCTGCTGACCTTCATCTTCTCGGTCTATTTCTCCGAGGTCGCCAAGCGTCATTTCATCGGGCTCGGCGACAGCAGCGCCATGGCCGGCGCGAATGCGCAGGCGCTGTGGGGCTATGGGCTGTCGGTCGCGGGCATCCTCATCGCGCTGCTGGCCCCGGTGCTGGGCGCGATCGCCGACACATCGGGGCGCAGGCTGCCCTGGGTCTGGCTGTTCTCGGTTTTCTATGTGATCGGCGCTGCCGGCTTGTGGATGCTGACACCCGACCAGCCGGCGCTGATCCGCGCGGTGACGCTGTTCGGCATCGGCCTGATCGGGGTCGAGTTTGCCACCATCTTCACCAACGCCATGCTGCCCGGCCTCGCCCCGCGCGCCGAGATCGGGCGGCTGTCGGGATCGGGCTACGCCTTCGGCTATCTGGGCGGGGTGGCGGCGCTGGCGATCATGCTGGCGCTGTTCCAGGAGACCCCGAACGGGCGTACCCTGCTGGGCATCGCGCCGATCCTCGGCCTCGACCCCGATCAGCGCGAGGGCACGCGCTTCGTCGGCCCCTTCGTCGCCATCTGGTATGCCGTCTTCATGCTGCCGTTCTTCCTGTGGGTGCGCGAACCGCGCGGGCCGCGCCAGCCGATCCGTATCGGCCTTGCATTGCGCGATCTCGGGGCGTTGATCCGCAGCCTTCGCCATCGCCGCAGTCTCGCCGGCTGGCTGCTGTCCTCGATGCTGTCGCGGGACGCGCTGAACGCGCTTTACGGATTTGGCGGGGTCTATGCGGGCACGGTGCTGGGCTGGCCGGTGTTCCTCGCGGGGGTCTTCGGCGTGGTCAGCGCGATTTCGGCGGCCCTCATCAGCTGGCTGGGCGGGCGGGCCGACCGGCGCTGGGGGCCGCGGCCGGTGATCGTGGCCTGCACGCTGGTGCTGATGGCGGTCTGTGTCGTGCTGGTCGGCATGGATCGCACCAGCCTGTTCGGCATGGCCATCCCCGACCGCGCGCTGCTGGGGAACCTTGGCCTGCCGGATGTGACCTTCTTTGTCTGCGGCGCCCTGATCGGCGGCGCGGGCGGCGCGCTGCAGGCGGCCAGCCGCACGATGATGGTACGCCACACCAGCGAGGATCGCGCCACCGAGGGCTTCGGCCTCTATGCCTTGTCGGGCAAGGCCACCGCCTTCCTTGCGCCTTTCCTGATCGCCACCGTCACCGACCTGACCGGCAACCAGCGCGTCGGCATCTCTCCGTTGATCGTGATGTTTCTTCTGGCGCTGGTTCTGCTAGCTTGGGTCAAACCCGAAGGAGAGGTCCCGCAGTGATCCGCAAAATCCTGACCGCCGCCGCCATCATGGCCGGCCTGGCCCTGCCGGCGCAGTCCGATCCGCTTGCCAAGGACGTGTTCGGCTCGTTCCGGGCCGCGTCGCAGGGGCCGGCGGTCGCCGTCGGCTTCTATTCGAAGGGCTGCGGTCAGGGCTTCGTTCAGCTGCCCGAATCCGGGCCCAGCTGGCAGGCGATGCGGCTGTCGCGTAACCGCAACTGGGGCCATCCCGACCTCATCAACTTCCTCGTCGGGCTGTCGCAGGCCGCCCAGCAGGCGGGGTGGCGCGGGCTTTACATCGGCGACATCAGCCAGCCGCGCGGCGGGCCGATGACCTCGGGTCATGCCAGTCACCAGATGGGGCTGGATGCCGATGTCTGGATGCTGCCGCCCCCCTCCCTGAACCTGACGCCGGCGCAGCGCGAAAGCCTGTCCTCGGTCTCGGTCACCGACAGCCGCGGGGTGGCGCTGTCTGGCAACTGGACGCCCGGACACATGTCGATCATGCGGGCAGCGGCCCGCGATCCGCGGATCGAACGGATCCTCGTCGATCCGGTGGCCAAGGTCGCGATGTGTCAGGCCGAGCGTGGCGATCGGTCCTGGCTCCGCAAGATCCGACCGATCAACGCGCACAATTATCACTTCCATGTCCGCATGGCCTGCCCCCGCGGCTCGATCTGCGAGCGGCAGGACCCGCCGCCGGCGGGCGACGGCTGCGCCGAGGCGGCCGAGTGGGTCCGCAACCGTATCGACCCCAGCCGCGTCAAGCCGGTCCCCGCCGATCCGAATTATCGCCACCCGCGCACCTTCCGCCTCAGCGAATTGCCCTCCCAGTGCCGAAACGTCGCCGCCGCGCGCTGATCGCGGCCCTGTCGACCTGCCTTGCCGCGGTCGGCGCCGCTGCGCCGGCGGCGACGCTCGATTATGTCGGCACCTATGTCTGGCGCGGTGACGAGCCAAGCTTTGGCGGCTTCTCGGGGATCGAGATCTCGGCCGACGGGCGCGGCTTCCACGTGCTCAGCGACCGGGCCTGGCTGTATTGGGGCAGCATCGACCGGGACGAGCAGGGCCGGCTGCGGGGCATGAACATCGCCGGCCGCGCGCATCTGAAAGACAGCAAGGGCGAGCCGCTGAAGCCCGGCTATCTCGGCGACAGCGAGGGGCTGGCGATCGGCGCGGACGGCCGCATCTGGGTCAGCTTCGAGGGGCTGGACCGGCTGGCCTCCTATGACGATCCCGATGCCCCGGCGCGCCGCCAGCCCCGTCCTCCGGACCTGCCCGGAATGCGCGTCAATGCCGGCCTCGAGGCACTGGCGATCCGCGATGACGGCAGCCTCATCGCGCTGCCGGAAAAGTCTGGGCGCGAAAGCCGGCCCTTTCCGGTCCTGCGTTTCGCGGACGAGACGTGGCGCACGATGACCCATCTGCGGCGCGATCCGCGCTGGCTGGCGGTCGGCGCGGATTTCGGCCCGGACGGCTATCTCTACCTGCTCGAGCGCGACTTCCACGGCCTGCTGGGCTTTTCCTCGCGCGTCAGGCGGATGCGGCTGACCGAGGACGGCCCGCGCGACGAGGAAATCCTGCTGGAGACGCAGCCCCTGCAATATGACAATCTGGAAGGGCTTTCGGTCTGGCATGACGGGCAGGGCATCCGGCTGACATTGATCTCGGACGACAATTTCCTGATCGTGCAGCGCACCGAACTGGTCGAATACCGCCTGCGCGACTGAGAAAGCCGCGATTGACAAGCCCGGCCGGTTGCGCGTATGCGCGCCGCTGTCCTGCCGCTGGCGGGGCCGAGTTGTTCCGCGACCTTGTAAAACGGAAAATGATCGCATGACCCGCTACCTGCCTGGCATCCTTGCCATGGCCGCCATTGTGGTGGCCTCTAACATCCTCGTGCAGTTCGTGATCGGAGACTGGCTGACCTGGGGCGCCTTCACCTATCCCTTCGCCTTCCTCGTGACCGATGTGATGAACCGCGTCCATGGCGCGGCCGCCGCACGGCGTGTGGTCCTGTCGGGCTTCCTGGTCGGTGTCGCCTGCTCGCTGATCGCCGCCGGACTCGACAAGACGACGCTGCGGATCGCCACCGCCTCGGGTCTTGCCTTCCTGACCGCGCAGATGCTGGACGTGGCGATCTTCGACCGGCTGCGCCAGCGCCGCTGGTGGGTCGCGCCGCTGGCCTCGACCCTGCTGGGATCGGCGCTGGACACGGCGCTGTTCTTCGCGATCGCCTTCGCCGCCTGGCTGCCTGCGGACGCCAATACGGGCTGGGCGAACGAGGCGGTTCCGCTGCTTGGCTACGGGCCGGTCACCATGCTGTGGGTTTCGCTGGCATTTGCCGATTGGCTGGTCAAACTCTGTCTGGCCCTACTTGCCCTTGTGCCCTTCCGCATCATCGTGCGCAATTTGTTGCGAGTTCGCAGAGAAATCTGATTGACAGATCGCCGATCTGTGGCAGGCTTTCCTTGCAACGGCAACTTATTGAAAGGAGGTGGTCCAGTGTCGAGAGTGATATTGGAGAGAGGTGTCGGAACAGTCAGGGGGGCCGTGGCCTGAGGGCAGCCCCTGGGGTCGTAACCCCTGATTGGGACCGGACGGATTCTATCCATCCCTAACCGGACCATCTCCGTGGATCTCGCGGGCCGTCTGATCTGGACGGCCCGTTCCCGTTTCCGGTGCAGCGCCCGCGGCAAGCGGCACCGCGCCGTCCCGCGCCCCTAGAGGCGCGGCTCGACCATCGGCTTGCCCGACCGGACATGCCGCGCCACCAGGCTGCGGACCCGACCGCCCTCGGGGATCGGACGCGCCGGCCGCGCGATCTCGCACCGCTCGACCGCATCGGGAAACAGCGTCAGCAATTCGGCCAGGGCCTCCGGCGTCAGGCTTTGCAGCGCCTGCCGGCCGATGAAAAAGCTTTCCGACGCCGCGCCGTTGGCAAAGACCACCTCGTGGCGGTCGAACACCAGATGGAAATAGCTCAGCGAGGCTGTCCCGTCCTCGACATAGATGCCGGGCAGGTCGGTCAGGCGGATCGCCGGCACCAGCACCTCGCGGGCGCCGAACATCCGCTCGCAGATCGGCGAGGACAGCAGCATCCGATGCTGGCGCGAGACGCGCAGATCCTGCCGGGGAAGGCGGTCGCCCAGAGCGCCGGCGCTGATACGAACGGGCCGCAGCCGGTCGTTGCGGGCCTGCCAGTCAGCGTCGACCAGCCGGCTCAGCGCGAGGCGCAGCGGCTGATATCCGTGATCGGCGGTGCGGACCAACACGCCGGGGCGCAGATCCTCGACAGCCACCGGGCCGTCGGCCGTGTCGATCAGGGTGCCGTCGGCAAAGCAGATCATCGCGAAGGGCAGGTCGAAGCGGAACGATTCGACACTGGACAGCGTCTGGTAGTCCTGCGCCCCGCCCAGGGTGATGCTGGCGATGTCGTTGCGGGCCAGCCCGGCATTGTTGAACCCGGCCAGGTCGAAGTCATGGACGCGCAGGATGGTGCGCCCATCCTCGAGGCGGAAGGCATAGATCGGCACGGTGATCGACCCGCCGTTCTGCAGCTGCACGGTGCTGTTGCCGAAATAGCCGATTTCCGCGATGCCGATGACCGGGCCGCCGTCGGTGTCGGCAAACCCCTCGTTCAGCTGGCCGGTGGTGGTGTCGGGACCGCCGGTCGAGGCCAGCAAGTCATTGTCATAGAGATGGCCGGACTGTCCGCCATTCGCGGGATCATCCACGATGAACAGGCTGTGGTCATAGGTCGGCGGGGCCATCGTGACGCCCGCAAGTTCCACGTTCGAGGTCACCTGCGTGGGCGCGATCACACCCCAGGTCGGCACATACCCCATGTTTCGTTCCTTCTGCACCATCGCCATGCGCGGGCATGGCCTTACCCGGAAAAGCGCCCCGGCACGTCCCGCATGAAGGGGTGTCAGAGCGTTCCGATTTGAACAGGGTATTGGCGGCTGGGGTCAACCTGGGAACGGGTAAACCTGTTCTTAAATACAGGCAGTTAACCAGAAATCGACTGATCTTTGTTAGGGTGCCGCAACGGCAACGCGATCTGCCCTGCCTGCGCCGGGCAATCGTCCTGCCGCCGGCAGAATCGCAAAAGGGCGCGGCCGGTGCCGCGCCCTGTCGGGTTCCTGCTGCGGCCCGCGGGCCGCCCTGTCAGTGCCGGGTCGAGACCAGCGGCATCTGTGCCTTGCCATGGCGCGCGATCAGCCGGCGGATCCGGCCGCCTGCGGGCACCGGGCGGGCCGGCACGGCGCAGGCCGCGTCCTCGAGGGCATTCGGGAACAGGGTCAGCAGTTCCTCTCGCGCCTCCTCGGTCAGGCCATCCAGAGCGCCTTCGCCCAGGAACAGGCTTTCGGCGGCAACGCCCTCTGCAAACAGCACCTCGTGGCGATCAAGGACCAGGTGGTAGAAGGTCACCTCCTCCAGGCTGTCCTCGACGAACACGCCCGGCAGGTCGGTCAGGCGGATCGCCGGCACCAGAACCTCGCGGGTGCCGAACATGCGCTGGCAGATCTGCGACGACACCAGCACGCGATGCTGGCGCGACACGCGCAGGTCGCGCAGCGGCAGCCCGTCGCCAAGCGCGCCGGCGCTGATCCGCACCGGGCGCATCCGGTCGTTCTGCATCTGCAGGGCGCTGCCGATGGTCCGGTGAAGCGCCAACCGCAGCGGGCGATAGCCGTGATCGGCGGTGCGGATCATCATGCCAGGACGCAGATCCTCGACCGCGACGGGGCCGTCGGCGGTCTCGATCAGGGTGCCGTCGGCAAAGCAGATCAGCTGGAAGTTCTTGTCGAACTCGGTCGAATCGATGCTGGTCAGCTGTTCGTAATCGGTCGGCAGGGTGACGCTCGTCACGTCGCTGGGCTGGATGCCGGCGCTGCGCACGCCGCCCATGACGTTGTCATCGACCCGCAGCACGGTCCGGCCGTCCTCAAGCCGGAAGGCGTAGATGTCAACCTCGACGGTGTCGCCGCTGGCCAGCTCGACGGTCGCGCCGCGGAACACACCGATCTCGGCCATGCCGACGACCGGGCCGCCATCGCTGTCGGCCACACCCTCTCCCGGCTGGCCGGTAGTGTCGTCCACGCCCCCGGCCGTGTCGGACAGGTCATTGTCATAGATGTGGTTCGGGCTGCCGCCATTGGCGGGTTCGTCCACCCAGTAGAGATCAAAGTCGAAATTCGGCGCGGCGATGCTGGTTCCGCCAAGATCGCTGTTCGATGCGGTCGGCGTATCGACGACCACACCCCAGAATTGCTGATAGCCCGTGAAATCACCCCAAATAACCTGCTGCCCGCTGGCGGCACGCGCTCGTCGCCAGCTCGCGGCCCAATTCCCGCCACTCGCGCCACGGAATGCCGGGCAAATTGACCAAATGCAAGACACATCTTGGCGGATATGCCGGGGCTGATGCCCCGAGGCCGCCCAACCGGCGATTCTATGCCCAGTTCCCGCGCAGCGCCGCGAACCAAGCCGGGGGGCGCCCGGCCAGCGCAGGCGCCCTCGCATCGGGTTCGTCGGGCCGGGATCAGTCGCGCCGGATCGCCAGCGCGATGCCCTGCCCGCCGCCGATGCACATGGTCACCAGCGCCGTCCGGCCGCCGGTGCGTTCAAGCTCGTGCAGCGCCTTCACCGTCAGGATCGCGCCCGTCGCGCCGACCGGGTGGCCAAGCGCGATGGCGCCGCCATTCGGATTGACCTTCGCGGGATCGAGGCCCAGCCCCTTGTTGACGGCCAGGGCCTGCGCCGCAAAGGCCTCGTTCGATTCGATCACGTCGAATTCGCCGACGCTCAGCCCGGTCCGCTGCATCAGCAGTTCGACCGCCGGCACCGGGCCGATGCCCATCACCTCTGGCCGCACGCCGGCGACGGCATAGCCGAGGATGCGCGCCCTCGGCGCGAGCCCGGCCCGTTCGGCCGCGCCGGCCCGCGCAAGCACCAGCGCCGCCGCGCCGTCATTGATGCCGCTGGCATTGCCGGCCGTCACCGAGCCGTCCTTCCTGAACACCGCCTTCAGCCCGGCCAGCTTGTCCAGCGAGGTTTCCTTGGGGTGTTCGTCGGTGTCGAACATGGCCGGCCCCTTTCGGGACTTGATCTCGACGGGCACGATCTGGTCGCGGAAATGCCCCGCCGCGATGGCCGCGGCCGCCCGGCGCTGCGATTCCAGCGCGAAGGCGTCCTGTGCCTGCCGGCTGATGTCATGTTCGGCGGCGACATTCTCGGCGGTGACGCCCATATGGCCGGTGCCCATCGGGCAGGTCAGAGCGCCGGTCATCATGTCCAGCATCTTCTGGTCGCCCATCTTGGCGCCGAACCGCGCCGAGGGCACGGCGTAGGGCGCCCGGCTCATGCTTTCGGCGCCGCCCGCGACGGCGAAATCGGCATCGCCCAGCATCAGCGTCTGCGCCGCGGTGACGATTGCCTGCGCGCCTGATCCGCACAGCCGGTTCAGGTTCAGCGCGGGGGTGGTGTAGGGGATGCCCGCCTCCAGCATGGCGGCGCGGCTCAGATACATGTCGCGCGGCTCGGTGTTGATGACATGGCCGAACACCACCTGCCCGATCCGGTCGGGCGCGACCCCGGCGCGTTCCAGCGCGGCCCGGGTCACCGTGGCGGCCAGTGCGATCGGCGGGATGGCGGCAAGGCTGCCCCCGAACGCGCCGATCGCCGTGCGCGCCCCTGACAGAATGACGATGTCGTCCGCGGCCATGACTACCCCCCCAACCCGGTTGAACTCTGCCGGATCATAGCCGCCCGCCCCGCCCTCGCAACACGGGTTAGCGCCACCGCCGTGCGAAAAGCGCGACGCGGGCCTCGCGGAAATTGCGGCGGCGGGCCGATGACCCTATCCTTGCCGGACAACAATCGCCGGGCAGAACCCATGCATGACGACATCGCTGCCTGCCGCGCCCTGCTGAGCGGACGACGCTATCTGATGAGTTCGCTGGTGCCGTTCCACCGCGACGCGCAGGGCCGGGTGCATGTCGGCCATCTGTGGCATCGCGACCTGATGATGCATCTGGACTACATCCCCGACATGCTGGTGCTGGCGGCGCATGTGGACACGACCGGGGACGAGCCGATGCTGCCGGTCGAGGCGCCGCCGGGCCAGCGCATCGACTTCCTCGAGACCGGCCCGATGCTGGGCGGGCGCCGTCAGCTGCCCGGCGCCCTGCCCGGCATGATCCGGGCCATGCGCCGGGCGCTGGCGCAGGCCGATGTGGTCCATAGCGGCGTGGCCGGATGGCCGATGCCGCCCGGCCTTCTGCTGAACCCGATGACGGTGCGCCGCGGGCTGCCACTTGTCATCAACATCGAAAGCGCGTTCTGGCGCATCCCCGAAGGCGTGCGGGCCGGGCCGCGCTGGCGGCTTGAGGCGGCGGCGACCGAGCGGCTGGCCCGCTGGTCGGCATCGCGCGCAGCGCTGGCCTTCTATACCCAGCAGGCCTATGCCGATTCGATGCCGGTGGGCGCGGGCGGGATCTCGGCGGTGACGCCGGCCTCGTGGATCAGGCGCGAGGACGTGGTGCCCGAGGACCGGCTGGAGGCGCTGTGGCAGGCCAAGCCGGACGACCTGCGGCTGCTGCTGGCATCGCGGCTGACCGAGGAGAAGGGCACCGGGGTCGTGCTGAAGGCCCTGCAGATGCTGGAGGATCGCGTTGCCACGCTGCGGCTTGACGTGGTCGGCAGCGGCGCGATGGCCGGGGCGGTCGCGGCCTTCGCGGCCAGCGCCCGGAACCTGCGCGTCACGATGTTGCGCGAGGTGGCCTATGCGACCGAGTTCCTGCCGCTGCTGCGCGGCTATCACGCCGCGCTGGTGCCGACGACCGGCGACGAACAGCCCCGGGTGATCCTGGACGCCTTTTCGCAGGGCGTGCCGGTGATCGCCTCGGACACGCCCGGCAATCGCGAGGTGGCGACCGGGGGCGTCAACGCGCTGTTCGTGACGCGGGGCGATGCGGCAGCGCTGGCCGACTGCCTGGGCGATCCCGGGCTGACGCCCGGCCGGCTGCGGGCGCTGTCGCCGGGCGCCCGCGCGCAGGCCGCGGCCTGCACGCACGAGATGATGCACCGGCGCCGCGCCGCACTGCTGGTGCAGGCGCTGGACGGCAAGATGCCGGTGCGGCGATGAGCGGGCCGCGCCTCAAGCTGAGGCTGGAATACGACACGCCGCTGATCCTCGGGCCGGGCAAGGCCGAGCTGCTGGAACGGATCGACCGCGCCGGCTCGATCTCGGCCGCGGGGCGCGAGATGGGGATGAGCTACAAGCGCGCCTGGTCGCTGGTCGAGGACATGAACCGCGCCTTCGCGCAGCCGGTGGTGGACAGCAGCCGTGGCGGGACGGGCGGCGGCGGGGCGGTGCTGACCGACAGCGGCCGCGCCGTTCTCGCGCATTTCCGGGCGCTGGAGCGGCTGGTCCAGACCGCCGGCGCGGCCGAGATCGCGGCGCTGGCGGCGTTGCTGAAGCCCGCCGATTAGGCCCGCAACAGGGGCGGGCGTTGCTGGGCGGCACCGCGCAACGCCACCCTTGCCCCCGACGCTGTTCCGGCCAGCAATCGCAGGGGTTTTCGCCGTCACAGGGCGTGCACCGACAAGACACCGGATGTGCACAGGCTGTACACCGCTTGCGAACGTTGCGCGGCCTGCGCGCCGGTCAGCCGGCCAGGATCACGCGGGTCTTCCATTCGGCGCATTTGCGGGTCAGGGCTTTCGGCAGCGGCTTGTCGACGAACACCGTGTCCAGATCGGCCATCGAGATGATCCGTACCGGCGCCGAGCGTTCCAGCTTGCTGATGTCGGTGACCAGATAGGTCTTGCGCGCCAGCGAGGCGATGGCGCGGCTGACCCGCACCTCGGCCATGTCGAAATCCAGCAGATCGCCGTCGGCATCCAGCGCCGAGGTGCCGATGATGCCGAAATCGGGCTTGAACTGGGCCATGAATTCGGTGGTCAGGTCACCGACCAGCCCGCCATCCGACCGGCGCAGCGCGCCGCCCGCCACCATGATCTCGCAGCTGTCATTGGCCACAAGGATATTGGCCACGTTCATGTTGTTGGTGATGACCGTCAGGTTGCGGTGGCCCAGCAACTCGCGGGCGACGGCCTCGGTCGTGGTGCCCAGATTGATGATGATCGAGGAATTGTCGGGGATCTCGGCCGCGCAGGCCCGCGCGATGGCGGCCTTGGCATCCTCGTTCATGCGCCGGCGTTCGTCATAGCCGATATTGCTGACGCCGGACCGCATCACCGCGCCGCCATGCACCCGGTCCAGCATCCCCTGATCGGCCAGCTCGCCCAGATCGCGGCGGATGGTCTGCAAGGTCACGTCAAAGCGTTCGGCCAGTTCCTCGACGCCGACGCGGCCGGTGGCACGGGCCAGGTCCAGGATCTCCATCTGGCGGATGTTCAATGCCATCGCCGCCCTCCCCTTTGGCGACCAGCGAAACCCCATGCGCGTTTCTTGTCAATGCGAATAAAAACGCACATCTGCGAAAATCTTCGTTGACAGATGCCCGAACCGCGTCGTTTGATGCCCCCAGCTTTGGGAGGAGCGCATGTCGGAGACAACCGACCTCTTCATCATCGGTGGCGGCATCAATGGCTGCGGCATCGCGCGGGACGCGGCGGGTCGCGGCCTGTCGGTGCGGCTGGCCGAGATGGGCGACCTGGCGCAGGCGACCAGTTCCAGTTCCACCAAGCTGTTCCATGGCGGGCTGCGCTATCTGGAATATCTGGAAATCCGGCTGGTCCGCGAGGCGCTGAAGGAACGCGAGGTGCTGCTGCGGGCAATGCCGCATATCAGCTGGCCGATGCGCTTCGTGCTGCCGCTGGACCCCAAGATGACCTTCGAATCCGACACCCCGGTCAGCAAGGCGCTGGCGATGGTGATGCCCTGGAACAAGGGGCACCGGCCGAACTTCCTGATCCGGGCGGGGCTGTTCCTTTACGACAATCTGGGCGGGCGCCGAATCCTGCCCGGCACGCGGTCGCTGTCGCTGGTGGGCACGCCCGAGGGGGCACCGCTGAAGGACCGCCTGAAAAAAGCCTATGAATACAGCGATTGCTGGGTCGACGACGCGCGGCTGGTGGCGCTGAACGCGCGCGATGCGGCGCAGCGCGGGGCCGCGATCATGGTCGGCGCCAAGGTCGCCGAGGCCGCGCGCACGGGCGGGCTGTGGCGGGTGACGCTGGAGGATGGGCGGCAGTTCACGGCCCGCGCGCTGGTCAATGCCGGCGGGCCCTGGGTCGGCCGGGTGATCCGCGACGTGGCCCATCTGGACAGCCGCGAGACGGTGCGGCTGGTGCGCGGCAGCCATATCGTCGTGCCCAGGCTTTACGATCACGACAAGGCCTATTTCTTCCAGGGCGCCGATGGCCGGATCATCTTCGCGATCCCCTACGAGGGCGATTTCACCCTGATCGGCACCACCGACCGCGACCATCAGGGCAGCCCGCTGGAGGCCGAATGCACCGCCGAGGAACAGGACTACCTGTGCCGCTTTGCCTCGGATTATTTCGCCCGGCCGGTCAGCCGCGACCAGATCGTGTGGACCTATTCCGGGGTCAGGCCGCTCTATGACGACGGCGCCAAATCGGCCACCGCCGCGACGCGCGATTACGTGCTGTCGCCCGATCTTGGCGGCGATGGCGCGGGGCCGGTCTGCCTGAACGTCTTTGGCGGCAAGATCACCACCTATCGGCGGCTGGCCGAACATGCGCTGGAAAAGCTGGCGCCGCATTTTGCGCAGGCCGGGCCGGGCTGGACGGTCGGGGTGCCGCTGCCGGGCGGCGATTTCGCGGTCGATGGCGTGCCCGCGCTGATCGCGGGGCTGCGGGCCGATTACCCCTTCCTGACGCCCGCCTGGGCGCGGCGGCTGGTGCGCGCCTATGGCACCGATGCCCGCGCCATGCTGGGCCGTGCCGCCAGCGCCGCCGATCTGGGCCGCGATTTCGGCGCCACGCTGACCGAGGCCGAGGTCGCCTGGCTGATGGCGCATGAATTCGCCCGCCATGCCGATGATGTCGTCTGGCGGCGCAGCAAGCTGGGCCTGCGCCTGGGCGCCGCCCAGATCGACGAGTTGGAGAGCTGGATGAGCCAGAAGAGGCACGCCGCATGAGCCTTGAGTTGCGCGGCATCACGAAATCGGTCGGCGGGCGGGTGCAGATCCATCCCACCGACCTGACCCTGCAACCGGGCAGCATGAACGTGCTGTTGGGCCCGACGCTGGCCGGCAAGACCACGCTGATGCGGCTGATGGCGGGGCTGGACAAGCCGACCGCGGGCCGGGTCATCTGGAACGGCGCCGATGTCACCGACCAGCGCGTGCAGGACCGCAAGGTGGCGATGGTCTATCAGCAGTTCATCAACTACCCCTCGATGAGCGTGCGCGACAACATCGCCTCGCCGCTGCGGCTGATGGGCGTGCCCCGTGACGAGATCGACCGCCGCGTGCACGAAACCGCCGAGATGATGCGGCTGACGCCGATGCTGGATCGCCGGCCGCTGGAACTGTCGGGCGGACAGCAACAGCGCTGCGCGCTGGCCCGCGCGCTGGTCAAGGGCGCCGGGCTGGTGCTGCTGGACGAGCCGCTGGCCAATCTGGACTACAAGCTGCGCGAGGAATTGCGCGCCGAAATCCCCCGCATCTTCGAGGAATCGGGCGCGATCTTCGTCTATGCCACCACCGAGCCCGAGGAAGCCCTGCTGCTGGGCGGCCATACCGCGACGTTGTGGGAAGGCCGGGTGACGCAGTTCGGGCCGACCCCCGCGGTCTATCGCGCGCCGCAGGACGCCACCACCGCGCGGGTCTTCAGCGACCCGCCGATGAACTTCACGACGGTCACGCTGGCGGCGGGGCGGGCGGGCATCCACGCGGCGCAGTGGGAGGCGGGCGGGCTGGCCGATGGCGATTATGTGGCCGGCTTCCGCCCCGCGCATCTGTCGCTGTCCGAAACACCGGGGGCGGTGCCGCTGTCGGCGATCCTCGACACGACCGAGATCACCGGCGCCCGCACCTTCCTGCATCTGCGCCACGGCCCGGATCGCTGGGTCGGGCTGGTCGATGGCGTCCACCGGCGCGATCACGGCCAGCAACTGACCGTCTGGCTGGACCCGGCGCATGTCTATCTGTTCACCACCGACGGCCGGCTTGCCCGCACCGCGCCCTATGCGGCGGCGGCCTGATGCGGCGGAGGACCCCATGACCCGGATCACCCTTGAAAACCTGGCGCACAGCTATCTGCCGAACCCGTCGAAGGACGACGACTGGGCGCTGAAGCCGATGGACATGGTCTGGCAGGATGGCGGCGCCTATGCGCTGCTGGGCAGTTCCGGCTGCGGAAAGTCGACGCTGCTGAACATCATCTCGGGGCTGCTGGTGCCCTCGCAGGGGCGCATCCTGTTCGGCGAGCGTGACGTGACCGCCCTGCCCACGCTGGAACGCAACATCGCGCAGGTGTTCCAGTTCCCGGTCGTCTACGACACCATGTCGGTGCGCGACAACCTGGCGTTTCCGCTGAAGAACCGCGGCCTGCCCGCCGACCAGATCGCCGCCCGCGTCGCCGAGGTGGCCGAGATGATCGGCATGTCCGCGACGCTGGACCGCCGCGCCCGCGGGCTGACCGCCGACGCCAAGCAGAAGATCAGCCTGGGCCGCGGCATGGTCCGGCAGGACGTGAACGCGATCCTCTTCGACGAACCGCTGACCGTCATCGACCCGCACATGAAATGGGAATTGCGGACCCAATTGAAGGACCTGCACCGGCGGTTCGGCCACACGATGATCTATGTGACCCATGACCAGACCGAGGCGCTGACCTTCGCCGATCAGGTGGTGGTGATGTATGACGGCCGGGTCGTGCAGGCCGGCACCCCGCAGGCGCTGTTCGAGGCGCCGGAACATACCTTCGTGGGCTATTTCATCGGCTCGCCCGGCATGAACCTGCTGGAGGCCCGGATCGAGGGCGCCACCGCCCATGTCGCCGGCGCGCGGATCACGCTGGCGCAGGGCTATGGCCCGCTGGACGGCCGCACCCAGATCGGCATCCGCCCGGAATTCCTGCGCCTCGGCACCGGCGACGAGGGGCTGCCCTTCACCATCCGCCGCATCGAGGATGTCGGCCACCACCGCATCGTGCGCGGGCAGGTGGACGGCACCGAGGTGAACGTGGTGGTGCCCGAAAGCCAGCCGCTGCCTGCGGATGCCGACCGGGTGGTGCCCGATCCCGCGCATCTGCATGTCTACCGTGATGACTGGCGGGTCGATCCCGCCCGACGCGAAAGGGCCGCCTGATGGACAAACCCGTCAACAACCGTGCCTGGTTCCTGGTGCTGCCGGTGCTGGCGCTGGTCGCCTTCTCGGCGATCCTTCCGCTGATGACGGTGGTGAACTATTCGCTGCAGGACACCTTCGGCAACAACCAGTTCTTCTGGGCCGGTCTGGAATGGTTCGAGGAGGTGATCCATTCCGACCGGATCCGCGCCGCGCTGGGCCGGCAGATCATCTTCTCGGCCACCATCCTCGCGATCGAGATCCCGCTGGGCATCTTCATCGCGCTGAACATGCCCAAGAAGGGCGTTTGGGCGTCCTTCTGCCTCGTCGTGATGGCGCTGCCGCTGCTGATCCCGTGGAACGTGGTCGGCACCATCTGGCAGGTCTTCGGCCGGGTCGATATCGGCCTGCTGGGCTATACGCTGACCAAGCTGGGCGTCAGCTACAACTACGTCAACGACCCGGTCGCGGCCTGGATCACCATCATCGTGATGGATGTCTGGCACTGGACCAGCCTGGTCGCGCTGCTGTGCTATGCCGGGCTGCAATCCATCCCCGACGCCTATTACCAGGCCGCCCGCATCGACCAGGCAAGCCGCTGGAAGGTGTTCCGCTATATCGAGCTGCCGAAGATGCAGGGGGTGCTGCTGATCGCCGTGCTGCTGCGCTTCATGGACAGCTTCATGATCTATACCGAGCCCTTCGTGCTGACCGGAGGCGGGCCGGGCAACGCCACCACCTTCCTGTCGATCGACCTCGTCAAGATGGCGGTGGGCCAGTTCGACCTCGGCCCGGCGGCGGCCTTCAGCCTGATCTACTTCCTGGTGATCCTGCTGATCTCGTTCGTCTTCTATACCGTCATGACAAAGGAAGGGGAGGCGCTGTAATGGCCGCTGTCGCCGAATCGAAAGGCCGGGGCTCGGCGCTGGTGATGGCGGTCTACCTGCTGTTCCTTATGCTGCCGATCTACTGGCTGCTGAACATGAGCCTGAAGACCAACCGCGAGATCCTGGGCGTGTTCAGCCTCTGGCCGCAGAACCCGACGCTGGACAACTACCGCACCATCCTGACCGATCCCAGCTGGTACATGGGCTATGTGAACAGCCTGACCTATGTGGTGATGAACACGGCCATCTCGATCACCGTGGCGCTGCCGGCGGCCTATGCCTTCTCGCGCTATCGCTTCCTGGGCGACAAGCACCTGTTCTTCTGGCTGCTGACCAACCGCATGGCCCCGGCCGCGGTCTTCGCGCTGCCCTTCTTCCAGCTCTATTCCTCGATCGGGCTGTTCGACACGCATATCGCGGTGGCGCTGGCGCATTGCCTCTTCAACGTGCCCCTGGCGGTGTGGATCCTGGAAGGCTTCATGTCGGGCGTCCCGCGCGAGATCGACGAGACCGCCTATATCGACGGCTATTCCTTCCCGCGCTTCTTCGTGCGCATCTTCATGCCGCTGATCGCCTCGGGCATCGGCGTGGCGGCCTTCTTCTGCTTCATGTTCTCCTGGGTCGAACTGCTGCTGTCGCGCACGCTGACCTCGGTCAACGCCAAGCCGATCGCGGCGACGATGACCCGCACGGTCAGCGCCTCGGGCCTTGACTGGGGGGTGCTGGCGGCGGCGGGCATCCTGACGATCATTCCGGGTGCGCTCGTGATCTGGTTCGTGCGCAACTACATCGCCAAGGGCTTCGCCCTGGGACGGGTGTGATGCGCCGCCGCCCGATCTTCTGTGTGCCAATATCCCGGGGGTCCGGGGGCAGCGCCCCCGGCCGTCGCGGGACGCAAGGGGGGCGCGTCTGATGCGCAGATCCATCTCCATCGGCTTCGCGCTCGCAGGCCTGCTTTGGCTCGGCGTCCTTGCCTGGCTGACCACGCGGGTGCCGATGCGCGACGAGGCGCGCGACTGGACCGGCAGCCTCGATCCCGGCGGCTGGATGGCCTGGACCTTTCCGGCGGCGCTGTTCTTCACCATCATCGCGGGGCTCCTGATCCTGTTCACCTGGGCCGCGATCCGCTTTCCCGAGACGCCGCGCAGGGGCGTTCTGGGCATCACCACCACGCGCGGCGACCGGCTGTTCATCAGCCTGCTCGGCTCGGCCTTCATCTGCCTGACCTGGCTCGGGGTGATGGGCACGCCGGTCTGGGGCGGCCTGGCCGTCGCGCTGGCCTATGCCGCAGCGGTGTTCCGCTGGGTATGACAACCGCCGGGAAACACCGGCATTCAACGGGAGGAAGACCATGAAACTGCACCTGACGACCGCCATGGCGCTTGCGCTGATGGTGACCGGCGCCCAGGCCGGGATCGAGGAGGCCAAGGCCTTTCTCGACGCCGAGATCGACAACTCGACCCTGACCCGCGAGGAGCAGGAGGCCGAGATGCAATGGTTCATCGACGCGGCAGCGCCCTTCGCGGGGATGAACATCAACGTGGTGTCGGAAACCATCACCACCCATGAATACGAATCCAAGGTGCTGGCCCCGGCCTTCAGCGCCATCACCGGCATCAACATCACCCATGACCTGATCGGCGAGGGCGACGTGGTCGAGAAGCTGCAGACCCAGATGCAGTCGGGCGAGAACGTCTATGACGCCTATGTCAACGACAGCGACCTGATCGGCACCCACTGGCGCTATCAGCAGGCGCGTTCGCTGACCGACTGGATGGCGAACGAGGGCGCCGATGTCACCAACCCGAACCTCGATCTGGACGATTTCATCGGCCTCAGCTTCACCACCGCTCCGGATGGCGACCTGTATCAGCTGCCCGACCAGCAATTCGCGAACCTCTACTGGTTCCGCTATGACTGGTTCAACGACGAGGCGATCAAGGCCGAGTTCAAGGAGAAATACGGCTATGACCTGGGCGTGCCGGTGAACTGGTCGGCCTATGAGGACATCGCCGCCTTCTTCACCGGCCGCGAGATCGACGGCAAGAAGGTCTTCGGCCACATGGATTACGGCAAGAAGGACCCCTCGCTGGGCTGGCGCTTCACCGATGCCTGGCTGTCGATGGCCGGAAACGGCGACAAGGGCCTGCCGAACGGCAAGCCGGTCGATGAATGGGGCATCCGGGTGGACGAGAACAGCCGCCCGGTGGGCAGCTGCGTGGCCCGCGGCGGCGACACCAACGGCCCGGCCTCGGTCTATGCGATCCAGAAATACCTGGACTGGATCACCGCCTATGCACCGCCGGCGGCCCAGGGCATGACCTTCAGCGAAAGCGGCCCGGTTCCGGCGCAGGGCGAGGTCGCCCAGCAGATGTTCTGGTACACCGCCTTCACCGCCGACATGGTCAAGGAAGGCCTGCCCGTGGTGAACGAGGACGGCACGCCGAAATGGCGCATGGCCCCCTCGCCCAAGGGCGCCTACTGGCAGGACGGCATGAAGCTGGGCTATCAGGACGTGGGGTCGTGGACGCTGCTGAAATCCACCCCCGACGACCGCGCCAAGGCGGCCTGGCTCTATGCGCAGTTCGTCACCTCGAAGACCGTGGACGTGAAGAAAAGCCATGTCGGGCTGACCTTCATCCGCGAATCGACGATCCAGCATGACAGCTTCAGCGAACGCGCGCCGATGCTGGGCGGACTGGTCGAGTTCTACCGCTCTCCCGCCCGCGTGCAGTGGTCGCCGACCGGGACCAACGTTCCCGACTATCCGAAGCTGGCGCAGCTGTGGTGGCAGGCGATCGGCGATGCCTCCTCGGGCGCCAAATCGGCGCAAGAGGCGATGGACAGCCTCTGCGCCGAGCAGGAGCAGGTCCTCGAGCGGCTGGAACGCGCCGGGGTGCAGGGCGATATCGGTCCCAAGATGGCCGAGGAGCATGACCTGGAATGGTGGAACAATTTCGCCAAGGAAAACGGCAGCCTCGCGCCCCAGCTGAAGCTGGAGAACGAGAAGCCGCAGCCGGAAACCATCAGCTATGACGAGCTGGTGAAAAGCTGGCAGCAGTAGGCCCGTGACCATCGGGGGGCGGCCGCGCGGCTGCCCCCTTTTGCCGACGCCCGCAAGCACGGAGGCCATGCGATGACAATTCTGGCGATGGATCAGGGCACCACCTCGTCGCGGGCGCTGGTGTTCAGCGACGACCTGCGGGTGATCGCCTCGGCCCAGCAGGAATTTCCCCAGCATTTCCCGCGCTCGGGCTGGGTCGAGCATGATCCCGACGACATCTGGACCACCAGCGCCGCCACCGCCCGCGGCGCCATCGAGAAGGCCGAGAACCCGCGCATCGACGCCATCGGCATCACTAACCAGCGCGAGACCGTGCTGATCTGGGACCGCGAGACCGGCCAGCCCATTCACAAGGCCATCGTCTGGCAGGACCGCCGCACCGCCGATCTGTGCGCCAGGCTGCGCGACGACGGCGTCGAGGATCAGGTGACCGACACCACCGGCCTGCTGCTGGACCCCTATTTCAGCGCCACCAAGATCGCCTGGATGCTGGACCATGTCGAAGGCGCCCGCGCCCGCGCCGAGGCGGGCGAACTGGCCTTCGGCACGGTCGACAGCTTCCTGATCTGGAAACTCACCGGCGGGCGGTCGCATGTGACCGACGCCACCAATGCCAGCCGCACCCTTCTCTATGACATCCACAAGGGCGACTGGTCCGACGAGATGTGCCGGCTGTTCGACGTGCCGCCCGCGCTGCTGCCCGAGCTGCGCGACTGCGCCGATGATTTCGGCATGACCCGCCCCGACCTGTTCGGCCGCGAGATCCCGATCTTGGGCGTCGCCGGCGACCAGCAGGCGGCGACCGTGGGGCAGGCCTGCTTCGATCCCGGCATGATGAAATCGACCTATGGCACCGGCTGTTTCGCGCTGCTGAACACCGGCGACCGGGCGGTGCGGTCGCAGAACCGGCTGCTGACCACGGTGGCCTATCGGCTGGACGGCCGGACGACCTATGCGCTGGAGGGCAGCATCTTCATCGCCGGCGCGGTGGTGCAATGGCTGCGCGACGGGCTGAAGCTGATCCGCGAGGCCGGCGAGACCGGGGCGCTGTCCGCGCGTGCCGCTGATGGCCAGCAGATCATCATGGTGCCGGCCTTCACCGGCCTTGGCGCACCGCACTGGGCGCCCGAGGCGCGCGGCGCCATCTTCGGGTTGACCCGCAACACCGGCCCCGCCGAGTTCGCCCGCGCCGCGCTGGAAAGCGTGGGTTTCCAGACCCGCGACCTGCTGGAGGCGATGCGCGCCGACTGGCAGGGCACGGGCGATGCGGTGCTGCGCGTCGATGGCGGCATGACCGCCAGCGAGCCGGCGATGCAGTTCCTGGCCGACATCATCGGCGCGCCGGTGGACCGCCCCGAGAACACCGAGACGACGGCCCAGGGCGCCGCCTGGCTGGCCGGCTGGAAGGCCGGGATCTGCCCCGGCCCGCAGGATTACGCCAGGGCCTGGCGGCTGGACCGGCGGTTCAGGCCGGCCATGGATGCCGCGACCCGCGACCGGCGGTATTCCGCGTGGCAACGGGCGGTCCGGGCGGTGCTGTCGGTCTGACGCCTGGCTTTGTGATTTCACCTCAGCGTGTTTTTCCGTAGTATCTCGGGAAAACGACAAGAGGGCAGGATGAACAGGCTTCTGAAACTCGCCATCGTGGGCCTGGTTGCGTCATGCGGCGGCGGCAGTTACGAGGCGCCGCGCAATCTGGACAATGCCTGCGCGCTGGTGGCCGAGCGTCCGGCCTATTACCGCGCGATGAAGGCCGCCGAGCGCCGCTGGGGCGTGCCGATCCATGTGCAGATGGCCTCGATCCACCAGGAATCGAAATTCGTGGGCGACGCCCGCACGCCGCATCAATATGCGCTTGGGGTCATCCCCATCGGCCGGCAAAGCAGCGCCTATGGCTACAGCCAGGCGCTGGACGGCACCTGGGAGGAATATGTGCAGGAGACCGGCAACCGCCGCGCCCGGCGCGACGACATCCGCGACGCCACCGACTTCATGGGCTGGTACATGCACGGATCGTCGCAGGCGCTGGGGATCTCGAAATGGGATGCCACCTCGCAATACCTGGCCTATCACGAGGGGCGCTCGGGCTTTGCGCGGCGGTCCTACCTGGGCAAGAGCTGGCTGGTGCGGGTGGCCGGCCGCGTCGGACAGCGGGCCGAGATGTATCGCGCCCAGCTGGTCTCCTGCCGCAGGGCCTGATCCGCAGGGCCCGATCCGCAGCCCCTCATCCGCAGCCCCTCATCCGCAGCCCCTCATCCGCAGCCCCTCATCCGCAGCCCCTCATCCGCAGCCCCTTGCCAATCCCGCGCTTTCGCGCCCCAATGGCGGGGGCGGCAATCGGGGGGCAGATGCGCGATCAGGACGGCTCGGCGCGGCGGATCGACGAGATCGGCTCGGCTTTCGCGCGGCATCTGGGGGCACGGGTGGTGCTGGCCGGACCCGACGAGGTGATCTTCGAGATGGTGGTGACGCAGGCGCTGGCCAACAACAACAACGTGCTGCATGGCGGCGCGATCATGGGGCTGGCCGACAATGCCGGCGGCACCGGCACGCTGCTGAACATCCCGCGCGCGCGCGCCACGACGACCATCGAAAGCAAGACCAACTTCCTGCGCCCGATCCGGGTGGGCGACGTGGCCCGGGCCACCGCGACCCCGCTGCATCGCGGCCGCACCACGCAGGTCTGGCAGAGCGTGGTGACGCGCGGCGACGGCAAGGTGGCGGCGATCGTCACCCAGACGCAGATGGTGATGGAGTGGCAGGAATGACCCCCCGCCCCGACAGCCGCGACCCGGCCGCGCCCTATACCGTCATTGGCACCGTCGGCAGTCGCAGCCTGCGCGTGCTGTGGATGCTGGAAGAGCTTGGCCAGCCCTATCGCCACATCCCCGCCAATCCGCATGGCGAGGGCGTGGTCGCGTTCAATCCCGCCGGCAAGGTGCCGGTGCTGATCGACGACGGCACGCCGATCACCGATTCGACGGCGATCCTGACCTATCTGGCCGACCGGCACGGCCGCCTCAGCTACCCCGCCGGCACGCTGGACCGGGCCCGGCAGGACAGCCTCACGCAGTTTCTGCTGGACGAATTCGACGCCGCGCTGTGGCTTGCGGCGCGGCACAGCTTCGTGCTGCCCGAGGAGATGCGCCTCAGCGCCATCAAGAACACCCTGCGATGGGAATTCGAACGCAGCCAGCGCACCCTGGTCCACCGGATGGCCGAGGGCGATTTCGTGATGGGCGAGACGATGACCGTGCCCGACATCATCCTGACCCATTGCCTGACCTGGGCGCTGACGGCGCGCTTTCCGGTGGTCGAGGCGCGGCTGACCGCCTATCTCGACCGGATGCGCCAGCGGCCCGCCTTCCGGCGCGCCGCCGCCCTGTAGCCCGGCCGCTACATCCAGATCATGTCGCGAAAGACATGGGCGATGATGCCGTCGCGGGTCAGGCCCATGCGGGCCAGCTCCTCGTCGGATTTCGCCTCCAGCGCCTCGATCCGGTCGCGGCGCGCGCGGGTCTCGACATAGGCGTTCAGGCCCTGGCCGATGCGGGCGAAGGCGGCGTCGATGCGCTGGCGGATCTCCGGGGAAAAGTCGGTGATCGTGTGAGCCATTGGAAACCCTTTCCTTGCGGGGCGTGGTTTCCTCCCATGACGCCAGCATAGGGCAAGACGGCGTGACTGTCTCCGACATGCGCGTGACGCCCGCGACTGTTGCCTTCATGCAACAGATCGATGCCGCGCCGCCGCAAGTCCCGCCAGACGGCCCGTCGCAAGGCAGCCGGTCAGCAGATAGCCCCCGGTCGGCGCCTCCCAGTCCAGCATCTCGCCGGCCGCGAAGACCCCCGGCAGGGCGCGAAGTTCCAGATCGGCGGTGACGGCATCCGCGACGATTCCGCCCGCCGACGAGATCGCCCGGTCCAGCCCCATCGGCCCGTCATGGCGCAGCGGCAGCGACTTGGCCCGCTCGGCCCAGGCGGCGGGCGTATCGGGCAGCGGCGCCCCCCATTCCAGCAGCAGTGCCACCTTGACCGGGTCGCCCAGCACCCGCCGCAGCCGGTTTCCCAGCGACAGACGGCCCTGGGGCCGCTGAAAGCGCGCGGTCAGTGCCGCAAGGTCCAGATCAGGGGCCAGATCGACATGGCCCGCCGCGCCGTCGCGCAGCGCCGCCGCCACCGCATAGACGCCGCCGCCCTCGATGCCCTGCCGGGCGATCACCCATTCGCCCCGGCTGACCTGCCCGCCGGCATGGATCGCGACCCCCTTGACCGCCGCCCCCAGATGCCGCCGCATCTGCACCGACCAGCCCACCCGCAACCCCATGTTGGCGGGCCGGAAGGGCGCGATGCCCACACCCGCGGCGCGCAGCATCTCCACCCAGCGCGCATCCGATCCAAGCCGCGGCCAGCTGGCCCCGCCAAGCGCCAGGACAGCGACGGCGGGGCGCAGGACGCGCGGCCCCTCGGCCGTTGCAAACCCGAACCCGCCACCGATTGCCGCCCAGCGCCAGCCGGTCCGCAACTCGACCCCGGCCTCGCGCAGCCGGCCCAGCCAGGCCCGCAGCAGCGGCGAGGCCTTCATGCCCACCGGAAACACCCGCCCGGTCGAGCCTGTGAACAGCGAGATCCCCAGCCCCCGCGCCCAGGCCATCACCTCGGCGGGGCCAAATGCCGCATCTTCTGTGCCCAAATATCCCCGGGGGTCCGGGGGCAGGAGGCCCCCGGTGCTGCCGCCAAACCGTGTCGCGAACAGATCGGCCGGCTCGTCCCGCGTCAGGTTCAGCCCGGATTTCCCGGCCATCAGGAACTTGCGCGCCGGCGTGGGCATCGCCTCGGCCACCACCACCCTTCGCCCGGACGCGGCCATCACCTCGGCGGCCATCAGCCCGGCTGGCCCGGCGCCGATCACCAGCGCATCGACCGCCTCGCTCACCTGCGGCCCCGCGCCACCATCGCCAGCCGGATCAGCGCGCGTTCGATCAGCGCCATCTGCGGCGCGCGGCTGGCGCTGCGCAGCGTCAGGTCGGTATCCAGCAGGCTGCGCACGGCTTCTTCCAGCGGGCCGACGCCCCAGCCCTGCGCCTGCCGGGCCATCCGGTCGCGGCGCGGCCCGAAGACCGGCGGGCGCATCCGCGACAGCCCCGCGCCGGGTCCCTGCGGATCGGCGGCGGCCAGATACAGCGCCCGAAAATGGCGCAACGCGGCGATGGCCAGCGTCACCGGCGCCGTGCCCTGCCCCTCGATGCGGCGCATCAGAGGCCCGAATTCGTCGGACCGCCCCTCGGCCACGACATGCAGCAGTTCGTCCAGATCGGCCTCGATGGTCGCCGGCGCCATCAGCGCGACCTCGTCCGAACTCAGCGGCGTCGGATCGCCATGCTTGTAAAGCCCGATCTTTTCGACGGTCTGGCGGAAATCGCCGGGGTCCAGCGCGCGGGCCAGCAGGCCCAGATCGCGCATCGCCTCGCGCGGCACCTCGCGCAGGCCGGCATCGGCCAGCCAGCGGGCGATTTCCTCGTCGCCGGGCGGGTCGTCATAGATCGGCGCCGCGACCGCCTCGCGATGCGCCTCGAACAGCTTGCGCAGGGCCGAGGACCTGGCCAGCCCGCCCGCCGTCACCACGATCACCGCATCGCCCGCGCGCCAGTCCGACAGCGCCGCCGCCACCGCATCCGCCGCGCTGTCGGGCGTATCCTCGACCAGAACCACCCGCGGGCCGGGAAAGAAGCCGACCTCCTTGATCGCATCCAGCAGGGCGGCCGGGTCCTTCTTCAGCCCGCCGCCGGCCATCCGGGTCATGCGCATCTCCTCGTCGGCCCTGGCGCCGACCAGCGCCGCCACCGCCTCGGCGCGCTTCAGCGCCACCCGCATCGCGTCCTGCCCGTAGATCAGCAGCGCCGGGCGCGAGGGGTCGGGCCGCGCCAGATAGCGGGCGATTTCCGCGCCCTTGAGGTTCATTCGGGCAGGCTGCCCGCCGCCGCCAGCAGCCGCGTGACCACCTGATCGGCCAGCATCCGCGCCAGCCTTTCGCGGGCATCGCCCTCGGCGGTCAGCGTGGCGATGGTCGTGCCGGTGGTGGAATACGAGGTGAAGCTGCTGACCCGCCCCTCGGCCAGCACCCGGCCGGCGCGGTCGGTCAGCGCGAAATCGGCGGTGCCGTTCAGCGCATAGCGGGTCGTCACCTCGTCGGGGGTGATCGCCTGCGGCACCACCCCGACGCTGAGGCGGTAATCCAGATCGTAGATCGCCGCATCCTCGGGCCCCAGCCGTTCGGCCAGCCGGCGGTTGAAGGCGAAGTCCTGGAACGTCACCGGGTCGCGGGGGCGCAGCTTCCCGAACAGCCGGGTGCCGGCGCCCTGCGGGCCATAGACCGGCGTCAGCCCGCAGGCCGCGACCGCCAGCAGGCCCAGCAGGGCCGCGCGGCGTGTCAGGCGCTCAGGCGACGACATTGACGATCCGCCCCGGCACCACGATCAGCTTCTTCGGCGCGGCCCCTTCCAGAAAGCGCCGCACGGTTTCATCGGCCAGCACCAGCGCCTCGATCTGGTCCTTGGGCATGTCCCTGGCCACGCTGATCTCGGCCCGGCGCTTGCCGTTGATCTGGATCGGCAGGATCACCGTGTCGTCCTGCAGCATCGCCGGATCGGGCTTGGGCCAGGGCGCATCGACGACCATGCCCTGCCCGCCGGCATGGGCCCAGACCTCTTCCGCCAGATGCGGCACCATCGGCGCCATCAGTTGCGCCATGATCCGCAGCACCGCGCGCCGCGCGTCGCCGCCGGCGCCGGACCTGCCGATGGCATTGGCCAGTTCGTAAAGCCGGGCGACGGCCTTGTTGAAGGCAAAACCCTCGATGGATTTCGTCACCTCGGCAATGGCGCGATGGGCGCTGCGGGTCAGGTCGGGGTCGTCGCCGCCCGTCGCGGGCGCATCCTCGGCCAGCCGGAACACGCGGGACAGGAACTTGTGCGCGGCCTCGGCCCCGGCGGCGGTCCATTCCACGTCGCGTTCGGGCGGGCTGTCGGACAGCATGAACCAGCGCGCCGTGTCGGCGCCGAAGCTGGCGACGATGTTCACCGGATCGACGACGTTCTTCTTCGACTTCGACATCTTGGCCGAGGGGATGACGTCCACCGGCGTGCCATCGGCCAGCCGCCCGTCGATCACGTCCTCGGGCAGGTGATAGAGGGGACGGCCGCGCTCGTCGCGGGTCATGTAGATCTCGTGCGTGACCATGCCTTGCGTGAACAGCGCGTCGAAGGGTTCCTTCGCGCTGTCGGGCAGGTGCCCGGTCCTGACCATCGCGCGGGCGAAGAAGCGCGAATACAGCAGATGCAGGATCGCGTGTTCGATGCCGCCGATATACTGGTCCACATTCATCCAGTAATCGGCATCCGCCCGGTCGGTCGGGGTGGCGGCATGGGGGCTGGTGAAGCGGGCATAATACCAGGACGAATCGACGAAGGTGTCCATCGTGTCCGTCTCGCGCAGCGCCGCCCCGCCGCATTGCGGGCAGGTGGCCTGCCGCCAGGACGGATGGCGGTCCAGCGGGTTGCCGGGCTGGTCGAAGCCGACATCGCGCGGCAGCAGCACGGGCAGGTTCGCCTTGGCCTCGGGGACGGTGCCGCAGGCATCGCAATGCAGGACCGGGATCGGGCAGCCCCAGTATCGCTGCCGCGAGATGCCCCAGTCGCGCAGGCGGAACTTGGTCACGCCTGCGCCATAGCCCTGCGCCTCGGCATGGGCGATGGCGGCATCGACGGCGGCCTCTCCGGTCTGGTCGGCCGGGCCGGCGAAGCCGCGCACATAGGTCACGGGTTCGGATTTCATCGGCACATAGGGCGCGTTGGCGACCAGCGCATCGGCCTGTTCGCGGCTCATCCCCGCCTCGCCGAAGGTGGCGCGGATCGGCAGGCCGTATTTGGTGGCGAATTCATGGTCGCGCTCGTCATGCGCCGGGCTGCCGAAGATGGCGCCGGTGCCATAATCCATCAGCACGAAATTCGCGATCCAGATCGGCAGGTGCCAGTCCGGGTCCAGCGGGTGCGCCACCGTCAGCCCGGTGTCGAAGCCCAGCTTGGGCGCGGTCTCGATCGCTTCCTCGGTGGTCCCGATCTTGCGGCATTCCTCGACGAAGGCGGCGACGGCCGGATCGGCGGCGGCAAGGTCGCGGACCAGCGGGTGGTCGGGCGACAGCGCCAGGAAACTGGCACCCATCAGCGTGTCCGGGCGGGTCGTATAGACCTCGATCGTCGCGAATGCCTCGGGGGCGTCCACGGTGTCGAAGCGGAATTGCAGCCCGCGCGACTTGCCGATCCAGTTGGCCTGCATCAGCCGCACCTTCTCGGGCCAGCCCGACAGCCCGTCCAGCGCCGACAGCAACTCATCGGAATAGTCGCTGATGCGGAAAAACCACTGGGTCAGTTCGCGGCGCTGGACCGTGGCGCCCGACCGCCAGCCCTTGCCGTCGATCACCTGTTCATTGGCCAGCACCGTCATGTCGACCGGGTCCCAGTTCACCTGCGCCGACTTGCGGGTGATCAGCCCGGCATCGAGGAAATCCAGGAACAGCGCCTGCTGCTGGGCGACGTAATCATCGTCGCAGGTGGCGAATTCGCGGCTCCAGTCGATCGACAGACCCAGCGGCTTCAACTGGTCGCGCATGGTGGCGATATTGGCATAGGTCCAGTCGCGCGGATGGCCGCCCTGCTCCATCGCGGCATTCTCGGCGGGCATGCCGAAGGCGTCCCAACCCATCGGGTGCAGCACCGAAAAGCCCTGCGCCCGCTTGAACCGCGCCACCACGTCGCCCATCGTGTAGTTGCGCACATGGCCCATGTGGATGCGCCCCGATGGATAGGGGAACATCTCGAGCACGTAATATTTCGGGCGGTCGTCGCGGATCGCGGCAAAGCTGCCGGCATCGGCCCAGGCCTTTTGCCAGCGGGCTTCTGCGGTGGCGGGATCATAGGGCATCGGGCAGTCCTCGGGCGTCGGTTGTTGCCCGCAGGATGTATAGGGCCGGCGGGATCAGGTCCAGCCGTGCCGTGGGACCCTTACAGGCGGCCGTCGCGGATGCGCAACTGCCGGGCGCGGGTCAGGATCGCATCCTCGACCGCCCGCGCGGTGCCGGGCGCCACGGCCGCGCCGCCCGGACCCTGCAACGACAGCTTCAGGCTGCGTGCATCCAGCGCCGGATCGGCGATCTTGACGGTGGCGCGATAGCTGCGCCCGCCGCCCGGCGGCGTGCCATAGCCGGTGACGATGACGCCGGTGAAGGGATCGACCGTCTGCACAGGCAGGAAGTCCAGCACCTCGAGGCTGGCATTCCACAGATACTTGTTCACCGCGACGGTGCTGTTGGGGTTCTCGCTGTTCGAGAACAGGTCCCAGATCGTGGTGGTGCGCGCCTCGGGGCGCAGTTCGCGGTCGATCTCGCCCGGCGACGCGTCGCGTCCGCGGCTGCCTCCGCAGCCGGCCAGCGCGGCGCAAAGCGTCGTTGCGATGATCAGGCGCGCGGCGCGTGCGGTGTTCATGCGATCCCCCGGTTCTTCCCGTCGCCCGCAGCTTTAGCCCGGAACGCCCGGCTGCCACAAGCGCCTTGGCGCCCCGCGCTGGCGGTGCAGGGTGGCCGCGCGGCGCGACCTCACCGGAATGTGTGGCCCATGTGCATCACAGAAATGACCAATGATTTTCGCAGCGTGGTGAATCCGTTGCATCGCCGGATCGAAAGGAGGAAACACGATCCATACCCAAAGCGGGGCTTCCGTTCTGGGCATCAGAGAGACAAGAGGGAACACCACCATGAAAAAGGCTCTTATCGCCTCCACCGCGCTGGTTCTGACCGCCGGTGTCGCCGCTGCCGACGTGACCATCTCGGGTTATGGCCGTACCGGCGTGATCTATACGGAAGACCAGGCCGGCAACGAATCGCAGATCATCTCGCGTCTGCGCATGAACATCGACGCCGCCACCTCGAGCGACCAGGGCGTCGACTTCGGCGCACGCTTCCGCATCCAGTGGGACCAGAACAGCGACGACGCCGGCAAGCTGAACGCCGGCAAGCTGTGGGTCACCAGCCAGGGCCTGACCGTCGAGATCGGAAACGTCGACACCGCGTTTGACTCGGCTGCGCTGCTGTATGGCTCGGAACTGGGTTCGTATGATCGCGACCTGGTTCGCCGCGGTTCGTTCTTCGCCTATGACGCCGATGAGTACGCCAACGGCGATGGCCGGACCGACGATTACGTGGGTATCGCGGTCAAATACACGATCGCCGACGTGAACCTGATCGCGTCCTATGTCGATCCCGACCAGTCCGGCTTGACCGACGACGACGAAGAGTTCGGCTTGGCCGCATCCTACACTTGGAACGACCGTCTGGAACTGTCGGCTGCCGCTGTCATGGACGGTGAGGGCGTTGCGGAGAACGACATTTACTTCGTCGGCGCCCGCTATGCCGTCATGCCGAACGCTCGCGTTGGCCTGAACTACCTCGACGCTGACAATGACAGCGCAGAGGATGCCGGCAAGACCTTCACGCTGTATGGCGACTACACCCTGGCCGATGGCCTGACCAACATCGAAGCCTATGTCGCCAACAACGACCTCGCCGGCAATGATACCGACAACGCGTTCGGTATCGGCGTGAACTACGACCTGGGCGGCGCCCGTCTGGGTGCGTCGATCCACCGTGGCTACGACGAGCGTGTGACCGCCGACATGGGCGTGCGCTTCGACTTCTGATCCCTGCGATCACAGTCCTTTGGAAAGAGCGGGCCTTGCGCCCGCTCTTTTCTTTTTGTTTGGTCGCGCCATGGGACTGGATGAGATCAGGAGCCGCATCGCCGCGGCAGAACAGGCCGCGGGCCGGGCCGCCGGGTCGGTCACGCTGATCGCGGTCAGCAAGGTGCAGCCCGACGACCGGGTGCAGGCGGTGCTGCAGGCCGGCCAGCGCGTCTTTGGCGAGAATTACGTGCAGGAGGCACAGGGCAAGTGGCCCGGCTGGCGCGCGGCCCATCCGGGCGTCTCGGTCCACATGATCGGGCCCCTGCAATCGAACAAGGCCCGCGCGGCGGTGGCGCTGTTCGATGCGATCCACACGCTGGACCGCATCAGCCTGGCCCGCAAGCTGGCCCAGCAGATCGCCGATCAGAGCCGCAACCCGCAACTGTTCGTGCAGGTCAACACCGGCGACGAGCCGCAGAAGGCCGGCATTCTGGCCGACGAACTGCCGGGCTTTCTGGCCGAATGCCACGCGCTGGGCCTGGCTCCCGAGGGGCTGATGTGCATCCCGCCCGAGGATCAGGACCCGGTGCCGCATTTCCGCCTGCTGCGGCGTCTGGCCGGCGAGAACGGCCTGCCCCTGCTTTCGATGGGGATGAGCGCCGATTTCGAGGCCGCGATCGCCGAGGGCGCTACCCATGTGCGCGTCGGCTCGGCCATCTTCGGGGCGCGCGACTATGGCTGAGGCACGATCAGCCGCGTCCCCGGCGTGGCGTGGCGGGCGATCCAGATCAGGTCGCGGCGGGCGAAGGCGATGCATCCCTCGGTGCCAAGGCGCGGCCGGCGCCACTGATGCAGGAAGATCGCCGAGCCGCGCCCCGGGACCGCCTCGGGCCAGTTCCAGTCGGTGGTCAGGATCAGGTCATACAGCGGATCGGCGCGGCGCAGCCGTTCATGGCTGGCCGCCAGCGGCGCGCGGGCGTGGTGGTTGTAGGCCGGATCGCCGGGCGCATCGCACCACAGGTCGCCCGGCCCGATGGCCCGCGCCCAGCGCGCCGGGGGCGGCAGGCGGTCGCGGCGATACCACAGCCCGGTGATCCGGTGCAGCCCGGCGGGCGTGGCCCGGTCGCCCTCGCGCTTGTCGGCGGTGATCCCGGCCCGGCCGATGCTGCACGGAATCATCCGGCCCCGAAACCGGATGCCCTGCGGGGTCAGCACCAGATCCTCGGGGCTCACAGCAGGTGGCCCGATTTTTCGGCCTTGGTGTCCAGATAGCCGGTATTGTGACGGTTCCGCGCGGTGATCAGCGGCACCCGTTCGCTGACCGCGATGCCGTGATCCTGCAGCATCGCCACCTTGCGCGGATTGTTGGTCATCAGCCGCGCGCTGGCAAAGCCCATCCGCCGCAACAGCGCCGCGCCGATGCGGAAATCGCGCTCGTCATCCTCGAAGCCCAGCCGGTGATTGGCCTCGACGGTGTCGAATCCCTGGTTCTGCAAGGCATAGGCGCGCATCTTGTTGGCCAGCCCGATGCCCCGCCCCTCCTGGTTCAGATACAGCAGCACCCCCGCCCCGGCCTGCCCCATCGCGGCCAGCGCGGCCTGCAGTTGCGGGCCGCAATCGCATTTCAGGCTGCCCAGCACGTCGCCGGTGAAGCAGGCCGAATGCAGCCGCGCCAGCACCGCGCCGTCGCGGGGCGGATCGCCGATCTCGATGGCGTAATGCTCGGCACCGCCGTCATCGGGGCGAAAGATGTGCAGCCGCGAATTCTCGGCCGCCAGCAGCGGCAGGCGGGCGGCGGCGACCGGCGCCATTGCCGCCTCGCCGGCCAGTTGCGCCAGCACCTGCCCCGGTGCCAGCACCGTCAGGCCGGCCGGCGCATGGGCCGGCACCAGCAGCACGGCGGGCAGAAGCTGCGCCGATTTCGCCAGCGCCAGCGCCGCCTGATGCGGCGTCGAATCGCCATCGCGGGCGGTGAACAGCGGCCCCTTCATCGGCGTCATCAGATCGCCCGCCGGATCGGCCAGCGCCCGCAGCCATGCCAGATCGGCCTCGGCCGGAAGCATGACCCGTGCCATGCCGGGATCATAGGCGCGGGCCTTCAGCGTCTCGGCCCGGCGTCCGGTGATGACCAGCAGCGGCTGACCCAGCGTCTTGACGTCGGCCAGCCGCGCCGCCGACAGGGTCTCGACCGCCGCGGCCAGATGGCCGCCGATCATCACCGGCAGGCCCATGCGCAGATCGGCGCGGGCCCGCGAGACGGTTTCGGCAAGGGTCGGGATCAGGCTCATCGGGGTTCGGCACGCCGCCAGAAGTGAAACAAACTGAAACATAGTGCCTTTTCCCGACAACTCCATGTGAGATTTCCGACATGAAGCTGGACGGGGGCCGGCCACGATCCCACTCCTTTGCGCAATGAGGCAAAGGAGGCAAGCATGCCCGGACTGAAAAAGATCCTGCTGGTCGATGACGAAGAGGACCTGCGCGAGGCGCTGGCCGAACAGCTGGTCGCGACCGAGGATTTCGACGTGGTCGAGGCCGGCACCGGCGCGGGGGCGGTCGAGGCGACGCGCGGTGCGATCTTCGATCTGGTGGTGCTGGATGTCGGCCTGCCCGACACCGACGGCCGCGAGCTGTGCAAGAAGCTGCGCAAGCTGAACGTGAAGTGCCCGATCGTCATGCTGACCGGCCATGACACCGATGCCGACACGATCCTCGGCCTGGATGCGGGGGCCAACGACTACATCACCAAGCCCTTCAAGTTCCCGGTGCTGCTGGCCCGGCTGCGCGCGCAGCTGCGCACGCATGAACAGTCCGAGGACGCGATCTTCCAGCTTGGGCCCTATACCTTCAAGCCGGCGATGAAGATGCTGATCGACCAGAAGGATCGCAAGATCCGGCTGACCGAGAAGGAAACCAACATCCTCAAGTTCCTGTATCGCGCGCAGGATGGCGTGGTGGCGCGCGACGTGCTGCTGCACGAGGTCTGGGGCTACAATGCCGGCGTCACCACCCACACGCTGGAGACGCATATCTACCGCCTGCGCCAGAAGATCGAGCCCGACCCCTCGAATGCGCGGCTGCTGGTGACGGAATCGGGCGGCTATCGCCTGGTCGCCTGAGGCGGTCCGAAAGCCCGCTGGCCGGTGGATGCGGCCAGGCACGGGTCCGGCCGCGCGCCGGGCCCGTTGCATGTCAGGGCGCCCGTTTTCCGGCGGCTTGCCGCGCGAGGCGCGATGGCGGGAACCGGCGATGCGGATGGGCGTTATGACCCCGAAGCCCAGTGGTCGGCGGATGCGGCCACACCCTCTCTCTGATGCCCCGGCGCCTTCCCCGCGCCGGGGTTTCTCGTTGCGGGGCGGTCCCGTGCCGGGCGGTCGCGCGGATCAGAAGAGGAAATCGCCCGCCGACAGATCGGCGATGTCGACATCCTCAAGCCGGATCGCGTTGCCGCGGCCTGCAAGGATCACCGCGTCATCGCCACGCTGGACCAGGTGATCGGCGCGCAGGTCGCCGAACCCGTCAATCGCGCGGACCCCCGACAGGTCGATCCGCTCGCCCCGCTGGCCGGGGTCGAAGTCGCGGATCGTGTCGGCGCCGAAGCGGCCCGAGAACACGAAGACATCCGCCGCCGCCCCGCCGGTCAGAAGGTCGCGCCCTGACCCCGAGTCCAGCCGGTCGCGACCGGCCGCCCCCTCGAGGCGGTCGTTGCCGGCGCCGCCCAGCAGGGCATCATCGCCCTGCCCGCCACGCAGCAGGTCGTCGCCGGCGGCCCCGGTCAGCCGGTCGTCGCCCCTTTTGCCCAGCAGCAGGTCGTTCCCCTCCGCGCCCCGGCGCAGATCGTCGCGCCCGGTGCCTGCGACGCGAAAGCCGATCCGCGCGGCAACGCCCGCGCCGGCGGCGTAGGGCAGCCCGTCGACATTCACGAAGATCGTGTCGCGGTCGTAAGACAGGTTGGCCAGCGGGATGTCCAGCGTGTTGCTGCCGGCGATCACCTCGACCGAATGGATGCTGCGCGAAGGATCGTTGCGCAGCCCCAGGAATGTCATCGCATAGCCGTTGAAGCCGGTGTCGTCGTCGACATCGAGAAAGCGGCCCGGCCTGTCGATGACCCGATAGGACAGGGTCGCGCCGGTCACGTCCAGCTGCGCGGCGACCACGAAATAGGGATCGCCCGACAGGTCCAGGAAGCGCGCATTGTCGAATTCGATCCTGCGGTCGTCGATCGAGACGGTCGCGGTTCGCGCGATCGCGTCGTCCAGTGTCGGCGCAAAGATGCGCAGGAGAAGATCCGTGTTGTCCAGCATGACGATGCCACCCCTTACCAGTCACCCATGTGCGGCGCCCCGGAAAGACCGGGCCCCGCGTCATGAGGGGATGAAAGATCGGCCCGCCGCGCCTGTCAAGCGGCAGCGGCGCGGGCCCTCAGCCTCGCCCGTGCGGCGCCGTCCAGTCGGCGTCGGGGCCGATGGGGATGATCCGGTGCGGGTTCACCATGTCGTGGCTGTAATAATAGTGCCGCACGAAGTGATCGGGACGCACCGTCGCCGCCACGCCGGGCCACTGATACAGCTCGCGCGCCCAGCCCCAGAGGTTCGGATAATCCACCACCCGGCGCCGGTTGCACTTGAAATGCGTGTGATAGACCGCGTCGAAGCGGCAGATCGTCGTGAACAGCCGCCAGTCGGCCTCGGTGATGCGGTCGCCGGCCAGATAGCGATGGCTGGCCAGCAGCCCCTCGATCCAGTCGAGGCTGTCGAACAGCGGCGCCACCGCCTTGTCATAGGCCCCCTGCGAGGTCGCGAAACCGGCCTTGTAGACGCCGTTGTTGACGCTGTCATAGACGCGGTCGTTGATCTCGTCGATCTGGGCGCGCAGGGTTTCGGGACAGTAGTCGTCGTCGTTCCCCGTCAGCCGGTCGAAGGCGCTGTTGAACATGCGGATGATGTCGGCGCTTTCGTTCGACACGATCCGCTCCTGCCGTTTGTCCCACAGCACCGGCACGGTGACGCGGCCCGACGCCCTGGGATCGGCGCGGGTGTAGATCTGGCGCAGGTAATCGCTGCCGAACAGCGCATCGCCGGTTGCGCCGGGAAAGTCGGTGCGGAACTCCCACCCCTCGGCCAGCATGTCGGGATGCACCACCGAGACCCCGACATGGTCGGAAAGGTCCTTCAGCGCCCGGAAGATCAGCGCCCGGTGCGCCCAGGGACAGGCATAGGAGACATAAAGATGATAGCGGCCGGTCTCGGCCGGAAAGCCCCCGTCCCCGGTCTGCCCTGCGGCGCCGTCGCGAGTCACCCAGTTGCGGTGTCGCGCGGTGTCGCGGCGAAACTCGCCGTCATTGGCCTCGGTGTCGTACCACTCGTCCTTCCAGACGCCGTCAACCAGCTGTCCCATGCGATCCTCCTGCGATGTTCATGCATCCTCAAGCCGCCGCGCCGCCCGGAAGTTGCATCCCGGCGGCCGGCGCGGCCCGGCGGGACGCTGTCAGCCGATGGCGCGGTCGCGGGTTTCGGCCCGCACCAGCAGCAGCGCCAGCGCCGCCAGCAGCAGCAGCACCGCGAAGACGCCGATGGCGAAACCGAAGCCGCGCGCGAAGGCGATGGCCAGCAGGCTTGGCGCCAGGATGCCGCCAAGCCGCGCCATCGCACTGGCGGTGCCCATGCCGGTGCCGCGCAGATGGGTCGGGTACAGCTCGGGCGTGCAGGCATAAAGCGCGCCCCATGTGCCCAGCAGGGCAAAGCTCATCAGGATCAGCGCGGCGGCGACCGACAGCGTACCGCCCGCCACGGTGAACAGCGCGCAGCCCGCCGCGCTGAGGACCAGGAAGGCCATCAGCGTGGCGCGGCGGCCGATGGCCTCGACGCCCCAGGCGGCCAGCGCATAGCCGGGGATCTGCGCCAGCGCGAGGATCACCAGGAAGCCGTAACCGCGCACGAAGCCGAAGCCCTCGGTCGCCAGTTGCCCCGGCACCCAGACGAAGACCCCGTAATAGGACAGCGAGACCAGGAACCACACCGCCAGCATGGCGAGGGTGCGGCCGCGCAAGAGCGCCGAGAAGATCGAGGTCTCGGCCCCCTCGGGCACCGGCGCCGGCACGAGGACGGCCTCGGGCGGCAGCGCCTCCGCGCGGTTCGCGGCGAGGATCCGGTCAAGGACGGCGCGAGCCTCGGCCTGCCGGCCCTTGCGGACCAGATACATCGGTGATTCCGGCACCCAGATGCGCAGCCCCACCCCGATCAGCGCCGGCAGCGCGGCGATCGCGAAGATCCAGCGCCACGGCGCCGCCGCGCCCTGGCTGGCGGCGATCCATGCGGTCAGCGCGATGACGATGGTGCCCACGGCCCAGAACCCCTCGAGCCAGACCAGCCAGCGGCCGCGGTTCCGCGGCGGCAGGAACTCGGCCATCATCGCGTAATCGACGGGCAGCGTGCCGCCGACCGCCACCCCGGTCAGGAACCGCAGCGCCAGAAGCATGGTGAAATCCTGCGCAAAGACCGAGGCCAGGCCGAACACCGCATCCATCGCCACGGTCAGGATCAGGATGTTGCGCCGCCCGATGCGATCCGCGATGCGCCCGAAGGCGAAGGCGCCGACGAACATGCCCAGGAAGAACAGCGTGCCGATCTGCAGGGCGGTCACGCGCTCGATCCCGAAGCTGGCGGCGACCGAGGGCGCGGCAAAGCCCACCGCGATCACCTGCATCGCGTCGGCCGCCCAGACCAGCCCGAAGATGCCCAGCAGCCGCCACTGGAAACGTCCGCTGCCGCCCCGCGCCAGGGCCTCGTCCACGGTCAACTGCATTTGTGCGCCCCTTCCGCCTGCCTTTCCAGATGCCTAGCCGCCCCGCGGCGGATCACCAAGCGCCGATTGCGGCTGCCGGCTCGACAGCGCCCCGGCCGGCCGCTAGGGTCCGCCCGCAAAGGAGCCCGCCATGTTCACGCTTGCCACCTGGAACATCAATTCGGTCCGCCTGCGCGAGGGTCTGGTGGCCCGGCTGCTGCGCGACGAGGCCCCCGACATCCTGTGCCTTCAGGAATGCAAGTCGCCGGTCGACAAGATCCCTCTGGCGCAGTTCCGCGAGCTTGGCTACGGCCATGTCGTCGCGCGAGGCCAGAAGGGCTACAACGGCGTGGCGATCCTGTCGCGGCTGCCGATCGAGGATGCCGGCGACCGCGACTGGGCGCGGCTGGGCCATGCCCGCCATGTCGCCGCGCGACTGGAAAACGGCGTCACCATCCACAACATCTATGTTCCCGCCGGTGGCGACATTCCCGACCGCGCCGTGAACGAGAAGTTCGCGCAAAAGCTGGATTTCGTCGCCGAGATGCGCGACGTGTTCCACGCCGACCGGCCCGAGCGCGCGATCATGGTCGGCGATTTCAACATCGCCCCGCGCGAGGATGACGTCTGGTCGCACAAGCAGTTGCTGAAGGTCGTCAGCCATACTCCCATCGAGGTGGATCACCTGCTGGCCGCGCAGGAGGCGGGCGGCTGGGTCGACATCACCCGCCAGGACATCCCCGAAGGACAGCTTTACAGCTGGTGGAGCTATCGCGCCCGCGACTGGGACGCGGCCGATCGCGGCCGGCGGCTGGACCATGTCTGGGCCAGCCCCGACATCGCGCAAGCCGGGCATGGCAGCCGGGTGCTGCGCGGGGTGCGCGGCTGGGACCAGCCAAGCGACCATGTGCCGGTCTTCGCCAGCTTCGACCTTTAGACCGTCCTTCGGCGGCGCGGCGATCGACCCTTTCGCTTGCGCCGGCAACGCCCCATATTGCGGGCAACCGCAGTGATACGGCCCGGTCCGTCGGGCCCGAACCAGGTGGATTTGACATGACCATGCTTTTCGAGGGCGCGGGCGACGCGCCACAGACCGCAGACTTCATCCGCGACGTGACCGAGGCCGATTTCATGGCCGAGGTGGTCGAGGCATCGATGACCGTGCCGGTAATCGTCGATTTCTGGGCGCCGTGGTGCGGCCCGTGCAAGACGCTCGGGCCGCAGCTCGAAGCCGAGGTCGGCCGCCACAAGGGCCGGGTGCGGATGGCCAAGGTGAATGTGGACGAGAACCAGATGATCGCCGGGCAGCTGCGCGTGCAGTCGATCCCGACGGTCTACGCCTTCTTCCAGGGCCGCCCGGTCGATGCCTTCCAGGGCGCGCTGCCGCAAAGCCAGATCCGCCAGTTCGTCGACAAGCTGGTGGCGTTGGGCGGCGATGATGGCGGGCTGGCCGACGCGCTGGCCGCCGCCGAGGCCATGCTGGAGGAAGGCGCGCTCGAGGACGCTGTCGAGACCTTCGGCGCGATCATCGGCGAAGAGCCCGAGAACCCCGAGGCCTGGGCCGGGCTGGTGCGCGCCCGGCTGGCCCTTGGCGATCACGCCGCGGCCGGGACCGCGCTGGAGCAGGTGCCGCCGGCGATTTCCGGGGCCGCCCCCCTCGAGGCTGCCCGCGCGCAGCTGAATCTTGCCCGGCAGGCCGCCAGCGCCGGCCCCCTGGCCGATCTTCAGGCCCGCGTCGAGGCCGATCCCGCCGACCAGCAGGCCCGACTTGAACTGGCGCAGGCCCTGCACGCGGCGGGCCGGGTCGAGGACGCCATCGACGTGCTGCTGGACAGCTTCCGCCGCGACCGCGACTGGAACGAGGGCGCCGCCAAGGCCCAGCTTCTGACCATCTTCGACAGCCTCAAGCCGACCGATCCGGTCGGCCAGAAGGGCCGCCGCCGGCTGTCGTCGCTGATCTTCGCCTGATGGGGCCGCGCTTCGACCTGCCCGCGCGCATCGCGCTGTTCCCCCTTGAGGGCGCAGTGCTGATGCCGCGCGCCCGGCTGCCCCTGCACATCTTCGAGCCGCGCTACCTGCAGATGCTCGAGGACACGCTGAAGACCGATCACCGGCTGATCGGGATGATCCAGCCCGAGGGCGATGGGCTTGCCGCCATCGGCACCGCCGGCCGCGTCGTGGCCTTTTCCGAAACCGATGACGGGCGCATGATGCTGTCCTTGCGCGCGGTGTCGCGGTTCCGGCTGGGCGAGACGCAGGAAGGCTTTGCGCCCTATGTGCAGGGCGTCGTCGACTGGTCGTCCTTCGGGCGCGACCTGCAGGGCAGCGAACAGGATGCGGGGCTGGACCGCGATGCCCTGTTCGGCCTGTTGCGCCGCTACATGGACGCGCACGAGCTGTCGACCGACTGGGACGCCGCCGCGCGATCCGAAGATGAGGCGCTGATCAACTCGCTGTCGATGATGCTGCCCTTCTCGGCCGCAGACAAGCAGGCCCTGCTGGAATCGCCCTCGCTGTCGGACCGGCGCGAATTGCTGATGGGGCTGATCGAATTCGCGCTGCATGGCGGCGACGACCACGAGGAGCGGCTGCAATGACCGATGCCCCGCCATCGCCCGGCTTCGACCGCCACATGCTCGAGGCGCTGGTCTGCCCGGTGACGCAGACCACGCTGCATTACGACGCCGACCGGCAGGAGCTGGTCTCGAAGGCGGCGGGACTGGCCTTCCCGATCCGGTCGGGCATTCCGATCATGCTGATCGACGAGGCACGCCAGATCCGCGCGGATGACTGATCTTCCGCGCGTGACACGACCCGCCCCTCCGGCGCCGCGACCCGCGCCGCAACTGCCGCGCTGGGTGGTGGCCGTGATCGCGCTGTGCTGCCTGATCGAGCTGGGGTTGCAGCTGGCGGCGCTGGCGGGCCATCCGGCCGCGCGCCCGGCCAGCCTGATGCTGGCGGGCTTCTGGAGCGAACTTCTGCAGGGCGGCGCGCCGCTGTATCCCGGCCAGCCCGCACTGATGTTCCTCAGCTATGGGCTGCTGCATGCTGGGCTGCTGCACCTGGCGATGAACATGCTGTCGCTGGCCGTCGTCGCGCGCGAACTGTTCCGGCTGATGGGCGCCGCGACGATGGCCGGGATCTATCTGGCAAGCCAGATTGCGGCGGCGGCGCTGTTCGCGGTGATGCGGCCCGCCGCGGGCCCGATGATCGGAGCCTCGGGCGCGGTGTTCGGCATTGCCGCCGCGCTGGTCGCGCAGGCCGCGGTGATCGGCCATCGCCGGCGGCGGCCGATGGGGCGGATGTGGCGCAGCGTCGCGCTGATCCTGGCGCTGAACGTGGCGCTGACGCTGGCGATGCCCGCGATCGCCTGGCAGGCGCATCTGGGCGGCGCCGTCGCGGGCGCGCTGCTGGGCGGGGCGCTGGCGCTGCTCGGCCGCCGCTGAGCCAGCCTGCGCCCGATGCGCGGCCGGGCGCCGGTTGACCGCAAGGTGAGGTGACACGGCCCGGTGGCCCGCTATCCTTCTGGCGCGAAGGCTATTGCGCGAAGAGGTGATTTCACATGACCGATGACCAGTTGACCGGCCGCCGCGCCGGAAGTCCGGGCCTTGCCGCCGCGTTGATCGGCGCGATTGCCTGCCTTGCGTGCCTGCCCGCCGCCGCACAGGAGGTTCCGACCGCCCGGCAGATCTGGCGGCACCTGCCGCAGATGGCAGGCCCGCCGCAGGAAGCCACCATTCCGCAGGCAAAGCCCGCGCCGCGCCCCGCCGCGACCGCCGCCGCCCCGGCGGCGGCCCGGACGACTGCCCCGCCGGCTGATCGCGACCTGTCGCAGGCGCGGGTGGTGATTCATCATCCGGCGCAATCCGGGCCAAAGGCCTCGCGCGATCTGGCCCGGCGCCTGCGCGCGGCCGGCGCCGGCGAGGTCGAGATCCGCGAGGTCGGCTTTGCCATCGGCCGGCGCGACATCCGCTATTTCCACGCCTCGGACCGCGCCCTGTCCCGGCAGCTTGACCGGCTGATCGGATTGCGCCGAAACGCCGCCGTGTCGGATTTCACCCATTTCCGGCCGCTGCCGCGCAACGGCACGGTCGAGGTCTGGCTGCCCTGAGCGGCGCCCGAATCGCCTCCCACGCCGGTGCCGTGGCGCAGCGCCCCCTTGCTGAAAAGGGGCCATCCCGGCGCCCGAGGTTAACCTTTTCGAAGAGCAGGATTAGAATTCTCGAAGAAACCCCCGGCTTCGGGCCGGGTCGGTTGGCGCGTCGCGCCGCGGCTGCTTTTCTGGTCGGGCAAGGCAGGTTCGCCTGCATCAACCCGAAAGGAGCAACCACATGCGTGACCTCAACGAACTGGAACTCGAGCAAGTCTATGGCGCCGGTGGCCGGGGCCGCAATCGCCGGCTGCGGCGCAAGGCGCGTCGCCGCAACGGCAGCAACAGCGGCGGCAACAGCAACGGCAACAGCGGCGGCAACAGCCGCAACACCAGCAACAGCTGATGCCGGTGGCCCCCTTGCCCCGAAGCCCGCACGGGCTTCGGGGCAGTTCGCCGCGAGGTTCCATGCCCTTCGAATTCGCCCCATCCCCCGACCCTGACCGCAACCGCGACCCCGCCATCCCCGGCCCGCAGGACGAGCTGTGGCTGATGGGCCAGCCGCCCTTGCAGGACTTCCTGGACGTGGTGCGCCGCGATTTCCGCGACATGGCCGGCAAGGGCCCGCGCCGCGACCAGATCATCGCCCGCTGGCGGCAGGCCAACGACCACCTGGCCGATCTCGAGGACAGCGAGGCCGGGCTTGCCGACAGGATCCGCTGCCGCAAGCTGCCGAAGGCGATGCGGCCGCTGGCCGAGGAACTGCAGGCGCAGGGCTTCTATCGCGAGACCTTCGACCGGGTGCCGACAACCATCGAGATGGTCGAGCTGGACCGGATCGTCGTCAGCCAGCGGCATGTGACGCTGCCCTTCGTGCAGGGGCTGGCCGCGCGCGCGCAGGCCGGGATGCCGCCCGCCGATCTGTTCCGGTTCTGCCAGCCTCTGGAACGCCGGGATGCGCGGGTGGAATGGCGCCGGCTGGGCCGCGACCGCTTTGCCTTCCTGTCGGATTCCAACGACCTGCGCTTTCACGAGACGACCCTGCTGCGGCCCGGTCAGGTCGGCGATCTGCAACCGTCCGGCCCGATCGCGGGGGTCGTCGGCGCGATCGTCGGGCTGGGCTCGAATTTCCTCAGCGGCATCCGCTGGGGCAAGCGGGTCGTCTTGCACAACGGCTATCACCGGGCCACCGCGCTGCGGATGGCGGGCATCACCCATGCACCCGTCATCATCCAGACCGTCAGCCGCCGCGACGAGCTGGAGGCCGTCGCGGCCGAACCGGTGATCGAGGACCCGGCCTTCTATTACCGCGCCATGCGCCCGCCGCTGCTGAAGGATTTCTTCGACGACCGGCTGGCCACGGTGTTGTCGCTGCGACGCCGGCGCAAGATGGTCGAGGTCAGCGTCACCGTGACCGAGACCTACGTCGAAGACCTTTAGGATGCGCGACGACGCGGCCCCCCTGTTCCGCCCCGAGGCGCTGGCCGAGCAGCAGGACCGCTGGCTGGGATCGGTGCTGCTGGTGCCGCGCGTCTCGCACTCGCTGCTGACGGTCTGCGCTGCTGCCATCGTGGCCGGGGTGGTCGCGCTGATCGCGTTCGGGGAATACACCCGAAAGGTGCGGCTGTCGGGCTGGCTGGCGCCGCAACAGGGGCTGCTGCAGGTGGTCGCGCCGCAATCGGGCGTGCTGGCGCAGGTTCCCGTGCAGGAAGGCCAGCAGGTCGCCGAGGGCGCGGTGCTGGCGCTGCTGTCGGGCGAACGCAGCAGCGGCGCCTTTGGCGAGACCGGGCAGGAGGTGCTGCGGGCGCTGCGGACGCGGCGCGACAGCCTTGCCGCCGAACGTGACAGCCATCGCGCGCTTTTTGCGCGGCAGGCCGAATCGCAGCAGGCCCGGCTGACCGTGATCGCCGCCGAGGCCGACAGCCTCGACGCCGAATTCGCGCTGCAACGCGACCGCGTGGCACTGGCCGAGGCGGCGGCGGAAAGGCTGCGCGGGCTCGGCGAACGGGGCCTTGCCACGCGCGACGACCTGCACCGCGCCGAAGAGGCCGCCTTCGACCAGGCGCTGGCCCTGCAGGCGCTGGAGCGCACCCGCGCCACCGTCAACCGCAGCCGGGTGGAACTGCAGGCCGAAATCGCCGAGCGGCCGCTGCGCGAACAGCTGCAACTGGCCGAGATCGACCGCGCCATCGCCCAGATCGACCAGGAGCTTGCCGAGGCCGAGGCCGCCCGCGAAACCGTCGTGACCGCGCCGCGCGCCGGCACCGTCACCGCCCTGCGCGCGACGCCTGGCGATGCCATCTCGGCCGCGGCACCGCTGCTGACGCTGATCCCGGCGGGTGCCGGGATGCAGGCGCGGCTTTACGGCCCCAGCCGCGATATCGGCTTTGTCGAGCCGGGCCAGCGTGTGCTGATCCGCTATGACGCCTATCCGCACCAGAAGTTCGGCCAATACGAGGGCGTGGTGCGCAGCGTCTCGCGCGCAACGGTCGGCGCGGGCGAACTGGCCGAGGCGGCGGCCGCGACCGAACCGCTGGCGGCGCTTGGTGGCTCGGGGCAGCCGGTATACCGGATCACCGTCGATCTGGCGGCGCAGACAGCGACCGCCTATGGCCGCCCCGCCGCGCTGCAACCCGGCATGACACTGCAGGCCGACATCCAGATCGACCGGCGGCGGCTGTGGGAATGGGTTCTGGACCCGCTGTATTCCCTGCGGGGGGGCAACCCGGCATGAGCGTGACGGCGGGGCTGCAATTCGGCTGGCGGCGCAGGCTGCCGATGATCCTGCAATCCGAGGCGGCCGAATGCGGGCTGGCCTCGCTGGCGATGATCGCGGGCTATCACCGCCGCGCCACCGATCCGGCCGAGTTGCGCCGGCGCTTCGGCTTTTCGCTGAAGGGCGCGACGCTGAAGGACGTGATCTCGGTCGCCGACCACATCGGCCTTGCCTCGCGCCCCCTGCGGCTGGACCTGGACGAGGTGCACCTGCTGCGCACCCCGGCGATCCTGCATTGGGACCTGAACCATTTCGTCGTGCTGAAATCGGTCAGCCGCAGCGGCATCGTGATCCACGACCCCGCCGACGGCCTGCGCCGGCTGCCCTTCGACCAGGTGTCGCGCCATTTCACCGGGGTCGCGCTGGAGCTGACGCCTACCGGCGGGTTCGAGCCCGCCGAGGCACCGCCCCGCATCCGCCTGCGCGCCCTCCTGGGCCACATCACCGGCCTGCGCCGCGCGCTGGGGCACCTGCTGCTGCTGGCGCTGGCGATCGAGGTGTTCGCGCTGCTCGCCCCGCTGTTTCTCAGCCTGACGATCGACAACGCCATTGTCTCGGCCGACCGAAGCCTGCTGGCCACGCTGGCGATCGCCTTCGGCCTGCTGCTGATGGTGCAGACCGGCGTCACGGCGCTGCGCGGCTGGCTGATGATCACGCTTGGCGCCTCGCTGAAGGTGCAGGCGCGCGCCAATCTGTTCAGCCATCTGCTGAACCTGCCCGCCAGCTATTTCGAGACCCGCCATGTCGCGGACGTGATGTCGCGCTTCGATTCGCAGGACACCATCCTGCAGACGCTGACGCGCGATCTGGTGGTGGCGATCCTCGACGGGATGATGTGCGTGCTGACACTGATCCTGATGTTCGTACTGGCGCCCCTGCTGGCGCTGATCGCGCTGGGCGGCGCGATGCTGTACGGGCTGCTGCGCTGGGCGTCCTACGCGCCGCTGCGCCGGGCCTCGGCCGAGGCGATCATCTGGGAGGCGCGCGGCGACAGCCATTTCCTCGAGAGCCTGCGCGGCATGAAGGCGATCAAGCTGATGGGCGGCCAGCAGGATCGCCGCGCCCGCTGGCTGAACCTGCTGGTCGAGACGGTCAACCGGCAGCTGGTGACGCAGCGGCTGAACCTGCTGTTCAAGACCGCCAACATGCTGCTGCTGGGGGTGCTGACCATCGGCATCGTCTATCTGGCCGCGCGGATGGTCCTGACCAACAGCTTCTCGGTGGGTCTGCTGGTGGCGTTCCTCGCCTACAAGGACCTGTTCCTGCGCCGGGTCAGCGGACTAATCGACATGCTGGTGGAACTGCGGATGCTGGGCCTTCACGCCGAGCGGCTGGCCGACATCGCGCTGACCCGGCCCGAGCCGCGCAGCGATCCGCGCCCGGCCGGCCCGATCACGCCGGTGGGCATCGAGTTGCGCGACGTGTCGTTCCGCTACAGCACCAACGATCCGCTGATCCTGCGCAACATCAGCCTGCGCATCGAGCCGGGCGAATGGGTGTCGCTTGCCGGCCCCTCTGGCTGCGGCAAGACCACCCTGCTGAAGCTGATGGCCGGCCTGCTGGAGCCCAGCGGGGGCAGCATCCTCGTCGATGGCGAACCGATGGCGCGGCTTGGCCCCGACCGCTGGCGCAGCATGATCGGCGTGGTGATGCAGGACGATACGCTGTTCGCAGGCTCGATCGCCGACAATATCGCCTTCTTTGCCGCCAATCCCGATCCTGACCGGATCGAGGACTGCGCCACGCTGGCGGCGGTGCATGACGACATCACGGCGATGCCGATGGGCTATGGCACGCTGATCGGCGACATGGGCACGGTCTTGTCGGGCGGGCAGAAACAGCGCATCCTGCTGGCCCGCGCCATCTACCGGTCGCCGGGACTGCTGCTTCTGGACGAGGCCACCAGCCATCTGGACGTGGCGCGCGAATCCGCGGTGAACGCCGCCCTTGCCCGTCTGGCGCCGACGCGCATCGTGGTCGCCCACCGCCCCGAGACGATCCGCGCCTCGCGCCGGGTCATCACCTTCGCCGATGGACGGATCGCGTCGGATCGGCAACAGACGCAGGACCAGTCCGATGACGATCCGCCTGAAGATCCTCAGCTTTCAGGTCGTGGTGACGGCCATGCTGCTCAGCGTGGCGGCGGTGACATGGTATTATCTCGACAGGATTGACTATTATGTGGACCGCAACCGGCTGGCCGGGCAACAGCTGGACAGCGTGATCCGCATGTCGGCGGCGATGAACCGCTATTCCGAGAACGTGGCCGAACTGCTTCTGCTGGGCCGGACGGAACTTGATGATTTCAACGAGGCGCGCAGCAGTCTCGAGGAAAGCCTCGGCCGGCTCGAGGATCTGATCGGCGACGAGCTGGCGATCACCACCCTGCCCGCCGACCGCGCCGAGGAAGAGGCCGAACTGGCCCGCGTGACCGACATGCGGACGCTCTACGAGGATATCGACATGCGCACGCAGCGGCTGTTGCTGCTGCGCGACCAGGGGCGGCTGGACGAGGCCATCCAGATCTTCCGTGAAGAGATCGAGGAAAGCCTGGATACCGCCCTCGAGGCGCATATCAACGCCGCGATCACGGACGAGGAGGCCGAGCTGGAGCGTTACCAGTTCGAGACCAATCGGCTTGAACGCGACCTGGAATGGATCATCAGCATCGTCACCGCGGCGGCCTTCGCCATCTCGGCCATCGGGGCGCTGCTGCTGGCGCGGTCGCTGACCCGGCCCATCGCGGCGCTGGAAACGGCCACGCGCGAGATCGCCGACGGAAACCTTGCCCACCGCATCGACTATCGCGGCGGCGATGAATTCGCCCACCTCGCCGCCCAGATCGACAACGCCGCCTCGCGCCTCGAGGTGCAGCGCCGCGCCCTGCTGGAGGTGCAGTCGGGCCTCGAGACCGAGGTGACGCGCCGCACCGCGCAGCTGGAAGAGGCCAACGCCCGGCTGCAGAAGCTGGACCACATGCGGATGCTGTTCCTTGCCGATATCGGGCATGAGCTGCGCACGCCGCTGACCGTGCTGCGCGGCGAGGCGGAAATCGCGCTGCGCGGCGGCAGCCGCACGGTCGAGGAGCATCGCGAGACGCTGGACCGGATCGTCCAGCTGTGCCAGCAGATGACCCGGCTGGTCGAGGACCTGCTGTTTCTCGCCCGCGCCGAAGTGGATGCGATCCGCTTCGACATGCAGCCGCTGGACCTGCAGGACGTGGTCGAGATCGCGCTGTCGGACGCCGCCGTACTGGCCGAGGCGAACGGGGTCGGCATCGCGACATCGCTGCCCGCCGACGCATGCCGCATCGAGGGCGATGCCGGCCGTCTGGCGCAGGCGATGCTGATCGTGCTGGACAACGCCATCAAGTATGCCGATCCGGGCTCGACCATCCGCGTGGACCTGTCGTGCGCCGATGGCATGGCGCAGTTCGCGGCCTCCAACGACGGTCCCGAGATCCCGGCGGCCGAGCTGCCCTTCGTCTTCAGCCGCTTCTATCGCGCCCGCCAGCCGGCGCAGGCGAACCAGTCGGGCACCGGGCTGGGCCTGTCGATCGCGAAATGGATCGTCGAGGGGCATCGCGGCAGCATCGCGATCGCCAGCGCCGATCACCGGACCGAATTGCGCATCCTTCTGCCGCTGCTATCCTGAGGCATCATGGCCAAGATCCTGCTTGTCGAGGACGACCCCCGTATCGCCAGCTTCGTCAATCGCGGATTGCGCGCCGAGGGGCATATGCTGGACATCGCCGGCGACGGCCAAGGCGCCCTCGCGATGATGCGCAGCGCGGAGTACCCCCTGGTCATCCTTGACAGGATGCTGCCCGATTTCGACGGCGTGACCATCTGCCGCCAGATGCGCAGCGAGAACATCACCGCGCGGGTTCTGATGCTGACCGCCAAGGACGCGCTGGCCGACAAGATCGAGGGCCTGAACGCGGGTGCCGACGATTACCTGACCAAGCCCTTCTCCTTCGACGAGCTGGTGGCCCGCGTCGAGGCGCTGCTGCGCCGCGCGCCCGACATGCGCTATGATCCGGTGCTGCAGGTCGCCGACCTGATGCTGGACCCGACGACCCGGCAGGTGACCCGCGCGGGCCGCGCCATCGACCTGACGCCGAAGGAATTCGGACTGCTGCGCTACATGATGGAACACAGCGGCGCGGTGCTCAGCCGGACCCAGCTTCTGAACAACAACTGGGGCTACGGCTTCGATCCCGGCTCGAAGGTGGTCGATGTCTACATCCGCTACCTGCGCGCCAAGATCGATGCCGAGGACGAGGCGCCGCTGATCCACACCGTGCGCGGCGCGGGCTATCGCCTTTGCGCCTGACGCGCCCCCCGGCCCGGTTGCACCCGCCGTGCTTCCCGCCGGCGAGGACGCGCTGCTGGTGCGTTTTGCGCTGCGGGCCGATCCCGTGGCGATGCAGGCCGCGGCCCGCCTTGCCCGCCGGCTCGAGGCGCGTCCCCCGCCCGGCGTGGTCGAGATCGTCCCGGCCCTGGTGTCGGTGCTGCTGCGCTTCGATCCGGCGCGAACCGGGCGGTGCGAACTGGCTGCGACGGCCCTCACGCTTGCCGAAGGTTGCGCCGGGGCGGGCGGCGACGACGCCGATCCGGCGCGCAGATGGACCATCCCGCTGGCCTTCGGCGGCGAGAACGGCCCGCAGCTGGCCGAGGTCGCCCGCATGGCCGGCCTGTCGCAGGAGGCGGCGATTCGCCAGATCTGCGCGCCCGGCCTGCGCGTGCTGGCGATCGGCTTTGCGCCCGGCCAGCCCTATATTGGCCTGCTGCCCCCGTCCTGGGACCTGCCGCGCATGGCGGCGCTGAACCCCTCGGTGCCGGCCGGCGCGGTCGTCGTGGCGGTGCGCCAGATCGTGATCTTCGGGACCGCATCGGCGACCGGCTGGCGGCAGGTGGCGCGCGGCGCGTTCCGCAGCTTTCAGCCAGGACGCGAGCCGCCGATGCCGCTGCGGGCGGGCGACGGGATCCGCCTTGCCCCCGCAGCCCCCGCCGAGATCGAGGCGCTGGCCAAGGGCCCTGACGGGCTGGGCGGCGCGCGGCTCGAGGTGCTGCGATGACCGTCCTTGAGGTCTTGCGCGCCGATGGCCTGCTGAGCGTTCAGGACATGGGGCGTCCCGGCCATCTGGCGCAGGGGCTGTCGCGCGGCGGGGCGATGGACCGGCTTGCGCTGATCGAGGCGGCGGCGCTTCTGGGGGCGCCCGATGTGCTGGCGGGGATCGAGATGGCGGCGGCCGGCGGGATGTTCGCGGTCAGCCGGCCGACGCGCATCGCGCTGACCGGGGCGCCGATGGCGGCGACGCTGGACGGCGCGCCGCTGCGATGGCACGCGACGCATCCCGTCCAGCCCGGCCAGAGCCTGCGGATCGGCGGCGTGCAGGCCGGGCTGCATGGCTATCTGACGCCGGCGGGTGGGCTTGCGACGCCCTGCTGGCTGGGCAGCCGCGCCGCGCATCTGGCCATCGGCATCGGTGCGGCGCTGGCGGCCGGCGACCGGCTGGATTGCGGCGACGATCCCGCGCCCGACGCACCGGCCCGCGTCATCGACCCGGTCGCGCGCTTCGCAGGCGGGCGGGTGCGCGTGGTGGACGGCCCGCAGACCGGCCTGTTCGACCAGGCCGTGCTGGCGCGCTTTTACGCCACCGGTTTCACGCGGGCGCCGCGCGGCAACCGGCAGGGCGTTCAGCTGCAGGCCGAGGCGCGCTTTGCCTCGGACCACGCCGCCGGGCTTGCCTCGGACGTGATCGGGCCGGGCGATCTGCAGATGACCGGCGACGGCGTGCCGGTCGTGCTGATGGCCGAATGCCAGACGATGGGGGGCTATCCGCGCATCGGCCGGGTGACCGCCGCCGACCTGCCCATCGTCGCGCAGGCGGCGCCGGGCGTCACGCTGCGCTTCTGCCGGATCTCGCAGGACGCCGCCGATGCGCTGCGCCGGGACGATGCCACGCTGCTGCGCGAGGCGGCCGGCCGCTGCCGCAACCTGATCCGCGCCCCCTCGACGATCCCCGACCTGCTGTCCTATCAGCTGGTCGGTGGGGTCACGGCGGGCCGCGAGCTGGAGGAGGGCTGATGCAGGTCGATCTGAACGCGGATCTGGGCGAGGGCTTCGGTCCCTGGCCGATGGGCGATGACAAGGCGATGCTGGACATCGTCACCTCGGCCAACATCGCCTGCGGCTTCCATGCCGGCGACCCCGAGGTGATGGCCCGGACCATGCGCGGCGCGCTCGCGCGCGGGGTCGGCATCGGCGCGCATCCCGGCTTTGCCGACCTGCAGGGCTTCGGCCGCCGGCGGCTGGCGCTTTCGGCGGATGAGCTGGGCAATCTGGTCGCCTATCAGCTGGGCGCGGCGCAGGGCATGGCCCGGTCGGTGGGCGGGCGCGTCGCCCATCTCAAGCTGCATGGCGCGCTGTCGAACATGGCCACGGACGAGGCCGACATCGCCCGCGCCTGCTTTCAGGCCGCGCTGCGCGTCGATCCCGACCTGATCCTGGTCGTGCTGGCCGGCACGCGGATGCAGGCCGTCGCAGCCGAACTGGGCGCCCGTCACGCCTGCGAGATTTTCGCCGATCGCGCCTATCGCGACGACGGCGGGCTGGTTGATCGCCGCCAGCCCGGCGCGGTGATGCACGACCCGGCCGAGGCCGGGCGGCGCATCGTCGCGATGCTGCGCGCGGGCGCGATCCTGACCGCCAGCGGCAAACGGCTGCCCTGCCGGATCGACACGGTCTGCGTGCATGGCGACAGCGGCGAGGCCGTGGCGATGGCCGGCGCGGTCCGCGCGGCGCTGGAGGCTGCCGGGATCGGCCTGGCAACCCTGGCCTGATCCCTGCGCGCGGCCGGGTCAGCCGATCCCGCGGGCGGCCAGCGCGTCGTGCATGGCCTTCAGGATCACATGCGCCGATGCCGCGCCCGGGTCGACATGGCCCACCGACCGCGCGCCCAGCTTGGCCGATCGTCCGCGTCGGCTTTCGATCGTCGCGGTGTGGTCGCGCCCGGCCCGCGCCCCGGCTTCGGCCGCGGCGAGGCAGGCCGTCACATCGCCGCCCCCGGCCAGCGCGGCCTCGGCATGCTGGACGGCGGGCACCCAGGCGTCGATCATGGTCTTGTCGCCGAGGCTGGCCCCGCCGCGCGACAGGATGCCGTCGCGCAACCCGGCCACCCAGGCGACCATCGCCGCGGCGTCAAGGTTCAGACGGTCCGCGACCGCCTCGCCGGCCATGCGGAAGGCGCTGGCATAAAGCGGCCCCGACGAGGCCCCGACCGCATCGAGAAACGCCTTCGACATGCGCGCGCTGGTGCGGGTGATCGTCTCGTCCGCGGCCGCGTCGGCCAGCACGCCGCGCACGGCGGTCCAGCCGATGTCCATGGTGATGCCGTGGTCGCCATCGCCGATCACCCCGTCCAGTTCCGACAGCCAGTCGCGGTTCGCGGCGATCGCATCGGCGGTGTCGCGCATCATCGCGCGAAAGACCTGCGGCGTGACCGGACCCGAGGTCGCCAGCGTCCCCAGATCGATCGCCGCCTCGGCCTGTGCGGCCTGACGGGCGCGTCCGGCCCTGACCCGCCCCTCGACCGGCGGCAGCGCCCCGGCCACGGTCAGCGCGGGCGTGCGGCAGGGCATGTCCAGCAGCGCCTGAAGGTCGTCGTCAAGCCGCATCAGCGTCACCGACGCCCCGGCCATGTCCAGCGAGGTGCAGTATTCCCCGACCCAGGTGCGGTGGATCGCGACCCCGCGCGCGGTCAGGCTTTCCGCGATCCGGCGGTTCAGGACATACAGCTCCAGCTGCCCGGTCGCGCCGAGGCCGTTGACCAGCACCGCGACCCGCTGGCCCTCGGCAAGGCCCAGGTCCGCAAGGATCGGGGCCAGCAATTCGTCGACCACCGCATCGGCCGTCTCGATCTTGCCGCGGCGCATCCCCGGCTCGCCATGGATGCCCATGCCGATTTCCATGTCCTCGGGGCCGATCTGGAAGTTCGCCCGGCCGGTCTGCGGCATCGAGCAGGCGGTCAGCGCCACCCCCATCGAGCGGGTCGCGGCGTTCGCCGCCCGCGCCGCCGCAAGGCAGCCCTCGAGGTCGCGGCCCTGTTCGGCGGCGGCGCCTGCGATCTTGAAGACGAAGAAATCGCCCGCGATGCCGCGCCGTTCATGCGCGCGTTCGGCCGGGGCCGACGCCACGTCGTCGGTCACCGCCAGCGATCGGGCGGGAATTCCTGCTGCCTCGCACTCCTCGGCGGCCATGTCGAAATTCATCACGTCGCCGGTGTAGTTGCCATAAAGGAACAGCACGCCCGCGCCGCCCTCTACGGCGCGGGCGGCATCCATGATCTGTTCGGGCCCGGGCGAGGCAAAGACATTGCCCACGGCCGCCGCATCGGCCAGCCCGCGCCCGACATAGCCTGCAAAGGCCGGCTCGTGGCCCGAGCCGCCGCCGATGATGACGCCCACCTTGCCCTCGCGCGGGCCGTCCAGCGAGATCACCGCCCGCCCGGTGGCGCCCTCGCTGCCCAGCATGTCGGGATGGGCGGCGATCATGCCGGCGATGGCCTCGGTGACGATGTCCTCGGGCGCGTTCAGAAGCCGCTTGGTGCGGAATTCGGTCATGGTCGCTCCTCCTCAGCGAATGAAAGTCCGGGCCGCGGCAACCGTCTGGTCCAGCCACGGTCCTTCGGCGGCGCGGGCGTCGTCCAGGCCGGTCTCGACCGGCAGCCAGTGTTCCAGGATCACGCTCATCCCCGGCGGGCAATGGGCCAGCTGGTCGAGAATCCAGCGGATCGGTGCGCGGCCCTGTCCCAGCGGCACCCCGTGGATGCGAAATCCCACGCCATAGGGATCGGGCCGGATGACGTAATCCTTCAGATGCAGGTTGATCGTGAAGGGCGCCAGCATCGCGACCGTCGCCTCGGGCCATTCGCCCGCGCAGATCGAGTTCGCCACGTCGAGGCAGACGCCCAGCTGCGGATCGTCGATCAGCGTCAGCAGTTCGACCATGCGCGGCGAGGGATAGTTGAAGTGGTTCTCGATCGCGATGCGGATGCCCGCGGCGCGCGCCCGGTCCAGCAGCGGGCGCAGCTGCGCGGCAAGCTGTGGCACCTGGACATGCGCATCTGCCTCGTCCAGCGCGACCCGCAGGATGCCCGCGCCCAGCCTCTGGCCGATCACCAGATAGCGGCCGACCTCGTCGGCATCAAAGCATTGCGTGCCCAGTTCCAGCCGGATGCCCCGCCGGCCCGCCTCTTCGGCCAGCCGGTGATGGGCGGCCTCGTCCAGCCGGTCCAGTGGCAGATTGTCGGCATATTGCAGCACCTTCAGGCCGCGCATGTCGGCCTGCTGCAGCAGGTCGAAGGCATCCATTGGCCGCGCCGGCTGGCGATCCTTGATCCCAATCGACCAGCGAAAGGCATAGCTTCCCAGGCCCAACTCCATTCTGCCTTCCTCCCCTGGCATGTGATCGCGCCAAGGGACCACAGACCCGCCCCGCACATCAATTTAGTTTTCCTACACAAGCGATGAATTTTTCCTGAGATACTCGGCGCCCCTGACCGCCTATGGTGCAGGACGACCGGCGATGCCAAGGGAGGACGACATGACCGCAACGATGCGACCCGCGCAGGGGTCGAACATCTCGCTGGCGCGCCGCGCATGGGAGATCCGGCGCAAGGCGCTGCGGATGGGACAGGTGCAGGGCCAGGGCTATATCGGGCAGGCGCTGGGCGTGGCCGACGTGCTGGCAGTGGCCTATTTCCACGCCATGGACTACCGCCCCGAGGACCCCGAATGGGAGGGGCGAGACCGCTTCCTGCTCTCCATCGGCCATTACGCCATCGCCCTTTATGCGGTGCTGATCGAGGCCGGCATCCTGCCCGAGGACGAGCTGGAAACCTATGGCATGGACGATTCGCGGATGCCGATGTCGGGCATGGCATCCTACACGCCGGGCATGGAGATCACCGGCGGCTCTCTGGGTCACGGGCTGGGCATCGCGGTCGGCATGGCGATGGGGTTGAAGCGCAAGAAGAACCCGGCCTTCGTCATCAACCTGATGTCTGATGGCGAACTTGGCGAGGGGTCGACCTGGGAGGCCGCGATGTCGGCATCCGCGCAGGGCCTCGACAACCTGATCTGCATCATCGACTTCAACGACCAGCAGGCCGACGGACCCTCGACGCAGGTGCTGTCCAGCGAGCCCCTGCCCGAGAAGTGGCAGGCCTTCGGCTGGTTCACCCAGCGCGTTGACGGCAACGACATCGATGCCGTGCGCGCGGCCTTCGATGCCGCCCGCGCCCATCCCGGCCCCCAGCCCCGCGCGATCATCTTCGACACCGTGATGTGCAGGGGCGTGCCGTTCCTGGAAGCCCGCGAGATCACCCATTTCGTCCGCGTCGAGGCGGATGAATGGGACAAGGCCCTGGCCGTTCTGGACGAAGGAAAACCGCTGTGACCATTGCCTCCATGGCCCGCAAATACGAACCGCGCACCCTGCCCGAGGGGCCGCGCGTCGCCACCACCGCGATGATCGCATCGCTGGCCGCCGAGGGTTACGAGTCGGTCTCGGCCCCCTTCGGACATGCACTGGTCGATCTGGCGACCTCCGATGATCGGGTCGTCGGGATGTCGGCGGACCTTGCGAAATACACCGACATGCACATCCTCGCCAACGCGATGCCCGAACGGTTCTACCAGATGGGCATGGCCGAACAGCTGCTGATGTCGGCGGCGGCCGGCATGGCGCGCGAGGGGTTCCTGCCCTTCGCCACCACCTATGCGGTCTTTGCCAGCCGCCGCGCCTATGACTTCATCGCCATGGCCATCGCCGAGGAGAACCTGCCGGTCAAGATCTGCTGCGCGCTGCCCGGCCTGACCACGGGTTACGGTCCCAGCCACCAGGCGACAGAGGATCTGGCGATCTTCCGCGGCCTGCCGAACATGGTGCTGATCGACCCCTGCGATGCGACCGACGTGGTCGGCATGGTGCCGGCGATGGCCGCGCATGACGGGCCGGTCTATGCCCGGCTGCCGCGCGGCAAGGTGCCCGAGGTGCTGCGGCGTCACAAGCCCGACTACCGGTTCGAACTGGGCCGCGCGCAGATGATCCGCGAGGGCGGCGACGTGCTGGTGATCGCCTCGGGGCTGATGACCATGCGGGCGCTGGACGCGGCCGAAAAGCTGGCAGCCGACAATATCGGCGTGGCCGTGCTGCATGTGCCGACGATCAAGCCGCTGGACCGCGCGACCATCCTGGCCGAGGCGGCCAGGGGCGGCCGGCTGGTCGTCACGGCCGAGAACCACACCGTCATCGGCGGTCTGGGCGAGGCCGTCGCGGGCACGCTGCTGCAGGCCGGCGTCACGCCGCAGTTCCGCATGATCGGGCTGCCCGACGCGTTCCTGGAGGCCGGCGGCCTGCCGACACTGCATGACATGTACGGCCTGTCCGTTGACCGGGTGGCCGAGGCAATCCGGGGCTGGCTGTAACGCCCCGATCAGAGCACAACTTGAGGGAAGGAGAACGGCCCATGGGGCTTCTTGAGGGGAAATACGCCATCGTGACCGGCGCCGCTTCGGCGCGCGGGCTGGGCAAGGCGACGGCGCAGTTGTTTGCCGATCACGGCGCGACCGTGGCGATCCTGGATCTGGACGAGGCCGCCGCCAGGGCCGCCGCGGCCGATATCGGGGCGGCGCATCTGGGCCTTGCCTGCAACGTGACCGACAAGGCAGCCTGCGAGGCCGCGGTGGCCGCGCTGCTGGCGGAATGGGGCCGGGTGGACATCCTCGTGAACAACGCCGGCATCACCCAGCCGCTGAAATCGCTGGAGATCGCGGCTGCGAATTACGACGCGGTGCTGGACGTGAACCTGCGCGGCACGCTGTACATGAGCCAGGCGGTGATCCCGGCGATGCGCGGCCAGAAATCGGGCAGCATCGTCAACCTGTCCTCGGTCAGCGCGCAGCGCGGCGGCGGCATCTTCGGCGGGCCGCACTACTCGGCGGCCAAGGCCGGCGTGCTGGGCCTGACCAAGGCGATGGCGCGCGAATTCGCCCCCGACAACGTCCGCATCAACGCGATCTGCCCCGGCTTCATCGCCACCGACATCACCGGCGGCAAGCTGACGCCCGAGATGCTCGAGGGGATCATCGCGGGCATCCCGATGGCGCGGGCGGGCGAGGCCGGCGACGTGGCCGGCTGTGCGCTGTTCCTGGCATCCGACCTCGCGGCCTATTGCACCGGCACCGAGGTCGACGTGAACGGTGGATCGCTGATCCACTGACAACCGGCGGGGCCGCCGCGCTCGGAGGGGCGCGCGGACCCCGCGACATCTTCAACGGGAGGACTACACATGAAACGCACAATCCTGGCGGCACTTGCCCTTGGAACCGCCCTCGGCGGCGCGGCCTCGGCCGACGAGATCATTTTTGCCCACGGCGCGGCACCCGGGAACCCGCGCGACGTGGCGGCCACGGCATGGGCCGAGGCGTTTTCGGCCTGCACCGGCGGCGCGACCACGGTGAACGTCGCCGGTGCCGCGACGATGGGCGACGATGTCGAGATGCTGACCTCGGCCACGGCGGGCATCATCCAGGTCAGTGCCAACAGCCAGGGCGCGATGGCGCAGATCGTCCCCGAGATCGGGCTTCTGGGCCTGCCCTTCCTGTTCAAGGACCTGCCCTCGGCGTGGCAGGTCCTGGATGGCGAGGTGGGCGACATGCTGGACGCGCGCGCCCAGCAGGCCGGGCTGAAGATCCTGGGCTTTTGGGACAACGGCATCCGCCATGTCAGCCACATCTCGAAGAACGTGCCGACCCCTGCCGACATCAGCGGCATGAAGATCCGCACGCCGCCCGATCAGATGACCATCGACATCTTCGAGGCGCTTGGCGCCGCGCCCGCGCCGCTGGCCTTTGCCGAACTGCCGACCGCCCTGCAGTCGGGCGTGTTCGACGGGCAGGAAAACCCGCTGACCAACATCTATTCCTCGAAGATCCACGAGATCACCAGGTTCATCACGCTGACCGGGCACAAATACGAAAGCACGCCGGTGGTGGCCGGGCTGGGCTGGTGGTCGGGCCTCGACGAGGCGACGCAAAAATGCGCGCTGGACGCGACGGCCTCGGCCGGCGAGACGCAGCGGCAGCTGTCGAAAGAGGGCGACGACACGCTGCGCCCGAAGATGGAGGCCGAGGGCGTCACCTTCGTCGAGGGCGACCGCGAGGCCTATATCGCGGCCACCGCCTCGGTCTATGACAAATATGCCCAGACCTATCCCGACCTGGTCGCCGCGCTGAAAGAGGCCGCAGGCCAATGACCAGACCGCCCGCAACGCAAGACCGCGATGCGGGCGGAGCCGCGGGGGCGCGCATGCCCCCCGCGCTGCGCCTGCTGGGCAAGGTCACGGCGCTGCTGGACCTGAGCGGCAAGCTGATCGCGGTATCCTGCCTTGCCTTCATGTTCGCGGCCCTGCTGGTCAACGTGGTGCTGCGCTATGTCATGTCGTCCGGCATCGCCTGGGCCTACGAGATCCATGCAGTGCTGCTGCCCTGGCTGGTCGCCGGGGGCGTGGTGATCGCCTCGGCGCGCGGCGCCAACATCGCGATCACGCTGCTGCCCGGCCTGCTTGGCCCGCGCGCCGGCCAGGCGCTGATGGTGGTGGTGCAGCTTCTGATCCTCGCCATCTCGCTGTCGGTGCTGATCAGCAGCCAGCCGATCCTGAAGGCCTCGCAGTTCCAGACGCTGTCCACCCTGGGGATCAGGCAGGTCTGGGGCTATGCAAGCCTTGTCTATGCCTTCGGCGGCATGGCGATCATTGCCGCGATCGACGTTCTGAGAACCCTGCGCGGGTGGCATGGCTGGGACATGGACCCCGCCCATGGCAGCCTGAGCTGAAGGAGTGATGCGATGACCACGATCATGATCTGGGCATTCTTCGCGCTGCTGGCGCTGGCGGTTCCGGTGGCCCATGCGATGATGGGCGGGGTCGGCCTTGCCCTGTGGCTGGACGGCAAGCCGATGGCCGTCATCGCGCAGCGGCTGTATTCGCCGACGCAAAGCTTTCCGATGCTGGCGGTGCCCTTCTTCATTCTCGCCGGCAGCCTGATGATGCAGGGCCGCTTCGGCGAGTATCTGGTGAATGTCGCCCGGCTTCTGGTCGGCAACATGAAGGGCGGGCTGGGCCAGGTTTCGGTCATCGGGTCGGTGATGTTCGGCGGCGTGTCGGGATCCGCCGTGGCCGATGCCTCGGCGATGGGCAACGCGCTGATCCCCGTGCAGAAAGAGGCCGGTTATCCCGGCGGCTTCGCGGCGGCGATCAACGCCTCGTCCTCGACCATCTCGGTGCTGATCCCGCCGTCGATCCCGCTGATCCTTTACGGGCTGGTGTCGAACGTCTCGATCATCGACCTGTTCGTGGCGGGCATCCTGCCGGGCGTGATGCTGGGGGTCGGGATGTTCGCGGCGGTCTGGTGGGTGGCACGGCGCGACAACCTGCCCCGGTCGCCCTTGCCCGGCGGCTTCGCGGCGTTCCGCGGCCAGATCCTGGCCGCGATCCCGGCGCTGCTGATGCCCGTCTTCGTGATCGGCACGCTGCGCTTCGGCGTGGCCACCCCCACCGAGGTCAGCGTGATGGCGGTCGCCTATGCGCTGGTGGTGGGCGGGCTGATCTATCGCGACCTGACGCCCCGCGCGATGTGGGCGGCGGCGGTCGAGACGGCGATGATCACCGGCGCGGTCATGCTGATCATCATGGCCTCCTCGACCATCCAGTGGCTGCTGACGGCCGAGCGCGTGCCGCAACTGCTGGCGGAGTGGGTCGGCGCCACCTTCTCCGAGCCGTGGATGGTGATCATCATGCTGAACCTCGTGATGCTGGTGGTCGGCGCCTTCCTCGACCTGCCGGCGGCGGTGCTGCTGCTGGGGCCACTGTTCGTCACCATCGGGCAGGCGATCGGCATGGACCTGGTGCAGCTGGGCCTGATGATGGTCGTCAACCTTGCGGTCGGCCTCTACACGCCGCCGGTCGGCACGACGCTGTTCATCTCGGCCTCGATCGCGAAGGTGGGCGTCGGGCAGACGGTGCGGTCGCTGATCCCGTTCTACCTGGTCGCGGTCGTCGTGCTGATGCTGATCGCCTTCGTGCCGGCGCTGACGATCTACTGACCCGCCGCCCGCCGACCCGCCGCAGTCAGCCCGGCTCGACCGGAGGCTGCCGGAAACTGCATCCGAGGCCCGCCAGAACCCGGCGGGCCTCGGTCTCGTGAAGGCCGGCCTCGGCAAGGATCCAGTCGGTGAACCGCGCGACGATCCGCCGTGTCATGTGCCGCTGCGGGCAGGTCAGCCAGTAGGCCGGGAAATCGACCACCGGAAAGGCGGTCGACATCGGCACCAGCCGGCCCTCGCGGATGTCGGGCAGGCACAGGTTCACGCTGTCCAGCGCGATGCCCATGCCCTGCCGCGCCAGTTCCAGCGACATCGACGACCGGTCGAAGGCCATCGGATAGACAAGGTCGGGCAGTTCGACCCGGTTCAGCGCCAGCCACAGGTCCCAGCGGAAGATCGTCTTGACGCTGTCGATCAGGTTGGCGTGGCGCAGCTGCCGGATCGGATCGTCCGAAAGGGCGCGCAGCCGCGCCAGATAGCCGGGGCTGCACATCGGCATCACCAGATCGTTCATGATCCGCGTCACGCTGAGGCCGGGCCAGCCGCCCAGCCCGTAGCGCAGGTCGAAATCGACGGTCTCGGTCTCGAAGGCGGTGAAGTCCTGCGTGGCATCGACGCGGATGTTCCATTCCGGGTTCTCGGCCAGGAAGGTCCCGATGCGGGGACCCAGCCAGCGCACGCCAAAGCTGGGGCTGACCCGCATGATGAGGTTGCGCAGGTCGCGCTGCCGGGTGATCGCGCTGCGCGCGTTGCGCAGCGCCCCGAAGGCCTGGCTGGCGGTCTGGAACAGGATCTCGCCATCCTGGGTCAGGATCAGCCGGCGCCGTTCGCGGCGGAACAGCCGCACCCCGAACTGGGTTTCCAGTTGGCGGACCTGCTGGCTGACCGCCGAGGGGGTGACGCCCAACTCCTGCGCCGAGGCCGTCACCGAACCCAGCCGGGCGACGGATTCGAAATACTCGATCGCCTTGATGTTGATGTCGCGCACCGCAACCCCGCCGACCGACCCCCGGGCCTGCCGCACAGGGGATCACTTCGCGCCGGCCCGCGCAAGCCCGGCAGCGAGGCTTCGGGCGACTCCCTCGCCCGGCGGCGCCAGCCCGATCAGCCGGTTCGGCGCCGCGTCGCGACAGCCGCCCCTGCAGGGGCCGGCGAGGCCAGGCCCGGCGCGATCTCGTCGTCTCACCGATCGATGATCCTGCGGCGCGGCGCGGGGCTTGGGCCCGGACTTGCTGCGGACTGGCGCAGCGACGCGACCAGCTCGTGAAAGCGGTCGCCCTGGATGCGCACATGGGCATCGGTCTCGGCCGCGGCCGCCGCGGCATCGCCGGTCTCCAGATGGCCGAGGATGGCGCGATGTTCCTGAAGGGAACGCAGCATCCGGCCGCGCACTTGCAACTGCCGCCGGCGATAGGGCTGCAACATGGTCTGCAGGCGCAGCGCCTCGCTTTCCAGGAAGCGGTTCCCGGAGGCCGCGTAGATCGCCTGGTGGAAGGCGGTGTTCTGATGGTAATAGGCGTCGCTGTCGCCGGTATCGGCAGCGCGCTCGCATGCCGCCTGCGCGGTCCGGATGCGGTCCAGTTCCGGCGGAGTCGCGCGGCGGGCGGCCAGACGCGCGCAGATCGCCTCGAACTCGGCCATCACCTCGAACCTTTCGGTCAGTTCGACCACGTCCAGTTCGGTGACGAAGGTGCCGCGCTTCGGCTCGACCCGGACCAGCCCCGAGGCTTCCAGCGTCTGCAATGCCTCGCGGATCGGCGTGCGAGAGCAGGCGAATTCGACGATCAGCGCCTCGATGTCCAGCTTCTCGCCCGGCGCGAATCGGCCGTAGACGATGGCATTTTCCAGCGCCTGCCGGATCTGCGCGGCGGTAAACCTTCCCTGCGATACCACTGCCCTGCCCTCTCAAGCCGCTGCCCTGCGTCCATTATTCTGCCGTGACGCCATCATGTCCATCACCGACTTTGTTATATACAACAAATTATAATTGGCGTATAACAGCGGCAGGAGGACCCGCCATGGCACGCGCGAAGCTGACATTTCTGAACGATCTCGTCCAAGCAATCACCGGCAACGAGCGGCGCGGCAGGTCGCCGCGCATCGCCGACGAGGCGGCGACACGGACCGCGCTGGCGCGTCCGGCCGCCGAACGTCTTGCGGCCGCTTGCGACGTGCTGATGGGCAGGATCGGCGACGCGGCCCGCGTGGCCATCGCCGAACAGGCGCTGACCGCCTATGGCCAGCTTGACGCGGCGGGCCGTCTGGGGTTCTTCCAGCTGCTGCGCGACCGCTTTGGCGCCGACCCGGCCGCGATCCGCCGCGCCTTCGCCGCCTATGACGCAAGCCCCACGGCGGAAACGCTGGTGCCGCTGTTCGAGACGGTCGAGCCCGCGCGCCAGACCCTGCTGCGCCGGCTGAACACCGCGCCGGGCGCGACGCTGCGGCTGGTGCAGATGCGCGCCGACCTGCTGCAGGCGATGCGCAAGCAGCCCGACCTCGCCCCGCTGGACGCGGATTTCGCGCATCTCTTCGCCTCATGGTTCAATCGCGGCTTCCTGCGCATCCAGCGCATCGACTGGTCCACCCCCGCCGATGTGCTGGAAAAGATCATGCGCTATGAATCGGTGCATCCGATGACCGGCTGGCAGGATCTGCGCCGCCGTCTGGACCCCGCCGACCGCCGCTTCTTCGCCTTCTTCCACCCCGCCACCGGCAACGAGCCGCTGATCTTCGTCGAGGTCGCGCTGACCCGCGAGACACCCGACCGGATCGCCCCGATCCTAACCGCGCCGCAGGCGGCCGAGCCGGTCGAGGCCGATACCGCGGTGTTCTATTCGATCAACAACACTCTGGCCGGGCTGAAGGGCGTATCCTTCGGCAACTTCCTCATCAAGCAGGTGGTCGCCGAACTCAGCGCCGAGCTGCCCTCGCTGAAGACCTTCGTGACGCTGTCGCCCGCTCCCGGCTTCGCCGCCTGGCTGGCCAGCGGCGCGGACCCGCGCGCCGCCGATCTGGCGGCCGAGCTGGACCTTGGCGCGTGGATCCACGATGCCGGTGAGGCCGCGCGGCTGAAGCCCGAGGTCGAGGCGCTGGCGGCGACCTATTTCACCGCCGCCAGGACCCGGTCCGGCGCGCCGCGCGACCCGGTGGCACGGTTCCACCTGGGCAATGGCGCCGCCGCATGGCGCGTGAACTGGCCCGGCGACCTGTCCGACAACTCCATCCGGCAGGCCCACGGGCTGATGATCAACTATCTCTACGAACCGGCCCGGATCGAGGCCCAGCACGAAAGCTTCGTGCGCGACGGCACCGTCGCGACCGGGGCGCCGCTGCGCGCCGTTCTGGAACGCTGACATGCATCAGGGAGGAGGACCCATGCACACCATCCATGAAAGCTTCATCGCCTCGGCCGAGGCGCGGCCCGACAAGGTACTGTTCCAGCGGCCGGGCCGGCAGGACCTAAGCTATGGCCAGACCCGGCAGCTGGTCGAGCGCCTCGCCGCCGTGCTGACCGGGATCGGCGTGCAGCCCGGCGACCGGGTCGCCGTGCAGACCGACAAAAGCGCCGAGGCCGTCTGCCTCTATCTGGCGACCCTGCAGGTCGGCGGCGTCTATTTGCCGCTGAACACCGCCTACACGGGCGCCGAGATCGACTATTTTCTCGGCGATGCCGAACCGCGGCTGTTCGTCTGCACCCCCGAGACGCTGGCCGCCCACCAGCCCCGCACAGGCCCCGGCCTGCGCGTCGAAAGCCTTGGCAGGGCGGGCGATGGCAGCCTGATGGCGCTGGCCGAGGCGGCCACCCCGCGCCGGGACCGCGTGGTGCGGGCGATGTCGGATCACGCCGCGATCCTCTATACCTCGGGCACCACCGGGCGGTCGAAGGGCGCGGTGCTGACGCATGGCAACCTTGCCTCGAACACCGCCGCGCTGATCGAGGCGTGGCACTATGCCGAGACTGACCGGCTGATCCACGCCCTGCCGATCTTCCACACCCACGGCCTGTTCGTGGCGATCAACATGACCCTGGTTGCAGGCGCCTCGCTGATCTGGCTCGACCGGTTCGACGCCGACGAGATCATCGGGCTGATGGCGGATGCGACCGTGCTGATGGGGGTGCCGACCTTCTACACCCGGCTGCTGAAGTCCGACCGGCTGAACCCCGGGGCGGTCGCCAGCATGCGCCTGTTCGTGTCGGGATCGGCGCCCCTCCTTGCCGAGGATCACCGCGCCTTTCAGGACCGCACCGGCCACGCCATCCTCGAACGCTATGGCATGACCGAGACCTGCATGATCACCACCAACCCCCATGACGGCGCCCGCAAGCCCGGCGCGGTGGGCATGGCGCTGCCCGGCATCACCATCCGCATCACCGACCGCGAGACCGGCGCCCTTCTGCCCGATGGCGAGATCGGCGCCATCGAGGTGCGCGGCCCGAACGTCTTCGAGGGCTATTGGCGAATGCCCGAAAAGACCGCCGCCGAATTCCGCAAGGACGGGTTCTTCATCACCGGCGATCTGGGCCAGATCGGCGATGACGGCTATCTGCGCATCGTCGGGCGCGACAAGGATCTGGTCATCTCGGGCGGCTACAACGTCTATCCCAAGGAGATCGAGGGGCTGATCGACGACCTGCCGGGCGTCGTGGAAAGCGCCGTGATCGGCGTGCCCCATCCCGATCTGGGCGAGGGCGTGACGGCCATCGTCGTGTCGCAGCCCGGCACCGCACTGCACGAGGACGCGGTGATCGCGGCCATCGGCGACCGGCTCGCCCGCTACAAGCAGCCGCGCAAGATCCTGTTCGTCGAGGAACTGCCCCGCAACGTGATGGGCAAGGTCCAGAAGGCCGAACTGCGCCGCGCCTATGCGGATCTCTACAAATGACACCATGACCGCGCCGCCCCGGGGCCGGAGGAGCCCCGCGGCAGCGCCTTGAGGGAGGAATGACATGATTATTTACGGAGTCGCCGTCCTGGCGGCCTGCCTTCTGGCGGGCATGATCGTGGGAGACGCGCTTGGCGCGCTTCTGGGGGTCGAATCGAATGTCGGCGGGGTGGGCTTTGCCATGCTGCTGCTGATCGTGCTGTCCGACCGGATGCGCGGTGCGGGCCTGTTTCCGCAGCACAGCGCCGAGGGCGTTCTGTTCTGGAGCGCGATGTACATCCCCATCGTGGTCGCCATGGCGGCAACGCAGAACGTCGTCGCGGCGGTCGGCGGCGGGCCGGTGGCGCTGCTGGCCGGGGTCGGCGCGACCGCGCTGTGCTGGGCGATGGTGCCGGTGCTGTCGCGTATCGGCGGCGTCGAGGAGGCCCTGCCTCCGATCGCAGACCATGCGGAGGTCTGAGCGATGGAGCTGATCACCGCAACCCTGACCAAGAACGGTCTGCTGTTCGCCTTCCTGCTGGTCGGCCTCGTGATGTGGGCCAGCTATTTCCTGTCGCACCACCTGACCCGCGGCCGGCTGCACGGCTCGGCCGTGGCGATCATGGTCGGGCTGCTGCTGGCCTATCTGGGCGGGCTGTTCAGCGGCGGCACCAAGGGCCTGGCCGACATCCCGCTGTTCGCGGGCCTCGGCATCATGGGCGGCGCGATGCTGCGCGACTTCGCCATCGTCTCGACCGCCTATGGCGTCGATCTGGCCGAGATTCGCAAATCGGGCCTGGTGGGCGTGCTGTCGCTTGCCTTCGGAATCGTGCTGTCCTTCCTGGTCGGGGCGATCGTGGCGCTGGCCTTCGGCTATGGCGATGCGGTCAGCATGACCACCATCGGCGCGGGCGCGGCGACCTATATCGTCGGCCCGGTCACCGGCACCGCGCTGGGCGCCTCAAGCGAGGTCGTGGCCCTGTCGGTCGCGGCGGGGCTGGTGAAATCCGTGATCGTGATGATCGGCACGCCGTTCATCGCGCCGCTGATCGGGCTCAACAATCCGAAATCGGCGATGGCCTATGGCGGGCTGATGGGCACGACCAGCGGCGTGGCGGGCGGGCTTGCGGCGACCGACAAGCGGCTGGTGCCCTATGGCGCGATGACCGCGACCTTCTACACCGGGCTGGGCTGCCTGATGGGACCGTCGCTGATGTATCTGATGATCCGCGCGATCTTCGGCGCCTGATCCGGCGCCGGCGCCGCGCATCTGAGCGACCCGGACCGAAACGGGCGCCCCCGGTGACGGGGGCGCCCGATGCCTGCCCGCGAGG
>NZ_JAVAMQ010000016.1 GCF_030732095.1 Paracoccus spongiarum | reverse complement strand
GGAAGTTTGCCAGCGTCAGGCGATTTCACCGGGGAATCCAGGCGGAATCCACCTGAGCCACCAGCGCGCTATTTCGACCAATAAAACAAGCCTTTGAGCATCCCGCAGGGGTGGATTCCTGCTGGATTCCGTGTGGATTCCGAGGATCCACTTCGCGGAAGCCAGGGCCAGGATCCAGCGAGGCGGAAGCCACCGGGATCCACCCGCTGAGAAGCCACCAAAACCACAGGACGACCCTGCCCCATGGACCTCACCTTCGCGCCGCGCCAGATCGAGTTCTGGCCGATCGAGCGGCTGCGCCCCTATGCCCGGAACGCCAAGATGCACGGGCCCGATCAGGTCGCCCGCATCGCCGCCAGCATGGCGCGTTTCGGCTGGACCGTGCCCTGCATGGTCGGCGACGATGGCGAGCTGATCGCCGGTCACGGAAGGGTGCTGGCGGCGACGGAACTGGGGCTCGCAGAGGTGCCGGTAATCCGCCTCGGCCATCTCGACGAGGCGGAGCGCCGCGCCTATCGGATTGCCGACAACAAGCTGACGGAACTCGGCGACTGGGACGAGACGCTGTTGCGCGATGAGGTCGCCGGATTATTGGCCGATGATTTCGACCTGTCGCTTCTGGGCTTTGCCGAGGACGAGCTGGAAGCCCTGCTGCAGGATCCGGACCTCGACGAGGGTGGCGCCGCCGAGGGCGAGGACGAAGTGCCCGAAACGCCCGCCGATCCGGTCTCTGTGCCGGGCGACCTCTGGCGGCTTGGACCGCACCGGCTGATCTGCGGCGACAGCACCAGCGCTGATGTCGTGGCAAAATTGCTCGGCGATGTCCGACCGCTGCTGATGGTCACCGACCCGCCCTATGGGGTGGAATATGACCCATCATGGCGCAATGCCACGGGCGCATCGGCGACCAAACGCACCGGCAAGGTGCTGAACGACGACCGGGCCGACTGGCGCGAGGCCTGGGCGCTGTTTCCGGGCGACGTCGCCTATGTCTGGCATGGCGCGTTGCACGCGACGACCGTCGCCGACAGCCTGATCGCGGCGGGTTTTGATATCCGGTCCCAGATCATCTGGGCCAAGGACCGGCTGGTTCTCAGCCGGGGCGATTACCACTGGCAGCACGAGCCTTGCTGGTATGCGGTGAAGAAGCGCGGCAAGGGCCATTGGGCCGGGGATCGCAAGCAGACCACACTCTGGCAGATCGCGAACAAGGATCAGGATGCGGAGACCGTCCACGGCACGCAGAAGCCGGTCGAATGCATGCGCCGCCCGATCCTGAACAATTCAAGCCCCGGACAGGCGATCTACGAACCCTTCATGGGTTCCGGCACCACGCTGATCGCGGCCGAGACTACGGGCCGGGTCTGCTACGGGATCGAGTTGAACCCCGCCTATGTCGATGTCGCCATCGCGCGATGGCAGAACCTGACCGGCCAGACGGCGGTGCTGGACGGCACCGAGCAGACCTTCGCCGATCTGACAACCTCCAGACGCGGAGACCACGGCCGCACAGATCCACAAAGGCTGGCATCTTGCTGACGTGTCTGAAAAGTCACAGAGGTTTTCAGATCTTTCGCTGTCTTATAACAGTTGCGGCGTGCCCGACCGATTAGGAGTTTTTTTGTGAAGGTCTACATCGCAAATTTTGGTCGAGAGAACTATGAATGGCCCGAGTGCAAGCGACGCGGCAGCGTTGCGACAATGAATGCGGTCGACGCACAGGCTTATTGGGAGGCCGGCGATCGCGAGGGATACATTGGCTCGCGAATTTCCACAGATCGGACAGCGGCGGGCCTTGTACCGACCCGGCCGGTGGCCTCACGTTGGTTCAACCTGATGACGATCATCTCGAAAACCGATGGCGATCTTTGGATTCATCGTGCCGGCGAGCGACTTTGGTGGACGATCTCAACCGACCAGCCTCCAGAGTTCGTCCGCAAGACGGAGCCCATTACGCGCGGTCGCGAGGTGGTGGTCTGCCATAAGCCCTGCCGGCCTTGGTCGGATGTTACAAAAAGCGGTGTCGCCTTGATGTGGAAGTCTCTTCACCCCAAGGCCCGAGATTTTCTCTCGACGGAATCCACGCTTCAGCAGCTATCTCCAGACTACGCCGAATACACCATTTCGCTTATCGAGGGTCGGGATCTGTCGCCCTGGCATAGATTGCCGCTTTGGATCCAAAAAAATGATCGGTCGGGATCGAAGTATTCCGAGGTGAGATTGGCTGACGAGGTTCGTCGCGTCGCATATCGTGAAACCATTGACATCTTGGAATGCGGCGAGATTCCCGCAGGGATCTACAGGATGGTGGCAACCGCGCTGAAAACAGCGCAGGCGTCGAACGGCCAGCAGGTGCTTAGGAAGCTGAAGAACAAGGAGGTCCGATGTTCGCCGAAGCAGCTTGAGGATCATATCGTAGAACTCTTTGAAAGACAGGAAGGTATCTGCGAGCTGAGCGGGCTGCCCTTCGATCTGGATGAGAAAGATGGCGACAAGGCCTTTTTTCTTTCGCTCGACCGCATCGACAGTGCTGGTCACTACGAGATCGGCAATCTGCAGCTCGTCTGCCGATTCATAAATCGTTGGAAGGGCGCCGACGACAATGAGGAATTCCAACGGCTAATGGCACGACTGCGCGGCCCGGAAGCTTAGCAGACAAGATTAGGCGCGTTAATCCAGCTTATAGACCCGGCCCCTTTCGGCGAGTTTCTCGGAGGTCACGGTCAGGCCCAGCTTCTTCTTCAGCGACCCGGAAATGGCGCCCCTGATGCTATGGTGCTGCCATCCCGTCGCCTCGGCGATCTCTGCAATGGTTGCGCCCTCCGGCGCCTGCAGCATGGCGATCAGCTGGGCCTGTTTCGTGCCGGGGCGCTGGACGGCGGCAACGGCCTCGGGTTTCGCGTCCCGCAGACCCGCCATGGTCCTGACCACCACCGGATCGATGCCGATGGCGTCCAGCCCGGCCTCGGTCGCGATCAGCGTGGTGCCATGTCCATCGCCGGTCTCATGCCAGAGCGGCTCGCCGCGCCGGAGATTGGCGTCGACCTCTTCGATCCAGCCGAGCTTGATCATCCGGCCGATGGCCATCTTCGCCGCCGCGCCATGCAGTCCCTCCGGCAGCGGAAGGGCGAGGTTGCCCGGCCGGGCGCTGGCGCGGGTGAGGATCAGGGACTGCGTCCCGGTGAGTATCGTCATGGCTGGCTCCGTGTATAGCCGCCGCAGGCTGCGGTCGGCTTCTACGGAGCCGGGCCCCGCATCGCGCGGGGCGAAGCACTTGGCACATGCCAGCCCGTCAGGCCGCGTGTTCGCCCTCGCCAAAGGCGAAGTCGCTGATCTGCTTCAGAAGATGGGCCTGATATTCGAGGCTGCCGAGGTCGGCCCAGTTCAACCGTTCGGGATCTGCGCCGAAATGGTCCTCGCTGAAGGCCTGTAGCCGGGCCAGCATGGCGTCGATTTCCGCTTTCTTCGCGATGAAGGCAGCGAGGGCGGCGTCATTGTTGCGGGTGGTTTGGCGGGTCATCTCGGCCTCCGGTGCTGCGTTTCGTTGATGCAGCATCGCTCCGACGCACTCTGAAGTGTAGAGAATTCGGAGCAATAACAGTGCTTTCTGATGCACATCACCATCATCTTCGGACAGGTCTGCCATGCAGGGCATGAGCGAACGGGCCTATGCGGCCCATGCCGGGCTCTCGCGCGGGGCGATCCAGAAGGCGCGGAAGAGCGGTCGGCTGGTCCTCTTCGCCGACGGCTCCATCGATGCGGCGGCGTCCGATGCTCGGCGCGCGGCGACCACCGACCCGGATCAGCAGAACCGGTCCAAGGCTGGCACGGCGCGGCAGTCGGCGATGCCGGAAAGGACGACCCGCTCCGCCGACAACCTCGCCGCCCCATCGATCTCCGGCCCGGGCGACAGCTCCTCCTATCTGAAGGCCCGGACGGCGCTGACGGTCTATCAGGCACAGGAACGCCAGATCGCCATTCAGAAGAAGAAGGGCGTCCTGATCGATCGGGCGCGCGCCGAGACGCTGGTCTTCCGCCTCGCGCGGCAGGAGCGCGATGCCTGGGTCACATGGCCCGCCCGCGTCGCCGCGATCATGGCGGCGGAGCTTTCGGCCGAGATGGAAAAGACCACCGGGGAAGCGATCAGCATCGGCACCGGGGTGCTGCAGAGGGTGCTGGAAGCCCATGTCCGAGACCAGCTTGCCGCCCTCGCCGATCTCAAGGTTTCTCTTGAATGATGATGACGGGACCGATGACCACAGCCCCGATCTGAGCTTCGACGGCGCCGAGGACATGTTGCGCGCCTGGTCGCGCGGCATCCGGCCCGATCCGGATCTGACGGTCTCGGAATGGGCCGACAGGCATCGCTGGCTGTCGTCACGTGCCGCCGCCGAGCCCGGGCGCTATCGCACGGCGCGGACGCCCTATCTGCGCGAGATCATGGATGCGCTCTCGCCCGGCCATCCGGCGCAGCGGATCAGCTTCATGAAAGCCGCGCAAGTGGGTGCGACGGAAGCGGGCAACAACTGGATCGGCTTCGTGATCCATCACGCGCCGGGGCCGATGCTGGCGGTGCTGCCGACGGTCGAGATGGCCAAGCGCGCCTCGCGCGGGCGGCTTGATCCGCTGATTTCTGATTCGCCTGCGCTCAGGGAACGGGTCAGCCCGGCCCGGTCGCGCGATGCCGGGAATTCGATGCTCTCAAAAGAGTTTCCGGGCGGCATTCTGGTCCTGACCGGGGCCAACAGCGCGACCGGTCTGCGGTCGATGCCTGCGCGCTATCTGTTTCTGGACGAGATCGACGCCTATCCGCCCTCGGCGGACGAGGAAGGCGATCCGGTGACGCTGGCCGAGGCGCGCAGTACGACCTTCGCGCATCGCCGAAAGGTGTTTTTGGTCTCGACACCAACCATCCGGGGCCTCAGCCGGATCGAGCAGGAATTCGAAGCCTCGGACCAGCGGCGCTATTTCGTGCCCTGCCCGCATTGCGGGGCGATGCAATGGCTGGAATTCGAACGGCTGCGCTGGGAGAAGGGCCGACCCGAGACCGCCGCCTATGCCTGCAATGCCTGCGATACCCTGATCTCCGAGCATCACAAGACCGCCATGCTGGAGGCGGGCGAATGGCGGGCAACCACAACCAGCGCCGATCCGCATCATGTCGGCTATCACTTGTCCGCCCTTTATTCGCCCATCGGCTGGAAGAGCTGGGAGCAGATCGCCCGGGAATGGCTGGCCGCGCAGGGCAATGACGAGATGCTGCGCGCCGCGCGGAACACGCTTCTGGGCGAGACCTGGGTCGAACGCGGCGAGGCGCCGGAATGGCAGCGGCTGGCGGATCGGCGCGAAGTCTTCCCGGCGCAGATCCCCGAGGGCGGTCTGTTCCTGACGGCCGGGGCCGATATCCAGAAGGACCGGATCGAGGTCGATATCTGGACCTGGGGGCGCGGGCTGCAAAGCTGGCTGGTCGATCACATCGTCATCCCCGGCGGGCCGGACAGCCCGGCGGCATGGGCGGAACTGACCAGGCTGCTAAGCCGGACATGGCAGCATGCGTATGGCGCGGTGATGCCCATTGCCAAACTGGCCATCGATACCGGCTATGAGGCAGCGGCGGTCTATGCCTGGGCGCGGGCGCAGGGGTTTGAACAGGTCGTGCCGGTCAAGGGTCTGGAAGGCTTCAACCGGGCCACGCCGGTCTCCGGGCCGACCTTCGTCGATGCGACCGTGGGCGGCAAGAGGTTGCGGCGCGGCGCCCGGCTCTGGTCGGTGGCGACAGCCACCTTCAAGATCGAGACCTATCGCTTCCTGCGGCTGGAACGGTCTGAGGATGAACAACCCGATCCGCCGGGCATGATCCACCTGCCGGACTGGGCGGACAGCGAATGGCTGAAGCAGCTGGTGGCCGAGCAGCTGGTCACGGTCCGCAACAAGCGCGGCTATGCCCGGCAGGAATGGCAGAAGCTGCGCGAGCGGAACGAGGCGCTCGACACCCGGGTCTATGCCCGCGCCGCCGCCTGGATCATGGGGGCCGACCGCTGGGACGAGCGCATGTGGCGGCAGCTGGAAGACCAGGCCGGAGTGGTGACGGCGGTTCCGGATGTCGGCGGCGCCAGTGCCAATACCGCAGGTGAACAAGCACCGACCCCTGACCCTCCTGCCCGTCAGGCGGGCGCCCCGCCCACAACACCACGCCGCAAGCGGCAAACCTACACACCGCGTTTCATGAGGTGAGAGATGGAAATCGACCGGATGCGGGCGCTGCTTTCGGCGCTGCAGGAGGCCCGGTACAGCGGGCTTCGTTCTGTCAGCTATGACGGCAAGACCCTGACCTATGGCTCCGATGCAGAACTGGCCAATGCCATCGCCGATCTGGAGTCGCGCATTGCCCGTGCCGCTGGCACCGCGCGCCGTCGGCGCTGGGGCACCGTCGCGACGAAGGGGCTCTGATCCATGGCATTTGACGGCATCCGCCAGCGCATTGGCGCGATCATTGGCGGGTTCGATGCGGCGCAGTCCCATCGTCGCCTGCGCGGCTTCCGGGCATCCCGCGCCCATGTGAACACACTGATCTCCGGGGCGGGCGAGACCATCACCGCGCGGGCCCGCTGGCTGGCGCGGAACAATGGCTATGCCAGCGGCGCGGTCGAGGCCTTCGCGAGCAATGTCGTCGGCGATGGCATCAAGCCATCCTCGTCCATCGCCAATGCCACGCAGAAGGAAGCGCTCCAAAAACTCTGGCTTGCATGGACCGACGAGGCCGATGCCGAAGGTCTGACCGATTTCTACGGGCTTCAGCGTCGCGCCGCCCGCGAGTTGTTTCTGGCAGGCGAGGTGTTTCTGCGCCTGCGTCCTCGCCGCCCCGAGGACGGGCACTCAGTGCCGCTGCAGCTGCAGATGCTGCCCTCGGAGATGCTGCCGATGGATCTGAACCGGGAACTGCCCGGCGGCGGGACCATCCGTCAGGGCATCGAATTCGACCGGATCGGGCGGCGCGTGGCCTATCACCTGCTGCACCGTCATCCGGGCGACATGACCGATCCGGGGCTGGTCGGCGAGACGGTGCGCGTTCCCGCATCGGAAATCGTCCATGTGCTGGACCCGGTCGAGGCGGGCCAACTGCGCGGCGTCTCCCGCTTCGCACCTGCCATCGTGAAACTCTTCACGCTCGATCTCTATGACGATGCCGAGCTGGAGCGAAAGAAGACGGCGGCGATGTTCGCGATGTTCATCACCTCGCCCGCGCCGGAAACGCCGCTGGAACCGGCGGAAGAGGATCTGGAGGTCGAGCCCGGTCAGGTGGTCCGTCTTGACCCGGGCGAGGATGTCTCGACCCCGGCCACACCAGACTCGGGCTCCACCTATGAGCCGTTTCAATACCGGACGCTCCTGCAGATCGCGGCGGCACTGGGCATCCCCTACCCCTATCTGACCGGCGATGCCGCGCGCGGCAATTTCTCCAATACCCGCGTGGCGCTGCTCGATTTCCGGCGCCGGGTCTCGGCGATCCAGCACAGCGTCATCATCCATCAGCTCTGCCGACCCGTCTGGCAGCGCTGGATGGATCTGGCGGCACTGTCGGGTGCGGTCGACCTGCCCGGCTATGAGCGCGACCGACGCAGCTTTCAGGCGGTCAGCTGGCTGCCGACGCGCTGGGACTGGGTCGATCCGATGAAGGACGCCTCGGCCGAGATCCTGCAGATCGAGGCGGGCCTCAAGTCCCGCAGCCAGGCCATCTCCGAGCGCGGCTATGACTCCGAGCAGGTCGACCGCGAGATCGCCGCGGAACGCAAACGCGAGGCCGCGCTGGGCCTAGATTTCCGCCGCCCGGGATCGCCCGCACAGGGGCCGAAGGGCGAGGCAGCTGAAGATGGCAGCGACGCCAGCAACGACAAGGACGATGATCAAGACCGTGTCGCCGACCCGGACCACGACTATGCCAAGGAGGACCGCTGATGCATCATGCGCAGATCGCCCAGCGCGCCTTCGACACCCCGCTGATGATCGCCCCCGCCAAGGCGCTGGCCTTTCTCTCCGGTCTCGGTCCCCGAATTACCGGGCAGGAGATCAGGTTTGACGGGGCGACGCACGCCGAAGCGGAACTGATCGCCGCGCGGCAAAGCGCCCGCGCCTCGCTGATCGGCGGCGACCTCGCCCAGCGCCATGGCGGCGATGGCGATGCGCCCTTCCCGGTGATCGACGGCGTGGCGGTCATCGCCATTTCCGGAACGCTGGTCCATCGCGGCGCCTGGATCGGGCAGAGCTCCGGGCTGACCTCCTATGAGGGGCTTGCCGCACAGATTGACGCCGCCCTCAGCGATCCCGCCATTCGCGGCATCGCGCTGGAGATTGATAGTTTTGGCGGCGAGGTGGCCGGGGCCTTCGATCTCGCCGACCGCATCCGCGCGGCGCGGGATACAAAGCCGGTGCATGCCTTTCTCGCCGAACATGCTCTCTCGGCAGGCTACGCGCTGGCCTCTCAGGCGGATCACATCACCCTGCCCCGCACCGGGGCCGCCGGAAGCATCGGTGTCATCACCATGCATACCGACATGTCGGGAATGCTGGCCCAGAAGGGCGTCGCGGTGACACTGATCCATGCCGGAGCCCAAAAGGCCGACGGCAACCCCTATGCCGCGCTGCCCGAAGGCGTCCGCGACCGGCTCCAATCCGAGCTGGAGGATCTGCGAATCCTCTTCGCCGGAACCGTCGCCGCCGGGCGCGGTGCCAGGATGACCAGAGACGCGGCGCTGGCAACCGAAGCGGCAGTTTTTCGCGGCGCTGCGGCCGTCGAGGCCGGTCTCGCCGATGCCGTCGCCGATCCCCGAGCCGCGTTTCGCGCCTTTACCGACAGTCTCGGCCGCCCGGCAATGCCGGTCGCTCGCACGCCGCAGCGCCAAGCCCTTTCACCACCCTACCCCCAGCAGGAGATGATCATGAGCGATCAGACAGATACCGATGCCCGGACGCCAGAGCAGCAAGACCCGCAAGCCGCCACGCAGGATCAACCGGGCGCGCCGATGGCGGAACCGCCCTGCGCCAAAGCGCCTGTGGCCCCGAGCGATGCCGATGCCATCCGTGCCGAAGCCGCCGAAGTGGCGTCCATCTGTGCGCAGGCGGCAAAGCTGGGTGTCACCCTGGATGCGGCTGACGCGGTGCGGCGCGGCGTGAGCCCCGACGCGCTGCGCGGCCAGATCCTCGACAGCCTCGCGGCCAAAAGCGAGGCCAGCGGCATTCTGGCCAGCGCCCCCGCGCCGACGAACAAGCCGAGCCCGCTCGTCACTGCCGTCCGCAAATCCGCCGACAGCGCACAGCGCTGATCGCCTGACACATTCCGGAGACCAAGATGCCTGTCCTGACCCAGCCGCCCTCCATGGGCGATGCGCTCAAATATGAACTGAACCCGAACTATAGCCGCGAGACCGTGACGCTCGCCGAAGGATTGCAATATCCGGCAGGCGCGGTTCTGGGCCGTATCACCACCAGCGGCCAGCACACCTTTGCCAGCCATGGCGGCAGCGATGGCGCCGAAGTGGCAGTCGGTATTCTGCTCTATCCGGTCGATAGCCGGCTGGCGGAAGCGACCGGCATCCTGCTCGCGCGTGGCCCGGCCATCCTGTCGCGTGCCGCCCTTTTCTACGATGGCAGCGTCGATGACGCCGCCAAGATCGCCGCCAAGCACGCGGAACTGACCGCGCTGGGCATCGTCATCCGCGACAGCGCCTGACAGGCGGCTGCGGCTGCAGCAGCGGCTGCTTTCTTACTTATCCTTCTTCCCGACAAGGTTTCCCCATGACCATCATCCGCAATCCCTTCGATGCCGGCGGCTACTCGCTGGCCGAGATGACGCAGGCCATCAATATCCTGCCGAACCTCTATACCCGCCTCGGCGAACTGGGCCTCTTCCGCTTCGAGGGGGTCAGCCAGCGCAGCGTCATCATCGAACAGATCGAAGGCGTGCTGAACCTGCTGCCCTCGGTGCCGCTGGGCGGTCCGGCCACGGTCGGCTCCCGCGAGGGCCGCGCCATGCGCAGTTTCGCCCTGCCCTGGATCCCGCATGACGATGTGATCCTGCCCACCGATATTCAGGGCGTTCCGGCCATCGGTGCAGGCGACGAGTCCGACCCGCTGGTCGCGGTGATGACCCGCAAGCTGACCCTGATGCGCCGCAAACATGCCCAGACACGCGAATATATGGAGATGAATGCGCTCCGCGGCATCGTGAAGGATGGGGCCGGGACCACGCTCTACAATTACTTCACCGAATTCGGCATCGCGCAGATTTCGGTCGACTTCGTTCTCGGAACGGCAGGCACGAACATCCAGGGCAAGGTCCGCGAGGTGCTGCGCGCCGTCGAGGACAATCTCCTGGGCGAAAGCATGTCGGGCGTCCATGCCCTGGTCAGCCGCGAATTCTTCGACAAGCTGATCTCGCACCCCAAAACCGAAGAAGCCTATAAATTCTATGCCGCGACCGGCGCCCAGCCGCTCAGGCAGGATGTGCGGCGCAACTTCCCCTTCGCCGGAATTCTGTTCGAGGAATATGCGGGGACCGTCACCCTCTCCACGAAGGCATCAGAACGGCTGGTCCCGGCCAACGAGGGCATCGCCTTCCCGACCGGCACCATGGACACGTTCACGACCTATGGCGGTCCGGCGAACCTGCTGGAAACCGCCAATACCATCGGCCTGCCGCTCTATGCCCGCCAGCATCTCGATCCAAAGGGCCGCTGGATCGACCTGATGACCGAGGCCTCGATCCTGCCGGTCAACAAGCGGCCCCGGCTGGCGATCCGGCTCCACAGCTCGAACTGACCGGCATCGCCATGAATGCCTTCGCTACCGCGATGGATCGCATCTTTGGCCATCCAGACATGTCGGTATCTGCTGTCTGGATCGCGGGTGGCACATCGGAGGAACGCCCGATCCGTCTGATCCGCCACGCGCCGGACCGGATCACCGAATTCGGATCGGCGCGCATCCTGTCGGAAACCTTCTCCGCCGATATCAGGGTCAGCGACCTCCCCGCCCCCCGGCCCGGCGATCTGATCGTTATCGGTGCCGACAGTTTTTCCGTCGAGGGCGAGCCGATCCGTGACCGCGACCGGCTGATCTGGACCGTGGAACTGGTGCCTGCATGAGACTGAAGCTCGACATCGATCCCGATCTGGTCGCCATGATGCAGGCCGAGATCGAGGCAGGCGAAAAGGCCGTGACCGGTGCCATGCGCGAAGCGGGCAAGGACCTCAAGACTGCATGGCGCGGGCAGATCACCGGGGCCGGGCTGGGACGACGGCTGGCGAATTCGATCCGCAATGCCACCTATCCGAAAACTGGCGACAGCCTGAACGCCACCGCGCTGGTCTGGTCCAAGGCGCCGGTGATCATCGGCGCCCACAACGCCGGGCCGCTGATCCGATCCAGGGACGGGTTCTGGCTGGCCATCCCTACGGAAGCCGCCGGAAAATCCTTGCGCGGCGGGCGGATCACGCCGGGCGAATGGGAAAGACGGACCGGGCTGCGCTTGCGCTTCGTCTATCGCAGGCGCGGGCCCAGTCTGCTGGTTGCCGAGGGGCGACTCAACACGAAAGGCCGCGCGGTGGCGTCACGGTCCAAGACCGGGCGCGGACGGGCCACGGTGCCGATCTTTCTGCTGGTGCCGCAGGTCAGGCTGCCGAAGCGGTTGGATCTGGCAAGGGAGGCGGAACGGGCGGCGGACGGGGTGCCGGGGAAGATCGTGGGGAAGTGGGTGGAGAGGCGTCTATGACTTCGGGCCCGCCACCAATTTCTTGTCTTTCCAAAGTCGGAAACTCGTGCTGCCTGGTACGCTAGAGCGGGCATGTTTGAATGCAACTTTCGAGGTCTCACCCTCCAAGAGGTGGTAAGCAAGAAAGGTCTGTACGAACTGCGAAGCTATAGCTCCGTGAACACTATGAAACGGACCAATGAACCTTTCACACGATGCGTGCGCCGACGCGGCACCTCCAAACGCCTTGTAGCCAGTTTCACAGCACAGGCTTATGAACGTCTTTGGGGATATACCGGCAACATCAAAGGCGTCTATGAAATCGTCGGTTTCGATCCACCCACCATTAGCGAATTTGATGTTCGCCTCGCTGCCGTGACCGACCAAGATGACGTGCGAGTAAGCTGCATGAGCGCGGCGCCACAGAACCTCTATCTCACTCAGGGAACGAACTTTGAAAGTATGAATAAAGTCGTCCGATACAAGTAATCTGCAGAATTGCAGAATGGATTTGCTCAATGGATCAAGGAGCGTCGTTTCCGTCTCAAGATCACCGATGTTCAGCAGAAGGATTCCGATGTTTCGATGGCAAAGGCTGCTTGCAATCAATTCGGTTTCACCGCCGCCTACGTCGATCCTGACGCTCCTTGCTACGATTTCCAGAACTTCCTTCTCTACAAAAGACGAGGGCGACTGGATATTCGCTCTGAGCTTGGAAACAGGCACGAATACCCGCTCACCTATTTGTAAATTGTTGGCCATTCGGACCCCGACGCTTATTGGCTCAGCCACTTTCATAACAACCCCGAACAACAGCAAGCCCAAGATGCAATCGGGAGCGACTTCGATTTGCCCACACCCCGCGAAACCATCCTCACCGCGCTGCACGCGCGTCTCTCAACGCTACCCGCCACCGCTCTGCGCGGCGACGTCCTGCCCGAACGCGTCCCGCCTGACGGCTTGTTGATCCTGCGCGACGGCGAACCGGGCGAACCCGAAGTCACTCTTTCGCCGCCCGCCTACCACTATCAGCACCGCGCCGAGGTCGAGGCGGTCGTTCAGGGCGCCGACCGTGACGCCGCCTTCGACGCCCTCTGCGCTAGCATTGGAACGGCAATCGCCGCCGACCGGACGCTGGGCGGGATTTGCGACTGGGTCGAGGCAGAGGCGCCGCGCCCTGTCGATCTGCCCGTCGAGGGCGCGGCCAGCCTGAAGGTGGCGATCATTCCGGTCATCCTGCATTACACCACCGCCGACCCGCTCGGCTGACCCACGCAAAATCGAGGAGAACACGATGGCACGAGCCCAGGGGGCGCGGGCGCAGATGGCGCTGGCGTTCGAGACCGTCTATGGCACGCCGCCTGTTGGCGGCTTTACGAAGATGCCCTTCGCCAGCACGACGCTCGGGGCGGAACAGCCGCTGCTGAACTCCGAACTTCTGGGCTATGGCCGCGATCCGCTCGCGCCGATCAAGGACGCGGTGACCGCCGATGGCGATGTCGTCCTGCCCATCGATGCGGAAGCGTTTGGCTTCTGGCTGAATGCAGCATTCGGGGATCCGGTCACTACCGGCACCGGGCCATGGACGCATGAGTTCCAGTCCGGTGCCTGGACGCTGCCCAGCCTCTCCATCGAGACCGGCATGCCAGAGGTGCCGCGCTATGCGATCTATTCGGGTTGCGTGCTGGATCAGTTGACCTGGCAGATGCAGCGCTCCGGCCTGCTGACCGCGACCGCGCGGCTGGTCGCGCAGGGCGAAACGGTCGGCACCGTCAGCAATGCCGGAACACCCGCCCCCATCGATCTGAAGCGCTTCGGCCATTTCAACGGGTCGATCACCCGCAATGGTGCGGCGCTGGGCAATGTCGTCTCGGCCCAGATCAGCTATGCCAACAATCTCGACCGGATCGAGACCATCCGCGCCGATGGGCGCATCGATGGCGCCGATCCGTCGATTGCCGCCCTGACCGGCTCCATCGAAGTGCGGTTCGCCGACAGCGCGCTGGTGACGCAGGCCATGGACGGCGAGGCCTGCGCACTGGAATTCTCCTACGCCCTGCCCTCAGGCGAGAGCTTCACCTTCACCGTGCATGCCGTCTATCTGCCCCGCCCCCGGATCGAGATCTCCGGGCCGCAGGGCGTGCAGGCCACCTTCGACTGGCAGGCCGCGCGCGACAGCGCGCTGGGCCGCATGTGCACCGCCACCCTGATCAACGACCGCGAGGAATACTGATGCTGACACTCGACCTGACCAACGAACCGCGCTGGCACGATCTGGCGCCCGGCGTCCGGGTACGGCTGCGCCCGCTGACCACCGCGCTGATGGTCGCAACGCGCAGCGATCCGGATGTCGAGGCCGTTCCGGATGGCACCAGCGATGAGGAACGGGCATTGATCTTCGCCAAGGCGCTGGCCCGCCGCGCTGTGCTGGATTGGGAAGGCGTCGGTGATGCCGAAGGGAACGTCATCGACCCGAGCCCGGAAGCCATAGATGCGCTCCTGGATATCTGGCCGATCTTCGAGGCGTTCCAGCTGGTCTATGTTTCCAAAGGCCTGCTGCTGGAACAGGAAAAAAACGTCTCCGCGCCCTCGCCGATTGGTCCTTCGGCGGGGGCGACAGCTACTGCGCGGCCTGCGAAGGGACGTGCCCGGACTGCCCGGGCCGCGCAAACCAGCCGCTGACATTCGAAGGCTGGCAGGTCTGGGATCTGGTCGGGCGGCTCGGCGGTCAGCTGCGGGTGCTGCCGGGCGCGGTGATCGGCTGGGATCTGAACGCCGCTCTGGGACTGGCAGCGGCGCTGGGCATCCCGGCGACGGCCGCTGCCGAACTCCTGCCCATCATCGAAGCGGTGATGGTCCGGAAGATGAACGAACAGATGGAAAGATGACATGGCAGAGAAACGCGTCAGCGTCCGCCTTGCGGCGGTGGGCGGGCGACAGGTGCGCGCCGAGCTGGAAGGTGTCGGCGAGGCCGGATCGCGCGGTTTCGGGCGACTGTCGCGTGAGATGGAGGCTGCAAATGCCCGCATGGCCGGCTTCACCCGCAAAGTCGGTGTGGCGGCAGCCGCTGCGGTCGCCGCTGCCACGGCTGCCGGTATCGCCATGGTCCGGTCGGGTCTCCAGACCGTGGATGCGCAGGCAAAGCTCGCCCAATCGCTCGGCACCACGGTTGCCTCGATCCAGACGCTGGAACGCGCAGGCGAACTCGCCGGTGTGTCGATGTCCGGCATCGAACAGGCGACCAAGGATCTGACCCGGCGGCTGAGCCAGGCGGCGGCGGGCAGCGGTCCGGCGGCGGATGCGCTGGAACGGCTGGGACTGACGGCGAGCGAGTTGCTGGCCCTGCCGCTGGATCAGCGCGTCGGCGCGATCAATGCCGCCATTGCCGAGTTCGTACCGCTCGCGCAACGTGCAGCCGTCGCGGGCCAGCTCTTCGGCGAGGAAGGGTCCATCGCGATGTCGCGCATCGACACCGCCACCTTGCGCCAGGCAACCGAGGATGTCCGCGCCTTCGGTGTGGTGGTCTCCGAACAGGGTGCCGACCGGATCGAGCGCACGAATGACGCCATCTCGCGGCTGGGGCTGGTCTGGCGCGGGCTATCGAACCAGCTGGCCGTGGCTGCCGCACCTGCGCTGGAAGCCGTGGCCGATGCCATGGCGGCGCTGGCCAGCCGCACCGGGCCGCTGGGGATGGCGATCAGCGGGCTTTTCGACCAGATCGGCAGGCTGTCCACCTATGCCGCCAGTTTCGCCGGTTTCATGGCCGGGCGCTGGGTCGCGGGTCTGGCAGCAGCCGCTATTTCCGTTCGCGGTCTCGCCACCGCGCTGGTCGTGCTACGAGGCGCGCTGATCCGAACCGGCATCGGTGCGCTAATCGTCGGGGGGGGGGTCTATCAGTTCACGAAGCTGGTGAAAGGCGCGGGCGGATTCGGCAATGCCATGGCCCTTATGGGCGATGTGGCCAAGGCGGTCTGGGAGGGCATCAAGACCACAGCCCTATCCTTCGCAGACGATTTCCGGGCCATGCAATCGGAGATCGAGGCGATCTGGACCCGGCTCATGGCTTTTCTTGCGGGGAAATGGGCGGATTTTCTCGGGATGATCGCGCCGACTTTCAACAAGGTGGCCGAAGAGATCGGTTCTGACACCCGCATCGATGTGTTCGAGGCGCTGGGCCGGGCCTCGATGCTGGAGCATTCGGCCAGCAATTCGGCGCATATGGCCGGCCGCTATCGCGACCGGGCCAGTTCCAGCCGGGCCTCGGCCTTCGATGGCGTCGGCCCGGCCATGGAGGCACTGCGCGCGGCGATGTCGGGCGGCGAGGATGACGCCGGTAACGCGGCGCTGGAGGTGGCGACCGAAGCTGCCGGGCGCTACGAGGATGTGCTCGGCGATGTCGAAACAGCCGCCACCGGCGCGGGATCAGCCGCGAAGGAGGCCGGGGCTGCGGGCAAGGCGGCAGCAGAAGAAGCCAAACCCGCCACCGAGGCGACGGCCACCGGCTGGAAGGCGGTCTCCGAGGCGCTGTCGGACTATGCGAAGAAGGCCAAAGACATCGGTGCCGATATCGGCCAGGCGCTGGTCGGGGCATTCCAGAGCGCCGAGAACGCGGTCGGCGAATTCGTGAAGACCGGCAAGCTCGATTTCCGCGATCTCGTCACCTCGCTCCTGGCCGATCTGTCGAAACTCGCCGCGCGACGTTTCCTGCTCGGGCCCATCGCAGGTGCCCTTTCCGGCGCGCTGGGCGGCGCAGGCGGAATCTTCGCCAGCATCATGCATACGGGCGGATTGGTTGGTGCCACTGGTGCTGGCCGCATGTTTCCGGCGCTGACGTTTGCCGGCGCACCACGCATGCATAGCGGCGGCATGGTCGGCCTGCGGCACGACGAGGTGCCCGCGATCCTTCAGCGCGGCGAGCGTGTGCTGTCACGCCGCGAAGCGCAGGATTACGGCAAGGGCGTCACCGTCAACATCCATGCCCGCGACGCCGAAAGCTTCCGGCAATCCCGCACCCAGATCGCCGCCGATATCGCCCGCGCTGTGTCACTGGGACGGCGCGGCCTCTGACACACCTCTCACGAAAGGAACGCGCAAGATGGCATTTCACGAGGTCCGGTTTCCGGACAATATCAGCCGCGGCGCGCGCGGCGGGCCTGAGCGGCGCACCCAGATCGTCGAGCTTGCCTCGGGCGACGAGGAGCGCAATGCCAGCTGGGCCAATTCGCGCCGCCGCTATGACGTCAGCTATGGCATCCGCCGCGCCGACGATTTGGCGGTGGTCGTGGCCTTTTTCGAGGCGCGGAACGGCCGGCTTTATGGTTTTCGCTTCAAGGACTGGGCCGATCACAAATCCTGCCTGTCATCACGAATCCCCTCGCCCTCGGATCAGCAGATCGGCACCGGCGATGGCACGACAGGGTTTCAACTGGTCAAACGCTATGCCTCGGGCGGACAAAGCTGGGTGCGGGCCATCACCAAGCCGGTCGCGGGCACCGTCCAGATCGCCCTGAACGGCGTCGCACAAGGCTCGGGCTGGTCGGTCGACCACAAGACCGGCCTCGTCAGTTTCGACACTGCGCCCACCACCGGCGTCGCCATCACGGCCGGGTTCGAATTCGACGTGCCAGTGCGTTTCGACAGCGACGTGCTGGACGTGACGCTGGATATCGAGCGGCTGGGCTCCATCACCTCCATTCCTCTTCTGGAGATCCGGCGATGAAGAATATCCCGCCCGCGCTACAGACCCATCTCGACAGCGCCACCACGACGCTGGCTTGGTGCTGGCGCATCACCCGCACCGATGGTGTCGCTTTCGGCTTCACCGATCACGACCGGGTGCTGGCCTTCAACGGCACCGAGTTCGAACCGGAAAGCGGGTTGACCGCCAGCGAGATCCGCACCGGTGCCGATCTCTCGGTCGATGCTCAGGACGCGGCAGGCGCGCTGCGCTCGGACCGGATTGCTGAGGCCGATATTCTCGACGGGCGCTGGGACAATGCCGAAGTGGAGCTCTGGCGGGTCAACTGGCAGGCACCCGGCCAGCGCATTCTGATGCGGCGCGGCGCCATCGGTCAGATCCGGCGCGGGCGCCATGCCTTCGTGGCCGAGATCCGCTCGATGTCGCATATTCTGGGCCAGACCGTCGGTCGGACCTTTCAGGCCAGTTGCGACGCCGCGCTGGGCGATGCCCGCTGCGGTGTCGATCTGGAGGATCCGGCCTTTCGCGGCACTGGCATCGTGATCGACGGGTTGCGCGACCGGGCTTTCACTGCCTCCGGCCTCGGTGGCTTTGCACCCGGCTGGTTCCGCTTTGGCACGCTCACATGGACATCCGGTCGCAATGCCGGACGCCGGGCCGAAGTGCTGGCCCATGATCGCAGCGATGACATTGCCGTCCTGACGCTTCTGGAAGCTCCGATCCGCCCAATCGGCACGGGCAATGATTTCACCATCCATGCGGGCTGCGACAAGCGCATCGCCACCTGCGGCCAGAAGTTCGGGAATGTGGTCAATTTCCGGGGCTTTCCACACATCCCCGGCCAAGACACTATTCTGCGCTATGCCTCATCGGACGGTGGTCATGATGGCGGTGTGCTGTGACCCGGCCGCAAAGCGCCGCCGATCCGGACCGCATCATCGCCGCCGCACGGGGCTGGCTCGGCACGCCCTATCACGATCAGGCCAGCCTCAAGGGCGTCGGCTGCGACTGCCTCGGGCTGGCACGTGGCGTCTGGCGCGAGGTCGTGGGCGACGAACCATTCCCGATCCCGCCCTATAGCCGCGACTGGGGCGAAACGGGTTGCACCGAGGTTTTGGCAGACGGCGCACGGCGAATGATGATCGAACTGCCGGTCGCGGGCGCCGGACCGGGCGCGCTGATCCTGTTCCGTATGCGAACGGGCGCCATCGCCAAACACGTCGGCATTCTGACCGCGCCGGACCGCTTCATCCATGCCTATGAGCGGCTGGGCGTGATCGAAGAACCCCTGACCTCCGCCTGGCGCCGCCGCATCGCTTTCGCCTTCCTCTTCCCCAGCATCTGAGACTTTTTCGCTATGGCAACATTGGTATTGGCCTCGGTTGGCGCCACGATTGGCGGCGGCTTCGGGGGCGCGATCCTCGGATTTTCCGGTGCTGCCATCGGCGGCATGATCGGCTCCACCATAGGCGCGGCCGTGGACAGCTGGATCGTCTCGTCTCTCGCCCCAGCCCAGCGCATCGAAGGCGCAAGGCTCGACAATCTGCGCATTACAGCCTCGACCGAGGGCGCAGTCATTCCGCGCATCTTCGGCCGCATGCGCATGGGCGGCAATATTTTCTGGGCCACGGATTTTCGCGAGGAGACTAAGACCAGCCGTCAGGGCGGCGGCAAGGGTGGCGGACCGAAGGTCGAGGCCACGGAATATCTCTATTATGCATCCTTCGCGGTCGCATTGTGTGAAGGCGAGATCACCGGCATCGGCCGCATCTGGGCCGACGGCAAGCCACTCGACACCTCGGGGCTTACCTGGCGCTGGTATCCGGGTTCCGAAACGCAGCAGCCGGACCCCTTCATCGCCGTGACCATGGGCGTGGACCAAACACCTGCCTTTCGCGGCACGGCCTATGTCGTCTTCGAGGATCTGCCGCTGAGTGATTACGGCAACCGGCTGCCGCAGCTGTCTTTCGAGGTGTTCCGGCCGCTGGCCGATCCGGACACCGCCGAGGGGCTGACCCGTGCTGTGACCCTGATCCCGGCCTCGGGCGAGTTCACCTATGCCACCGAGCCGGTGCGCAAGGGCGGGCGTGGCGAGACCACGGCCGAGAACCTGAACGCCACGCCCGGCAGTCCCGACATGATCGTGGCCTTGGATCGGCTGCAGGCCATGGCGCCGAAGGTGGAAAGCGTCAGTCTGGTGGTAGCCTGGTTCGGCAATGACCTGCGCTGTGGGCATTGCACCATCCGGCCGGGTGTCGAGGTGGTCGAGAAGGCAAGCAGCCCCAAGACATGGTCTGTGAATGGCGTCAGCCGCGATCAGGCGCATCTGGTCAGCCGTGATGGTCGCCAGCCGAATGCCACCGGTTCGAATGAGGCTGGCGACGAGCGTCCCGTCTATGGCGGCACGCCAGCGGATTTCGCGGTGGTGCAGGCGATCCGGGAAATGAAGGCACGCGGGCTGCGCGTCACTTTCTATCCCTTCATCCTCATGGATGTGCCGCCGGGTAATGTGTTGCCGGATCCCTATTCTGACCATGCCGCCGGGATGGGCCAGCCCGCCTTTCCATGGCGCGGGCGGATCACCTGCTCGCCTGCTGCGGGTCAGGCGGGCAGCGTCGACAAGACGGCGACTGCCGGGGATCAGGTTGGCGCCTTCTTCGGCAGCGCCAGTGTGGGCGATTTCACCGTCACGGGCGACGAGGTCCGCTGGACCGGCAATCCGTCCGACCACGGGCTACGGCGCATGGCGCTGCATTATGCCCATCTCTGCGCGGCGGCAGGCGGGGTCGATGCCTTTCTGATCGGCTCGGAGATGCGCGGGCTGACCACGATCCGTGCGGGCGCGAATGCCTATCCGGCCGTCGCGGCCCTCCGCGCACTGGCCGCCGATGTCCGGGCCATTCTCGGGCCCACGACAAAGATCAGCTATGCCGCCGACTGGTCGGAATATTTCGGGCATCAGCCAGGCGACGGCAGCGGGGATGTCTTCTTCCACCTCGATCCGCTCTGGGCGGACGAAAGCATCGATTTCATCGGCATTGACAATTACCTGCCTCTGTCCGACTGGCGCGACGGATTCGATCATCTGGACGCGCAAGCCGGCTGGCCCGCGATCCATCACCGCACCTATCTGCAATCCAACATCGCGGGCGGCGAGGGCTATGACTGGTTCTATGCCACGGAGGCCGACCGCGCGGCACAGGTCCGAACCCCGATCACCGACGGTGCGCAAAGCAAGCCCTGGGTCTTCCGACCCAAAGATATTTTGGGCTGGTGGTCGAACCGGCATTTCGACCGGCCCAGCGGCGTCGAGGCCGCCGCACCGACGGCATGGCTGCCGGAATCAAAACCGATCCGCTTCACCGAGCTAGGCTGCCCGGCTATCGACCGCGGCACCAACCAGCCGAATGTCTTTTACGACCCCAAATCCTCTGAAAGCTTCGTGCCATATTTCTCGCGCGGATGGAGGGATGACGCCATCCAGCGCGCCTATCTGGAGGCGACATATCTCCATTGGGGAAAACCGGCGAACAATCCGGTCTCGACCGTCACCGGCCAGCGCATGGTCGATGTCGGCGAATGCGCCGCATGGACCTGGGATGCCCGGCCCTATCCGTTCTTTCCGGCGCTCAGCGATGTCTGGACCGACGGCGCCAACTGGCGGCTGGGGCATTGGCTGACCGGGCGGCTGGGCGCGGTGTCACTCGCGGCCCTCATCCGTCATATCTGCCTGCGCGCCGAGTTGCCGGAAGCCCGCATCGACGTCTCCGGGCTCTGGGGCGCCGCCGAGGGCTATGCCATCACCGCGCTGGAAAGCCCGCGCGCTTCGATCACCATGCTGGCGCGACATTTCGGGTTTGACGCGGTCGAGAGCGAAGGCCTGATCCGCTTTGTCATGCGCGGCCGGGCGCCGGTCTCCACCATCAGACATGACGATCTGGTCGCGGGTAATGCGGATGGCGAGGCGTTTGAGTTGACCCGGGCGCAGGAGACGGAACTGCCGCAGGCGCTGAAGTGGCAGGTGGCACGGGCCGATGAGGATTACGATGCCGCGCTGGTCGAAGCGTCGCGGATCACGGTCGACACAAGCCGCATCGCCTCCGAGAGCTTTCCGATGGCGGTGCCGCCCGAAGAGGCCGAACGCCGCTGCCGCCGCGCATTGCAGGAAGCATGGGCGGGCCGAGAAAGCGCCGCGTTCCGCCTGCCGCCCTCGAAACTAGCGCTGGATCCGGCCGATGTCATCGCGCTGGATCGCGACGGGCGCCAGCAGCAATTCCGCCTGACCGCCATTGCCGACGCGCAAGCGCGGGGCATCGAGGCGGTGCGGCAGGACCGCGAGGCCTATGATCTGCCACCCGGTGCCGAACGCCCCGCCACCCTGCCCCGCGCCGTCACATTCGGACCACCCGAAGTCGTCATTCTCGACCTGCCGCAGCTGCGCGACGATATCCCGGCGCATCAGCCACTTATCGCGGCGACGGCAAAGCCATGGCCCGGCGCACTGGCGGTCTATCGCAGCCCCGGCACAGACGGGTTCGAGCTGGTGACGACGGTGCGCCGTCGCGCCAATCTTGGCCGTCTGGCATCGAAGCTCTGGCCCGGTCCCACGTCGCGGTTTGATCTGGGCAATGTCCTGATCCTCGATCTCGCCAGCGGCCAGTTGGACAGTGTCAGCGATCTGGCGCTGTTCAGTGGGGCGAATGCAATGGCGGTTGAGACGGCACCGGGCCGCTGGGAGATCGTACAGGCGGGCCATGCCGAGCTGATTGCACCCGGACGATACCGCCTGACCCGGCTGCTGCGCGGCCAGCGCGGCACCGAACAGGCCATGGGCCATCCCAGCCCAGCCGGGGCGCGGGTGGTGATGCTGAACGAGGCCCTGACCCCGCTGCCGATCCTGGAAGCCGATCTCGGCATCCCGTTCAACTGGCGCATCGGTCCCGCCCGCTATCCGGGCAGCAGCGACACCTTCACGGCCATCAGTTTCACGCCCGAAGGCGCTGGGCTGCGGCCGTTCTTGCCGGTCCATATCGACCAGCCATGGCGGCACCCGCATGTGCCGGGCGATCTGCCAATCCGTTGGACACGCCGGTCCCGCAGCCTCGTCGCCGATAGCTGGCAGGGGATGGAGGTGCCACTGGGCGAGGAACTGGAACGCTATGAGGTCCGGATCATGGACGGCGCGGTCGTGAAGCGGACCCTGACCAGCGACAAATCCTCGGTCACCTACACCGCCGCCCAGCAGGTCACCGATTGGGGCGCCGAACTGGCGCCGGGCGACAGTGTGAGGCTCCGCATCTGCCAGCTTTCGGCCCGTATCGGGCGCGGCACCGCACGCATGACTACCCTCTATCTCTGATCCTGAAGAAAGACATCCGCATGTCCGACAGTACGACCAACCTGCTGCTGCCATATCTGATGGCGGCGCAGGCCCAGAAACATATCACCCATAACGAGGCCCTGCGTCTGCTGGACGGGCTGGTGCAGCTTTCGGTGACGAGCCGGGGCTTGACCGCGCCGCCATCAAGCCCCGCCGATGGTGATCGCTATATCGTCGCCTCAGGCGCGACCGGCGGCTGGGCGGGCTGGGATTTGAACGTCGCCCTCTGGACCGATGGCTTCTGGCTGCGCCTGTCGCCGCGCGAGGGCTGGCGGGCATGGGTCGAGGATGAGGCCGCGCTGCTGGTCCGGAACGGCACGGGGTGGAAAACGGTCATTCCGACCGCCCTCGACGATCTGACCCGGCTCGGCATCGGCATGGCGGCGAGCGCCGATTCGCCCTTTTCGGCAAAGCTGAACAACGCCCTCTGGACCGCGCTCTATGCGGCGGACGGCGGCAGCGGCGATCTGACCCAGACGCTGAACCGGGAAACAGGGACCGACGATGCCGGACTGATCCTGCAGACCGGGTTTTCCACACGGGCCCTGATCGGCATGTTCGGATCGGACCAGCTGCGCATTGCCGTCTCGCCCGACGGGTCGAGCTTCCGCGATGCGCTGGGCGTCGATCCGTCAACGGGCATCGTGGACCAGCCGAACCTGCCGCGCTTCATGGCTTATACGAATTATGACAATTACGTCGCCACCGACAGCTGGACCACACTCGGAATCAATGTGGCCGAATACAATGACCAAGGCTGCTTCGATGCCGCGACCAACCGCTTCGTGGCGCCGGTCGCGGGCACATATCTCTTCGGCGCCTCTCTGCTCTACAAGATCAACGCCAATACCAGCGCCCGGATGCGCGGACGGCTGGTCCTGAACGGATCGACAGAGATCCGGGGCTCATTCGGCGAGATATCCGGCGCGCATGTCTCCGAAGCCACGGCCCTCTGGTTGCAAACCATGGCCAGCCTCAATGTGGGCGACACGGTCGCGCTGCAGGGCACATTCCGGGCGGCAGATGGGTATTTCGCCGCGGACCACACCACCTTCTGGGGAGCGAAGATCGGATGACACCCAAACGTCTCGATGACGTGCTGCAGATGAGCGAGAGCGAATTCGAAGAACTGCTGGCAAGGGCTGCGCAGGAAGGCGCGAGGCGTGCGCTGGCCGATGCCGGGCTGGACGGCAGGGAAGCCGCCCTCGACATCCGCGATCTGCGGGCGCTGCTGGAGGGCATCCGCCTGATGCGCCGCACCGCCGCCCAGACAATCATCCGCATGCTGACCGCAGGGCTGATCCTGACCCTGCTGGCCGGGATAGCGCTGAAGCTGAAACTCTTCGGCGAGGGCGGCTGACGCGCTGGGTGGCAATCACCGCCACCCGCACCACAACCCCATCACCCATGGCCCGCCCTCCCGGCGGGCCTTTTCTTTATCCGGAGGATCCTCATGACCACCCGTTTCTACCGCCATTGGCGCGACGTGCCGCAAGACAGCTGGCGCTGGCCCAATTTCTCGCCCGCCGAGATCGCCTGTCGCGGCACTGGCGCGATCCTGATCCACGAGGAGGCCCTCGACCGGCTGCAGGCCCTGCGCACGCGCCTCGGCAAGCCGCTGATCGTAAACTCCGCCTATCGCAGTCCGGAACATAACCGACGCGTCGGCGGGGCCAAACGTTCCAAGCACCTCGAAGGCACCGCATTCGACATCTCCATGGCCAATCACGATCCGGTGGTGTTCGAGAAGGCAGCCCGGGCCGAGGGCTTTCTGGGTTTCGGCACCTATCCCCGATCCGGCTTAATGCATATCGATCTCGGCCCTGCGCGGCACTGGGGTGAACCCTTTCCAGCGCGCGCCATCCCCTTCGCCGAGGACCAGCCTCCCGCGCGAGAACATCTGACCGACAGCCGCACGATGAAAGGCAGTGGGGCGGCAGGACTGGCGACCGTTGGCGCGGCGGGGATCGAGTTCGCGCAGGACACACTGAGCGATGCGCAATCGGCGATGCAGCCGCTGATCCCTTATCTCGACACCCTGCGCTGGGCCTTCATCGCCCTGGCGCTGGCCGGCATCGGGCTGACCGTCTGGGCCAGGCTCGACGACTGGAACCGGGGGCGGCGGTGATGGGCACCCTCGTTGCGCTGCTGGCGTCGCGCTGGGCGCGGCGTCTGGTCATCGGGATCGCGCTGATCGGCGCGGTCCTTCTTTTCCTCCTCAACCTGCGGCGGGCCGGTGAGACCGCCGGTCGCCATGCCGGACGCCTGAAACAGCTGGAGCGACAGAATGAAATTCAACGACGCATGCTGGAGGCTGCCAGCAACCGCCCTCGCCATCGCGACGATCTCGCTGACCGCCTGCGCGACGGAAGATTCTGATCCAGGCGGCGCGGCCTGCCCGCCGGTCGTCGCTTACGATCAAGCGGTGCGGGAGCGGGCGGCTGCAGAGCTGGAGGCCCTGCCGGAGAATGCCGTGCTGGTCGGGATGATGGCGGATTATGCCGTCATGCGGGCACAGGCGCGGGTCTGTGCGGGCTGATCGCCGATGTCAGGACGCCTCGGCCGGGGCATCCACCAGCGCCAATGCGCCATCCGGCAGAGGGCGTTGCAGCTTGCTGGCGATTTCGATCGGTGCCGAAAGCCAGCTCTCCCAATCTCGGGGATCGGTCAGAATAACGGGCATGGCTTTCGGATGCACCGATTTCACCTCGGCATTGGGCGCGCAGGTCAGGAAGGCATAGAGATCGTCCGTCGTCTCTCCATCCTTCACCTTGCGGACCGAAGTCCAGCCCCGGACCTCTATCCCGGCAAAGAACATAGGCGTCTCTGCTTCGGCTGGGGCAAACCACTGATTGCCGCCCTTGATCGGTTCGGCAAAGGCCGTTACTGGCACCAGGCAGCGATGCGCGGGGCCGAGCCAGCGCCGCCAATGCGGCGAGGTCAGGTTGCGGACATTGGTAACGCCCGGATCCCGCTGGGTCTTCAGAACCGAGGGCGGCGATGGCATCCCCCACCGCGCCTTCACCAATTCCAGCGAATTGCCATCATGGCGGATGATCGGTGCCAGCTGATCGGGATAAACCTTGCCCGGCGCGACATTGCCCGCGCGGTCGGTCATGGTCAGACCCTTGAAAAGCTGGCGCATCGCCTCCTGTGTGGTGGTCTGATTATAAAGGTTGCACACGGTATCGTGGTCCTCGGAACGGCCAAAGGGCAGGTAGGGTGAACTGTAGCCCGGCAGAGATGTTCCGTCAGCCAGTTCCAGATCCGGAAAGGCGGTCAGGCAGGCGCTGGCCGCATCCGGTTCACGGAAATAGAGCGCGATCCGGTCCCGCGTGCCACCGCGCCCGCCACCATGCCAGGCATAGTTGCCACGGCCGATCCGCGTCGCCAGCCACTCATGCAGCGCGTCGGACCGACGACCGAAGCCCATCTCCGGCACACAGATCAGCACCCGGACCGGGAAGGCCGAATCGTCGATCTTGGCTTGAGGTGTGCTGCGGCGTGCCATGAGCAAGAACAAATGAAGAACGCATGGCTCGCTGACAAGTATGTATAGCGCCAACTACGAGTTAGAGCGAAACGGTCGTTCGCGAAGTATGCAACACTTCCCCTTGGCGGAAACTAGATGTTGTTGCATCGGACCAGAACCTGCATCATCTTGAGGTGCACGGCAGCAAACCCTCTGAGGCATAAACACTTTGTTACCCTATTTTGATCTCAGCGATACCCAGTTTGAGCAACTCGTCGTGGCAATTGGACAACGCATGTTCGGTGCTGGCCTGATCGGCTTCACAAAGGGCAAAGATGGTGGCAGAGATGCAAAATTCCACGGTACAGCGGACTGTTATCCCTCCCAAAACGCTCCTTGGGTTGGATGCACTATTGTCCAAGCGAAACATACCAACGCGATTAATGCATCGTTCAGCGATAATGATTTCTGCAACTTCGAAAAACGCACCGGTATTCTCTTCGATGAGCTTCCGCGCATCATAGCCCTAGTGGAGGCTGGTGAAGCTCAGAACTATCTAGTGATCTCAAACCGCAGGCTTTCGGGCATTGTACAGCCAAAACTTGTTGACTTAGTCTCAAGCGAGACTGGCCTAGATAGGGCTTCTGTCGCTGTGCTTGGCTCGCAGCAACTCGATGACTTGCTGGAGCTCTTTCCGGAAGCAAAGTCGTCTGTCTCCATCAACCCGCTCCAGATGCCTTTGATCGTCCGTCCTGACGACCTTGCTGAAGTCATCGAAGGCATCAGGGAGGCCACTCAGTTGGTATCGGAGGACGAAGATCGGAGCGTTCCCACCCCCCGGACACCACTGAAGGAAAAAAATCAGATCAACAACATGACGGAAGAGTTCGGGGCGACGCTCAGAAGGCTTTACTTCAAAGAGATGGCCATCGTACGACAGTTCCTGTACGACCCCATCAACGAGCGGTTCAAAGCATCCTACCAAGAGGCGGTGGAAGAGTTCCAACTGAAGATCGTGGCAAAGCGCGGCGCTTTTGACACCTTCGATGATGTGTTCAACTACCTCTTCGATCTCTTGGTGGGTAGGTCTGGAATTCTCCGTTCGAACCGCCGGCTCACAAGGGTCGTGCTCTACTACATGTACTGGAACTGCGATATCGGGATGGACAAAGATGATCAGGCCGTCTAAACATGCGCACCCAGATTTGACGGTCGTGAGCGTTTCCGTTGTCATCTTAGGACGCCTAAAAAGCAAACGAACAGAGACATATTCTGATCTCCTCCACTTGGTTGAAAAGCGCACCAAGAATGCCAAAGCACTATTCTTGCCTGCGATAAATATGCTGTTCTTGCTTGGGCTAATCAATTACCTGCCAAAGGCGGATCGCTTTGAACTTGCAACAAAGCCATGAAACTTCGCCGACTGTATAGCAACCTTAATCATTATTTCACACCCATCGTTTTTAACGAGGGCCTTAATATAATTTTGGCCGAAGTCAGGCTTCCTGAAAACAAAGCAAAGAGCTCCCACAACCTTGGGAAGTCTACACTCGCACGCGTCATCGATTTTTGTCTGCTCGGAAGCGTCGGTAAAGATCATTTTCTTCGAAAACGAGCCGAGCTTTTCGACGAGTTCGTCTTTTTTATCGAGCTGGAGCTAAATGACGGCACATTTTTGACTATCCGGCGTGCTGCCGCTAATTCCTCAAAAGTAAGCTTCCTTCAATCGGAAGCAACGCAACCAGATGCGACAAGCCTTGCACCAGACAAGTGGTCACACTTCGAGTTGGCATTCGATCGCGCCAAGGCGTTGCTCGATGGATATCTTGATCTTCGAGATGTTGATCCGTGGGCATTTCGTAATGTTATTGGGTATTTCCTGCGCACGCAGGCTGACTATGATAATGTATTCAAGCTCCAGCGACATGCGGGAAGCGATAAGGATTGGAAGCCGGTCCTCGCTCGGTTGCTCGGTCTTGATGCGGAGATTTTTTCCAATCGCTATGATCTGCGGTCTGACATCGACACTAAAGCGGCTATCTTGGCACAAGCCGAACGTGATGCCGACAGTAGTGAAGCTGATCCTGAAAAAATCGACGCCCTCATCCAGCTCCGAGAAGTCGAAGTGGAACGGATGCAGGAAGAGTTGGACGAGTTTGATTTTGAGGGCTTCGACAAAGCGAAGACAGCGTCTATTGTTGATCAAATCGACGTTCAGATCGCCGATCTGAATCAAAGCCGATACGCTCTATCTCACACAATCTCTGAGCTAGAGCGCAGCCTGCAGGCGGACGAGATTATCTTTGATCCCAAAAAGGCAAAGGCGCTCTTCGAAGAAGCACGTGTTGTTTTCCCTGACCAACTAAAGGCTGATTTTGAGCAGTTGATCGCTTTTAATCGAGCCATTACGGACGAACGCGCGGAGTACATACGGGAAGAACTTTCTACTTCGAAAACCCAGCTAGAAGCGACAGAGAATAAGCTCGAGGAACTCAATATACGGCGAAAAAAGGCTCTTGCCTTTCTGAGAAGCGACGATGTTTTCGAGAAATATCGGACACTGTCGGCCGAGGTTGCGCGGACAGCTGCAGAAATCGACATCTTGCGTCGGCAGCACAACGCGTTCCTTAATATTCAAGATAAAAGACGCGAGCTCCGCGAGGCAAAAGCTCGCTATGCAGAACTACAAGGAGCCGCCGAAGCCGCACTTCGCACCGCCAGTGCAGATCGGACCAGCCTTCTTTCGACAGTCCGCGAATATTTTAGCAGCATTATCAGGGACGTCCTCGGCCGAGACGCAATCCTTTCGGTAACACTTAACGGGGAGGGTAATCTCGATTTCCGAACAGACTTTGTCGACGGCAATGAAATGTCTACCAACGAAGCGGACGGTACCTCCTACAAAAAGCTCCTTTGCGTCGCCTTCGATCTTGCAATGGTGCGTGCTCACCTTGGCGGAGCCTTTCCAAGGTTTATCTTTCATGATGGTGTCTTCGAGCTTCTGGATCCGAGGCCAAAGCAAAACTTGCTGAATGTTATTCGAAAACATGCGGATCTTGGTATTCAATCAATTATCACCGTTATGGATTTCGATTTACCCGGCGCCGCAGAGGGGTTAGACGCCAATGACATTGTTTTGCGACTTCACGATGATGGACCAGACGGAAGGCTGTTCCACTTCGACAGTTGGTAGTTCAGCCCAGTGGGCTCTAGCAGTTCTGTCCGGTGTCTCGCCAATCAGGCCCACGCATCATCTCGGCGCCGTGGTTGACACTGTTGCCAAATGGCTGAATCGCCCTGACTGACCAGCCACACGGATAGTAGAGGTAGGGAGGGAAACAGTGATTCTTTGCGGGCGCGCCAGAATCAGCCTGACGGGCGAATAGCAGTACGTCTCTGCAAGCGCACGCACACGACTAGGGGCACCAGCTGATAGGCCATCGCGCCAATTCTGAATTGACAATTGTGATCGTCACTAGACCGCGCGATTGAAAAATCGGATGGTAGAGAAAGCGCAACCCATTCAGGTGATTGGTGTCCCGCGTGAAACAAACAGAGCCGCAAGCGAGATTGGTCCGCCTCACGACCCTCTCCTCGGCCCCCAAAAGTGAGCGTCGAGCAGACTTTGACCATCGCCCGTGTCCGCGACTACCACGCCCGCATTGACCGTCTTCGTACCTCGTCCGGCTCAACACTCGAGTCCGTGCTACGATCAGCATTCCAGCGCCTCCTACAAGACTGGGCCGAAGCTCAAGACCTTATTTTTGCTCCGGAACTACCGCTTGGCACCGGTGCTGCAGCGTCCCGGGTCCCCGACGGCACAATCCTCCACGAGATTCGCATCAAGCACGGATATTGGGAGGCAAAGGACACCGATGACGATCTTGATGAGGAGATCGCGAAGAAACGCGCCGTCGGTTACCCAATCACAAATACCATCTTCGAGGATACAGAAACCGCTGTTCTTTTCCAGGACGGACGCGAGGCAATGCGCTGTAGAATGGCTAATGCCGAAGATCTCGCGCGCCTTTTAGCTGCGTTTTTCGACTGGCAGCCGGCGGTGATTGGCGAATGGCGCAAGGCCGTAGAGCAGTTCCGCGCTGAGTTGCCCACGATTCTCGATCACTTGCGGCGGCGGATTGACTCGGCATACAAGGACAATGCTGAATTCGGCGCCAAGGCCGGGGCCTTTCTTGAGCACGTACGTGAGACAGTGAACCCGAATGTTGCCGAGCCAGACGTGCGAGAGATGCTCATTCAGCACATCCTAACCGAAAACATCTTCGCCCAAGTCTTCGATGACGGAGAATTCCACCGCACCAACAACATCGCCCGAGAGCTTTACGCGTTGGAAAACTTGTTCCTGCGCGGCGCGACCAAGCGGCAGATGCTCAAGGGGCTTGAGCCCTACTACAATTCCATCGAGATGGCTGCTTCGCAAATCACCGACCACGGAGAGAAGCAGACCTTCCTAAAGGTGATCTACGAGGGGTTCTACCGCTCCTACAACCCGAAAGCGGCCGATCGGCTGGGGGTGGTATATACACCGAACGAGATCGTCCGCTTCATGGTGCGCGGTGCTGACTGGCTATGCGAGAGGCACTTCGGCAAACGCCTCGCTGACACGGGCGTTGAGATTCTCGACCCAGCAACGGGTACGGGCACCTTCGTTTGTGAGTTGATCGAGCACATGCGCGGCGAGCCACGCGCCGTCCTAGAACGCAAGTACCGCGAAGAACTTCACGCCAACGAGGTGGCGATCCTACCCTACTACGTCGCCAACCTTAACATAGAGGCGACATATGCCGGTATCACCGGACAGATCGCAGAGTATCCCAACCTTTGCTTTGTGGACACGCTCGACAACGTGGAGGGGCTGGGTATCCGGCGCGGCCAGCAGATGTCATTCCTGGGCGAGTTCACCGACGAGAACACTGAGCGGGTGAAGTCGCAGAACCGCCGTAAAATCAGCGTAGTGATCGGCAACCCGCCCTACAATGCCAACCAGCAGAACGAGAACGATAACAACAAGAACCGACAATACCCGCGGATCGACGAGCGGATAAGGGCCACCTTTGTGAAGTTGAGCACGGCACAGAAGACTAAGGTCTACGATATGTACTCGCGCTTCTACCGCTGGGCTTTCGACCGGATCGCGGACGAGGGCGTGGTGGCCTTCGTTACCAACCGCTCCTTCGTCGACGCGCGTACCTTCGACGGTTTCCGCAACTATGTCGGTCAGGAGTTCGGGGACATCTGGATTGTGGACCTCGGCGCCGACGTGAGGGCGAACCCGAAGCTGTCAGGCACAATGCACAACGTCTTCGGCATTCAGACCGGCGTGTGCATTGCCTTCTTCGTCAAGGGCGGGGCAGGCGAGGGTATTCGCTACGTCCGCCGCCCTGAGGACGAGCGCGCCGACGACAAGCTAGCATGGCTGGCCGAGGCGCAACTGGAAACAATCGGGGCAAAGCGGATCAAGCCGTCTCTGCGCAGCAACTGGCTTGATCAGGTGGAGAACGAATGGGACGATCTGCTGCCTGTGGCGGATAAGAAAACCAAGGCCGCCAAAATAAAGGGGCAAGAGCGGGCGGTGTTTAAGCTATTCTCGTTGGGAGTTAGCACTAACCGAGACGCCTGGGTTTACGACGTCAGCAAGGATGCCCTCGCGTCAAAGATGTCATTCTTTGTTTCAAAGTATCGGCAGTCGCGCGGAGAAATCGATCCCGCAATTAAGAAGTCTCGAAATCTTACCCGGCGTTTCGAGGCGAACTTACATGAGCCGTTTGACCCGAGCCGGATCGCGTCATCTTTATATCGGCCTTACTCACCGCGGTTCTTCTATAGGTCGGACCTATATATCGATGAAAGCGGTTCGCTTGACGCAATCGAAATCGGCGACCAGCGTACAGAGGTCATCTGCTTTACAAGTGGTGGACGACTGGACTTCGCTGCCTTCGCAACGGTCGGCTTGCCAAATCTAACCGTTCTCTCATTGGACGCAAATCAATGCCTCCCCCGCTACCGCTACACGCCCACCGGCGAGCGTATCGACAACATTACCGATTGGGCCGTCAACAAGTTCGCTGCCCACTATCGCTCCCCTAAGAGGAACGGCATCACAAAAGACGCTATCTTCGCATACGTTTACGCCTGCCTCCACGACCCCGTCTGGCGCGAGACTTACGCCATCAACCTGCGCCATGAGTTCCCCCGTATACCCTTTCACACTGACTTTGCTTGGTGGGCCAAGCGGGGAAGGTGCTTACTCGATCTCCATGTCGGCTACGAGGAGGCCGATCCATGGCCTATCGACCGCCACGATAGAGACGCCGATCCCGGCAAGCCAAAGCTCAGATCTCACCCCGCGAAAGGCTGCATCGAGATTGACTCCGCCACCACCCTCACCGGCCTGCCGCCGCAGGCGTGGGACTACCGTCTCGGCAACCGAGCGGGGCTCGACTGGGTCCTCGATCAGCACAAGGAGAAGACGGTTCGCGACAAGACCGTCGAGGGGTGGCTGAAAGACAATCCCGACGCTCGCTACCGCTTTGCCGATCACAAGGAGCGGGTGATCTATCTTCTAGCTCGGGTTGCTACGGTGTCTGTGAAGACAATGAAGATCGTCGATGACTTACGAGAGGCGTCATCTGTCAAGGCGTAGGGTAGTGTCACGACTCGCAGGCCAAGAGGGACTCGGCCCGAGATTCAATCAACTCTACGCACCGTGAGCTCCGGTCATTCTTAGAAGCCACCGGCCTCTTCAAACGTTGATGTGGCGTTGATGTAAAGTGGGGATGGGGATGTCCGACTGTTTATGTCGCCATCCAAGAATTTGATTTTTGGTGATTTTTTGGTTGCGGGGGCAGGATTTGAACCTGCGACCTTCAGGTTATGAGCCCATAGCCCCGAAATTTTAATAAGTTAGCAATATCAATAGGTTACGGCGCAAGCCTTTGATTTGACCGAATTTCCTTCCCGGCACCAAGCAGCATTGGCACGGATTCATGCGCAAAACAGACGCGAACCCCGCAGTCGCAGGTTGATGTGGCGTTGATGTAGACCGATGTCCCTTTCGCTCAATCATCATCACGCGTCGCCAAAGTGGTCATCACCGCCAATATTCCAAAACCCCAAGCTCGGCCGACATCCTGCCCAAATCGCACTCGCGGCTTGGACTGTCCCCAAGCCGTTCCCGGCGGTCATCCTCCCAGTCTACCAAGGCCAAACGGCTGGTTATGTCGTTGCGTTTAGCCATAACCAGCCGACTTCACGCCGCTCTAAATACCGATCTTTCGTTGGATACTATCGCGCTGGGTAGCCATTGCCTCAGCGCGGACTCGCCAACCTGCGTCGATCTGGCTGGCTTCAAATAGTCGGCCGGTGAGCCGCCTTGCCACCGCGAGCTTCTCGCGGCCGAGCGGCAAGTCATCGAACAACTTCTGGTCCTCGGCAATACGAACCTGGCGCCGGTTAGGCAGCCGAAGCCCACCGCTGGTGACGGCAACCCCAGTAATGATCCGCGGCTGTCCGGGGCGAAAGAGCTTGGTCTTGTGCCCATGAAGGTGCCGTTTGCCGATGGCCTTTCTTGCTTCAAACAACAGGAGCCGCGTCGCCCCTTCGCCCGTAAACACAATATCATCGACGTAAACAGTAATCTTGCAGCCGAATGCTTCGGCCAGAGCCGCGAGCTCATTAAACAGATCTTCGTATGCGAAGTACGAGACGATTGGGCTGGCGCTGCTCCCTGTCGGCAGATGACCGTCCACGGTTAGCAGCTTGGCGAGCATTCCGGCAACATCACCGTCACAAGCCATCCGGTCGAGGAAGAAATGATAGACGGCCTGTGCCCGCGCTGAAGGATAAAACCTCCGGACGTCGATCTTGACGCACCCGTCGTCGACCGAATGTGCCGCAGCATTGGAGATGTAGGATCGCCCCTTCTTGGCCGAGTGCAAGTAGGATGGCGTGTGGATTCTAGCCAAGAGATTCGCAATCCTGCGATGCACCTTTGCGAGTCTCGGCCGAGGTTCTTGGATTGCACGACCAGACTTCTTGTCGATCCAGCGCTTGTAGGGGTCGGCATCGGCCAATAGCGCGGCCAGTTCCTCGCGAGAAATCAGCAGGCGATCCGCCAACATCTGCGGGCTCGTAATCTTGTACAGGATTGACTGGTTCCGGTCGAGGCTCACCTTCCTGCCCCACGATACTCGGAAATTGTCGCAGCCCAATCCAGCATCTTCAGGGCTTTGTCAGCAACGTATACCCGAATGGCATCGGCCTTTCCTGCACCCTCCACTCGCTCCGCGAAGAGCATCAACGACGACATCGGAATGTCGAAAGCAGTAGAATACTTTTCGAGAACCGCCAGCGAGACGTTCTTTTCACCGCTTTCGATTTCCGAAACATATGATTTTGAAAGCCCGACGCGCTCGGACACGTCAGCCTGCGACAGGTCGTGGTAGACCCGGACCAGGCGAAGAGCTTCGTTCAGCATTGTTTTCCCATCCTCAGCAGTTGAACACCTAGGAGCCGTCTCAGAATAACAGTCGCGCCAGATACACGATGGCTTTCACCATCCAGAACGCGACCATCAGGGTCCGACGTTTCCGAAGAACGCGCCGAATCCAGCGACGGATCCACTGCCCGGTGCTCAGGGGCTTCACAGGTTTATTTCCCATGTCGCAACCTCCTGGGCTTCCTCGCCGGGACCATCCCGACGAGTGTGCCGCCTTCCCAAGAGGCAATCAGGGCAGAGGCTATCTCCTAGGTATCCCCGTGCCGCAACGCGAGCTGCGGACTTAAGTCGTCGGGTCGTCGTCGTGGATCGCATCGCGCGGATGCGGTCGCCACGCCCCGAAGTGGGTAGAGGCCGAAGCCCCCTCGATCGGCGAACCGATCAGCCTATGGCAGCTATCTCTCACCTGAGCATTGATCGCAAAATAGATGGTCCAGTTCGCCAAATCAAGAGCTTTGTTCGCCACCAGCGAATTAGATATGTGAAACTCGCCAAAAAAACACACAATATAGTAGGCAAACCGTCGTTGGGCGCCTGCAGCTTCGTGTCAATTCAGGTTGAACGCCACCTCCGAACGACGTCGCGACAGCATCCACATGTTTGCAAGGTAACGCATGTTCTTGTCTTGTTCCCGCCGACCGAACGATGCAAAACCACGCGCAAGAGGAGAATCAAGCTCAACCGCAAGCATAGCAGCCTCATCGGAATATAGCTCAGGGACAGGAGATCGGGCGCAAGGAAGCGCCCTGCCCTTATTGCCGCCAATTCCACTTCCCCCGCACCTTCGGGCGCGGGATGCACCGGGTTTGAGCGACGGCAATCCTCTGCAGAAACGGAAGAGGATAAGACCATGGCCCTGCCGCCGCGCACGCATTACACCCTGCATGAAGTCACCGCCCGCTGGGGCTGCAATATCGCCGATATCGCGGGATGGGCGGACGCAGGCCGGTTTCGGATCGTGACGGGAATCGCCATGGTCCGCTGTGGGCAGGATGCCGTGGCAGGCAAGGTGGTCCTTTCACCGATGGAGTTGCTGCCGCTGTTCCGCCGCTGCGGTACCGGTCCGACGGAAGGTGTCATGCGCCGCATCCAGCCCATCGACCGGGAGGACTGGCTGCCGATCACCGATCCGGTGGGCGGCGTGCCGGTGGCGATCGCCGATATGCTGATCCTGGCAGACGAAGTTCATGCCTTCGAAGACGAGAATGACATGGTGCGCCGGGTCGCAACCGGGCCCGGCGCAGCGACGCCCTATGACTGGGAGGGGATGAATGTCGCGTTGATCCTGCGCATCCATGACGATGGCTTGCCCGCGACGCAGGCGGAGTTGATCGCCGAGATGCAGGACTGGTTTGCCAATCAGACCGATGGCGAGCGGATTCCCGACGGCCGCAGCATCCGGAGGCGGATCACGCCGGTGTGGAAAGCGCTGCGGCGCGAGGAAGCGTGATGGCGATGGTCGGCGATGGGCCGGTCAGGCAGAGCGGTAATCCGAGCCATTCCCGGCATCATGCACCAGCCGCGGCTTTGGACGGAAGGCGCTGGCCACGGCATCGACCCCGGCGCGGAGCGGCGAATCCATCAGATGGGCATAGCGCAGCGTCGTCTGCATCTGGCTGTGCCCGAGCAATTTGCCGATCATTTCCAGCGAGGCGCCGCCGCTGACCAGAAGCGAGGCGAAGGTATGGCGCAGGTCATGGATGCGGACATCTTCGAGCCCGCAGTTCTTCTGCACCCGCGCCCAGAAGCGGCGCACCTCCTGCACCGGCTGGCCCGGTGTGTCGCCCGGAAAGAGCCACGGCACGCCCTTCGGCACCAGCATCAGCCGATGCCGCACGACGGCAGCGGTCTCGTCGGAAATCGGCACCCGATGGGCGCGGCGCTGTTTCGTCATGGCAGGCGGTTTCGACCAACTCATCTGTTCGAGATTGAACTGTTCGAAGCGGGCCTGCCGCACCTCCCCAAGCCGGGCGCCGGTCAGCATGCAGAGCCGGATGATATCAGCCGCGCGCCGATCCTGGGCGGCATCCAGCGCCGCAGCCAGTTTGGCGATTTCCTCCTTGGACAGGAACCGCTCGCGCGGAGTTTCCGTTCGGCGATGAAAGCGTTGGGCAGGATTGTCCTCGCACCAGCCCCATTGCACCGCCAGCGTAAACATCTTTCGAATGATCTCGCCAACCCGGTTGGCGCGGACCGGTGTGGGTTTCGGCCCCTGCAACTTGCGCGCCCGGTTGTTGGGTTTTGCCTTGTGCGGCCTTGCCCGGCCCTCGGCGATCTGCGTCAACAGCCTGTCCACATCGCTCTGGGTGATGTCCGACACCAGCTTGCGTCCCCAACGAGGTGCCACCAGTTTCGCCATGACCGAGCGCTGGTCGGCCTGACTGCGTTCCGAGAGTTTCGGCAGATGCTCGGCGCAATAGCGTTTGATCAGATCGTCGACGCGCGGCGCCTCGCGCTTCTCCTCGCGCAGGGCCAAGGGATCCGCCCCGGCATCGATTTCCCGGCGCAGTTCCCGGGCGCGTTCCCGCGCCGCCGAGACCGACCAGTCGGGCCAACGCCCGAAAGTCATCCGGCGCTGTCGCCCGGCATGGCGGTAATCCAGCGTGAAGGCGCGCCCGCCACCGCGATAGATGCAGACCGCGAATCCGCGCATCTCACTGTCGAAGATCTGATAATCCCGACCCGGCACGGGCTCGGCCTCGCGCAGGATCTTTTCGGTCAGCTTGATGCGTTCGGGCATGGTTTTCGGTCCTTCTGGCATCCGACATGAGGCGTGGTTGCGCGGCTCTATCAAGCGAAGCATGGGAACGTGGGTGGCAGCGAGGCGGAGAGTGGCATAAACGTCGCCATCCTCGCGCCACCCCCTGTTTTGCTGGGGTTTTCGGCGCTGGGTAGCGTTCTGCGGCCCCATGACCGGGTGCCACGTCCCTGCCTGATCTCAGCCACATCACCGGAATCGCCATCAAGAACGGGCATCTTTGCCAGTCTCGCAGAGACGAATTTGTAAATCCCGAATGATATCAATGGGTGGCGCGGTGTCGTGCCGGATGCCACCCCCTCTTTGCCCGTCAATGCCGGTCAATGCAGGCCAATACTGCTGTTCGCAGGCGTTTGCCGCTTTGCCGTCAATCCAGCGCTGATCGGCAGCGGTGGCCATCCTGCCCCGCTCTGCCCGGCAAAACCCCTCAAACCCAGCAAAACATGGGGTGGCACGAAGACGGCAATCTTTGTGCCACCCTCCGCCTCGCCGCCACCCCTCGGCATCTGCGCTCAATCGCCTCCACAACAATGATGGAGACCCCGATGCCGCATCTCGGATCGATGCCGGAACCGACCGCAAAACCCCGAACCCTGATGAGCGGCTGGATTAGCCGACTGGACCTCGCCACCGAACTGGGCCTCTCGGTCGACACGCTGCGCCGCTGGGAGGCCCAGCGCATGGGACCACCCTGCGTCCGTGCGGGCCGAAAGGTCTATTACCGCCGCGCCGCCGTCGAGGACTGGCTGGAAGAGCAGGAACAGGCTGCACCACGCCGCCGCCGCGCCGGAGGCCGTCGCTGATGACCGATCTGATCCATACGCCCGACTGGCCCGCCGACCGTGTCGCCGAGGCCCGCGCCGTCATTGCCGATGCCGCCCATCACAGCGACCGCCTCGTTACCATCGCCTGCGAGGTGCTGGCCCGCCACGGCGCGACCGAAGCGGAGCGCGAAGAGGCTCGACTGCTGCGCCTGATCGTCGATGCCCGACAGCCGGTTCGCGGCCGACGGAATGACGGTGATCACGATGATCACCGTAACCGCGAGGTGCAGCCATGAAGCGCCGCGGCACCCCCGAAGCCGATCTGCAGCGTGCGGTGGTCCGCAGCCTGCGCCAGATCCTGCCCCGCACCGCCATTATCCATCATTGCGCCAATGAGGTGACCGAGCCCGGACCGCGCGGCGCGAAGCGGCAGGCGATCCTCGTCGGCATGGGCGTTCATGCCGGTTTCGCCGATCTGATGGTCCTCTGCGACGGTCGCCTGCTGTTTCTGGAGCTGAAAGCCTCGAAAGGCCGGTTGCGCCCGTCACAGGAAGCCTTCCGCGACGCGGTGATGGCGCAAGGTTTCGGCTGGGCGCTGGTCCGGTCTCTCGACGATGCGCTGACCGCTCTGGCCGATCACGGGTTTGCCACCCGCATTGCCACCTCCGCCCGGAGGGCCGCACCATGAGCCATGCCGCCACCAACTGGGCCATCCAGCAGCGCGGGCTGAAGCCTGCCACAAAGATCGTGCTCTGGCATCTCTGCGATCGCCACAATCCCGATTTCGGCTGCTTTCCGACACAGGTGCGGCTGGCCGAGGATGCCGAGATGTCGGTCTCGGCGCTGAACGAACATCTCATCAAACTGGAAGAACGACGCCTGATCTACCGGGTCCGCACGCATGATCCCCGCACCCACAAGCGTCAGGCCACCCGCTACATCCTGGGCTTTGAGCCGGGCTTTCCGCAAGACCCGTCTCCGGAAACCGGAGATGGCGATGAGGGGCCAGAAGACGAACCGGGCGGCGATCCAACTCCGGATTCCGGACATGGGCCCATCTCCGGATTTTCGGCAAAGCCATCTCCGGATTTTGCCGAAAGCCATCTCCGGAATCCGGAGACTAACCCTGTAAGGGAACCTTTAAGGAAACCAGTAAAGGAGGAGGAGGACGCGCGAGCGCGCGAGGATCGATTTGAAGAATTTTTCGACGAGCTGCTCGATGCGCTGGGCCTGGACGCCGACGCCGCCCTGTCCGCCTGGTGGCAGGGCTGGCCAGCCCGTGAACATGTCCGCCGCTGGATCACCGATCTCGGGCTGACCGAGGACCGGATCGTCGCGGTCGCCCGGGACAGCCGGAACACCCATCCCGAGCCGCCGGACGGGCCGAGAGCGCTGGACCGGCTGATGGAACGGGCGGCACGCACGGCCAAAGCACCGGCTCCCTCCGATGGCGATCACCGCCGCAAGCCCAAATCCAAATCTGCCGACGCCCCACGGGCCAGCCTCGACGAAATCGCCAGTTTCTACGCCGGGATGGTGAATGGCGAGGGCTACCTGCCCTCCAACGCCATCTCCAACGCCGTGCGCAATGCCATGCTTGAGAGAGGTCTGGTCACCGCCCAGCGCCTGCGTGAACGAGGGGTGCTGTGAATGCCATGGTGTCACGTCCCCGGCACGGACTGTCCCTCTGCGCAGGCGGCGGAGGTCTGGATCTGGGCCTCATGCTCGCCGAACCCGGATATCATACCCGCGCCTTCGTTGAATGGGAGGACTGGCCCCGATCCGTCCTCATCGCCGCCCAGCGCGCGGGGTATTTCGCCCCGGCCCCGATCTGGGACGACCTGCGGTCTTTCGATGCCCGCCCCTTCCGTAACGCCTTCGACACTCTGCTGGCCGGATATCCCTGCCAGCCCTTCAGCGCCGCCGGAAAGCGTGGCGGCGCGGACGATCCCCGCCACCTCTGGCCCGAGGTCGCCCGTGTCATCGCCGAATGCCGCCCCGAATGGGTCTTTCTCGAAAACGTCGCCGGTCACGTCACCCTCGGCCTCGAAACCGTGCTCCGAGAGCTTTGGGAACTGGGTTACACGCCTGCGGCGGGTCTGTTCAGCGCGGCAGAAGTCGGTGCGCCGCACCAGCGGCTGCGGATATTCATCCTGGCCCACACCGATGAGCCTGCATCCCGGCACCGGAACCTACAACCCGGCGGGGAACAGCGATTTCACCCGCAAGGCGGAAGCGCTGGCGCTGGGCATTGCCAGCTGGTCGACGCCGAAGGCCAGCGATGGGGCGAAGGGCGGACCGGGTCAGAGCTATGGCGCGGGCGGCACGCCGCCCCTGCCCGCGCAGGCGGCGCAATGGTGGACGACACCGCAGGCGCACGATGTCAGCCCTCGGGGGGCGGGTCAGATTCCGGGGCCGAAGGCAGGCAACCGTTGCCTGGCGCGAGATGCGCAAAACTGGGCGCCTCCGGAGACGCAATGGCCGACCCCGGCCGCGCAGAACTGGAAGGGCAGTTCGGAGGCCAGCATCACCCGGGCGGATGGCAAGAGCCGGATGGATATCCTGCATTACCGGGCGGAACAGGGCTTTACCCGCCCGGCCCCGGCGATCATGCCGCATGGGCTGCCATCCTCGCCGCACGCCCCGATCTCGCGCCGGCTCTGGGCTTCGATGATTGCCTCGCATGGGCGCGCTGTCTCGCGGCGGATCCTGAAGGGCCGGGCGCGACGGCGGTTGAACCCGCTCTTCGTCGGATGGCTGATGGGCTGGCCCATCGGACACGCGCTTTGCGCCTGCTCGGCAACGGAGTTCATCCGCTGGCAGCAGCACATGCGTGGCGCGCTCTCGCAACTGCCCATGGCCTCGGGCCAATGGATCTGGCGACCGGCGGATCAGGACCAGCGCCCGGAGCAGATGTCCCTGTTTGAAGGAATGCAGCCATGAGCATTCAGGGGCGGATCGGCCGCGCGGGTGGCGGACGGGCAAAACGCGCGCTGGGCGTGCAGGCGGCGCTGGAATGGGCGTTCCGGGTCGAAAAGGCGCAGCTGGAACTGCCCGTGCCGGACGAGAAAACCGGCGAAAGCTACGGCTACGGGCTGGAACATGTCCTGCTGCAACGCGCCGCGCTGGGCTGCAGGATCGATGGCGGCCAGTATAAGATCGGCAGCTACACCCACGAGGATGCCGAGGTGATCGCTGCCTGCGTGGCTGGCATGCCCGACAGTCTCGGCGGCAGGCGCATGGCGATCCGCGTCGCGGAACTGGCCCGCGCCGGGCTGACACCCGATTGGATGCCCGGCGCCGTGCCGCGTTGCGTGCCGGTCGAGGTGAAGCGCAACCAGCATGGGGAACGTGCAGCGACCGCGGTCGTCGGCACGGCGCGGGTACTGTCCCGCGGCAAATGGCGCAGCGTCGATATCCTGGCCTGCCCCGTCACCTTCACGCCCCATCCCCGGCAGATCGAAGCCGCCCACCGCGCCTATGACGACTGGTGGCAGGCGCTGAGCTGGATCCGCGACGGGCTGATCGCGGGTGGGATGCTGCGGGAGATCGAGGTGACGGAGGCGATGCCAAGGGTGAAGCCGTGGACACGCATGTAGATATTCATCATTGCCTTTTGGCACACAATCCATATATTGATGCCAAAGGAGAGCGGTCATGCAGTTCACGACAGTCCAGCCGATCATCGCACGCCCTGACCTTCCCGTCATTACCGACGATGAAGCAGCGGCTCTGGCGCGCGCCACCGTTAACCTTTTCCGCGCGTGGGGGCTGACGGATATCGAGGCGCGCGTACTTCTGGGTGACATGGCTCAGCGTACATGGGCGCGCTGGAAGGCTGGCGATGTCGGACGCATCGACCGCGATCTGCGCGCCCGGATGGCCATCCTGATCGGGATACACAAGGCATTGCGCTATCTGTTCGCTGAGCCCGGTCGCGGTTACGCGTGGATCCGAAAGCCCAGTGAGACATTCGGCGGGCGCAGCGCGCTCGATATCATGATGCGAGGCGAGATCACCGACCTGATGGACCTGCGCAGCTATCTTGATGCGGAACGGGGTGCCTGGTGACGGTGCCTGTTCGACGTGTGAACTGGCCACGTACCATCCGCATCATCCGCTCCATCTATCCGCCCATCGACCTGTTTGAAGACATTTCAGATCCCGCAGACTGGGAGGCGCTGGCTTCTGCCGAGGCCAAGTTCAATCCAAGAATCCGCGACAGCATCGGCGATCTGTCCAAAGTACCCGTGGCGCGACGCGTGACAGGAACTGGCGCAAGCTGGGTCATGGCACCCTTCGTTCACTGTTCTCCCTTAAGACCCGGGCGGTTCTCGGACGGTAGTTTCGGGCTCTACTATGCAGGCGACAGCACTGAGGTCGCAATTGCCGAAACCATATATCACCATGCCCGATTCATGCGCTCCACAAACGAGGCGCCGGGCTGGACCTCCCAGTTCCGGGAGTTGATCGGCTCGATCGATGCCGATCTGGACGACGCCGCAGGCCAGTCGGACCTATTGCACCCCGACGACTACCAGCCCTCGCAAATATTCGGTGCAGAACGCCGCATGGCGGGATCAAACGGAATCGTCTGGCCCAGTATCCGCTATCCGGGCGGTCAGTGCATTGCCATCTTCTGGCCTGACGTGATCTCTATTCCAACCCAGGGCGCGCATTTTTCTTATCACTGGAATGGCGCGGAGGTGGATTTCGTGAAGCGACTCGACACGGGAGAGGTCATGAGGGTGAAATGACGGTCGCTGCCGGATTTACCCCACCCTTCCAATCTGTCATGAATTTCGCATGAGCCTGATAAAGTCAAAGAAACGCGTCGCAGATCATGGGGAAGTCTTCACGCCCCCATGGCTCGTCGATGCCATGCTCGATCTCGTCAAGGACGAGGCCGACCGGATCGATTCTCGATTTCTCGAACCCGCCTGCGGCAGCGGCAACTTTCTGGTTCGGGTGCTGCAACGCAAACTGGCCGCTGTGGAAATCAAGTTCGGCAAGTCTGATTTCGAGAAGCGGCACTATTCTCTCTACGCGCTCATGTGCACCTATGGGATCGAGCTTCTGCCCGACAACATCGCTGAATGCCGGGCGAACATGATCGGTGTGATGGCCGAATATCTGAACATCGACGAAAACGACGATATGTATCGCGCCGCATCATACGTTCTGGCGCAGAACCTTGTTCATGGCGATGCGCTGACAATGCGGACGCAGGACGATCAACCGATTGCTTTTGCCGAATGGGGCTATCTGGGCAAAGGCAAGTTCCAGCGCCGCGATTTCCGTTTGGATGTTCTGACCGGTTCCTCCGCCTTCAGCGCAGAGGGGACGCTGTTCTCGCACCTGGGCAAGCATGAAATCTTCATCCCGATCCGCACTTGGCCCGCGATGACCCTGCGCGATCTGGCCATCGCTCATGACGGCACCCCGCAGGAGGCCGCATGAACGATCAGGTCGGATTTTCCTTTCGGGGCCGCAATCCCGATGTGCTGACCTGCATCGCCAACCTGTCGAACGACGAGGTATTCACTCCGCCCGAGTTCGCCAACCGCATGCTGGACACGCTGACCGAGGCTTGGGCCGCCGACCATGGCGGCGCCGATCTCTGGGCCGACAGCACGGTCAGGTTCCTCGATCCCTGCACCAAGTCGGGCGTCTTTCTGCGCGAGATCACGCGCCGTCTGATCGACGGGCTGGCGGGCGAAATCCCCGACCTGCAGGCGCGCGTCGATCACATCCTGACCAGACAGGTCTTCGGCATCGGCATCACGCAACTGACCAGCCTGCTGGCGCGGCGGAGCCTCTACTGCTCGAAGCATGCCAACGGCGCGCATTCCATCGCGTGCAGTTTCACGACCGACGCAGGCAATGTCTGGTTTGAACGGACTGAGCACGTGTGGGTAAATGGGAAATGTCGCTACTGCGGAGCAAGCAACAAAACCATGGATCGGGGCGCCGACCGTGAATCGCACGCCTATACGTTCATTCATACCGACAACATTAAGTCTCGTATTAGCGAGATATTCGGAGGACACATGCAGTTCGATGTGATTATCGGCAATCCACCTTACCAGTTGTCCGATGGAGGGCACGGCGTCAGCGCTTCGCCGATCTATCAAGAATTTGTTGAGCAGGCCAAGACACTAGAACCGAGATATCTTTCGATGATTATCCCCTCGCGCTGGTTTGGGGGCGGAAAGGGTTTAGGTGATTTCAGAGCCACAATGCTGGCCGATAGTCGACTCCGAAAGTTGGTTGATTTTGAGAATGCAAAAGACGCATTCCCGGGTGTAGACCTTGCGGGCGGTGTCTGCTATTTTCTTTGGAACCGCGACGAACGCGGTCTGTGCGAAGTCACAAACATAGTAGGTAGTTCGTCTGAAAGTACGACGGAACGACGGTTAGATGAATTTTCGACTTTCGTTCGTCACAGCGGCGCCGTTCCAATTATTCGGAAAGTTCTGCAAGAGAACGAACCAACGATGAGCCTGCAGGTCTCCAGCAGGAAACCGTTTGGACTTGCTACCAATGCGCGCCCAGAGGAGACTGGAGACTTGGTGTTGCGCTGGGAAAAGGGCGAAGGACCATTTCCACGGAACAAAATTACCGTTGGATCGGAGATCATCGACAAATGGAAAGTGATTACTTCCTATGTCGCCTACGACCATGCTGGGAACCCGGGAAAAGACGGAAAGCGGAAAGTCTTTTCCAAGATTGAGGTTTTGCCACCGGGCGAAATCTGCACCGAGACTTATCTCGTAATCGGAGCATACGGATCCAGAGCCGAAGCGGAAAATCTCATTATGTATATGAGATCAAAGTTTTTTAGATTTCTTGTCGCGCAGTTCATGTATTCCCATCATCTTACGAAATCGGCGTATAATTTTGTCCCAATTCTCGACATGACGACTTTGTGGACTGATGAAGCACTCGCCCAACGGTATCAACTGACATTGGAGGAACGAGAATTTATCGGCTCCAAGATACGATCTATAGATTAATTTTCGGAAGGTTCCACGGCAATGCCGACATCAATAGACGTTCTCCTCGAGGCAGAAGTCGCGCCCCGCTCACAGTCGAGATTTGAAAAGCGCTACCACGCGGCAACAGGTGTCAGCGTGTCGCCCGGCTCACCCCCGCATTACCAAAACCAAGGTAACAAATGGGGTTCGGAGTTGCGCGTGTACTTTAACGATCCGGCCATGGCAGCTGCGTTATCTGCCGTCGGCCTGAATGTCGAGAAGGGGCGGCGCGGTTATAGATCAGGAAGTTATCGTTTCCGCGTCAACGATAACAGGTTTTGGTGGAAACTCGTAGAGACTTCCGGTCTCCGCTTGGGTCTAAACTGACGCCGAACGACCGGCAACGTCGGACTAGGAGTTCAATGAACAAACCGACCATCGACGAAATCCTCGCCGCCAAACCCGAAGCCCGCCCGCGCATCTACGCCTATGCGATTGCCGACGACGCGCATGCGGGCCTGCTCAAGATCGGCCAGACCACCCGCAGCGTCAAAGGCCGCGTGGCGGAGCAGTTGAAGACCGCCGCCATCAAGAACTACACCATCGAACTTGATGAACCGGCCGAGCGCGAGGACGGCACGTTCTTCACCGACCATCAGGTGCGCGCGGCGCTGGCCCGCAAGGGTCTGGCCAATCACGAACTTGAATGGATGCGCTGCACGGTGGCCGATGTGCTCACCGTGCTGACCGAATTGCGCACGGGCAAGAAGCTGGACGGAACCCGCGCCCAGACCCACCGGATGCGCGAGGAACAGGCCGAGGCGGTCCGGGTGACGCATGACTATTTCGTCTCGCGCTGGGCCGAAGACATGCATGCCGTGCCACGCTTTCTGTGGAACGCGAAGATGCGCTTCGGCAAGACCTTCGCCTCGTATCAGCTGGCGCGGAAGATGGGCGCCAAGCGGGTGCTGGTGGTAACGTTCAAGCCCGCCGTTGAAGACGCTTGGCAGTCCGACCTCGAAGGCCATGTGGATTTCGCTGGCTGGCAGTATCTGTCGGTCAAGACCGGCGGCGACCCTACCCAGATCGACCGCAAGAAGCCGGTGGTCTATTTCGGGTCGTTCCAGGACCTGCTCGGCCGCGACGCGCGCGGAAACATCAAGCCCAAGAACGAATGGCTTCATGCCGAAAACTGGGATCTGGTGATCTTCGACGAATACCATTTCGGGGCCTGGAGAGAGACCGCCAAGGAACTGTTCGCAGGCGAGGAAGAGGAAATCTCGCGCGAAGAGGAACGGCTGGACAACGCGAAGAAGCTTAAGGACCGGATCGCCGACCTTCAGCAACCGCTGGAGTCAGAGACCGAATTCCTGCCCATAACGACGAAAGCGTATCTCTACCTCTCGGGCACGCCGTTCAAGGCGCTGGCGACCGGCGAATTCATCGAAGAGCAGATCTTCAACTGGACCTACACCGACGAACAACGCGCCAAGGCGGCATGGGCGGCAAAGCACCCCGGCCAGTGGAACCCCTATGGATCTCTGCCGCAGATGCGGCTCTTGACCTATCAGATGCCCGACGAGTTGGTGGCGGTCGCAAGTTCGGGCGAGTTCGATGAGTTTGATCTGAACGAGTTCTTCTCGGCCACCGGCACGAACAGCGCCGCCCAGTTCACGCACAAGAGCGACGTCCAGAAATGGCTGGACATCATCCGGGGGCAATATGCGCCATCCACGGTAGAGAGCCTGAAGTCGGGAATGCGCCCGCCGTTCCCATATTCCGATGTGCGTCTGCTGCCCTATCTGCAGCATTCGTTCTGGTTCCTGCCGAACGTGGCCGCCTGCCACGCCATGGCCAACCTGCTGAACGAGAAGCACAACACCTTCTGGCACGATTACAAGGTTATCGTCGCAGCAGGCGCAACGGCGGGGATCGGCCTTGAGGCATTGCCACCCGTCCGCAACGCCATCGGCAGCGGTTTCGACAGCAAGACGATCACCCTGTCTTGTGGCAAGCTGACGACCGGTGTGACGGTGGCGCAATGGTCGTCGATCCTGATGCTGCGCAACCTGAAATCGCCCGAGACCTACTTTCAGGCGGCATTCCGGGTGCAATCGCCTTGGTCCATTAAGAATCCAAACGGCGACGATCCCAACGAGGAAGAAGTCCTCAAGCCGGTCTGCTTCGTCTTCGACTTCGCACCGACGCGCGCCCTGCGCCAGCTATCCGAATACGGGATCGGCTTATCCCCCAGCGAGCCGAACCCGGAGAATGCAGTGAAGGACCTCGTCTCGTTCCTGCCCGTCTTGGCCTACAACGGCGCGGTCATGGCGCAAATCGACGCCGGAAGCATTCTCGACATCGCAATGGCAGGCACATCGGCCACGCTCTTGGCGCGCAAATGGGAAAGCGCCCTGCTGGTGAACGTGGACAATGATACGCTGCGCCGGATCATGGACAACCCCGAAGCCATGGCCGCCGTCGAGCGGATCGAAGGCTGGCGTGCGTTGGGCGATAACATCATCGAAACGATCATCAACAAGAGCGAGAAGGTCAAAGCCCTCAAGAGCAAGGTCAAGGCCGGTGGGGCGACCGAAAAAGAGAAAAAGGAACTGACCGAGGAGGAGAAGGAATACAAGTCCAAGCGAAAGCTGGTTCAGGAAAAGCTGATCAAATTCGCGACGCGGATCCCCGCATTCATGTATCTGACCGATTTCCGTGAAAACACCTTGCAGGACGTGATCACAAAGCTGGAGCCTGACCTATTCTTGGCCGTCACAGGTCTGACGGTTAAGGATTTCCATCTGCTGGTGCGCCTCAAGGTCTTTAACACCGAGCAGATGAACCAGGCCGTGTTCGCCTTTCGGCGCTATGAGGATGCGTCGCTGCGCTACACCGGGATCGAAAGCCACCAAGATCTGACCCATTACGGGCTCTACGACACTGTGGTTGCCAAGGAATGAAGTAGGGAGGCCCTACCCCCTGCCTTGGTTCCTCCCCGGCGGCATCCGTATTCGGGGGGGCGCAGCGCGGAAGTTTGCCAGCGTCAGGCGATTTCACCGGGGAATCCACCCGGAATCCACTTGGCCAGCTTGAGACCATTTTCGTTCAATAATACAAGGCTTTAAGCGTCTCCGCAGGGTGGATTCCTGCTGGATTCCAAGGTGGATCCCGGGATCCACTTTGCGGAAGCCACCACGACCGGAAGCCAGGAGGAAGCCACCTTCTGGAAACCACCCAAAACCACAGGACCACCCTGCCCCATGGACCTCACCTTTGCGCCGCGCCAGATCGAGTTCTGGCCGATCGAGCGGCTGCGCCCCTATGCCCGAAATGCGAAGTTGCACGGGCCCGATCAGGTCGCCCGGATCGCCGCCAGCATGGCGCGTTTCGGCTGGACCGTGCCCTGCATGGTTGGTGACGATGGCGAGTTGATCGCGGGTCACGGCCGGGTGCTGGCGGCGACCGAACTGGGGCTTGCGGAAGTGCCGGTGATCCGGCTCGGCCATCTCGACGAGGCAGAGCGCCGGGCCTACCGGATCGCCGACAACAAGTTGACAGAACTCGGCGACTGGGACGAAAGCCTGCTGCGCGACGAGGTGGCCGGTCTGCTGGCCGACGATTTCGACCTCTCGCTGCTAGGCTTTGCCGAAGACGAGTTGGAGGCGCTGCTGCAGGATCCGGATCTCGGCGATGACGCCGTCGCCGAGGGTGAGGACGAGGTGCCCGAACCGCCGACCGATCCGGTCTCGGTGCCGGGCGATCTTTGGCGGCTGGGCGATCACCGGCTGATCTGCGGCGACAGCACCTCGGCGGATGTGGTCAGCAAACTGCTGGCAATAACCGGGTCTCAGGTCTCAACAGTGGTTTTGCGTGAACCACACCGCTGAGGAGACTGGCTATGACCGTCAAGCATTCTATCGTCGCGACCGTGCTGGTTGCCATCGACATTTCCAAGCATCGCCACGAAGTCCTGATCAGCATTCCGGGCAAGACCCGTCGGCGTCGTATGACCGTCATGAACACGCTGGAAGACTTCCAGCGCCTGTCTGCGACCCTTGCTGGTTACGACCTTCCGGTGCGGATCGGGTTAGCAACTGGTCCGAAATCTCGCGACCACCTCTGCCCTTCGTCACCTGCTGCTTTCGCCCTCAGCGATTTTCTCGAAGAAACGGATCATCTCTGCCGAGGCATCGGGACCGAAGGGGTCGGTGTATGAGCCCGCCGGATCGCCCCCGAACCAAGCATGACCGGCCTGCGCGACGCGCCACAGTTCCGAGCCATCGTGGGTGATGAAACGCGACCAGGTTCGGCCATTTCCGTTATGCTGGGTCTCAATACCTGAACCGGCGATCAAACGAACACCATTTACCGGCGAAACTGTCGTATCCGCCATTCCGTGGAACACGATCATCGGTATTGTCCCTTGCGGCGTCCGGGAAACGCTGTTCCCTTGCATTGCGGCAAAGGCTGAAATGACATCGCTGGCCGCACCTGCAGGAAGCCCGGAATGGACACCCGCGGCCGCAAATATGTCAGGATAGGCCTGCGCCATGATGGCCGCCATCGCGCCGCCCGCCGACAAGCCAGCCACGAAGGCCCGACCCTCTGGCAAATCAAACTCGGCCATGAGATCTCGGACGAGTTCTGCCAGAATCCCTGGCTCGCCTTGGTCGCGCGCCTGGTCCTCCGGTCGGAACCAGTTCCAGCAGGATTGGATATTGTGCGCGCGCGCCTGCTCTGGGTAGGCGACGATGTAGCCCGCGATTTCGGCCGCCTCATTCATGCGCGTGCCGCGAGCAAAGTCGTCGGGTGACTGTGTGCAGCCATGCAGCATCAGCACAATCCCGGCGAAACCCGCCGGACGGTCCGTGGGGGTATAGAGCGTATAGCGGCGTGACCCGGCTGGGCCCCCATGGTGGCGGCTTTCATAGTGGGCGCCCTCCGGCACTTCGATCTCTTTACCAGCGGGTCGCGAGGGCAATTGCAATCCCTGCATCAAGCCGCCGCCGGAACAGGGCTTGCAACCGTCACGCAGCAGGCTGGCGAATGGGTCTCCGGACCTCATTGCAACTGTGTCGCTCCTGTCCGGGGCGCTTGGCGCAGTACCAGTCTGACGCGCAAGAGCCTCTTGAATGATTGCCGTGGCACTGACTGGGTCATTGGCACACGTCTTCCCGAGCGCCCGGCGCATGGCCGTCGCGAAATCGTCGTTCATTGATACTATCCTTCTTAAGAGGCGGACGGCCTCAGGTGATGCGGTCTTTAAGGGCGGCTTTGACGGCCTTCGGTGCCTGAAGTGACCCAAGCACGTTCAACGACCCGATCGTCGCCACGGCCAGTTCGGGTGAAACATCCGCCGAGATCCTCGCCAGTCCGACAACCTTGAGGTGCAGGATTTGCCCGGCCTCTGCGAAGGCTTCCAGATCGGCCCGCGTGATGTCGAAGAGCCCAAGTTCCAGCTTGTGCCGTTCGATCGACTGCGCGACCGAACCTCCTTCACTGCTCAACTGGTTGCGTATGGCGGTGCGAATGAAGTCTGTCCGGTTAGCATAGAAGCCTTCGCGCACGAGAAGATCGATCCGGCCCAAGTCGACATGGCCGAGATTGATCGTGATCTTTTCGGGTTCTGCCTGCCGCTCGGGCAGACGGGTGACATTGTGCATCGCAACCTCCATCCGCATGGATGGTATATAGATGGTTATAGTCGGGGTTTCAATGAGTCTTCTGCACCGGCTCAGGTGACCTGCTCCCCGGAAGTTCCCTCGCCGTGATGTAGAGTCTGCCCAACCTGAAGGAGCAGACGACATGAGGAATAGCGATCCTTGCGCGCTGGAATTTTCCTATGCCCTGGGCAACTTATCCCGAAGTGCCCAACGTCGAATGACGCTCAAAATATCCATGTCGATCACTCCAATGACCCCCGACAATTCCCGTCAGCGGGAGGGTTCCACATGGGTCAATTCTCAGTGAGATTTTCTATCGTGGCTGGGTCAGTTCTCAGTGACATCCAACACCCGCGTCCTTGCCGTGCCGCCGGAACTGGCTGTCGGCGATGGCGCCTTGGGCTTCTGGAAGGCCATGGATGAGGTCTTTCCTGGCACCCGCCATCAACGCTGCTGGTTTCACAAGAAGGCGAATGTGCTCAATTGCTTCCCCAAAGCCGTGCAGCCGGCTGTCACCGCCGATCTGCGCGAGATCTCCCACGCCGCAACCCGCGCCTCGGCATTGGCGGCCATAGAGATCTTCAAGGAAAAATACGCCGCCAAATACCAGCGTGGCGTCTCCTGCCTGACCAAGGACAACGAGGCCTTGCTAGCATTTTACGACTTCCCGGCCGAACACTGGGAGCATCTGCACACCTCCAACCCCATTGAAAGTGTCTTTGCCACCGTCCGACATCGCACTGTCCGCACCAACGGCGAAGTGTCGCAGTAAACCGCAAAGCTGATGGTCTTCACCCTGGTCCGGGCCGCATCGAAGAAGTGGCGCAAGCTCAACGGCACAAACCAGTTGCCACGCGTCATCGAAGGCGTCAGATTTACCGACGGGGTCGTCGCTGACGATGCCAACCAAAGCCGCGCCGCCTGATCAAGTCGCGTCACCCAAATTTATCCACAGCTGTATCTTGTTGCGCTTATACCGCTTTTGATGGTGCTGCTGGCAGGGCTGCGTCTATGCACTGCGCCGTCATGGCGCCGTGGTTTTCGCAGGGATTTCTTGAGTGCATCAATCCGCCGCTTTTTTAGACCTTCCCGGCAAAAGAAATCGAAAAGCCGCCGAAAATCGATCCAAGAACTGCGAACGGGAAGGAACCGCTCAGGCATCCGGCGGGTTAGGGCCCTGAGATCAGTTGGAAAGATGCGCGTTCCTTCGCCGTTGCGCTGGTCCGGATCATCAGCAAGCGCTCCACTTGATGACGTCTTGAGCAGCGCTACGAAAGGAAAAGCCGATGAAAGCAGTCGTATACAACGGACCCAAAGACGTTTCCGTGGATACCATCGACGATCCCAAGATCGAGAAACCGACCGATGTTATCATTCGGGTGACCACCACCAACATTTGCGGGTCTGACCTTCACATGTATGAGGGCCGCACCAGCTTCGAGAAGGGCAGGGTTTTTGGTCACGAAAACCTTGGCGAAGTCATCGAGGTTGGCTCTGCCGTAGATCGGATCAAGAAGGGCGATCGGGTCTGCATGCCGTTCAACGTGGGTTGCGGGTTCTGCGAAAATTGCGAACGCGGTCTGACGGGGTTTTGCCTCACGACCAACCCCGGAACCGCCGGCGCAGCTTATGGCTTTGCTGAGATGGGGCCGTGGCAAGGCGGTCAGGCCGAGTTGCTGCGCGTTCCTTATGCGGACTTCAACTGTCTGAAGCTGCCCGAAGACGCCAAAGAGAAGGAGGATGACTATGTCATGCTCTCCGACATCTTCCCGACGGGTTGGCATGGCGTCGAACTGTCCGGTTTCCTGCCCGGCGAAAGCATCGCGATCTATGGCGCTGGTCCGGTCGGTCTGATGGCCGCGCACTCAGCCCAAATCCGCGGCGCCGCTCAGATCTTCGTGGTCGATTTCCACGATGACCGCCTGAAACTGGCCGAGGCGATGGGCGCGATTCCGATCGACATGCGCAAGGGCGATCCCGCCCAGCAGATCCTAGAAGCAACCGGCGGCCTCGGGACCGACCGTGGGGTCGAGGCGGTAGGTTACCAGTGCTGCGATCGCCACGGCAAGGAGCGCAGCAATTACACGATGAACTGCCTCGTTAAAAGCACGAAGGCCACCGGCGGCATCGGCGTTGTCGGCGTGTTCATCCCGGAAGACCCCAATGCGCCCGACGATCTGCAGAAGGAAGGCAAGATTGCGTTCGACTTCGGCAACTTCTGGTTCAAGGGGCAGAAGATCGGCACCGGGCAATGCAATGTAAAGCATTATAACCGGCGACTGATGAATCTTATCGAGCATGGCCGGGCCAATCCTGCGCAAATCATTTCGCATCGACTGCCGCTCGATCAGGCGCCAGACGCCTACAAGCATTTCGACGCACGCGACGATGGCTGGACCAAGGTTGTGCTGAAGCCGACGGACTGACCTTAATCTTTGACGGAAAAGGAAATAGCTATGACATTACAGGGCAAATCAGTTGCGGTTCTGATCGCGCCCCGCGGGACGGAAGAACCAGAATTCTCGAAGCCCAAGCAAGCTATCGAGGAGGCTGGCGGCAAAGTGACCGTGATCAGTTTTGAAGCGGGCCTGGCTCGTACAGTCAATAGCGACCTTGACGAGGGCGGCAGCTATACTATCGACAAGACGTTTGACGAGGTCAAAGCCGACGATTTCGACGGTCTTGTCGTGCCCGGAGGGACTGTTGGCGCCGACAAGCTGCGCGGCAGCGGCGAGGCAATTGGTTTCATCCGGGCCTTCTTCGATCAAAAAAAACCGGTTGCGGCTATATGCCATGCACCCTGGACATTGATTGAGGCTGACGTGCTTAAGGGGCGTTCCCTGACGTCCTACCCAACGCTGAAGATCGATATCGAGAACGCCGGCGGTACATGGATCGATGAGGAAGTGGTAGTCGAAAACGGCCTTGTCACAAGCCGCGACCCCAACGATTTACCCGCCTTCTGTGCAAAACTCGTGGAGCAAGTCGCGGCAGGTGCGGGCGCTGGGCTCGCAGCCGGGAATTAAAAACGGGGCGGTCTCGACAAACCATTTGAGGGCCCGCTCACGGAAGAAGATCAACGCAAGACAGGCGTAGCGGATTGCCGGTGGTGATGGCCATCCGCTACGCCGCGTATCAGACGAACACGGCGCGCCGGACGAACAGTCAAACGTTAAGTGGCTTCAACCGCGGTGAACTCTTCGGCCGGTCTGATAAGCTTCTAGGCTTGACCCATTGTAGCGTCCGGTTTCGTTCCACTGAGCTACTCCCCATCTCTTGGACAGGATCTGGCGTAACTTAAGCTACTTTCTGCCCCTGCTGGTCGGTTTCGATCTGGTTGAAGTAGACCACGGCGGGCGGCTGTCCGCCATGGGCGGCGTGAGGCCGCTGGTGGTTGTAGAAGGTGATCCATCGGCCAACGCCGGCCTTGGCCTGCGAACCGGTCTCCCTAGCGTGCAGGTAGACGCACTCATTGCGTCCCGACCGACAGCTTAGGGTGGTGACGTTCAATCATTCCGCGCCTCACTTGCCGGTCCAGGGCTTGAGCTTTCGTGACAAAAAAATCGTTGGCGACAGCCAGTTCCCCGATCTTGGCGTGCAGCGACCGCACCGTCTCCTCGTCGACCTCAGCCTTCTTCTTCCCGCCGCGTTCGAAGATCTCCGATGCCCCCTCGAGCAGCGCCTTCTTCCACTGGTGGATCATCGTCGGATGGGCCCGCACACCTGTTGCGTCCAGCAGGGCGGCAGCCAGTTCGGGCATCGTCATATCCCCGTCCTGACCGATGACTTCAGCAAAGGAAGGCACGGTGCGGATCGAGCTTCCCCTTGCCCGCAGGACGGCCTTGCGGGCCCGCTCGGGCGCAACCCGTCTGCCGGATCGCCAGCGCCCAACGCGCTCCAGTCGCCGCAGAAAGCTGAAGGCGCAGCGCCGCCGCACGCCCGCTTAACCCTTCCTCAATCAATCTCTGAAACCGCGCGCGCAGCGCATCTGGCAAAGGTGCTGACATGATCCATCCTCCTGAAAAGGAGGAATCGCAAATCAAGCCATCCGGAAACCATCATGATTCAACCTTCGGGCGGGACGCTTTAGGATCAGGGTCTGGGTGTCGGTGAGTATCGTCATGGAAGGCTCCGTGGATTGGCTTTTGCCCGCGCCGCCGTTCTCGACTGTCGGCTAACCGGAGCCTACCAAAGAGCAGCCGCATGACCCCCAAGTTTTGCCCACTCCCCGTCCCGTCTCAGATTAAAGGGCAACGCGACAACAGGTTCGGCAGGTTTGGCGTGTTGATCTGCAACGCCGCCGAACAGCATGCGCGGGAAGAGGTCACAGAGATATCCGAAGAGCAGCTTTTCCGCACGTTCCGGACGAACATCGGCGGTCATTTCTTCATGGTGCAGGCGGCATTGCCGCATCTTGAGAAGGGTGCATCCATCATCTGCACGACCTCCGTCACCGCCTATCGCGGGCAGGACCTGCTGATCGACTATGGGTCCAGCAAGGGGGCAATCCTGTCTTTCGTGCGGGCAATGTCATCGAAACTGGCGCCGCGCGGGATCCGGGTGAACGGGGTCGCGCCGGGCCGGATCTGGCCGCCGCTGATCCCCGCATCGTTTCCTCCTTACAAGGTGGAGGATATTGGGAAGTGCGCGCCCCTCGGCCGGCTCGGCGAGCCGAACGAGGTAGCACCCTCGATGCTGTTTCTCGCCTGTGAGGATGTGTCCTACATGACGGGGCAAGTGCTCCATCCGAACGGCGGCGATCTGATTGGCGGGTTATCATCGAACGAGATTGTCAATCTGGGGCGTATTGACCTTTGCGGTTCTTGCTGCGGATCAGACCGCTGACCAATCTCACCAAATGACCGTCCGTCAGGATCGTCCTTGTGTCGGGCCCAGTCTGTCAGCCTTCTCGGCGTCCCTTTCACCCATCGGCTCGTCCGGCCCTACTGTCGTATCATGTGCTGTCTGCGCTTCGATTTCCGCGTTCAGTTCCGCACCCATCAGGATAATGAATGCCGAAATCCACAGCCACATCAGCAGGATGATGACCCCTGCCATGCTGCCGAAGGTTTCGTTGTAGCTGCCGAAGTTGCTGACATAGATCGAAAAGCCCACCGATGCGATCACCCATATCAGGCAGGCCGCAACAGCACCGGGGCTGAGCCATTTCCATTCCGCATCGTCGCGTGATGGGCCGTAGCGGTAGATCACAGCCAAGCCGAACACCGTCATCAAGGCGAGGATCATCCAACGTGCCAATCCCATCCCGGTCTCCAGCCAATCGGGCAGCGCAATGAGGTTCAAAACCGCCGGTAGCGCCAATGTCGCGAGCAGGCCAAGGACAAGCCCGAGGATCAGGAACACCGTGAGTCCGAGCGTCCAGAGGGTTTTCGAGATGAAGCCGCGCGTTTCTTCCTCGTCATAGGCGACGTTCAATCCTTCCATCAGGCTGCCCATGCCTTTGGACGCAGAGTATATCGCGAGCAATAGACCTACGATAAAGGCAAGGCCGAGCCCGCCTTCGCGCGATCCGGCGACGGCCACGGCCTGATCCAGGATGATCTGCTCGGCTTCCTGCGGCATCACGTCGGTCAACTGGTCCAGTTGTGCCGTCACCTCGGAGGGTTCCAGCACCAGACCGCCCAGGGCCATCAGGGCGGTGAGGGCAGGGAAGATCGCCAGCAACGCGTAAAATGCAACGCCGGCCGCGATGAGGCCGACATGATCGTCGGCCAGTTCTGATTTTACTCTGAGGGTAATGTCCTTCCATCCCTTCGCGGGAATGTCGGTAGGCGATTCCGCTTGTCTGCCACGTGCCATATAATTTTTGCTTTCGTAAAACCCGGCCCGCGGCTTTGCGGACCGGGCATGGGTCAGGAGGAGGATTTCGGCGACTTCTTCACGTCGCCCAGATCATGCTTTTCGGCTTCCGTCCTGGCGGCATCGGAAACGCGCTTGCCCGCAGAGGTGGCCTTGTCCTTTGCCGTCTGAGCCACTTTCGATGCGGCTTCATCCGCTTCATCCTTAAGATCGCGTGCCGCCTTGCCGGCCTCGTCCTTTACCGCGTCGGCGACTTTGCCGAGCTTTTCCTTTTCCTCGGCAAAGATGCGCTCCGCCTCTTCGATCAAGTTATCGCTCTGCTCACCGAGATATTCATCCTCGATCCGGGTGCGCGGCAGCGCGGCTCCGAGAGCGGCACCAAGCGCCACGGCCAGGGCACCCGCGATCAGCGGCTGTTCCTCGAAGATGTCAATGACGCGATCGCGGCCCTTGCGGGCGTATTCGGCTGCCGCCTCGCGAGCCTCCACCGCGCGGTGTCGCGCGTCGATGACGCGCTTGCGTGCCTCCTCGGTCAGGTCTTCCGTCCCTTGCGCCAATCGGTTACGAAGGGCAGCGGCGCGGTCGGCAGCGGTTGAGGTCAGGTTCTGGACCGTTTCCGCAGTTGAACTGCCCGCATCCCTGGCAGACGCAGCGAGATCCTTAGCCTTGTCGGCCACGCCTGATCCGGCAGAGCGCGCAGTTTCCGCAACACGAGAACCCGCATCACTGGCGCTGGCGGAGATACTGGATGTTGCATCCGAGACCGAACTGCGCGCCGAAGAGGCCGCCTGTCCAATGCGCTCGGTTACATCATTCTCATCGTCCTCCTGGCGCGTCCGAGCCCAGGCAGGGGCGTCGTGCGTGCTGCCAAAGCGCCCCGAATAAAGATGCCGATCGGGGCTGCTCCATTGCCGTGAGCGGGATAGCCGATCGTCTCGATCATAAGAAGATCGGGCATCGTCGTGAGATCGTTCGTGGTCCAGACGCGACCGATAACGGCGGTAATCGTCCCGGCGATTATAGTCGTCGCGCCGATAAACATCATCCGAACGATTGCCCATCATCAACCAGGCGATGCCCACTCCGGTCAAGGCCAAAGCAACTGGATTTCTCTTGACGGCATCGGAGACAGATCGTCCGATCTCACCGCCATGTTCGCGGAATTGATCGGTGAATTGCCGCGCAATGGTCTCAACCGAGAACTTGTCCTGCAAGTCCCCGAGCGTATCACGCAGACCTGCGCGTTCGCGTTCGATATCGCGTTCGATCTCTTCGGGAGAGCGGGTATCACTTGTCATCGTATGCCTCCTTCACGGCTTGCGCATCGCGCTTCACGTTCTTCGCAGTCCGCGTCGGAGCCAGACTGTTGAGTTTCAGATCGTTCGTACCCTTGTTCAACATCACATAGGCGATGATGCCAAAGATCACCCCGACGATTAGGGCGGACCAGCCGGCGGGGATGCCCGCCTCGGTCAGGGCTGCGACAAGCGCGGCCGAAAGGACGTTGAGCGCCGTCAGGGCCACGACGATTGCCCCAACGATCATGCCGATGGCGATCCCGGCGCTTTTGAGGTTCTCGTTCACCTCGGCGCGCGCCAGGTCGACCTCGTTGCGAACAAGCGAGCTCACATGGGAGAGCGCATCGCTCAGCAGGCCGCCGGTGGACTTGTTAGGATCGTGTGTCATGCTGCGCCTCCTTCCCGTGTTCTCGTGCTGGCAGGCGCCGAAGTGCTGCCAGTCGGCAGCACGGATGACGTTGTCGCCGGCGGATATGTGGACTGCCCGCTTTGCAAGCCGGATGTCTCCGCTCGGGGATAAGACGATCCGCCGCTCGCCTTGGCGAAACGGGTTGCGGCAAGACCGATCAGGGCCGCGCTTCCAAGAAAGAGCATGGGATTGCGCCGTGCGAAATCATTTATGGCACCGACCATCTCGCCCAGATCCTTGTCGCGCAACGCGTCGGAGGCTCCCGCCAGCGTGTCCGCAATCTGACCGAAGGTGCGCTCTTGCGGTGAGCCGCTGCGCAATTCGCTCGCGGCTGTCCTGAGCGCCGAGGCGACGTTCTTGACTTCGCCAGCCGCCGCATCCTTGGCCTGCCCTGCATAGTCCTTCGCTTCGGAAACGACCGTTCTGCTCAGATCCTGAGCATGTTCCTTCGCTGTCTCCGACACAGCCTCGGCAGCTTCCCTTGTCTTCTCGGAAATGGTCTTGCCGGCGTCCGGCTTTTCTTCGTTTTGGGCTGTCATTGTATCCTCCCTGGATCAGGTGACGAGATTGAGTATTGCGAGAACGACCACGATGATTCCGATCAGATAAATTACCGCGTGCATTGAACCTCTCCGGAATCTCCGAAATATATACTTACTTAACCCAACCAACCTTCCGGCGTTCCCTTCGGGCAGATTGTCAGGATTACCGGACCGGCCCTCTGGCCGGCCCGGTTAAAGTTTACGCCGCATCGACATTGCGTGAACGTTCGGCCAGTTCGGTCATGAAGTCGTCGGACTCGTAGATGTTATCGAGCGCGTCATCGAGCTTGCGTGCGGCGTCGTCTTCGCCAAGAGCCTCGGCAAAGGCTTTGGTGGTGCCGAACCCGGCGATGCCGTAATGGCACATGCGCTGGTATTGCGCGATGATCGCAACATCCAGCGCGGCGCCGCTCATGTCGCTGTCGAGTGCGTGTTTCCGCGCCTCCTTCACCAGCCCTTCCATGCCCTTGCAGTGCTCCTTCTTCACCTCAGCATCGGCATCTTCCAGAAGGGATTTCAGCAGCCGGGTGTGCTGGTCAATGCCGTCCTTTGCCGCGCTCAGCCGGTCGGCCAGCTCGCTGTCCGAGGCCTTGTCGGCCATGGCCGAGACCACCTCGGACATCTGGTCATTCGCGGACCAGAGATCCTGTAGTTCTTCGATATACAGATCTTTCAGTTTAGTCATTTCAGGCTCCTTTCAAGGTTGACCGTGCCGACGGTCGCGGTGAGGGGACGGCAGGAATAATCGCCGTCCTTCTTTCCGGTGCAGCGCCAATCACGTGGCATTTGAACAGCGATGCGTCCGGTGTTCTCGCGGCGGGCAGAACCCGCTCTGAGTTTCGGAAGGTTTCGAGTATTTCGATGTGGCGGGGGAGATCGCGCACGTTCAGCCTCAGCCGGGCAGGCACCAGCAACGGCCATGGGCCCAGGCACCCGCAACCGGCCTGCCGGATTAGCCAGTCGGCCGGCGGCAGGCTATCGTCGATCAGGTAGTCTCTTGCGCCCCTGCGAACTTTCAAGGCATGAGACATTCCGCCAGGCGCGCGTCCGGTCAGGCGGCACGAGGCCTGCACGCTAACGTAATCGGAGTGGAGAACCCTGGCCCCGGCCCGGCGCAACGCGCGGACAAGGCGACGGTCCTCGCCGCATTTGACGGGGGCGAAGCCACCCGCCATCACGTAGGCTTCCCGCGTAAGAGCGAGACTCGCCCCGGCGGCATCGCCATGGGTGCCTGCAATTTCCGCGTGACCCGGAACGTGGCAGGCAAAGAAATCCTGCACCAGTCGGCGATAGGTAGCTTCCAGCATGCCGAGCTGCGCATCTATCCCGACAAGGATCTCGGTTTCGGACGCCATTGGTTCGATCCTGCCACAGACCGCGTCAGCCTCGTCCAAGTGCGCGAGGTTTCGCGCGATCCAGTCCGATGCCACGATGCAATCGGCATCCGTCGTCAGAAGGCTGCGCAGGCCCTGCATGTTGCGCAGCGCGTGATCGCAACCCATCCTGCGCGCGGTGCCGACGCCTTCGTGCGCGGCCAATGTACATTCCAGCACCGACAGGTTGATCCCGTTCCCGCTGGCGACCTTGCGGGCCAAACCGGCAGTGCCGTCCGTGGTGTTGTTGACCACAAGGATCACCCTTACACGCTCGCTGACTTGTCCGGCCAGTGCAGTCAGGCAATCAGCAATCCGCGCAGCCTCGTTGCGAGCTGGGATAACGATAGCGATATCCGGGGGTTGGGGCCTGGTCATGACGCATCCTCCGGCACTCCGCGGTCGATGCGATACCCTTCGGTCCGTGTGACTGCTTCGAACGCATGTGTGTCGAGCGCGGCGGTGAAGATCTGCAGCGCCTCCTGTCCCTGCAGCCCGTGGCCGGTCTGACCCAAGTAGGTCACGCAGATCACCTCGGCCCGGGACCAGAACGTGGCGATGTCGCGGGCAAGGGTTTTTAAAGCACTGGGGTCAAGGAAGTATAAAATCTCGGACAGGATCAGCAGGTCGAAGGCGTATTTCGGCAAGGCGCAGGGGTAGAAGCCTTGTAGGAAACACGCCTGTGGAAGTGTGCGCCGAGCGGTCTCCACGGCGACTTCCACGGCGTCCATGCCGGTATAAGTGTCGCAAAGCGGCGCGAGGCGACGCGCAAGCTGGCCATTCCCGCAGCCCAGCTCAAAAGCGCCCTCATAGCGCGGACGCGACAGCGCTGCGCGGGTCGCGGTGAACTTGTCCTGTTCGTAATTGCTCTCCGCGAAATTCCACGGGTCCGCATTATCGGCATAAAGCGCGTTCAGATGTTCCAGGCCTACGCCCATCACGGCATCCTCCAGAAGATCTCGTCTTCGCTTGCGAAGCGTTCGATGAAACCCGACGGAAGCACGAAGCCCAAAGGATCGTCCGCGACCACCTGACCCAGCTGGGAACGGTGTGCGGCGATGGCGGAGCGCTTGCGCGCCTCATGCTCCTCCGGCGCCAAGAAGATCGGCGCATAGGGTGCGATGCTGTTTGCAAAATCCGGGTCGTCCCATCTGGACCAAACAGGATAGCTATGAAATATCCAGTCAGGCCTCTTCGTGCGAAGCGCTGTCGCGAAGGCAGCGGTAGCCTGATGATCCTCATGGTGATCTTCACGCGCTGGCACGAAGACATGCCTTGCGCCTGTCCGTGCGATTGTCTTTTCAAGTCGTGCCGTGACGTCCTGCGGATCGACGCGATAAAGAGCCGCGTCGGGCAAGCCCATCCAAGTCAGGTCGCGCGCTGTGCCGCCGAGGCATTCGATGGCGCGAGTAAGCTCGGCGCAACGCAGAACGCCTAGACGCTCAGGGGGCCACGCGCGAGACCCGGGATGGCTGGCGCTGCCATTCGTCAGGCATATTACATGCGCACCCGCACCCGCAAAGGCGCGCGCCAGCAGCGCCCCACAGGCCAGCGATTCATCGTCGGGGTGCGGTGCCAGCACCACGAATTTCTCGCGGCCTTCGAACACGGCTTGGTCAGGATGGTCGGCGACATTCATCCGAAGACCCCCCATGCCCGATCGTCCTGCCCCAACGCCTGCCGGGCTGTCCGTTGCAGAAAGGCGTCGCGCGCGGCCTGACGCATATAGACCGCAAGGTCGCGGGCCATGCGTCCAGTTTCGGCACCGGACTCGAAATGGCGCAGCCCGATCGACTGCTCGCTCGCGCGGATGGCATCAAGCCCAACCTCTTCAGTAAAGAGCCGCGCCGCGATGGAGGTGGCGACAATCTGCTCAGCCTCGAGAGAGCAATCAACCGAGGCCTGCGCGGCGCGTTCTGCCAGCGCGGCGCCGGCCCAAGCCCGGGTCAACACGGTCATCAGGCGCGCCTGCTGCGCCTCGGTCTGCATCCGGTCCATGGCGCGCAGATCGGTCGCGGCCTGGTCCAGCAAACCGATGGCTGCCCCCGCCTGCAACGCAGCAATTCGCCAGACACCGCCCACAAAATTCGGCTCCTTCAGGTAATCGTCTGGGCCGCCGATCCAGTCCTGCACTTTCAGCCCGGAAAAATCGTAATTGCCCGAGGCTGACGCCCGCATTCCTTGCATGTTCCAGCAAGAGGTGTCGGCACGGTCGGGGTCACGCACATCGACCAGTGCCAGCCGAACGCCGACATCGCAGCCCACGCTCACGAGCGCATGGCTGACCGTGCCAAGGCCTGAGGTAAAACGCTTGGCCCCCTGCAGCCGCGTGCCGCTGGCGTCTAGTGTGACGGGCACAGGCCCGTCCGCACCCCAAACGCCGAGCACGGCGCCCTCGGCGATCAGGGCGTCCACATTGAGCTTCAATGCGGCTGACCCGTAAAGATGGATCAGCCGAAGTGCATTCACATGCCCCTCCCAGAGCCGGCCAACACTGAGGTTCGCAGCTCCGACCTGCATCAGCGCCCGCGCGGTGCAGATAGGGTCGGCGCTGCCGTCATCGCCGAGCAGGCCGGCATTACTCAGCAGCGCGATCGAACGGGAAACAGGGCGCTCGCCGCACTCCTCGGCGTCAGCTGCGGCCCGCAGACCATCCGTCACGTGCGGGGGCAGGGATGGACCATTCAAATTCGGTATTTGCCAAGATGCGAAGGGGCCCGTTTTCATGGCTGCACCTCACGAGCCTTGCCCTGAACGGCTGCCCCAGACCGCAGAAGCCGCGCCCACTGCCGGGCAACTTCGCTAAGGCGGAAAGCCGGATTACCTCTTACCTCCGGCGGCGACTGACGCCATGCGTCAATGCGCTGTAAAATCTCGCTCGGGTCGTCGCCATTCACCCATTGCCGCGCATCCGAGACGATCTCCTCATTGGCTCCGAGACCCCGATGCACGAGGACCGGGGTTCCGACCGCATTCGCCTCGGCCAGCACCAAGCCAAAGGTCTCGGCAAAAGCGGTTTGGGGATAGAACAAGCACGAGGCGCGGCGCATGTGGCGGACCAGCTCCGGGTGGGGTAGCGCGCCGAGGAAGACGACACCCTCCGGCACCGGGCCGGTCTCCCATCGTAGATAGCCCGGATCGGCCACCGCGAGAGTTAGCTTCGGACGGTGTTTACGCAGCGCCGCAAATTGCGCGAAGACCTGCGCCAGCCCTTTATGCGGAGAGCTGGCAAAAAGCAGCCGGTTGGGGTCGCGCGGCGTCGCGTCAGGCCGCAGATCGTTGTCTAGCGGGTTGTAGATCACGTGGAGCGGCGGTGTGGCTTCGTCGCCCAGAAACGCCTGCAACTGGCAGGCATGGGTGTGCGATACGCAGATGACGAGAATACCCGCCTCTTTCAGGGCCGCGCCCATCTTGCGGTTGTGGCGACCCGGATAGACATGCAGCCACAGGAAGATGGCTGTGTCGGGATATCGCTTGCGCAGCTTCAGCGCGACTTTCCAGCGGTTGATCACAATCATGGTCTCGAAGCTGCCGGTCGCGTCCAGATCGGACAGCGGGCAGAGCAGACCGGCGTGCGAAAGCTGCATTTTGGTGCGACCGCTCTGGAAATGGGTGATGTCGAACCGGGTGTGCAAACCGCTGGCAACGCGCAGCACCGTGGCCTCGGTGCCGCCGAGCCCGCCGGTGTCGATATCGGGCAAATCGTAGCCAGCCGCGCTGCACGGGTCGACGATGGCAATCCGCGCTGGCGCGGTTTCATGCCGGATCGATTTCATTGCATGCCACCTGTTCCGCAGGACCGGAGAAAATGTTTGTAACCCACGCTGCCGTCGCCTCTGTCATCGGGATGTCGCGGAGGTTTAGGCAAGCGAGGCGACTGATCTGCGCAATCTCAAGGTTAGGGATATCCACCGGCACGGGGTTGACCCTTCTGCCGGCCCGCCATGCCTCGACCTTTGCCCAGACATTTGCCCGGTCCATCCGGCGGCGCGCGCTGTCATAATCGGATGCCGCAGACTGTGTCAGGCTGTCGGGCGTCTCGATCTTCGTCAGGAGCAGTTCCGGCACAATCCAGATGACCTCACCTTCGAGAATCAATCGGTTGCGAAACTCGCGGTCCTCCTCGATGCAATCCGCGAAACCGCCAAGGCGCCGGAACACGTCGGTGCGAAAGAGGCCCGAATTGATATGCGTCCATTCGCCTGGGACCTGCGAACCCATCTGGAGGTTCGGGAACACATCATCGAGCAGCGACAGGTCGCGCCGGATCTCAACCCGCCGACCGTCTGGCAGGATCAGTTCATGATGGGTCAGGACGGCACTCACCTCCAGCTTTTGGCCACCCTGCTTGCCCGCAAGACGCCAGTTCAGGCATTCGTTGGCGCGCACGTCCTGCGCGGTCAGCACGCGAACCTGGTGCAGCACCTTGTCGCGATGCGGGATGTCATCTGAATCGTGGAAGGTGACCGCATCGCCGTCGGTCAACAAAAGGCCTACGTTCTTGGCTTGTGCCGTGCCGACGTTTCGCGCGAGCCGGACGTAGTTGAACTTCTGATGCTCAAGGTAGGGCGCCACCGCCTCCGCGGTGACATCCGTGCTGGCATCGTCAATCACCGTTACACGGATGTTCCACCAGCTTTGATCCAGCGCGGCGCGGATGGCGCTGTCGATCAGATGCGCGCGGTTGTAGGTGGGAATTATGATGTCGACGAGTGGGGCGAGCGGATTGGATTTCATGCCATAGCCTCTTGTGTTTGCGCCTTCACAGCGTCGCGATAAGCGCGCAAGCTGTTGCCGGTGAGAACTGCTGCCGGAAGCGGCAGCATCAGTGCCGTAAGCGCGGTAAGGACGATCGGATCCGGCGGTTGCGCGATAGCAAGCAACAGAACGCCGATGATGAAGATCAGCAGTGTGCAGGGAGACAGCGCGCTCACAGCAGGGGTTCTGCTGCCGGTCTTGTCAGTCACGATGAATTTCAGCCGACAGCCGGTCAGTGCATCAAACGTCGCCTTCGCCGATTGTGGGGCCAAGGCAATGCGGCAGGCAAGGGCGCGTAACGCGATCCCCGGAGCCAACCGGTCCCGCCAGCCCCGCGCTAAAACGCGGATGATGATGTCACAAAGGCTCAGGACGATGGCAACGCCTGCCAGCGTCGCGGGAGCCGTGTGATCCTGTCCGGTCAGCAGCCACGCCATCAGGAGTAGGGACGGTACCAACGCCAGGTTGACCCATGCGGTCAGCTGGGACAAGATCGCGATCCGCTTGGCCAGCGTAAGCGAACCGGCAAGGCCGAAGACGATAGCGGCATGGCGCATCAGCGTCTGAACATTGCCACTGCACCAGCGATAACGCTGTTTTTCAAGGTCGCACAGCGACAGCGGCAGCAGGCCCTTGCCGACCACCTGATTGATGAAGCGGCCCGAGAAGCCAGCATTGCAAAGCCGCACGCCCAGTTCCGCATCCTCTGTTGTGGCCGCGCCTGACCATCCGCCCGCGGCAACAAGGGCCGCACGCGAGATCACGCAAAGCGTGCCGGTCAAAAGCACAGCCTCGGCGTCGTCGGCACTGGCGGCGTTGGTACGGAAATATTCCTCAAGCTCGGCATCCACGCCCGGCGCTACGAGAGCGGTGCCCATGTAGGATTGAGGAAACTGGACGTAATCTGCGCCAGTCCGCTGCAGGACGACGGCAGCGCGCCCCAGGAAATCGGGCGCGACAACGTAGTCGGCATCCACGGTCACGATATGGGTGGTGCGCGTGTCAGTATGCGCAAGCGCAATGTTGAGCGCCCCGGCCTTGGCACCCTTCACGCCGGTTCGGTGCAGGAACCTGATTCGGTCGGAATGGGTGGCACAGAACCGTTCTACGGGCTTCCAAAGCGCGGGATTGGCTGTGTTGTTGTCCATCACGATGATTTCGTAACCTTCTGTCGGCCACTGCTGATCCAGCAGGGCGCGCAGCGTGGCGATAACCATGCGGGGCGGTTCGCAATGGGTGGCGATGTGAACCGAAAACCAGGGAGTGGCAGGATCCCGCGGCACAGGAGAGGGATGAACGGACAGACAGGCGCCTAATGGCCGAAGCGCCAGGAGGGCGACCTGAACTGCAATGGTGGCACCGCAGATCGCGGCGCCGATTACGGGAATCGCTGCCGCAAGGACAAGCACGCTCAAAGCTATGAAAAGCCGTAGCTCCACCGTTCACCCCCGGGCGTTAAATAGAGATATTAGATTCCAGAAATCAGTGGCTTACAGGATTATTAGAAGCCTCCACGGCAACGCTTCTGGTGCTTTTAAGTTCCCACGTGCAGGCGCATTACACGCCCAGACGCAGGACAAGCCTGCCTGAGAAGACGAGGTCCGGCTTTCAACTGGATTGAAAGGCCGTCTGATCAGTCCTGTGGAAACCAGGATGTGTCCATCTCGGCATAGCGATCATGGAAATCGGTAAGCTCGATCATCTCGCTCTCTTTCAGGATGCGAACCTGATCCTGATCGCGCTGGATGAAACCTTCGCGCTCAAGGCGGAGGAAGGTCTTGCTGATATAGACGTTGGTCAGCCCCAGATAGTCTGCGATCTGGCTCTGGGTCATTGGCAGGCGAAAGGTATCGGTCATTCTGCGGTTGGTGATCCGCAACCGCGCCAGCAGGTCGAGCAGCATGTAGCTGATCCGTTCTTGCGCACTCATCCGGCCCATGGCGCGCAGCACGTCGATCAGCACCACATGATCTCTCAGCGCGATCGAGATGAGCAACGCGGAAAGCCGTGGCGATTTCCTCAGAATTTCGTCGAGAGAGGATTTCGGGAACGGGCACAGGCAAACGTTCTCCACCGTGCGCAGGGTTGTCGTCGCGTGTTTCAGAGCGACATCCGGAAACCCTATGATATCACCCGGATGATGAATCTTGACAATTTGGCGCCGACCATCGGGCAGATCCGTATAGCTGAAAGCCCAGCCGTGCTTGACCACATAGAGGTTCCTATTCTCGTCACCCCCCTGATATATCTCCTGTCCCGCAGGGAAAGTGCGCTCGGACTTTTCCAGCCTCGCAAGCCGCTCTTTGTCCAGATCGGACAGCGGCATGTAGTGAGAAAGTTTGGTAACCAGACAACTGGATGCTTCGGGCACGACAGAGCTCCTATTCCTGACCTCGAATATGCAGCCAATCGAAGATGTTGAGAACCACGAAAATCAACGCCGTGATGAAAGCCGCTTCTTTAAGATAGCCGAGACCGCAGGCAATTCCGATCGAGCCCACAGCCCAGATGGCGGCTCCGCTGCGGATGGCCTTGAGGCGACCGTTATCGCCCGGCGACATGATCGCGCCGGCACCAAGGAAACCGATACCGCCCACGATACCCTGTATGAGGCGGGTCGGATCGACGGTCATGGCCTCATCCTCCGCCACTCCGCTCAGCGCGAAGTTCAGCGTGACGACCATCAGCGCGGCCGAGCCGATCGCGACAAGCACGTAGGTCCCGGCCCCGAGTGGTTTTCCCTTGATCTCACGGTCTAGGCCGACGACCAGCCCGCCCCCTCCCGCGAAGAGGACGCGCATGATGAATTCGCTGAAATCAATCATTTTCCAACGTGCTCCATGAAGGTTGCCGTAAGCTTGGTTAACAGGTTTAGGGAGCCGCACATTCAATATGTATTGAGGCGAAGCATCGCAGGCGCATTTATGGTGCCGATATCGCCGAAGAGGCAGAGGAGCGACGCTATTTCTCCGGAGGATCTATTCATATGGACGTGGTTGGTGGAAAATGCCGGTCCGGTTCAAGCTGCAGTCGGAATCGTTACGGCTCTGGTCTGGTTTGTATACCTGCAAGTCCTTGTTTCGGGTGTGCGCCGTCAGCGGCGCACCGAGATATTGATTCATCTTGGCGGAAGTCGCAGCCTTGATGGGCGCTTGTTCATCAGCAATCTTGGTTTCGAGCCGATCTATATCTTTGAAATTCTCCTCACGATACGGACCTCGGATGGCGAACGGCAAACCTCTGTCGCTGACCGGACGGAGATCGCAAAAGAGGAAGTAACCAACCCGGTTGCCACGACTTCCCAAGGGCCTTTGAAAAGCGGTGAATTTGTAGATATTGGCAGCTTCGAGGACCTCTTGCAGCGGGCACAGCGAAATACCTCCGATGATCTGCAGGCTGACGGTGTAAGCGGAGTAGAACTGAAGGTTGCTGCCATTTCGGCGGCCAGTTCTGCGGTCGTCGCCGCTAAAAGACAGTTCTGCATCACATTTGACGCAGGCAAATGCCGGATACGCCCGAAGACGGTTTATGCCACGCAGATCCGGTCTTGGTGGGGGCGGTGTCGTTTGAAGCGTGAGCTGGAGACGGAATTGAAGCAGTAACGTCTTTCTTCTGAAAGGAACAAACCCATGTTCGTTGACGAACCTTTCCTCGACGCCATCATCAAGGGGGCATTGCTGAGTGCGCTCGGCATCTCATGGATCATCCTGCTAGTCCGCATCGTCGGTCTGCGATCCTTCTCGAAGATGACGAATTTCGATTTCGTCATGACGATCGCCATGGGTTCGCTTCTGGCCAACGTCTCGCAATCGCAGCAATGGTCGGGCTTTTTGCAAACGCTCACGGCGATGGCAAGCCTGTTTGCTGTGCAATACTCGATGTCCCGGCTGCGGCGCTGGTCGCAGCAAATTGACCGGTTGGTGCAGAATACGCCGGTCCTGCTTATGAAGGACGGGGTGATCTTGCGTGACACCCTGCGCGCCACCCGCGTGGCCGAGGAGGACCTGATCGCAAAGCTGCGCGAGGCAAACGCTCTAGACCTGTCTTCGATCCGAGCCGTCGTGCTGGAGACGACAGGCAATATCTCGGTCTTGCACGGTGATCGCATGGACGAGGTGCTGTTCAAAGGCGTGGGGAACACCTAAAATGGATGCCGAAGCCTTTTTCGAATTCAGCGGCTATCACCTTTCATTGGCCGTCGTCGGGATCATCGTCATCCTGGCACGGTGGTTTCCGCGGCTGGTTTCTTCCCGTGAACCGGCAGCGGCACCGCTGATGATCCTCTTTGGCGCGTTTGCCGTGCTTGCGATACCGGGGCTGCCCACTCCGCCCGACCCGCGTCATGCACCGTTGGTGTGGGAGGTTATGGCAGAAATCACCGTGATCGTGGCCCTTTTCGCCGCGGCGATGCGTGTGGACAGCCTCGGGCCGCCCAGCAAATGGGGACCGACCTTTCGTCTGCTTCTGTTCGCCATGCCGCTGACAATTATATTGATAGCGATACTGGGTGTCATACTGGGCGGACTGACGGCAGGCGGGGCCGTCCTGCTGGCGGCGGTGCTTGCGCCCACCGATCCGGTGCTCGCCGCTGATGTGCAGATCGCGCCGCCGCATGAAGGCGGTGAACACCCCGTCCGTTTCGCGTTGACGACCGAGGCGGCACTGAACGATGGGTTGGCCTTTCCGTTCGTCTACTTGGGATTGCTGATCATCGCGCAAGGTCTGATGCCCGGAGAATGGGGCCTGCGATGGCTCTTGGAAGACGTGAGCTGGCGTATCGGAGTTGGCGCGGTCATGGGCTGGGCCGGAGGCTGGCTGTTGGGCCAGATCATCTTCAATTGGCCGCGCGATACCCGGTTGGCCGATACCGGATCGGGCGTGATTGCAATTGCCGGCGTGTTCCTGTGCTATGGCTCAACCGAACTGGTCGAGGGGTACGGCTTTATCGCGGTGACAGCCATGGGCCTGTCGTTGCGCCGGATCGAGACCGGGCACGACTATCACCGGCACCTGCACGATTTCTCGGAATCCATTGAACACGCGCTGACAGCACTTCTGCTAATTGCCTTGGGCGGCGTGCTGCCTGTCCTAACTACCAATCTGGGCTGGCATCACGTCGCGCTGGCAGTGCTGTTGATCGTGTGTTTGCGGCCCCTGGCGGGTTTGCTTTCCCTTTCGGGAAGCGAAATGGTGAATTCCGATCGGACACTTGTGGCCGTCTACGGTGTGCGGGGTATCGGGTCGATCTACTATTTGGCCTATGCAAGCGGACACGCCCAGTTTGCCAATCTGCCCGATCTGTG
>NZ_JAVAMQ010000015.1 GCF_030732095.1 Paracoccus spongiarum | reverse complement strand
TTGCGGGCTTTTCAACACCGGGGTGGAGACCCATATTGAAGGGGAGGAGGCGACGTCATGCCATTGCCACATTTCCTGCTGATGATCCTCGCGGTCGTCGTCGCGGCGCTGCTGACGCTTTGGGCATCCTTTGCCGCGGGCGTTCCGGAAATGGCGTTCCTGCTGATCGCGCTCAGCGCGGCGGCGCTGATCCATCTGGGCCATCGCAACGGGCATGACCACAGGGGCTAGGCCCTTGGACCCGCCGCCCCCCCGCGATCTCGGCCCGCCGCGCTGCCTGTGGCTTGCCTGCGGTGCCCTGGCGCGTGAACTGCTGGCGATCCGCGATGCAAATGGCTGGCGCCATGTCGACCTGCACTGTCTTCCGGCCGACCTGCATCTGCGCCCCGAGCGCATCCCCGACGCCGTCGAGGCCGCGGTCCGCCGCCATCGGGGTGGCTATGACCGCATCATCGTCGTCTATGCGGATTGCGGTACCGGCGGGCTGTTGAAGGCGTGCTGCGACCGGCTGGGTGTCCAGATGATCCCCGGCCCGCATTGCTACGCCTTCTTCGACGGCATCGAACCCCATGCTGCCCGCGCCGAGACGGAATTCACCGCCTTCTACCTGACCGACTTCCTCGTGCGGCAATTCGATGCCTTCGTCTGGCAGGCGATGGGGCTGGACCGCCACCCGCAACTGCGCGACGCCTACTTCGCCCATTACCGGCAGCTGATCTACCTTGCGCAGACCGAAGATCCCGCGCTGGACGCCAAGGCCGAGGCCGCGGCGCGGCGGCTCGGGCTGGCCTATCAGCGCCGGGCGACCGGGTACGGCGATCTGCCGGGCATTCTGTCTCAGCTTTCCAGTTCGGCGTCCCAGTAGAGGAAATCCATCCAGCTGTCGTGCAGATGGTTCGGCGGAAAGCGGCGGCCGACGGCGTGCATCTCGTCCGGGCTGGGCTGGCAGGGCTTGCGGCGCAGCGACATGCCCGAATGGCGCAGGCTGCGGTTGGCCTTGCGCAGGTTGCAGGGGCTGCAGGCGGCGACGACATTTTCCCAGCTGGTCACCCCCCCGCGCGAGCGCGGCACGACATGATCGAAGGTCAGGTCGCCCTTCGCGCCGCAATACTGGCAGCAGAACTCGTCCCGCAGAAAAAGATTGAAGCGCGTGAATGCCACGCGCTTCTGGGGTCTTACATAATCCTTCAGGACGACGACCGAGGGAATTCGGAACGCCTGCCTCTGACTTCGGACCACCTCGTCATATTCGGCGATGATCGACACGCGGTCTAGGAACACCGCCTTGATCGCCTCTTGCCAGGGCCACAGCGACAGCGGGTAGTAGCTGAGCGGGCGATAATCCGCGTTCAGCACCAGCGCCGGGTGATGCCGCAGCGCCGAAGGTTCGCGCACGAACTGGGTCCGGAAATCCGTCTGATGTCGCTCGTCCAGCATGCCGCCTTCCCGTCTGCCCCCTGCGGAGTACGATGGGGGGCGCCCTCAGATCCGTGACTTCGACTATATATCGCGGCCCCGATCTGGCAAGCCCCCGGATGTATTCGCGTTGTGGATGAAATAGCCGCTGTCGGTGACAGGGCCATGACAGATTGCCCGCTGCCCGCGCAACTGGCAGGCTGGGAAGATGACCGATCGCGCCCCCCGCCTTCTGGGCACGCTTGAAAGCGCCCTCTATGCCGACGATCTGGAAGCGGCGACCCGCTTCTGGCGCGATGTGATGGGGCTGAAACCGTTCCAGAGCCAGCCGGGCCGGCATGTGTTCTTTCGCATCACCGACCTGCCGCGCCCCCAGGTGCTGTTGGTGTTCCGTGCCGAGGCGACCGAGGTGCCGCCCGATGCCGATGCGCGATTGCCGGTCCCGCCGCATGGCGCCCGCGGACCGGGGCATTTCTGCCTCGCCGTGGCACCGGAAAGCCTTGGGGTCTGGCGCGATCACCTGATCGCGCGGGGCATCGGGATCGAGGCCGATTTCCGCTGGCCGAACGGCGCGCGGTCGATCTACCTGCGCGATCCGGCCGGAAACTCGATCGAGCTTGCAGACCCCGCGATCTGGGCGGGCGGCTGATCGCTATTTGCCCAACCGATCCTTCAGAAAGCCAAGCGCGACCGACAGCCCGTCGGGCGAGATGCCGTGGCCGGTGCCCTTCATCACATGGCCATAGACGGTGAAGCCAGCCTGTTCCAGCGCCTCGCCCGCCAGGCCCATCTCGGCGAAGGGCACCATCGGATCCTGATCGCCATGCACCAGCAGCACCGGCGGCTTGACGCGCGCCTCGTCCGCCAGGGTCTCGGGCGTCAGCAGGCGGCCCGAGAATCCGATGATGCCGGCCACCGCCTCGGCACGGCGCGGCAGCACATGCAGCGCCATCATCGTACCCTGCGAGAATCCGATCACCACCATGCGGTCGGCGGCCAGCCCCTCGTCGGCCAGCACGCGGTCGAGATAGGCGTTCAGCGCCGTGACGGATCGACCCATCGCCTGCTGCGCCTGCGCCTCGGACGACCCGTCCAGCCAGGGGATCGGAAACCACTGGTAGCCGAGGGGATTGTTGACGCTGGGCTCGGGCGCGTCGGGGGCGTGGAAGGCGGTGCCCGGAAGATGCGGGCCAAGCGGGTCCGCCAGGCCCAGCAGGTCGGCACCATCGGCGCCATAGCCATGCAGGAACACCACCACGGAATCGGCCGTGGCCGGGCCCTTGCGGGCGGATTTCAGGTCGGTCATCGAATTCCCTCGCGTCCCTTTGCCAGGCGGTAATAGGCCCACAGCCCGCGCGCCGCAACCGCCCGCCACGGCCGCCAGGGCTGCGCCATCTCGCGCAGCGCGGCGGGGCCGGGGCGGTCGGGCAGGCCATACATGATCCGCGCCGCCTCTTGCAGCGCCAGATCGCCCGCGGCCAGAACATCGGCGCGGCCAAGCGCGAATTTCAGATAGATCTCGGCCGTCCAGACACCGATGCCGGGCAGGGCGGTCAGGGCCGCGATCACCGCGTCGTCGGGCAGCGCGCGCAGGCCGTCCCAGTCCAGCCCGGCGGCGGCGATCCCCCGCAGATAGCGCGCCTTGGGCCGCGACAGGCCGGCGGCGCGCAGGTCATCCTCGGCGGCGGCGGCGGCGGCGATGGCCTGCGGGGATGTCAGCCCTGCCGTCTCGAGGCGCGACCAGATCGCCGCCGCCGCCGTGACCGAGATCTGCTGGGCGACGATGGCGCTGGCGATCGCCTCGAAGCCGTCAGGGCGCAGGCGCAGGGGCAGCGGGCCGATCTGCGGCAGGATGTCGGCCCAGACCGGGCAGGCCCGCGCCAGGTGTGCGCAGCCCTCGGCCAGATCGGCGTCGCTGCGGATCACTCGCATCGCGGCACCCGCGCGGCGCGACCGCCCCGCCGTCGCGGCGCATCGACCGGCTGGCAAGAACCCTCAAGCAGCACCGAGACCATCGGATGTGGCTGAGGACCCGATCCGGCGTTCGGGGCATAATGGCCCAGCAACAGCCGGATCGCCGCGGCCGGGTCGATGTCCGGCGGCAGGGACAGCGCCCAGTCGAGGAAGATAGACCGGCACTCGCCCGCCCCGATCCCCTCGATCCGGAAGCTTTCGCGGATCAGGTTCTTGGGATCGGCGCGCGCCAGATCGCCGGGTTCAGCCACGCTCGGCCTGCGCCTCGAGCTTCAGCCTCGTTTCCCAGGCCATCGAGATATGCTGGCGCAGTGCCAGATCGGCGGCCTTGCCGTCGCCCGCCGCGATCGCATCGACGATGCGCTTGTGTTCGGACAGCGCGGTTTCGCCGCGCCCTTCTGCGGCCAGCGATGTGCGCGCCATCAGCGCCATCGTGCGGTGAACGAGGTCCAGTTGCTGCACCAGGTAGCGGTTGTGCGAGGCCAGGTGGATCTGGTGGTGAAAGCGCTTGTTGGCGCGGGCCAGCGCCTCGGGATTGCCCATCGCCTTCTGGTCCTCGGTGACCATCTGGGCCAGCACGCGCACCTCCTCGGGGGTGGCGTGGCGGGCGGCGAGGCGGGCGGCCAGCGCCTCAAGCTCGGCGCGCACGACGTAAAGCTCGGCCAGCTGGTTGTGATCCAGCGAGGCGACGATCAGGCTGCGGCCGTCGCGCACCAGCATGGCCTGGGTTTCCAGCCGCTGCAGGGCCTCGCGGACCGGCGTGCGCGAGACGCCGAACCGCTCGGCCAGTTCGGATTCCACCAGCCGGTCGCCCGGCCGGTAGGTGCCCGATTCGATGGCGGCGAGGATCAGGGAATAGGCATCGTCCTTCATGGCCGACACGATTGGCCGGCCGCCCGGCAATTGCAAGCATCCCGTGCGCGCGCTAACAGGCGACATGGATTTCGCGCATGTCGACGTCTGGATCTTCGATCTCGACAACACCCTGTATCCGCCGCAGATGGCGCTGTTCCCGCAGATCGAGACGCGCATGACCGCCTATGTCATGCGGTTGCTGCAACTGCGCCGCGACGAGGCCGACCGTCTGCGGCGCGACTGGTGGCGCCAGCACGGCACCACGCTTGCCGGGCTGATGGCCGAACATGCGATCGATCCGCTGGACTATCTGGCCGAGGTTCACGACATCGACTTCACGGGCCTTGCCCCCGCGCCCGAGCTGTCGGCGGCGATCGAGGCGCTGCCCGGCCGCAAGCTGGTGCATACCAACGGCGATTCGACCTATGCCCGCAAGGTTCTCGCGGCGCGCGGCCTTGGCATGTTCGAGGCAGTCTACGGCATCGAGGAGACGGGCTTTCGCCCAAAGCCAGCCCGCGCGGCCTTCGAGGCGGTTCTGCGGATGGCGGCGATCGACCCGCGCCGGGCGGCCTTCTTCGAGGACGATCCGCGCAATCTGGTGGCGCCGCATGACATGGGGATGCGCACGGTGCTGGTCGGGCCGCCCCGACACGGCCCAGACACGGGTGCCGCGCTGCCCGGTTGCGACGCCATACCCCATGTGGATCACCGCATCGATGACCTCGTGGCCTTCCTGCGCGCGATTGCCCTCTGACCGCGATCCGGGGTAGACAAGGGGCTGAACGCGCCGTTCAGAAGGAGCCGATGCATGTCCCGTGAGACCGCGTCCGAATCCGCGCCCGCAGACACGCGCCTTGCGCTGCGCATCTACCTTGCCCTTGCCGCTGTGCTGGCGGTCCTGGCGCTGCTGGTCCTGTCTTTCGGCCTGCCGGCCCTTGGCCTCGTCGGCATCCTGCTGACCGTGGTGGTGTTCGTCGTGATGCTGGCCTTCACGGCCGGCAACTGACGCCAGCTTGCGCGGCAGGCTCGGCTCGAGAGGCAAGGGCGATGGATCATGACCAGATCGACATTCTCGTGTCGGGCGGCGGCATCGCCGGGCTGATCGCGGCCGCGGCATTCGGGGCCGAAGGGCGGTCGGTGCTGTGCGTCGATCCGGCCCTGCCGGTCATCGACGAGGCGGCGGAGGGCGCCGACCTGCGCAGCACGGCCTTCCTGTCGCCCGCGGTGGCCCTGTTGCAGCGGATCGGTCTGTGGCACGGGCTGGCGCCCCATGCCACGCCGCTGCAGGTGATGCGCATCGTGGATGCCGGCGGCGCGCGTCCCGAACCGCGCCTGATCCGCGATTTCGACGCGTCCGAAATCGGCGACGCGCCCTTCGGCTGGAATCTTCAGAACTGGCTGCTGCGGCGCGAGATCGCGGCGGCGATCGCCGCGATGCCGCGGGTGCGCCACCTGCCCGGCATCGGCACGGCGGGCGTCGTCGCGCGGGACGAAGGCGCGCTGGTGACGCTGACCGACGGGCGCCGTTTGCAGGCGCGGCTGCTGGTCGCCGCCGATGGGCGGGCCTCGCCGGTGCGCGAGGCCCTGGGGATAGGCGTGCGCACGCTGCGCTATGGCCAGAAGGCGCTGGCCTTTGCGGTGACGCACGAGATCCCGCATGCAAATGTCTCGACCGAGATCCACCGCAGCGGCGGCCCGTTCACGCTGGTGCCGCTGCCCGACCGGGCGGGGCGGCCCTGCTCGGCCGTGGTGTGGATGGATGGCGGCGCCGAGATCGCCCGGCTGGCCGCCCTGCCCGGCGACGAATTCGAGCTGGCGCTGAACGCGCGCTCGGCCGGGGTGCTGGGGCATCTGCGGCAGGCGACGGCGCTGGGCCAGTGGCCGATCATCAGCCAGATCGCGGACCGCTTTTCGGGACCGCGCACGGCGCTGATCGCCGAGGCTGCGCATGTGGTGCCGCCGATCGGTGCGCAGGGGCTGAACATGAGCCTTGCCGACCTCGCCGCGCTGATCGAACTGTCGCGCGACGAACCGGGCAGCGCCGCCAGCCTGCGCGCCTATGACCGCAGGCGGCGTTTCGAGGCGCAGGCCCGGCTGCTGGGCATCGATGCGCTGAACCGGGCCAGTCAGGCCGCGTTGCGGCCGCTGCGCGATTTGCGCGCGGCTGCACTGGGCGGGCTTTACGGCGTGGCTCCGGTGCGGCGGCTGATGATGCGGGCGGGGCTGGGGCTGCGCTGAACCGGCAGCATTGCCTTGCGTCCCGCGACCGCCGGGGGAGCACGCGCCCCCCGGACCCCCTGCGGGGCGTCGCGCGCGATCGGCGGCGATGCGGCTTGAAACGGGGCGGGAACGGTGCTATGCGCCGCCTGCGAGGACGACCTCCCCCGAAACGGGTGCAATCGCCGGGACGACCCGGCCGCTGCAAGAAGGTTTCTCGTCATGCCTTGGGTCATCCTGTTCGTCGCCGGTCTTCTGGAAATCGTCTGGGCCGGCGCGATGAAGCAGTCCGACGGCTTCAGCAGGCCGATGCCCACCGCGATCATGCTGGCCGGAATGCTGGGGTCGTTCTGGCTGCTGGCCGTCGCCATGCGTCATTTGCCCCTCGGCACGGCCTACATGGTCTGGACGGGAATCGGCGCGGTCGGCAGCTTCATCCTTGGCGTGATGCTGTTCGGCGAGGCGGTGACGATGGCGCGGCTGCTGGCGGCGGGGCTGATCGTCGCCGGGATCGTCACGATGAAGCTTGCCTCCTGACCGCTGGCCGGATCGGTCCGCGAGGGCCGGGTTTTCGGCAATTTCCTTTCGCCTCGGGCGGTGCTAGACCGCGCGCCAGCCAGAGGAGATCAGCCATGCCCGCCTATCGTTCCCGCACCACCACCCATGGCCGCAACATGGCGGGCGCGCGCGGCCTGTGGCGTGCGACCGGCGTGAAGGACAGTGATTTCGGCAAGCCGATCATCGCCATCGTCAACAGCTTCACCCAGTTCGTGCCGGGCCATGTCCATCTGAAGGATCTGGGCCAGGTGGTCGCCCGCGAGGTCGAGGCGGCAGGCGGAATCGCGAAGGAATTCAATACAATAGCCGTCGATGACGGGATCGCGATGGGCCATGACGGGATGCTGTATTCGCTGCCCTCGCGCGAGATCATTGCCGACAGCGTCGAATACATGGTCAACGCCCATTGCGCCGATGCGATGGTTTGCATCAGCAATTGCGACAAGATCACGCCGGGGATGCTGATGGCCTCGCTGCGGCTGAACATCCCGACGGTCTTCGTCTCGGGCGGGCCGATGGAGGCCGGCAAGGTCGTGTTGGAGGATGGCCGCGTCAAGGCGCTGGACCTGGTCGATGCCATGGTCGCCGCGGCCGATGATTCGGTCTCGGATGCCGATGTCGCGGTGATCGAACGCTCGGCCTGTCCGACCTGCGGCAGCTGTTCGGGGATGTTCACCGCCAATTCGATGAACTGCCTGACCGAGGCGCTGGGCCTGTCGCTGCCCGGCAACGGCTCGACGCTTGCGACCCATGCCGACCGCAAGCGGCTGTTCGTCGAGGCGGGCCACCTGATCGTCGATCTGGCCCGGCGTCATTACGAGGGCGACGACGCCAGCGTCCTGCCCCGTAATGTCGCCAGCTTTGCCGCCTTCGAAAATGCGATGACGCTGGACATCGCGATGGGTGGGTCGACGAACACCGTGCTGCACCTGCTGGCCGCCGCCCATGAGGCCGAGATCGACTTCACCATGTCCGATATCGACCGGCTGTCGCGCAAGGTGCCGGTGCTGTGCAAGGTCGCGCCCGCCAAGGCTGACGTCCACATGGAGGACGTTCACCGCGCCGGCGGCATCATGGCGATCCTGGGTCAGCTGGACCGGGCCGGGCTGCTGGATACCTCGGTGGGCAGCGTCCATTCGGGCACGCTGGCGCAGGCGCTTGATCGTTGGGACGTGTCGCGCACGGATGCGGCTTCGGTCCATGATTTCTACCGCGCGGCGCCGGGCGGGGTGCCGACCCAGACGGCCTTTTCGCAGGATCGCCGCTATGACGCGGTGGATCTGGACCGCCGGTCCGGGGTGATCCGCAGCGCCGAACACGCCTTCTCGCGCGATGGCGGGCTGGCAGTGCTGTATGGCAACCTGGCCGAGGACGGCTGCATCGTGAAGACCGCGGGCGTGGACGACTCGATCCTGACCTTCGAGGGGCCGGCGCATATCTTCGAAAGCCAGGATGACAGCGTCAGCGCCATCCTGACCGGCAAGGTCAAGCCGGGCGAGGTCGTGTTGATCCGGTACGAAGGCCCGCGCGGCGGGCCGGGGATGCAGGAGATGCTGTATCCGACCAGCTACCTGAAATCGAAGGGGCTGGGCAAGGCCTGCGCGCTGGTGACGGATGGCCGCTTTTCGGGTGGCTCGTCGGGGCTGTCGATCGGCCATGTCTCGCCCGAAGCGGCCGAAGGCGGCACCATCGGCCTTGTCGAGCAGGGCGACATCATCCGCATCGACATTCCCAACCGGGTGATCGAGCTGCGGGTCGACGACGCCACGCTGGCGGCCCGCCGCGCCGCGCGCGAGGCCGCAGGCTGGAAGCCCGCGAAACCGCGCCAGCGCAAGGTCTCGACCGCGCTGCGCGCCTATGCGGCGATGACCACCAGCGCCGCGCGCGGTGCGGTCAGGGTGATCCCGGACTGATCCGCGCGCCGGTGCCGGGCGCGGATCAGCGCCCGCGCCCGCCGGGCTTGCCCGAAGGCTTCTGACGGGCGGCGGCGGGTTTGGCCCAAGCGGCCTTGCCGCGCCCGGGCTTCTGATCGCGGGTCGCCGCGGGCTTGATGTCGGCCTTCCTGGCCTTGCGTTCGGCGGTGGTCCAGCGCGCCTTGCGCGAGCGTTCGGATGCGCCATCCTCGGCGGACGCGGCCGGCGCAGGCGCCTCGGCGTGGCGCGGCGCAGTGCGACGCGGACCGGAGGGCGCCGGGCGGTCCAGGCTGGGCTGGCCCGACAGGCGGCGCATGGTCAACCCGTCTTCCAGTTCGGTCTGCGCGCCGAAGCGGTCGGCCATGGCCTGCGCGATCTGAACGAAGGTCTCGTCCTCGCGCACCCGGATCGCCCCGATCGCGTCGCGGGTGATGCCGCCGGCCTCGCAGATCTTGGGGAGCAGCCAGCGCGCCTCCGCACGGCCGGTATGGCCGACCGACAGCGAAAACCACGCCGCATCGCCGAAATCGCCGCGGTCGCGCGGCACGATGGGGGCCGGGGCGCGGTCGCTGATGACGGTCAGTTCCTCGGGCGTCGGGCGGCCTTCGCGCCACATGCGGATGAAGGCTGCCGCCAGTTGCTGCGCGCCAAAGCGTTCCAGCAGCGCATCGGCCAGATCGGCCTCGTCCTCGGGCGCGGCCTGAAGCGCGGCGTGGTCAAGGATGCGCGCATCGTCGCGGGCCCGCACGTCGTCGGCCGAGGGGGCGGGCCCCCATGTCGCCTCGAGCCGGGCGGTCTTCAGCAGGCGCTGCGCCTTCTTCTGTTCGGCAGGCGGCACGATCAGCGCCGAGATGCCCTTGGCGCCCGCCCGTCCGGTGCGGCCCGAGCGGTGCAGCAGCGTTTCGGAATTCGTCGGCAGGTCGGCATGGATCACCAGTTCCAGCCCCGGCAGGTCGATGCCGCGCGCGGCGACATCGGTCGCGACGCAGACCTGCGCCCGCCCGTCGCGCAGGGCCAGCAGGGCGTGGCTGCGTTCCTGCTGGCTGAGTTCGCCCGACAGGGCGACCGCGCGGAAGCCGCGATTGGCCATCCGCGCCAGAAGGTGGTTCACATTGGCGCGGGTCTTGCAGAACACGATGGCCGTGCGCGGTTCGTGCAGGCGCAGCAGGTTGAAGATCGCCGGTTCGCGGTCGCGCGGCGTGACGTTCAGCGCGCGGTATTCGATGTCGACATGCTGGCGCGCCTCGCCCGCGGCGGTGATCCGCAGGGCGTCGCGCTGGAAATCCCGCGCCAGCTTCTCGATGGCGGGCGGCACCGTCGCCGAGAACATCAGCGTCCGGCGTTCGGACGGTGCGGCCCCGAGGATGAATTCCAGGTCCTCGCGGAAGCCCAGGTCCAGCATCTCGTCGGCCTCGTCCAGCACCGCGGCGCGCAGCCCCGACAGGTCGAGGCTGCCGCGCTCGATATGGTCGCGCAGCCGGCCCGGCGTGCCGACGACGATCTGGGCGCCGCGTTCCAGCGCCCGCCGCTCGTTGCGGTAGTCCATGCCGCCGACGCAGGTCGCGATCTGGCCGCCGGCCTCGGCGTAAAGCCAGGCCAGTTCGCGGGCCACCTGCAGCGCCAGTTCGCGGGTCGGCGCGATGGCCAGAGCAAGAGGCGCGCCGGTCTGCGGCAGCTGATCGGCCCCGGCCAGCAGGTCGGGCGCCATCGCCAGCCCGAAGGCCACGGTCTTTCCCGATCCGGTCTGCGCCGAAACCAGCAGGTCGCGTCCGTCGACCTCGGCGGCCAGCACGGCGTCCTGAACCGGGGTCAGGCTGGCATAGCCCTTGGCCGCCAGCGCCGCGGCCAGGGGCGCGGCAATCATGTCATGTGTCATCTCGTCGCCAGAAAATGGGGGCGCAGGGCCCGGCCAGCGGCACCCATCCCCGGATGGCGGGAAACCAGATCCCGCCGCAGGATAGCGGAGCCAAAGACGGGGCTGATAGACGCCGCGGCGGCGAAAGTAAAGCGCAAAGGGCCGCGTGGTCAGGCGGGGGCGGTCAGGCGGTGGCGGCCGGCGGGTTGCCTATCGCATCCGGCAGATCCGAGAGGCGTGTCACCACCCGCTCGGCCCCGGCCTCTCGCAGGCGGTCGGCATGGGCGTCGCGGATCTCGTCCAGATGGCTGCCGCCGACAAAGCCGATGGCGCGCATCCCGGCCGCGATCGCGCCGCGCACGCCATGGGGCGAGTCCTCGAAGACGACGCACCCGGCGGGCGCGGCGCCCAGCGCCTGCGCCGCATGCAGGACCAGATCGGGCGCGGGCTTGCCGCGCGCCACCTGATCGGCGCTGAAGCTGCGCCCCTCGAAATGCGGCGCAAGGCCCGACAACTGCAGCGTCCGGGTCATCCTGCGGATCGACCCGCCGGTGGCGATGGCCACGGACAGGCCGCGCCCCTTCAGCGTCTCCAGCAGGGGCAGCGCACCGTCGATCAGCCGCAGCCGTGTCTGGTAGAGGTCAAGGACCCGATCCTCGAAGCGGCGGGGGAAGTCGGGCGGGCAGGCCGCGCCCGAACGCATCGCGACATGATCGCAGATAACCCCGATCGAGACGCCCAGAAAGCGGTCGCGGATCTCCTCGGGTTCGGCGTCGTCGATGCCCAGGGCGCGCATCTCGGCCGCGATCGCGTCGAGGGCCAGAGGCTCGCTGTCAACAAGGCAGCCGTCGAGATCGAAGATAACCGCCCGAACATCCGCCACTGCAAACCCCCTTCTTCGCCATGATCCGACCCGCCGCGCCAGCCGGCCGCCCCTCAGATACGCTTTTCCGAGGCGCGGTCAAACAGGTGAACGCGCGAGACGTCGACATGATAGCCGATCTCGTCGCCGGGACGGGCGGCGATGCGGTCCTTGACGATGGCGTCGATCATCTCGCCCCCGGCGCGGGCAAAGATCTGGGTCGCGGATCCTGTCGGCTCCAGCACAACCACCTTGACCGGCACGCCGCCGGGGCCGACCGCGATATGTTCGGGGCGAATACCGTAGGTGACGGCCTGTCCGTCCGCCGCCGCCGTGTCGGGCAGCGGCAGGCGCAGCCCCCCGTCGGACAGGAAATGGCGCGTCCCGCCCTCGCTGGCGACGGTGCCGTGGACGAAGTTCATCGACGGCGAGCCGATGAAGCCCGCCACGAAGACGTTCTGCGGGTTGTCATACAGGTCCAGCGGTGCGCCGATCTGTTCGACCCGGCCATCGCGCATGACCACGATCTTGTCGGCCATGGTCATCGCCTCGATCTGGTCGTGGGTGACATAGACGATGGTCGTCTTCAGCCGCTGGTGCAGTTCCTTGATCTCGACCCGCATGGTCACGCGCAGCTTGGCATCGAGGTTCGACAGCGGCTCGTCGAACAGGAACACCTGCGGATCGCGGACGATCGCGCGGCCCATCGCGACGCGCTGGCGCTGGCCGCCAGACAGCGCCTTGGGAAACCGGTCGAGATATTTCGTCAGATCCAGGATCTCGGCGGCCTTGCCGACCTTCTCGGCGATCTCGGCCTTTGGGCGTCCGGCCATCTTCAGCGGAAAGCCCATGTTGTCGGCCACCGTCTTGTGCGGATAAAGCGCGTAGGACTGGAACACCATGGCGATGTCGCGGTCCTTCGGAATCACGTCGTTGACGACCCGGCCGCCGATCGAGATGGTGCCGCCGCTGACCTCTTCCAGTCCCGCGAGCATCCGCAGCAGCGTGGACTTGCCACAGCCCGAGGGGCCGACCAGCACGACGAACTCGCCATCCTCGATATCGACGCTGACGCCGTGCATGACCTGGACATTGCCGTACCGCTTGACGACGTCGCGGATCTGGACATTCGACATGGCTGTGCCTCCTTATTGCGGCAGTTCGATCTGCATCTTCACGTCGCCGGCCGGCGCCGATGCAGCGATCTCGAAGGCGCGCACGCTGTCGTCGAAATCGAAGGTTCGGGTGATCAGCGGCTTCACGTCGATGGCGCCGCTGGCGATCATCGCGACGCAGCGCGGGAACACATGGGCATAGCGGAAAATGTTTTCGACGCGCGCCTCGCGGACCATGGCGGCGCCGGCATCATAGGCAACCGGCTCGGCCTGGCCGCCGATCATCACCACGCATCCGCCGGGCGCGAGGGGCGCGAACATACCCGCCGCCGCACGGGGCGATCCGGTCGCCTCGAAAACGATGTCGCAGCCCCAGCCGTCGGTATCGGCCAGCACGCGCCGGGCGATGTCGTCCTGCGCGACGTTGACGGCGGTGATCGCCGGGCTGAGGCTTTCCGCGATCTCCAGCTTCTTCGGGGCGATGTCGGTGACATAGACCCGCGCGCAGCCGCCCGCCAGCGCCGCCAGCGCCGTCACCAGCCCGATCGGCCCCGCGCCCAGCACCACGGCGATGTCGCCGGGCCGGATGCGCGCCTTGGTCGCTGCATGGACACCCACCGCCAGCGGCTCGACCATCGCCGCCTCGGCGAAGCTGACGGTCTCGGGCAGCTTGAAGGTGAAGGCCTCGGGATGCACGCAGGTCGGGCGCAGGATGCCATGGACGGGCGGCGTCGCCCAGAAGCGCACGGCGGGATCGACATTGTACATGCCCATCCGGGTGGCGCGCGAATTGGGGTCGGGGATGCCCGGCTCCATGCAGACGCGGTCGCCGACGGCCAGCGTGGTCACCTCGGCGCCGGTCTCGATCACCGTGCCCGAGGCCTCGTGGCCCAGGATCATCGGGTCGGTCACGACGAAGGGGCCCAGCCGGCCGTCCACGTAGTAATGCACGTCCGATCCGCAGATGCCGACCGTGTGCAGCCGGATGCGAACGTCGCGCGGGCCCAGATGTTCCTCGGCGCGGGCGATGTCCGGGAAGTCGCGCAGCGACAATTCGCCCTTCTTTTCCATGACAAGGGATTTCATGCGGTCAGCCCTTCGTGATGATCAGCGCGGCCAGGGCCAGCGCGATGGCGTTGGAGATCCAGATCGACGGTCCCATCGGCTCGATGAAGCGGAACCAGAACAGCGACAGCGCCACCCAGACCACTACCGAGATGAACAGCCGGTCGAACCAGTTGGTCTCGATGGGCAGGAAGCCGGGCTTGGCTGCCTCGGGGGTGTCGTCGTCGGGGCGGGTGCCCGGAGCCGGGCGGTCGAGAGGGTCGGTCATCGCGCTATCCTTTCACGGCGCCGAAGGTCAGCCCGGTCACGATGTGACGCTGGACCATGCCGAAGACGATCAGCGCGGGGATCAGCGTGAAGACCGAGATCGCGGCCATGATCCCCCATTCGGTCCCGGTGGTGGTGACATATTCGGACAAACCGGTGGTCAGGGTGCGGGCGTTGAAATTGGTCAGGGTGGCGGCCAGCAGATATTCGTTCCAGGCAAACACCCAGGTCAGGATCAGCGTGACAGCAAGGCCGGGCCGGCACAGGGGAAAGACCACCTCTGTGATGACCTTCCAGGGGCTTGCGCCATCGACGAAGGCGGCCTCGTCCAGTTCCTTCGGGATGCCGTCGACGGTCGGGCGCAGCGTCCAGATCGCGAAGGGCAGGTTGAAGGTGCAATAGACCAGGATCATGCCGATCCTTGTGTCCAGCAGGCTGAAATCGCCGATCCGGTAGACCTGCGTCATCAGCAGGAACAGTGGCAGCAGGAACACCGCGGGCGGCGCCATGCGGTTGGTGATCGTCCAGAAGAAGATCGATTCCTTGCCGCTAAGGTCAAAGCGCGACAGCGCATAGCAGGCGAAAAAGCCAAGCGTGGTGCAGAGCAGCGCGTTGCCGGTCGAGATGATCAGCGAGTTCAGCATGTATTCGCGCAGCGTGCGGTCGTTCAGCACGTCGATGTAGTTCTGCCAGTAGACGCTGCGGAGGATCACGTCGGGGGTCGAGAACAGCTCGACCGCGGGTTTCACCGACACCACGAACAGCCAGTAGATCGGGAACAGCGTCAGGAAGCTGATGAAGATCCAGAACAGGATCGACAGCCACGGATTCTTGCGCCGCATCGGATCAGCCCTTCTTCGTGTTGCGGGGGGCCAGCATGCCGACATAAAGCAGCCAGCAGACCACGATGGTCAGGTATAGGACGATCACCGACACCGCCGAGCCATAGCCGTAATTGGTACGCGGAAAGACCTCCTTGAAGATGTGCACCCCGACATAGCGGGTGGCCGAGCCTGGGCCGCCGCCGGTCAGCATCAGCACCTCGTCCACCGTGCGCAGCGCGTCCATCAGCCGGATGAAGACGGTGGCGACGACGGCCGGGGCGATCATCGGAAGGGTGATGTGCCAGAAGATCTGCCGCTTGTTGGCGCCGTCGATCTGGGCTTGCTCGAACGGGTCGGGCGGCAGCGACACGAGGGCCGCGATCAGGGTCAGCGTGACGAGCGGCGTCCAGTGCCACACATCCATGATGACGGTGATGGCAAAGGCCGCGCCGGCCGACTGGCCGATGTTGAGGTCATAGCCGAACCAGCTGTCCAGAAGATGCGGGATGATGCCGATGGAGGGCGTCGTCATCAGCTTCCAGATCGAGCCGACGATGATCGGCGCCATGATCAGCGGCAGGGTATGGATGGTGCGGAAGATCGCCTTGCCGGGAAAGTCCTTCATGAAGGCCTGCGCCAGCAGATAGCCGATGATCAGCTCGGTCAGGACGGCGAAGAAGACGAAGGCCATCGTCACGCCAAGCGAGGCCAGGAAGCCCGCGTCGAACACCACCTGCCGGAAGTTGTCGGCGCCGTTGAAGATCATCTCGGGATTGGCCGCGAAGGGGTTCCACTGGTGGAACGCCACATAGATCACGTAGAAGAACGGCACCACGCCGAACAGGAACAGCACGGCCAGCGTCGGCGCCAGCAGCAACCATCCCAGCTTCCTGGATTGCATCGTCCTCTCCTTCGACTTCGTGCGGGGGCAAGGTCATGGGGTGCCGCGCGGCGCGGCTGTGGGCAGGCCCGTTGCGCCCTGGGGCCGGCCGGTCGCCTGGGGGGTGGCCTCACAGCCGGACCGCCGCCGGGGCGGCGGCCCGGTCCGGTCGCTACTTGCGATAGCCCAGCGAGGTCAGTTCCTCTTCAGCCTTCGCGGCCATCTGGTCCAGCCCCTCGTCCGGGCCGATCTTGCCGGTCAGGATGTCGTAGAAGATCGGCGCCGTCGCCTCGCGGACCTGGGCGTGGAACGGGTATTCCGGCGCGCCCTTGAACAGGTAGCCCTGATCCTTGAGCATGTCGTAATAGCCGCCAAGCTCGGTGTTCAGTTCGGCCACCTTGGGCGAGTCGTAGGTCGAGGTCAGCGTGATGCGCGGTGCGGCGACCGCCCATTCTTCCTGAACCTCGGGCAGCGCCATGAATTGCAGGAACAGCAGCGCCGCGTCCTGGTTCTTCGATGTCACCGGCAGGCCGAAGGCGCCGCCATCGTAATAGCCGATATAGCCGGTGCCGCCCTCGACCTGCTCGAGGATGCCGTCCTGCATCGGCGGCAGGGCGACGCCGACATTGCCGACCACCTTGGATTTCGATTCGTCCGATGCGATCCATGCGGCGTTCTCGCCATAGACCAGCCCCTGCGCGGCCCGGCCCGCGGCGAAGGTCGTGGCCACCTCGGTCCAGGTCGACTGCACCGATTCGGGGGGCGCGATGTCACGCATCGACAGCCACCACTTCAACGCTTCCTTCGATTCCGGCGAATTCATGGTGCCGCCGTTCTCAACCGAGGCGGCATAGTTGTTCGCCGCGTCGATGCCCCAGTTGTAGACGCCATAGGTCGGCGCGACCGATTCGAAGAATTCGTACCAGGATGCCGGGTGTCCGGTATGGGCCTGCGCGGTCGTGCCCCACAGGTCCAGCCCCTTGTCCTTGCCCCACTGGGTGAAGAACTGCGCGATCTCGGCATAATCGGCATGGTTGGTGGCGGGGGCAAGGTCCTTGCCGGTCTTTTCCTTGAAGGCGGCCTGCACCTCGGGGTCGTTGAACAGGTCGGTGCGATACAGATAGACCTTGATGAAGGCCTCCATCGGCACGCCGTAAAGTTCGCCATTCGCGCCGCGGAAATTGTCGGCGAAGGTGGTGAAATTCGCCTCGTCGTAATTTGCGGCCTTCAGGTCGGGCTTGTCGGCAAGCGCCTTGGTCAGGTCGACCAGGAAGTTGCGCGCCATGTAGGCATAGACGATGTCCTGTTCGATGTAGATCATGTCATAGATGCCGGTGCCGGCCTCCATGTCCTTGATCGCCTTGTCATACATCTGATCCCACGAGGTCGTCTCGACATCGACGCGGATGCCGGTCAGTTCCTCGAACTTGGGCGCCAGCACGTCCGAGATGAAGTTCGAGGGCGGCGTCGATTCGGTGACGCCGCGCAGCGTCACGCCATCGAACTTCGCCCCGGCCTCTTTCCACCAATCCTCGTTTCCGATCTGCAATTCCTGCGCAAAGGCGCCGCCCGTCGCCACCGCGAGGCTCAGCAGCGATGCGCCGAATACATGTCTCATTCCCATCTCATCCTCCCTGAAATCATTTGGGGGACCGCGTGTCCGCACCACGCCGGGCTGTCCGCCCATGCGCTTTCCCCGACGGCACTATGCAAATGTATCGTCCGTGATGCAAGTGTTATTTTTCAGATGTATGTCTTGCCATTCATTTGTATCGTATGCCACTGTCTGGACGAATCGACTGGCGACCGGATGGGGAGGGACGGCATTGCCGCAGGCGCGCGACACGCAGGACGACAGCGACGCCTTTGCGGTCGAGGTGTGCTGGCACTACTACGTCAACGGCATGACCCAGGCCGAGATCGCCAGCCAGATGGACGCCACGCGGCTGCGCGTGAACCAGGCGATCCAGCGCGCGAAATCGCTGGGCATCGTGCGGGTCGAGATCGATTCTCCCTTCGCCGCCCGGTTCGAGCTGCAAGAGGCGCTGCGCCGCGAACTGGGCCTGCGCCGCGTCATCATCGCGCCGGCCCGGCGCGATCCGCATGACTATCACGGCCCGGTCGGCGCGGCGCTGGCGATCTTCCTGACCGAAAGCCTGCGCAACCGCCGCTGGTCCTCGATCGGCGTGTCCTGGGGCATGACGCTGGATCAGGCGGTCCGCAGGCTGCCTCCGCAATCCTGGCCCGATCTCGAGATCGTCTCGATGATGGGCGGCACCATGAAGGGCGCCTCGTTCAACTCGTTCAGCATCGCCTCGGGCTTCGCGGGCGCGCTGGGGGCCAGCTATGCGCTGCTGGCCGCGCCGATCTTCCTGTCCGAGGGCGTGGATCGCGCCCGCTTTCTGGCGCAGGACAATTTCCTGCAGCACTTCGACAGGTTCCGCAGGCTGGACGCGGCGATCCTGACGGCCAGCGACGTGTCGGGCCGGTCCTTCCTGGTGGCAAACGGCATGCCGCACGAAGGCTCCGCCGACGAGCTGATCGCGGCGGGCGCCATCGGCGACGTGCTGGGCCGGTTCCTCGACCGCGACGGCAACGCGGTCGATCACCCTCTGTCGGGCCGCACCATCGGTGTCGAGATCGAGACATTGATGGCCGTGCCCGAAAAGATCCTTGCGGCTGCCGGGCCGCACAAGGTCCGCATCATCCGCGCGGCCTCGCGTCGCGGGCTGGTCGATACGCTGGTCACCGATGACGTGACCGCGGAACTGATCCTTCAGGACGGCGCCGCCGACCCCGCGCCCTCCGCATCGCCGGGAGGCATGACATGAGACGACTTGGCATCCATTCCTTCGTCTGGACCGACGGGCAGAGCCAGGAGGGGCTTGAACGGGCGCTGGAAAGCTCGGCCCGGCATGGTTACCGGATGATCGAATTCGCCTATCTGCGACCCGAGAGGTTCGACCTGGACCGGCTGGCACGGATCGCCCGCGACCACGACATCGAGATCGTGGTGACGATGGGCCTGCCGGCGGATGCGGATGTGTCCTCGACCGATCGCGATGCCGTCGCCCGCGGCACGGCTCTGCTGGCCGATGCGGTGCGCGCGGTGCGCGACATCGGCGGCATCCGGCTGGGTGGCATCCTGTATTCGCGGCACGGCAAATACGACCGGATGCCGACCGACGACGGCTGGAAGAACAGCGTCGAGGCGATCGCGAAAACGGCCGAACTGGCGCGCGACTGCGCTGTGCAGATCGTCCTCGAGGTGGTGAACCGCTTTGAATCGAACCTCATCAATACCACCGCGCAGGGGCTGAAATTCCTGCGCGATACCGGGCGCGACGACGTGTTCCTGCATCTTGACAGCTTCCACATGAATATCGAGGAACCCGACCCCGCCGCGGCCATCCGGCTTGACGGCGACCGGGTCACCTATTTCCATGTCGGCGAGAATTACCGCGGCTTCCTTGGCACCGGCACGATCGATTTCGATGCGATCTTCCGCGCGCTGGTCGAGATCGGCTATGACCGCGACATCGTGTTCGAAAGCTTCTCGCGCGCGATCGTGGACGAGGGCCTGTCGCTTGCCTGCGGCATCTGGCGCGACACCTGGACCGACAACGATCCTCTGGCCGCCCATGCCAGGCGCTTCATCGAGATGAAATGGGACGAGGCGCAGCGCCAGAAGCTGACCCTTGCCAGCGCCTGATCCGCCGTGACGCAATCGCCACCCGAAAGGACAGGGCCGATGTCCAACATCCTTGCCCCCGACGCCCTCGGACCGACCATCTGCGCGGGCGAGATCCTGGTCGAGATCATGGCGACCTCGGTCGGCGAGGGGTTCTCGGCGCCGGTCGAAATGATCGGCCCCTACCCAAGCGGCGCCCCGGCGATCTTCATCGACCAATGCGCCCGGGTGGGCGGCAGCGCGGCGATGATCGGCGCGGTCGGGCGCGACGATTTCGGCAGGGTCACCCTCGACCGGCTGGCCGCGGACGGGGTCGACATCTCGGCCGTCGCCGTCGATCCCGACCATCCGACCGGCACCGCCTTCGTGCGCTATCGCCCCGATGGCGACCGCGATTTCGTCTACAACATCACCCGTTCGGCCGCCGCGCGCTTTGGCTGGACCGATGCGGTCGAGGCGCTGGCGGCGCGGGCCGGGCATCTGCACGTCATGGGCTCGGCGCTGGTGATGGCTGGCGCCGCCGAGGTGATCGAGGCCGCCGCGCGCCTCGTGAAGGCGCGCGGGGGCACGCTGTCGCTGGACCCGAACCTGCGCAAGGAACTGGCTTACGGCGCCGACACCGAACGACGGTTTGCCGAAATCGTCGCGATGACCGACCTTCTGTTGCCCTCGGGGGACGAATTGCAGCGCGCGTCGGGCGTGGAGGGCCGCGACGCCGCGCTGGCGAGGCTGTTCGCGATGGGGGTGCGCGAGGTCGCCCTCAAGCAGGGCCGCGCGGGCGCGACGGTCCATCGGCCGGACCTGCCGCCCGTCCATGCCGAGGCCTTCGCGGTGGACGAGATCGATCCGACCGGCGCCGGCGACTGTTTCGGGGGCGCCTATGTCACCTGCCGGCGTCTCGGCCTGAGTGTCGAGGACGCGCTGACCTATGCCAATGCCGCCGGGGCGCGCAACGTGACCATGCGCGGGCCGATGGAGGGGGCGGGGACCCGCGCCGATCTGGACCGCTTCATCGCCGCCACGCCCCGGCGCGCGCCATGACCGCGGTGCTGGATCATCTGGCCGCGCTGCACCGCGACGGCAGCCCGCAGGGCATCACCTCGGTCTGTTCGGCCCATCCTCTGGTGTTGCGCGCTGCGCTGCGGCACGCGCGCGACCGCGGCAAGCCGGTGCTGATCGAGGCGACCTGCAACCAGGTGAACCATCGGGGTGGCTATACCGGCATGACGCCTGCCGATTTCGCGGCGCTGGTCCACCGCATCGCCGCGGAAGAGGGCTGTCCCGCCGGGCTGGTGCTGCTGGGCGGCGATCATCTGGGCCCGAACCCGTGGCGACACCTGCCGGCCGAAGCCGCCATGGCCGAGGCCGGACGCATGGTCGCGGCCTATGCCGGCGCGGGCTTCGGCAAGATCCACCTCGATGCGTCCATGGGCTGCGCGGGCGAGCCCGCCGCGCTGGACGACCTGACGACCGCGCGCCGCGCCGCGCGCCTGGCGCAGGTGGCCGATGATGCGGCGCAGGCGGCCGGCGCTGCGATGCCGCGCTTCGTCATCGGAACCGAGGTGCCGCCGCCGGGCGGCGCCGATCACGTCCTCGACGGCATCGTTCCGACCTCGCCCGAGGCTGCGCGCCGGACTATCGCCATCCACCGCGAGGTGTTTTCGGCGGCCGGGCTTGATGACGCCTTTGGCCGCGTCCTGGCGGTCGTCGTGCAGCCGGGGGTCGAATTCGGCAACCACAACGTCATCGCCTATGACAGCGCCACCGCGCAGCCGCTTGCCGCGGTCCTGCGCGACGCTCCGCAACTGGTGTTCGAGGCGCATTCGACCGATTATCAGGGCGTGGCCGCGCTGGCTGCGCTGGTGCGCGACGGCTTCGCGATCCTGAAGGTCGGCCCCGAGCTGACATTCGTCCTGCGCGAGACGCTGTATGCGTTGGACCTGATCGCGGCCGAGCTTCTGCCCGATTACGGCTCTCGCCGGCTGCGCGATGCGGTTGAGGCGCAGATGCTGGCATCGCCCGATCACTGGCAGCGCCATTACGGCGGCGATCCGGCGCAGCAACGACTGCTGCGCCACTATTCGCTGTCGGACCGGGTGCGCTATTACTGGGTGCAGCCCGCGATCGAGGCGGCCGTCGCCGCGCTGGTCGCGGGTCTTCGCGGACGGCAGGTGCCGCTGCCGCTGTGGCGCCAGTTCCTGCCCGACGCCGCCGACCTGGCCGCTGCCCCGCTGGACCCGCAGGCCCTGCTGATCCGGCGCGTCACCGCCTGCCTTGCCGGCTATGACGCCGCCTGCACCCCCAAGGATGAGAGGATGATCCATCATGTCGCTTGACCGCTTTCGCCTGGATGGAAAGGTCGCGCTTGTCACCGGTGGCAATCGCGGCATCGGCCTTGCCATCGCGACGCTGTTCGGCGTGGCCGGCGCGCGTGTGATGCTGACCGGCCGCGCCGAGACCGACGGGATGCGCGAGCTTCTCGCCAGCGCGCCCGACCGCTTTGCCTGGGTGGCCGGGGATGTCACCGATCCCGCCGTACCGGACGCGCTGGTGCGCGCGACGCTGGATCGTTTCGGCCGGCTGGACGTGCTGGTCAACAATGCGGGCGTCGCCGCGAACGGGGATTTCCACGAATTCGACGACGCGCAGCTGGCCCATATCACCGAAACGAACCTGATCGCGCCCTTCCGCATCGCCCGCGCGGCGGTCCGGGCGATGCTGGATCAGGGCGGCGGGTCGGTGGTCAATATCGGCTCGATCTCGGGCCATGTCGCCAACAAGCCGCAATTGCAGGTGGCCTACAACGCCTCGAAGGCCGCGATCCACCAGATGACGGTGACGATGGCCTTCGAATATGCCGCGCGGGGCATCCGCGTGAACGCGCTGGCGCCGGGCTATGTCGTCTCGGACATGACGGCGGGGGGCATCGCGAATGCCGAGTGGAACCGCGTCTGGACCGAGAACACGCCCATGGGCCGCTTTGCCACGCCCGACGAGATGGCCACATGCGCGCTGTTCCTGGCGTCGGACGCGGCCTCCTATGTCACCGGCGCGGTGCTGAAGGCCGATGGCGGCTATACCACCCATTGATCGCAGGACGATGCGAAAGGACAGATGCAGATGAGCACGACATTCGAAGGCAAGGTGGCGGCGATCACCGGGGGCGCGTCGGGCATCGGCCTCGCCACGGCCGAGGCGCTGCTGGCCCAGGGTGCGCGCGTGGTCCTGGTGGATCGCGACGCGGCGGCGCTGCGCGATCTGGTCGCGCGCCACGGGGCGAACTGCCTCGCGCAGGTCACCGATCTGCTGGACCCGGCCAGCTGCAACGAGATGGTGCCGCAGATCCTGGCCCGGACCGGGCATATCGACATCCTGCACTGCAACGCCGGCAGCTATATCGGCGGCGACCTGTCCGAGGTGGCCGACCCCGCCGCGATCGACCGGATGCTGAACCTGAACGTCAATGCGGTCATGAAGAACGTTCACGCGGTCATCCCCCACATGACCCGGCGGGGCAGCGGCGACATCGTCGTGACCTGCTCGGTGGCGGGCCATTCCGCGATCCCGTGGGAACCGGTCTATTCCGGGTCGAAATGGGCGATCACCTGCTTTGTCCAGACCATGCGGCGCCAGCTGATGCGGCATGGCATCCGGGTGGGACAGGTGTCGCCGGGCCCGGTGATCTCGGCCCTGCTGGCCGACTGGCCCGAGGAGAATTTGCGCAAGGCCAAGGAAAACGGCGCGCTGATCGAGCCGTCCGAGGTCGCCGAGGCCATCCTGTTCATGCTGTCGCGCCCGCGCAATGTGACGATCCGCGACATGATCGTGCTGCCCTCGAATTTCGACATCTGACGCAGGCCGACGCGCGGCAGAGGAGGAGTGGATGACCGATCTCAGCGGGCTGACCGCCCTGATCACCGGGGCCGCGGGCGGCATCGGCACCGCCCTGGCCGAGGGTTTTGCCGCGGCCGGCGCACGGCTTGCGCTTGTCGACCGGCAGGACCCGCAGGACCTGGCCTGCCGGCTGGGCGCGGATCACCGGGCCTTCACCGTCGATCTGGGCGACCCGGCGCAGATCGCGGCCTGCATCGACGAGGTCGGCCGGACGATGGGCCTGGACATTCTTGTCAACAATGCCGGCCTCGGGATCGTCTTCCCGCTGGAGGCGGTCGATGTCGAGGCCTGGGACCGCACCCTGCAGATCAACCTGCGGGCACCCTGGCTGGCGGCGGCAGCCGCGCTGCCTTGGCTGAAACGCTCGGGGCGGGGGCGGATCATCAACCTGGCCTCGCAGGCCGGGATCGTGGCGATCGCCGAACATGCGGCCTACGGGGCCAGCAAGGCCGGGCTGATCAACCTGACGCAGGTGATGGCGGTGGAATGGGCGCGGCACGGCATCACCGCCAACGCGATCGCGCCGACCGTGGTCGAGACGCCGATGGCGCTGGTCGGCTGGTCGGGCGAAAAGGGCGAACAGGCCCGGCGCGAGATCCCGGTGGGCCGCTTTGCCCAACCGCGCGAGATCGCGGCAGCGGCGCTGTATCTGGCCTCGGCCGATGCGGGCATCATCAATGGCGCCACGCTGGTCGCGGATGGCGGCTACACGATCCGCTGAACCGCGCCGCCGCCCCGTGACATGCGAAGGCCGCCCGCGAGGCGATCGCGGACGGCCCTGCCGGTCTTGTCCCGGGCGCGCGGCCTACAGCGTGCGCTCGACTTCCTCGCGCTCGAAGATCTCGATGACGTCGCCGGGGCGGATGTCGTCGTAATTCTCGAAGGCCATGCCGCATTCCTGGCCGGACTGCACTTCCTTGACCTCGTCCTTGAAGCGCTTCAGCGTCTTCAGCGTGCCTTCGTGGATCACCACGTTGTCGCGCAGCAGGCGGACGCCGGCCGACCGCCGGGCGATCCCCTCGGTGACCAGGCAGCCCGCGACCTTGCCGACGCCGGTGACCTTGAAGACTTCGCGGATCTCGGCATAGCCGATGAAGTTCTCGCGGACTTCGGCAGACAGCAGGCCCGAGGCGGCGGCCTTGATGTCGTCCACCAGGTCGTAGATCACCGAGTAGTAGCGGATCTCGACGCCCTTCTGGTTGGCGCTGTTGCGGGCCGGCGCGTTGGCGCGGACGTTGAAGCCGATCACCGGGGCATTGCTGGCCTCGGCCAGCCCGATGTCGGACTCGGTGATCGCGCCGACGCCGTAATGCAGCACGCGCACGCGCACCTCGTCGTTGCCGACCTTTTCCAGCGCCTGCACGATCGCCTCGGCCGAGCCCTGCACGTCGGCCTTGACGACCACCGGCAGTTCCGCGACGCTTTCATCCGCCTTGGCCTTGGCCATCAGCTGTTCCAGCGTGGTCGCCGCACCGGCGGCCGCGCGCTTGTCCTTCGAGGCCTGCTCGCGGTAGTCGGCGATCTCGCGGGCCTGCGCCTCGGTCTCGACCACGTTCAGCACGTCGCCGGCCTCGGGTGTGCCGTTCAGGCCCAGGACCTCGACCGGGACCGACGGGCCGGCTTCGTCGACGCGGTTGCCCTTGTCGTCGATCAGCGCGCGGACCTTGCCCCATTGTTCGCCGACCACGAAGATGTCGCCGCGCTTCAGCGTGCCGTTCTGGACCAGCACGGTCGCGACCGGGCCTCGGCCGACATCCAGCTGGGCCTCGATCACGGCGCCCTGTGCGGCGCGTTCCGGGTTGGCCTTCAGTTCCAGGATCTCGGCCTGAAGGGCGATCGCCTCCAGCAGGTCGTCAAGCCCCTGTCCGGTCTTGGCCGAGACCTCGACATCCTGCACGTCGCCCGACATCTTCTCGACCACGACCTCCTGGTGCAGCAGCGAGGTGCGCACCCTGTCGGGATCGGCGTCGGGCTTGTCGACCTTGTTGATCGCCACGATCATGGGCACCTTGGCGGCCTTGGCGTGGTTGATGGCCTCGATGGTCTGCGGCATCACCGCGTCGTCGGCGGCGACCACCAGCACGACGATGTCGGTGACCTGGGCGCCGCGCGCCCGCATCGAGGTGAAGGCCGCGTGGCCGGGCGTGTCGAGGAAGGTCAGCACCGCCCCCGACTCGGTCGTCACCTGGTAGGCGCCGATATGCTGGGTGATGCCGCCCGCCTCGCCCGACACGACATTGGCGTGGCGGATGGCGTCCAGCAGCGAGGTCTTGCCGTGGTCGACATGACCCATGATAGTGATGATCGGCGGGCGGGGATGCAGATCCTCGTCCTTGTCATCGACCGACACGATCACCTGCTCGACATCGCTGTCGCTGACGCGCAGCACCTTGTGGCCGAATTCCTCGATCACCAGTTCGGCCGTGTCGGCGTCGATGGGCTGGTTGATGGTGACCATCATGCCCATCTTCATCAGCGACTTGACCACGTCGGCGGCGCGTTCGGCCATCCGGTTGGCGAGTTCCTGCACCACGATGGTTTCCGGCAGGCGAACCTCGCGCACCTGCTTTTCGGGACGGACCGACTGGCCCATCGCCTTCTGGCGGGTGCGTTCCTGCTTGCGCTTCATGGCGGCCATGCTGCGCTGGCGGCCGCCCTCGCCGTTGAGCGCCTGGTTCAGCGACAGCTTGCCGCCGCGGCGGTTGTCGTCCGTCTTGGTCTTGGCGGTCTTGTCGCGATCGGCGCGTTCGGTGCGTTCCGGCTTGCGCGCCACGCCGGTGCTGACGCCCTTGGTCTCGGCGCGCGAGGCCGCGGCCTCGATCGCGGCCTGATCGGGCGCGGCGGGCCTGGCGGTCGCGGCGGCGCCCGGCTTGGGACGCTCCTGCCGCGGCTCGGCCTTGCGGCGGGCCTCGTCGGCGGCGTCCTGCACGGCCTGCCCCTCGGCCAGCGCCTTGGCCTTCTGGGCCTCTTCGCGTTCCTGTTCTTCGCGGGCCTTGGCCTCGATCTCGGCGCGGCGACGCTCGCGTTCCTCCTCGCGGGCCTTTTCCTCGGCCAGACGCTGTGCCGCGTCATCGGCCTCGCGCGCCTTGGCGGCGGCAAGGGCCTTCAGGCGGCGCTCCATCTCGGCTTCCGAGATCCCGGCCGGGCGCTTGGACGGATCGCTGGCATGTTTCGACACCAGCGGCGACTTGGCCTTGTCGACCACGCCGGTCTGCGCGGCGCCGGTCTTGGGCACCACGACGCGCTTGCGCTTGGTCTCGACGACCACATTCTTGGTGCGGCCGTGGCTGAAGCTTTGCTTAACCTGACCCGGACGGCCGCCGGTGCCACCGCCAAGGCCAAGGGTCGATTTTCCGTCTTTGTCGCTCATCTGCGTCTTCATTCCTTCCCGACGGCCGCATTGCCGTCGTCATGCCCGCGCAGACCCGTCAGTCTGCCGGCTTCCAAGATCACCTTGTCCGTCAGGCCACCCGCCGCAAGCGCGCCGTGTATGACATGATCGCGCCCGAAGGACAAACCCAATTCTGACGCGGTCAGGCAGCCGAACCAGCGTCCGCCGGTGGGCGTCCACAGCTTGCCCTTGCCGCGTTCCGATCCGTCGCTGGCCTGCAGCAGCACCTTTGCGCGCCCCTCCGCGAGCCAGCCCTTGACCTTCTCGAACCCGGCCACGGCGCGGCCCGACTTGCGGGTCAGCGAGACCAGTTCGACCAGCCGTTTCGCGATCCCTGCCTCGACCAGATCGGTCAGGCCCTCGGGCACGCGGACCGGGGCCCTGGCCGCGCGCGCGAACAATCCCCTGGCGGCCGCCTTGTCCAGAGCCGCGCGGTCCGCCGCCACCCAGATGCCGCGACCGGGCAGCTTGTCGGCAAGGTCGGGCGCGATCTGGCCGTCCGGCCCGACCACAAAGCGGATCAGCCCCCGCTTGGGCTGCACCTCGCCGGTGACGATGCAGCGCCGTTCCGGTTCGTCACGATCCTTCAGCTGGCCCCCGCGACCCATGCGCACCGATCCGGGGCATCACGCCCCGGCCTCCTCGCTGGGCTCGTCACCGGTCTCGCCGTCCGTGTCCTCGGGGGCGGCGTCAAGTTCGGTGGGATCGACCCAGCCCAGCATGACGCGCGCGGTCATCACCATCGTCTGGGCCTCCTCGAGGCTGACCTCGAAAGGCTCCAGCAAGCCGTCGTCCTTGACGCGCTGCCCGTTCGAGGTCGTCCAGCCGCCGGCCAGTTCCCAGTCGGCGCAGGTCGCGAAGTCTTCCAGGGTCTTGATGCCGTCCTTGGCCAGCGCCTCAACCATCTGGGGTGTCAGCCCCTCGAATTCAATGAGGCTGTCCTCGGCCCCAAGCGCGCGGGCACTATCCAGCGCCGCCTTGGCGCGGGCTTCCAGCACGTCGCGGGCGCGGGCCTGCAGCTCCTGCGCGGTGCCCTCGTCCACGCCGTCGATGGACAGCAGCTCGTCCTGATCGACATAGGCCACCTCCTCCAGATCGGTGAAGCCTTCGGCGACCAGCAACTGCGCGAAGAACTCGTCGAGATCCAGCGCCTCCATGAACAGCTGGGTGCGGGTGTTGAACTCGGCCTGACGGCGCTTGGATTCCTCTTCCTCGGTGAGGATGTCGATGTCGAGGCCGGTCAGCTGGCTGGCCAGCCGCACGTTCTGGCCGCGCCGGCCGATGGCCAGGGACAGCTGCTCGTCGGGGACCACCACCTCGATCTTGCCGGCTTCCTCGTCGATGACGACCTTGCTGACCTCGGCAGGTTGCAGGGCGTTCACCAGGAAGGTCGCCTGATCCTCGTTCCAGGGAATGATGTCGATCTTCTCGCCCTGCAACTCGCCGACGACGGCCTGCACGCGGCTGCCGCGCATGCCGACGCAGGCGCCCACGGGGTCGATCGAGTTGTCATAGCTGATGACGGCGATCTTGGCGCGCGAACCCGGATCGCGGGCGACGGCCTTGATCTCGATGATGCCGTCATAGATCTCGGGCACCTCCATCTTGAACAGCTCGGCCATGAATTGCGGGTCGGTGCGCGACAGGAAGATCTGCGGGCCGCGGGTCTCGCGGCGGACATCCTTGACATAGGCGCGGATGCGGTCGTTCGGGCGATAGCTTTCGCGGCCGATCTTCTCGTTGCGGCGCAGGATCGCCTCGCCGCGGCCGACATCGACGATGATGTTGCCGTATTCCTCGCGCTTGACGACGCCGTTGATGATCGTGCCGGCCCGGTCCTTGAATTCCTCGTACTGGCGGTCGCGCTCGGCCTCGCGGACGCGCTGCAGGATCACCTGCTTGGCCGATTGCGCGGCGATCCGGCCCAGTTCGACCGGCGGCACCTCGTCCACGATCTCGTCGCCGACCTTGGGATCGTCCAGATAGGGGCGAGCCTGCGCGACGGTCAGTTCGGCCTGGTAATTCTCGACGGCGTCATCCTCGACCACGGTGCGGACGCGGGTGAAGGTCGCGTTGCCGGTGCGGCGGTCGATCTTCACGCGGATGTCCATCTCGGCGCCATAGCGGGACTTGGCGGCTCGTGCGAGGCTGTCCTCCATCGCCTCGATGACCAGCTCGGGCTCGATCATCTTCTCGCGTGCCACCGCCTCGGCGGTCTGCAGCAGCTCCAGCTGGTTGGCAGAGGTGATCGCCATCACTTACTCCTTCGTATCGGCGCCCTCGGCGCCCTCGTTGTCTTCTGTCTCACCATCGGAGTCGGCTTCGGCCTCGATCGCGTCGAAGGCGTCCTCGTCCAGGTGGTCGATCTCGATCCCGGCCTCTTTCTTCTGGCGCAGCATCTCGCGGATCAGCTCGTCGGTCAGCACCAGCTTGGCGTCGCTGAGCCAGTCGAAGTTCAGCCCGATGGTCTGCACCGCGCCGCCCTCCTCGATGTTCAGCAACACCTCGTCGCCTTCGACGCCTGCCAGGATGCCCTTCCACCGCTTGCGCCCGTCGATGGCCTGGTTGGTCTCCAGCTTGGCCTCGTAGCCCTCGAAGGCCTCGAAATCCTTCATCCGGGTCAGCGGGCGGTCGATGCCGGGGCTGCTGACCTCCAGATGGTAGTTGTCCTCGATCGGGTCCTCGACATCCAGCGTGGCGCTGACCGCGACCGAGATGTCGCCGCAATCATCGACGTTGATGCCGCCCTCGGGTCGGTCGGCCATGATCTGAAGCGTCGCCGTCTTGCCGCCCTGCAGGCGGACGCGCACCAGTTCGAACCCCAGATCCTCGATCACCGGGGCGATGATCTCGGCGAGGCGCCGGTCGATGGCGGTCTTGGCGATCAGGTCGTTGGACATGACATCCTTGCAGATACGAAAAAGGGCCCGCAGCGGGCCCATGCGAAAGCGTCCGGTGGGCAGGGGGTGGAAGCCTGCGCCGCTGTTGGCTTGCATATAGACGCCGTCTGCGGGAAATGCAAGCATGTGTCGACAGGTGCCGGCCAGACAGGACGATCCGACCCCTCGCCATGACCCATGACGACCCCTGCGAAGTGATTTCATGACCCGTATCGACGTTGCACTCCCGCCCGGAACCGCGGCCGGCTGGGCGCCGATTGTGGGCCTTGGCCATCTGGCCGCGCGCCTCTTCGGCGGGCGCGTGGTGGAGTACCCGGCCGCCTATCCCGGCAAGGTCCGCAAGCTGTGGGGCATGCGCCCGCGTGGCCGGGGCCGCGAGGATGCCGGCCTGCTGGCCCTGCTTTACGGCCCCTCGGACATCACCAAGCTGCGGCAGAGCGGCGCGTTCCGGGGCGACTACCGATTCGTGGTCGGCTGGATCATCGATTCGTTCTGGGAGGACCGGAATGTCCGCGGGATCGAGTTCCAGGGCATCGACCATCTGTTCATCATCCGCGAGGAAGAGCGTGCCTACTACCGCCGTGCGACCGGGCGGCCGGTGACCGCGCTGAACTGGGGCGCGGACGTGCTGGGGCAGGGCACCGACCGGGCCGACCGGCCGGTGGACCTGCTGCGTCTCGGGCGCCAGCCGCAGGACTGGGACGACGACGACCGCACCGCGGCCGCCGCGGCCGAGTTCGGGCTGCGCTTTGCGGGGCGGCCGCCCTATCACGCCGATCTGGCCCAGAACCTGCGCGCGATCATGGCCTCCTACGGGACCGCCAAGTTCCTGACCGCCCACACCAACCTCGTTTCGGCCGAGCCGAACACCCACCCGACCAAGGAATACATCACCGCCCGCTGGACCGATGCGCTGGCCGCGGGCTGTTCGATCGCCGGGGTCCAGCCCGGGCGCGACAGTACCTATCGCAACCTGTTCTGGCCGGGCGCGACGCTGGAATTCGACCGCGTGGACCTGCGCCACAACCTGGCCGCCATCGCCGAGGCGGTCGCCGCCTGGACACCCGAACAGGCCCGCCAGAATCACCGCATGGCCCTGCGGCGGCTGGACTGGCGCCATGGCCTGCGGAAGATCGCGGACGCCATGTCGGTCGAGGCACCGGCGCTGGATGCGGACCTGGCCGAGATCGCGCGCCGCGCCGCCACCTGACGGGCGGCCGGATCAGCGCGCCCCGGCGCCCGGGTTGTCGCGCCAGACGCGCCAGTTCAGCGCCGCCGCGATGCACACCCAGACGACATAGGGCAGCAGCATCGCCCCGGCCACGGCGTCCAGCCGCCAGAAGGCCAGCGTGGTCGCCACCACCGCACACCACAACAGCACCATCACCACCATGCCGCCCGCCATCCGGTGCGCGCCGAAGAAGACCGGCGTCCACAGCGTGTTCAGCGCGATCTGCGCCGCCCAGACGGCCAGCGCGGGCCCGGCCTCGGGGCGCTGCGCGATGCGCGTCGCGGCCCAGGCGGACAGCAGGTAGATCGTCGTCCAGGCCAGCGGAAAGACCCAGTCGGGCGGGGTGAACCAGGGCTTCCTGAGGCCGTCATACCACGGCCCCGGCTTGAAGATCGCGCCGGTCGAGGCCGCCGCGCCGCTGGCCACAAGAAACGCCAGGAATGTCAGGATCATGGGGTTCCTTCGCCGGTTTCGCGACGGTCCTCGTCGCGGATCATGTCCATGACCGAGACCAGCTCGGCCGAGATGCGCGGCTCGGACAGGGCGTGGCCCGAGGCGGGCACGATGCGCAGGTCGCAGCCCGGCCAGCCCTGCGCCAGTTCGTGCGCGGTGGCGGGCGGGCAGACCATGTCATAGCGACCCTGCACGATCACCGCGCGCAGATGCTCGATCCGGTACCGGTCGCGCAGCAGCTGGTTGTCCTCGAGAAAGCAGCCATGCCGGAAGTAATGGTTCTCGAGCCGCGCGAAGGCGCGGGCGTAATCGGCCGGCGCGTGGCTGACCGGCGCCGCCTGAAGCCCCGCCAGCGCGTTTTCCCACATCAGCCAGGGCAGCGCGTAGCGGCCCTGTCGGCCGGTGTCGCCGCAGAACAGGCGGCTGTGGTAGGCCGCGATCATGTCATGGCGCTCGGCCTCGGGGATCGGCTCCTGGAACCGCGCCCAGAGGTCGGGAAAGAACCGCCCCGCGCCGCCGCCATAGAACCAGTCCAGCTCGCTCTGCCGGCCCAGGAACACGCCGCGCAGCACCAGCCCGCTGACCCGAGCGGGATGGGACTCGGCATAGGCAAGCGCAAGAGTCGCGCCCCAGCTGCCGCCGAACAGCAGCCAGTCCTCGATCCCCAGCTCGTGGCGGATCCGCTCGATATCGGCGATCAGGTGCTGGGTGGTGTTGGCCTCGACCGAGGCCGTGGGGCGCGAGCGGCCGCAACCGCGCTGGTCGAACAGCACGCTGCGGTAATGCGAGGGGTCGAAGAAGCGGCGCATGAACGGGCTGCAGCCGCCGCCCGGACCGCCATGCAGCACCAGCACCGCGCGGCCATCGGGCCTGCCGCCCTGCTCGACATAGAGGCTGTGGCCGTCGCCGACATCCAGCATGCGCTGGTCATAAGGCTCGGCCGCCGTGTGAAGGCGGCCATGTGTCGCGGAGATTTGCCCTGCCATTCTGTCCATCCTGCCAGTATAGGACCAAGGCGGGGCGCCCGCCAGAAGGACCATCGCATGAGCAGCATCGATCCGGCCGAAATCGCGAAATTCGAGGCCATGGCGGCGGAATGGTGGGATCCGGTCGGCAAGTTCCGGCCGCTGCACCTGATGAACCCGCTGCGGCTGGACTATGTCGCCACGCAGATCGCCGCCGACCTCGGGGCAGACCGGCGCGGGCCGAACCCCTTCGCCGGGCTGCGCATCCTCGATATCGGCTGCGGCGGCGGTCTGGTCGCCGAGCCGATGTGCCGGCTGGGCGCGGATGTCACCGGCGCCGATGCGGCCGAGGCCAATATCGAGGTGGCGCGGCTACATGCCCGCCAGATGGGCCTGACGATCGACTATCGCGCCACCACGGCCGAGGCGCTGGCCGCGCAGGGCGAGGTCTTCGATGTCGTCCTGGCGCTTGAGATCGTCGAGCATGTCGCCGACCCGGCCGGGTTCGTCGCGACCTGCCGCGATCTGGTGCGGCCGGGGGGGCTGGTCATCGTCTCGACCCTCAACCGCACCGCCCGCAGCTTTGCCGCGGCGATCGTCGGGGCGGAGTGGCTGCTGCGCTGGCTGCCGCGCGGAACGCATGACTGGCGGCGCTTCATAACCCCGGACGAACTGGCCGCGATGGCGGGGGGCGCCGGGCTGGCCGTCGTCGACCGGCGCGGCATGGTCTTCGATCCGCTGCGCTTCGACTGGCACCTCTCGGACCGCGATCTCGCGGTAAACTACATCCTGACGGTGCGCCGGCCGGACTGAGCTAGGCCGGCCCGCCTTCCAGCCGGATCCGCAGCTCGCGCAGCACAGGCAGGGCGCCGCGCACCCGTTCGGCGCCGATGTCGCGCACCACATCGGCGATCAGCGGCATGAAGGCGGCGATCGCCGCGTCGCGGGCGGCGCGGCCGGCCGGGCTGATCGACACGAACTTGCGCCGCGCATCGTCCCAGTCGGGGCGAATATGGATGTGGCCGGCCCATTCCAGCCGCGACAGGGTGTTGGTCATCGCCCCGCGGGTGACGTGGAACGCCTCGGCCAGCTGGGCGGGGGTGCGTTCCTCGTTGACATGCGCCAGCAGGTTCAGCACCGAAAAATGCGAGATCTGCATGCCGCGCGGCAGCGCCTTGCTGATCAGGTTGCGCGACAGCTGGTCCGCGATCAGGACTTCCGCGAAAAGGCTGGCGGCCAGGCGGTCGTTCGATTGCGGCTTGTCGATGTCGGTCACGGGCTTGTTCACGGGCTCAGGGACCTTCGAAGGCCCGGTCATGGGTCAGGGACGGAATGCGCGACCGTGCCCTGTCCACCGCCCCGAGGTCAAGCCGAACAATGGTCACACCCGGTGTCACGCCGCCATCGGCCAGGACCCGGCCCCAGGGATCGACGGCCAGCGAATGGCCGTGGCTGCGGCGCGGCGGGCGGTCGGGGCTGTGGGGGGCGGGATGGGTGCCGCATTGCGCGGGCGCCAGCACGAAGCAGCCCGTCTCGATGGCGCGGGCACGCAGCAACACCTCCCAATGGGCCTCGCCGGTGGTCGGGTTGAAGGCCGAGGGCACCGTCAGGATGCGCGCGCCCGCCTGTGCCAGCCGGCGGTAGAGATGCGGAAAGCGCAGGTCGTAGCAGATCGTCATGCCCAGGTGCAGCCCGTCCATCCCGGCCAGCACCGCCCGGTTGCCGGGGCGATAGGCGGCGCTTTCGCGATAGGTCTCGGTCTCCGAGATCTGCACGTCGAACATGTGCAGCTTGTCGTATCGGGCCACGATCCCGCCCGCGGGGTCGATCAGGACGCTGCGGTTCACGAAGCGGTCATCCGCATCGCCCGATTTCAGCGCCAGCGAGCCGATCAGAAGCCAGATCCCCGCCGCGCGCGCCTCGGCGCGCAGCGCCGACAGGGTGGGGTCGGTCGCCTCGGGGTGCAGCACCTTCTGTTGGCGGGCGCGGTCGGGCGACAGCAGGTTGGTGGCCTCGGGCGTCAGTACCAGCCGGGCGCCCTCGGCGGCCGCCGCGCGGATCAGGGGGATGGTGCGGGTCAGGTTCTCCAGCGGATCGTCGCCGACCGTCAGCTGGACGAGGCCCGCCCGCAGTTCCGCCGCGTCGCTCATCCGGCGGATCCGGCCAGCAGCGGGTCCAGCCTGCCGCTGCGATCGAGCGCATAGAGGTCGTCGCAGCCGCCGACATGGACATCGCCCACGAAGATCTGCGGCACGGTGCGGCGGCCCCTGGCGCGCTGCATCATCTCGGCCCGGCGCTGCGGTTCGGCGCCCACGTCGATTTCCTCGAAGGCGACGCCCTTCTCGCGCAGCAGGGATTTCGCCTGGATGCAGAAGGGGCAGCTGCGGGTGGCGTAGATGACGATGGTCGGGGTCGCGGTCATGTCGGGTCCTGTGCGTGGTCTCTGCCCCGATCTAGGCATCCTTGACGGCGCGCGCCAGCACCGCGACCGAAATCGGTCCCGAACCCGCCGCCAGCAGCGCCTCGGCCGCGGCCGCCAGCGTCGCCCCCGAGGTCATCACGTCGTCGATCAGCAGCACCGCGCGGCCCTCGACATGGCGGGCGCGGCGGGGATTGACCGAGATCGCCCCCTCGAGATTGGCGAAGCGGTCGCTGACGCTGCGATGGTCCTGCCCCTCGGTATAGCGGTGGCGGATCAGAAGGTCGGGCTGGTGGTCAAGCCGCCGCGCCCGCGCCAGATGGGTCGAGACCAGTGCCGCCTGGTTGTAGCGCCGCTTCAGGTGGCGACGCACATGCAGCGGCACCGGCGTCACCACCATGCCGGGCCGGATCAGCGGCGCCGCCGCCCGCGACAGCCAGGCCGCCAGCGCCGGCGCGAGGTCCGGCCGGTCGCCATGCTTCAGCGCCAGCACAAGCTGACGGCCGGTGCCGCCATAGACCATCGCGGCCCGGCCGTGCCGCCAGGGCCGCGCGACCGACATGCAGTCGTCGCAGATGAGCGATTCGTCATGCCCGCCGGTCCCGTCATCGGGCTGCGGCGCCCCGCAGCGCGAACAGCAGCTGCCGGTGATGAACTGCGTGTCGCGCCAGCAGTCGGGGCACAGCTCGACCCCGCCGTCGCCCGACACCGTGACCGGCTGTCCGCAGCCAAGGCATTGCGGCGGATACAGCAGGCGCAGCGCGCCTTTCATCGCCGCGCGAAGCACCCTATGTTCCTGCACCATGATCACCCCTTCACCCGTGCCGCAGCCCCGAATGACCGACCGCACGGCGTTGCTGCGCCAGCGCGAACGGGCCCTTCGCCAAGGCCATGCCGACGTGCTGCACCGGATCGCCGCCGACGAGATCGAGGATAGGCTGAACGAGATTAACAGATCGTTTATGCGGCCCGCCATCGTCACCGGTTTTCCCGATTTCTGGGCGGCGCGCTTTCCCCGCGCGCGGGTGGTGCCCGACGCGGCCACCCTGGCGCTGGACGCCGAAGCCCACGACCTGGTGATCCATGCGATGGCGCTGCACTGGGCCGACGACCCGGTGGGCCAGCTGATCCAGTGCCGCCGCGCCCTGGTCGAGGACGGGCTGTTCCTCGGCGCCTGCGCGGGCGGCCAGACCCTGCACGAACTGCGCGCCGCCCTGACGCGCGCCGAGGCCGAGGTCTCGGGCGGGCTGGCGCCGCGGGTACTGCCGATGGGCGATATCCGCGACCTGGGCGCGCTGCTGCACCGGGCCGGGCTGGCGCTGCCGGTCGCCGATCTGGTGAGCCAGCGCGCCAGCTATCGCGACCTGTTCCACCTTGCCCGCGACCTGCGCGCGATGGGCGAGGGCAATGCGATGGCCGCCCGCCTGCGCCGGCCGACGCGCCGCGCGGTGCTGGCCCGCGCCGCCGCGATCATGGAACAGGACCATGCCGACCGCGACGATCCGTCCCGTGTTGCCGCCACCTTCGATCTGGTCTTTCTGACCGGATGGGCGCCATCCGACACCCAACCCAGACCGCTGCGCCCCGGCTCGGCACAGACCCGCCTTGCCGACGCGCTGAACGACATCAGGAAGACCCCATGAAGCCAGCCCACGCGCCCGCCGACCATCCCGCGATCCCTGCCGCAAGGATCGGCATCCTGATCGCCAATCTCGGCACGCCCGAGGGTTATGACTACTGGTCGATGCGCCGCTATCTGAACGAGTTCCTGTCGGATCGCCGGGTCATCGACCTGCCGCGCTGGAAATGGCAGCCGCTGCTGCAGACCATCATCCTGACCAAGCGGCCCTTCACCTCGGGTGCGAACTACAGGCTGATCTGGAACGAGGAGAAGGGTGAAAGCCCGCTGATGACGATCACCCGGGACCAGACCGAGGCGCTGCGCGCCCGCGCCCATGCCGAATGGGGCGAGGCGGTGATGGTCGAGTTCTGCATGCGCTACGGCAAGCCCTCGACCGAGGAGGTGCTGGATCGCATGGTCAAGGCCGGCTGCCGCCGGATCCTGTTCCTGCCGCTTTACCCGCAATATGCCGGCGCCACCTCGGCCACCGCCAACGACCAGCTGTTCCGGGCGCTGATGGCACAGACCTGGCAGCCCTCGGTGCGGACCTGCGACCCCTATTTCGACCGGCCCGACTATATCGCCGCGCTGGCCGGCAGCGTGCGCCGGACCCTGGGCGACCGCGTGCCGGGCAAGCTGGTGGCGTCCTATCACGGCATGCCGAAACGCTATCTGATGCAGGGCGACCCGTATCACTGTCAGTGCCAGAAGACCTCGCGCCTGCTGCAAGAGGCGCTTGGCTGGCCGGACGGCATCATCGACACCACCTTCCAGTCAGTCTTCGGCCGCGAGGAGTGGCTGCGCCCCTACACGGTCGAGCATGTTGCCGAACTGGCGCAGGCCGGCCAGACCGACATCGCCGTGATCTCGCCCGCCTTCGCCTCGGACTGCATCGAGACGCTGGAGGAAATCAACGGCGAGATCCGCGAAAGCTTCGAGCATGCGGGCGGCAGGGACTTCACCTACATCCCCTGCCTCAACGACGATCCGGCCCATGTCGAGGTGATGCTGAACGTCATCCGCGACAATCTGGGCGGCTGGATCTAGCGGCGCCAAAAGGCCGGCCCGCGCGGCCTGTCCGGGTCGCGGCGCGCGACATCAACAGAGGGGGCCGCCGGCCCCCCTGTCCTTTCCTTTTCCGCGCGGCAGGATCAGATCAGCAGGACCTGCGTGCCGATCTTGGTCAGGTCGTAGAGTTCCTTGATATGCTCGTTATACAGCCCGATGCAGCCGTTCGAGGATTTGCGGCCGATCTTGCGGGTATCGTGGGTGCCATGCAGGCGGTAGTACTGCCAGCTCAGCCACAGCGCGTGGGTGCCAAGCGGGTTGTCGGGGCCCGGCGGCACGAAGTCCGGCCACTCGGGGTTGCGGGCCTTCATCTCGGGCGTCGGGGCCCAGCTGGGGCCCACGACCTTCTTGATGATCTCGGTGCGGCCGGTGCGGGTCAGGTCCTTGCTGACCGGGATCGACGAGGGATAGAGGCGATAGACGCTTTCGTCCTCGGACCAGAAATGCACCGCGCGCGACGTCAGGTCGCACAGGACCGCGCCATTTGTCAGGTTATCGAAATAGGGCCGCCAGTCCTGCGCCCGGAAGCTGGAGATGTTGTGGCGCTGGTTGGCCTCGGCCTCGTATTGCACGGCGCCGGCATCGGGCGTGGCGCCGGGGGTGGCGCCGACGATCGGCTGGCCCGTATAGGGGTCGATCTGCTGCCCCATCGCCGGCAGCGCAAGGCCCGCCGCACCCAGGGCGGCGGCCGAACCAAGAAACGCCCGGCGGTTGAAGGCGGGGGTTCTGCTCATCACATATGTCCTTCGTTGACAGCCGTTCTCGACAGACGGCCTTGACTGCTCCGCCTCGCGCGGACTGCTGCCGACATACGCCAATTCCGGCCTTCACTCAATTCAAACTGCCGTCAGCGGCACAGGCGCAACACCGGACCGCCTCACGAAGTGTTGGGTTTGTAGCATGGCGCGGCATTCGATACATCTGCGGCCAAATGCACACGAGGGATGCCGAAAATGATGAACTTCAAGGTACTTGCGGCGCTTTCGCTGATCGCGCTGGCGGCCTGCCAGCCGCAGACGCCGGTTCAGCTTGGCCCGGATGGCCAGCCGCTGCCGGTCGCCTATCGCATCGACGAACGCGAGGCGGCGGAAATTCCCGGGCGTGTGTTGCAGCAGATCAACACCCTGCGGGCGAACATCGCGCTGCCGCCGGTGATGGCAAATCCGCAGCTTGATGCGGCGGCGCTGGCCCATTCGCGCGACATGGCCGCGCAGAACCGCGCCTGGCACTGGGGCTCGGACGGGTCGTCGCCCCTCGATCGCGCGCGGCGGCAGGGCTATTTCGGCACCCTCGTCGGCGAGAACATCTCGGAGACCTACGAGAACGACATCCAGACGCTGAACGCCTGGATGACGACGCGGGACACCCGCGACGTGATCATGGACCCCGCCGCGCGCAACCTGGGCTTCGCCTGGTATCAGGAGCCTTCGGGCAAGGTCTGGTGGACGCTGCTGGTGGGCAGCTGATCGCCCCGCCGCGGTCGCCGCAACGCAAAAGCCCCGGTCCGGACCGGGGCCTTCTTCATGGATGGCGCCCGTCGCGGGCCGGGGCAGACCTCAGGGATTGATGATGACGGGCACGCCGCCCCTCACCATCGCATAGACGTCCTCGATCTCGTCGTCCTTGATCGCGATGCACCCCGCCGTCCAGTCGCGCATCTTCGGGGCCTTCACGTTGCCCTCGGGGCCCCAGCCGTGAATGAAGATGTCGCCGCCCGGAGCCAGGCCGAAGGAGTCGGCATAGGCCTTGTCCTCTTCGTTGGGGTAGGAAATGCCGACCGACAGGTGATAGGCGCTGCGCGGGTTGAAGCGGTCGATGAAATAGATGCCCTCGGGGGTCTTGCCGTCGCCCTCGAACTGCTTGTCGCCGATCGGTTCGTTGCCCAGCCCGATGTCATAGGACTTCAGCACGGTCTGGTTGTTCAGCAGATACATCCGCCGCTGGCCCTTGTTGATGACCACTTGGGTCACAGCCGGGCCGTCATAGGTCTTGAACTTGGATTTCGGGGCGCCGCATGCCGCCAGCAACGCCAGCAGCGAAAGGGTCACGGTCCGACGGGTCGCGTTGTACATCACTGCCTCGGATGGTTTCTTGTCTTGTTATCCAGCAGGATTACCACGGAATCCCGGATCGGACCAGTTTCGCCGGAATTCTGCGGCCAGTTCGACATGCGGCGACCAGCGGAACTGGTCGACGATCCAGAGCCGCGTCAGGGCCAGCCCGCCTTCGGCCAGAATCCGCGCATCCCTTGCGAAATTGACCGGATCGCAGGCCACGAAGGCGACCGTGGCCACCGGCGAGGCGGCGATGTGGCGGCACTGCGCCTCGGCCCCGGCGCGGGGCGGGTCGATCACGATTGCGTCAAACGCGGCAAGGTCGGCCGGCTGCAGCGGGCGGCGGGCCAGATCGCGAATCTCGGTGGCGACGCGGTGCAGCCCGCCGGCGCCGCGCCACCCGCCATCCAGCGCGGCCAGTGGCGCGGCCAGCCCCTCGACCGCATGGACCGATGCGGCCTCGGCCAGCGGCAGCGTGAAGGTGCCGCAGCCCGCGAACAGATCGACGATCTGCCGGGCGCCAGGGGTGATCTCGCGCAGCGCCGCCAGCAGGGCGGCCTCGCCCTCGGCGGTGGCCTGCAGGAAGGCGCCGGGCGGCGGCACGACCTGCGCCCGGCCCATCGGCAGGGCGGGCGCGCGGCGGGTGATCGGCTGGCCGTCCCAGTCCAGCCGCGCCAGATCGCCCTCATCGGCCAGCCGGGCCAATGCCTCGAACAGGCCGGCATCCAGCGGCTTGCCGCCCCGCGCGGCCACGTCCAGCCCCGCGGGACCGTGGATCACCGTCAGCGTCACCTCGGCCCCGCGCGAGGCGCCCGCCGCCACGATCCGCCGCAGCAGGGGCAGGGCGGCCGTGATCTGCGGGCGCAGCACATGGCAATCGGTCAGATCGACGATCACCTCCGAGGCGCGGGCGTGGAAGCCGACCAGCGCGCCCTTTTTCGTGCGCCGCCCCGACAGCACCGCCCGCCGCCGCGACCGGGGCGGCGAGACGTGGACCCCCGCGACCGGCGCGGCCAGCCCCTGCGCGGCCAGTGCGGTCTCGACGACCTGCCGTTTCCACGCCGTCGTGAAGCCGTCCGAGGCGTGCATCAGCGAACAGCCGCCGCAGGCGCGGTAATGGCCGCAGACCGGCCGCACCCGGTCGGCCGAGGGCGTCAGGATGCGCGGGCTGGCGATGCGGCCATCGACGGCCTCGCCTTCGATCACCTCGCCGGGCAGGCACAGCGGCGCCAGCGCGCGGCCCTGATCGCCCAGGGCCACGCCGTCGCCGCGCCGGCCCAGCCTCTCGATCCGCCACAGGCTCACTCGGCGGCCTCGTCGGTGCCAAGAAAGCCGCCAGACTGCCGGTTCCAGTAGCGCGCATAAAGCCCGCCGCGTGCCAGCAGCGCGTCATGGCTGCCCTGCTCGACGATCCGGCCGTCATCGATGACGATGATCCGGTCCAGCTGGGCGATGGTCGACAGCCGGTGCGCGATGGCCAGCACGGTCTTGCCCTGCATCGCCCGGCCCAGCGCCTCCTGCACCTGCGCCTCGACCTCGCTGTCCAGCGCGCTTGTCGCCTCGTCCAGCACCAGGATCGGCGCGTCCTTCAGGAAGGCGCGGGCCAGCGCGATCCGCTGGCGCTGGCCACCCGACAGCTTGACGCCGCGCTCGCCCAGATGCGCGTCATAGCCGCGCCGGCCGGCGTGGTCCTGAAGCCCGAGGATGAAGTCATGCGCCTCGGCGGCGCGTGCGGCCGCCTCGATCTCGGCCGTGCCGGCGCCGGGGCGGCCATACAGGATGTTGTCGCGGGCCGAACGGTTGAACATCGCGGTTTCCTGCGTGACCATCGCGATCTGCCGGCGCAGGCTTTCCTGCGTGACCTGCCGGACGTCATGGCCGTCGATCCGCACCGCGCCCCGTTCCACGTCGTAAAGCCGCAGCAGCAGCGCGACCAGCGTCGATTTCCCGGCCCCCGAGGCGCCGACGATGCCGATCTTCTCGCCCGGTGCGATGGCAAGGCTGAGGTCCTGCAGGCCGCCCGCGTCGCGGCCATAGCGAAAGCCCACATGGTCGAAATCGACCCGCCCGGCCACGCGGTCCAGCCGCAGGGCATGGGGCGCGTCGGTCAGCGCATGGGGCGGCGACAGCGTGGCCATGCCGTCCTCGACCTCGCCGATGCTGCCCCAGATGCCCATCAGCGCCATGCTGACCCAGCCGGTCATCTGGCTGAGCCGCATCGAGATCGCGCCCGCCGCCGCGATGTCGCCCGCCGTCGCCTGCCCCTGCCGCCACAGCAGGATCGCGCCGCCGACCAGGATCACCGGCAGCACGCCGGCAACGATCATCAGCGACAGCCGGAACCAGGTCGACACCACCCCGAAATCCAGCGCCCTTTCGCGGAAACCGGCCATGGCGCCCAGGGCCGCGCGATCCTCGTGGTCGGCATGGGCGAACAGCTTGACGGTCTTGATGTTGGTGATCGTGTCCACCACCTGCCCGGTCACCATCGCGCGGGCCGAGGCGCGGGCGCCCGACTTGGACCGGATGCGCGGCAGGAAGAACCGGATCAGCGCGAAATAGGCCAGCAGCCACAGCATCAGCGCCAGCGCGCCCCAGCCATCGACCGCCAGCAGGAACGCCGCCGACCCGATCACCGAGGCCAGCGCGAAGGCCACCACGTTCACCATCTCGCTGGCGACATCGGTGACGGCGCGGGCGGTCTGCATCTGCTTCTGCGCCAGCCGCCCGGCAAAGTCGTTGTCGAAGAAGGTCACCGCATGGCCCATGGTCCAGCGGTGCAGGCGCGACAACACCAGCGGCAGGATGTTCGGGCCGATGATGACGTTGGAACTGGCCGTCGACAGCCCGAATATCGCCGGGCGCAGGACCAGAAAGAACAGCACGAACAGCGCCACGGTCCAGCCGTTGTCGGCCCAGAACGCGCCCGGCGTGCTGGCCGTCACCGCGTCCACCACCATGCCCAGCAGCATCGCCGAGACGACATCCGCCGCCCCGCCAAGCGCCGAGGCAACGGCCGCGACCCCGAGGCCCGGCCAGGCGCCCGACAGGCACCAGCCGAAGAACGCCATCAGCGTCGTCGGCGGCGGTCCCTCGGCCGGGCGGAAGGCGTCGACCATGCGCCCGAAACGCTGATGCAGGCTCATGGGGTGTCCTTTCCGGCGCTGCGGGCGATCCGGGCCAGCGTCGCGGCGGGCAGCGCGAAGCCCGACTCGATCCAGGCGTCCTCGGCGACCTTGAGGCCACGGCCCAGCGCCGCCCCCGTCAGGTCCGGTTGCAGGTCGGCGGCGGTCAGGGGCAGGCGCTGCCCGGAGGCGCGTTGGCGCACGGCCTCCCAGCCCGGACGCGGCGCAGCCGCGCCGTCGTCGCGGGTCTGGACCAGCAGCGCCGCGGCCCGGGCCAGCCGAGGCTCCAGCCGATACGCGATGCGCTCGAAGGACCAGCCCTGCCGCAGCGCGGTCACGAGGCTGCGATGATCGCGCGCCTCCTGCCGCGACAGCCGCAGCGGCCGGGCCAGATCGTCCTGCGACAGGGCCGCCAGCCGCGCCTGCCAGCCGGCCCCGCCGCCAAGCGACTCCAGCGAGGCCAGCCGGCCGGGCGTGGCGCCGGGCAGCAGCAGGTCCAGAACCCCGGTTCCCCGCATCAGCAGGATCGCGGCCAGCGGCGCGGGCGCGGACAGCAGCTTGCGCATCTCGTGGCCGACCCGTTCGCGCGCGATCTGCGCCAGCCCGTCCTTCAGGGCGGCGCAGGCGGCGATCGCCTGCGGATCGGCCTCGCGCCCGTAATGCGCGAAGAACCGGAAGAAGCGCAGGATGCGCAGGTAATCCTCGCGGATGCGGTCGGGCGCCGCGCCGACAAAGCGCAGCCGCCCGGCGCGCAGGTCGGGCAGGCCGCCCATCGGGTCGATGATGCGCCCCGCGCGGTCGGCGTAAAGCGCGTTCATGGTAAAGTCGCGGCGCCGGGCATCCTCGGCCAGGTCGTCCGAGAAGGCGACGATGGCGCGGCGGCCGTCGGTGCGAAGATCGCGCCGGAACGTGGTGACCTCGAAGCCGCGACCGTCGGCGATCAGCGTGACCGTGCCATGGTCGATGCCTGTCGGCACCGCCGCCAGCCCGGCGCGTCCGGCCAGCCGGGTCACCGTGGCGGGGTCGGCATCGGTCGCGATGTCCATGTCGTCGACGGGCTGGCCCAGCAGCCCGTTGCGGACCGCCCCGCCGACCAGATAGCCGCGATGACCGCCGGCCTCGATCGCGTCCAGCACCGCGACAAGCCCCGGATCGCGCAGCAGATCGGCGGGCAGCCCGGTCACGCCCCCAGCCTCTGCGCCAGGCCCAGCAGGATGCGCGCGGTCGCGCCCCACAGGTAATAGGGACCGTAGGGCGCCACGTGATAGCTGCGCCAGTCGCCGCGCCAGCGCCGCCGTTCGATCCGGTAGCGGGCAGGGTCGGCGACATGGGCGAAGGGCAGGGTGAACACCTCGTCGACCTCGCCCGGTTCGGGGACGGGGTGAAAATCGGCCCGGATCAGCCCCAGCACCGGCGTCACCGCAAAGCCGGTGACGGTGCGATGCGCGGGCAGGCGGCCCAGCAGTTCGACACCCGCCGGATCAAGGCCCACCTCCTCGCGCGCCTCGCGCAGCGCCGCCGCGACCTCGTCGGCATCGCCGGGATCGACCTTGCCGCCCGGCAGCGCGATCTGGCCGGGGTGATGGCGCAGCCCCGAGGCGCGCTTGGTCAGCAGCAGGTCGCCGCTGTCGGCGTGAAAGGCGGCCAGCACGCCCGCCGGGCGCAGCGTGACGCCCTGCGGCGCGGTGCCGGGGTTCAGGTCGAAATCCGAACTGGGCGCGGCGGGCCGCGACAGCGCCTCGCGCAGCCGGTCCTCGGACCAGCGCGGGCTCACTCGGCGGCCCTGCCCGAGGCTTCGCCGCCGATCGGGCGGCCCTCGGCGTCGCGGGTCGCCTCGAATCCGAGGCTTTGCGGGTCGAACTCGTAATGGGCGCCGCAGAACTGGCAATCTGCCGTGACGATGCCCTCGTCGGTGGTCATGTGGGCGATGTCCTTGGCCGAATAGATCGCCAGCGTGTCGCGCACCCGGTCCGACGTGCACGAGCAGCCGAATTCCACACGCTGCGCGTCGAAGACCCGCGGGGTTTCCTCGTGGAACAGCCGCAGCAGCAGGTCGGTGGGGCCGACCGTGGGGCCGATCAATTCCAGCGTCTCGACCGTGTCCAGCAGCAGGTTGGCGCGGTTCCAGTCCTCGGATTCGGCACCCTGCAGGATGTCTGCCGCCTCGATCAGCCCGCCTTCGCCGCTGCCGCCCTCGGCCGGATCGGCGGGCCGGGCGGGCAGCGTCTGCAGCATCACGCCCCCGGCCCGCCAATGTTCGGGCTGGCCGCTCAGCTGCGACCGGCCGCTGGCCAGCTGGAACCGGGTCGGCAGCTGTTCGGACTGGGCGAAATAGGTCTGCGCGCAGGACGACAGCGATCCGCCGGCCAGCGGCGTGATGCCCTGATAGGGCTGGCTACCGGGCCCCTGGTCGATGAGGATGGCGAAATAGCCCTCGCCGATCTGCTCGAAGGGTGGGCGGTCGTCCAGCCGCTCGCGGTCGAAACTGGCCCATGCGCGGATGCGGGCGGGCCGGTCGTCGGCCTCGGGCGCGTAGTAGTCGGCGGCGATGGTGCGCGCGGCGCCGCTGCCGCGCACCTGCAGGCTCAGCTTCCAGCGCAGCTTCACGGTCGGGCCGATCAGCGCGGTCAGCAGCGCCAGTTCCGCAACCAGCGCGCCGACCACGGGCGGATAGTCGTGGCGCGACAGGATGTGGTCCAGCACGCCGTCCAGCCGCGCGACGCGGCCGCGGATCGACGAGCGGTCCAGCTGGAAGGGCAGGACCGTGTCGTCCCAGGCGATCTGGTTGATCATGCTCATGGCAAATCCTTGAAGTCTTTGGGCGCCGCGCAGGGGCGGGCCGGGTCGCGCCCAATATAGGAAATCCGGCGGCGATCCCAAGGGGCCGATTGCGGGGTGCGGGCCGCGGCTGCGCGGCGCGGGCGGGCTTTGCAGCCGCGCCGGGCTGCGCTAGACCGGTCCTGCACCGCCCCGCAGGAGACGCGATGATCCCCCGTTTCGGCCCCGCGCCACGACCGGGCCAGTCCTATCGGCTGCGTCCCGGCGCCTATGCGGTCCTGCTGCGCGGCGGCCAGGTGCTGCTGACCCATCAGGACGGACCCGAGCCCGAATACCAGCTGCCCGGCGGCGGCATCGACGCGGGCGAGGGCGCCGTCGCGGCCCTGCACCGCGAGGTGCGCGAGGAGACCGGCTACCGGATCGGCGCGCTGCGCGGGCTTGGCGCCTATCGGCGCTTCTGCTTCATGCCCGAATACGACCTGATGGCCGAAAAGCTGTGCGGCGTCTGGCTGGGCCGCCCGATCCGCCGCGATGGCCCGCCGACCGAACCCGGTCACCGCGCCGTCTGGATGGCGCCCGCCGCCGCGCTGGCCTGTCTGGCCGATCCGGGCGCGCGGTTCTGGATGGCCCGCGCGCTGCGCCTGCGATCCGTCCTTTAGGCCTGATCGTCCGCGTCCTGTCGCGCCGCGTCCTGTCGCGCCGCGTCCTGCCGCGCCATGTCCTGTCGCAAAAGGCCGGCACCGCGACATGCCGCTGGGCCCCGCGCCTCGGGTCGCGGCGCCCGAGCGCGATCGCCTGCCGTGCTGTCTCGCCACTCCGCCGCCGGCACCCCGGGTCCGGCATCCCGACGCCGCCGCGCCGGCGACGACTGGTTGAAACGCCCTGATCCGGACCGAAGGGGCCAGGCTGAGAGGTCGGGACCGGCAATGCCGGGTCATCCTTCGGTTGGCCTTCAGGCCGGGCCGCCAGCCGGGCGGCGGCCCTTCGCATAGCCCGACGCCCGACCGCGCGCGCGGCCGGGTCATGCGCGATCGGGCCCCTCGTCGCGGTTGCGCGCCTGCCGCCGGTCTGCCGGCCCGGACCTACCTGCCGTGGATGGGCACCGGTTCGGCGGGTTTCAGATATTCGATCAGCACGGCCGACATGTCGTCGGGTCGTTCGCCCCGGCAATATTCCGACACCGACCACGCCATCGATTCGAGGAAGGCGTGACCGCCCAGGAAGGCATTGGTCCGCATGATCGCCTCCAGCCCCTCTTCGCCCAGCTGCCGGCCGCCGGGGCTTGCGGCCTCGGTTATCCCGTCCGAGGCGATCAGCAGCCGCGCGCCGGGGTCCAGCTGGAACTCGATCTCGTCGAAGATCGGGTTCTCGAAAACGCCGATCGGCATCCCCCCCTGCCCGATCGCGCGGATCCTGCCGTCGCCGCCCTGCAACATCGGGTGCGGATGACCGGCCTGGACCATCCGCACAAGCCCCGTGACGTGGTTCAGTTCGGCATAGATCATCGTGAAATAGGTGTCGGTGCTCATCTCCTCCAGCATCATGTTGTTGAAGAAATGCGCCAGCGCGGCGGGCGGCACCGCGTCGCTGCCGGCCTGCGCCGCGCGCAGCGCGACGTTCTGGTCAGAGGCGCCGGAGAGATGCACCGACAGCTGCGCGGTCAGCAGTGCCGCCGTGACCCCGTGACCCGACACGTCCAGCGCGTAAAGCCCGATCCGATCCGTGCCGATCGGAAAGAAGCCGACCAGGTCGCCGCCGATATGTCCCGCCGGCCGCAGCAGCAGCGACAGCTCGAAATCCCCGAAGCGGCCGGATCTTTCGCGCACCAGCCCCTGTTGCAGCTTGCGCGCCTCCATCAGGTCGCGCTCGATTGCGGCCTGCGTGTCGCGCAGCTTGTCCAGCGCGGCGCGCAGCTGCGCGTTGCTCGCGCGCAGTTCGGCCTCGACACGCAGCACGCGCTCGCCCACCCCCAGCCGCGCCAGCAGCTTGTGGCCGTTGATGGGCAGGGTGACGAAATCATCGGCGCCGGCGTCCAGCCCCTGCAGGATCTCGTGTCCGGCCTCGCTGCCCGCGAGGACCAGCAGATAGCACTCCGCGGTGCGCTCCAGCGCGCGGAAATCATGGCAGAAGGCGGCGCCACCGATGTCGGGCAGGTCCCAGTCGCAGATCACCACCTCGAAGGATCGCGCGGCGCACAGCGTCAGGGCGCGCCGGCCGCTGGCCGCTTCGGTGACCTGATAGCCGGCATCGCGCAGCCGTTCTGCGAGTTCGCGGCGCAGGGCGACGCGCGGCTTGACCAGCAACAGCCGGCGGGGCGCGGTGGCGCCCCGGTCTGCGGTCTCGCCGCTGCGTATCTTGCGATTCTCGGCCTTCATGATTGCGCTTCTACCGCGCGGGCGGTAAAGGCGCCGTAAATCGCCCCCCCAGCGGCGCGGTTGCTTGCGTCAAATTTTCAGTTTCTGCAAGAATGTTGACGGCCGGCCCGACCGTCGTTCAGCCGGCCTTGGGCCTGAACGCCCTGATCCGTGCCGGGTCGGTCTCGATCCGCCCCGCGCCCAGCAGGTCGAGGCAATAGGGCACCGCCGCAAAGACCGCATCGAGGCAGGTGGCGATGGCCGAGGGCTTGCCGGGCAGGGTGATGATCAGTGTCGCGTCCCGGCTGACCGCGGTCTGTCGCGACAGGATCGCCGTCGGCACCTCACGCAGCGAGGCGCGGCGCATCTCCTCTCCGAAACCCGGATATTCGCGATGGGCGACGTCCGTCACCGCCTCGGGTGTCTGATCGCGCGGCGCGGGGCCGGTGCCGCCGGTCACCAGGATCAGGTCGGCGCCATCCTCGACCAGCGCGCGCAGCCGTGCCGCCACGCCCTCGCGGCCGTCGGGAACGATGTGGCGCGCGATCTCGACCGGCGAGGTGATCACCGCGCGCAGCCAGGCCTCGGCGCCCGGCCCGCCCTTGTCCTCGTATTCGCCCCGCGCGGCGCGGTCGCTGACGACAAGGATGGCGATGCGGGCGGGGGTGGCCATGCGAAACTCCTGGACATGCGGGTGCCATCCTGCCGCGGATGGCCGACGTTGAAAAGCCGCGCGCCGCGCACCCGGCGGGCGCAGGGGTGCCAGCCGCGATGACAGCGGGGGGTCCGGGGGGCCGGCCCCCCGGCCGCCGCGGGCCGCAACCGACCCGGCCGGCCTGCGCCGCGCGCCGGTCTCAGCGCGTGCGCGCGTTGCGGTTCGCCACCAGCTTCAGGCGCAGCGCGTTCAGGCGGATGAAGCCCGCCGCATCCTTCTGGTCATAGGCGCCGGCGTCGTCCTCGAAGGTGACATGCGCCTCGCTGTAGAGCGAGTGATCCGACCAGCGGCCGACGCAGGTGGCCAGGCCCTTGTACAGCTTCAGCCGCACCGTGCCGGTCACATGCTCCTGCGACCGGTCGATGGCCGCCTGCAGCATCTCGCGCTCGGGGCTGAACCAGAAGCCGTTGTAGATCAGCTCGGCATAGCGCGGCATCAGGCTGTCCTTCAGATGGCCCGAGCCGCTGTCCAGGGTGATCTGCTCGATGCCGCGATGGGCCTCCAGCAGGATGGTGCCGCCCGGCGTCTCGTAGATGCCGCGCGACTTCATGCCGACAAAGCGGTTCTCGACGAAATCCAGCCGGCCGATGCCGTGCCGGCCGCCCAACGCGTTCAGCCGCGTCAGGATCGTGGCCGGCGACAGCGCCTGCCCGTCGATGGCCACCGCATCGCCCTTCTCGAAGGTGATCTCGACGAATTCGGGCTGGTCGGGTGCGTCCTCGGGGTTGACGGTGCGCTGGTAGACATGGTCGGGCGCGGCCTCGGCGGGGTTTTCCAGCGCCTTGCCCTCGGACGAGGTGTGCAGCAGGTTCGCATCCACGCTGAACGGCGCCTCGCCGCGCTTGTCCTTGGCGATCGGGATCTGGTTCGCCTCGGCGAATTCCAGCAGTTTCGTGCGCGAGGTCAGGTCCCATTCGCGCCATGGCGCGATGACCTTGATCGCCGGGTCCAGCGCATAGGCGCTGAGCTCGAAGCGCACCTGGTCATTGCCCTTGCCGGTCGCGCCATGCGCCACCGCGTCGGCGCCGTGCTGATGGGCCAGTTCGACAAGCCGCTTCGAGATCAGCGGCCGCGCGATCGAGGTGCCCAGCAGATACAGCCCCTCGTACAGCGCATTGGCGCGGAACATCGGGAACACGAAGTCGCGCACGAATTCCTCGCGCAGATCCTCGATATGGATGTTGTCGGGCGCGATGCCCAGCAATTCGGCCTTGGCGCGCGCCGGCTCCAGCTCCTCGCCCTGGCCCAGATCGGCGGTGAAGGTGATGACCTCGCAGCCATATTCGGTCTGCAGCCATTTCAGGATGATCGAGGTGTCGAGCCCCCCGGAATAGGCGAGGACGACTTTCTTCGGCGCGTCGGACATGCATGGCCCCTTCTGATGACGGGCCGGGAATAGGCGGAAATCGCGGGCCTCACAAGGGCCGCAAGCCCATCGGGCGCTTGCCAAGCCCGGCCTTTCGCGGCATGCGCTTGCAAATGGAAAACTTTGTCGCCTCCGTCGCCCGCGCCGAGGCCGCGCTGCGCGACCTGTTCGAACCGACGCCGCTGCAGCGCAACGACCACCTGTCGGCCCGGTTCGGCGCCGAGATCTGGCTGAAGCGCGAGGACCTGACCCCGGTGCGCAGCTACAAGCTGCGCGGCGCCTTCAACGCCATGCGCAAGCTGGTGCGCCCCGGCGCGGCGGCGCATTTCGTCTGTGCCAGCGCCGGCAACCACGCCCAGGGCGTGGCCTTCGCCTGCCGCCATTTCGGGGCGCGCGGCACCATCTTCATGCCGGTGACGACGCCGAAGCAGAAGATCGACAAGACGCGGGTGTTCGGCGGCGACGCCATCGAGATCGTCCTGACCGGCGATTATTTCGACCAGACGCTGGCCGCCTCGCAGGCCTTCGCGGCCGATCACGGCGCCGAATTCCTGTCGCCCTTCGACGCCCCCGACATCATCGAGGGGCAGGCGACGGTCGCGCGCGAGATGCTGGCCCAGATCGGCACCCCGCCCGATCTGGTGGTGCTGCCGGTCGGCGGAGGCGGCCTGTCGGCGGGCGTGGTGGCCTACATGGCCGAGACCGCGCCGCAGACCGCCTTCGCCTTTGCCGAGCCGCTGGGTGGCGCCAGCCTCCGGGCGGCGCTCGAGCATGGCGCGCCGGTGGCGCTACCGGCGGTCGACAGCTTTGTCGATGGCGCCGCCGTCGCCCGCATCGGCGCGCTGCCCTTCGAGGTGCTGCGCCGCTTCAGCCCCGCCGACGTCCATCTGGCGCCCGAGGACCGCATCTGCCGGACCATGCTGGACATGCTGAACGCCGAGGGCGTCGTGCTGGAGCCGGCCGGGGCGCTGGCGCTGGACGTGCTGGGCGATCTGGGCGACCTGTCGGGCAGGACGGTGGTCTGCGTCTGCTCGGGCGGGAATTTCGACTTCGAGCGGCTGCCCGAGGTCAAGGAACGCGCGCAGCGTTTTGCCGGGCTCAAGAAATACTTCGTGCTGCGGATGCCGCAGCGCCCCGGCGCGCTGCGCGATTTCCTGCAGCTGCTGGGCCCCGATGACGACATCGCGCGCTTCGAATACCTGAAGAAATCGGCGCGCAACTTCGGCTCGGTGCTGATCGGGATCGAGACGACGCAGCCCGAAAACCTGATCGCGCTGGCGGCGCGGCTGGACGGGGCGGGCTTCACCTATCGCGACATCACCGGCGACGGCATCCTGGCCGAACTGCTGGTCTGATCGCGGCCGGTCCCCCGCCCGACCCGCGCCCGCCGCGCTCCGGTCCCGAACCCGGCCTGCGCCCCGGTCAGCCGGCGAACAGCCGCAGCGCCAGCGGCGCGATGATCGCCGTCAGCACTGCGTTCAGCCCCATTCCGATGCCCGAAAAGGCGCCGGCGGTCTCGTTGACCTGGAAGGCCCGGGCGGTGCCGATGCCATGCGCCGCCACGCCGACCGAAAAGCCCCGCGCCCGCCAGTCGCGGATCTGCAGCGCGTTCAGCAGCGGGGTCACGATGATCGCCCCGAAGATGCCGGTCAGCAGCACCAGCGCGGCGGTCAGCGTGGGCTGGCCGCCCAGCCTCTCGGCGATGCCGATGGCCACCGGCGCGGTGGTCGATTTGGGCGCCAGCGAGGCCAGCACCGATCCCTCGATCCCGAAGGCCCGCGCGATCGCCAGCGCCGAGACGACCGCCACACCCGACCCGGCCAGCAGCCCCGCCAGCATCGGCAGCGCGGCCTTCCGGACGCGCGGCAGGTTGTCATACAGCGGCAGCGCCAGCGCGACCGTTGCCGGCCCCAGCATGAAATGCACGAACTGCGCGCCCTCGAAATAGGTGCGGTAGTCCGTGCCGGTCGCCCACAGCAGGACCGCCAGCAGGATCACCGCGACCAGCACCGGATTGGCCCAGCTTTGCCGCCCGGCCGCGCGAAAGCAGGCATCGCCCGCCAGATAGGCCAGCAGCGTCGCCGTCAGCCACAGCAGCGGCCCCTGGGCGAGATAGGACCAGATCAGCAGCGGATCATTCATGCCCGTCATCCCTCGGCCCCCTCATCCTCCGGCCCCCTCATCCTTCAGGGCGGTGGGGTCCTCGGCCCCGGTCCGGCGCGCCACCGCCTGGAACACCCAGGCCCCCGCCGCGATGGCCAGCAGCGTCGATCCGGCAAGCGCCAGCGCCAGCCCGACCCCGTGCTGGCGCAGCAGGTCCCAATGCGCGACGATGCCGACGCCCGCCGGCACGAAGAACAGCGACAGGTGCTGCAGCAGGCCCAGCGTGGCGGGCCGGATCCGGTCGGCCAGCGCGGGCCGCGCAAGGCAGGCCGCGACCAGCAGCACCAGCCCCACCACCGGCCCCGGCAGGGGCAGGTCCAGCGCCCGCGAGGCGACCTCGCCGACGAGTTGAAAGCACAGGATGGTGGCCAGCGTTCCGATCATGCGGGGGACGCTATCCCGCCGGCCCGCCCGATTCCATAGCGGGCCGGTGCATCCCCGTCAGTCGCTGGTTGCATGGCGCGCATCTTGTGGGGGTGGCGCCAGACTTATCCACATCTTGTGGTTTCGGTTGACTTGCGCGCCGCGTCGCCCGACACTTGGCGAAACGAGCAGCAGCAACAGGACGCCAAGGTGCGATTCGACCGACTTCGCCTCAACGGCTTCAAGAGCTTTGTCGACCCCACCGATCTGGTGATCCGCGAGGGCCTGACCGGGGTGGTCGGCCCGAATGGCTGCGGCAAGTCGAACCTGCTCGAGGCGCTGCGCTGGGTCATGGGCGAGAACCGCCCGACCGCGATGCGCGGCGACGGCATGGAGGACGTGATCTTCGCCGGCACCACCCGCCGCTCGGCGCGCGGCCATGCCGAGGTGTCGCTGAGCGTGGACAACCGCGACCGGCTGGCGCCCGCCGGCTTCAACGAGGCCGACAGCTTCGACATCGTGCGCCGGATCACCCGAGACGCGGGCAGCGCCTACAAGATCGCCGGCAGGGATGTGCGGGCGCGCGACGTGCAGATGCTGTTCGCCGACGCCTCGACCGGCGCGCACAGCCCGGCGCTGGTGCGGCAGGGCCAGATCAGCGAGCTGATCAACGCCAAGCCCCGCAACCGGCGCCGCATCCTCGAGGAGGCGGCGGGCATCTCGGGGCTCTATGCCCGCCGGCACGAGGCCGAGCTGAAGCTGAACGGGGCCGAGGGCAACCTGACACGGGTCGACGACACGCTGGACCAGCTGAGCGCGCAGGCCGCCAGCCTCGCCCGGCAGGCCCGCGCCGCCGCGCGATACCGCGAGATCGGCGCCGCGCTGCGGCTGGCCGAGGGGGTGCTGCTCTACCGCCGCTGGGCCGAGGCCGATGCCGCGCGGCTGGCGGCCGCCGAGGCGCTTGCGCAGGCCGTGGCCGCGGCGCGGTCGGCCGAGGCGGCGTCGTCGCGCGCGACCGCCCATCGCGACGCGGCCGAGGCCGCGCTGCCCGCGCTGCGCGAAGAGGAACAGGTGGCCGGCGCGATCCTGTCGCGGCTGGCGGCCGAACGCGAGGCGCTGGACGAGGCCGAGGCACGGGCCGCCGACCAGCTGCGCGCGATCCTGTCGCGCATCGCCCAGCTGGACCGCGACATCGACCGCGAGGAGGCGCTGAACCGCGATGCCGGCGAGGTCGTGCAGCGGCTCGGCTGGGAACGGACCGAGCTGGACCGGGCCGGGCAGGGGCACGAGGCCCGGCTGGACATGGCCGCGGCGCAGGCCGACGAGGCCGCCGAGGCGCTGCGCGAGGTCGAGGCGCGGCTGGCCGAACTGACCGACGAATCCGCCCGGCTGGCCGCCCGGCACCAGTCGGCCGAGCGGCTGGCCGCGGACCTGCGCGCCATGCTGACCCGCGCCGAGGCCGCCGCCGCCGAGGCCGAGGCCGCCGCCTACCGCGCCGCCGGGACCGGCGCCGCCGCCGCCGAGGCCCTGCGCGGGGCCGAGGCGGCGCAGGACATCGCCCGCGACCGCGCCGAGGCCGCGGAAGAGGCGCTGGCGGCATCCGAAACGGCGCGGGCCGAGGCCGAGACCGGCGAGGCCGCCACCCGCTCGGCCCGCGCCGAGGCCGAGGGCGAGGCGGCCGCGCTGGCTGCCGAGATGGCGGCGCTGCGGCGGCTGGTGGAACGCGGCCAGTCGGGCGGCCGGGCGCTTCTGGACCGGGTGCAGGTCGCCCGCGGCCACGAGGTCGCCTTCGGGGCGGCGCTGGGCGACGATCTGGCCGCCGGCCTGGCCGAGGATGGCGCCAGCGGCTGGCACGACCTGCCGGGATGGGACAGCCCGCAGCCGCTGCCCGCGGGCGCCGCGCCGCTGGCCCCCCATGTCTGCGGCCCGACGGTGCTGGCGCGGCGCATGTCGCAGGTCGGGCTGGTCGCCGACGCCGCCGCCGCCGCCGCGCTGCAAGCGGCGCTGCGGCCCGGCCAGCGGCTGGTGACGCCGGCGGGCGACCTGTTCCGCTGGGACGGCATGCGGGTGATGGCGGGCGAGGCCGCGTCTTCGGCCGCGCTGCATCTGCAGAAGGTGAACCAGCTGGCCGGCATCGTGGCGCAATCCGAGGCCGCGCAGGCCCGCGCCGCGGATGCGGCCGACCGCCACGAGGGCGCAAGGGCCGCCCTGGCCGCGGCGGCGGGCGCCGAGAAATCCGCCCGCGACGCCCGGCGCGAGGCCGAACGGCTGCTGTCGGATGCCGTCCGCGCGGCGACCCGCGCCGAATCCGACCTGTCGATGGCCAGCAGCCGGCTGGACAGCGCGCGGGCCGAACTGTCGCGTCACCGGGCCGACGCCGAGGATGCGCGGGCCCGCCTGCTGCAGGCCGACCGCGCACTGGCCGACCTGCCCGATCGCGGCGACGCGGCCGCGGCGCTCGAACATGCCCGCACCGGGGTCGAGGCGGCGCGCATCGCCACCATGACCCGCCGCGCCGCGCTGGACGAGCTGCGCCGCGAGGGCAATGCCCGCATCCGGCGCCTGCAGGAGATCGCGAAGGAGGAATCGGGCTGGACGCTGCGCCTGCAACAGGCCGGCACGCGCGCGGCCGAACTGGCCGCCCGCAGGCAGGCGGCCGCCGCCGATCTGGACGAGGCCGAGGCGCAGCCCGCGCTGCTGGCCGACCGCCGCGAGGCGCTGGCCGTCCGCGCCGCCGAGGCGCAGGGGCGCCATGACCGCGCCCGGCAGGCGCTGTCGGCCGCCGACGAGGCCGCCCGTGCCGCCGCCCTGGCCGAACGCGAGGCCGAGCGTCTGGCCTCGGAGGCGCGCGAGGCCCGCGCCGCCCGCGAGGCCCGCGCCGAGGCTGCCCGCGACGGCGAGGCCGCCGCCCGCGCCCGCATCCTCGACGAGACCGAGGGCACCCCGCAGGCGCTGCTGGCCAGCCTTGGCGACGGCGCCACCGACACGGCCGTCGCCGCGCTCGAGGACCAGATCGCCCGGCTGCGCGGCCAGCGCGACGCGCTTGGCGCGGTGAACCTGCGCGCCGACGAGGACAAGCGCGCGCTTGAGGAGGAACGCGACCTGCTGGCCGCAGAAAAGGCCGATCTGGAAGAGGCGATCCGCAAGCTGCGGGCCGGCATCGGCAGTCTGAACCGCGAGGGCCGCGAACGGCTTCTGGCGGCCTTCGACACGGTGAACGCGAATTTCTCGACCCTGTTCACCAGCCTGTTCGGCGGTGGCGAGGCCCGTCTGGTGCTGGTCGAATCCGATGATCCGCTGGATGCCGGGCTGGAGATCATGTGCCAGCCGCCGGGCAAGAAGCTGTCCACCCTGTCGCTGCTGTCGGGGGGCGAGCAGACGCTGACCGCGATGGCGCTGATCTTTGCCGTGTTCCTCGCCAATCCCGCCCCGATCTGCGTGCTGGACGAGGTTGACGCGCCGCTGGACGATGCGAATGTCAGCCGCTTCTGCGACCTTCTGGACGAGATGACGCGCCGCACCGACACCCGCTTCCTGATCATCACCCACCATGCGGTGACGATGGCGCGGATGGACCGGCTGTTCGGGGTGACGATGGTCGAACAGGGGGTCAGCCAGCTGGTCAGCGTCGATCTGAAGCGCGCCGAGGCTCTGGTCGCCTGATCCGGCCCGCGCTAGGCTGGCGGCCGAATCCCGGCCCGTCTGCGGGCCGTCCCTGACAGATGAGGACCGCCATGAGCATCGAAGCCACCCTGACCGCCAAGGGCATCACCCTGCCGGACGCGCCCGCGCCCGCCGCCAATTACGTGCCCTTCGTCCGCAGCGGCAATCTGGTCTTCGTCTCGGGCCAGATCAGCGCCGACGAGAACGGCCTGATCAGGGGCCGGCTGGGCGAGGGCATGTCGGTCGATGAGGGCGTCGCCGCCGCGCGCCGCTGCGGGTTGTCGCTGATCGCGCAGCTGAAGGCGGCGGTGGGCGATCTGGACCGCGTGGCGCGGGTGGTCAAGCTGACCGGCTTCGTGAACTCGACCGGCGATTTCATCGACCAGCCCAAGGTCATCAACGGCTGCTCGGACCTCATGGTCGAGGTGTTCGGCGAGGCCGGCCGCCACGCCCGCGCCGCCGTCTCGGCGCCCTCGCTGCCGCTGGGCGTCGCGGTCGAGATCGAGGCCGTCTTCGAGATCGCCGGATGACCGCGCTGCCCGATGCCTTCCTGCGCCTGCCCATCGCCCATCGCGGGCTGCACGGACCGGGCGTGCCCGAAAACAGCCTTGCCGCCGCGCAGGCCGCGATCGAGGCGGGCCACGGGATCGAGCTGGACATCCAGCCCGCCGCAGGGGGCGTGCCGATGGTGTTTCACGACTATGACCTCGCCCGGCTGGCGGGCGATCAGGCCTATATCGCCGATCTGGACCCCGAGACCCTCGCCGAAAAGCGCCTGTCGGGCAGCGACGAGGCGATCCCGACGCTGGCCGCGTTCCTGCGCCTCGTGGCGGGGCGGGTGCCGCTGCTGGTCGAGATCAAGGACCAGGACGGCCGGCTGGGCGCCGGGATCGGCGAGCTGCACCGCCATGTCGCCGACCAGCTGCGATCCTATGAGGGGCCGGTGGCGGTGATGTCCTTCAACCCCCATGTCGTCGCCGCCCTTCACGCGCTGATGCCCGACCTGCCGGTTGGCCTGACCTCCTGCGGCTTTCCGCCCGAGGACTGGCCGATGCTGGACGAGCCGACGCGCGCCCGGCTGGCGGATCTTGCGGATTTCGAAAGCTCGGGCGCCTGCTTCGTCTCGCATGACAAGGGCGATCTGGCCAATCCGCGCATCGCCGCCCTGAAGGCTGCGGGCGTGCCGATCCTGTGCTGGACGGTGCGCTCGGCCGCCGAAGAGGCGCGGGCGCGGCAGCTGGCCGACAACATCACCTACGAGAACTACCCGGCGGGGGCCTGAACCCGGGGCCCGGACCGAGGCGCGCGGGGGGGGGGGGGCGAGGCGCGCAGCGGGGGGGCGCGCGGCCGGGCCCGGGCAGCCGCAAGGCTGCGGCAACAGCGCGCGGCCCGCGCTCGCGCGACGGCTGGCAATTCCGCCGCGACCGCCTAGATTGGGCCGCATGAGCCTTGATCTGACGATGACCACCCATCCCGCGATCAGCGCCATTCCGGCCGCGGACTGGGACGGGCTTGGCGATGGCAACCCGTTCACCTCGCACCGCTTTCTTCTGGCGCTGGAGGAGTCGCGATCGGTCGGCACCGGCACCGGCTGGCAGCCCCTGCACCTGACCATCCAGCGCGGCGCCACCATGCTCGGCGCCGTGCCGCTCTATGCCAAGTCGCACAGCCAGGGCGAATACATCTTCGACCACGCCTGGGCGCAGGCCTACCAGCGCGCCGGCGGCCGCTATTACCCCAAGCTGCAGGCGACGGTGCCCTTCACCCCGGCGACCGGGGCGCGGCTGCTGGCGCGCGACCCGGCGATCCGGCAGGCGCTGCTGGCCGGGATGTGCCAATTGGCCGAGCGCGGCGGCGCCTCGGGCGTGCATGTCACCTTCTGCACCGAGGCCGAGGCACGGCTGGGCCCCGAGGCGGGGTTCCTGCCGCGCCTCACCCAGCAGTTCCACTGGCTGAACCGCGGCTATGCATCCTATGACGACTTCCTGGCGCAGCTGTCCTCGCGCAAGCGCAAGGCGCTGCGCAAGGAGCGCCAGCGCGCGCAGGATTTCGGCGGCCGCATCCTGCGGCTTACCGGCGACGACCTGCGGCCTGCGCATTGGGACGCCTTCTGGGCGTTCTACCAGGACACCGGCAGCCGCAAATGGGGCCAGCCCTACCTGACCCGCGCCTTCTTCGACCGGCTCCAGCAGGACATGCGCGACGACGTGATCCTGGTGCTGGCCGAACGCGACGGCCGGCCGATCGCCGGGGCGCTGAACTTCCTGGGCCCGGAGGCGCTGTACGGACGGTACTGGGGCTGCATCGAGGATCATGCCTTCCTGCATTTCGAACTGTGCTACCATCAGGCCATCGACATCGCGATCGAGCGGCGGCTGGCGCGGGTCGAGGCCGGCGCGCAGGGCGAACACAAGCTGGCGCGCGGCTATCTGCCGGTGCCGATCCACTCGCTGCACTGGGTGCGCGACGCGGGCTTTCACCGCGCGCTCGAGGACTACCTGCAGCAAGAGCGGGCGGCGATGGGGTCGGACATCGACCTGCTGACGGAATGGGGGCCCTTCCGGCGCGCGGATCGCGTCTGAAGCCGGGCGCCGGGGTCGGGCGGCCAGGGCAAGGGGCCGCGCGGGCCGCACGCGCCGCACCCGGCGGCGGATGCCGGCGCCGGCTTGCGTCCCGCGACGGCCGGGGGGCTGTCTGCCCCCCGGACCCCCCGATCACGCAGGGGCGGCCGGTCGCGCCCGCGCGGTGCCTGCCCGCCCCGGCAGGCGCGGGGAGGTCAGGCCTTTTCCAGCAGCGCCTCGCCGGCGCTGACGCTGCACTGGCCGGGCGAATCCTCGACATCGATCACCTCGACCCGGCCGCCGGACAGCAGCGCGGCAAAGCGCCGGCAGCGCCCGAACAGACCCGCCGGCGGCGCATCGAAATCCAGCCCGAGGGCGCGGGTCACGCTGCCATCGGCATCGGCCAGGACCTCGATCCCGGCCTCGGTGGCGCCGGTCTCGCGCGCCCATGCGGCGCAGACGAAGGGATCGTTGACCGTCAGGCAGACGATCCGGTCGATGCCCTTGGCGCGGAACCGGTCGGCGGTGCGCACGAAGCTGGGCATGTGCGCATTCGTGCAGGTCCCGGTGAAGGCGCCCGGCAGGCCGAACACCGCCACCCGGCCCGCGGCGAGGCTGGCCGTGTCGACCGCCTCGGGGCCGTTCTCGCCCACCCGCAACAGGCTGCCCTGCGGAAAGTTGTCGCCGACCGTGATGCTCATTGCTGCGCTCCATGAATTGCAACGGATTCGCGGCGACTATAGGTTGCACCCCGGCGATGGGCCAGAGCCGCGGGCGGGCCGCCCGGCCACGGCCCGGGGCACGGAAGGAGGCTGGGGATGCGGATCGTGATCCTGGGAGCGGGGCAGGCGGCGGCCTCGCTGGCGGCGCGGCTGCGCGCGGCGGGCCATGCGGGCCCGGTGACCCTGATCGGCAGCGAGCCGGTCGCCCCCTATCAGCGCCCGCCGCTTTCCAAGGACTACCTGCTGGGCCGGATGGGCCTCGACCGGCTGATGCTGCGCGGCGCCGACTGGTGGGCCGCGCAGGGCGTGACGCTGCGCCTCGGCGAAACCGCGACCGCCATCGACCGCGACGCGCGCATCGTCACGACCGATCGGGGCAGCCATGCCTATGATGCCCTGGTCCTGACCCTGGGCGCCCGGCCGCGCCGGTTGCCCGCCGGGATCGGCGGCCACCTGCCCGGCGTGCATGTCATTCGCAGCCTGGCCGATATCGAGGCGCTGGCCCCCGGATTGCAGCCCGGCCGCCGGCTGGTCGTGATCGGCGGCGGCTATATCGGCCTCGAGGCGGCGGCCGTCGCGCGCAAGCTGGACCTCTCGGTCACGCTGATCGAAGCCGCGCCGCGCATCCTCGGCCGGGTCGCCGCCGCCGAGACGGCCGGCATGATCCGCGACCTGCACCGCAGCCACCGCGTGACCATCCTCGAAGGCACCGCCATCGCCGGCATCACCGGCACCGACCGCGCCACCGGCGTGCGGCTGGCCGACGGACGCGACCTGCCCGCCGACCTCGTGGTGACCGGCATCGGCGTCACCCCCGAGACCGCGCTTGCCGAACGGTCCGGACTCGGGATCGACAACGGCATCGCCACCGACGATCGCGGCCGGACGTCCGACCCGGCGATCTGGGCGGCCGGCGACTGCGCCAGCATCCCGTGGCAGGGCGGCCGGCTGCGCCTGGAAAGCGTTGGCGGCGCCATCGACATGGCCGAGGCGGTGGCCGACAACATCCTTGGCGCCGACCGTGCCTATGCGCCGCGGCCCTGGTTCTGGTCAGACCAGTTCGACGCGAAGCTGCAGATCGCGGGGCTGGGCACCGGCCATGACCGGATCGTGACCCGCCCGGCCGAGGGCCCGCATGGCGGCTCGGTCTGGTACTACCGCGGCGCCCGGCTGATCGCGGTCGACGCGCTGAATGACGCCCGCGCCTACATGATCGGCAAGCGGCTGATCGAGGCCGGCCGCTCGCCCGATCCTGCGGCTCTGGTCGCCGCCGCCGATCTCAGGGCGCTGCTGTGACTTGCCCTGGCGCAAATATCCTCGGGGGGTCCGGGGGGCAGACAGCCCCCCGGCCGTCGCGGGACGCATCCGGGACCGGCCCATGAGGATCGTGGCCGGCCGCCTGCGCGGCCTGAAGCTGGCCGAGATCGGGCAGGGCGACGCGGCCGCGCATCTGCGCCCGACCACCGACCGGGTGCGCGAGGCGATCTTCAACCTGCTGGTGAATGGCAGCCACAGCGCCAGCCACGGCAACCCGGTGACGGATGCGCGGGTCCTCGACCTCTTCGCCGGCAGCGGTGCCCTTGGGCTCGAGGCGCTGTCGCGCGGTGCGGCGCAGGTCGATTTCGTCGATGACGGCGCAGTCGCCCGGGCGCTGATCCGCGCAAATGTCGATCGTGCGCGGGCGCAGGCCGTCACCGCGATCCGGCGCGGTGACGCGACCCGCCTCGGCATCCATCGCGGCCCGCCCTACACGCTGGTCTTCCTCGACCCGCCCTATGGCAAGGGGCTGGGCGAGGCCGCCATCGCCGCGGCGCTGGCCGGCGGCTGGATCGCCCCGGGCGCGCTGGTCGTCTGGGAGGAGTCGCGCGCCCCCCTGCTGCCCGCCCCGCTGGTCCGGCTGGACCAGCGCAGCTATGGCGACACGGTGGTGACCCTGGCCCGCATGGCCGGCCCGGTCCCCGCAGGCGCCGCGCCGGCAGACGCCACCCCCTCAACCTCCGGCCCCTCCACCTCCGGCCCCCCAACCTCCGGCCGCGCAGGCACCACCCCCCCTGCCGCCCGCCCGGCAGACCCGACCGCCGCAGCAGGGCGCCGCGCGCACCCGCCCCGGACGCAGGACCCCGCAGCCCGCCCGTCCGCCGGCCCCGGCTTGCCCGCGCCCCCCCGAAGGCGCTAAGCCTTGGCGGGCATCCGCAATCCGCGCCAGCGAGGTCCTGCCGCCGTGACCCCGACCCCCTCCTCGTCCGCGCTGTTCCGGCGGCTCTGGTCCGACTACCTGCGTATCCATCGCGGCGGCATGGTCGTGGCCTTCCTGCTGATGACGCTCGAGGGCTCGACGCTGGCGCTGATCTCGTGGATGCTGAAGCCGCTCTTCGACCTGGTCTTCGCGGGCCGCCAGCCGGGCGCGATCTGGTGGGTCGGCGGGGCGATCTTCGCCACCTTCCTGCTGCGCGCGGTGACGCTGGTGGCCAGCCGGTCGCTGCTGACGCGGATCTCGCTGGGCATCTCGACCCGGATGCAGACCGACCTGCTGGCCCATGTCATGCGCCTCGACGGCCGCTTCTTCCGCGACAACCCGCCCGGCGCGCTGATAGAGCGCATCCAGGGCGACACCATCGCGGTGCAGGGCGTCTGGGCCACGCTGCTGACCGGGGCCACGCGCGACGCGATCTCGCTGGTGCTGCTGTTCGGGGTGGCGCTGTCGGTGGACCCGTCCTGGACGCTGGCGGCGCTGGTCGGGGCGCCGCTGCTGATCGTGCCCACCGCGCTGGTCCAGCGTTACGTCCGCCGCAAGATGCGCCAGAACCGGGTCAATGCCAGCGCCCGCGCCACCCGGCTGGACGAGGTGCTGCACGGCATCGCCGCGATCCGGCTGAACCGCGCCGAGGACGACCAGACCCGCCGCTTTGCCGCCATCGTCGAGCGGGTCCGGCAGGCCGAGGTCAAGGTCGCCGCGACCAGCGTGGTGATCCCGGCGATGACCGACATCGTCACCGGCATCGGCTTCGTCGCGGTCCTCGCGCTGGGCGGGCGCGAGGTGATGGAGGGCCAGCGCAGCGTCGGAGACTTCATGTCCTTCTTCACTGCGCTGGCGCTGGCCTTCCAGCCGATGCGCCGGCTTGGCGGGCTGGCGGGCAGCTGGCAGACCGCGGCGGCCAGCCTCGAACGCATCTACGAGGTCTTCGACACCGCGCCCGGCATCCGCTCGGGTCCGCGCCTGGCGCCGCCCGACAGCACCGCGATCACCCTGTCGGACGTGGCGCTGTCCTATGACGGCCAGCCGGTGCTGCGAGGCCTCGGCTTCACCGCCGCGGCCGGGCAGACCACCGCGCTGGTCGGTCCCTCGGGCGCGGGAAAATCGACCGTCTTCAACCTGCTGACCCGGATGGTCGATCCCGACAGCGGCCAGGTGCTGCTGGGCGGCGTGCCGGTCGCGGACTACGACCTCGGGGTGCTGCGCGACCAGTTCTCGACCGTGGCGCAGGAATCGGCGCTGTTCGACGAAAGCCTGCGCGACAACATCCTGATGGGCCGCCCCGACGCCGACCCGGCGGCGCTTGCGGCCGCGCTGGACGCCGCCCATGTCAGCGATTTCGTGGACCACACCGCCCGCGGCCTCGACAGCACGGCCGGGCCGCGCGGCTCGGCGCTGTCGGGCGGCCAGCGCCAGCGCATCGCCATTGCCCGCGCGATCCTGCGCGATGCCCCGATCCTGCTGCTGGACGAGGCGACCAGCGCGCTGGACAGCGCCAGCGAACGGCTGGTCCAGGACGCGCTGGACCGGCTGTCGGCGGGCCGCACCACGCTGGTGATAGCGCACCGGCTGTCGACGATCCGCAAGGCCGACAAGATCGTGGTGATGCAGGCGGGCAGGGTTGTCGAAGAGGGCAGCCATGACCAGTTGATGGCCCGGGGCGGCGCCTATGCCCGCCTCGTCGCGCTGCAATTCGGAGACACGCCATGACCCGCCAGATCATCCGCCTGACCGGCGAGGATCGCCTTGATTTCCTGCAGGGGCTGGTCACCAACGATGTCCGCCACGCCCCCTGCTGGGCCGCGATGCTGACCCCGCAGGGCAAGTATCTGGCCGATTTCCTGATCATTCCGCAGGACGGGGCGCTGCTGCTGGATGTCGATGCCGGGCTGGCCGACGACCTGATGCGGCGGCTGTCGATGTATCGGCTGCGCAGCAAGGTCGCGCTGGAGCCGGTGGCGATGACCGTGGCGCGCGGCACCGGCGCCGCGCCCGACGGCGCCATTGCCGACCCGCGCCACCCGGCGCTGGGCTGGCGGCTCTATGGCGGCGGCGATGGCGGCACGGGCGGCGATGACGGCACCGACTGGGATGCGATCCGGGTGGCCCATTGCATCCCCGAAACCCTGGTCGAACTGATCCCGAACGAGACCTTCATCCTCGAAGCCGGATTCGAACGCCTGCACGGCGTCGATTTCCGCAAGGGCTGCTATGTCGGGCAGGAGGTCACCGCCCGGATGAAGCACAAGACCGACCTGCGCAAGGGCCTGACCACCGTGGCGGTCGAGGGCGCGGCCCCGGTCGGCACCCCGATCCTGCGCGAGGGGCGCGAGGTCGGCACGCTGTTCACGCAGTCCGGCGGCCGGGCCATCGCGCATGTCCGCTTCGACCGGCTGGGCGCGGGAATGGTGGCGGGCGACGCCCGCATCCGGCCGGAATGACGCGCGGGGCCGACAGGGCCCCCGATGCGGCGCCCGACGCGACCCCGCCGCCGCGCAGGATCATCCATATCGACATGGACGCCTTCTATGCCTCGGTCGAACAGCGCGACAATCCCGACCTGCGCGGCAAGCCCGTGGCGGTCGGCGGCTCGTCGCTGCGCGGGGTTGTGGCGGCGGCCAGCTATGAGGCGCGGGTGTTCGGCGTGCGCTCGGCCATGCCCTCGGTCACGGCGGCGCGGCTGTGCCCGGACCTGATCTTCGTGAAGCACCGCTTCGAGGTCTATCGCGCCGTCAGCCAGCAGATCCGCGACATCTTTGCCGACTACACCCCCCTGGTCGAGCCGCTGTCGCTGGACGAGGCCTATCTGGACGTGACCGACCACCTCTGGCCCGGCCAGACCGCCACCGCTGTCGCGCGCGAGATCCGGGCCCGCATCCGCGAGGCGACCGGACTGACCGCCAGCGCCGGGGTCAGCTACAACAAGTTCCTGGCAAAGCTGGCCTCGGACCAGAACAAGCCCGACGGGCTCTGCGTCATCACCCCCGACAAGGGGCCGGGTTTCGTGCTGGCGCTGCCGGTCGGCAAGTTTCACGGCATCGGCCCGGCAACGGCGGCCAGGATGCAGGCCATGGGGATCGCCACCGGCGCCGACCTGCGGGCGCAGGATCTGGACTTCCTCACCCGCCGCTTTGGCAAGTCCGGGCGCTATTACTGGAACATCGCGCGCGGCATCGACCAGCGGCAGGTGCGCCCCGACCGGATCCGCAAATCGGTCGGGGCCGAGAACACCTATTTCACCGATCTGGCGACGCTGGATCAGGCCTGCGAGGCGCTGGCGCCGCTGGCCAACAAGGTCTGGCGGCATCTGGACAGCCGCGAATTGCGCGGCCGCACGGTGACGCTGAAGGTGAAATTCGCGGATTTCCACCAGATCACCCGCGCCCGCACGCTGCCCCGCCCGGTCGCCTCGCAGGCCGAGATGCTGGGCATTGCCCGCGACCTCGCCGCATCCGTGCTGCCCGATCCGCGCGGGGTGCGGCTGCTGGGGATCACCCTGTCGGGCTTTGATCACGACGACGACCACGACCCCGCACAGCTGGCGCTGTTTCCCGATCTCTGATCGCGGCCCCGCGCAACACCCGGCGTGCGCAAGCGGTGTACAGCCTGTGCACATCCGGTGACTTTGCAGTGGACGCCCGGTGACGCGCTTTTCGCAGCATTTGCAGGGTTTTTCGCGCCGGCGCCAGAACTCCCGTTGCGCGGTGCCGCCCTGCAACGCCCGGCGCCGTTGCGGGACGGAAAAACGCCCCGCGGCCGGGCCACGGGGCGTCGATGTCAGTCGCTTTCGGCGGGCGCTTCGGTCAGGCCCGTTCGCTGTATTCGAAGACCTCGGTGTTCACGATGATGTCCTCGCCTTCGCCGACGAAGGGCGGGATCATGATCCGCACGCCATTGTCGAGGATCGCCGGCTTGTAGCTGTTGGCGGCGGTCTGCCCCTTCACCACCGGCTCGGTCTCGACGACCTTGCAGGTGACCTTCTGCGGGATCGACACCGACAGCGCCTCCTCGCCGTAATATTCGATCGTGGCGGTCATGCCGTCCTGCAGGAAGGGGCGGCGGTCGCCCAGCAATTCCGCGTCCAGTTCGGTCTGCTCGAAGGTCTCGCTGTCCATGAAGACCAGCTTGCCATCGGATTCATACAGGAATTGCTGGTCCTTCTGGTCCAGCCGCACCCGTTCGACCTTGTCCTCGGACCTGAACCGCTCGTTCAGCTTGCGGCCGTCGCGCAGGTTCTTCATCTCGACCTGGGCAAAGGCGCCGCCCTTGCCGGGCTTGACATGGTTGACCTTCACGGCGGCCCACAGGCCCCCGTCATGCTCCAGCACGTTGCCGGGGCGGATTTCATTGCCATTGATCTTGGGCATGGACGGATCTCTTCCGAGTTTGCGGGGATTTCGACCGTCCGGGCGTTGAACGGCTGTGCCGCGCCCCTATATCGGGGCCTGCAGACAGAGGCAACCGGAACGGTTTTGGCGGCTTGTCAAGGCGGCGGGGGCGGCAAGACATCGCGCATATTCGTGTGCAGGCGCAAATTTCTTCTGATTTTTGCACGGATTGCAGCTATTGCATGGCAGCCATGCGTGCGCGGTAATATCGAATCGGCTCGGTTGTGGTCTATTGCAGGCGGCACCGTCGAAGAAACGGAACTAACACGCGGGCCAGACGTAGGTCTTTCCCGCAGGGGCCTTGGCGACGCCGGGGTCAGGCAGATTGGACGAATGACATGCGCGATTTTGTGGACGGCTCGGCTTTCAACTTCGAACAGGGGCAACGCGCGCGCAAGCTGTTTGCGGCCGTGGTTCTGGCGGCGCTGGACGATGCCATCGCCGATGACCGGAAATACGGCAACGGGCCCGAACAGATTGCACGCTGGGCACGCTCGCGCGATGGCCGCGAGGTGCTGTCCTGCGCCGGCATCGACCCCAACGAGCGGGTCGTGAAGGGGCTGATGGAGTTCGTGTCGAAGGGTGTGCGCACCTCGGTCGCGCTGTCGCGCGAGGAAAGCGAACGCCGCATGGCCGCCGAGGCCGAAGAGGCCGAAGCCGCCTGACCCCGGTATCCGGAAGGCATATCTCGGAAATGACACCATGGACCGCCTCGGGCGGTCCATTTCGTTTGGCGTGGGCCTTGCGACAACATGCGTCCCCGGTCGCGCGATGTGTCGGGCTGCGCGGATGACCCTGAATAACGCCGGATTTGATCCCTTCGCCCCGCCCGGATCAGCCGGTCTCTCGCGGACCACCGCGCAGCGGGGAAGCGGTCCGGGACCGACCGGCGGTCCGGTGCAGCGCGGTCGGCCGCCTCGTCCCTTCAGGCCAAACGTGTCACAACGCGGCGGTCATAAAACCGCGCCACATCCGCGGCATGGCACAGATCGGTCGCGGGCGTCATCACCGCTGCCGAGGCCGCCGCCGCCCCCAGCGCCAGCGCCTCGGGCACCGGCCAGTCGCGCGCCATCGCCAGCACGAAGCCTGCGACAAAGCTGTCGCCCGCGCCGACGGCGCTGACCACGGGCACCCGCGCGGCCTCGGCATGCCAGGCGCCGTCCGGCCCGGCGATCACCGATCCGTCCGCGCCGCGCGCCACGATCACCGACTTCGCGGCGCCATGCCGCACCAGCCCCGCCGCGAAAGCCGCGCTGTCGCCGCGCAGGGGCAGGGGGCGGCCCGCCAGCCCCTCGGCCTCGTGGCTGTCCATCCGCAGCACATCGACCGGGATCGACGATCCGGCCAGCGCCCGCAGCGCCTCGCCCGAGGTATCGACCAGCAGCCGGGCGCGGCCGTCCTTCAGCCGCACGGTCAGCATCTGTTCGAAGCCCGGCGCGACGCCGGGCGGGTTCGACCCCGACACGACCACCCAGCCGCCGGCCAGCGCCCTTTCGGTGATCGCCGACATCATGTCGGCCACATGGGTGGTGTGCCATTCCGGCCCCGGCAGCACAAAGCGGTACTGCCCGCCGGTCGCGCGGTCGGTAACGGCCAGCGATTGCCGCGTTTCGCCCGGCGCGGTCAGCCGCACCAGCGACAGCCCGTCGGCCTTCAGCATCTCGGCGATGCGGGTGCCGGTCGCGCCGCCAAGCGCCACCATCGCCGTCGAGGCCCCGCCCATGATCTTGATGGCGCGGCTGACATTGATGCCGCCTCCGCCCGGATCGACCACCGGCTTGTCGCAGCGCAGCTTGAGGTCGGGGCGGACCTCGTCGGCGGCGGTCGACAGGTCCAGCGCCGGGTTCAGCGTCACCGTCAGGATCGGCGCCTGCGCGGCGACGGCGGCAAGGCTCATTCCCACCACCGGTCGACGCGGGCGATGTCGTCGTCGGACCAGCCGAAATGATGCGCCAACTCGTGCGTGACGACATGCCCGACCAGCTGGCCCAGCGTGACATCGCCCCGCGCGGCCCATTCATCCAGCAGCGGGCGTCGATACAGCCAGACGATATCAGGGCCTTCGGGCTGGTCGCTGACCGATTTCTCGGTGACCGGAATGCCGTCGTAGAGGCCGGTCAGCTCGAACGGGTCGTCGATCTGCAATTCGTCCAGAACGTCCTCGGGCGCGAACTCGGCCACCCGGATGGCGACATCGCGCGCATGCCCCGCGAATTCCGGCGGAAGGCTTGCCAGCGCGTCGCGGGCGAGCGCCTCGATCCCGGCCGCGTCCGGGGCGGTCAGAGCCTGTAATTCCGTCATCCGCATCTCCTGCCTGTTGCCCCTGATATGGACAAAAAACGCAGGCTGTGAAAGAGCAGCAGCCAACAGGAGATCGCGATGACCACCACCCGCTTTGCACCTTCGCCCACCGGCCACATCCATGTCGGCAACCTGCGGACCGCGCTGTTCAACTATCTGATCGCGCGCAAGGCGGGCGGCAGCTTCATCCTGCGGCTGGACGATACCGACCAGGAGCGCAGCAAGGAGGAATATGTCGATGGCATCAAGCGCGACCTTGACTGGCTGGGTCTGCACTGGGACCGGGTCGAACGGCAGTCGCTGCGGCTGGACCGCTACGCCGAGGCCGCCGGGGCGCTGCGCGGCAGCGGCCGGCTGTACGAGGTGTTCGAGACGCCGGTCGAGCTGGACCTGAAGCGCAAGAAGCAGCTGAACATGGGCAGGCCGCCGGTCTATGACCGCAGCGGGCTGGGCCTGACCGACGCCGACCGCGACCGGCTGCGGGCCGAGGGGCGCGAGGGCTACTGGCGGTTCCGGCTGGACCACGAGCGGATCGAATGGGCAGACGGCATCCTTGGCGACATCTCGATCGACGCGGCCTCGGTCAGCGACCCTGTGCTGATCCGCGCCGACGGGCAGGTGCTTTATACCTTCGCCAGCAGCGTCGATGACACCGACATGGGGGTGACCCATATCGTGCGCGGCGCCGATCACGTCACCAATACTGCGACCCAGATCCAGATCATCAAGGCGATCGGCGGCACACCGCCCGCCTTTGCCCATCACAGCCTGTTGACCGGCGCGAAGGGCGAAGAGCTGTCCAAGCGCATCGGCGCGCTGTCGCTGAAGGATCTGCGCGAGGCCGGCATCGCGCCCGAGGCGCTGCTGTCGCTGATGGCGCGGCTGGGGTCGGGCCTGCCGGTCAGGCTGGCCAGCCTCGACGAGATCGCCGAAGGCTTCGAGCTGTCGCAGTTCGGTGCCTCGCCGACCAAGTTCGATGTCGAGGATCTGTGGCCGCTGACCCGCGAGCGCAACCAGTCCCAGCCCTTCGAGGCGGTCCGCGACCGCATCGCGGCGCTTGGCGTACCGGCGGATCATGCCGAACGGTTCTGGCGCGTCGCCTCGCAGAACATCACCCGGATCGAGGATCTCGGCGATTGGTGGCGCATCTTCAGCGAAGGCGCCGAGCCGCAGATCGACCCCGAGGATGCCGGCTTCGTCGCCGAGGCGATGCGCCTGCTGCCGCCGCCGCCTTATGACGAGACCAGCTGGTCCGCCTGGACAGGCCGCGTCAAGGAGGCGACCGGCCGCAAGGGCAAGGCGCTGTTCATGCCGCTGCGCAAGGCGCTGACCGGCCAGGCGCATGGCCCCGACATGTCCGACGTGATGCCGCTCTTGCAGGTGGTCAGGGCGCGCGGCTGATACCGCCGGGCTTTCGCCTGCGCGGCGGATCCGACAGCATCGCCATGAAACGCCGGTCGATCCGGTCCTTCCAGCGCCAGACCCAGGGGCCGCCCAGGGCGATGCCCCATTTGTCGGCCACCGCATCGCCGCCCGCCGCGATCAGCCGCAGCCAGTCGCGCTGCGGCCTGTAGGCGCGCATCCGCCCGGTGCCGGCCAGCGCCGCCCGGAGGTTGTGATCCAGAACCGGCGCCTGCCGCACCGCGAAGACACCGGCCTGCGGGCGCGGCGCCCCGGCCAGCACGGCGCAGTCGCCCACGCCGAACACCGCCGGATGCGAACTGCGCAGCGTCGCATCGACGCGCATCCGGTCGCCCTGCATCGCCAGCCCGGACCGGCCCAGCCAGCCCCCGACCTGCCCCCCGGTGGCCGCGACGACCAGACGCGCCGGGATGGCGCCACCGTCCCGCAACCACAGCCCCTCGGGACCGACCCGGGCGACCGCCCGGCCGGTCACCAGCGCGATGCGCCCCGACCTCGCGCGGGCCAGCACCAGCCGCCGCGCGCGGGGCGACAGCTCGCGCAGCATGGCCGGCGCGGCCTCGATCACCGTGATCGCGATGTTCGGCAGGCGCCTGCGGGCGGCCAGCGCGATCTCGATGCCCGCAACTCCGCCCCCGATGATCGCAAGGGCTCCGCCGCCCGTGTCCGCGAACCGCTGCCAGCCGGCGAGAAAGCGCGCCGCCGGCTTGACCGGCAATCCGTGATCCGCCAGCCCCGGCACATCGCCGGCGCCGGCCTCGACGCCGATATCCACCGACGCCAGATCGAAGGCCAAGGGGGCCCCGCCCGCAAGCATGACCCGCCGCCCCCGCAGGTCCAGCCCGGTCGCGCGGTCAAGGATCAGCCGCGCGCCGGCCCTGTGCGCCAGCCGCGCGAGGTCGATCTCGATCTCGCGACGATCATAGAGGCCGGCCACATGACCGGGCAGCATGCCCGAATATTCGGCCACCGTATGGGGCGTCACCAGCGTCAGCCGCGCCGCCGGGGCAGGGCGCTGCCCCCACCGCCGCAGCAGCAGCGCATGGCTGTGCCCGCCGCCGATCAGCACGAGATCCGCAGCCGCGGATGGGGCGTGCGCCATGGGAAAATCCCTTCCATTCCCGCCTGCGACCCGGCCATGCAGGCATCCCCAAGAAAACCGCTTGACGCTCCCCGCACCACCCCTTACATCGCCCCTCACCCGTGGCGGAGTAGCTCAGCTGGTTAGAGCAGAGGAATCATAATCCTTGTGTCGGGGGTTCAAATCCCTCCTCCGCTACCATTCGTCCGGGTAGATCAGCGAACCACCTTGAACACGATCGGTGGCGCATTCGATACCCGCAAATTGTGGTGTGTGTGGCGGCGCACTAGCTTCTGGACTAAAGCGCACTCG
>NZ_JAVAMQ010000014.1 GCF_030732095.1 Paracoccus spongiarum | reverse complement strand
GCTGTAGCACGACGTGAAAGCAACATGCAGATCCGACCCCTGGCCGACCGCTGCAGGGCGGCAGTCTCCGCTGGAAGAGGCAGGGCGAGGCCATTGTGCCCTTCGGGATATTGGGATTATACCACCAGCCGAATTATCCTGCGCGCCGCCCCGCATCCGGGCGGCCACCCGACCGGAGACCCGAAACATGACCCCCTTCGCGATTGCAGGCATCCAGATGCAGGTCAGTGCCGTGCACTCGAACGTCGAGGGGATGCTGCAGCGGCTGGATATCCTGATGGCCCGCTTTCCATGGACGCAGATGGTGCTGTTCAGCGAACTGGCGCCCTTCGGCCCCCTGCCCCGCTATGCCCAGCCGTTCATGAACGACACGCTGGAGCGCTTCTGCAACGCGGCCCGGCACCACCGGGTCTGGCTGATCCCCGGTTCGATGTTCGAGATGGGCCTGGACGGCAAGATTTACAACACCTCTGCCGTGATCAACCCGGCGGGCGAGATCGTGTCGAGCTATCGCAAGATGTTCCCGTTCCGGCCCTACGAGGCTGAAGTCGAGGGCGGAACCGAGTTCTGCATCTTCGACGTGCCCGACGTGGGACGATTCGGGGTCTCGATCTGCTATGACATCTGGTTCCCCGAGACGACGCGGCAGCTGACCAGCGCCGGCGTCGAGGTTCTGCTGCACCCCGTGCTGACCGGGACCACCGACCGCGACGCGGAACTGGCGATTGCGCGGGCGACGGCCGCGCAGTTCCAGTGCTATGTCTTCGATGTGAACGGCCTTGGTGCAGGCGGCGTCGGCAAGTCCTGTGTCGTGGACCCGTCTGCCCATGTGCTGCACCAGTCGGCCGGACAGGAGGACCTGTTCCCCATCGAGGTGGACCTGGACGTCGTGCGGCGACAGCGCGAGACCGGCATGAAGGGGCTTGGCCAGGTCCTCAAGAGCTTCCGGGACAGGACGGTTGATTTTTCGGTTTATGACCGGAATAGTGGCGCAGACGGTTATTTGAAGACGCTGGGGCCGCTGGAACTTTCAGGACAGGGATCGCGGGCCGGGATACATGTAGGTCACACGGGCGAGACCGCCCCGCAGACTCGGCATGGCCACAACCTGCATGTCACGGCGCCCGACCTCTCGAAAGGCGCGATCTGAACGCCAGGACCAGGGCGTCGGCGCAGAGAGGCTCCCCGGGCGCCGGACATGGCAAGGAGGAGAGGAGCCGCCGATGCAATCGGTTCATGAATACTATTCCGCCATCCAGTTGCGGTCGGATCGCTGGAGCAGCCTCCAGCAGAACCTCGCGACGCTTGCCCGGGCGCCCGAGGCGCGCGGGGCGGCGGCCCTGCGCAAGCGGATCGCCGAGCTGTTCGATGCCCTGACGGTGATCGAACCCTACTGGGCCTTCCCCGGAACGGCCGCCTTCGATCACCTGCGGCGGCAGTTCGAACACGGCAACATCACCGATGCCGCCCATGGCGCGCAGCGCGTGAAGCGGGCCCTTACCTCGGGCGCCTACCGCCGCCGCCACATCCCGCTGGAACGCGACAGCACCGACGGCGACGATCACGATGACGAGGCGATGCTGTCGCCCGAGGCGCGGGCGCTGTCGAAACCCTATTTCGAGGTGCTGATCGTCGACGACGTGAACGAGCATCAGGAGAGATGGCTCAAGTCCAACGTCGCCCGGATGCGGCGCACCGAGGATCCGTTCATCTACGAGGCGGTCGTCGTTCCAAGCATCGAGGACGCGCTGATTGCGATCCTCTTCAACCACAACATCCAGGCGGTCGTCGTCCGCCCCGGGCTTTCGCTGAAATCGAAGACCGAGGTGCCGATCCTGAAGCGGTATCTCAACCGCGCCGGTGGGCCCGAGGGAATCGAGGCGCTGTCGCCCGAGGACTGGGGGCCGGAACTGTGCCGCCTCATCGCCCGCGTGCGCCCGGAACTCGACGCCTATCTGGTGACCGACCGCTCGGTCGAGGATATCGCGGGCCTCGATCTCGGCATCTGCCGGCGGGTGTTCTACAACCTCGAGGATTTCTTCGAGCTGCACCTCAACATACTGCGCGGCGTTCAGGCCCGCAACAAGACGCCCTTCTTCACCGCGCTCGTGAATTATTCCAAGCAGCCGACCGGGGTCTTCCACGCGCTTCCGATCAGCCGTGGCAAGTCGATCAGCCGGTCACACTGGATCCAGGACATGGGCGCCTTCTACGGCCCCAACATCTTCCTGGCCGAAACATCGGCCACCTCGGCCGGGCTCGACAGCCTGCTCGAGCCGCACGGGCCGATCAAGGAGGCGCAGGAACTGGCCAGCCGTGCCTTCGGCTCGCGGCAGACCTTCTTTGCGACGAACGGCACCTCGACCTGCAACAAGATCGTGGTGCAGGCGCTGGTGCATCCCGGCGACATCGTGCTGGTGGACCGCGACTGCCACAAGTCGCACCACTACGGGATGGTGCTGGCAGGCGCGCAGGTCGTCTACCTCGACAGCTACCCGCTGAACGACTACTCGATGTATGGCGCGGTGCCGCTGCGCGAGATCAAGCACCAGCTTCTCAGACTTAAGGCTGCCGGCAAGCTCGACCGGGTGCGGATGCTGCTTCTTACTAACTGCACCTTCGACGGGATCGTCTACAACGTCGAGCGGGTGATGGAGGAATGCCTTGCGATAAAGCCCGACCTGATCTTCCTCTGGGACGAGGCATGGTTCGCTTTCGCTCGCTTCGGCCCCACCTACCGCCAGCGCACGGCGATGAACGCCGCCAACGCCTTGCGCGAAAGGCTCCGCACCCCCGAGCAGGAGAGGGCCTGGACCGCCCAGCAGGAAAAGCTGAAGGACGCCGACGAGGAAACGATCCTGCAGACTCGGCTGGTGGCCCCGCCCGATGCCCGCGTCCGCGTCTATGCCACGCAATCGACGCACAAGACCCTGACCTCGCTGCGCCAGGGGTCGATGATCCACGTCAACGATCAGGACTTCAAGGGAAGGGTCGAGCAGAGCTTCCACGAAGCCTACATGACGCATACCTCGACCTCGCCCAACTATCAGATCATCGCCAGTCTGGATGTCGGCCGCCGGCAGGTGGAACTTGAAGGCTTCGAATTCGTGCAGCGGCAGGTTGAGGCGGCCATGGCGATGCGCCGCGCGATCTCGACGCACCCGCAGCTGAAGAAGTACTTCAAGGTGCTGGCCGCCGGCGACATGATCCCGGCCGAATTCCGCGAAAGCGGCGTCGAAAGCTACTACAACCCCGAACAGGGCTGGACCGACATCTGGGAATGCTGGGAGAAGGACGAATTTGTCCTTGACGCCACGCGCGTCACGCTGACGGTGGGCGGCACCGGCTGGGACGGCGCGACCTTCAAGACCAGGATCCTGATGGACAAGTACGGGATCCAGATCAACAAGACCTCACGCAACACCGTGCTGTTCATGACCAACATCGGAACCACGCGATCATCGGTCGCCTATCTGATCGAGGTCCTGGTGGAAATTGCCAACGGTCTCGATGATCTTCTGGACGACGCCTCGAAGATGGAGCGGCTGGGGTTCGAACGCCGCGTGAAGGCCCTTGTCGAGGACCTGCCTCCGCTGCCGGACTTCAGCCGGTTCCACGATGCCTTCCGCGCCGATCAGGAAACGTCGGAAGGGGATATCCGCAGCGCCTTCTTCCTGGCCTATGACGAGGCGAACTGCGACTATCTCGATCTCGGCGCGGGCCTGCCCGAGGCGCTGAATGACGGCCGCGAAGTCGTGTCGGCCAGTTTCATCATCCCCTATCCGCCCGGCTTCCCCATCCTCGTGCCGGGGCAGGTCATCAGCCGCGAGATCCTGGCCTTCATGCGCGCCCTCGACGTGAGCGAGATCCACGGCTACCGCGCCGACCTTGGCCTGCGTGTCTTCACGCCCGAGGCCCTGGCCCGGATCGCGAAGCCGCAACTTGCGAGGGCGGCGGAATAGAGAAGACCAAGGCGTAGGGAGGAACAGATGCCGAAGAACGACCTTTTGAACATCTCCGAGATCCGGCGGTTCTTCCACCGCAACGAGGACCCGGTCTATTTCATCTCTGCCACCAACTTCAACCTGCTCGGGCTTGATGAATGGTGCAAGAATTTCAAGTATATCTGCTACATCGACTGCTACGACGGCCGCCACCCGAACGTCTTCTGCCCCTCCGAGCAGCCGCATGCCGAATTCCAGTCCATCGAGGACATCAACAATTATCTTCTTCAGCACAAGGAGGTCATCGACTACGTCAAGCGCCGCGGCGGCAAGCCGAAGTTCGTCTTCCTGATGTTCGACGAGACGACCGAGCGGCTGTCGAAAGAACTCGGCGCCGAGGTCTGGTTCCCAAAGGCCAGCCTGCGCAGCCGGATGGACAACAAGATCGAGACAGTGCGTGTCGGCAACAAGGCGGGCGTCTTTTCGGTGCCCAATACCCTGTCCGAGGTGAAGGACTACAAGCACCTCCAGCAGGTCTGCGAGAAGGCGGGGCTGGGGCACGACCTCGTGCTTCAATCGGCCTTCGGTGATTCCGGCCACACCACCTTCTTCATCAAGTCCGAAGCTGAATTCCGCCGCCACGCGCACGAGATCGTCGGCCAGGGCGAGATCAAGATCATGAAGCGCATCGACTGCCGCGGCTCGGCGATCGAGGCTTGCGCCACGAGGGAGGGCACGATCGTCGGTCCACTGATGACCGAGCTCGTGGGCTTCAAGGAACTGACACCCTACCGTGGAGGCTGGTGCGGCAACGAGATCTTCTCGACCGCCTTTCAGCCCAAGGTACGCCAGCAGGCGCGCGAGCTGACATTCAAGTTCGGCGAGCAACTGCGGAAAGAGGGGTATCGGGGCTATTTCGAGCTGGACTTCCTGATCGACAAGAAGACGGGCGAGCTCTGGCTGGGAGAGCTGAACCCCCGCATCACCGGCGCCAGCTCGATGACCAATCACGCCGCCTTCGCCCATGCCGACGCGCCGCTGTTCCTGTTCCACCTGCTCGAATTCTCGAAAATGAAGTTCAAGCTGGATGTAGAGGAACTGAATGCGCGCTGGGCCGACCCCGACATGATCGACGGCTGGTCGCAGATGGTCATCAAGCATACCGACGACACGGTGGACATCTGCACGGATTCGCCCCAGACGGGCATCTACAGGATGCTGGGGGACGGGCGCGTGGTCTTCGACCGCTTCGACTATCACCGCCGGGCGGTCGAATCCGAGAACGAGGCCTTTTTCCTGCGCATCCTGCGGCCGGGCGACTACCGCTATGAGGGCGCCGACGTCGGGATCCTGGTTACGCGCGGCCGGTCGATGACGACCGGCTTCCAACTGAACGAAAGGGCGAAGAAGTGGATCCACGGCATCAAGCAGGCGGTCCTCGCCAAGCCGCTGCCGATGGCGGCGGCCGGACCGGCGCTGAACGACCCCGCCTTCAAGATCATGTAGCCCGTCGCACGACCGGAACACGCGCGTGGAACTGATCTGGCGCGCCATCGACGAAGCGGAGCCGGGCCCGAAATGGGCCGCGCTCTTCGCCGAGTTCTGGCCCAGTTATCAGCGCTGGTGGCTGCGCGAAGGCGAGGATGCCCGCCCGACCTACTTGGAGGGCCTTCAGGCCCTGCGCAGCCACATGCCCGAGATCGTGCCGCTTTATGAACGGCTTTGCGATCTGGCCGGCGGTGGCGACCAGGCGGCAAGGTTCCTCAGCTTCTATCGCCCGCCGCCCTATCTCTCGGGCTGCAGCCAGGCGGTCTGGCCCGGAAAGGAACCGGTCCTCGTCCGCAACTACGACTACAGTCCCCAGGCGTTCGACAGCCTCGTCCTGCGCACCGTCTGGAATGGCCGCACCGTTCTGGGGACCTCCGACGGTCTCTGGGGGCTGGTAGACGGCATGAATGATGCGGGGCTCGCGCTGTCGCTCACCTTCGGCGGCAGGCGGGTGGTCGGCGATGGCTTCGGCGTGCCGCTCATACTCCGCTATGTGCTGCAGACCTGCGAGACGACCGAAGGCGCGGCCCGCGCGCTTGCGCGCATCCCGACCCACATGAGCTACAACGTCACAGTCGTCGACCGCCGCCGCCGCATCCGCACGGTGATGATGTCCCCCGACCGCCCCGCCCGGATCACCCACGGCGCCGTGGCGACGAATCATCAGGACCGGGTGGAATGGGACAGCCACGCCCGCCTGACCGCCACGGTCGAGCGTGAGCGGTTCCTGCTGCAACGCCTGACGCTGCATGTCGAACCGGAAGAGAAGTTCATTCAGGCCTTCCTGCGCCCGCCGCTCTACTCCACGGCGTTTGCTCTCGGCTTCGGCACCCTCTACACCGCCGCCTACCGTCCGCGCCTCGGACAGATGGAACTGCGCTGGCCGCAGGCCGCATGGCCACTGCATATCGGCGGATTCCCGGATCAAATACGCAGGACCTACACGCCCGAGGAGTGCACCAACCTCGGCAGATGACCTGGCCACCAGCTCTCTTCAAGCGTGAGCGAGACCGTGGGTTGGAGTATTGCCGATTTGGGCGGGTTGGCCTGCTGCCGGTCTCGTGGAGACGAAGATAAGATCGTGACCAAGGAATGGGAGATCGGACATGGCAAACCCCGTCCTCGGACGGGGCGGCCTTCGCGCCATGTGGGCGCGTCAGGCGGCGTGTTCGCCTTCCTTGAAGGCGCTCGTTGGTGATCTGGTGCTGTGACCCCCGATAGCTCGTCCATCTGATGCTAGAGTCCGGCCGAGGGAGAGGACCGGACATGAAGAGATCGAGGTTCACGGAAGAGCAGATCATTGCGATCCTGCGTGCGCAGGAGGCGGGCGCGAAGACGGCCGAGGTTTGCCGCAGGCACGGGATCAGCGGCGCCACGTTCTATGCCCGGAAGGCGAAGTTCGGCGGCATGGCGCCTTCGGAAGCCACGCGACTGAAGGCGCTCGAAGACGAGAGCGCCAAGCTGAAGCGCCTGCTCGCCGAGGCGATGCTCGACAACACCGCGCTGAAGGATCTGCTCTCAGAAAATGGTGACGCCCGCCGCCAGGCGCGAGGCCGTCGCCCATCTCGAACAGGGATACGAGATGAGCGAGCGGCGGGCGTGTTCCCTGATCGGGGTCGATCGGTCGTCGGTGCTATACGGGCATCGTCGCCCGGGCCAAGGGCGGCATGAACACCAGGTTGGATGCCGTCACCGACGCCGAGGGCCGCCCGCTCCGCTTCTTCATGACCGCAGGCCAGGTCAGTGACAACACGAGTGCGGCCGCCCTGCTGGGCAGCCTGCCAAAGGCGGAGTGGTTGCTGGCCAACCGCGGCCATGACGCCGACTGGTTCAGAGACGCGTTGAAAGAAAAGGGATAAAGCCCTGCATCCCCGGCAGGAGGTCCCGCGGCAAACCCAGCACGCACGACAAGCGCCGCGACAAACGCCGCAACCGGATCGAGATCATGCTCGGCAGGCTCAGGGATTGGCGCAGGATCGCAACCCGCGACGACAGGTGCACCAAGGTCTTCCTCTCCGCCATCGCCCTCGCCGCAACCGTCATGTTCTGGCCATGACGAGAGATCGAGTCCTGATTCCAGGGCATTCAAAGGCGCCTGCCGCGGGAATGATCCGCCTGGCGTTGGCGAGTCTCCTGGTCTGGTAAAGAGCCGGGAACCATGCCTCCGCTCGGAACACAGGCCAGGGCTGCTGCCAGCATCGAGACATTGTCCGCGCGAAAGCCGAAATCCAGGCCTGACGCATCAGGCAATCGTCGGGGCAAGAAGAGACCGCAAGCCCCCTTTCACCCGGCTAAGGCGCCGCGTCGATCACCGGTCGCCGCAAGCCTTGCAGTCGGTCCCACTACGCGGAACGCGCCAAACTCAGCCCGGCCCCTTGCCTTGGTCCAAATATCCTCTGGGGGTCCGGGGGGCGAAGCGCCCCCGGCCATCGCGGGACGCAACCGCCCCGCGCGCGGCCTCAGACCACCCGGTCGACCATCATGTGCTTGATCGAGGCGATCGCCTTGGCCGGGTTCAGCCCCTTGGGACAGGTATTGGTGCAGTTCATGATCGTGTGGCAGCGATACAGCTTGAACGGGTCCTCCAGCTCGTCCAGCCGCTCGCCCGTCGCCTCGTCGCGCGAATCGATGATCCAGCGATATGCGTGCAGCAGGGCGGCCGGCCCCAGATAGCGATCGCCGTTCCACCAGTAGGACGGGCAGGCGGTCGAGCAGGACGCGCAGAGGATGCATTCATAAAGCCCGTCCAGCTTCTTGCGATCCTCGATCGACTGCTTCCATTCCTTGCCGGGCGTTGGCGTCTTGGTCTGGAGGTAGGGGTTCACCGAGGCGTGCTGGGCATAGAAATGCGTCAGGTCCGGGATCAGGTCCTTGACCACCGGCATGTGCGGCAGCGGATAGATGGCCACGTCGCCCGCGACCTCGTCGATGCCGAAGATGCAGGCCAGACGGTTGCCGCCGTCGATGACCATCGCGCAGGATCCGCAGATGCCTTCGCGGCAGGACCGCCGGAAGGACAGGGTCGGATCGATCTCGTTCTTGATCTTGATCAGCGCGTCCAGCACCATCGGCCCGCACTTGTCGAGATCGATGAAGTAGGTGTCCAGGCGTGGGTTCTCGCCGGTATCGGGGTCCCAGCGATAGATCTTGAACTTGCGCAGGTTCGTCGCGCCCTCGGGCTTGGGCCAGGTCTTGCCGACCCGGATCTGGCTGTTCTTGGGCAGGGTGAACTGGACCATCTTGAACCTCGTCTATGCTTGGCGGGACGGCGCCGGGCCGCCCTTGCTGGGTAGGATAAGAGACCGCGCGCCCGGCGTCCGCACCGGCCGGCACGGGCGCCATGCGAGGCAGCAGGCGGGCGCGACGGCGCGCACCGCCATCAGCCCCGCCAGCCCGGCTGGTCGGCAAGGCTGCGGGTCGGCATCTGCCCCGAACGGCGCAGGACGCAGCGGTTGAACACGTCCGAGGGGTCGCGCCCCATCAGGTAATCGCTGGAAATGTTCAGCTCGACACTGCCGATGGCGCCGGACGACCGGCCGCCGCCCCCCGCGACCCCCATTGTCACCTGCCCGCGCGGCCCCGACGCCAGTTCGGCGTCGCGCAGGCAGGACGCCTCGGCCCGCTCGACCGGCAGCGGCGCGCAACCCGCCAACGCGGCGGCAAGGCACATGGGCGGGACAAGGGACCGCAGGCGCATCACGTCACGCCGAGCGCGCGGCGCTGGCGATGCACTGGGTCGTCGCCGGCCGCGAGACGATCGCCGCCACGCTGTCGGCGGTGCCGCTGACGCCCGAACGCGACATCTGCGCGATGTCGATCAGTTCGGCGGTGGTCGCATTCGCCACCACGCAATCGGTGAAGGGTGCGACATTCGCGCCCGGCAGCCGCTTCTGCATCTCGCTGTTGATGACGCTGCGCGCCACGGCGCGCGAGGCGGCATCCAGCACGGTGGGCATCGGCGCCGTGGTCACCGGGCCCGAGGGCAGCGGAGTGGCCACGGGCATCGGGGCGACACAACCCGCAAGCGCGAGGCCGGTGGCAAGCAGGGCCGCGGAGGAAATGAAGCGCATCAGTAAACCCTTTTCTTCGGTGCAATCTTGTTCAGGTCGATCCCACCCTGATCGGCCGCAGTCAGCGGCTCGAGATGAACGGGGCGATAGTCGAGTTTAACCGCGTTCCCCTCGACCCAAGCAAGCGAATGCTTGCGCCAGTTGGCGTCATCCCGCTCAGGATGGTCCTCATGCGCATGGGCGCCGCGGCTTTCCTTGCGCGCCTCGGCCGCCACGATCGTGGCCAGCGCGTTCGGCATCAGGTTGGTCAGCTCCAGCGTCTCCATCAGGTCGGTATTCCAGATCAGCCCGCGGTCGGTGACGTGCAGATCGTCCAGCTTGCCGGCGATGGCCTGCATCTTGCCCATGCCCTCGGCCAGCGTCCTGTCGGTGCGGAACACCGCCGCATCGGCCTGCATGGTCTTCTGCATCTCGAGCCGCAGTTCGGCCGTCGGCGTGCCGCCGGCGGCGTTGCGAAGCCCGTCAAAGCGGTCCAGCGCGCGATCGACCTGGGCCTGGTCGGTGGCAGGCACCGCGCCCTCGCGATCGACCACCTGGCCCGCGCGGATCGCGGCGGCTCGGCCGAACACCACAAGATCGATCAGGCTGTTCGAGCCGAGGCGGTTGGCGCCATGCACGCTGGCACAGCCCGCCTCGCCCACTGCCATCAGGCCCGGGAAGATCGCGTCCGGATTGTCGGCGGTCGGGTTCAGCACCTCGCCCCAGTAGTTCGTGGGGATGCCGCCCATGTTGTAATGCACCGTGGGCAGGATCGGGATCGGCTGCTTGGTGACATCCACCCCGGCAAAGATCTTGGCCGATTCGCTGATGCCCGGCAGCCGTTCGGCCAGCGCCTCGGGCGGCAGGTGCATGAGGTTCAGGAACATGTGGTCCTTCTGCGGCCCCACCCCGCGACCCTCGCGGATCTCGATGGTGATGCAGCGGCTGACCACGTCGCGGCTGGCCAGGTCCTTGTAGGTCGGGGCATAGCGTTCCATGAACCGCTCGCCTTCCGAGTTGGTCAGATAGCCCCCCTCACCGCGCGCGCCCTCGGTGATCAGGCAGCCCGATCCGTAGATGCCGGTCGGGTGGAACTGAACGAATTCCATGTCCTGCAGCGGAAGGCCGGCGCGGGCGACCATGCCGCCGCCGTCGCCGGTGCAGGTATGCGCGCTGGTGGCGCTGAAATAGGCGCGTCCATAGCCGCCGGTCGCCAGCACGGTCATCTTGGCGTTGAAGACGTGGATCGTGCCGTCATCCAGCTTCCAGCAGACGACGCCGGTGCAACGGCCATCGCTGACGATCAGGTCCAGCGCGAAATACTCGATGAAGAACTCCGCGTTGTTCTTCAGACTCTGGCCATACAGCGTGTGCAGGATCGCATGGCCGGTTCGGTCGGCGGCGGCGCAGGTGCGCTGCACCGGGGGGCCTTCGCCGAATTCGGTCGTGTGGCCGCCGAAGGGGCGCTGGTAGATCCGGCCATCCTCGGTGCGCGAGAAGGGCACGCCGTAATGTTCCAGTTCGTAGACCGCCTTCGGTGCCTCGCGCGCGAGGTATTCCATCGCGTCGGTGTCGCCCAGCCAGTCCGACCCCTTGACGGTGTCGTACATGTGCCACTGCCAGTTGTCGGGGCCCATGTTCGACAGCGAGGCGGCGATGCCGCCCTGCGCCGCGACGGTGTGGCTGCGCGTCGGGAAGACCTTGGTCACGCAGGCGGTGCGCAGACCCTGCTCGGCCATGCCGAGCGTCGCGCGCAGGCCGGCACCGCCGGCGCCCACGACCACCACGTCATAGTCATGCGTCTGGATTTCATATGCAGCCATGTCGTCCTCAGATCGCGATGTTGATGAAGGCCATCTTCGCCAGCGCGAAGACCGCCGCGGCGATGACGCCCCAGCCGAAGATGATCGAAATGATGATCGCGCCCTTGCGCGCGGTGCCCTGCAGGTAGTCCTCGATCATGATCCGGGTGCCCTTGATGAAGTGGATCATGCCCACGATCACGAACAGCGCGGTGACCAGCCCCGGATAGGGCCGCCCGAAATAGCCCACCAGCGCATCGCGGGGCAGGCCGATTGCGGTGCCGATGACCATCAGGAAGGCGGGGGTCAGCAGGATCAGCGCGCAGGCGCTGACGGTCATCGCCCAGTGGTGCTGGGTGCCGCTATGGGCGGCGCCCAGACCTGCGGCGGCCTTGCGGGGGGTGATGTATCGCATGGGTTTGCCCTCGCTCAGAGGATGAAGAACAGGATCAGCGAGATCAGCGTCAGGACCACCGATCCGACGATGATCGCCATCGAGGACTTGCGCGATTCCTCGATGCCCAGCCCGATGCCGGCATCGTAGAACAGGTGCCGGATGCCGGCCAGCGCGTGATACCACAGCGCCCAGGCCGAGCCGGTGAGGATCAGGAAGCCCAGCCAGGACCGCACCACCCAGTCGGCCGCCGCGAAGGCGCGCGGACCGCTGACCGCGCCGACCAGCCACCAAACGATCAGCAGGATGCCGGCAACGAGGGCATGGCCGGTGATCCGCGTCAGGATCGAGGTCACCGCCGCCAGCGGCAGCTTGTAGACCTGGAGATGGGGGGAAAGCGGCCGGTTGCCCCGGTTCACATCGGCCATAATGCGGCCCTCCTTTGTCGGTTCAAGCTCGACCCGTCGCAGGCTTTCGGCTGGCCGCGCGGGCTGGCGATTGACGATGCTTCTGTCGGCATTTCTGCCACCTGTCATCCGCATATGCCACCCCGAAGCGGGGAAATGCACGGATTAGTCTTTTTGTGATCACGGAAATGTCGCCTGTGATCACAGCCGACGCTGGCGGGCGAATTGCGTTAGCGTCAACAACTTGCGGGGTCATGCGCACCGGACACGGGCCGGCGTCGCGCGGCCGGGCGGTCATGCCTCGTCCTGACCCGCCATCAGCAGCCCGGTGCCGCCCTGCCATGGCCGGCACCCGCCCAGGAAATGGTTGATCTCGGCGGGGCTGCGCAGATGGACCAGGTGCAGATGGGGTGGCGGCGCATCGACGATTCGGCGCACGGCCTGCCGCGAGGTTTCGCGCGTGCGCCAGACAAAGCGCAGGAAGTCTACCGTCTGCCGGCCGAGGACCTCGGGACATCCTTCGGGCAGGTCCGGTCGGCTGCGGCCGTGATGGCGCAGGGTGCGCCACAGGATCCGCCGCAGCCGCAGGCCCGCCGGCAGATCCAGCCAGACCAGCAGATCGGCGCGGTTGGCCCGGTCCCGATAGGTGCGCGAATGGCCGCCCTCGAAGATCCATTCGGGGCGCGCATGGATCATCCGGGTCAGCAGGTCCTTTTCCAGCGGCTCGCGCTCGACCCAGCCCGGCTGCCAGTGGATCTGGTCCATGTGATAGACCGGCAACCCGCTGATGGCGGCCAGCCGGCCGGCCAGCCAGGACTTGCCCGACCCTGGCCCGCCAACCACCATGACGCGCCGGACTGGCTGCATCTCAGACCGGCATCAGGGCCCAGTAGTCGAGGTCCAGCAACACCTCGGGGGCGTATCGGCCGTCCTCGCCCTTCAGCGCGAAATCGCCGCTGCTGCCCTTTGTGGCGACCAGCCGCAGGCGGATCGCGCCGACGCCCGGCGCATCGGTCGGGGCCTTGTCCAGAACCTCGGACCAGGCCCGGACGGTCTCGCCCGCGAAACAGGGATTGGCATGCGCACCGGCGTTCAGCGCCACCACCATCTGCGCATTGGCCAGCCCGTTGAACGACAGCGCGCGGGCCATGCTGATGACATGGCCACCATAGATCAGCCGCTTGCCATCGGCGCGGTTGGTCGCGTCGAAATGCACCTTGGCGGTGTTCTGCCACAGCCGGGTGGCCAGCATGTGTTCGGCCTCTTCGATGGTCACGCCATCGACATGGTCGATCTTTTCGCCGATCCGGTAGTCGTCCAGCCTGTGCGGTTCGCCCGCCAGGTCGAAATCGTAATCGGCAAAGCTCAGCCCTTCGGGCACGATCAGGCTGGCCGCATCGACGGCGCCCGCCAGATCGGGCAGGACCGTCTCGGGCGCGGGCGCGGCGGCATCGCGCTTGCGCACCATCACCCACCGCACATACTCCAGCACCGGTTCGTCCATCTGGTTCAGGCCGCGGGTGCGGACATAGACGACGCCCGAGACGCCGCTGCTGTTCTGCTTCAGCCCGATCACCTCGGATTCGGCGCGCAGCGTATCGCCCGGCCAGACCGGCCGCAGCCATCGGCCCTCGGCATAGCCCAGATTGGCCACTGCGTTCAGGCTGACATCGGGCACGGTCTTGCCGAAGACGACGTGGAAGGCGATCAGATCGTCGATCGGGCTGCCATCCAGCCCCGAGGCGGCCGCAAACTCGTCGCTGGAATACAGCGCGTGGCGGGCGGGATAGAGGGCATGATACAGCGCCCGCTCGCCCTCGGCGACGCTGCGCGGGACGGCGTGGCGGATCACCTGCCCGACGCGGTAATCCTCGAAGAAACGGCCCGGATTGGTCTTCGTCATTGCTGCCCCAGCTTCATGTCGGGATGGTAGTCCGCATCGACCTGCTTGGTGACCGGCTGCGCCAGCCGCATCACCCCCTTGACCGGGTCGAAGGCCATCGCCGCGCTGCCATGCAGCGACCAGCCCTTCGACAGCGCCTCGCTGACGCGGTGGCAGAAACGCACCGTGTCGTCCTCGGTGATGCAGCGGTAGAGCGTGGTCATGTCAGCCTCCGAAGGGCCAGGGTCCCAGCCAGCCATGGACCAGCCCCAGCACCAGCATCACGATGACCGCCCCGGCGACGGCCATCGCCTCCTTGCGGGCCGGGAACGGCCCGGACGGCGGGGTCCAGCCCGGCGTCGCGCGGTTGATGACCACGATCTCGACCAGCGCCCACAGCAGCAGCCCCCCGAACAGCAGCAGCGAGGGCATGTCGCCATTCACCAGCAGATGCGCCGCGGCCCACAGTGCGAAGCCGGTCAGTTGCGGGTGGCGGATCGCCGCGGTCACGCGCGTCTTCATGCCGCTGGCCGCATAGAGATACAGGCCCAGCAGCACCAAGAGATTGTTGATGCCGACCAGCGCGGGCGACGGCCCCCACCAGACCGCGCCATCGGCCACCTTGTATCCCCAGATCATCAGGACCACCGAGAAGACGAGGGCCGCGGCGACGGCACCGCGCCCCTTGTCGCCCATCGCCGCGCGGCGTTCCGGGGCGAACCGTCTGAACAGATGCGCCGCCCACCACAGGGCGACACCAAGACCGAGAATCAGCATCTGGCTGCCTTTCGCTGGATGTGAATCGTCAGGCCACCCTGCCCCTAACCCGCCATGGCCGCAATCGCCCCGGCGCGGTCCAGGGTCTTGCGCGCGGTCTCGACATGCAGGTTCTCGACGATCTTGCCATCCACGACGGCCACGCCGCGACCCTCGGCCGTGGCCATGTCGAAGGCCTCGATCTGCCGGCGGGCAAGGTCGATCTCGGCCTCGGTCGGTGCAAAGCAGTCATTGGCGATGGCCAGCTGCGCCGGGTGGATCAGCGTCTTGCCGTCAAATCCCATGTCGCGGCCCTGCGCGCATTCGTCGCGCAGGCCGTCCTCGTCCCTGAAGGCGTTGAAGACCCCGTCGACGATCACGCTGCCATGCGCCTTCGCGGCCAGCAGGCACAGGCCAAGCCCGGCCAGCATCGGCAGCCGGTCGGCCCGAAAGCGGCTGTTGAGGTCCTTGGCGAGGTCGTTGGTGCCCATCACCATCCCCTCGAGCCGGGGATGCGCGGCAATCTGCGCGGCGTTCAGCATGCCCAGCGGCGTCTCCATCATCGCCCACAAGGGCACGTCGGGAACCAGATCCGCCACGCGATCCAGATCGGCGGTACTGTCCACCTTGGGGATCAGGACCGCATCGGCGCGGCCGGCCAACGCGCCCGCGCAGGCGCGGGCGTCGTCGGCGCCCCACTCGGTGGACAGCGCATTGATCCGCACGATCCGGGCACGACCGCCGTAATCGTTCTGCAACGCATCCGCCAGCGCCGCGCGCGCCGCTGATTTTTCCGAGGGCGCGACCGCATCCTCGAGATCGAAGATGATCGCGTCGGCGGCGAGGCCGCGGGCCTTCTCCATCGCGCGGGCATTGGCGGCGGGAATGTAGAGGACGGACCTGTAGGGACGGGCCATGTCAGTCTCCGGGCAATTTTCTTGCGCGAAGCTGCCGCGTCGCGCCAGAAATGGCAAGGCATTTTCGCCGCAGCGCGGCATCAACCTGCCAGTGCCTGCCAGACCAGCCGCAGCGACACCGCCAGCAACCCCCAGGTGATGAGGCTGTAGAACAGCGCCTGCGGGATGATCCGGACCAGCCGCAGCCCGATCCAGACGGAGGCCAGCGCCACCGGCGTCAGCAGCGCGGCGGCCTTCAGGTTGGCCGGCGACAGCTGCCCCAAGGCCCAGTAGGGCAGCAGCTTGACCCAGTTCGTGACCGCGAAGAACCAGGTCGTCGTGCCGGCATAGATGAGGCTGGGCAGGCGAAGCGGCTGGACATAGACCTGATAGGGCGGCGCCCCGGAATGGCTGACAAAGCTGGTATAGCCCGCCAGCGCCCCCCAGAAGCCGCCGCGCAGCAGCGAGGGCGGGCGCGGCGCACCTGCCCCGCCCCGCCGCATCAGGGCGTTCAGCGCGAAAGCCAGGCCGATCACGCCCACGATCAGCGTCACGCCACGGTCGGGCACCACATGCGCGGTTGCCCAGCCGAGCCCGATTCCCACCATCGCGCCGGGCAGCGAGGTAGCCAGAACCCGCGCGTCGAAGCTGCGCCGGAACGCCAGCAGCCCGCCCAGGTCCGACGCCACATAGACCGGCAGCATCAGCCCCGCCGCCTGCACCGGCGACATCACCAGCGACAGCAGCGGCACCGCAAGGATCGCCACCATCGCCAGCCCGCCCTTGGCCATGCCCACCGCCATCGAGGCGAGAACCGCCAGAACCCAGCCCTCGGTCGTCAGATGCAGCATGGTCCCTCCGCGCATGATGCCCCGTGGATGCGCCGGCGCCCCGGAATTGACAAGTGTTAGGGCCATCAATGCCGCGGCGCGGCGCCAGAGGCTTGCGATTCGTTGCCCGAGGGCTTAACCACCGCGCAACATTCCATCCATGAAATCGGAGGTTATCCATGGCCCGACCCAAGATCGCACTCATCGGTGCGGGGCAGATCGGCGGTACGCTGGCGCATCTGGCGGCAATGAAGGAACTTGGCGACGTCATCCTGTTCGACATCGCCGAGGGCACGCCGCACGGCAAGGCGCTGGACATTGCCCAGTCCGGTCCCTCCGAGGGCTTCGACGCGGTCATGAAGGGTGCCAACGACTATGCCGACATCGCCGGGGCCGATGTGTGCATCGTCACCGCGGGCGTTCCGCGCAAGCCGGGGATGAGCCGCGACGACCTGCTGGGCATCAACCTGAAGGTCATGAAGTCGGTCGGCGAGGGCATCGGCAAATACGCCCCCGACGCCTTCGTGATCTGCATCACCAACCCGCTGGACGCCATGGTGTGGGCCCTGCGCGAATTCTCGGGCCTGCCCCATGCCAAGGTCTGCGGCATGGCCGGGGTGCTGGATTCGGCCCGCTTCCGCCACTTCCTGTCTCTGGAATTCGGCGTGTCCATGAAGGACGTGACCGCCTTCGTGCTGGGCGGGCATGGCGACACGATGGTGCCGCTGGCGCGCTATTCGACGGTCGCGGGCATCCCGCTGCCGGATCTGGTCAAGATGGGCTGGACCACCCAGGACAGGCTGGACGCGATCATCCAGCGTACCCGCGACGGCGGCGCCGAGATCGTCGGCCTGCTGAAGACCGGCAGCGCCTTCTATGCCCCCGCCACCAGCGCGATCGAGATGGCCGAGGCCTATCTGAAGGACCAGAAGCGCGTGTTGCCCTGCGCGGCACATGTGGATGGCGCCTATGGTCTCAAGGGCATGTATGTCGGCGTGCCGACCGTGATCGGTGCCGGCGGCGTCGAGAAGGTCATCGACATCGCTCTGGATCGTGACGAACAGGCGATGTTCGACAAGTCGGTGGATGCGGTGAAGGGCCTCGTCGCAGCCTGCCAGGGCATCGACAGCAGCCTCGCCTGACCGCGCCAATCGCATCGGGACAGGACGGCGCACCCTTGCGGGTGCGCCGTTTTCGCATCGGCGCCCCAGCGTCGCGCCGCCGGACAGGCAATCGGTCGTGCAACCTGAGGGACGAATCGCGCCGATTGCGGTAACATCGCCCCTTTTTGTGATCACGGCTTTTCGCGGCGTGATCACAACACTCCGGTTCCTGCTGCTTTTCCGGATTTTACCTTCATTTCCGTTCGCGCCTGCGACAGATTGTGCCAAGAAGCCGCCAAATCTGTCGAACCGAACGAGGGGATCGCGATGAACATCCACGAATATCAGGCCAAGGCGCTGCTGCGCCAGTATGGCGCTCCGGTCAGCGATGGCCGCGTGGTGATGAAGGCCGACGAGGCGAAGTCGGCGGCCGGCGAGATGGACGGCCCGCTGTGGGTGGTGAAGGCGCAGATCCATGCCGGCGGACGCGGCAAGGGCAGCTTCAAGGAAGCCGCAGCCGGCGAGAAGGGCGGCGTGCGCCTGGCCAAGTCGGTGGCCGAGGCCGAGGAACTGACCCGCCAGATGCTGGGCCGCACCCTCGTGACGCACCAGACCGGCCCGGCCGGCAAGCAGGTCAACCGCATCTATATCGAGGATGGCAGCGACATCGCGCGCGAACTGTATCTGGCGCTGCTGGTCGATCGCCAGACCTCGCGCATCTCGTTCGTCGCCTCGACCGAAGGCGGCATGGACATCGAGGAAGTCGCCGCCCACACCCCCGAGAAGATCGTCAGCTTCAGCGTCGATCCGGCCTCGGGCCTCAGCGATTTCCACGGCCGCCGCGTGGCCTTCGCGCTGGGCCTGACCGGCGGCCAGGTCAAGCAATGCGTCGCCCTGGTGAAGAACCTCTATCGCATGTTCATCGAGAAGGACATGGAGATGCTGGAGATCAACCCGCTGATCGTGACCCCCGACGGCCAGATCAAGTGCCTCGACGCCAAGATGGGCTTCGACAACAACGCGCTGTACCGCCAGTCGGACATCATGGCGCTGCGCGACGAGACCGAGGAAGACCCGAAGGAACTGGCCGCCTCGAAGTTTGACCTGAACTACATCGCGCTGGACGGCGAGATCGGCTGCATGGTGAACGGCGCCGGTCTGGCGATGGCGACCATGGACATCATCAAGCTGTTCGGCGCCGAACCCGCCAACTTCCTTGACGTGGGCGGCGGCGCGACAAAGGAAAAGGTCACCGAGGCGTTCAAGATCATCACCAGCGATCCGAACGTCAAAGGCATCCTCGTGAACATCTTCGGCGGCATCATGCGCTGCGACATCATCGCGGAGGGCATCATCGCCGCCGTGAAGGAGGTGGGCCTGCAGGTCCCCCTGGTCGTCCGGCTCGAAGGCACCAATGTCGAGAAGGGCAAGCAGATCATCGCCGAAAGCGGGCTGAACGTGATCGCCGCCGACGACCTCAAGGACGGCGCCGAGAAGATCGTGAAGGCGGTGAAGGGATGAGCACCCTTTCGCGCATTGCCGCCACGGCGCTGCCGTTCCTGGCTGCGACGCCGACTTACGCGCAGGATCACCTCGCGGGCGTCGCCAGAGTGTTCGAGCAGTTTGAAGATCGCTGCGTTCAGGCGCTGACCGATCCCGATGCCTACTTCGCGATGGCGCAGGCCGAGGAAACGGGCGCACGCTTTTCGGCCGCGACCGAGGATGGGGCATTCCGCGTGACCTTGCCGAGCGACATGGAAGCCGCCGAAAACGTCTCGATTGCGACCACCGAAAAATTTCAACGGGTTGGCTGCATCAACGGCTATTTTGACGGCGATCCGGGCGAACAGGCTGCGCTCGTCGCCGCTGTTCAGTCCTACATCGACTCGCGCGATGACCTGACTTTGGCGGCCGGCGGTGAGGTAAAGCTTCCGCAAAGCGATTCGGGTCATGTCATGTCCGAAATGAGCTTCTGGCAGTGGATCGTGGCTGGTCTCGACGTTCCGGACGAAACGCTTGTCTACATCAATGTCGGACCGGGCCATTTTGAGCTCGACGGAGAGCGCGTGATTTCGAAAGCCGGGGACGGCGGATGAATCGGGGCCGTCTGGCAACAACTCTCACATGCGACAGGCCCAGAAACCCAGCCTCCCGGGCGGCCTGACAGTCAAGAACCAAAGGGAACACACCCATGGCCATTCTCGTCGACAAGAACACCAAGGTCATCTGCCAGGGCATCACCGGCTCGCAGGGGACCTTCCACACCGAACAGGCGATCGCCTATGGCACGCAGATGGTCGGGGGCGTGACGCCCGGCAAGGGCGGGTCCGAGCATCTGGGCCTGCCGGTCTTCAACTCGGTCCATGAGGCCGTCGCGAAGACCGGCGCCAATGCGACGGCGATCTATGTGCCGCCCCCCTTCGCGGCGGACTCGATCCTCGAGGCCATCGATGCGCAGATCCCGCTGATCGTGGCGATCACCGAGGGCATCCCGGTGCTGGACATGATGCGCGTCAAGCGCGCGCTGGAAGGCAGCGCCAGCCGCCTGATCGGGCCGAACTGCCCCGGCATCATGACGCCCGACGAATGCAAGATCGGCATCATGCCGGGCAGCATCTTCCGCCGTGGCAGCGTCGGCGTCGTCTCGCGCTCGGGCACGCTGACCTACGAGGCGGTCAAGCAGACCTCGGATGTGGGTCTGGGCCAGTCCTCGGCGGTCGGCATCGGCGGCGACCCGATCAAGGGGATGGAACATATCGACGTGCTGCGGATGTTCCTGGACGATGACGAGACCACCTCGATCATCATGATCGGCGAGATCGGCGGCTCGGCCGAGGAAGAGGCCGCCGAGTTTCTGGCCGAACAGAAGGCCAAGGGCCGCTGGAAGCCCACGGCGGGCTTCATCGCCGGCCGCACCGCGCCTCCGGGCCGGCGGATGGGCCATGCCGGCGCGATCGTGTCGGGCGGCAAGGGCGATGCGGAATCGAAGATCGAGGCCATGAAGAAGGCCGGGATCGTCGTCGCCGACAGCCCGGCTGGCCTCGGCGAAGCCGTTCTGAAGGCCATCAAGGGCTGATGATTTGACACCCCGCGCCCCCGACACGAGTATGGGGCGCGGGATCACCCCACCGCATGAGGCAGGAATTGGACTCATCCGCGCCAGCACCGGGACAGGCGACAAGCGCCTCGGGACTGCTTGGGCAGGCTGCGCCGCTCTCGCTTGCCGCGCTGCTGACGCTGTCGGCCTGTGGCGAGCGGATGTCCGATCTGATCCTGCCCGGCGGCATCCCTGCCAGCACCGACCTGCATCAGGCCTCGACCCTGCCGCCCGACTCGGTGCGCACCGTCGCGCGCCGGGATTACGGCTGGCGCCTGATCTATCACCCGGGCCGCGCCCCCGCCAATGCCGAACAGGGCGCCGCCCGCGCGCTGTGCGGCCTGGAACGGCGGCCCGTCGCCCGCATCGAACACCTGCCCCGCCTCGACCCGCTGGCCGATCCCGGCGCGCGGATCATCGACATTACCTGTGCCTGACATCCTTTACCCTTGCCCTGAACCGGGGATGAGCCATGACCGACCAACCGAAGAACTCTGATTTCCACGATTCCTCGTTCCTGCAGGGCCACAACGCCGCCTGGGTGGAACAGCTTTACGGCCAGTGGGCCAAGGATCCCTCGGCGGTCGATCAGGCCTGGGACGATTTCTTCCGCGCGCTTGGCGACGCAGAGGGCGATGCGGTCCGAGAGGCCGAGGGGCCCAGCTGGGCCCGGGCCGACTGGCCGCCCGCGCCCGCGGACGACATGACCGCGGCACTGACCGGCGAATGGCCGATGGCGGGCAAGGCCGAGGCCGATGCCGCGATGACCAAAATCGCCGCGCGGGCCGAGGCCAAGGGCGTCAGCCTGACGACCGACCAGATGCGCCAGGCGGTTCTCGACAGCATCCGCGCGCTGATGCTGATCCGCGCCTTCCGCATCCGCGGCCACCTGCACGCCAAGCTCGACCCGCTGGGGCTGCGCAGCATCCCCGATCATGGCGAGCTGAACCCGGCCACCTACGGCTTCGGCCCGAAGGACATGGACCGGCCGATCTTCATCGACAATGTGCTGGGCCTCGAGATCGCCTCGATCCGGCAGATCGCCGAGCTGATGAACCGCACCTATTGCGGCACCTTCGCGCTGCAATACATGCACATCTCGAACCCCGAGGAGGCCGCATGGCTGAAGGAACGGATCGAGGGTTACGGCAAGGAGATCCAGTTCACCCAGAACGGCCGCCGCGCCATCCTGAACAAGCTGGTCGAGGCCGAGGGCTTCGAGAAGTTCCTGCATGTGAAATACATGGGCACCAAGCGGTTCGGGCTTGACGGCGGCGAGGCGCTGATCCCGGCGATGGAACAGATCATCAAGCGCGGCGGCGCGCTGGGCGTGAAGGACATCGTGTTCGGCATGCCGCATCGCGGCCGGCTGTCGGTGCTGGCCAATGTGCTGTCCAAGCCCTACCGCGCGATCTTCCACGAATTCCAGGGCGGCAGCTTCAAGCCCGAGGACGTGGACGGCTCGGGCGACGTGAAATACCATCTCGGCGCCAGTTCGGACCGCGAATTCGACGGCAACACCGTCCATCTGTCGCTGACCGCGAACCCCAGCCATCTCGAGGCGGTGAACCCGGTCGTGCTGGGCAAGGCGCGGGCCAAGGGCGACCAGTTGGGCGACATGATCGACCGCACCTCGGTCCTGCCGATCCTGCTGCATGGCGACGCGGCCTTCGCGGGCCAGGGCGTGGTGGCGGAATGTCTGCAACTGTCGGGCATCCGCGGCCACCGGACCGGCGGCACCATCCACATCGTCGTGAACAACCAGATCGGCTTTACCACGGCGCCGCATTTCAGCCGCACCTCGCCCTATCCGACGGACATCGCGCTGATGGTCGAGGCGCCGATCTTCCACGTCAACGGCGACGATCCCGAGGCGGTCGTCCACGCCGCCCGCGTCGCCACCGAGTTCCGCCAGAAGTTCAAGAAGGATGTGGTTCTGGACATCTTCTGCTATCGCCGCTTCGGTCACAACGAGGGCGACGAGCCGATGTTCACCAACCCGGCGATGTATACCAGCATCAAGTCGCACAAATCGACGCTGCAGCTTTATACCGACCGGCTGGTGGCCGACGGGCTGATCCCCGAGGGCGAGATCGAGGACATGAAGGCCGCCTTCCAGGCGCATCTCAACGAAGAGTTCGAGATCGGCAAGGCCTACAAGCCCAACAAGGCCGACTGGCTGGACGGCAAATGGTCGGGCTTCGAACGCGAGGGCGCGGAATATGTGGCTGGCGAGACCGGCATCAGCCCCGAGGTGATGACCCAGGTGGGCCGCGCGCTGACCGCCGTGCCGGATGGCTTCAACCTGCACAAGACGGTCGGACGGCTGCTCGAATCCAAGAGGCAGATGTTCGAGACCGGCGAGGGCTTCGACTGGGCGACCGGCGAGGCGCTGGCTTTCGGTTCGCTTCTGGCCGAGGGGCATGGCGTGCGGCTGGCCGGGCAGGACAGCACCCGCGGCACCTTCAGCCAGCGCCATTCGGCCTTCATCGACCAGAAGACCGAGGATCGCTACTACCCGCTGAACAACATCGCCGAGGGTCAGGCCCGCTACGAGGTCATCGACTCGATGCTGTCCGAATATGCGGTGCTGGGCTTCGAATACGGCTATTCGCTGGCCGAGCCGAACAGCCTCGTCATGTGGGAGGCGCAGTTCGGCGACTTCGCCAACGGCGCGCAGATCATGTTCGACCAGTTCATCTCGTCGGGCGAGAAGAAATGGCTGCGCATGTCGGGCCTCGTGATGCTGCTGCCGCATGGCTGGGAAGGCCAGGGACCTGAACATTCCTCCGCGCGGCTGGAACGCTTCCTGCAGATGTGCGCCGAGGACAACTGGATCGTCGCCAACTGCACCACGCCTGCCAATTATTTCCACATCCTGCGCCGGCAGATGCATCGCGGCTTCCGCAAGCCGCTGGTGCTGGTCACCCCGAAATCGCTGCTGCGCCATCCGCTTGCGGTCAGCAAGGCGGCCGAATTCCAGAGCGGCTCGACCTTCCACAGGATCCTGTGGGACGATGCCGAGCGCGGCAATTCGCCGACCAGGCTGGTCCCCGACGACAAGATCAGGCGCGTGGTGATCTGTTCCGGCAAGGTCTATTACGACCTGCTGAAGGCGCGCGACGAGGCCGGCATCACCGACATCTACCTGCTGCGGCTGGAACAGTTCTATCCCTTCCCCGCCCAGGCGATGGTCAAGGAACTGGGCCGCTTCAAGCAGGCCGAGGTGGTCTGGTGCCAGGAGGAACCCAAGAACCAGGGCGGCTGGACCTTCGTCGATCCCTATCTGGAATGGGTGCTGGAACGGCTCGGCGCCCGGCACAGCCGCGCCCGCTATGTCGGGCGCAACGCCGCCGCCTCGCCCGCTACCGGCCTCGCCTCGCGCCACAAGGCCGAACAGGAGGCCATCGTGGCCGAAGCGCTGAATCTCGAAGGATGATCCGATGACCACCGAAGTCCGCGTGCCCGCACTGGGCGAATCCGTCACCGAGGCAACCATCGCCACCTGGTTCAAGAAGCCGGGCGATGCCGTCGCGGTGGATGAAATGCTGTGCGAGCTGGAAACCGACAAGGTCACGGTCGAGGTGCCCAGCCCCGCCGCCGGCGTCCTGGCCGAGATCGTCGCGGCCGAGGGCGAGACCGTCGGCCCCGACGCGCTGCTGGCGCAGATCGATGAAAAGGGCAGCGGCGCCGCGACCGAAAGCCGGAAAGAAAAACCGCAGGCCGCAGAGGCCAAGAAGACCCCGGAGGGACAGAAGGACATGAGCGGCAATCCCCTGGACGTGATGGTGCCGGCGCTTGGCGAAAGCGTGACCGAGGCGACTGTCGCCACCTGGTTCAAGAAGGTCGGCGATCAGGTCGAGGCCGACGAGATGCTCTGCGAGCTGGAAACCGACAAGGTCTCGGTCGAGGTTCCGGCTCCGGCCGCCGGCGTCCTGGCCGAGATCCTGGCCGAGGAGGGCGCGACCGTCGATGCCAAGGCGCGGCTTGCGGTCATCACCGAAGGCGCGTCGGGCGCGAGGCCCGCGGCCGCCGCCCCCCAGGAAAAGGCCCGCGAGGCCGGCCCCGAAGAGGTGACGCCGCGCGCCGGCGCCGATGTCGAGGACGCCCCCTCGGCGAAGAAGGCGATGGCCGAGAAGGGTGTCAGCCGCGATCAGGTCGAGGCATCGGGCCGTGACGGCCGGGTGATGAAGGATGACGTCGCGCGCGCAGCCTCGGCGCCAAAGCCCGCTGCCGCCGCTGCCCGCGCCCCCTCGCCGGCCGACGATGCCGGCCGCGAGGAACGGGTCAAGATGACGCGCCTGCGCCAGACCATCGCCCGACGCCTGAAGGACGCGCAGAACACAGCGGCGATGCTGACCACCTACAACGAAGCCGACATGTCCGGCATCATGGCGCTGCGCAACGAATACAAGGACGCCTTCGAGAAGAAGCACAAGGTAAAGCTGGGCTTCATGTCCTTCTTCGTGAAGGCCTGCTGCCACGCCCTGAAGGAAGTGCCCGAGGTCAATGCCGAGATCGACGGCACCGATGTCGTCTACAAGAACTTCGTCCACATGGGCGTCGCCGTCGGCACGCCCTCGGGCCTGGTCGTTCCGGTCGTGCGCGATGCCGACCGCAAGGGCTTCGCCGCGATCGAGAAGGAAATCGGCGATCTGGGCGCCAAGGGCCGCGACGGCAAGCTGACCATGGCCGAGATGCAGGGCGGCACCTTCACCATCTCGAATGGCGGCGTCTACGGCTCGCTGATGTCCTCGCCGATCCTGAACCCGCCGCAATCGGGGATCCTCGGGATGCACAAGATCCAGGATCGCCCGGTGGTCGTCGGCGGCCAGATCGTCATCCGGCCGATGATGTATCTGGCGCTCAGCTATGATCACCGGATCGTCGACGGCAAGGGCGCGGTCACCTTCCTTGTCCGCGTCAAGGAGGCGCTGGAAGACCCGCGCCGCCTGCTGATGGATCTCTGATCGCGCCCGCCGCGGCGGGGCCGGATCGCCCGGCCCCGCACCTCCCGAGGTCCTCGATGCCCGCCGGTCCCCATACCCCTCCCGCGCCACGCTCCGATGCCCGGTCCCGCCTTGTCCCCGCCCGGGCGCAGGGCTGCGATCAGGACCGGTGCCACGCCATGAAGCCCCCTTCCCCCCGCCCCAGGCCAGGAGAATGCAGATGCAGATGATCGCCCGTTACAGCGTCGCAGATTACGCCCGCTTCCGCGCCGCCTTCGATGCCGATGCCGAGGATCGGGGCCTGAACGGCCTGTCGCTTCTGCAGCTTTGGCGCGAGGATGACCGCAACGCCTGGGCGCTGTTCAGCGTCGGCGACGCCCGCGCCGCCCGCGCCTGGCTCGAGGGCGCGGCCGCCGTGTTTCATTCGCAGGCCGGTGTGGACGCGACCAGCTTCCACTTCGTGGAAACCGCATGAGCCAGGAACTGACCGTCCTTGCGCTGGCCGCCCTGCTGCAGGCCGCCCAGATCGGCCTGGCTGGCTTCGTCATGAATCGCGATGTCGGCAACGCCTGGAATCTCGGTCCGCGCGACAGCCAGCCCGATTTCTCGCCGCTGACCGGCCGCCTGCGCCGCGCTGTCCAGAACCATTTCGAGGGGCTGATCTTCTTCACCATCGCCGTGCTGGTGGTCGTCCTGGGGGATGCTGCCTCGGGGCTGACGGCGGGCTGCGCCTGGCTCTACCTTGCGGCGCGGGTGCTCTATGTTCCGGCCTACGCCCTCGGCTGGGCACCCTGGCGCTCGGTGATCTGGGCGACCGGCTTCCTGGCCACAATCGCGATGCTGCTTGCGGCCCTGCTGTGATTTGCCCTGGTTCAAATATCCTGCGGGGGTCCGGGGGCGCAAAGCCCCCGGCTGCCGCCACCGAAAGAAGGACATGAAAGATGTATGACCTGATCGTGATCGGCGCCGGCCCCGGCGGCTATGTCTGTGCCATCCGCGCCGCCCAGCTCGGCCTCAAGGTCGCCTGTGTCGAGGGCCGCGAGACGCTTGGCGGCACCTGCCTCAATGTCGGCTGCATCCCGTCCAAGGCGCTGCTGCACGCCAGCCACATGCTGCACGAGACCCATGAGAACTTCGACCGCATGGGCCTGACCGGCGCCAAGGTGAAGGTCGACTGGCGCAAGATGCAGGGCTACAAGGCCGACACCGTTCAGGGCAACACCAAGGGGATCGAGTTCCTCTTCAAGAAGAACAAGATCGACTGGCTGAAGGGCTGGGCCCGGATCGAGGCGCCCGGCAAGGTCCGGGTCGGGGACGACCTGCACGAGACGAAGAGGATCGTCATCGCCACAGGCTCGATCCCGGCCGCGCTGAAGGGGGTCGAAGTCGACAATGCCGGCGGTGTGATCGTCGATTCGACCGGCGCGCTGGCGCTGCCGAAGATCCCGAAATCCATGGTCGTCATCGGCGCCGGGGTGATCGGCCTCGAACTCGGCTCGGTCTATGCGCGCCTCGGCGCCGAGGTGACGGTGATCGAATATCTCGACGCCATCACGCCGGGGATGGATGGCGAGGTGCAGAAGCAGTTCCAGAAGATTTTGACCAAGCAGGGATTGACATTCGTCCTCGGCGCGGCGGTGACATCGGCCGAGGTCCAGAAGGGCAAGGCGCGGCTGACCTACACGTTGAGAAAGGACGACAGCGAACACCAGATCGAGGCCGATTGCGTCCTCGTCGCCACCGGCCGCCGGCCGCAGGTCGAGGGGCTGGGGCTTGACGATCTGGGCGTGACGATGACCGATCGCGGCTTCGTGCAGATCGACGACCACTGGGCCACCAGCGTCGCGGGGATCCATGCCATCGGCGACTGCGTGCCCGGCCCGATGCTGGCCCACAAGGCCGAGGACGAGGGCATGGCCGTGGCCGAGGTGATCGCCGGCAAGCATGGTCATGTGAATTACGGAGTCATCCCCGGGGTCATCTACACAACCCCCGAGGTCGCGAATGTCGGCCTGACCGAAGAGGCCGCGAAGGACAGCGGCCGCAAGATCAAGCTGGGCAAGTTCCCCTTCATGGGCAATGCCCGTGCGAAGGCCGCGATGCAGGCGGAAGGCTTCGTCAAGCTGATCGCCGACGCCGAGACCGATCGCATCCTCGGCTGCCACATCATCGGCCCCAATGCCGGCGAGATGATCCACGAGGTCTGCGTGGCGATGGAGTTCGGCGCCGCGGCCGAGGATCTGGCGCTGACATGCCACGCCCACCCCACCACCTCCGAGGCGGTGCGCGAGGCCGCCCTGGCCTGCGGCGACGGCGCGATCCATGTCTGACGCCACGCCCGTGCCCGCCACGCCCGTGCCCACCGCGACCGTGCCCACCGCGACCATGCCCGCCGCGACCATGCCCGCCGCGACCGGGCTTCCTGCGGGGCGGCTGGCGCGGCGTGGCCTGATCCTCGGCGCGCTTGGCCTTGCCGCTTGCGGCCAGCCGCGCCAGAGGATGCCCTCGGGGCTGCGCAGCACCGGGCTGTACCCCAACGAGACCCCCTATCTGCGGTCGCGCATCAATTTCTGGGCGCGGCATTACGGCGTCCCGGCCGAACTGGTGCAGCGTGTCGTGATCCGCGAATCGACGCACCGCCCCGAGGCGCGCAACGGTCCCTATTACGGGCTGATGCAGATCCTGCCGCAGACCGCGCGCACGATGGGCTATCGCGGGCCGGCCTCGGGGCTGCTGGATGCCGACACCAATCTGCGCTACGGGGTCAAGTATCTGCACGGCGCCTGGCTGGTGGCCGAGGGTGATCCCGATGACGCGGTCAGGTGGTATTCGCGCGGCTACTATTACGAGGCCAAGCGCAAGGGGCTGCTGAAGCGCACGGGCCTGCGCAGCTGACGTGCTGCGGTCGGCAGCCGCGACCGGCGCGGCCCTCGCGCCCTCGCGCCCCCGCGTCACGCCTCGGGCGGATCCCCTGACGTCTGCGCGCGGCGCTTGCGACGCCCGCGCCCGCCCTCGCCCCAGGCATTGAAGGCGAGCTCCGGCAGGTTGACCGTGCCGCGTAGCGATGCATGGTCGTCGGTCGCGTGCGGAATCGCGTTCGCGGCCACGAAATGCTCCTGGAAGCGCGGGGCAAGCGCCGTCTCGACCCGGATGATCCGGCGCACCTCGGCCTCGATCTCGCGGCGTGCCGCCCGCGAACACAGCGCCATCCGCGCGCCCGTGCCCGCGGCGTTTCCGGCGCTGGTCACCCGTTCGGGCGGGCAATCCGGGATCATCCCCAGGACCAGCGCGTGCAGCGGCGAGACATGCGCACCGAACGCGCCCGCCAGCACCACCCGGTCGAGGCTGTCGATCCCGAATTCGTCCATCAACAGCCGCGCCCCGGCATACAGCGCGGATTTCGCCAGCTGGATCGCCCGGATGTCGCCCTGCGTCACCGTGATCTGCGGCCCGCCTTCCGGGTCGCCGCCATGCAGCAGATAGGCCTGCGTGCGGCCCTGCGGCAGGCAGCGCGGGCTGCCGGTCTGCTCGGCCGATCCGATCAGCCCGCTGGCGTCCAGCAGCCCGGCCATCCGCATCTCGGCCACCCCCTCGATGATCCCCGACCCGCAGATGCCGGTGATCCCGACGCCACGGATCGCCTCGGCAAAGCCCGGCTCGTCGGACCAGGGCGCGACGCCGATCACCCGGAAGCGCGGTTCCTTCGTCAGGGGGTCGATGCGGACCCGCTCGATGGCCCCCGGCGCGGCACGCTGGCCACAGCTGATCTGCGCGCCCTCGAAAGCCGGGCCGGTGGGCGAGGAACAGGCCAGCACCCGGGTTCGGTCGCCCAGGATGATCTCGGCATTGGTGCCGACATCGACGATCAGCACCGGCCTGTCCGAACTCTGCGGCGCCTCGGCCAGCACGACGGCCGCCGCATCGGCGCCGACATGGCCGGCAATGATCGGCAGCATATAGAGCCGCGCCGAGGGCGCGATGTCCAGCCCGACCTCGCGCGCGGGCAGGCTCAGCGCATCGGTGGTCGCGGCGGCGAAGGGCGCCTGGCCCAACTCGACCGGATCGATCCCCAGCAGGAGGTGATGCATCACCGGATTTCCGACCAGCACCGCGTCGCAGATCCGCCGCGGATCGACCCCCGCCTCGCGCGCCAGCGCCTCGACCAGCCCGCCCAGCCCGGCGCGGACCGCCTGCGTCATCTCGGCCGCGCCGCCGGGGTTCATCATCGCATGGCTGACCCGGCTCATCAGATCCTCGCCAAAGCGGATCTGCGGGTTCATGATGCCGCAGGAGGCCAGCACCCGGCCGTCGTCCAGCGCCACCAGATGTCCCGCGATCGTCGTCGAGCCGAGATCGATCGCCAGCCCGCACAGCGGCCCCTCGGGCAGCCCGGCCAGCAGATCGACCAGCAGCGGCGGACCTGCGCCCTCGTCATGGACCACCGCCGTCACCGCCCAGTCCGCCGCGCGCAGCACCCCCTGAATGCGGGCCAGCAGGACGGGCTCGGCCCGCAGCCCCCCTATCCCCCATTGAGATTCCAGTGCCTGTCGCAGGCGCTGGAAGTCACCGCCCATCTCGTCCAGACCGGCAGCTGCGACCGCGACATGGAAGGCCCGCACCGCCGGATCCATGGCCATGGCACGCTCGGTCGCGGATTTGCGGATCACCTGCCGGTGCAGCTGGCTTTCCGGCGGCACATCGACCACCAGATCGCCCTGGATGCGGGCCTGGCATCCCAGGCGCCGCCCCTCGGCCAGGCCGCGCAGCCGGTCATAGCGCGCCTCGACCTCGTTCCGGGGCGACAGCGCGTCCTCTTCGACCTGCACGCCATGCTTGGCAAAGGCGCCGCGGCCCGGCACGACCTGGCACCGCGAGCAGATACCGCGTCCGCCGCAGACCGACTCCAGATCCACTCCCAGCCGGCGCGCGGCCTCCAGCACCGTGATCCCCGCCGGAACCCGACCGCGCCGGCCCGACGGCGTGAAGATGACCAGTGGCTCGTCGCGCATGCTGCCCCCCTGCCTCTGTCCGGCCTAGCCGCCGCGACCCCGCGGCGGCCCTACCAAACCGCCGCCGCACGGACCGAAAGCGACGCTTCCGGTCCGTCAGCGCCGGGCCGGGGGTGAATTGCGGCCCGCCGGGACGCAAGAGGGGGCGTCAGCGCCCCCTCGTTCCGCGCCGTCAGGCGCAGATCGTGTCGCGCCGCAACGCGGCGCGTCCGCTAGGATTGCCCTCGGGCCCCGCGCGGATCAGGCACCCTTGTAGATGTCGACCAGCTTCTGCAGCATGTCCAGCGCATCCTCGCGCGACCGCTGGAAGCTGTTGCGCCCGATGATGCTGCCATTGCCACCGCCGTCGCGGATCGCGCGGGCATCGTCGAAGACCGCATCCGCGCCCTTGGCCGCCCCGCCCGAGAACACCACGATGCGCCGCCCGGCAAAGGCCGCCTGCATGCAATGGTCAACGCGCGCGGCCTGGCTCGACACGTCGATGCCGCGATCCTCATAGACCTTCCTGGCTTCGGGCAGCATCAGGTGATCGGTCGACAGCTTGATCTTGATGACATGCGCGCCGATCAGCGCCGCGATCTGGGCCGCATAGGCGGCGATGTCGATGGCCGTCTCGCCGTCCTTGCTGATCGCCTCGCCGCGCGGATAGGACCAGATCACTGTCGCCACACCCTTGGCAGCGGCTTCCTTGCGCATCGCGACGATCTCCTCGAACATGTCCAGCGCCATGTCCGAACCCGGATAGATCGTGAAGCCGATCGCCGCGCAGCCAAGCCGCAGCGCGTCATCGACGCTGGCGGTGATCGCCTGGTTCTTGCCGGCGGAGTCCGACATCAGGCTGTTGGCGCTGTTGACCTTGAGGATTGTCGGGATCTGTCCGGCAAAGCTGTCGGCGCCGGCCTCGATCATGCCCAAAGGCGCGGCGTAGGCATTCAATCCCGCATCGATCGCCAGCTGGTAATGGTAGTGCGGGTCATAGCCCGCCGGGTTCGGCGCGAAGGACCGTGCCGGGCCGTGCTCGAAGCCCTGGTCGACGGGCAGGATGATCATCTTGCCGGTGCCGGCCAGCTTGCCGGTCATCAGCATCCGCGCCAGCTGTGCCTTCACCCCCGGCGTTTCGCCCTCGTAATTCGCAAGGATCCGGCGCACCGTATCGGTCATCTGCATCGACTGTCTCCTCTGGTCATCGCAGGCTGAATAGCATGCGCGCGGGCCAAGGCAACGCTGGTGACGCTAACAGCCCGAGCCGCCGGGAAAACCCCGGTTTCGTCCGCAAAATGCCCGCATTCATAAAAACTTAACCAGTCTTGACTCGCGGCGCTAACGATTAACTTGCATATCTTGAACCGAGGGCCAGACGAAAGGAGGTCTCATGTTCATGAACACATCCCTCGCGCATTACCAGCTGCCCCTGTTCGGGCTGAATTCCCCCGCGCTGTCCACCGAAATAGGTGCCAACCAGCGCAGCGTCTTCCTGCAGCCGATTACCGCCGCAGGCGATACTGCAACCGAAAGCTGGCCGGCCACGATCGAGGTAAAGCCCAAGGACAGCGTGCCCCAGGAATATCGCAACTGGCTTGCGCGCATTACCACCTATCGCGAAGCGACCGGAGTCACCGGCGCCCCCGCGGCGCCTGCCGAAGACGATGCGGGCACGCCGCCCGTCCAAGCCGAAGCCGGTGGAGAATCGCCGGTTGCCGACAACGGCGACCCCGTCGCCGAGCCCGAGGCCCCGCCCCCGGCGGATGCCGGTGGCGCAACCGAACCCCCGGCATCCGGTGGCGAGGCAAGCGGCGGCAGTGCCAACGGCAACGGCAACGGCAATGCCAATGGCAACGGCAACGGCAATGCCAATGGCAACAACTCGCAGAACGGCCAGTCCAGTTCCGCCAACAGCGGCAACGGGTCGGGTTCGTCCTCGGGCGGGCTGCTGGGCCTGTTGCTGGGCTGAAGCCTGCGATGCGAATGACACGACAAGGGGCGGCCCTGGCCGCCCCTTTTGCCCGTCCGTGGCCGGCCCGCCGGCCGGCCGCGCCGGTCAGGTCTGCAGCGCGGCGACGCCCGGCAGGTCCCTGCCCTCCATCCATTCCAGGAAGGCACCGCCCGCGGTCGAGATGAAGGTAAAACCGGCCGCCGCGCCGGCCTTGTTCAGCGCCGCGACCGTGTCGCCACCCCCGGCGACCGAGATCAGCCGGTCCTCGCGCGTCAGCCGCGCCGCCGCCAGCGCCGCGGCATTGGTGGCGCGGTCGAAGGGCTCGATCTCGAAGGCGCCAAGCGGGCCGTTCCAGATCAGCGTGCTGCAGGTTTCCATCGCCTCGGTCAGCGCCTCGACGGTCTGCGGCCCGGCATCGAGGATCATCGCGTCGGCGGGGCACTGATCCACGGGCAGCACCTCGCTGTCGGCCCCCGCCCTGAATTCGCGCGCCACCACGATGTCGCGCGGCAAATGGATGACGCAACCGCCCTGCGCGGCCTTGTCGAGGATCGCGCGGGCGGTGTCGGCCATGTCGCGTTCGGCCAGCGACTTGCCGACCTCGACGCCCTGCGCGACCAGGAAGGTGTTGGCCATGCCGCCGCCGATCACCAGGTGATCGACCTTGTCGAGCAGGTTGGTCAGCAGGTCCAGCTTGGTCGAGACCTTCGCGCCGCCGACCACCGCCATCACCGGCCGCTGCGGATTGCCAAGGGCCGCGTCCAGCGCCTTCAGCTCGGCCTCCATCAGCCGCCCCGCCCCCGAGGGCAGCAGCCGCGCCAGCCCCTCGGTCGAGGCATGGGCGCGATGCGCGGCCGAGAAGGCGTCGTTCACATAGGCCCCGCCCAGCGCCGCCAGCGAGGCCGCGAAGGTGTGGTCATTGGCTTCCTCGCCGGCGTGGAAGCGGGTGTTTTCCAGCAGCGCCACATCGCCGGGCTTCAGCGCCGCGACGACGCGCTTGGCCGGACCGCCGATGCAGTCCTCGGCGAAGGCGACGGGCTGGCCAAGCGCCTGTTCCAGCGCCGGCAGGATCTGGTGCAGGCTCATCGTCTCGACCCGCTTGCCCTTGGGGCGGTCGAAATGGGCCAGCAGCACCGGGATGCCGCCGCGAGCCTGGATATCCTTGACCGTCGGCACGATCTTCTCGATGCGGGTTGCGTCGGTGACGCGCCCCTCCTCCAGCGGCACGTTCAGGTCCACGCGGGTCAGCACCACCTTCCCGTCCAGGTCCATGTCGTCGATCGTCTTGAATTCGGCCATGTCGCGTCCTCTCGGGCTGTGCGGCGTCGGTCTGGCTTGTCCCGCATGGCGCGCGCCTCGTCAACAGGGGCCAGCACCTGACGCGGGCGTGATCCGCCTCGGGGACCATTGCGCGTTGCCCTTGGCCGCGTGAACCCCTAGACCGGGCGACAAACGTGGCAAAGGAGGGCCGCATGGCCGAGATCAAGGATCCCGAAAACACCGTCATCATCCAGCTGAAGGACGGGCCGGTCGTCATCGAACTGCTCAGCGACGTCGCGCCCCGGCATGCGGCCCGCATGAAGGAACTGGCCCGCGCCGGCAAATACGACAACGTCGCCTTCCACCGCGTGATCGATGGCTTCATGGCGCAGACCGGCGACGTTGCCCATGCCAACATGGAAAGCGGCTGGAACCCCGGCCGGGCCGGCACCGGCGGGTCGGACCTGCCCGACCTTCCGGCCGAGTTCTCGAAGCTGCCGCATGACCGCGGCACGCTGGGCGCCGCGCGCTCGCAGAACCCCAACAGCGCCAACAGCCAGTTCTTCATCAACTTCAAGGACAACCATTTCCTCAACGGCCAGTACACCGTCTATGGCCGCGTGATCGAGGGCATGGAGCATGTCGACAGGATCGCCTGCGGCGAGCCGCCGGCAAGCCCGGACCGGATGATCTCGGTCAAGGTGGCCGCCGATGCGTAGCCTGCTGGTGATCCCCGCGCTGCTGCTGGGTGCCGGTGCCGCGCTGGCCCAGGCGCCCGCCGCCGAGGACGGTCCCGGCCCGAACATGGTGATCGAGGTCGCCGCCGCCGACGGCACCCCGCGCGGCACGATCACGCTGGACCTGCTGTCCGAGACCGCGCCCCGCCATGTCGAACGGCTGGTCGAACTGGCCCGCGCGGGCGCCTATGACGGCGTCGTGTTTCACCGGGTGATCGACGGCTTCATGGTGCAGACCGGCGATGTCCAGCACGGCAAGCAGGGCGGCGACACCGCCATGGCCGGCATGGGCGGGTCGGACCTGCCCGATCTCGAGGCCGAGTTCAGCGACCTGTCCTTCCAGCCCGGCACCGTCGGCATGGCCAGGTCGAACGATCCCAACAGCGCCAACAGCCAGTTCTTCATCGACCTGGCCGCGGCGCCGTTCCTTGACGGCAGCTACACCGTGGTCGGCCAGCTGATCGACGGATGGGATGTGCTGAACGCCATCAAGAAGGGCGATTCCACCGCGAATGGCGCGGTCGAGGAACCCGACTACATGGCCCGCGTGACCATCGCGGAGTGACCGCCGCCAGCCGGGTCCGGTGACACGCAAAGGGGCCCTCGCGGCCCCTTTTCGCACTTGCGGCAAAGCGGCCGGCACGCCTATCCTTCGCCCCCATGGACATGCAGCGCGCCGGCGACATCACCGAAATCACCCCCTCGGCGGCGATCGAGACCACGCGCCATGGCTGGCGGGCGAAATGCCTGCAACGGCTTGTGCGGATGGCGCTGCCGGTGCCGCGCAGCTTCGCGATCTGCTCGGACGCGGTTCATGCCATCGCCGGGGGCAATCCGGTTCCGGTCAGCGCGCTGGCCGGGCTGTTCGACCAGGGCGACGGGCTGGTGGGGGTGCGCCCCTCGGCCGCGACGCCCGACTGGGGCGGGCCGGGCACGGTCCTGAATGTCGGCATCAACAACGACAGCCATGCCCGGCTGGCCGAGCGTATCGGCACGCAGAACGCCGACGCGGTCTATCTCAGCTTCGTGCAGAACTATGCCATCCACATCGCCCGGCTGGACCCCGACATGTTCGCGCAGGACGGTCCCGGCGCGCTGGCCGAGGCGCTGCGCTGCTATCGCGACGAGACGGACGAGGAATTTCCGCAGGATCCTTGTCAGCAGCTTGCCGAGGTGCTGCGCTCGATGGCGCGGGCTTGGGACGGGCCGACCGCGCGGCTGCTGCGCCAGGCCAAGGGCGCCCCGGCCGATGCGCCGCTGGGGCTGGTGGTGCAGCACATGGCGCTGGCGATGGGGCCGGGGCTGTCGGGATCGGGCAGCATCCAGTTCATCGACCCGGTCACCGGCATCGCGCGAGTGACCGGGCGCTTTCGCGGCCAGCACCACGGCAGCGCGGTCGGCACGGGGGCCGAGACGCTGTATCTGACCCGCGACCCGCGCGGCATGTCGCTGGAGGAGGTCGCGCCCGAGATCTTCGCCGATCTGGTCCGCTTCGGCGTCGCGGCCCGCGAAAGGCTGCGCGAAGAGATGCAGATCGAATTCGTGGTGACCGAGGGGCGCATCTCGATCATCGACGCCGCGCGGGTCAAGCGCAGCTCGCGCGCCAGCGTCCGCATCGCGGTGGCGCTGGCCGATGACGGGGTGATCCCCCGCCCCGAGGCCGTGATGCGTGTCGAACCCCGCGCTCTGGCCGACCTGCTGCATCATCAGGTCGATCCCCGCGCCCCGCGCGACTTGATCGCCAGCGGCATCAATGCCAGCCCCGGCGCGGCGACCGGCCGCATCGTGTTCTCGGCCGCCGCCGCGCAGGCGTCGGCCGCACGCGACGAGCCCTGCGTGCTGGTGCGCCGCGAGACCGTGCCCGAAGACATCCGCGGCATGCATGCCTCGGTCGCGGTCCTGACCGAGCGTGGCGGCACCACCAGCCATGCGGCGGTGATCGCCCGCGGGCTGGGCCTGCCCTGCATCGTAGGCGCCTCGGGGCTGACCATCGACGGGCGCAACCGCATCCTGCGCGCCGGCGGCCGCAGCTTCCGCGAGGGCGAGGTGGTCACCATCGACGGCACCTCGGGCGAGGTGCTGGCCGGCGCCGCCGCGCTGCTGGAACCGGCGCTGGACGACAGCTTCTCGCGGCTGCTGGAATGGGCGGACGCGGCGGGCGGCATCGGCGTGCGCGCCAATGCCGACACCCCCGAGGACGCGCGGACGGCCCGCAAGTTCACCGCTCAGGGCATCGGGCTGTGCCGCACCGAGCACATGTTCTTCGACATGGACCGCCTGCCGGCCATGCGCGAGATGATCTTTGCCGACAAGCCCGCCGACCGCAAGCTGGCGCTGGACCGGATCCTGCCGATGCAACGCCAGGATTTCATCGCGCTGTTCGAGATCATGGCCGGCCTGCCGGTCACCATCCGGCTGTTCGACCCGCCGCTGCATGAATTCCTGCCGCATGACCGCGAGGGGCTGCGCGAACTGGCCGAGTCGCTGGACCTGCCGCTGTCCGACGTGACCCGGCGCGTCGAGGCGCTGTCGGAGTTCAACCCGATGCTGGGAATGCGCGGGGTGCGCCTTGGCATCACCGTGCCCGAGATCTACGAGATGCAGGCCCGCGCCATCTTCGAGGCCACGGTCGAGGCCAGCCGCAAGGGCGATCCGGTCGTGCCCGAGATCATGATCCCCCTGGTCAGCGCCATGCGCGAGGTCGAACTGGTCAAGACCCGCGTGGACGCGGTGGCGGCGGCGGTGCGCAACGAGCGGCGCGCCGATTTCACCTATCGCCTCGGCGTGATGGTCGAGACACCGCGCGCCGCGCTGCGGGCCGGCGACATTGCCGCGCATTCGGCCTTCCTGTCCTTCGGCACCAACGACCTGACTCAGATGACATACGGCCTGTCGCGCGATGATGCCGGCCGGTTCATGGGCATCTATGTCGGGCAGCGCGTCTATGCCGAGGATCCGTTCCACATCCTCGACCAGGACGGCGTGGGCGAATTGCTGCTGACCGGCGCCCAGCGTGCCCGCCAGCAGAAACCGGGCATCACCATCTCGGTCTGCGGCGAGCATGGCGGAAACCCCGAATCCATCGCCTTCTGCCACGAGGCAGGCTTCGACTACGTGTCCTGTTCCCCGTTCCGCGTGCCCGTCGCCCGGCTGGCCGCCGCCCAGTCGGCGATCCGCGGCCGCCTGGGGCAGCGCGGCTGATCCGGCCGCGGCCTCTGCCCCACCCCTGACGCGGGGCTGATTCGTCCTCGCTGCCCCGGTTTCGCAACTGCAAGTTGTTGATTTTTGGTCCGAAACGGTCCCAATTTCGGGCCCGCTTGCCGAATCCCGCCAGTGCGGCCGGAATCGATGGGCGAGATCTTGCCGGAAAACCGGTTAATTCGGCCTTCGGGGCGACGTGCTGCGAAGCGGCATAGCGGCGCGGCAACCTAAAACCTTATTCATTCCGACGATCTCCGGCGCTGGCCACCTGCTCGCGGCTCTTGCGCCATTCACGACCTGTCAACGTGAATCGTCTATAGGACTGACCATGATTAAGCTGCTCAAGCGGCTGGCGCCCATCTGCCTGTGCGTCGCCGCAACCACCACCCTTTTGCCCGGCGCGTCCCAAGCCGGAGGGAACGGCTCGCTGTTCTCGGCCGATGTCGCGCTGTTCGGCGCGGCGACCGATCCGATGGAACTGCCCCGTCCGAAGCCGCTTCTATACACGGGTGCCGAACCTGTGAAGATCGAAAACGCGCCCGAACAGGTATTTCAGGCCCGTGCATCGACCCGCGTCTCGGCCGACGATGTCGCCTGCATGGCCGAGGCGCTGTATCACGAGGCCCGCGGCGAAGGCGCCAAGGGCCAGGCCGCCGTGGCCGAGGTGATCCTGAACCGCGTCGACAGCGGTGCGTTCCCCTCGACGGTCTGCGGTGTCATCAACCAGCCCAGCCAGTTCAGCTACACGATCGGCGGCCGCAAGCCGATCCGCAACAAGTCAGCCTATCTCCGCGCCCGCGCGATCGCCGAGGCGGCGCTGTCCGGCGCGCCCCGCGTCCTGACCGGCGGCGCGACCTATTTCCACACGCCCGCCGTCCGTCCGGCCTGGTCGCACCGCTTCCAGCGCACCGTCCAGATCGGTCGGCACATCTTCTATCGCCGCGGCCAGCGGATGGCCTCGAACTGAGGCCGTCGCCCGGCCCTTGCGCCGGGCTTGCCTGCGCGGCGATTTTGCTGTGAATGGCACCCATGTCACAGCCCGACCGCATTCACCTGCGCGACCATGTCGTGAACGCCGAAATCGGCGCCTTCCAGTCCGAGCGCGGCCGCACCCAGCGGCTGCGCTTTGCCATCTCGGTCGATCTGCGCACGCCGATCAGCGACAGCGGCGACGATGTCGACCGGATCCTGTCCTATGACGTGCTGACCGAGGCCGTCGACACCGCGCTGGCCGACCGGCGCTACAACCTCGTAGAGACGCTGGCGGAACGGATCGCGGCCGAGATCCTCGCCCATCCTGTCGCGGCGCAGGCCCGCGTCACGGTGGAAAAGCTGGATCGCGGGCCGGGCGCGCTTGGCATCACCATCACCCGCAGCATGCCGACACGCGACGCGCCGGCGCGCAGCCTGCCGGTCGATCTGCTGCTGTGGGACGGCCGCCCCGCCGCCCTGCCGGAGGGCGCGGTCGTGGTCGTACCGGCCAAGGCCCCGGCCGGCGAGACTCTGCCCGGCGAGGCCGGGCGTCGGCTGGCGCTGCTGGCGCTGGACCGCGCGGCCTGGTTTCTTGCCCATGATCTCGGCGTCGAGATCGCCGAGACGCGCACCGAACTGGACGCCGCGATCCGCAGCCGTGCGATGGTGGTCTGGGCGCCGGCCCGGCTGGCGGTCGATGCCCCCGAGGCTGGTGGCGAGCCGGCCGGGCTGGCGCTGTGGCTGGCGCGGCGGCTGGGATCGCGCCGGCTTCTGGTGGCGCAACGCGACGCCGCGGCACTGCCACGGCCCCCGGCCGGCCAGGAGATCCTGATCCTTCACGCGCCGCTGGCCCCGGCCGGCGCGCCGGAGGCCCGCGAATGAGCGGTGAGCGGCGCTATTACCGGCCGCTGCCCGGCCCCGGCCCCGCGCGCTGGCGGCTGGCGGGCGGCTGGACCGGGTTTTCGGGCTTCGAGGTGCTGGCCCGCGGACGGCCGCCAGAACATTGCGACGAGGCGCCCGCCGACATCCTTGCCGCGCTGGCCGCGCCGCGCGCGCCGCTGGCGGGGCTGACGATGGACCGGCCCCGGATCATGGGCATCGTGAACGCGACGCCCGACAGTTTTTCGGATGGCGGGCAGTATGATCCGGCCGCGCAGGCGGAGGCGCTGCTGGACGCGGGGGCCGATCTTCTGGACATCGGCGGCGAATCCACCCGGCCGGGCGCGACCGAGGTGCCCGTTGCCGACGAAATCGCTCGCGTCCTGCCGGTGCTGCGGGCGGTGGCCGGTCACACCCTCCTGTCGGTCGACACCCGCAAGGCGGAGGTGGCCGAGGCCGCCCTGTCGGCGGGTGCGGGGATGATCAACGACGTCTCGGGCTTCGATTTCGACACGGACCTGCCCGGCGTTGCGGCCCGCGCCGGCGTCCCGGTCTGCCTGATGCACGCGCAGGGCCTGCCGGCCGACATGCAGGACGACCCGCGCTATGGCGATGTCGTGCTGGATGTCTACGACGCGCTCGAGGCGCGGATCGCGCGGGCCGAGGCGGCGGGCATCCCGCGCCGCCGCATCATCGTCGATCCGGGCATCGGCTTCGGCAAGACCGAGGCGCATAATCTTGCCATCCTGCGGCGGATTTCGCTGTATCATGGCCTGGGCTGCCCGATCCTGCTGGGGGTATCGCGCAAGCGGCTGATCGGCAGCATCGGCGACAGCCCGGTCGCGACCGGACGCGGCCCCGGCACATTGGCGCTGACCCTTGCAGCCGTGGCGCAGGGGGTGCAGATTCACAGGGTCCATGACGTGGCACAGATCAGGCAGGGACTGCGGCTGTGGCAGGCCGTCACCAACAATGACGAGGCAGGAACATGAGCAGGAAGCTTTTCGGGACGGACGGCGTCCGGGGCCGCGCGAACACGCTGCCGATGACGGCCGAGATGGCGTTGCGGCTGGGGGCCGCGGCGGGGCGCTATTTCCGGCGTGACGGGCGCAACCGGCATCGCGTGGTGATCGGCAAGGACACGCGGCTGTCGGGCTACATGCTGGAAAACGCACTGACGGCGGGGCTGACCTCGACCGGCATGAACGTGCTTCTGCTGGGGCCGGTGCCGACCCCGGCGGTAGGCTATCTGACCCGATCGATGCGGGCCGATCTGGGGATCATGATCTCGGCCAGTCACAACCCGGCCGAGGACAACGGCATCAAGTTCTTCGGCCCCGACGGCTTCAAGCTGTCGGACGCGGCCGAGACCGAGATCGAGGAGATCGTGGCCGGCACCATCGACCCCGCGCAACCCCGCAACATCGGCCGCGCCAAGCGGATCGATGACGGGCGCGGGCGCTATGTCGAATATGCCAAGACCACCTTTCCGGCCGGGCAGCGGCTGGACGGGCTGAAGGTCGTGATCGACTGCGCCAATGGCGCGGCCTATCGCGCCGCACCCGAGGTGCTGTGGGAACTTGGCGCGGATGTGGTGCCGCTTGGGGTCGAGCCCGACGGTCTGAACATCAATGCCGGGGTCGGATCGACCCATCCCGAGGCCTGCGCGGCGGCGGTGCTGGAACATGGCGCGGATCTGGGCATCAGCCTTGATGGCGATGCCGACCGCGTGGTGATCGTGGACGAGCGCGGCCGGATCGCGGATGGCGACCAGATCATGGCGCTGATGGCGGCGCGCTGGGCGGAACGCGGCCGGCTGAAGGGCGGCGCCCTGGTGGCCACGGTCATGTCGAACCTGGGACTCGAGCATTTCCTGTCGGGTCGCGGGCTGCGGCTGGAGCGGACCCGGGTCGGCGACCGCTATGTGGTCGAGCGGATGCGCGAGATGGGCTTCAACCTGGGCGGCGAGCAGTCGGGCCATATCGTGATGACCGACTATGCCACCACCGGCGACGGTCTGATCGCGGCGATGCAGTTTCTCGCGGCGATGGCCGAGACCGGCAAGCCGGCAAGCCAGCTGGCCAGCCAGTTCGCGCCGGTCCCGCAACTCCTGAAGAATGTGCGCTATGCCGACGGCGCCGACCCTCTGGCGGCCGACACCGTCCGTGCGGTGATCGCGCGGGCCGAGGCGCTGCTGGCCGGATCCGGGCGCGTGCTGATCCGCAAGTCGGGCACCGAACCGCTTATCCGGGTGATGGCCGAGGCCGAGGACGAGGTGATCCTGCACGAAGTCGTGGACGGCATCGTGGCAGCGGTCGAACACGCGGCCTGAGATCCCGTCAGCCGGAATCGCCCCGGCCGCGCCACACCAACCGGGCCCCACGGATCGCGCCACACGGACCGCGCCACGGGCGCCGCGGGAAACCCGCGGCGCCTTCTGCGTCCCGCGGTGGCCGGGCTGCCCCTGGCATCCCGGCGGTCCTTCTGGGGCGGCAAGGGCGGGATTCAGGGTTCCAGCGCCGTCGGATCGTGGTCGTAAAGCCAGTCATAGCGGCGCAGCAGCCGGCCGGGCGCAAGCAGGCTGGCCGCGCGCAGCAGCCCATGCGCAACCTGCCGCCTTGGCCCGGTCAGGTGATAATTGCGCGCGTTGGCATCGGCGGCTGCGACGATCCGCGTGGTCCGCGGCCGGCGCAGCGTCTCGAATCGCGCCAGCGCGGCCGCCTGGTCGGGATCGGCATCAAGGCAGGCGGCCAGCACCCAGGCATCCTCGATCGCCATGACGGCGCCCTGCGCCAGAAAGGGCAGCGTCGGATGGGCGGCATCGCCGATCAGCGCGCAGCGACCGTCCTGCCACCTCGGCGCGACCTCGTGGCGGAAGAGGCCCCAGACATGGGTCTCGGCGACGGCCGAAAGCCAGGCCTGCACCGGACCGCCGAAATCGGCGAAGGCCGCGCGCAGATTGGCGGGGTCGTCCTGCCGCGACCAGCCTTCTTCCTGCCATGCGCTCCGTTCCTGCACGGCGACGATGTTGCGCAGCCCCCCGGCCAGCGGATAGCTGACGAGATGGCGGCCGGCGCCCATGAAGATCTGCGCCTCGGGGACGGCGCTGCCATCATCCGGGATCAGCATCCGCCAGGCGGTCTGATGGGTGAAGAACGGCACCGCGCGGCCGTTCAGCGCCGGTCGCACGACGCTGTGCAACCCGTCCGCCCCGATGACGAGGGGCGCGTCGGGCGGAACCTCGGACACCGGGCTGTCGAGCCGGATCCGGACCCCGGCAGCGGCGGCGGCCCTGGCCAGAAGGCCGATCAGCCGCGCCCGGTGGATCAGCCGGAATTCGGCGGCCGGGCGGTGGCGGATCAGGTCCAGCCGCGCCACCGCCGCACCGGCGGAATCGCGCAGCTGGATCGCGTGGCTGCGCAGCGACACCGGCTGCATTGCCTCGCGCAGCCCAAGGGCGGCCAGCACCCGCATGGCGTTGGGCGAGATCTGAAGCCCGGCCCCGACCTCGCGGATCGTCGATGCGCGTTCCAGCACCGTGACATCCGCGCCGCGCCGCGCCAGCGCGATTGCGGCCGTCAGCCCCGCCACGCCGGCGCCGACCACCAAGACCGGACGGGCCTTCAGGGCGCCGCTCATGGCGCTGCGCAACAGGCCGTGGGCGGCCGCCGTGCTGTCGCGATGTCGGGGGCGGCTTGCGGCATCACCTCGCGCCTCGGGCCTGACATTGCCAGGTCGGGCACCCGCACCGGAGGGTGCTGCGCCCGGCCGCGGCAGCGGTCTTGGTCAGTCGTCGCGATGCACGCGCTCGCGGCGTTCGTGCCTTTCCTGCGCTTCCAGCGTCATCGTGGCGATCGGCCGCGCATCCAGCCGCTTGAGGCTGATCGGCTCACCTGTCATCTCGCAATAACCGTATTCGCCGGTCTCGATCCGGCGCATCGCCGCGTCGATCTTGCTGACCAGCTTGCGCTGGCGGTCGCGGGTGCGCAGTTCCAGCGCACGGTCGGTTTCCTCGCTGGCGCGGTCGGCCAGATCGGGCACGGCGCGGGCGCTGTCCTGCAGACCTTCCAGGGTCTCGGCCGACTGATCCAGCAATTCCTGCTTCCAGGCCTCCAGCTTCCGGCGGAAATATTCCAGCTGGCGCTCGTTCATGAACGGCTCGTCCTCCGCGGGGCGATAGTCTTGAGGAAGGAAGGTCTGGGGTTTCATTGGTCCTCCGGCGGCGCCGGGCGGGTCTGAGGTCCGGCACCTTGCGGCCCCCTTAAAGTATGATGTGGAGGTTGTCACTAGCCCAATACACGCTATTTGTGCGTTCAGCGCCCGCGCCCGGCGGGCCGGCCTCGCCGCTGACGCTTCTTCGGCCAAGCTTTTCTCGGGAAAGGAGAGTTTTCATGCAATTCGCCGGAACGGATCGTTACGTTGCGCCACCCGAGCTGGCCATCGCCGTGAACGCGGCGGTCACGCTGGAACGGCCGCTGCTGGTCAAGGGCGAACCCGGCACCGGAAAGACCGAGTTGGCCCGACAGGTCGCCGCCAGCCTGGATCTGCCGATCATCGAATGGCATGTGAAATCAACGACGAAGGCCCAGCAGGGCCTTTATGAATACGACGCCGTCAGCCGGTTGCGCGACAGCCAGCTGGGCGATGCACGGGTGCACGACGTGTCCAACTACATCCGCCGCGGCAAGCTGTGGCAGGCCTTCGAGGCGGATCGCAAGGTGGTGCTCCTGATCGACGAGATCGACAAGGCCGATATCGAGTTTCCCAACGACCTTCTGCAGGAACTCGACCGGATGGAGTTTCACGTTTACGAGACCGGCCAGACGGTCCGCGCGGCGCATCGGCCGGTGGTGGTCATCACCTCGAACAACGAAAAGGAACTGCCCGACGCCTTCCTGCGCCGCTGCTTCTTCCACTATATCCGCTTTCCCGATGCCCAGACGCTGCGTGCCATCGTGGCGGTGCATCATCCGGGGCTGAAGCCCGCGCTGCTGGACGAGGCGCTGCACCAGTTCTTCGAACTGCGCGAGGCGCCCGGCCTGAAGAAGAAGCCCTCGACCAGCGAATTGCTGGACTGGCTCAAGCTGATCCTGGCCGAGGATCTGTCGGCCGCCGACCTGCGGCGCGATGCGGGCGAGTTGCTGCCCCGGCTGCACGGCGCGCTTCTGAAGAACGAACAGGATGTTGCGCTGTTCGAGAAGCTGGCCTTCATGGCCCGCCGGCAGACCCGCTGAACCGGCCCGCGCCGCACCCTGCGCCGCGGTTTCGCGTTGGACTGCCCGCCTGGCCCCCTCTAGTCTGCGGCCCGAAGCAAGGGAGGCTTTCGATGACACAGGGTTTCGACACGACCGCCATTCACGCCGGCGCCGCCGCCGATCCGGCCACCGGCGCCAGACAGGTCCCGATCTACCAGACGACCGCCTATGCGTTCCGCGACGCAGACCATGCCGCGCGGCTCTTCAACCTTCAGGAGGTCGGCTACATCTATTCGCGGCTGACCAATCCGACGGTTGCGGCGCTGCAATCGCGGATCGCGGCGCTCGAGGGTGGCGCGGGCGCGGTCTGCTGCGCCTCGGGCCATGCGGCGCAGATCATGGCGCTGTTCCCGCTGATGGCGCCGGGCCGCAACGTCGTTGCCTCGACGCGGCTCTACGGCGGCACCGTCACCCAGTTCAGCCACACCATCAGGCGGTTCGGCTGGGGCGCGAAATTCGTCGATCTCGACGACCTCGACGCGCTGCGCGCCGCCATCGACGCCGACACCCGCGCCATCTTCTGCGAATCGATCAGCAATCCGGGCGGCTATGTCACCGACATCCCGGCGGTGGCGAAGATCGCAGACGAGGCCGGGATTCCGCTGATCGTCGACAACACGCTGGCGACCCCCTGGCTGTGCCGGCCGATCGAGATGGGCGCGACACTGGTCGTGCACAGCCTGACCAAATACATGACCGGCAACGGTACCGTGACCGGCGGGGTGGTGGTGGACAGCGGCACCTTCGACTGGTCGGCCAGCGACCGTTTCCCCTCGTTGTCGGCGCCCGAGCCGGCCTATCACGGGCTGGTCTTCCACCAGACCTTCGGGGCGCTGGCCTTCACCTTTCACGGCATCGCCATCGGCCTGCGCGACCTCGGCATGACGATGAACCCGCAGGGCGCGCATTACACGCTGATGGGCATCGAGACCCTGGGCCTGCGGATGGAGCGTCACGTCGCCAATGCGGTGAAGGTGGCCGAGTGGCTGGAACAGGACCCCCGCGTGGCCTCGGTCACCTATGCGGGGCTGGCCTCGTCGCCCTGGAACGCGACCGCGAAGCGGCTTTATCCGAAGGGCGCGGGGGCGCTGTTCACCTTTTCGGTCAAGGGTGGCTATGCGGCGGCGGTGCGGCTTGTCGATGCACTGGAACTGTTCAGCCATGTCGCCAACCTGGGGGATGCGCGATCGCTGGTGATCCACTCGGCCTCGACGACCCATCGCCAGCTGACCGAGGATCAGCAGCGGGCGGCGGGCGCGGCGCCCGAGGTCGTCCGCCTCTCCATCGGCATCGAGAATGCCGAGGACCTGATCGCCGATCTCGATCAGGCGCTGGCGACGGCAACCGCCTGATCGCGCCTGCGGGAAAGGGGTGGATACCCCTTTCCCTTTCTCTCTCAACGGCCTGCGGGCCTCAGTTCGATTGCGCCCCGGGCTCTTCCGGCGCCTCGGTTCCGGCCGGCGCATCGGCGGCGTCCGGGGTCTCGGGCGCAGCCTGCCGACCCGCCCGGTCATCGGGTGCGGGCCGATCGCCACCGGGACGCGGCCGTTCGCAATCCGCTTCGCTGCCCAGCAGCGCATAATCGATCTGGACGCTGGTGCTCATCGACAACTCGCCCGGCTGGACCGGCACGGCATCGGGTGCCGCGCCCATCTCGGCGGCCATGCGCGCCATCGGACGCGGCCCCTCGGCCAGCTGGCCGTCGCGCAGCGTCAGGATCGGCCCCAGTCGCAGCCCCGCGGCCTCGGCCAGGACGCCCGCCTTGTGGGCCGCGTCCTCGACCGCCGCGCGGCGGGCATCGTCCTCGGCGGCCTTGCGGTCCTCGCGGGCAAAGCTGATGCCGTTGATCTCGTTGGCGCCCGCCGCCACGATCGCATCCAGCACCACGCCAAGCCGGTCGATCTCGGTCACGCGCACCGCGACCACGTTGCTGGCCTGATAGCCGGTCACCCGCGGTGCCCGGCCCTCGCCGTAATCGACCATCGGGTTCAGGCTCAGCCCCGAGGTCTGGATGTCGCTTTCGGCCACGCCCGCGCCGGTCAGCGCATCGATGACGGCCGTCTGCTGCGTCGCGTTCTGCCGCATCGCCTCGGCGGCCGTCTCGGCCTGGGTGGTCACACCCAGCTGCACGGTGGCGATGTCGGGTGCGATCCGCGATTCCCCCTGCCCGGTCACCGAGAGGCGGCCGGCACGGTGGGCGCCATCCGGCCCGCACATCTGCTGATGACCCATCTTGCGGCCCTTGCCGTCCGTCTCGGGCGAGGCCGCCACGGGGCTCGCTAGCCCGAAGGCAAGCGCCGCCGCGCCGGCCAGCGCGATACGGCCGAGGGGGTGGTGTTTCGGAAGCATTTCCGGTCCTTTCTGGTCGTGGGCGCGCAAAGCGGCGCGCGCCTGCATCCTAGCCCGGCGCCACGCGAATTTGCAGTCACAGATCCGCCAGATTTGCTTTTCTCACCCTACAATTTGCGGTAGACCAAGACAGGCCCCACCAAATCGCGGCAGATCAACTGCCACGCCCAGATCGAGCGACACGTCACATCATGAACCAGCACAGCGCTGCCCCAGAATTCGCCCCGGAATTCGCGATGAGCTTCACGCAGGAGGCCGTCGTGCTGGAACACCGCGACGGCCGCGACTGGAAGACGCTGGGCGAGGCGCGCTTTGCCGGGCGCGAGATGGCCGCACGGCTGGCGGCCCTGCGCGACGAGGCCGGCGCGGCCTCGGACAGCCCCGACACGCTGCTGGTGATCCCGGACGACCAGATCCTCTACACGACCCTGACGGTGCCGATCGGGTCGGACACCGCCGCGGTCATCGGCCGCGCGCTGGAATCCATCACGCCCTACCGGGCGGACGATCTGGCCTTCGACTGGTGCCCGTCGGAACACGGCGACATCGAGACGCTGCGCGTGGCGGCGGTCGCCCGCCGCACCCTGACCGAGGCCGAGGATTTTGCCCGCGCGCAGGGGTTCCGGCCCTTCGGCTTCGTCGCGCGCCCCGACGACGCGCGGTTTGACGGCGCGCCCGATTTCGGCCCCAGCCGTCTGGTCGGCGAGGTCGCGGCCCGCCAGCCCTTCACGCGCCCCGATCTGGGCAGCGCCCGCGTCACCGCGCCCGAGATCCACGAAGAGCCGCAGGCCGGCGCCGAACCCGAGGTGGTCACCCCGACGCCCGCCGCGCCCGAGGGCCGCGCCTTCGCGGCGGCGGTTCTGACCCGGATCGTGCCGCATTATGTCGTGCCGGCAGCCCTCCCTGCCCTTTCCGAACCTGCCGCCGCCGAGGCGCCGCCCGCGGAACCCGCCCCCGCCATCGCGGAACCCGCAGCCGCCGTCGCGGCGCCCGCCGTGATCCGGCATGCCGAGCGGCGCGACGGCGCGCCGCGGCTGTCCGCGCGGGCCGAAGCCGTGCACAACCGCGCCGCCGAGGCCCGCGCCCGTCGCGCCGCCGAGGATGCGGCCGCCGTCAGCCCGCCCGCCGCCCTTCTCGAGCGTCTGCGCGGCATCCGGCCCGGACGCCTGCCGGTGATGATCGGGACGCTGCTGGCCGTGCTGCTTGTGGTGCTGACGCTGTTCGGCGGTTCCGGGCCCGGGGACGACATCGCCGCCACCGACGCCGGCAACCCGGCGACGACCCCGCCCGTCGAGACTGCCACCGCGCCGGCAGCGGATCCGGGCACGCCGACCGCCGGCGCGCCGGTCGCCGCGCTCGCGCCGACGCCACCGGCCGTCGAGACCGCCGGGGCAGACGCGACCAGCCCGGCACCCGCTGCCGTCGAGGCGCCGGTCGGCGCCAATGCCTCCGAGGCCGCCGCGCCCGAGCAGCGGCCCGCCGAGACGGCGGCAACGACGCCTGCCGAAACGGCACCCGCCATGCCCATCGGCGTCGAGGCCGCCCCGGCCCGGACCGCCGCCACCGACAATCCCGCCACCGAAAGCCCCTCCGCCGCGACCACGCCGGCCGACATCGCGCCCGCTCAGGATGCGCTGACCCGCGCGCTGACCGAGGCGCTGGCCCAGAACGAGGCGGCTTCGGGGGCGGTCGCGGCGACCGCGCCCCTGTCCGAAGCCGCCACCGCCGGCAGCGCAGCGCCGCGCGCGACGGCCGCCACGACTGCCGAGGCGGCGGCAACACCCGCCACCGCCCCGCAGGTCGCGGCGGCGGGTAGCGCACCGGCCCCCCGTCTCAGCCGCTCGGCACGGCCGCCGGCCGGCGCGCCGGACCGCGCGGCGGTGCCGGCGGCGCCCGACGCCAGCCCCTCGGTGCCGGCCAATCCCCTGCCCTATGCCCAGCGCGGCGAGGCAGAGCCGCCGCGGGTGGCGGCAACCCGCCCGCGCAGCCGCCCGGCCACGGCAAGCGCCCCCGCCGCGGCCCCCGCGACCGCGATCCCTGCCGCATCCCCTGCTGCCGCGCCGGCCGCGTCGCAGTCGCAGCCTCTGGGCGCGTCCGGCCGCCCCCCGGCCCGCCCCGATCGCCTGACCCAACGCGACGAGGCCCGCCTGGACGCGGGCAGGCTGCAAGAGGGCAGCGCGCCCGACGACGATGCCGCCGCGCCCCTGAGCGCCAGCGAAACCGCCTTCCTGGAAGGCTTGCTGCGCGATTTGCGCACCGCGCAGAACGGCCCGACACGGCCAAGCCGGGCCGAGAGTGCCGTGCTGATGCGGCTGGCCGATGCCCGCCCGCTGCGCAAGCCCGTCGCGGTGGCGCGCCCCTCAGGGGATGCGGTTCGCGCCGCGGTGGCCGAGGCGGTGGCGACGCCGGACCCATCGGCGGCACCCGCCCCATCGCCCGCCTCGGTGCGGCTGGCCAGTTCGGCCCGTCCCGCGGCCCGACCGGGCAGCCGGGCCCAGGTCGACCCAGGCCCCGGCAGTGCCAGCCTGTCCGGCAAGGCGGTCGAGGATGCGATCGCCGCCGCCGTCGCCAACAGTTCTGCCATGCCCGGCGCCGTCGCTTTGACGGCGCTTAGTGCATCTGCCCTTCCGCCACGCCGCGCGGGTCAGGCCGCGGCCGCCGCCATCAGCGCGGTCCCGCAGGCCGCCGCCCCAAGCGCGCAGGACCTGCGCGCCGCCGCCGAGGCGCAGCAGCGCGACGACGCCCTGGCCGAGCAGCGCCGCATGGATGCGGAACTGCAGGCCCAGGCCGAGGCCCGCGCGCGCGCCCAGGCCGCCGCCGACGCGCAGGCCGAGGCCCGTGCCCGCGCCCAGGCCGAAGCCCGCGCCCGCGCCCAGGCCGAGGCCGAGGCCCGCGCCGCCGCAGCGCGCAAGCAGTCCTACACCCCGCCCGAGGCCGAGAACGAACCCGAGGTCGCCGCCCTGCCGAAGGTCGGTCCCGGCCAGGGCGCCGCCTCGGCCACCGCGACCGTGAAGGACGGCATCCAGCTGAGCCGCACCCAGATCATCGGCACCATCGGCGCCGGAAAGGCCAGCCGGGCGCTGGTACGGCTGTCCAACGGGCGCATCATCACCCTGCGCCTGGGCGACCGGATCAATGGCGGCACCATCACCGCCATCGGCAACAGCCGCATCACCTTTGTGAAGGGCGGCCGCCCGCAGGAGCTCGCGGTCCTGAACGGCCAGTGATGGAGAGTTTCCTTCTTCTTGCCACTGTCTACCTGATCACCATGGTGATCGCGGTGCCGATCTCGGCCCGCCTCGGGCTGGGTTCGGTGCTGGGTTACCTCGTCTGCGGCATCCTGATCGGGCCGGTGCTGCAACTGACCGGCAGCGGCATGTCCGACCTTCAGCACTTCGCCGAATTCGGGGTGGTGATGATGCTGTTCCTGATCGGCCTCGAGCTTGAGCCGCGCAACCTCTGGGCCATGCGGCACAAGCTGATCGGGCTGGGCGGCACGCAGGTGCTGCTGTCGCTGGCGGCGGTGGCGGGGATCGCGATGGCCTTCGGGCTTGGCTGGCCTCTGGCGATCACGCTGGGCATGATCCTGTCGCTGAGCTCGACCGCGATCGTGCTGCAGACGCTGTCGGAAAAGGGGCTGATGCAGACGGCGGGCGGACGCTCGGCCTTCTCGGTGCTTCTGACGCAGGACATCGCGGTGATCCCGATGATCGCGCTGATGCCGCTGCTGGCCCCCTTCGGCGGCCCAGACGCCGCGCAGGGCGAGGAGCATATCGGCACCGAATTCATGGCCGGGCTGCCTGCCTGGGGTGCCACCCTTGCCACGCTGGCGGCGGTGGGCACGGTGATCCTGCTGGGCCAGTACCTGATCCGGCCGGTGTTCCGCTTTGTCGTATCGTCGCGCCTGCCCGAGATGGAAACCGCCATGGCGCTGCTGATCGTGGTGGGCATCGCCTCGCTGATGATCCTCGTGGGGCTGTCGCCCGCGCTGGGCACCTTTCTGGCCGGGGTGATGCTGGCCGGGTCCGAGTTCCGCCACGAACTGGAAGCGCAGATCGAACCCTTCAAGGGCCTGCTTCTGGGGCTGTTCTTCATCACCGTCGGCGCCGGGATGGATTTCGGCGTCCTGTTCGACCAGCCGGTGCCGATCCTGTCGGCCACGGCGGGGCTGATCGCGGTGAAGGCCGCGATCCTGTGGCTGATCGCGCGCTGGGCCCGGATGGGCCACAAGGACCGGTCGCTGTTCACCCTGTCGCTGGCCCAGGCGGGCGAGTTCGGCTTCGTGCTGATCTCGTTCGCGGTGTCGCTGGCAATCCTGCCGACCGGCCTGGCGCAATCGGTCCTGCTGGTGGTGGCGCTGACCATGCTGGCCACGCCCCTGCTGTTCATTCTGCACGACCAGGTGATCCGCCGTCTGGGCGACGCCGCGCTGGCCACCCCCGACGACACGATCGAGGAACAGCAGCCCATCATCATTGCGGGGGTCGGCCGCTTCGGACAGGTCGTCAACCGTCTGGTCACCATGTCGGGCTTCCAGACCACCGTGCTGGACCACGATCTCAAGCTGATCCAGCTGATGCGCCGCTTCGGCTTCAAGGGCTATTTCGGCGACCCGACCCGCCCCGAGATCCTGATGGCGGCAGGGCTGGCGCATGCGCGGGTGCTGGTCGCCGCGCTGGACGATCCGGCCGCCAACCTCAAGCTGATCCGCTTTGCCCGCGAGCGTCGGCCCGATCTGCATATCATCGCCCGCGCCCATGACCGGGTGAATGTCTACGAGCTTTACTCGTCCGGCGCCAATGACATCGTGCGCGAAACCTTCGACAGCGCGCTGCGCGTCGGGCGCTATGTGCTGGAGAATGCCGGCCTGTCGGAATTCGAGGCGCATGAGCTGGAAAAGATCTACTACCGCCTCGACCGGGCCTCTCTGCGGGAACTGGCCAAGGTCTGGAAGCCGGGCATCCCGCTGGACCAGAACGCCGATTACGTCAAGCTGAGCCGAGAGTTGAACCGCAGCCTGGAAAGCGCGCTGATGGAGCGGTTTCCGGCCAGTGCCCGGAAGCCGCCGCCCGAGGATGACGACCGCGAGGGGCAGGAACCGGAACACGGGCTGAACCGCAGCCCCGGCGATCGGCGGACCAGCGATCAGCGGCCGGGCGGCCGGCCCTGAGCACGCCGACAGGTCCTGTCAGGGCGCCTCGCCGTCCAGCCGGGTGATGGTCCAGCCCTCCTTCTCCAGCAGGCGCAGGACGCCCTGCTCTCCCGGCAGGTGCAGCGCCCCGAAGCCTGCAACGATGCCCTTGCCGCGCCGCGCCGCCTCGGCCGCGCCTGCGGTCAGCGGGGCGATCCAGTCGCGGTTGCGGCGATCCATCAACTGCGATTGCGCCAGCGCCATCTGCTCGTCGACCTGCGCCCGGCTGAGGCCGGAAGAGGCATAGCCGTCGAAGCGCCCGAATTCCCAGATGCGCCAGACATCGCCTGCGAAATAGGCGTCGGTCAGCGTCACGGCATAGTCGTCGGCATGGGCGGCCGCGGGCAGCGATGCGCGGATCATGTCGATTTCCTGATCCGGGGTCAGGCCAGCGAACAGCGAGAAGACCGTATCCCACGGTTCCAGCGGGCGCACCGGAAGGTCCAGATCCTGCGCCCGGGCGACCAGCAGGCGATCCAGCCCTGCCGGCTGGCCCTCGTCGGCCATGGCCCGCATCATGCAGGGCGAGATGCCCAGCAGCATGGCGACATACCACGGCCGCAGCTTGGCCGTGACGACCGAGGGGGTGCCGCGATCCGCCATGGCCGCGGCCAGCAACCGCCACTCCGGCTGCGACAGCCGTTCGGGCAGGGTCGGGCCGGCGGCATTCACCATCAGGTCTGGGCTTTCAGTCAGCGCGCGGGTCAGCCGGGCTTCTTCCTCGGGACCGGCTTCGACATACAGCGCCGCCGCGCTCCGAAGGTCCGGCTCCAGCCGCTCCATCATCGGGCCATGCCGCGGATCGCCGAAATGATAGGTTCCGACCAGGGTGACGACCTGATCGCCGCGGGTCGCGCGCCACAACAGCCCGCGATGATAGGGCACGACGGCCACCGCAGCGTCGATCTGGGCGCGGCGTTCGTCGGGCATCGCGTCGAACAGGTTGCGGCCGACACATTCCGCGGCCCCCGCCCAGCCCGCAAAGCCCGCCCAGATTGCCAGTACAGCCAACAGATGACCCATTCCGCTTCCCTTCCCGTCCCGCGATCCGGCCGCGTGCCCGAGGCTGGCAGAATTCCGGCCCCGCCGCCAGCCCCCGGGGTTCCCGCCCGAAAAGCTCGCAATCCGACATTGACAGGTCGCCCCCGCTCTCCTAGATCAGCGCCATTGGCACTCACCCGATGTGAGTGCCAACAACGACACTGTAACCTGAAACACGGAGTGTTTTCACATGGCATTCAAACCGCTGCATGACCGCGTGCTGGTTCGCCGCGTCGAGTCGGAAGAAAAGACCAAGGGCGGTCTGATCATCCCCGACAGCGCCAAGGAAAAACCCGCCGAGGGCGAGATCATCTCGGTCGGCGAAGGCGCGCGCAAGGATTCGGGCGAGCTGATCGCCCCCGCGGTCAAGGCGGGCGACCGGGTGCTGTTCGGCAAATGGTCGGGCACCGAAGTCACCGTCGACGGCGAAGAGCTGCTGATCATGAAGGAAAGCGACATCCTGGGCATCATCGGCTGACAGCCGCCCGGATACGCAACTTCACGATAGAAAATTCAGGAGATTCAAATGGCTGGTAAAGAAGTCAAGTTCAGCACCGACGCCCGCGACCGGATGCTGAAAGGCGTCAACATCCTTGCGGACGCCGTCAAGGTCACGCTCGGCCCGAAAGGCCGCAACGTCGTCATCGACAAGTCCTTCGGCGCGCCGCGCATCACCAAGGACGGCGTCACCGTCGCCAAGGAAGTCGAACTGACCGACAAGTTCGAGAACATGGGCGCGCAGATGGTCCGCGAAGTGGCCTCGCGCACCAATGACGAGGCCGGCGACGGCACCACCACCGCCACCGTGCTGGCGCAGGCGATCGTCCGCGAAGGCATGAAGGCCGTTGCGGCCGGCATGAACCCGATGGACCTCAAGCGCGGCATCGATCTGGCCACCTCGAAGGTGGTCGAGTCGATCAAGGCGGCCGCCCGCCCGGTGAACGACAGCGACGAAGTCGCGCAGGTCGGCACCATCTCGGCCAATGGCGAGACGCAGATCGGCCGCTTCATCGCCGATGCGATGCAGAAGGTCGGCAACGAGGGTGTCATCACCGTCGAAGAGAACAAGGGGATGGAGACCGAGGTCGAAGTCGTCGAAGGCATGCAGTTCGACCGCGGCTACCTGTCGCCCTATTTCGTCACCAATCCCGACAAGATGGTCGCCGATCTGGAAGACGCCTACATCCTGCTGCACGAGAAGAAACTGTCGTCGCTGCAGCCGATGGTGCCGCTGCTGGAAGCCGTCATCCAGTCGGGCAAGCCGCTGGTCATCGTCGCCGAGGATGTCGAGGGCGAGGCCCTGGCCACGCTGGTCGTCAACAAGCTGCGCGGCGGCCTGAAGATCGCGGCCGTCAAGGCGCCGGGCTTCGGCGACCGCCGCAAGGCGATGCTGCAGGACATCGCGATCCTGACCGGTGGTCAGGTCATCAGCGAGGACCTGGGCATGAAGCTTGAGAATGTCGGCATCGACATGCTGGGCCGCGCCAAGAAGGTCACGATCAACAAGGACAACACCACCATCGTCGACGGCGCCGGTGAGAAGTCCGAGATCGAGGCCCGCGTCAGCCAGATCCGCCAGCAGATCGAGGAAACCACCTCGGACTACGACAAGGAAAAACTGCAGGAACGCGTGGCCAAGCTGGCCGGCGGCGTTGCCGTGATCCGCGTCGGCGGCATGACCGAAGTCGAGGTGAAGGAGCGCAAGGATCGCGTCGATGACGCGCTGAACGCGACCCGCGCGGCCGTGCAGGAAGGCGTGGTCGTCGGTGGCGGCGTGGCGCTGGTGCAGGGTGGCAAGACGCTGGACGGCCTGAGCGGCGCGAACAGCGACCAGGACGCCGGTGTGGCCATCGTCCGCCGCGCGCTGGAGGCTCCGATGCGCCAGATCGCCGAAAACGCCGGCGTCGACGGCGCCGTGGTGGCCGGCAAGGTCCGTGAATCCTCGGACAAGGCCTTCGGCTTCAACGCCCAGACCGAAGAATATGGCGACATGTTCAAGTTCGGCGTGATCGACCCGGCCAAGGTCGTGCGCACCGCACTGGAAGACGCAGCCTCGGTCGCCGGCCTGCTGATCACCACCGAAGCCATGATCGCCGAGAAGCCCGAACCCAAGGGCGCCGCTGGCGGCGCCGGCATGGGCGGCATGGGCGGCATGGGCATGGACGGCATGATGTAATCAGGCCGCTGCCCAGAGGCGGAACGGGAAAGGGCGCCCCTTCGGGCGCCCTTTCTGCTGTCGTCTGCCCGTCGGGCGGTGCGAAAGCCTTTCGCCCGGTGCATGGCGGCCATTCGGCAGGGCGTCTAACCGACAGACTGTCTCGCGCCTAGATTGATGCCACGCCGCAGCACTGCGGAGGATGTTCAGGAGAAACGACATGCACGCAAAGAAACTCGCCGGAGCACTTCGTGCGTTCTTCGATGGCCTTGTCCGGGCCCGCATCGGGGCCACGCCGCGGCTGGATCTGGAACTGAGGCAGGGCGCGCGCTGAGCGCACACCCCGCCCCACGCCGGGTCAACCGGGCTGCCTTCACGTGAAGATGAAGTAGGTCGAGCAGACGATGGCCACGATGGCCGCCCCGGCAGGCTTGGCCGCCGCCCAAGGGGTCATGTCCACCGCACGACTGTCCCGGGCCTCATATTCCGGTCTCATCGGACGCATCTTTCCGATCCACAGCATGATGCAGACATTCATGACGAAAAGGATCGCCATGACGTTCAGGAAATGCGGATAGCTTTCGGCGCCGACGATGTTTTTCAACCCGAACTGGCTGAGAATGTAGAGACCCACGCCCGAGGCGAGACCGATCTTGGCCGCGATGGGCGGAACGTGACGGGTAAAGACACCCACCAGGATGATCGTCAGGATCGGGATGCTGTAGCAGCCGTTGACCTCCTGCAGATAGCCGAACAGGCTCTGGGGTGCCTTGGCGATGAAGGGTGCGATCGTCATCGAGGCGATGGCCAGCAGCCAGCCGAAATTCTTGCCGGCCGCCACGACCTGCTCGTCGCTGGCCTCGGGCCTGAAGTACTGGCGATAGATGTCGACGCCGAACAGGGTGACCGAGCTGTTCAGCGCCGAGTTGAACGAGCTGAGGATCGCCCCGAACAGCACGGCCGCGAAGAAGCCGCGCAGCCAGAAGGGCAGCACCTCGGTCACGAGCCGCGGATAGGCCTGGTCGGCAACCTCGAGTTCTCCCTGAAAGAGATGCCAGGCGATGATGCCCGGCAGCACGACGATGATCGGGCCGAAGATCTTCAGCACCGCCGCGAAGATCAGGCCCTTCTGCCCCTCTTGCAGGTCGCGCGCGCCCAGGGCGCGCTGGATGATTGCCTGGTTGGTGCCCCAGTAGAACAGTTGCACCAGCATCATGCCGGTGAAGATCGTCGCGAACGGGATCGACGAATCCCGCCCGCCGATGGCCTCGAACTTCTCGGGGTTCTCGGTCCACAGGACGGAAATTCCCTCGAACACGCTGCCGCCGCCGATGGCCATCAGACCGAATACCGGGATCAACAGGCCGCCGATGAACAGCCCCACGGCGTTGATCGTGTCCGAGACGGCAACCGCCTTGAGGCCGCCGAAGATCGCGTAGATCGAGCCCACAATACCGATGGCCCAGACCGTTATCCAAAGCGCCGCCGTTTCGCCGACCCCCAGCACCGCGGGCACGTCGAACATCGTCGACATGGCCAGCGCGCCCGAATACAGCACGATCGGCAAAAGCACGATCACATAGCCCGACAGGAACAGCAGGGACGTGATCGTCTTGGTCTGCGCGTCATAACGCTGTTCGAGAAAGCCCGGGATCGTCGATATTCCCGATCGCAGGTAACGCGGCAGAAGCACCAGGGCCGTCACCACCATGGCGATGGCGGCCAGGGTTTCCCAGGCCATCACCAGAATTCCCTCGCTGTAGGCCTGCCCCGTGAGGCCCACGATCTGTTCGGTCGAGAGGTTCGTCAGCAGAAGCGAACCGGCGATCACCGGCGCCGTCAGCGACCGCCCGCCCAGAAAGTAACCTTCCGAATGATGCTCGTCGGTGCCCTTCGTCCAGTAATAGGACAGGATTGCAACCAACGCGGTGAAGCCCAGAAAAACGATGAAGTTGAACGCTCCCATCCTCTGCCTCCATTCTGAAATGTGAAACCTAAAGCGCTAACATAACGCTGCCGCAGTCGTGCGAATCAACCTTGCCGGGCGCGGCAGCCCCTGTCCTCGGGCTGGCGTTGACTTCGCCGGACGGCTTCACCAGCATTGCCGCAAAGAGGAGTTCCGCATGAAAACCGCACTCGTTACAGGCGCCGCACGCGGCATCGGGCTGGCCACGGCACGGCTGTTTGCCGCAGAGGGCTGGCAGGTCGCACTGGTCGATTGCGACGGCGCCGAGCTTGAGGCCGTAGCGCCCGGCATCACCGGCGGGTTTGCCGTCACCTGCGACATCGCCGACCCGGATCAGGTCGCCGCGACGGTCGCCGCGGTACTGAAGCGGACAGGCCGCATCGACGCGGTGGTGAACAATGCCGGCATCGCCGATTTCGGGCCGATCGAGGCGACGGGGTTCGACCGCTGGCGCGCAGTGATGGCCGTCAACCTCGACGGCACCTTCCTGGTCAGCCAAGCCTGCATCCCGGCGCTGAAGCGTCAGGGCGGCGCCATCGTCAACATCGCCTCGATCTCGGGGCTGCGCGCCTCGACGCTGCGGGTTGCCTATGGCACCTCGAAGGCGGCGGTCATCCACCTGACCCGGCAGCAGGCGGCCGAGCTGGGCGAATACGGCATCCGCGCGAATTGCGTGGCCCCCGGCCCGGTCAGGACCAAGCTGGCGATGGCCGTCCACAGCCCCGAGATCATCGCCGCCTATCACGACGCCATCCCGCTGAACCGCTATGGCACCGAGGACGAACTGGCCCAGGCCATCGTCTTCCTGGCCGGCGACCGCGCAAGCTATGTCACCGGGCAGGTGCTGGCGGTGGATGGCGGTTTCGAATCAACGGGGGTAGGGCTGCCGGCGCTGCGTGCGCGCGGCGGCGATCAATCCTGAACGCGCGGCTCGACGCCCATCGCGCTGCACAGCGCCTTGAACCGGACATGGGCGACCTCGCCCATCAGCTGCCGCCCGGTCGGGGTCAGCCGCAGATGCAGTTCCGACTTGCCCGGCAGATAGCGCAGCGACGCGGCATCCTTGGGATCGTCGATCGCGAACATCGCGCCAAAGCGCATGGCCTTGCCGAGGATCTCGGCATCGCGGATCTGATCCTCGTCCAGCAGCCGGAACAGCGGCGCCATCGGTGAATTGGCGCGGCTGTTCTTGTAGCGGTGCAGCAGCGCAAGGCCCAGAAAGACCCGTTCGGGATGGCTCAGCGCTGCCATGTTGGCACGCGTCACATTGTCGAAGCAGGCGTCCGCCCGATAGTCGGGGTGGGCGCGCCACGCGGTGTCATGCAGCAGGCAGGCGGCCCGCACCAGCCTGTCGCGCTGCGGCGCCACATCCGCGTAGATCGGCAGCAGGAACTGGTACAGCTTCTTGCCGAAGCCGGGCATCCGGGCCATCTGCCGTTCGGTAAAGCGGGCGGCCTCGATCAGCGGATCGCGCTTGCGCAGGCTTTCGGCCATCTGTTCGTACAGAAGCCCCTCGCGGATGCCATAGCTGGACACCGCCAGTTCCGCCGGCGAGAACGCCTCGACCAGCGCCGACAGCACCTGCGAGGCCAGCGGCACCAGTTCCATCCGCGAGGCCGAGATGTCGACCTGGTTGCGCAGCGTTCCCAGATCGCTGTCACCGATCCACGCCACGGTATCGGCCACCTCCTTGGGCGACATGCGATATTCGTGCAGCACGGTCATCGGATAGGATTGCCGTTCCATGTCCAGCCGGGCGATCGCCCGCCACGACCCGCCGACAAGGTAGATGCGTTCGTGATGGGTGCCCATCTGCGCGGCCAGATCGGCCATGATCTTGCGGACGTGCTTCTTCAGCCCGTCCTTGCCGCCCTTGACCTGCTGCAGCCGGAACGGACCCAGGGGCGAGGTGACGCGCTGCCCGACCTGGCCATCCGCCACCTCGGCCAGTTCCATCGAGTTGCCGCCGATATCGCAGACCAGCCCCTTCGCGTCCGGCCAGCCCAGCAGCACCCCCTGCGCCGACAGCCGCGCCTCTTCCTCGCCGTCGATGACATGCAGCCGCAGCCCTGTCTCGCGCTCGACCCGGCGCTGGAAGTCGGGGCCGTCCTCGGCCTCGCGCACCGCCGCCGTTGCCACGCAGGTCAGAGGTTCGATGTCCATGCCCTTGGCCAGAACTGCAAAGCGGCGCAGCGCCTCGAACCCGCGCTCGACGCCCGCGGGGTTCAGCCGGCCGGTCGCCGCCATCTCGGCGCCCAGACCGGCCATCACCTTCTCGTTGTAGAAATAGGCCGGCGAACGCGCGGCGCCGTCGAACACGACAAGGCGGATCGAGTTGGACCCCACATCGACGACGCCGACCCGGGACAAGGCCCGCTTGGGCAGTTTGGCGAACATCTTGCCGAAGGGTTCGATGGTCTTTCCGGTGGTCGTTGTCACGCCGTTCATCGCCAAGGCTCCCGTTCGCGCGTCGGGTCGTTAATGGCCCGTCGACGCGCCCCGGTCAATCCGGGGCGTGCGTCAAGGCCGGAACGTCCCGCGCGCCCGCCGTGCCGCGCCCGGAAAGTGACGGGTTTTCCATGAAGAAGCGATGACAGTTGAACAGGTCGTCGCGGCCGTCTGGCAGATAGCGCACGAAGCGGCCATCGGGATGCAGCAGCCAGCTTTGCGCCTCGTCGGCCATGTTCGCGGCCATGATCTGGCTGAGGATCTGCGACTTGACCGTCTCGTTGATGCATTCCACCAGCGTCTCGACCCGCCGCGACAGGTTGCGGCCCATCCAGTCGGCCGAGGAAAAGAACACCCGCGCCTTGCCCGAGGGCAGGCCCTGGCCGTTGCCAAAGCACACGATCCGCGAATGTTCCAGATAGCGGCCGACGATCGACTTTACCCGAATGTTTTCGGACAGGCCCTTGATTCCGGGTCGAATTCCGCAGATCCCGCGGATCACGAGGCTGATCCGGACGCCGGCGGCGCTGGCGTCATACAGCGCCTCGATCACGTCGCGCTGGATCAGCGAGTTCATCTTGGCCCAGATTGCGGCGGGCCGGCCCTGCCGCGCGAACTCGGCCTCGCGGGCGATCAGTTCCAGCAGCCGTTCCTTCAGGTCCAGCGGCGAGATCGCGAGGTTTTCCAGGTTCTCGGGCTGCACATAGCCCGAGAGATAGTTGAACACCCGCGTCGCGTCCCGGCCCAGGGCCGGGTTGCAGGTGAACAGCGACAGGTCGGTATAGATGCGCGCGGTGATCGGGTGATAGTTGCCGGTCCCGTAATGCGTATAGGTCACAAGGCTTTCGCCCTCGCGGCGGACGACGGCGCTGATCTTGGCATGGGTCTTGTAGTTCACGAAGCCATAGACGACATGCGCCCCGGCCCGTTCCAGCCGCCGCGACTGGCGGATATTGGCGGCCTCGTCGAAGCGGGCCTTCAGCTCGACCAGCGCGGTGACGGACTTGCCGGCCTCGGCGGCCTCGCACAGCGCCTCGACGATGGGGCTGTCGCGGCTGGTGCGATACAGCGTCTGCTTGATCGCCAGGACGTCGGGATCGCGCGCCGCCTGCTGCAGGAAGCGCACCACCATGTCGAATGTCTCGTAGGGATGGTGCAGCAGCATGTCCTTTTGCCGGATCGCGGCGAACATGTCGCCGTGATGGTCCTGCACCCGTTCGGGAACGCGCGGGGTGAAGCCGGGCCACAGCAGGTCGCGGCGGTTTTCCAGCACCAGTTCGCGCAGATCGGCCATGCCCAGCAGGCCCTCGACCTCGATCACCTCGTCGGGGCTGACCTGCAACTCGTCCATGATCACCCGGCGCAGGCGGTCGGGGGCGCCGGCTGTGATCTTCAGCCGGATCACGCTGCCGCGGCGGCGGCGCTTCAGCGCCGTCTCGAATTCGCGGACCAGATCCTCGGCCTCTTCCTCGACCTCCAGATCACTGTCGCGCAGCACCCGGAAGGCGCAGTGGCCGGCGTCGCGATAGCCCGGGAACAGGCTCGACAGATGCATCAGCAGCAGTTCTTCCAGCCGCAGGAAGCGCGACCCGCCCGGCAGCGGCACAAAGCGCGGCAGTTGCGCGGGGATCGGCAGCAGCGCCTGCATCTGGCGTCCGTCGGTCTGGCGCGCAAGCTCCAGCGCCAGCGAGAAGCCGGTATTGGGGATGAAGGGAAAGGGATGCGCCGGGTCGATGGCCAGCGGCGACAGCACCGGCAGCACCCGCGCCTCGAAATAGCTGCGCCCGAATTCCTGCTCGGCGCGGGTCAGCTGGGATCGCTGCGGCAGCACGATCCCGGCCTCTTCCAGTTCGCGCTGCAGGCGGTTCCAGACCCCCTGCTGCGCCCCCATCAGCCGGCGGGCATCGGCGTTGATCAGGGCCAGCTGCTCGGCCGGGGTCAGACCGTCATCCGAGGGGGTGGTGTTTCCCTCGCGCACCAGCTCGCGCAGGCCGGCCACGCGGACCGTGTAGAATTCGTCCAGGTTGGTGGCGCTGATCGACACGAAGCGAAGCCGTTCCAGCAGCGGCACCCGCGCGTTGCGGGCCTCGTCCAGCACCCGCCAGTTGAAGCTGAGCCAGCTGATCTCGCGATTGAAGAACCGGGCGGGACCCTGCGGCACACCGCCGGGCAATTCGCGGGGTTCGGGGAAGGGGTTTCGGAGGAAATCGGCCTGGGTCATCGTGCTTCGCGTGGCAGGGGGGCGGCGCGATCATGCGTCGGCGGCCGACAGCTTGTCCAGCAGATCGGCGGCGATTCTGCGCGTGACGGGGCCGCGTGCGGCCATCGCGGCACGGTCGATCCCGGCGACCAGCCGCCGGGCCAGCCCCAGATCGCGATCCATGTGCAGCACCAGCCAGTCGATCAGCCCCGCCGGCACCGCCAGCTGGCGATCCGCGAACAGCTTGACCAGGACCGCGGCCAGCAGCGCCTCGTCGGGGGGGCCAAGGCGGACCTGCGGCATCGCGTCCATGCGCGAGCGCAGGTCGGGCAGCACCAGCCCCCAGTCGCGCGGCGGGGTGCGCGCCGTCATGAGCAAGAGGCAGTCCCGCGGCCCGCAGAGGTTCCACAGGTGGAACAGCGCCTGTTCGGCCCCCGCGGCGCGACCGGTGCGGTCGGCGTCCTCGACCACCAGCGCGGCCCCCTCGGCGGCCAGAAGGTCGGCGGCCTCGGGGCGCAACGCCGCAGCCTTGATGCGCCGCGCGCCGTTCTCGGCCGCCCAGAAGGCGGCCATATGCGATTTTCCGGCGCCGTCGGGGCCGATCAGCAGCATCCGCCCCTGCGGCCAGTCCTGCGGCGCGTCCAGCGCGGCCAGCGCCGCCTCATTGGCGGGCGCGGGCAGGAAATCGCCCCGCGCGTGGGCGGGCGGCGTGGTCAGGTCAAGCGTCAGCTGGCGCGACACGCCGCCACCTCAGTCGGGGCGGCGGTGCAGGTCGTCCTGCATCAGCTCGAGCTGGGCATTGGCCAGTGACCGGTCCGCGGCCAGCCGCGCCTGGCGCAGTTCGGTCGCCGCGGTGCCGCGCGGCGCGATCTCGACCAGCAGCGGGGCCGAAGGCGCCGGCGGCAGGCCCTGGCCGGTATACAGCGCGCTTTCGCGATAGCGTTCGATCGCGAAACGGGCCAGCACGCCCAGCGATGCCGCCAGCGGCACCGCGGCGACCAGCCCGACAAAGCCGAACAGCGCGCCAAAAACCGACAGCGCCAGCAACAGCCAGACCGGATGCAGGCCGACATGGCCGCCGACGATCTTGGGTTGCAGATAGTTCCCCTCGACGACCTGGCCGAGGCCGAAGATCGCCACCACCGCGCCGATCCACAGGGGATCGCCCCAGAAGCTGAACAGCGCCACCCCGATCGCGGTCGCGCCGCCGATCAGCACGCCGACATAGGGAATGAAGGACAGCATCGCCGCCATGATGCCGATGAAGAAGCCGAAAGGCAGCCCGACCAGCATCAGCGCCAGCGCATACCAGGTGCCGAGGATCAGGATCACCAGCCCTTGTCCGCGCACGAAGCCCGACAGCGCGGCGTCGATGTCGGAGGCCAGCCGGCGCAGGGTCGGCGCATGTTCGCGCGGCAGCAGCCGGTCGATCTGCGCCACCATCCGGTCCCAGTCCAGCAGCAGGTAGAAGGCCACGACCGGCACGATGACCAGCAGGGCCAGCGTGCTGATGACGCCGCCCAGCGAGGTCATCAGGGTCTGGGCGACATTGCTCCACTGTTCGCCCATGGCCTTGCCGAGATCGGTCAGGGCGGTGCCCAGGGTGCCGTCCTTGGGCAGCAGTTCGGGAAAGCGGGCGGTGACAAAGCCGCGGGCCTGCTCGATCATCTGCGGCGCGGTCTCGATCAGGGCGGCGGCCTGGCGGATCAGGATCGGCACGATCAGCAGCATGACGGCCGCAAACAGAAGCACCGCCGCGACCGAGATCACCACCACCGCCATGGTCCGCGACAGCCCCGCCCGTTCCAGCCGGTCGGCCACCGGGTCCAGCAGATAGGCGACGCCCGCGCCCAGGATGAAGGGCAGCACCGCCTGCCCCAGAAGCCACATCACCAGCAGCAGCAGCAACGCCGAGACGCCCCACCACATCACCTGCTTGCGCACCGGAATGTTCATCGCCAAGGGCCCCTGCCGCCGTTTCAGCCTATGTGGCCGGTTGTCCGGGGCGTTGCAAGGGTAGGCTGGGCGCTGGCTGATTCGGGCGGCGGGGTGGCCTGTAATTGTCGGGATCGACACGCCAACGACGCCACTCTTGCTGAAACTGCTCTTTCAATTCCCAACCAGCCCAGTGAGAAGGCCGCAAAATCACATCCGGCAAGCTGACGCTCGCATCACCGAAGCTGTTCTCGACCTGCCACTGCATAACTTGAACGTTTTTCAGATTCACATCCTGAAATGCGGCGCGGTGAACAGGTGTACCGACAAAGTTTGTTTCCGCATCCAATTGCACCCTCCGGAACAGCGTTTCATTCAACTGCGCCGCGCCGCCAAAATTGGTTCCTTGCAAGCGTGCGCCGCGCAGCACGGCACCCTTGAGCGCAGAAGCGACAAATACCGCCCCTTGCAAGCAGGCCGCTCCCAACTCCGCCCCGTGAAGCTTCGCACTGGCGAAGACCGCCTCCTCCGCACGAACGGCCTGAAGTATCGCGCCGGCCATCTGCGCGGCCCGAAAATCCGCCCCTTCCTACCTTGCATCCTTAAGAAGTGCGCCCTCTAAATTGGCCCATCCAAAGAACGCACATGCACCAGACGCTTCTGCGAGCCCTGCGCCCTTCAAAGAAGCTTTCTTCAGCTCTGCTCCGATCAACCTCGCGAGGCCCAAGGACGCGCCATCGAGCCGTGCATCGGAAAGCTTTACCCCCCTCAAGGCGCCCTGGCGTCAGAAGCACCCCTTGCAACGTTGCCGACGTCAAATTCGCCCCTTCCAACCGCGCGCCGCAAAAGTTCGCCCCGTCCAGTCGTGCCCCATCCAGCCGCGACCCCGCCAGACGGAATCGCGACATGTCGGCGCCTTGCAGGCAGGTGCGACGCAGATCGAGCCTGTAGCCGTCATATCGGCTCAGTTCGTCGCGCCAGTCTTCGATCTTTCGCTTGAAAGCCTCGATAACGGCGGCGCCATGCGGTTCACCTTCGATCGGCTCCGGCAGCTCCGGGCAGGATTTGGCAAAGACCCAGGGGGCTTCGATCACATCCTCCTGCCCATGCGCAGCCTCGATCCGGCGCTGTTTGTCGGACCGGCGTTCCAGAATGCGCAGCGCCAGCATGATGTCTTCGCGCGGGCCGGGCAGCGATGAGTACCAGTCGCGCAGGTTGCCTCCCTCGTGCCCGCGCAGGTTCACATATTTCAGATGGGTGTCGCGCTGTTCGGGCGTGGCGTCATCGGGCAGCGGGTCCAGATCGCCCAAGGGAAACTCCACGGCGTCGCTGGCCGGGGCGTTGTTGCGGATATAGGCGCAGATGATCTCCATCACCCGGACATGGTCGCGGCCCTTGTCATAGGCGGTCGAATCCTGCGCGATGCGCTCCAGTGACAGCAACCCGCCGATGCGGACCTCCAGATTGGGCGCGGTGGTTTCCACGCCGTCCTTCTTGACGGTCTTTTCGGCGCCCAACTGCTCGACCGCCTTGGCCAGACGGTCGGTCAGGTGGCCCTCTTTCTGGAATTCCAGCGCGCGGTGGCGGATCACCGTGTTCCAGATCAGGAAGGGCGCCGACAGCAGCGCCACGATCAGCGCGCCGGTGCCAAGCGAGCCTTCGCCGCCGCCGATGGTGCGGACAAGCAGAACCATGGCAGAGATCAGCGCGCCAAGAAACAGCAGGCCCAGCAGCACCGCCACCAGCCCGCCGAGGGGCCGCGCCACCGACCAGTCCGGTGCCCGGCGGACGCCGAGCCAGTCCAGCAGGGTCACGGGGCGCTTGTGTCCGGGCATCGAAACTCTCGCGGTCAGTCCGCGGTCAGTATGGCCGTCGATGCACCGTCGCCACAAGCCTGCGTCTTGCCCCCTGCCCGCGCGTGCCCTACACCGGTCCGAAACGCTTTGATGAGGCCGCCCATGCGTCTGTCGCGCTATTTCCTGCCCGTGCTGAAGGAAGATCCCAAGGAGGCGCAGATCGTCAGCCACCGGCTGATGCTGCGCGCCGGCATGATCAAGCAGCAGACGGCGGGGATCTATTCCTGGCTGCCGATGGGCTTCAAGGTGCTGCGGCGCATCGAGCAGATCGTCCATGAGGAACAGGCCCGCGCCGGCCATATCCCGATGCTGATGCCGACGCTGCAACCGGCCGATCTGTGGCGCGAAAGCGGCCGCTATGACGATTACGGCGAGGAAATGCTGCGCGTGACGGATCGCCACAAGCGCGACCTGCTGTATGGCCCGACCAATGAGGAGATGATCACCGACATCTTCCGCGCCCATGTCGGCAGCTACAAGGACCTGCCGCTGACGCTGTATCACATCCAGTGGAAGTTCCGCGACGAGATCCGGCCGCGCTTTGGCGTGATGCGCGGGCGCGAGTTCCTGATGAAGGACGGCTACAATTTCAACCTGACCAAAGAGGCTGCGCTGCACGCCTACAACCGGCATCTGGTCAGCTATCTGCGCAGCTATGAGCGGATGGGGCTGCAGGCCATCCCGATGCGCGCCGATGGCGGTCCGATCGGCGGCGACTACACCCATGAATTCCTGGTGCTGGCCGAGACCGGCGAATCCGAGGTCTTCTATGACAGCCAGATCACCGACCTGACCTTCGGCGACCGCGCCATCGACTATGACGATGTCGCGCAGTGCCAGGCGGTTCTGGAGGAATTCACCTCGCGCTATGCCCGCACGGACGAGACCCATGACGCGGCGCTCTTCGCGCAGATCCCCGAGGATCGCCGGCGCAGCGCCCGCGGCATCGAGGTCGGCCAGATCTTCTATTTCGGCACCAAGTATTCCGAACCGATGGGCGCCACCGTGGTCGGCCCCGACGGCGCCCGTGTGCCGGTCCACATGGGCAGCCACGGCATCGGCGTTTCGCGACTGCTGGGCGCGATCATCGAGGCCAGCCACGACGACAAGGGCATCATCTGGCCCGAGGGCGTGACGCCCTTCCATGTGGGCATCGTCAACCTGAAACAGGGCGATGTCTCGACCGACAGTGCCTGCGAGGCGATCTATGCCGAGTTGCGCGCACGCGGCCTGGACCCGCTGTATGACGACCGCGACGAACGCGCCGGCGCCAAGTTCGCCGGCATGGACCTGATCGGCCTGCCCTGGCGGATCACCGTCGGGCCGCGCGGGCTGGCCAGCAACAAGGTGGAACTGACCAGCCGCCGCAGCGGCGAAAGCGAAGAGATGTCGCCGCAAGAGGCCGTCGCGCGGGTGCAGGCGATCTACGCGCCGGTCCTGGGACAGGCGGCGCCGGCGTGACCGGCGCGCTGCGACTGGCCGCGGCCGCCTGCTGCGCGGCCGCGCTGTCGCAGTTCCCCGCCTTCTCGGACCAGTATCTGCAGCGGCTTGGCGGTCAGATCGACGCGCTGTCGGCCGTTGCCGACCGTTTCGATGCCAGCGCAGCCGCGGCCGGGATGACCCGCGAGGCCGCATTGGCGGATCTGCAGGGCAGCGCCTTTCGGGCGGCCCATCAGGCCGACATGCGCCTGGCCTTCCGGCGCCTCGAACGCCTCCGCGCCGATCACCAGATGCTGCGGATCGCCACGCCGATGGAACGGATCCTGCTGCCACACCGGCTGCGCGATCCCCAGACGCTGGCGGCGACCTGGGGCGACTTCGCCCCCGCCCTGCCGGTATCGGTGGCCGGGGTGGTCGCCGCGCTGATCGGCGCGGTGGCCGGCTGGCTGATCGCGGGGGTCGTGCTGCTGCCCTTCCGGACCCGCCGCCGCGACCGCCTCGGCTGGCGCTGAGGCAAGGCGGCGGATCGTCGCAAAACTGTCTCGAAAGCCAGAAATTACCTTGCGACAACCAGCTTTTCTTTTGGGAATGGGGCTTCTAACCTGCCCCTCAGGACATTGTTCCAACTGGGAGACAAACCAATGAAAAAACTGCTTCTTGCGTCCGCTGCCGCGGCCCTCTTCGCGGGTGCCGCCGGCGCCGAGGAAGTCAAGATGGGCATCTCGCTCGGCTTCACCGGACCGCTGGAATCGCTGGCCGGTCCGATGGACAAGGGCGCGCAGCTGGCGATGAAGGAGGTCAGCGACTCGGGCAAGCTGCTGGACGGCTCGACCGTGACGGTGGTGACGGGCGACTCGACCTGTGCCGACGCCGCCGCCGCGACCGCGACGGTGGAACGGCTGATCACCGCCGAGGGGGTGCGCGGCATCGTCGGCGGCATGTGCTCGGGCGAGACGATCGCCTCGCTGGAAAACGTCGCCAAGGCGAACGGGATCGTGATGATCTCGCCCTCGGCGACCTCGCCGGCGCTGTCGGACATCGAGGATAACGGGCTGTTCTTCCGCACCGCCCCATCGGATGCGCGGCAGGGCGAGGTGATGGCCGACATCCTGACCGGAAAGGGCATCATGTCGGTCGCGGTGACCTATACCAACAACGATTATGGCAAGGGCCTGGCCGACAGCTTCCAGGCGGCCTACGAGGCCAAGGGCGGCAAGGTCACCGTGAACGCGCCGCATGACGACGGCAAGGCCGACTATTCGGCCGAGGTGGCGGCGCTGGCGGCGGCGGGCGGCGATGCGCTGGCGGTCGTGGGCTACATCGACCAGGGCGGCGCCGGCGTGACCCGTGCGGCGCTGGACACCGGCGCCTTCTCGACCTTCATCTTCCCCGACGGCATGGTCGGCACCGCGCTGGAAGAGAAGTTCGGCGCCGAGACGGCAGGCTCGATCGGCATCAACCCGGCATCGGAAGGCGATGGCCGCGACAAGTTCAACGAGATGGCCGAGGCCGCGGGCTTCGATCCGCATTCGCCCTATGCGGGCGAGGCCTATGATGCCGCCGCGCTGATGCTGCTGGCGATGCAGGCTGCGGGATCCTCGGACCCGGCCGCCTACAAGGACAAGATCACCGAGGTGGCCAACGCCCCGGGCGAGCCGATCCTGCCGGGCGAACTGGGCAAGGCGCTGGAGATCCTGGCGGGCGGGGGCGACATCGACTATGTCGGCGCCAGTTCGGTCGAGATGGTCGGCAACGGCGAAAGCGCCGGCACCTTCCGCGAGACCGAGATGAAGGACGGCGCGCTGGCGGTCATCGGCTTCCGCTGATCCGCGCGGCATGAATCTGGCCCGGCGCCGCCCACGGCGCCGGGCCGTTCGTCACAGGCGTGGCGCGGCCGGTGGCCGGCGCGGCGCGGGGCTCGCAGGGACGGAAGGCAACCATGATCCGGGTCGAGGACCTTCATCGCCATTTCGGCGGCTTCCGCGCCGTCGATGGCGCCAGCCTGACAATCGAGACAGGCTCGATCACCGGCCTGATCGGCCCGAACGGGGCGGGAAAATCGACGCTGTTCAACGTCATCGCCGGCGTGCTGCCGCCCACCTCGGGCCGGGTGTTCATGGATGGCGAGGACATCACCGGCCTGCCCCCGCACGCGCTGTTCCACCGCGGGCTGTTGCGGACCTTCCAGCTGGCCCATGAATTCGCCTCGATGACCGTGCGTGAAAACCTGATGATGGTGCCCGGCGGCCAGGCCGGCGAAACGATCCTGAACACCTGGTTCCGCCGCGGACGGATCCAGCGGGAAGAGGCCGAACTGCGCCGCAGGGCCGACGAGGTGCTGGACTTCCTGACCATCCGGCACCTGACCCACGAGAAGGCCGGCAACCTGTCGGGCGGCCAGAAGAAGCTGCTGGAACTTGGCCGCACGATGATGGTCGACGCGAAGGTGGTGTTCCTCGACGAGGTCGGCGCCGGCGTGAACCGCACCCTGCTGGGCACCATCGGCGACGCGATCGTGCGGCTGAACCGCGAACGCGGCTATACCTTCTGCGTGATCGAACACGACATGGATTTCATCGGCCGGCTTTGTGATCCGGTGATCGTCATGGCCGAGGGCAAGGTGCTGGCCGAGGGGGCCGCCGACGCGATCATGCGCAACGAGGACGTCATCGAGGCCTATCTGGGCACCGGGCTGAAGAACAAGGTCAAGGCCGAGCGGGCCGGAGGCGCAGCATGACCGAAACCCTGACCACCCCCGCCGCGGGGTCTGCGACCGGCGACCCGGCCCGCCCCTACCTGTCCGCAACCGGGATGCGCGGCGGCTATGGCAAGGCCGACATCCTGCATGGCTGCACGCTGAATGTCGACAAGGGCCAGATCGCCGTCATCGTCGGCCCCAATGGCGCCGGAAAGTCCACCGCGATGAAGGCCGTGTTCGGGATGCTGCCGCTGCGCGAGGGGCGGGTGACGCTGGACGGTCAGGACATCACCACGCTGAGCCCGCAGGAGCGGGTGCGCCGTGGCATGGGCTTCGTGCCGCAGGTGAACAATGTCTTTCCCTCGATGTCGGTCGAGGAGAACCTCGAGATGGGCGCCTTCATCCGCCGCGACGAGATCGCCGAGACGATGCAGCAGGTCTATGACCTGTTCCCGATCCTGCGCGACAAGCGGCGCCAGCCGGCGGGCGAGTTGTCGGGCGGCCAGCGCCAGCAGGTCGCGGTGGGTCGCGCGCTGATGACCCGGCCCAGCCTGCTGATGCTGGACGAGCCGACTGCCGGGGTCAGCCCGATCGTGATGGACGAGCTGTTCGACCGCATCATCGAGATCGCCCGCAGCGGCATCTCGATCCTGATGGTCGAACAGAACGCGCGGCAGGCGCTGGAGATCGCCGATATCGGCTATGTCCTCGTGCAGGGCACGAACCGCTTCACCGACAGCGGGCAGGCCCTTCTGGCCGATCCCGAAGTCCGCCGCACCTTCCTGGGGGGCTGAGCCTTGGACATCCTGAACGCCATCGTGGCTATCCTGAACTTCGTCGTCATCCCCGCCGCGGCCTACGGGGCGCAACTGGCGCTGGGTGCGCTGGGGGTGACGCTGATCTACGGCATCCTGCGCTTCTCGAATTTCGCGCATGGCGACACCATGGCCTTCGGCACCGCCATAACCATCCTCGTGACATGGGCGCTGCAGGCCGCGGGGATCGGGCTTGGCCCGCTGCCCACGGCGCTGCTGGCCCTGCCCGTCGGCATCGCCGCCACGGCCGTGCTGGTACTGCTGACCGACCGCGCCGTCTATCGCTTCTACCGGGTGCAGAAGGCCGCCCCGATCATCCTCGTCATGGCCTCGGTCGGGGTGATGTTCGTCATGAATGGCCTGACCCGCCTGGTGATCGGCGTCAACGAACAGCAATTCGCCGACGGCGCCCGCTTCGTGATCGACGTGCGCAGCTTTCGCGAGATGACCGGACTGGCCGAGGGGCTGGCGCTGAAGACGACGCAGCTGCTGACCGTCGTGATCGCCGCGCTGGTGGTCTGGGCGCTGTTCTGGTTTCTGAACCGCACCAAGTCGGGCAAGGCGATGCGGGCCTATTCCGACAACGAGGACCTGGCCTTGCTGTCGGGAATCGACCCCGAGAAGGTGGTGCGGCTGACCTGGATCATCGCGGCCTCGCTGGCGACCATCGCCGGCGTGCTTTACGGCCTGGACAAGGCCTTCCGGCCCTTCAACTACTTCCAGATCCTGCTGCCGATCTTTGCCGCGGCCATCGTCGGCGGGCTGGGCAATCCGCTTGGCGCCATCGCCGGCGGATTCCTGGTCGCCTTCTCCGAGGTGGCGATCACCTATCCCTGGCTGAAGATCGCGGGCTATCTGGCGCCCGGCTGGCAGCCCGAAGGGCTGCTGCAGCTGCTGGGGACGGAATACAAGTTCGCTGTCAGCTTCGTCATTCTGATCGTCGTGCTGCTGTTCAGGCCAACCGGTCTGTTCCGCGGCAAGTCCGTGTAGGAAAGGGCCGGCCATGTCCAGCAACCGCCAAGCCGCCGCCGTCAGCCCCTGGCGCGCCCCGATCCTGTTCGCGATCCTCGCGCTGCTGTTCGTGATGGAGGGCACGATGCGCAACGCGATGTTCTCGGGCAGCTGGAACACCGCGCTGGGCATCCTGAACATGGGGCTGATCTCGGCCATCACCGCGATGGGCGTGAACATGCAATGGGGCTATGCGGGGCTGTTCAATGTGGGCGTCGTGGGCTTTCTGGCGCTTGGCGGCCTTGCGCCGGTGCTGATCGCCCTGCCCCCGGTCGAGGGGGCATGGTCGGCGGGCGGATCGCGCCTGCTGATCGCGCTGGCGGTCGGGCTGGGCACGCTGGCCTTGGCCGCGCAGGCCTGGAAGCGGCTGTCCTCTGGGCGCGGGCTTGCGGTGACGGCGATCCTGTTGGCGGGCTTTGTCCTCTACCGGTGGCTGTTCGACCCGGCGGCCACGGCGATCGAGGCGAACAACCCCGCCCGCTATGGCAACCTTGGCGGGCTTGGCCTGCCCGTCCTGCTGTCCTGGGCGGTCGGCGGGCTGTTCGCCGCGGCGGCGGCATGGGCGGTCGGCAAGGTCGCGCTCGGGCTGCGCTCGGACTATCTGGCCATCGCGACGCTGGGCATCGGCGAGATCATCGTGGCGATGCTGCGCAACGAGGACTGGCTGGCCCGCGGGGTCAAGAATGTCAGCTCGATCCCCCGCCCGGTACCCTACGAGATCGATCTGCAGCAGAACCCGGATTTCGTCGATTTCGCCGGCCGGTGGGGGTTCGCGGCGGCCGAAGCCTCGGGGATCTGGGTCAAGCTGTGCTACATGTCGCTGTTCCTCGTGGTGCTGCTGCTGGTCATCCTGCTGGCCGAACTGGCGCTGAAATCGCCCTGGGGCCGCATGATGCGCGCGATCCGCGACAACGAGACCGCAGCCGAGGCGATGGGCAAGGATGTCACCGCGCGGCATCTGCAGATCTTCGTGATCGGTTCGGCGGTGATCGGCATCGCCGGCGCCATGATGATCACGCTGGACGGGCTGATGGCCCCGACAGGCTACAATCCGCTGCGCTATACCTTCCTGATCTGGGTCATGGTGATCGTCGGCGGCTCGGGCAACAACTGGGGGGCGGCGCTTGGGGCGGTGCTGATCTGGTTCCTGTGGATCAAGGCCGAGGTCTGGGGCCCGGCGCTGATCGGGGCGCTGACCGCGCCGCTGCCCGACGGGGCGCTGAAGGCGCATCTGCTGGACAGCGCCGCGCATATGCGCTTCATCGCCATGGGCCTGTTGCTGCTGCTGGTGCTGCGCTTCGCACCGCGGGGCCTGGTACCCGAGAAATAGGGCCGGACGCCGCAGATCGCGACCCCGCCCGCATGGCAGGGTCGCGGCGCATGGGGCGCGCGATCAGGCGCAGTCGTTGCCCAGCACCACGCTCCACCACATGCGCCCGTCGGGGCCCTGCGCAACGCCGGCGCCGACCTCGTCGCTCAGCTGGCCCAGCAGCTCGACCCGCTGCGGCTCGGACCGCAGCCAGCTGGCCACGACGCCGCCGGGCTGGCCACCGACCGAGATCAGCTGCGCCACGCCGCAGGTCGGGTAGCCGGCGGCCCGTGCCCGATCCACGACATTGGAGCCGTTCGACCCGGCGACCGTCGCACGCCCGGTGGCGGCCATGTCGCAGGCATGGGACTGGGCGATCTGCACAAGCTGGTCGCTGCTCGCAAGGACCGTCTTGCCTTCTGCGGCACGGGCGGCATTCACCGCGTCGGCCATCTGCTGCTGCGCGGCCGCGTTGCCGGCGCAGCTGGCCGCCAGCGCCTGTTCGGCGGGCGCGACGACCGGCCCGACCTCGCCGATGGCCAGATCGTTGCCACCGGGCGCGGACTCGCAGCCCGCCAGCGCGGCGATGGACAGAAGGGTGACGGCAATCGGTTTGACAGACATGGCGACCTCTGGCTGAGCGGCTTGACAAGATTGACAAATTGCAACGTCGCGCGCGCGCCGCAGGTTCCGCGCCGGGCCATCGGCCCGCTTGGGCCTTGCACGCCCGCGCGACCAACCTTAAAGCGCATCCATGACCCAGCACCAGCGCCTTCTGATCATCGATTTCGGCTCACAGGTGACCCAGCTGATCGCGCGCCGCCTGCGCGAGCTGAACGTCTATTGCGAGATCCGGCCCTTCAACACCGTCACCGACGAGGCCCTGCGGGCCGATCCGCCGCAGGCGATCATCCTGTCGGGCGGTCCGGCCAGCGTGACCGAGCCGGGCAGCCCGCGCGCCCCGCAGGCGGTGTTCGACCTGGGCGTGCCGGTCTTCGGCATCTGCTATGGCCAGCAGGTGATGATGCAGCAGCTTGGCGGCAGCGTCGAGGCCGGCCACCACGCGGAATACGGCCGCGCCTTCATCTCGCCCGCCCCGGGCCATACCGGCGACGGCATCTTCGCGGGCCTCTTCGGCAGCGGCCGCGAGGAGGTCTGGATGAGCCATGGCGACCGGGTGACCGAGATGGCGCCCGGCTTCGAGGTGATCGGCACCTCGCCCAACGCGCCCGTGGCGATGATCGCAGACGAGGCCCGTGCCTTCTACGCCGTGCAGTTCCACCCCGAGGTGCACCACACCCCCAACGGCCGGGTCATGCTCGAGAATTTCGTGCGCCTCGCCGGCTTTACCGGCGACTGGACGATGGCCAGCTACAAGGACGAGGCGATCCGCAAGATCCGCGACCAGGTCGGCGACCGCCGGGTGATCTGCGGGCTGTCGGGCGGCGTGGACAGCAGCGTGGCGGCGGTCCTGATCCACGAGGCGATCGGCGACCAGCTGACCTGCGTCTTTGTCGATCACGGCCTGCTGCGGCTGAACGAGGCCGACGAGGTCGTGTCGATGTTCCGCGACAACTACAACATCCCGCTGATCCATGCCGACGAGGCCGACCTGTTCCTGTCGGCGCTGGAGGGCGTCAGTGATCCCGAAGTCAAGCGCAAGACCATCGGCCGCCTGTTCATCGACGTGTTCCAGCGCGAGGCAGGCCGCATCGAGGGCGCCGAATTCCTGGCCCAGGGCACGCTGTATCCCGACGTCATCGAAAGCGTGTCGTTCAGCGGCGGACCCTCGGTCACCATCAAGTCGCACCACAATGTCGGCGGCCTGCCCGATAAGATGGGGCTGAAGCTGGTCGAGCCCCTGCGCGAACTGTTCAAGGACGAGGTCCGCGCCCTCGGCCGCGAGCTGGGCCTGCCCGAGACATTCATCGGTCGCCACCCCTTCCCCGGCCCCGGCCTCGCCATCCGCTGCCCCGGCGAGATCACCCGCGACAAGCTGGAGATCCTGCGCAAGGCCGATGCGGTCTTCATCGACCAGATCCGCCGGCACGGGCTTTATGACGAGATCTGGCAGGCCTTCGTTGCGATCCTGCCGGTGCGGACGGTGGGCGTGATGGGCGACGGACGGACCTACGACTATGCCTGCGCCCTGCGCGCCGTCACCAGCGTGGACGGGATGACCGCCGACTACTACCCCTTCAGCCACGACTTCCTTGGCGAGACCGCGACGCGCATCATCAACGAGGTCCGCGGCATCAACCGCTGCACCTACGACATCACGTCGAAACCGCCCGGCACGATCGAGTGGGAATAATTTTTGCCCATCCGAGGGTATCCCAAACTACGCCAGAATACGACATAACCACCTGAAAAACAAAAATATTTCAGCCGAGACCTATCGATAGCTATCGGTGGGCAGCAAGCGCGTCTGTCGTGCCCGCTGACGGATCTTGCCCCCGTTGATCATCCGGAAAATCGAAAGTACCGTCATAGCGACCGAGGCTATTGACGGTACTTTTTTCAGTCTAACATGCTGAACATAAACAGATATTACCGTCAAAAGCCTCGAAAATATGCGTGACGGTACTTTTCCGCGAGGAGGCCCAGAATGTTGACGGATGCGGAACTCAAGTGCCTGAAACCAAAAGCCAAAATGTACAAAGTGACCGATCGTGACGGCATGTATGTGCGTGTCGCGCCGACAGGCGGCATCTCGTTCAGGCTCGACTATCGGCTGAACGGCAGGCGGGAGACTGTCCATCTCGGCAAGTACGCCCGAGATGGGATCTCGCTCGCCCGGGCGCGGGAATTGTGCCTGGACGCGAAACGCATGATCGCCGAGGGGCGGTCCCCCGCCATCGAGAAGCAGCGGGAGAAGCGCCGGATCAAGGAGGCCGAGAGCTTCGGCGAGTTCGGCGAGAAGTGGCTGACGGGCGCGCCTATGGCGGACAGCACGCGCGCCATGCGCCGCGCCATATTCGAGCGTGAACTCAAGCCGGTCTGGCAGAACCGTTTGCTGACCGAAATCACGCCTGATGACCTGCGCGCCCACTGCGCCAAGATCGTGGAACGGGGCGCGCCCGCGACGGCCATCCATGTGCGGGATATCCTGAAGCAGATCTACGCCTTCGCCATCCTCCACGGCGAGAAGGTCGCGAACCCGGCCGATGACGTTGGTCCTGCCTCGATCGCCACCTTTACGCCGAAGGACAGGGCGCTGTCGCCGACCGAGATCCGCATCATGCTCAAGCAGCTCGAGCATGTCGCGACGCTGCCGACGATCCGTCTCGGCATGAAGCTCTACCTCCTCACCATGGTCCGGAAGAGCGAACTACAGGACGCGGTCTGGGATGAAGTCGATTTCGAAAACGCCGTCTGGACGATCCCGAAGGAGCGCATGAAGCGATCGAAGCCGCACAATGTCTACCTGTGCCGGCAGACCCTCGACATCATGATCGCGCTCAAGACCTGCGCCGGTAATTCCCGGTAGCTGCTGCCTTCCCGGTACGATGCGGATGCGCCGATGTCGCGGGCGACCTTCAACCGGGTCACTTACGCTGTCGTCGAACAGGCCAAGAAGGAGGGGCTGCCGCTAGAGCCGTTCACCGTGCATGACCTACGCCGCACGGGCTCGACGCTGCTCAATGAGCTGGGCTTCAACCGCGACTGGATCGAAAAGTGCCTGGCGCACGAGGACGGGCGTTCATCACGCGGCGTCTACAACAAGGCCGAATACGAGGTTCAGCGTCGCCACATGATGCAGGAATGGGCCGACACCGTCGATGCCTGGGTCGAAGGGCGGAAGTATGTTCCGACGCTGCTGCCGACAGTCATGCCGTCTATCGCGCTCGATCCTGCCCTTTGACTGGGCGGGACTTGCGCTTGGTGACGTCGGGATGCTGTGCGCGAGGGATTGGCTTCGCGCGCCGCGCCAGCAACCAGGCGTGGACCTCGGCGAGGTCCCAGACGATGCAGCGCGGCGACAGCGCGAAGCGGCGTGGGAATTCGCCGCGCTGCTCCATCTCGTAGATTGTGCTGTCGGCTAGGGGCACCATCTCGCGCAGTTGGTGCCGCCGGATGGTCTTCCTGATCTCCAAAGGCTCGCTCTGACCCATACCCAATCTCCTTAGCGGCTGTCGCTGGCGATTGAGAACGATAGGTGCCGATGCCGGAAGTCCCTCCCGAGTGGCGTGCAGAAATTTCGGGCTCTGGCGTAGAAATCGGCGGGTCATTTTCAGTCCTGACAGCGCGGCCGGACATCCGTCAGCCCACAGAATCTGCACGACTCGCCGCACGCGTTCCGCGCCGTAATTGCGCTGTTCAGATCACGCACCATTTACTGCTTGCACCGGTGAGATGCGATCCGGAAGTCCGCTAGCGACGTAGCAACAGTCGAATGTGTGACACTTAAGGATTTCGTGGGCGGCGGTAGCGAGGAGGCGGAGAAGACCCATAATCTGATCGGAACAGTTCTCGGGGGCTGACGGGGCTACGTTTGCAAAGACCTTTGCATCATGGGGAACCATCGTGCCGAGATCGAAGATCGAGCTACGCCATGTGCGTTACATCATCGCTGCTGCGGAAAGCGGCAGCTTCCGGCGCGCGGCGCAAGATCTCGGCGTCGAGCAGTCGGCGATCAGCCGCCGCATCCGGGATGTCGAGGATGAGATCGGCGCACAGCTGTTCCGCCGTTATCCTGCCGGCGTCGACCTGACAGACATCGGCAAACAATTTCTGAATCAGGCCGCCCCTGGGGCGCGCCAGATCGGATCGGCGCTCGACGGTGCAAGAACGGTGGCGAACAGAGGACGGAATCTTCGGATCGGCGTGTTCGGGCCTCTGACCATGGGCTTTCTGTCTGAGCTCTTCGGGGCCTTTCGGGGTGACCGCCCGGGGGTCAAGCTGCGGTTCAGCGAGGGCAGCTGTCCCGAACTCATCGCGGCCGTGCGGCGGGGGCAGCTTGATGTCGGTGTCGTCGCCGAAGCATCGCCCGGGAAGGGCTTTGACGTGACGCATTTGTGGGCTGAGCCCGTGTATGTGGCATTGCCGGACGGCGACCCACTCGCCGATCAGAAGGCGCTCCGGTGGAATGACCTGCGTGATCGGCACTTTGTGGTGACTGATTTACCGACTGGCGATTTCGCGAAGGGTCACCTTCACCGGCTTGTCGTCGATGATCGGGCCGAGCTTCAGCTTGGTCATCACAACCCTCCATAAGGTTCGAGCACGAGGTCGCGGGTGACGATAACGCGCACGGGGAACCCCGGTCTGATCGTCAGGGTCGGCGCGACATTCAGTTGCCGACGGATGATCTGCTGGCCTGCGTCGTTGATGGTGTCCTGCCCGCCGTTGCGGATCGCCCGGAGCAGCCGATCCTGATCGTCAACGGCGAGTTCGGCACCGACCGACAGCAGTGTCGACAGGCCGGCAGCCTTGGCGAGATCCCACCAATGATAGTCGACGCCATCCTGAAGCCCCGCATAGCCTTGCGCGTCGGCTCCGGGTTGACGTTCCAGGACGATCGAACGACCATTCGGGAGGATGAGCCGCTTCCAGACAAGCAGCACCCGGCGCTGACCGAAACCGACATCGTTGCTGTACTCGCCGATCAGCCGCGTACCCTGTGGGACGAGCAGGATGCGCCCGGTCGGGCTGTCGTAGACATGCTCCGTAACCTGCGCGGTGATCTGGCCCGGCAGGTCGGATCGGATGCCGGTGATGAGGGCCGCGGCGATGACGGCGCCGGTCTGAAGCACATAGGGTGATGCCGGACCCATCACGCGATCTGGCGAGACCGTGCGGCGGTCCACGCCCGCATTCAGGAACGCGAGCTGGCGATCCTGCGCCGTTGGTGCGCTTGGCTGGCCCGGAAGGCCCAGACCGGCGAGGCTCGGGCTGCCCGGTCCGCCAGCTGTCACAATCGGAGCTGCGGCGCGCGCCTCCGTCTGGAAGAAGACGCGGCTCGTTCGGGCAGCTTCTTCTTCCGCGCGCCTGCGCTGCTCAACCGGATCGACGGCGGGCGCTGCCGCCATCGGCGGCGTGACGGGCTGGCCACGATTCTGCGCATCGAGGATGGGGCGCCCCAGATCCCCAGGAAGCGGAGGCCCAAGCACCGGACCGGTATAGTCGCGTGGCAGGCCGGCGAGCCCGTCCGCGGTTCGCCGGTTCTGCGTGGAGTACAGCTCCTCACTGCCAGGGCCGATATTGCGCGTCTGAAGCGCAT
>NZ_JAVAMQ010000013.1 GCF_030732095.1 Paracoccus spongiarum | reverse complement strand
GGATACTCCGCGCTCGCACTTCCTTGGCGAAGCTGTGATCGCGTTGATCCTCTTCAGATAGACCAGGATCCGGGAGCTCGCCATACTTCTCTATCAGAGCCTTATGTTTGCCCAAGCGCATTCGGAGCCGCTCTGACATGCCAATGTAGATTGGCGAAGCAAAATTGGGGGCGGACGCTTCTAGAACCGCGCGTATCGTACCGAGTCGAGCCGGATCTTCTACGATCCGATCCAACAAGGTTTCCGATAGCGTCGGCTGGTGCTCCATCTTCCCTTCGTAACGAGGCTTCAACGGACCACGCAGTTGGGCTGAATAGGGCTGCTCACGGAAGTAACGGAAGATCGTCTCGTCAAGGAATTCACGGACGGCATCCTTGGCCGCAGATGTGCCTCGGCCTTCTTTCAGTTCAACGATCTCGGAGGTGATTCGGTCGAGGTCGAAGACCGTGATCTCGGGTGTGTAGTACCAAGCGTAAACCCCGGGCGCTGCGGGTGCATCACCGATCTCATGCCAGCTGTAAATCGCCATAGATGATTATAACGCCCTTCACGTCGACCGACAGAGGTCTCTGCGAGCGAATCGATCTACGCAGGCCGGCCTCTCCACTTTGACCCTAGCAAGGAGTGATCACCCATGCACCGGCACGTGGACGGCACTCTAAGGACACGACCAAGGCTACATTTTTCCCTGCTCGCGTGAAAGCGGAATGCCATATGACTCTGCGTGTTAGCAGAGATGCCCCCATATCTTCGGTAACTTTGAATGTCTGACTGGGGTTCGTGCTCCGCTGTCGCACCCCGTTGGCTACCGATAGCTCGATCCCGGTGGTTGATCCTGCTATGGAGTGTTGACGGTACTTTTGGGCGTCCCCGTGAGTTACGCTGGGCAGGCAAAAAATCGGGTCTGAGGGGCGATTGACATCGATAGATGCCGGAACCGCGAAAATATTTTTTCTGGCAGTTTTCTCAATGAAATCAAAAGCGTAGTATTTTGACGGCCTCACAGTCGGAGATTGGCCGTCAGAACGGGCGCTTACTATCGAGTTTTCATACACTTATGGGTAATTCGGACGATCGAGTGGGAATGAGGGCCTAGCCACCGCCCCGACGGTGCGGCCCCGACCCTGGCGGCAAACAGGCCGCTCCAGCCAACAGGCCCCGCCCGCGAGGACGAGGCCTGTCAGCCGATCTTGCAGTCGCGAGGGTCAGGCCAGCTTCGGCGTGATCTTCAGGCTGCCGCGCGTGGCGTCCGAATAGGGGCAGACATGATGCGCGCCGGCGATCAGGTCTTCGGCAACGTCCCGCTCGACGCCGGGCAGTCCCACAGTGATGTCGACGTCCAGCCCGAAGCCGCCATCGTCGCGCGGACCGATGCCCACACCGACCTGCACGGTCGTGTCGGCTGGCACCTTGATCTTCTTCGAGGCCGCATAGTGCCGCAGCGCCCCCATGTAGCAGGCGGCATAGCCGGTTGCGAACAGCTTTTCGGGGTTCAGCCCGTCGCCGCCGGGACCGCCCAGTTCCTTCGGCACGGTCAGATCGGCCTTGAAGCTGCCATCATCGACCTCCGAATGGCCGTCGCGTCCGCCACCCTTGGCCGTGGCGCTGGTGCGATAGAGAATCTCGGTCGGCATGCTGTCCTCCTGATTGATCTTCTGCGATTTGATCGCACAACAGGTAAATTCGGCGCGTCGGTTTGTCAACCTTGCGATTGCATCGCGCGCGATCTATCTTGGCCGCATGACCGCCGCATCACCCTCCATCGGGCCATCGATCGTCGCATCTCCCGGCCTGCCCGCCATGCTGTGCTTTGACGTCTATTCGCTGAATCTCGCCTTCGGACGAGCCTACAAGCCGCTGCTTGAGCCACTGGGCCTGACCTATCCGCAATATCTGGTGCTGCTGACCCTCTGGGCCGAGGATCGGCAAAGCGTCGGGCGGATCGGCGCGGCGTTGGGCCTTGACTCCAGCACCCTGACGCCGCTGCTGAAGCGGCTGGAAGCGGCGGGCGTGCTGCGCAGGCATCGCGACGACCAGGACGAGCGGCGCGTGCTGGTCAGCCTGACCGAGGCCGGCCGGGTTCTTCAGCAGCGCGCCGAGGCGGTTCCGGCGACGATGGCCGAGGCGACCGGAATGACGCTCGCGGAAATGCGGCAGATGCATCAGGCGCTGACCCGGCTGCGGCAGGCGCTGCGCGACGGCGGGATGGGCGGCGCGGGCGGCGGCGACCCTTGCGCCTGACGTCGGCAGGGTGCATGGGACGCGCGTGATGAGCCAGTTCGACGACATTTCCGGCATGGAGACGCTGCGCGCCCGGATCGACGCCCTCGATGCGGCGCTGATCGCGCTGTTCGCGCAGCGCCGCGCCCTGATCGATCGCGCCGCCCGAATCAAGGCGGGCAGCGACCTTCCTGCCCGGATCGACTGGCGGGTCGAGCAGGTTGTCGCGAATGCGCGTCGGCATGCCGCGGATGCAGGGCTGGACCCCGAGCTCTTCGAGAATATCTGGCGACAACTGGTCGAGGCTGCGATCGCGCAGGAGGACCGCCACCTGAGGGGAGATCGCCCATGACCGCCACGCCCATCGACGGCAAGGCCTTCGCCGCGGACCTGCGCGCCCGCATCGCCCGCGAGGTCGTCGCGCTGGCAGCCCGCGGCATCACGCCGGGGCTTGCGGTCGTGCTGGTGGGCGAGGATCCGGCAAGCCAGGTCTATGTCCGCTCGAAGGGCAAGCAGACCCGCGAGGTCGGGATGAATTCCTACGAGCATCGTCTGCCCGCCGAGACCGGCGAGGCCGAGCTTCTGGACCTGATCGCGCGGCTCAACGCCGACCCGGCCGTGAACGGAATTCTGGTCCAGCTGCCATTGCCGGCGCATATGGACGAGGCGGCAGTCATCGGCGCCATCGATCCCGACAAGGATGTGGACGGGTTTCACGTCCTCAATGTCGGGCGGCTGGCGACGGGCCAGAAGGCAATGGTGCCCTGCACGCCCCTGGGCTGCCTGATGCTGCTGCGCGACAGGCTGGGCGATCTGTCGGGCCGCCGGGCGGTGGTGATCGGCCGCTCGAACATCGTCGGCAAGCCGATGGCGCAGCTGCTGCTGCGCGACAGCGCCACGGTGACCATCGCCCATTCGCGTACCCGCGACCTGCCGCAGCTGTGCCGGGAGGCCGAGATCCTGATCGCGGCCGTCGGGCGGGCGCATTTCGTCAAGGCGGACTGGATCAGGCCGGGCGCGACGGTCATCGATGTCGGCATCAACCGGACCGAGGCCGGGCTGGTCGGCGATGTGGACCACGCCGCGGCGCGCGAAGTCGCGGGGGCGATCACGCCGGTGCCCGGTGGCGTCGGTCCGATGACCATCGCCTGCCTGCTGGCCAATACGCTGACCGCCACCGCGCGGGCCAACGGCCTGCCCGACCCCGAAGGCCTGACCCCCTGAGCCTGCATCCGGCGGGCAGCGTCGGGGGCAGTGCCGGGGGCCGTGGCCCGGGCTGCGCTCAGCCCTCGAACAGTTTGGCCTGCGGCTGGGGCGCGGGCGCGTCAAGGCCCAGATGCCGCCAGGCCCTGTGCGCCAGCTGGCGGCCACGCGGGGTTCGCGCGATCAGCCCCTGCTGCAGCAGATAGGGCTCGATCACCTCCTCGATGGCATCGCGGCTTTCCGAGAGCGCCGCCGACAGCGTCTCGACGCCGACCGGGCCGCCGCCGTAATGCTGGGCCATCAGGGTCAGATAGCGCCGATCGGCGCCGTCCAGCCCCAGATCGTCCACACCAAGCCGCGTCAGCGCCGTATCCGCGATGGCACGGGTCAGCCGGCCGTCGCCCTCGACCAGGGCGAAGTCGATGACCCGGCGCAGCAGCCGGCCGGCAATGCGCGGGGTGCCGCGCGCACGCCGGGCGATTTCGCGCGTGCCTTCGGGCTCGGCCTCGATGCCCAGCATCCGCGCGCCGCGCTGTACGATCATGTCGAGTTCGGCGATCTCGTAGAATTGCAGCCGCGTGGGGATACCGAAGCGGTCCCGCAGCGGGGTGGTCAGCAGGCCCAGCCGGGTGGTCGCGCCGACAAGTGTGAAGGGCTGCAACTCGATCCGGACGGTGCGCGCGGCAGGCCCCTCGCCGATCACCAGATCCAGTTCGAAATCCTCCATCGCGGGATACAGCACCTCTTCGACGGCCGGGTTCATGCGGTGGATCTCGTCGATGAACAGTACGTCGCGCGCTTCCAGATTGGTCAGGATCGCCGCCAGATCTCCGGCGCGGGCGAGGACGGGACCGGATGTCATGCGGAAATTGACGCCAAGCTCGCGGGCCATGATCTGCGCCAGCGTGGTCTTGCCAAGGCCGGGCGGGCCGAAGAACAGCGTGTGATCCATGGCCTTGCCGCGCATCCGGGCACTGTCGATGAAGACGCGCAGATTGGCGCGGGCCTCGGCCTGGCCGACGAAATCGGTCAGCGCCTGAGGGCGCAGGGCGCGATCCTCGGTCTCGCCCTCCATCTGCTCGGCGCGCAGGGTAGGGTCGGGCTGGGTCATCGGATGGCCCGGCATGCCGCGGGACGCCGACCGGTTCGCGGGGCCGACACAGGGACGGGATGGTTGCGGCGACAATCGCAGCAGGTGCGGTGTTTTCGGGTCATGGCATCACCCCCTTGGCGCCAGCAGGCGCAGCGCAGCCCGGATCAGCGCGGGCGTGGCTGCATCGGCATCCTGCGCCTGCGCCTCGGCCACCGCGGCTACCGCCTCGGACTGGCCGTAGCCGAGATTGACAAGAGCCGACAGCGTCTCGGAAATCGCCACCGCCCGCTGCGCCGACGCCCCCGGGGGGCGCGCCTCGACGCCGGCCATCGAGGCCGGCGCCGAGGCGGCGGACGGGCCGGGCTCGATGCCCGGCCCGTCCGCACCCCCCGCCACGACCGTGGCATCAACGGTCAGCTCGCCACCCAGCGCCATGATCGCCGGCGCCTTGTCCTTCAGCTCCAGCACCACGCGCTGCGCCAGTTTCGGTCCCACGCCCTGCGCCCTGCGCACCGCCGACCAGTCGCCAAGCGCGATGGCCTGCGACAGCCCGTCTGCCCCCAGTGTGCCCAGCACCGCCAGAGAAACCTTGGCGCCGACGCCCTGCACGCTGGTCAGAAGCCGGTGCCATTCCTTCTCCAGCAGCGTCGGAAATCCGAATAGCTGCAACAGATCCTCGCGCACCAGCAGATCGGTATACAGCGCGACCATCTGACCCGCCGGCGGCAGGCCGGCCGAAGTGCGGTCGCTGACATGGACGACATAGCCCACCCCGCGCACATCGATCAGCACCTGATCGCGCGCCCGGTGCAGGATCACGCCAGCGATGCGGCCGATCATGCCACCCCCCTCTGCCCCGAGACCACCCGCAGCGCCCGCCCCTGCAGGTGATGCGCATGGCAGATGGCGATGGCCAGCGCATCCGCCGCATCCGGGCCCGCGAAGCTGACGCCCGGCAACTGCACCCTCACCATGTGCTGGACCTGTTCCTTTCCGGCATGTCCCACGCCCACCACCGTCTTCTTGACCGCATTCGGCGCATATTCCCCCACCTGCAACCCCGCCTCGGCCGGCGCCAGCAGCGCGATGCCCCGCGCCTGCCCCAGCTTGAGCGTGCCCGCCGCGTCGCGGTTCACGAAGGTCTGCTCGACCGCCGCGGCATCGGGCGCATATTGCGCGATCACGGCGCAAAGCCCGCGGAATAGCACCGACAGCCGTGCGCCAAGTTCCGTCTCGGCCCCGTCCTGGCCGGTGCGGATCACGCCATTCGCGACATGGCCCAGCCGCGACCCCTCGACCGTGATAACGCCCCAGCCCATGTTCCGCAAACCCGGATCGATGCCCAGAACCCGCATGTCTGCCCCCTGCCCGTTTTTTCAATGGCTAGCACGAAACACGAACATCGACCAGTGCCAGTTGCGGCCGCCAGATCCGTGACCGCGGCCCCGGCCCGCCGCCGCCGCCGCGCCCGGGCCAGGATCACGCAAATCCGGGCGACACGAGGCCCCGCCCCGGCATTCCCCGGACCGCGGGCCGGATTTGACCTCCGAAGCATCCTCCGGCAAGCCTGCGCGGGTTGACTCCGGCAACGCCTGCCACCAGAAAAACCAGAACCATAAAAACGCACGAACGAACGGGGAAGACGATCCGATGTCGCCAGCTCTCATCGCGATGCTACCCTTCATCGGCGCGCTGCTGCCCGGTCTGCTGGTCCGATCGGGGCGCAGCGTGGCCGCGACCGCCTGCGGCACGACGACGCTGGTGGCGCTTCTGGGGCTGCTTCTGCACAGTCCGGCGATCATGCGCGGCGAGGTGATCACCGCCCGCTTCGACTGGCTGCCGATGATCCAGCTGAACGCGAATTTCCGCATCGACGGGCTTGCCCTGCTGTTCGGCATCCTGATCCTGGGAATCGGGCTTCTGATCATCACCTATGCGCGGTTCTACCTGTCGCGGAAGGACCCGATCGGCAAGTTCTACACCTATCTGATGCTGTTCCAGGGCGCGATGATCGGCATCGTGCTGTCCGACAACATCCTGCTGCTGCTGATCTTCTGGGAGCTGACCTCGCTCAGCTCGTTCCTGCTGATCGGTTACTGGCGTCACCTGCCGGCAGGCCGGCAGGGCGCAAGGATGGCACTGGCGGTCACCGGCTCGGGCGGGCTTGCGATGATCGCGGGGATGCTGATCCTTGGCCAGATCGCGGGCAGCTATGACATCAGCGACATCCTGAACGCCAGGGAGGCGATCCAGTCCAGCCCGCACTATACCACCGCGCTGGTGCTGATCCTGATCGGGGCTTTCACGAAATCGGCGCAGTTCCCGTTCCATTTCTGGCTGCCCCATGCGATGGCCGCGCCCACCCCGGTCAGCGCCTATCTGCACAGCGCGACGATGGTCAAGGCCGGGCTGTTCCTGATGGCGCGGCTGTGGCCGGTGCTGGCCGGGACCGAGCAGTGGTTCTGGATCGTCGCGACGACGGGGCTGGTGACGATGCTGCTGGGCGCGGTGATCGCGGCCTTCAAGGACGACCTCAAGGCGCTGCTGGCCTTTTCGACCGTCAGCCATCTGGGGCTGATCACCATGCTGCTGGGCTTCGGCACGCCCGAGGCGGCCGTCGCGGCGGTGTTCCACATCATCAACCACGCCACCTTCAAGGCCGCCCTTTTCATGAGCGCGGGGATCATCGACCACGAGACGCATACGCGGTCCATCGCGCGGCTGGGCGGCCTGCGACGGCTGATGCCCATAACCTTCGCCATCGGCACCATCGCGGCGCTGTCCATGGCCGGCATCCCGCCCCTGAACGGCTTCCTGTCGAAAGAGATGATGCTTTACGAGGCCAGCCATCTGGAACAGGCCCGCCAGGGCTTCATGGTGGTGGCGACCATCGCGGCGCTGTTCTCGGTCGGCTATTCGCTGCGCTTCATCTTCCACGTGTTCCTGGGTCCGCAGCGCGACGACTATCCGCATCATCCGCATGATCCGGGCTTCGGCATGTGGGCCGGTCCCGCGCTGCTGGCGGCGCTGGTGATCCTGATCGGGCTGTTCCCGAACACCATGGCGGGCTGGCTGGTCGATGCCTCGGCCAGTGCGGTGACCGGCGAGGTCCAGAACTCGGACATCTACCTGTGGCACGGGGTTAACGCGGCACTGATCATGTCGATGATCGCGATCGCGGGCGGCGCCCTGCTGCTGCGCCTGCATTCGCCGCTGCTGGCCGCCTGGGAGGCCGCGCCGCGCCCCGAGGCCAAGACCATCTTCGATGCCCTGGTGCTGCGCCTGGTGCGGGGCGGACGCGCGCTGACCGACAACCTCACCAACGGCTCAATGCCGCGCGCCCTCGCGGCATTCACCCTCGCCACGCTGTTCTGCGGCGGACTGGCCTGGTATACGGGCGAGGCCGGGCCGGTCACCCGCCCGATGCTGCCCATCGAGGTGGTGCCCTTCATCGGCTGGCTGCTGGCGATCATCGCGACCGGCTGCATGGTGTTCTTCCATCGCATCCGGGTCCTTGCGCTGGTGCTGATCGGCATTGTGGGGCTGATGGTCTCGGCCTTCTTCGCCTATTTCTCGGCGCCCGACCTGGCGCTGACGCAGATCTCGGTCGAGGTGGTGACGGTCATCCTGCTGCTGCTGGCACTGAACTTCCTGCCCAAGCGGACCCTGACCGACACCCCCTCGGTGCGGCGCGGCTGGGATGCCTTCATCGCGACCCTGGCCGGGCTGGGCTTCGGCGGGCTGACCTATGCGATCCTGCGCCGCGACTTCGCCTTTCCTACCATCTCGGACTACCAGCTTGCCAACAGCTACAAGGGCGGCGGCGGCGACAACGTCGTGAACGTCATCCTGGTGGACTTCCGCGGCTATGATACCTTCGGCGAGATCACCGTGCTGGGCATCGCGGCCATCGCGATCTTCGCGCTGACCCAGACCCTGTTGCAGGGGCGGTCGTCACGCAGGCTGCGCAACTGGGTACATGAACAGCGCCGCGCGGGCGACCGCCACCCGCTGATGCTGGTGATCGCGACGCGGGTGATCCTGCCGATCTCGCTGATGGTGGGCATCTACATCTTCCTGCGCGGCCACAACCTGCCGGGCGGGGGCTTCATCGCCGGCCTCGTCGTCGCGATCGCCTTGCTGATGCAGTACATGGCCTCGGGCTATGCCTGGGCGCAGGATCGCCAGGCCCTGCCGTATCATGCGCTGATCGGCGCCGGCGTCGTCGCGGCCAGCGTGACCGGCATCGGCGCGTGGTTCAACGGCCTGCCCTTCCTGACCTCGGCCTTCGGCTACTTCAAGCTGCCCTTCATCGAGGAATTCGAGCTCGCGACCGCGATGGGCTTCGATCTTGGCGTGTTCCTGTGCGTGGTGGGCGCGGTGATGCTGGCGCTGAACTCGCTGTCGCGCATCGCGCGCCATGCCGGAGAGACCGTGAACGTCAAGCCGATGGACATCGACCTCAGCGACGAACAGACAAGGGAGGCGCAGTGATGGAACTGCTGGTAGCCTCGGCCGTCGGCGCGATGACCGCCGCGGGCATCTATCTGATCCTGCGGCTGCGCAGCTTTGCGGTCGTGCTGGGCATGACGATGCTGACCTATGCGATCAACGCCTTCCTGTTCGCATCGGGCCGGCTGGTGGTGCATCTGCCGCCGATCCTCAGGGATCACTCGGGCACCGTGCCGCCCGACACCTACACCGATCCGCTGCCGCAGGCGCTGGTGCTGACCGCCATCGTCATCAGCTTCGGGATGACCGCGGTGGTGGTGATGATGGCGCTTGGCGCCTTCATCGAGGGCGGTGACGATCACATCAACATGCCCGAGAACGACCGCATCATGCCCCCGCTGAAGACCATCGACGACAGCCCCGCCGAGGACGAGACCGCATGAACCACTGGCTGATCGCTCCGGTCCTGCTGCCCGCGTTGCTGGGTTCGCTGATGGTGCTGTGGATGCGCCACGACCTGCTGCAGCAACGGGTGTTCGGCATCGCCGGCAGCGTGCTGACGCTGGGTGCCGCGCTGTGGCTGACGGCGATGGCCGCCGACGGGCAGGTGCATGTCTATCGTCTCGGCAACTGGCCCGCGCCGTTCGGGATCGTGCTGATGCTGGACAGGCTGGCGGCGCTGATGCTGCTGCTGTCGGCGGTGCTGGCGCTGGTGGTGCAGCTTTACGGCATCGGCTCGGGCTGGGACCGCAAGGGCTGGCATTTCCACGCGCTGTGGATGTTCCAGATGATGGGGCTGAACGGCGCCTTCCTGACCGGCGACGCCTTCAACCTGTTCGTCTTCTTCGAGGTGCTGCTGATCGCCAGCTACGGGCTGATGATCCATGGCGGCGGCCCGATGCGGCTGCGCGCCGGCGTGCAATACATCAGCTACAACCTTGCCGGCTCGGCGCTGTTCCTGGCCGCACTGGGCACGCTCTATGCCGTCACCGGCACGCTGAACATGGCCGACATGGCCGAACGCGTGGCGATGATGCCCGCCGAGGACACGGCGCTGCTGCGCACCGGCGCGGTGCTGCTGCTGGTGGTCTTCGCCATCAAGGCGGCCATCGTGCCGCTGCATTTCTGGCTTCCGGCGACCTATGCCAACGCGCCCGGCCCGGTGGCCGCGTTGTTCGCGATCATGTCGAAGGTCGGCGTCTACGCGATCATCCGGTTCTTCACGCTGGTGTTTCCGCAGGACACGGTGATCGAGACGATCGCCACCGACCTGATCCTGCCTGCCGCGCTGATCACCCTGGCGCTGGGCCAGATCGGCGTGCTGGGGACCCGCAGCCTGACCCGGCTGGCGGCCTTCGCGGCCATCGCCTCGGTCGGCACGCTGATGATCCCGGTCGCGCGCTTCGATGCGGCCGGGCTGACGGCGGGCCTCTACTACATGCTGCACTCGACCCTCGCGGGGGCGGCGCTGTTCCTGGTCGTGGACCTGATCGCGGCGCGCCGGGGGGGCGATTTCTGGCTGCGGCTGCGCCCGGCGATCCGCAACACCGGTCTGGTATCGGCGCTGTTCTTCGCCACGGCAATCGCCGTCGTGGGCCTGCCGCCGCTGTCCGGCTTCCTCGGCAAGCTGATGATCCTGTCGGCCACGCTGGACGACCCCTGGATGGCCGGAATCTGGGCCACGATCCTCGTGACCTCGCTGATCGCGCTGATGGGCTTTGCCCGCGCCGGCTCGATCCTTTTCTGGAAATCGCACGAGATGGACCCGCAACCCGGCAATGACAGCGACGAGGGCCAGCGCCCGGTGCGCGGACCGATCCCGACCAGGCTCGAAACCGACGAACCGATCCAGGATGTCGGCGATTCCGCCGCCCCCTGGCTCGCTTTCGCCGCAGTCGGCGGATTGCTGGCCGGCACGGTCGCCCTGGCGCTGTTCGCCGGTCCGCTGACCGGATATCTTCGGCAGACCGCGGCGCAGCTGACCGATCCGGCCCCCTATCTCGAATCGGTGCTGCGCCAGCAGGAGGGTTCGCGATGATCCGGCGCCTGTTTCCCCATCCCTACCTCTCCGCGGTGCTGGTGGTGGTGTGGATGCTTCTGGTCAACCGCTTCGCCTGGGGCTCGCTGGTCTTCGCGATCATCCTCAGCATCGCCATCCCGGCCATGACCAGCCCCTACTGGCCGGACCGCGCCCGGCTGCGGCACCCCGGAAAGATCCTCGCCTACGTGCTTCTGGTGCTGCGCGACATCATAACGGCCAATATCCAGGTGGCGATGATCGTGCTGTTCAAGCCCAACCGGCTGCTGCAACCCGCCTGGATCACCGTGCCCCTGGACCTGCGCTCGCCCGAGGCGATCACGGTTCTCGCCGGCACCATCACCCTGACCCCCGGCACGGTCAGCGCGGACCTTTCGCAGGACGGGCATGCGCTGCTGGTCCATTGCCTGCACGCGCCCGACCCGGCCTCGGTGATCGACGACATCAAAAGCCGCTACGAGGCCCGGCTGAAGGAGATATTCGAATGATCCCCTACGCACTCGCCTTCGCCTTCGGCTGCTTCGGCATCGGCCAGCTGTTCTGCCTCTACCGGATCGTCATCGCGCCGGGCGTCGGCGACCGGGTCCTCGCGCTGGACACGATGGCGATCAACATGATCGCGCTGATCGCGCTGTTCGGCATCCTGCACGACACCACGATGTATTTCGAGATCATGATGCTCTTCGCCATGGTCGGCTTCGTCTCGACCGTCGCCTATGCCAAGTTCCTGCTGCGCGGCGACGTGATCGAATAAGGGGGCATCCGCATGGACCAGATCGCAGAAATCCTCATCTCCGCCGTGCTGGTGATCGGCGGCATCTTCGGCCTCGTGGGCTCGTTCGGGCTGGTCAAGCTGCCCGACCAGATGACCCGGCTCCACGCACCCACCAAGGCCGCGACGCTCGGCGTCGGCGGCGTGCTGATCGCCTCGATCTGCTGGTTCGGCTTCTTCAGCGATCAGGGCAGCTGGCATGAACTGCTGATCACGCTGTTCCTGTTCCTGACCGCGCCGATCACCGGGCTGATGATCGCCAAGACGAACATGCACCTCACCTGGCGGCCCGAGGAATTGCCCTATCCGGGCGAGGACATGCACTGGGCGACCTATGGCGATTCGGCCGAGCGCAGCCTGATGGACGCCGTCCCCGAAATCGACCGCGCAGAGCGCGACCACCGCGAATAGCCGTCCCCTCGCCCGCCCCTTTGCCTTGGCGAAAATATCCTCGGGGGGGTCCGGGGGGCAGACGGCCCCCCGGCGGCCGCATCCCGTGCCTCCGCCTCGCTCCCGCGCCCGACTACCGCGACGCGCTATTCCTCGATCACGTCCAGAACCCCCGGCACGGCCCGCAGCGCCTGCCGGGCCGGCGTGGTCAGCGGCGCGTCATTCGCCACCTCGATCTCGATCAACTCGCTGCCCTCGCGGATGCGCAGCAGCAGCGGTCCGCGCGAGCGGGCCGACACCGCCAGTTCGCTGCGCAGGCGGCCCAGCACCTCGGCCAGCCGCGGGATCGTGTCAGCGCCCTGCATCTCGACCGCAAGGCAGCCGGCACCCGCATCGGCCACCGCATCGTCCAGCCGGGTCACCGAATTGGCCAGCATCTTGACCTCGTCGCCCGACGGCTCGACCTTCACCTGCAACACCAGGTTCTCGCCCGGCTCCAGCCGGTCGCGCGCCGCCGTCAGCAGGTCCGAGAACACCGTCACCTCGTAAAGCCCGGTCGGGTCGGACAGGCTGACAAAGGCGTATTGCGTGCCCTTGGCCGATTTCCGCTCCATCCGCGCCGCGACGGTCCCGGCGATCTGGGTCACCAGCGGCCCGCCCGCCGCCTCGGCGGTGATCTCTGCCAGGGTCTGGACCTTCTTGCGGCGCAGCGCGGGCAGATAGTCGTCCAGCGGATGTCCCGACAGATAGAAGCCGATGGCCTTGTGTTCCTCGGCCAGCTTCTCCGAGGGCAGCCAGACCGGCGCGATGGCGGCCCGCGGCGGCGGCAGATCCTCGCCGCCGCCGAACAGGCTTGACTGGCTGGACCCGGCCTGCGCCTGCACGGCCGCCGACCACGCCACCAGCCCGTCCAGCGATTTCAGCACCCGGGCGCGGTTGTCGTCCAGCCGGTCAAAGGCCCCCGCCCGCGCCAGCATCTCCAGCGGCCGCTTGCCCACCCGCTTCATGTCCACGCGCCGGGCAAAATCATGCATGTCGCGGAAGGCGTCATCCCCGCGCGCGGCATGGATCAGCCGCATCGCCTCGATGCCCACGCCCTTCAGGGCACCGAGGGCATAATGGATGCGGCCGCCGGCGACGGTGAAACTCGGCGCCGATCCGTTGACGCAGGGGGCGACGATCTCGATCCCCATGCGATCGCATTCGCGCTTGTAGATGGCCAGCTTGTCGGTCAGGTGGATGTCGCAGTTCATCACCGCCGCCATGAACTCGACCGGGTGGTTCGCCTTCAGCCAGGCGGTCTGGTAGCTGACCACCGCATAGGCGGCGGCATGCGACTTGTTGAAGCCGTAATTGGCGAACTTCTCCAGCAGATCGAAGACCTCGCCCGCCTTCTTCTCATCGACGCCGTTGGCGATGCTGCCCTTGATGAATTTCGGCCGCTCCTTCGCCATCTCGGCGGCGATCTTCTTGCCCATCGCGCGGCGCAGCAGGTCGGCGCCGCCAAGGCTGTATCCGGCCATGACCTGCGCGATCTGCATCACCTGTTCCTGATAGACGATGATGCCCTGCGTCTCGGCCAGGATGTGGTCGATGCTGGGATGGATCGATTCCAGATCGCGCAGCCCGTTCTTGACCTCGCAATAGGTCGGGATGTTCTCCATCGGGCCGGGACGATACAGGGCCACCAGCGCGACGATATCCTCGATGCAGGTCGGCCGCATCCGCCGCAGCGCATCCATCATGCCGCTGGATTCCACCTGGAACACGGCAACCGTGCGGGCGCTGGCGAACAGCTCATAGCTGGCGCTGTCATCCAGCGGGATCGCGTTGATCTCGTTCTCGGCCCCCGCCGGCGGGTCGTAGAGAAGGCGCCCGTCGGCCGCCACATGCAGCGGACGCCCGCCGCCATTGATCAGATCGACCGCGTTCTGGATCACCGTCAGCGTCTTCAGCCCGAGAAAGTCGAACTTGACCAGCCCGGCCTGCTCGACCCATTTCATGTTGAACTGGGTGGCCGGCATGTCCGAGGCCGGATCGCGATACAGCGGCACCAGCCGGTCCAGCGGCCGGTCCCCGATCACCACCCCCGCCGCATGGGTCGAGGCGTTGCGATACAGCCCCTCGATCTTGCCGGCATAGTCCAGCAGGCGGCCGACGACCTCCTCGCGGGCCGCCTCGCGCAGCCGCGGCTCGTCGGCAAGCGCCTTGGCGATGCTGACCGGCTTGACACCCTCGACCGGGATCATCTTCGACAGCCGGTCGACCTGCCCGAAGGGCAGCTGCAGTACCCGGCCGACATCGCGCACCGCGGCCTTGGACAGCAGCGCGCCGAAGGTGATGATCTGGCCGACCTTGTCCCGGCCATAGCGTTCCTGCACATAGCGGATCACCTCCTCGCGGCGATCCATGCAGAAGTCGATGTCGAAATCCGGCATCGAGACCCGCTCGGGGTTCAGGAACCGCTCGAACAGCAGCGAATAGCGCAGCGGGTCCAGATCGGTGATGGTCAGCGCATAGGCAACCAGGCTGCCGGCGCCCGAGCCGCGGCCCGGCCCGACCGGGATCCGGTGATCCTTGGCCCAGCGGATGAAATCGGCCACGATGAGGAAATAGCCGGGAAAACCCATCTGCTCGATGATCCCCAGCTCGAACTCCAGCCGCGCGTGATAGTTTTCGACGGCCACGGCATGGGGAATGACCTTCAGCCGCGCCTCGAGCCCCGCTTTGGCCTGCCGGCGCAGTTCGGCCACCTCGTCCTCGGCAAATCGCGGCAGGATGGGCTTGTGCCGGCTGACCGCGAAGGCGCAGCGGCGGGCGATCTCGACGGTGTTCTCCAGCGCCTCGGGAAGGTCGGCAAACAGCACCGCCATCTCCTCGGGCGATTTGAAATAATGCTGCGGGGTCAGGCGGCGGCGCGGCTGCGACTGGTCCACATAGGCCTTTTCGGCGATGCAGATCAGCGCATCATGCGCCTCGTAGAGATCGGGCCGGGCGAAATAGACATCATTGGTCGCGACCAGCGGAAGGTTCCGGGAGAAGGCAAGATCGATCAGCCCGGCCTCGCTGGCGGCCTCGGCGGGCATCAGCTGCCCGTTCTCGCCGGGATGGCGCTGCAGCTCGACATAGAGGCGGCCCGGAAATGCCTGCGCCAGCCCCAGCGCAAGATCCGCGGCCCTGTCGGCCCGTCCCTGCGCCACCAGCAGGCCCAGGGGGCCCGCAGCCCCGCCGGTCAGGCAGATGAGACCCGCGGCGTGAGCGGCAAGCTCCTCCACCGTGACATGGGGCAAGGCGCCCCCGTCACGCAGATAGAGACACGACGACAGCGCCATCAGGTTCAGCCAGCCCGCCTCGTCCTGCGCCAGCAGCACCACGGGCCCCACGGCCTCGGCGGCCAGGGTGACCTGGCAGCCGATGATGGGCTGCACCCCCTTCTCGACCGCCTTGACGCTGAATTCGAGCGCCGCGAACATCGCATTGGTGTCGGTCAGCGCGACGGCCGGCATCCCTGCCTCGGCCGCAAGCGACGCCAGCTTGCCGACAGGGATCGCACCCTCAAGCAGCGAATGTTCGGAATGCGTGCGCAGATGGATGAAGTGGGGGGATCGTGCTGTCATGCGCCCATGACTATCCCAGCAGGGGCGGCGCCTGCAATCGCCCTGCGGCGCGGCCGGGCCGCGCCAGCCCATCTTCCGCATGATGGCGCGGAAGGTAGAATGGGGGCGCTGCCCCCGTCCCTGCGGGACTCCCCCGGGATATTTTGCCCCAAGGCAAAGACGATCACGCCCCGTCTCCGGGAGGAAACGGGGCGCTTTGCCTTGGACGGTCATCGGCGTCCCCGCCTGTACCGCACCGGCACTATGCCTCGGCCGGGGTTAAGGACTGGTTAACCCGCTTTGTCTTGGCTCAAATATCCTGCGGGGGGAGCTGCGCCGAAGGCGCGGCCGGGGGGCGCAAAGCCCCCCGCCAGCGGTTCGGACAGGGTGTCCGGCCTCAGCCCATGCGCTCGCTGACATAGCTGCCGGGGGAAGCGGGGAAAACCACTGTCTTGGCGCCGTTCAGGAACACGCGGCCGTGGATGTGGGCATGGACCGCCCGTGACAGGACCTGGCTTTCCACGTCGCGGCCGAGGCTGACATAGTCGCCAGGGCTTTGCGCATGGGTCACCCGCACCGTGTCCTGTTCGATGATCGGGCCCTCGTCGAGATCCGCGGTGACGTAGTGCGACGTAGCGCCGATCAGCTTGACCCCGCGCTCATAGGCCTGCTTGTAAGGGTTCGCGCCCTTGAAACTGGGCAGGAAGGAATGGTGGATGTTGATGATCCGGCCCGACATCTCCTGGCACATCCGGTCCGACAGCACCTGCATGTAGCGTGCCAGCACCACCAGCTCGGCGCCGCTGTCCTGGATGATGTCCATCTGCCGCGCCTCGGCCTCGGGCTTGTTGGCGGCGGTGACCCGGATGAGGTGGAACGGGATGTCGTGGTTCACGACGACCTTCTGGTAGTCGTGATGGTTCGACACCACGCCGACGATGTCGATCGGCAGCGCGCCGATCCGCCAGCGATAGAGCAGGTCGTTGAGGCAGTGGCCGAAGCGGCTGACCATGATCAGCACCTTCTTCTTCACCGCCTCGTCGGTGATCTCGACCTCCATGCCGAGTTCCGCTGCCACCGGCGCGAAATCGGCGCGCAGGCTGTCCAGCGTTGCCTTTCCTTCCGAGCGAAAGCTCATCCGCATGAAGAACCGGCCCGTTTCAGTGTCATCGAACTGCGCGCTGTCGGTGATGTTGCAGTCCTGTGCCGCAAGAAAGCCCGAGATGGCCGCGACGATGCCGCGGGTCGAGGCGCAGGTGACGCGCAGGGTAAAGCTTTTCATCGGCTGGATCCGTCCCTTACATGCTGGAACGGGCCGCGCGATTGCGGCCCGCCCCCGCATTTCGTCCGATTGGCGACGCAGGACAATCGCGATTCCGACACCGCCGGCGGTTCATGCGACATCCATCCGATCCTGCGCCCTCAGGCGGCGGGCATCCGGGCCTCGACCATGCCGGCATACCAGCTGGCGCCGGCCGGAATCGCGTCGTCGTTGAAGTCATAGGCCGGGTGATGGACCATCGCGGTATCGCCATTGCCCACGAAGATGTAGGCGCCGGGCCGGGTGTTCAGCATGTAGCTGAAATCCTCGCCGCCCATCATCGGCTGCATCGTCATGTCCACGTCGCCCGCGACCTCGCGCGCCACATCCGCCGCCCAGACCGTCGCCTGATCGTCGTTCACGGTGACCGGATAGCCGCGCTGGTAGTCGACCTCGGCCGTCGCACCCATCGCCGCCGCGATGTTGGTGGCGACGCGGGCGATGCCTTCCTCCAGCTGGTCGCGCACCTCCGCGTCCAGGCTGCGCGCCGTGCCCTTCAGCCGCACGACATGCGGGATCACGTTATGCGCGGTCGAATCGGTCGCGACCACGCAGACCGAGATCACCGCGTTCTTCAGCGGGTCGATGTTGCGGGCCACCACAGATTGCAGCGCCACGATGATCTGGGCCGCGGTCAACGTGGTGTCGATGCATTCATGCGGCTTGGCGGCATGCCCCCCCTTGCCGGTCACGGTGATGTCGAACTGGTCGGCGGCGGCCATCATCGCGCCGGGCTTGATGGCGAAGGCCCCGACCGGAATGCCCGGCATGTTGTGCATGCCGTAGAATTCCTGGATGTTCCAGCGTTCGGCCAGCCCGTCGCGGATCATCGCGTCGCCGCCGCCGCCGCCCTCTTCGGCCGGCTGGAAGATGACGATGGCGGTGCCGTCGAAATTGCGCGTCTCGGCCAGGTATTTCGCAGCGCCCAGCAGCATCGCGGTGTGGCCGTCATGGCCGCAGGCATGCATCTTGCCGGGCGTCTTCGATGCGTGCTCGGCACCGGTCTGTTCGGTGATCGGCAGCGCGTCCATGTCGGCGCGCAGCCCGATCACCCGACCGTTGCTGTCGCTGCGGCCTCGGATCACGCCCACCACGCCGGTCTGGCCGATGCCCTCGACCACCTCGTCGCAACCGAAATCGCGCAGCAGAGCCGCGACCCGGCCCGCCGTTCGATGAACGTCATACAGCAGTTCGGGATGTTCATGGAAATCGCGCCGCCAGGCGGTGATCTCGGGCAGCAGTTCGGCGAAGCGGTTCTTGACGGGCATGATCGGTCTCCTTCACCCCACAGGGTAGTCGATTGTGCCTGCGCTGCAAGTGCCGCGGCACCGCCCGCCACCGGGGCCGTCAGCCGTGCGTCACCGGATCGACCAGCACCCGGTGCCCCGGCGCCACCTCGCGATAGACCGACGGCGCGGCCTCGTACCCGACCGGGTGGATCGGCGAGGGGATGGGCCGGAAGTTCAGGTCCTCGCTGATCTTCTTGCGGCGCGGATCGGCGACCGGCACCGCCGACATCAGCTGGCGGGTATAGCTGTGCTGCGGGTTCTCGAACACCTGCGCGCGGGTCCCCATCTCGACGATGCGGCCCAGATACATCACGCCGACATGATGGCTGACGCGTTCGACCACCGCCATGTCGTGGCTGATGAACAGCATCGAGATACCCAGATCCTGCTGCAACTCCATCAGCAGGTTCAGGACCTGCGCCTGGACCGAGACATCCAGCGCCGACACCGCCTCGTCGGCGACGATCAGCCGCGGGTTCAGCGCGAGGGCGCGGGCGATGGCGATGCGCTGGCGCTGGCCGCCCGACATCTCGTGCGGATAGCGGCGCATGAAGCTGCGCGGCAGCTCGACCCGGTCGAACAGCGCCGCGATCCGGTCCTGCCGTTCGCTGCGGCTGCCGATGCCGTAATTCTGCATCGGCTCGGCCACCTGGTCATACAGCTTCATGTGCGGGTCGAGGCTGGCGAAGGGATCCTGGAAGATCATCTGCATGTCGCGCCGGGCGCGGCGCAGCGCCGATTGCGACAGCGCGATGATGTCGGTCCCGTCCAGATCGACGCGCCCCGACTGCGGTTCGACCAGCCGCAGGATCGAGCGTCCGCAGGTCGATTTCCCGCAGCCGGATTCGCCGACAAGCGACATGGTCTCGCCGGCGTTGATCGTGAAGCTGACATCCTCGACCGCGTGGACATGGGCGACGGTGCGCCGCAGCACCCCGCCCTTCACGGCAAAGCGCGTGACGAGGTTCTGCACGGTCAGCAGCGGCCGGGGATCGGCGACGACGATCGGCTCGGGCGCGCCCACGCTGCCATCGCGCATCAGCCGCAGTCGTTCGGGCGCGGGCTTGCCGGTCATCTCGCCAAGCCGGGGCACGGCGGCCAGCAGCATCTTGGTGTAATCCTCGCGCGGGGCCTCGAAGATCTGCTCGACCGGGCCCTCCTCGACCTTGTCGCCGCGATACATGACCACCACCCGGTCGGCCATCTGCGCGACCACGGCCATGTCATGGGTGATGAACAGGACCGCGATCCGCTTTTCGCGCTTCAGCCGGTCGATCAGGGCAAGGATCTCGGCCTGGATGGTCACGTCCAGCGCCGTGGTGGGCTCGTCGCAGATCAGCAGGCGCGGCTCGCAGGCCATGGCGATGGCGATGACGACGCGCTGGCGCATGCCGCCTGACAGCTCATGAGGATACTGGTCCATGCGCCGTTCGGGTTCCGGGATCCGGACCTGCTTCAGGATCTCCAGCGCGCGGTCGCGGGCCTCGGCCTTGCTCAGCCCGCGATGGACGACCAGCCCCTCGGTCAGCTGCTCGCCCACGGTGAAGACCGGGTTCAGGGCGGTCATCGGCTCCTGGAAGATCATGCCGATCTGGTTGCCGCGGATGTCGCGCATGGCGGGCGTCGACTGCCGGGCCAGGTCGATCGGCGTGCCGTCGCCCGGATCGAACATCAGCCGGCCGCGGGTGATCGTTCCGCCGCCGAACTCGACCAGCCGCATCAGCGACAGCGAGCTGACCGACTTTCCCGATCCGGATTCGCCCACCACGCAGACGCACTCGCCGGGCCTGATGTCGAAGCTGACATCCTTGACGCCCACCACCACGCCGTCATTCGTCTCGAACTCGACGCGAAGTTCCTCGATGGAGACAAGCGGCTCCTGATCCAGCATCGGGCATCCTCCGGCTTGGTGCAGCGGAAAGGCTAGCGGGCATCCGCGGAAACGCAAAGTCGAAAGATTGCGAAGCTGACCAAGCGATAGGTCTTGCTTTCGCGGCTGGCTTTGTTTGAAACTTGCCACATTCCGCAGGGGCGACGGCACGTCAGGAACAACCCGGCACAGACGGGGATGAAGATGAAAAGGGAAAGCCCGGCAAAGGCTTGCAGCGATTCTTCTGCCGCGGGCCCCGCGGGCCGAACTTCCAACAGGAGAACGACATGAAACTGAGAACCTTGCTGATGGGCGCCGCCGCCTCGCTGGTGCTGGCTCCGGCCGCGATGGCCGAGCGTGGCGCCGACGGAGCGGTCAGCATCATCATGTGGCAGGCGCCCTCGACGATGAACATGTATCTGTCCAGCGGCACCAAGGACATCATCGCCGCCAGCATGGTGCTGGAGCCGCTGGCGAGCTTTACCCCCGAGGGGACGCTGACGCCGCGGCTGGCGACCGAAATCCCCTCGCTGGAAAATGGCGGCATCGCCGAGGACCTGACCAGCGTCACCTGGAAGCTGAAAGAGGGCATCAAGTGGTCGGATGGCACCGACCTGACCGCCGATGACGTGGTGTTCACCGCCAATTACTGCATGGATCCGAAGGGCGGCTGCGCGCAGCTGGCCAAGTTCGAGGGGATTTCCGCGGTCGAGGCGGTCGATCCGCTGACCGTGAAGATCACCTTCACCGAACCGCGCCCCGATCCCTTCTCGGCCTTCGTCGGCGGCCAGGCGCCGATCCTTCAGAAGGCGCAGTTCGAATCCTGCCTGGGCGAGGCCGCGCCGACCTGCACCGAGCAGAACTTCAACCCGATCGGCACCGGCCCGTTCAAGGTGGTCGAGTTCCGCACCAATGACGTCATCACCTTCGAGGCCAACCAGGAATATCGCGACCCCGCCAAGCCGGCCTTCGCGACGCTGACCATGAAGGGCGGCGGCGACGCCGCGGCGGCTGCCCGCGCCGTGCTGGAAACCGGCGAATTCGACTATGCCTGGAACACCCAGCTTGCCCCCGAGGTGCTGGCCGGGATGGAGGCCAACGGCAAGGGCCGCGTCGAGGCCGCCTTCGGTTCGCTGGTGGAACGCATCCATGTCAACCTGACCGACCCCTCGCCCTCGCTGCCCGAGGGCGAGCGGTCGACGACCAAGCATCCTCACCCCTTCCTGACCGACCTTGCGGTGCGCAAGGCGCTGTCGATGGCCATCGACCGCAACCTGCTGACCGAGATCGGCTACGGGCCGGCCGGCCAGCCCACCTGCAACCTGGTGCCGGCCCCGGCCGCGTGGGCCTCGGACAACACCGAATGCCTGACGCAGGACATCGAGGGGGCCAAGGCCCTGCTGGAAGAGGCGGGCTGGGTCGCCGGGCCCGATGGCGTCCGCACCAAGGACGGGATGCGGCTGTCGCTGCTTTACCAGACCTCGGTCAACGCCGTGCGGCAGGACTTTCAGGCGCTGATCAAGCAATGGTGGTCGGAAATCGGCGTCGAGACCGAGCTGAAGACCATCGACGCCTCGGTGTTCTTCGGCAGCGACGCCGGCTCGCCTGACACGCTGCAGAAATTCTATGCGGACGTCGAGATGTATGCCAACAATTTCGAAGGCAACAACCCCGAGCCCTATCTGGCCAAGCAGACCTGCGACAAGGCCCCGGGCCCCGAGAACCAGTGGCAGGGCGAAAACACCAGCCGCTATTGCGACCCGGAATATGACAAGCTGGTGGTCGAACTGGGCAAGACCGTCGATCTCGCCGCGCGGGGCGAGCTGGGCAAGCGCATGAATGACATGCAGACCAAGGACAGCCACTCGGTCATTCCCCTGGTCTATCGCGGCACCGCCTCGGCGGTCAGCAACACGCTGGGTGGGGTGATGCTGAACGCCTGGGACACCGAGATCTGGAACGTCGCCGACTGGCATCGGATCAAGGAGTGACCTGATCGCAGGGCCGCCCCTCCGACAATGGCGGGGCGGCCCCCTGCCCGCCGCTGCAACGGCACGGCGCAGGCATCGAACCGGCGGGCGGAACTAGGGACGGACGGCGTCGAGGACGGATCATGCCAATCACGCAACCCATCTGGCAGGACGACACATGCTGAATTTCACGATTCGTCGCCTCTTGCTGGCCATCCCGACACTGATCTTCATCTCGCTGGTGATCTTCCTGCTGCTCGAGGCGTCGCCCGGCGACCCGCTGGGTGATGTGCCGCTGACCGTGCCGCCCGAGGTCAAGGAGCGTATGCGCGAGGCGCTTGGGCTGGGACAGGCCTGGTATGTGCGCTACGGGCTCTGGCTGAAGCAGTTCTTCTGGGTCGAGCCGCTTTACTGGTTCGACAGCCTGTTCGGCACCGGCTTCAGCGACGGGATGCAGCGCATCATCAGCTTCCAGTCGCGCAGCCCGGTCTTTGACGTGATCGCGCAGCGCGTGCCGCAGACCCTGACGGTGATCGGCATGTCCTATCTGGTCGGCGTGCTGATCGCGATCCCGATCGGCATCATCTCGGCCTACCGGCAGTATTCCTGGTTCGACCAGATCGGCACCTTCGTGTCGATGATCGGGTTTTCCATGCCGACCTTCTTCACCGGGGTGGTTCTGATCATCATCTTCGGGGTCAAGCTGCAATGGTTTCCCTCGGTCTACGACACCACGCTGGTGGTGCGCGACTGGGACAGCTTCCTTGCGCAGGTGCGCCAGATGGTGATGCCGGTGACGGTGCTGGCGCTGTACAACGCCGCCCAGATCAGCCGCTTCATGCGGGCCTCGATGCTGGACAATCTGGGGCAGGACTATGTGCGCACCGCCCGCGCCAAGGGGTTGTCCGAACGGACCGTGGTGCTGAAGCATGTGCTGCGCAACAGCCTGATCCCGGTCGTCACGGTGATCGCGCTTGGCCTGCCCGCGGTGTTCGGCGGCGCCCTGATCACCGAGCAGGTCTTCAAGGTCAACGGCATCGGCCAGTTGCTGATCACCGCCATTTACGCCAACGACATCCCGATGGTGCTGACGGTGACGTTCCTGTTCGCGATCCTGATCGTGATGTTCACCCTGATCGCCGACATCCTCTATGGCGTCCTGGACCCGAGGATCCGCTATGACTGACCGCGAACGCCAACAGGCCCTGGACAGCGCCGAGCTTGTGGCAGAGACCGCCGGACCCGCCCCCGTCACCGGCGAGTTGCCGCCCGACGATCCGGTGGCCGCTGGCGGCGAGACGCGCAGCCAGTGGCGCGATGTCTGGCGCCAGTTCCGCAGCCACAAGGGCGCGATGGTGGCGCTGGTGCTGTTCCTGGGCATCTTGCTGTTCGTGTCGGTCGGGCCGCTGATCTGGACGCTGGATGCCACCTATGTCGATATCCGGGCGCGCAATTCGGGCTTTTCGGCGGCCCATCCGCTGGGCACCGACCAGCTTGGCCGCGACATGCTGGCGCGGCTGATGGCGGGCGGGCGGGTCTCGATCGCGGTGGGCCTGACCGCGATGGTGATTGCCGTCACCCTGGGCAGCTTCGTCGGACTGGTGGCGGGGTATTTCCGGCGCATGGACGCGCCGCTGATGCGCCTGACCGAACTGTTCCTGGCGCTGCCGCTGCTGCCGCTGCTGCTGTTGATGGTGACGCTTTTCCGCGAGTCGCTGTCGCAGAGCTTCGGGCCGGCGATGGGCATCTTCATCCTGATCGTCGGCGCGATCGGCGCGACCAGCTGGATGCAGGCGGCGCGGATCGTGCGCGGCGACGTGCTGGGCCTGAAAGAGCGCGAGTTCATCCTGGCCGCCAAGTCCATCGGCACGCCGCCCGCGCGGATGATCCTGCGCCATGTGCTGCCGAACGTGCTGTCGCCCATCATGGTGGCCGCGACGCTTGGAATCGCCACCGCGATCATCACCGAAAGCGCGCTCAGCTTTCTGGGGCTGGGCTTCCCGCCGGACTTCCCGACCTGGGGGCGGCTTCTGTTCGATGCGGTCGACCAGATGGTGCTGTATCCCAGCCGGGTGATCCTGCCGGGCCTGTTCATCTCGCTGACGGTGCTGTGCGTCAACTATGTCGGCGACGGGCTGCGCGACGCGATGGATCCCCGGATCAGGGGGCGGTGACGGCCCGCCCCCCGCGATGCGCCCGGCTCAATAGGCCGCGCCGCCGGTTTCGGACGGCAGGGCGCCATAGGGCAGCCAGATCGTCTTGACCTGCGCGGCATGGTGCAGGAAGTCCTCGCCCTGCGCCTCGGCCGAGGTCCAGTCGCGGTTTCCGGGCGACCACACCGGCTTGAGGTTGCCGCCCGCCGCGCGTTCCACCGCCGCAAGGCCGTCTCGGTGGCCGACATACCACATGGCGGCCACGCCATCATGGGCAGCCGCCGTCAGCGCCAGATCATCCTTCGGGCCGGTGACGATGTTCACGACCCCTCCCGGCAGGTCCGAGGTGTCGAACACCTGATAGAGGTCGGCCACCGGCAGCGGATCGTCCTGCGCCGGGATCGCGACCACGCTGTTGCCCATCGCGATGGCCGGCATCACCAGCGACATGAAACCCGCCAGCGGCTGGCCGTTCGGACAGGCGATCGCCATCACGCCGAAGGGTTCGGGGATCACATTCAACAGATGGCCCGGCCTCGCCTGGACATTGCCGCCGTCGAACTTGTCCGCCCAGGCGGCATAGTGGAACGCCCGGGCGATGGCGGCATCGACCTCGGCGCGGCTGGTTCGGCGCGCGAATTCGTCTGCGCGTGCCGACAGGTTCTCGGCGATGTAGTACAGCACCTGCGCGCGGGCATGTCCGCCCATCGCGGCCCATTTGCCGGCCTTCGCCGCCGCCTCGACGGCGTTGCGGATGTCCTTGCGGTTGCCCAGCGGGGCCAGCCCGCCCGGCACGGCATAGGTCGCCCCGCCGTCCGGGCGCTTCTGTGCGCCGCCGACGTAAAGCTTGGCCGTGCGGTCGATCCCGGCGCCCCGGGCCGCCGTGTCGCCGGGCATGAGGACCGGCGCCTGCGCCGGTTTTTCCTTGACCGGCCTCGGCTGGGGGGCCGCCAGATAGTCGCGCATGCCGGCCCGGCCACCCTCGCGTCCGAAGCCGCTTTCGCGATAGCCACCAAAGGGCGCGGCCGCGTCAAAGACATTGGCGCAGTTGATCCAGATCACCCCGGCCCTGATGCGGGCGGCGATGTCGGTGGCGATGGCCGCGCTTTCCGACCAGACCGATCCGGCCAGGCCATAGCGCGTGTTGTTGGCCAATTCGACCGCCTCGTCGGCCGTGCGAAAGGTCGACAGCGTGGCGATGGGTCCGAAGATTTCCTGCTCCATGCCCGGATTGGCGGGCGCGATGTTGCGCAGATAGCCGGGCGCGATGAAGCAGCCCTCGCCGGGCTGGCCGCCCACCAGTTCGGCGCCGGCATCGGTCGCGGCGCGGCAGATCGACAGGATCCGATCCTTCTGCACCGGATCGACGATCGCGCCGATATCGGTCGACTTGTCCAGCGGTGCCCCCACCCGCAGCCGGGCCATCCGGGCGCGCAGCAGATCCTCGAAACGGTCGGCCACCGCCTCGGCCACGAGGATGCGCGAGCCGGCGCAGCAGACCTGCCCCGGGTTGAACCATATCGAATCCACCACCCCCTCGACCGCCGCGTCCAGATCGGCATCGGGCATGACGACGAAGTGCGACTTGCCCCCCAGTTCCAGCGTCAGGCGGGTGCCACGGCCCGCCAGCCGGCCGGCGATGTCGCGCCCGACCTCGGTCGATCCGGTGAAGGCGATCTTGTCGACCTCGGCGGCGACCAGTGCCGCACCCGTGGCACCGTCGCCGGTGACGATGTTGACCACGCCAGCGGGCAGGCCGATCTCGGCGCAGATTTCGGCAAAGGCCAGCGCGGTCAGCGGCGTGTATTCGGCCGGCTTCAGAACGACGGTATTGCCGGCAGCCAGGGCGGGCGCGATCTTCCAGGCCAGCATCAGCAGCGGGAAGTTCCACGGGATGATCTGGCCGCAGACACCCAGGGGGCCGTGGCCGGGAAAGGCGCTGTCGCGCAGTTCGGCCCAGCCTGCATGGTGATAGAAATGCCGCGCCACCAGCGGAATGTCGATGTCACGGCTTTCCCGGATCGGCTTTCCATTGTCCAGCGTCTCCAGCACCGACAGGAAGCGTTCGCGCTTTTGCACATGCCGGGCCAGCGCATAGAGGTAGCGCGCCCGGCCGGTTCCGCCGAGCCGTTCCCATTTCGGCTGGGCCTTGCGGGCGGCCCTGACGGCGCGGGCCACGTCGTCGTCGCCGCCCTGCGAGACCTGCGCCAGCGTCTCGCCGGTCGACGGGTCGCGTGTGGCGAAGGTCCGGCCCGCTTCGGTGAAGGCGCCGTCGATGAAATGGCCGAAACTGCCGCGCGCGGCCAGCCAGTCGCGCACGGCGGCGCTGTCCTCGACCGACGGGCCATAGTCCATGCTGTCCATGATTTCGCTCACGCGGCTCATACTTTCCCTCAGGCGATGGCTTGGCGATGGGCGCTGGCATAGCGGCCCGTCACGTGGTGGCTGATCTGGCGCTCGATATCGCCCAGCAGCGAACTGGCGCCGATGCGGAACAGTGCCGGGGCCAGCCAGTCGCGGCCCAGCTCCTCGCGCATCAGCACCTGCCAGGCGATCGCGTCCCTGGCGGTGCCCAACCCGCCGGCGGGCTTGAAGCCGACCTTGTGGCCCGTCTGCGCCTGATAATCGCGGATCGCGCGGCACATCACCAGCGACACGGTGAGGGTGGCATTCACGCCTTCCTTGCCGGTCGAGGTCTTGATCCAGTCGCTGCCGGCCTGCATGGCGACATGGCTGGCAATGGCGACATTTTCCAGCGATTTCAGATTGCCCGTGGCCAGGATCGCCTTCATCCGCGCCGCACCGCAGGCCTCGCGCATGGCGCGCAATTCGTCATACAGCGCCGCCCAGTCACCGCGCAGAACATGGGCGCGGGTAATGACGATGTCGATCTCGTCCGCGCCCTGGTCGATCGCATGGCGGATCTCGGCCAGGCGCAGGTCCAGCGGCATCAGCCCGGCGGGAAAGCCGGTGGCGACGCTGGCGACCGGCACCCCGGAATTGCCAAGCGCGCGTTTCGCCGCCGCGACCATCGTGGGATAGACGCAGACGGCACCGGTGGTCAGCCCCTCGACGCCCATCGCGGCCAGCAGGTCGGGCGCGATGGGCTGGCGGGCCTTGGCGCACAGCCGGGCCACGCGATCCTCGGTGTCGTCACCCGCCAGCGTGGTCAGGTCGATGCAGCGCACCGCGTTCAGCAGCCAGGCGGCCTGGTGATCCTTCTTGAGGCTGCGCCGCGCCGGCAGCGTGGCGGCGCGGCGTTCAACAGCCGGCGTGTTGATGCGGATATCGGCAAACCCGTCGAGGCGAAGGTCGGTGCCGGGGTTCTGGCTCATCTGCGCGGCTTTCCCTTCCAGCTGTTCCACCATCCGGTGACACGGCCCCGCGCCTCGGCCGCCTCGGCGCTGACACGCTCGGTCGTGCGGTCCCATCGATCATCGACTGACTTCACCGCCGGATCTATGGTGCGCTGGCGGAACTGCGCCCACATGCGCCAGATCAACGCCAGCAGCAGCAGCATCACCACGCAGGCGATCAGTGCGCCCCAGTTGCGCGGACGTTCGTTCGGATTGGCCAGCGTGTCGATCGAGATCGCGTTCGGATAGGCCGTCAGCCAGGGGATCCGCCAGCCATAGGCCGTGACGCTGACCCATTGCGGCGCGGCGGCGGTGGATTTCAGGTTGGTCGCCTCGGCGTGCAGGTTGGCGCTGTCATATTTGAAATAGGGCGGCCAGATCCAGCCGGTATCCTCGTTGCGATAGACGAAAACCTTGCCGTTCGGGCGCACCGCCTCGATGAAGCGCACGTCGCGCTGGCCGGCCGCGTTCTCGACCGTGCCGGTGTCCTCGGCGGCATAGAAGATCGCGTTTGACGAGGTGATCTGCGTGAGGCGGTTATAGGTGTTGGTGATCCGCAGCGTGTTCTGCGAGGGCAACGTGTAGTCGAGGAACAGGAACACCAGCAGGCCCAGAAGCACCCCCATGACGACCTTGACGTAATGCATCTGCGCTGTCCCTACTGCCAGTTGACCCACCAGACGATCGCCATGATCGCCAGGCTTGGAATGATGAAGACCAGCCACAACAGCCGAGACTTCAGCGCCTTGTCATAGCCGACCATCGCCTTGCGCACAAACTCGGCTCGTTGCGGGTTGTTCCCGGCCATTGCGGGATGGCGTTCATCCCAGATTTCCTCAAGCCTCTCGCGGCGCAGGGACCGGATGTAGATCCGCAAGAGCAGATAGAACATCGCCTCAAGCAGCAGGACAAGCACGATCAGCCGGAACAGCGCGCTCATCGGGCGGCCCCCCAGGGCCCGGCCGGGCGAGGAAGCCCGGCCTCGGACAGGCTGACGCGCGCCGGCCCCCAAGGCCCCGCCGCCTGCCGGCGCGGGGCGGGATCGGTGTCCGACATGCCCGGTTCGGGGCCGAAAAGGGCTTCGCGGGTGCCCTGCTTGTCGATCGCATATTCGCGGGCCAGCATCTCGGCCACATAGTCGCGCTTGGCGTCGGGCCATGTCTGGTAGAGACGATAGAACAGGGGCTTGTGGGTCATGAACAGCAGGCGCAGGTCATGCGGGGCAAGTTCGGCCAGAAGCCGGTTCACCAGATCTCGGGCCGGGCCGGGCGTGGCGCGGATGGCGTAGAAATAAGCCGGGTCCGCGCTGTCGATCACCGGCCAGTCGCCGCCCTGTTCGGCATAGCGGTGCAGCGCCGAAAGGCCGCGGATCTCGGGCGGCAGGTCTGTCCCCATCCGGGCCGCCGCGCGGCGCAGCGCGGCGCGCCCGCCATCGCCCGTGTCCAGCCCCAGCCGCACAGCCGCATCGGCCAGGATGAAGTCGATCTTCTGGCGCAGGATCGGCGCGGCGTCGGCCCCGCGCGCCGAGATGACGGGTTCGGCCAGCGCATTGCGGGCCAGCCAGGCGGCGATCTGGTGGCGATCGCCGACCGACATCGCGAGGAAGCCCTGAACCTCGGCCTTTCGCGCCGGATCGGCAAAGATCATCGCCGGCTCGCGGGCCGAGCGGATCAGATAGACCCCGCCGAAATCCGCCGCCCAGAAATCGGCCACGTCGAACTCGGTATGGGCCAGCCGCACCGGGTTGCGGGTCACGTCGCCAGACTTGCGCGCCTGTTCGATCATCTGCGCGATCAGCACGTCGTCCCACCAGCCGTCGGGCCGGCTGCGAAAGCGGTCGATCATGGCGGCGAGCCGGTCGGCCTCGGCCACATGGCCGCCGGTGGTGTCGGCGGTGACGCTGAGGCGGCGGATCTGCGGCAGGTCGGCCGGTTCGGCCAGCTGCCAGATGCGGTCGTCGATCTCGCCCAGGACGGCGTCGCGCGCGGTCAGGCTGAAAAGCTGGCTTTCGTTCTGCGTGATGAAGCCGCGCAGCACGTCGCGCAGCACCGACAGATCGGCATTCAGCATCGGCGCCGATTTCTGCTCGGTCGTCAGGAGGATGAAATGGCGGTTGCCGCCCTCGGGGGCGAGATAGTCCATGTCGCCGAACTCGTCGCCGATCTCGGGCGAATGGCCCGAAATGTCGATGTGAAACTCGGCCAGCGCGGTCTGCCGGCCGGTGATCTTCTGCAGCGCGCGGTTGTAAAGGCTGACCCAGGCGGGCGAATCCACCCGGATCAGGTTGCCGAACATCAGGCCCTTCTCGATGAGGCGTTTCATGTGCCCCCCTCGAAGCGCCGCTTGGCTTCGGCCAGCCGCTCCATGCTGCGCACGGCCTCTTCGATGGCGTTCTCGTCGGCGCTGTCGGAATAGCGCCATTCGCTGTCGGCATAGCGGTTGATCTCCTGCACGACCATCTCGGTGGTGATCGGCAGGCGCAGCGCCTCGATCATCTCCAGCTTGCGATCATAGGGCTGGCGCAGGAAGGGCTCGGGCGTCTCGAACCACGCGTCGGGCATGTCGAAATCCATCGCGCGAGCCTTCACCGCATCGGTGATGTTCTTCACCGCCCGGCCGGTAAAGCGCGGCTCGGCCTCGGCAATGGCAAAGAGATAGCTGCCAAGCTCGGCCAGATCCTCGAGGTCGCCATGGTCGCGCCGGACCGCGTCGAACACGCGGATCAGCCCCGGTTCGGCGGGGCGCGAGTGGCCGGCATATTCGGCCGCCACAGCCCGGCGGATGACCTGCGCGCCCATCAGGTCGTGCTGACCCACCGGGATCTGGTGTCGGCGGCCCAGCAGCAGGGCGAGGATGTCGATATAGTCCTCCCGGGTCTTCGGGCCGTCGATCAGGAAGCGCGCGCCGGCACGCTGGCGCAGCGCATCGTCGATCGACTCGGCGTGGTTCGAGAACATCCCGAAGGTCGCGTTGCCGCGTACCACCGTCGAAGCGCCGGCAAAGGCCTCCATCAGCACGGCGGTGATCTCCTGCTGGCCAGAGGAGGACTGCCGGTCCCCGCGGCGTCCGGCGATCTGGTCGATGTCGTCGATGGTGCCGAAGCCGATGACCTTGGGGTCGATGATCGCGTTGATGAAGGCGCGCGCATTCTGGCCCGACTTGCCCTGATAGCTGTCGATGTTGTCCACCGACAGGTTGCGATAGCGGAACGGATAGCCGGCCATCTGGCAATAGTCGTTCACCACGCCGGCCATCATCTGGATCAGCGTGGTCTTGCCGGTTCCCGGCCGGCCATCGCCGAGGAAGGTGAAGGTGAACCCGCCCAGTTCCACGAAGGGATTGGCCATCCGTTCGAAATCATAGGCGACCAGCATCCGCGCCAGCCGCAGCGCCTGATGCTTGGCGATGGCATTGCCGATCACCTCCTCGGGCTTCTTGAAGGCCATGGCGACCGGGCCGCCATGCGCCTTGGTGGCCGGGGTAAAGCCCGCGATGGGGAATTCGTCGGCCTCGACACGCCAGGCGGCGCCGGTGAAGGCGCGGATGCGCGGCGCGCTTTCGCCACGCGCGGCGACCGCGGCCGACAGCGTCTCGGCCCAGGCCAGCGCGACGGCAATCAGCATGTCGTCGCCCTGCGCCATGCGCGCCAGGTTCTGGTCCAGATCCCACAGCGCGCCCTGCAGCGCGGTCAGCGGGTTGTCGGTCAGCACCTCGTCCACGGTGACGCCATCGGCGGTCTGCTGGCCGGCATGTTCGGCCAGAAGAAAGCCGACCGCATTCGCCAGCACCGACAGCGCGGCCAGCGATTCGACCGCCAGAAGTTCGGCGAATTCCTGGTGGCGCTCGGCGGGCAGGCGGGTCTCCAGGTTGATGCGCTTCAACTCGGCCGCGCCGGACCGCGCCGCGACCTCGTCGGCCACGGCCAGCGCGATCGCGATGGCACGCCGCAGCACCCGCGCCATGGTCGCCGCCGCCGGCGTCAGCAGGTCGTCGCCGCCCGCATCCTCGATCCGTTCCAGCAGTCGCACCCCGTCGGGCCGCGCCGTGGATCGCCCCGCAAGCCCGGGCGTGGTCGGCCGGAACCGCCCCGCGCCCGCCGCGGCGATCCCGGGCGAGCGTTCGGCCGCGGCCGGCTGCGGCGCCGCACGGCCAAGGCGCGGGGCATGTTCAAAGCCGGTCAGCAGCGCCAGCGCCTGCGGATAATGCCGCCGCACCTCGTCCTCGGGCAGTTCCATCTCGTTGCGGGCGTCCATTCAGTCCTCTTGCGTCCATAGGCCGGGATAGTCCGTCACGAAACCATGCCGGTTCACGGCGAGCATCGTCCGGAAGCCATGCCCTGCCGAGTGACACTGCCAGCCCCCGTCCGGCTGGCGGCGATAGCCCTGATGCAGCGGCTGCGGCTGCCAGTCCCCGCCACCCAGCCACAGCGCCGCGCTGTCGCCGCCGCCCGCCTGTTTCAGGCGGTTCAACGCGATCGTGTTGGTGGCCGGGGTAAAGCCCAGATCCAGATCGACAAGTCCGTGGCTGCCAGGCACCTCGTCGCCATTCACCCGCCATTCGCCGCCGCTTCCACGCCGGATCGACAGGCTCAGGCCCTGCCCGCCGACCCTGCCCAGGAGCCGGGCCGATCGGCTGGTCCAGTCCTCGCCGCAACTCAGGCTGTAAGCGATCTGCGCGGGGCCTCGCGCGTCGGACCAGACCGCCGCGCCGTCCAGATGCCATTCGCCCGCCTCGAAGCGCAGCCAGGCGGCATCATGTCCGGGGCGGTCCAGCCGCCGCCACAGGATCGATGCGCCCCCGGCCATCAGCGATACCCCACCACCCGGCCATCCGGGCCGGGGACATATTTGCGGATGTCACGGAAACCCGGCGGGTCCATCGCGGCCAGCGCCTGATAGGGGCGCTGCGGCAGGATCAGGAACCGGCTGGCTGCGCTGGCCCCCTGCCCCGCGCCATGCGCATTCAGCGGGTCAAGCCGGAACACCTGCCGTTCGGTGACACCGAACAGGCCGCTGCTTTCCAGTGTTGCGCGTTCGGATTGCAGATCCTCGACCGTCATCGCCATCGCCCAATCCTCGCCCGAGGGGGCGCCGGCGTCCTGCAACACCTGCCGGATCGGCCCCTCCTGCAGGGTGAGGCCCTGCGCATAGACCGGACCCAGCACGATCCGGCGCAAACGCATGGGATGCAGCGTGTCGAAATCGCGATCAAAGCCCTGCGCGATGGTCACCAATTGCAGCGCCGTCACCGATTGGGCCAGCAGATGCGCCCGCACCTCGGGCCAGCGTTTCGGATCCTCGGCCAGCGGCCGCCGGCCGCTGTCATCGGCGTCCATCAGATACAGCACCGGCACGTTCAGCTGGCTGTCATAGACCGCCCAATGCAACAGCCAGCGCCGCCGCTGCCGGTCGTTGCCCGACAGCCAGTAGCCCTGCGGATGCATCTGCGGCCAGAACAGCCCGCCCCGCGCCAGCGCCTCGTAGTACAGCCGCTGCGACATCGCGTATTGCAGCCGCGTGGGAATCGTCAGCTCGCCCACGATCTGCCGGATCATGTCGTCCTTGATCGTCTCGGGCGCAGCAGTCCGGGCCAGTTCCTCGGCCGCCTGCGCGGCGTCGGCGGCGGTCTGGGCAATCTCGGACCAGACCGGAAAGCCCGATTCGTGGATGTCGATGGTCACGTGCCGGCGCAGCGGGCCCTCGATCCGGCCCGACACCAGGTATTTCATCGCCAGCGCGTCGAGGCTGGCCGCCAGCGCAGAGAGGTAGGCACCGATCACCTCGGTCTCGACGCGCGAGAACAGTCCGTCGCGCACCGTCTCGGCCAGCGCGGGGGGCAGCACGGCGGCGATGCGCCGCATCCGGTCGAAATAGGCACGCGCGGCCAGATCGTCGTCCAGCCGTCGATGATCGGCGTCCAGATTGCCCGTCTCGGCCACGACCTAGCCGCCGTAGAGGTTGCTGTCGTGCTTCTTGACGATCTCGGCAAAGCGGCGGGCAAAGCGTTCGTCGGCCTTGGCCTTTTCCTCCAGCACCTTGCGCGCGAAGACCATGTGATCGCCATGCGCCTCGAGCATGTCGGCCATCCGGTCGTTGGTGGCGGTGCCGATGGCGGCCATGGCGGCCTGCGCCTCCTGGTCGGTCCTGACGCCGATCTCGTTGATGCGGTGGGCCACGTCCTGCTGCTGCGCGGTCTTCAGCGATTTGGTCAGCGCGTCATACAGCACCACCCGCTGGCGCGTGTCGGTCTGCAGCTTGTTGATCAGCACCATCTGCGTCGCGGCTTGGTTCTGCAGGCTGTCCACCCAGGTCTTGCCGGCCTCGATATAGCGCTCCAGCGTCTGCGACTTGGCCAGTGCCACCTGTTCGTCCTGCACCAGAGCGTTGTGATCCTTGTTGGCATTGGCCAGTTCGGTTTCCAGCCGGGTGCGATCGGTCGGGTCGGTGGTGCTTGCGACCCTGTTTTCCAGCTCGATCAGCTGCGGGTCCATCGCCTTGATGCGGTCGCGCAGGCCTTCCAGCGTGGCGACGGTCTCCTCGCGCTCGGCCAGGGTCTGGGTCAGGTTCGCCTCGACCTTCGCCTTCTGGTCGTTCAGCAGGTCCAGCTGGCCCTGCAACAGCCGGGTGATGCTGTCGGACTTGGCCAGCAGGTCCTGCAGCTTGTCGTCGATGCTGGCGGCGCGCAGCCGTTCCTGCCGCATCGCCTCGGACTTGCCGCTGGCGAAGATGCCGACGAATTTCTCCCAGCCGGTCTTGCTGCGCAATTCCTCGAAATCGCGGCTGAAGCCCGCCGTGACGTCGTCCAGCCCCATGATGAGCTCGGCGATATTGGCGTTCATCGCCTCGGTGTGCGCGTGGACATCGGCCAGCGTGGCATTGGCCACATCCACGGGCAGCGCGGCCGCATCGGCCTGCGCGGTCACCCGGTCCAGAGCCGCCGTCATCTGCGAAATCTTGTCCTGCGCCAGAGAGACCTGTTTCTGACTGTCGGTGATCTGCTGGTCCAGCGATGCCATCACGGCCTCCCTCCAATGTTTGTCAGGATGTTAGGCCGCTGCCCCGCAGGCGCAAGGGGCGCTGCTGCCTATCGGCCGACAATCGCGGTTGCCAGCATCCGCCCGCCGGCCTAGCCTTGCGGCATGAACCGCCTGACAGATGCCATCGACGCGCGCCGCGACGAGTTGATCGCGCTGACGCAGGACCTGATCCGCATCCCGACGCTGAACCCGCCGGGCCGCAATTACCGCGAGATCTGCGACTATCTCCAGGCCAGGCTGGCGCCGCAGGGCTGGCGCTGCGAGATGATCCGCGCGACCGGCACGCCGGGCGACAGCGACCGCTGGCCGCGCTGGAACATCGTCGCCCGCAGGCCCGGCGCGCGGCGCGGCGATTGCGTGCATTTCAACAGCCATCACGACGTGGTCGAGGTGGGCCATGGCTGGACGCGCGACCCCTTCGGCGGCGAACTGGACGGCGACCGCATCTATGGCCGCGGCGCCTGCGACATGAAGGGCGGGCTGGCCGCCAGCATCATCGCCGCCGAGGCCTTCGTCGCCACCCATCCCGACCATGCCGGCCAGATCGAGATCAGCGCCACCGCCGACGAGGAATCGGGCGGCTATGGCGGCGTCGCCTATCTGGCCGGGCAGGGCGCCTTCGCCCATGTCGATCACGTCATCATCCCCGAACCGCTGCACAAGGACCGCATCTGCCTTGGCCATCGCGGCGTCTGGTGGGCCGAGATCGAGACCCAGGGCCGCATTGCCCACGGCTCGATGCCGTTCCTTGGCGATTGCGCGGTCCGCCACATGGGCGCCGTTCTGGCCGAGATGGAGGCGAGGCTGTGGCCGCTGCTGGCCGGCAAGCAGACCGAGATGCCGGTGATCCCCGAAGGCGCGCGGTCCTCGACGCTGAACATCAACGCCATCCATGGCGGTGCGGCGGAACAGGCCGCGGACTATACCGGCCTGCCGACCCCCTGCGTGCCCGACCGCTGCCGCATCGTCATCGACCGCCGCTTCCTGATCGAGGAGGATCTGGCCGAGGTGAAGGCCGAGGTCACGGCGCTGCTGGAACGGGTCAGGGCGCAGCGGCCCGGCTTTCGCTACGAGGTCCGCGACCTGTTCGAGGTGGTGCCCTCGATGACCGACCGCGAGGCGCCGGTCGTGCGCACCACCGCCGCCGCGATCCAGCGCGTGCTGGGCCGCGAGGCGGATTATGTGGTCAGCCCCGGCACCTATGACCAGAAGCATATCGACCGCATCGGCAAGCTCGGAACTGCATCGCCTATGGGCCCGGCGTGCTGGACCTGGCGCATCAGCCCGATGAATGGATCGGCGTGACCGACATGCTGGACAGCGCCAAGGTCATGGCGCTGGTGCTTGAGGATCTGCTGACCTAGGCGTCGGGGTCAGAACGGCACGTCATCGGCGGCCGGATGGACATAGCCCGCCTTGACCGTCTTGAAGCCGGCCGAGTCGAACTGCACCGTCAGCGTGTCCTCGGCGATGCCCATGATCTGCCCCTCGCCGAACTTTGCGTGGTTCACGCGATCACCGACGTTGAACCGCGCCGCCGGTTCGGCGTCGATCGTCACCGGCGTCCGGTGGACCGGCGATTTCCGCTCGGTCGCGCGGGCCTGCATGCGCTTCCAGCCCGGCGAATTGTAGACATCGGCCCTGGCCGCCCGGTCATGCATCTCGGTGCCCGCATTGGCGCCCGCAAAGGCCATCGCCGCGCCATAGCCTCCGCCATAGAGGCCCGGCGGGGTCAGCACCTCGACATGCTCGGCCGGCAACTCGTCAATGAAGCGCGACGGCATGCTGCTTTGCCACTGCCCGTAAAGCCTGCGGTTGCCGGCAAAGCTGATGGTCGCCAGCCGCTCGGCGCGGGTGATGCCGACATAGGCCAGCCGGCGTTCCTCCTCCAGCCCCTTGGTGCCGCTTTCGTCCATGGCGCGCTGGTTTGGGAACAGCCCGTCCTCCCATCCCGGCAGGAAGACCACCGGAAACTCCAGCCCCTTCGCGCCGTGCAGGGTCATGATGCTGACCTGCTCGGCGGCCTCGCTGTCGTCACGGTCCATGACCAGCGCGACATGTTCCAGAAAGCCCTGAAGATTGTCGAATTCCTCCAGCGCCTTCACCAGCTCCTTCAGGTTCTCGAGGCGACCGGGCGCATCGGGCGACTTTTCGGCCTGCCACATCGCGGTATAGCCCGAATCGTCCAGGATTCTCTCGGCAAGTTCCACATGGCTGGCCCGGCTGTCGAGGGCATCGGCGTGCCAGCGGCCGATGCCCGCCACGAAGTCGCGCAGGTTGGCCAGCGACCGCCCGCCCAGCTGCCGCTCTTCGACCGCGATCCGTGCCGCCTCCAGCAGGCCGACCCCATGCTGCCGGGCCAGCCCCTGAAGGGTCTGCAAGGCCTTGTCGCCGATGCCCCTCTTGGGCGTGTTCACGATCCGCTCGAAGGCCAGGTCGTCGGCGGGGCTGACCACCAGCCGGAAATAGGCCATCGCATCGCGGATCTCGGCACGCTCGTAGAAGCGCGGCCCGCCGATCACCCGATAGGGCAGCCCGATGGTCATGAAGCGATCCTCGAAGGCCCGCATCTGGTGGCTGGCGCGCACCAGGATGGCGATCTGGTCCAGCCCCACCGGGCCCAGCGCCGCGCGATGCCCGCCCTGAAACGCCTCGATCTCGTCGCCAATCCAGCGCGCCTCGGCCTCGCTGTCCCAATGCCCGATCAGCCGCACCCGCTCGCCCGGCTCGGCCTCGGTCCACAGCGTCTTGCCCAGCCGCCCCTGATTGGCCGCGATCAATCCCGACGCCGCCGCCAGGATCTGCGGTGTCGACCGGTAGTTCTGTTCCAGGCGAATCACCTGCGCGCCGGGAAAATCCTTCTCGAAGCGCAGGATGTTGCCCACCTCCGCGCCGCGCCAGCCGTAGATCGACTGGTCGTCGTCGCCCACGCAGCAGATGTTGCGATGCCCCTGCGCCAGCAGCCGCAGCCACATGTATTGTGCGACGTTGGTATCCTGATACTCGTCCACAAGGATGTAGCGGAACCGTTCCTGCCACTGCCGCAGGACATCCGGATGGGCCTGGAACAGCAGCACGCAATGCATCAGCAGATCGCCGAAATCGACGGCGTTCAGAGTCAGCAGCCTGTCCTGATAGGCCGCATACAGCCGCCCTCCCCAGCCATCGAAGGCGGCCGCCTCGCCGCGCGGAAGGTTGCCGGGCGACAGGCAGCGGTTCTTCCAGCCGTCGATCAGATGCGCCAGCTGCCGCGCGGGCCAGCGTTTCTCGTCCAGGTTCTCGGCGAGGATCAACTGCTTCATCAGCCGGATCTGGTCGTCGGTGTCCAAGATGATGAACGAGGGCTTCAGATGGAACGCATCATGGCCGATCAACTCGGCATGGCGGCGCAGGATCTTCACGCTGATCGAATGGAAGGTGCCCAGCCAGGGCATCCCCTCGACCGTCTCGCCCAGCAGCCGCGCAATCCGCAGCTTCATCTCGCGGGCCGCCTTGTTGGTGAAGGTCACTGCCAGGATCTGGCCGGGCCGCGCCTTGCCCAGCATCAGCAGATGCGCAATCCGCGTCGTCAGCGCGCGGGTCTTGCCGGTGCCCGCCCCCGCCAGCATCAGCACCGGCCCGTCCAGGGCCTCGACCGCGGCCCTTTGTGCCGGGTTCAGCCCGTCCAGGTAGGGCGCGGGGCGCGCGGCCATCGCCCGCCGGGACAGCGGCACCCCCTCGAAATCATCGGAATCGTCCAGAAGCTGCATCCGCCCACCATAGGCCCGCGACCGCGCCGGGGAAAGCCTTGGTCATGGTCCGTTCGTAATTTGCCTTGGCGCAAATATCCCGCGGGGGGTCCGGGGGGCGCGAAGCCCCCCGGCGTCCGCGGGACGCAGATCTCAGGCCCGCAGCCCGGCGAAAGTCATCGGGTCCAGCGAAGACTGGGCAAAGGTCGGCCCCTCGACCAGCAGGCTGACCGCGTCATGCGAATGCAGCGATTCCTGATGGCTGGCCACGACCCGGAAATCCCCGATCCGGCTGTCGGCCAGCAATTCCTGCGCGAAGGCACGCACCGCATCCTCGACGAAGATCGGGTTCGAGGCGTTCAGCTCGGCAAAGGCCTGCTCGTCCTCGCGCTTGACCATCACCTGGGTCTCGGTGGGCACGGCGCGGCGGCACAGCTCGACCAGGTCCTCGAACCAGATCTTCTCGGGCCCCTTCATCACCGCCGAGATCCGCGCGACCGACCGCTGCGAATGCGGCGTGGCCAGCCGTGCGCGGGTCTCGCGGGCATGTTCCGACAGTTCCAGCGAACAGGGACAGGTCGAGGAATAGACATAGTCGAAATGCACGATCCGCAGCCGCTGGCCGCGATGCTCGACCACCTCCTGGGCGATGTCGTAATACTGCCAGCCCGACAGCCCCGAGCGCAGCGAGTCGACCCGGATCGGATAGGAGAAGCGCATCTGGATGCGCGCATCGAAGGCGTCCAGATCGGTCTTGTAGTCATCCAGCGCTGCCTCCAGCACCTTCAGGCTGAACAGGTGGTCGGAATGGGCATAGAAGGACCGCATGATCCGGCTCATGTTGATGCCCTTGCGATCGGCCTCCAGGCTGACCGTGCCCGTCACGCTGGTTTCCAGCGTCAGCTCGGCCCCCGGATGGTCGGCATCGGGCCGCGTCTGATAGCGGATCGGCAGCCGGAAATTCGAGATGCCGACATGCTGGATCGGCGCCCGCGCGCCGACGATCAGGCTGGCCGGGCCGTTCTGCAGGTCCGGCAGCCCGGCGCGATAGGCGTCGTCGGCGCGAAACGAGGCGTCATAATCGCGGATCAGTGCCGGATAGGCCGGGACCATCGGACGGGCTTCGCTCATGCGGTGATCCTCTCTCCGCGGGATGTCATCCCGCAATATGGGCGGTCCCGCGCGATTTCTGAACCCCCTGCGACCAGATCGCCGGCGATTGCGTCCCGCCGGCGCACCATCGCACGCCTCAGCCCTCCAGCGCCCGGGTCAGATCGGCCACCAGATCGCCCGCATCCTCCAGCCCGACCGACAGCCGCAGCAGGCCCGGCGTGATGCCCAGATGCGCCTTGGCCGCCTCGGGCAGGCGCTGATGGGTGGTGGTGGCGGGATGGGTCACGATCGACTTCGCATCGCCCAGGTTGTTCGAGATCTTGATGATCCGCAGCCGGTCCAGCGCCGCAAAGGCGGCGTCCTTGCCGCCCGCGACCTCAACCGCGATCATCGTGCCGCCCGATCCGCCCATCTGCGCCATGGCCAGATCATGCTGGGGATGGTCGGGCAGGCCCGGATAGATCACCCGCCGCAGCGCCGGGTGGCCCTGCAGGGCGCGGGCGATCGCCAGCGCGCTGTCGGCCTGGGCGCGCACCCGCAGGTCCATCGTCGCCAGCCCGTTCAGCATGATCCAGCTGTGGAACGGGCTGATCGCGCCACCCGTGTGCTTCAGATACGGCTCGACCGTGCCGCGGATATAGTCGCGGCTGCCGCAGATCACCCCGGCCAGCGCCCGGCCGCCGCCATCGATATGCTTGGTCGCGGAGTAGACGACGATATCGGCCCCCAGCTCCACGGCCCGCGAAAACACCGGGGTGGCAAAGACGTTGTCGGCCACCACCACCGCGCCCGCCGCATGGGCCAAGTCGGCCACCGCGCGCATGTCGATCACCTCGAGCCCGGGGTTCGACACGGATTCGAAGAACACGGCCTTGGTCCCCGGCCGGATCGCCGCCTGCCACTGGTCCAGATCGGTGCCATCGACGAAGCTGACCTCGACCCCGAATTTCGCCAGCAGTTCCAGCACATAGAGGCAGGATCCGAACAGCGCCCGCGCCGCGACGACGTGATCGCCCGGCCCGCACATGGAAAACATCGCGCCGTTGACGGCGGCCATGCCGCTGGCCGTGGCAAAGGCGTCCTCGGTGCCTTCCAGTGCCGCGATGCGATCCTCGAACATGCGGCTGGTCGGGTTGCCATAGCGGGCATAGATGAACTCGTCCGGGCCGGTCTCGACAAAGCGCGCCTCGGCCTGCGCCGCGTTGTCGTAGACGAAGCCCTGGGTCAGGAAGATCGCCTCGGCCATCTCGCCATACTGGCTGCGGCGGGTGCCGTGGTGGACGGCCTTGGTGCGCGGATGCAGGGCGCGGTCGGTGCCTTTGGCAGGGCGGTCGGTCATGGGGCGTGCCTTTCGACGTTCAGGCCGCAGTTAGCGCCGGCGCGCCCGTGACGCAAGGGCGCCCGGTATCCGGCCGGACACCGCGCGACCTGCCGCGGCGCCGGCTGCGGTCTAGAGGTAATCGCCGCGCGACAGCCCGTATTTCGCCATCTTCTCGTTCAGCGTCCGGCGCGGCAGGCACAACTCGTCCATGACGCCGGCGATGCTGCCCTTGTGGCGGCGCATGGTGTTGTCGATCAGCATCTTCTCGAAGCTTTCGACATATTCCTTCAGCGGCTTGCCCTCGGTCGTCGTCGCCTGCTGGTTGTCGTCTCCATCGGCCATCAGCAACGAGGCGATGCTGCCCGATCCGCGCCGGTTCTGCAGCACCGCGCGTTCGGCGACGTTGATCAGCTGGCGGATATTGCCCGGCCAGGGCGCCTGCAGCAGCTGCGCGGCCTCCTGCGCGCTGACCTGGGGCGGCTCGCAGCCGTATTCCTCGCTGAACTGCTCGGTCATGCGGGTGAACAGCGCCAGGATGTCCTCGCCCCGCGCCCGCAGCGGCGGCAGGGTGATCTTCAGCGCCGACAACCGGTAGAAAAGGTCGGGGCGCAGCGAGTCCTCGGCCTTGCGGCCCTCGCCGCGGGCATTCGAAATGGCGATGATGCGGGTTTCGGCGGGCGTGCCCTGATCGCTGATGAAGGCCAGAAGGCGCGCCTGAAGCGGTTCGGACAGTGCCTCGATATCCTCGAGGCACAGGGTGCCGCCGCGCGCCTCCTCGACCGCCGGCAGGCCGTCCTCGATCGGCCCGAACAGCCGCGCCGACAGCGCCTCGTCGTTGTAGGCCGCGCAGGAGATCGGCACGAACTTCTTCGAGGCCCGCGGCCCGACGGCATGCAGCGCATGGGCCACCAGCGTCTTGCCGGTGCCGGTCTCGCCGTCGATCAGCACATGGCCGTCGGCCTGCCCCAGATCCAGGATGTCCTCGCGCAGCCGGTCCATCACCGGGCTGGCGCCGATCAGCTTGGACATGACCTGCTGACCCTCGCTGAGATCGCGGCGCAACGCCCGGTTGTCCAGCGTCATGCGCCGCGCCTGCGTGGCCTTCTTGGCCAGCGCGGTCATGCGGTCGGGATTGAAGGGCTTTTCCATGAAGTCCATCGCGCCGAGGCGCATCGCCTCGACCGCCATCGGCACGTCGCCATGCCCGGTGATCAGGATCACCGGCAGCCCCGAATCCAGCCCCATCAGGCGCTTGAGGAAGGCGATGCCGTCCATGCCGGGCATGCGGATGTCGGACACCACGACCCCCGGCCAGTCGGCGCCGATCACCTTCAGCGCGTCCTCGGCGCTGGCATAGGTCTCGGTCTCGAAGCCGGACAGCACCAGCCACTGGCTGATCGATTCCCGCATGTCCGGTTCATCGTCGACGATCGCGATCTTCAGTTTGCGGGACATCGGCTTTCCTCTCTCGTCATCATTCGGCGGCCAGCGGCGCGCGCGGCTGTTCGGGACGGTGCAGCGGCAATTCGACCTGGAAGACCGCGCCGCCCTCGCTGTCGTTGCGGGCGGTCAGGCGGCCCCCGAAATCGGCCACGATGGTGGACGAGATCGCCAGCCCCAGCCCGGTGCCCTCACCGGGCTTCTTGGTGGTCCAGAAGGGTTCAAACAGCTTTTCGAGGTCAGAGACACCCGGGCCGTTGTCGCGAACGGACACATAGGCGTGAGCGCCGGCCTCGACGGTGATCTCGATGCGGGCGTCGCGGCGGTCGCGGACCGCATCGACGGCGTTTCGCAGCAGGTTGATGATGACCTGTTCCAGCCGGATGCGGTCGGCCATGACCATCACCCGGCCGCGCGGGACGTTGCGCGTCACCCGGATCGTGCGCGATCGCAGCTGCGGCTCCATCATGGTCAGGGCGCTGCTGACGGCGGCCCGCAGATCGACGGGTTCAACCGCCTCGCCGCCCTTGCGGGCATAGGATTTCAGCTGCCTCGTGATCGCGCCCATCCGCTCGATCAGGTCGTCGATGCGCTGGAAACTCGACAGCGCCTCCTCGGGGCGGCCCCGTTGCAGCAGCAGCCGCGCCCCGGCCAGATAGGTCTTCATCGCCGCCAGCGGCTGGTTCAGTTCGTGGCTGACGCCGGCCGACATCTCGCCGAGGGCGGCCAGCTTCGACGATTGCTGCACGGTCTGCTCGGCCACGCGCAGTTCCTTCTGCACCCGCTCGCGTTCGGCGATCTCGCGCGTCAGCCGCGCGTTCAGGGCGCGCAGATCGGCTGATTCGCGCATGTAGGCGACCGATTGCATCCGCGCCCGCCGCGACAGCAGCCAGAAGGTCGCGGCCAGCAGCATCGCAAAGCCCATGATCTCCAGCGCGAGGACCGCGTTCACCCGCTCGCGGGTCGAGGTGTAGGTGGTGAAGCTGATCATCTTCCAGCCGCGAAAGGCGATCCGCGCCTCGTTCTGCATCACCGCGCGGCCGCGCAGATAGGCGTCCGCGGGCGGCGAGGTCCAGTCGGCGGTCACCTGGAAGGCGCGCTGGATCGCGGACGGCGCCGAGCGCACCTCGAGCGCCTGTTCCAGCGTCAGGCCCCGCCAGCGCGGCTCGGTCGACAGGATGATCGCGCCCTCGCTGTCGGTCACCACGACCGCATCCGCGATGCCTGACCAGGACCGCTCCAGCTGGGTCAGGTCGGCGCCCACCACGATCACGCCGAGGGTCTTGCCATCGGCGATGATCGCCCGGGAGTGGTTGAATTCATAGGCCCCCGTGTCGGTGGTCGAGGCGGTGAACACCGTGTCGCGCGACCGCAGCGCCTCGACGTAATAGGGCGAGGCGACGTTGTTGGTGCCGATCTGGTAGCGGTCGGTCGAGCCGACCGTGCGACCCGAGGCATCCAGCAGCCGGATCGAGGCGGCGCCGATTTCCTTCTGCGCGGCGATCAGCCGGGCCGAGGTGGTCGAATAGTCGTTGCTGTTCAGCGCCCCGATCAGGGCCGGGTCGCGCGCCAGCAGCAGCGGCACCACCTCGTTGCGATCCAGTTCCGACCGCAGGTTGCCGGTATACAGCGCCAGCCGCAGATCGGCGCCGACGCGGGTGTTCTCGGCAAAGCGTTCGGTCAGCCAGCTGTTCGTCACCCAGATCGAGGCCAGCGCAGTCAGGAAGATCAGCACCACGGCCGAGCGCAGCCACCACGGATTCGTCGGCTGCATCCCGCCGCCTTCCGCCCGATCGGACGTGCCGTCGCTGCCTTCCCGATCCTCGATCACCGCGTCATTCCGACGAAATCGCTAACTGACGCAATCTAGGCGCAGAATCGCGCCCGCTCAAGTCAGGCGTTCGCCAGCGCACCGACAAGGGCGGAAAACAGCGCCGCCCCGTCCTGCCCGCCCAGCACCGGATCGGCTGCCCGTTCGGGATGCGGCATCATGCCCAGCACGCGGCGATTCGCCGACAGCACGCCGGCGATGTCGCCGACCGAGCCGTTGATGGCGGGGGCATAGGTGAAGGCGATGCGGTCCTGATCGCGCAGTTCCGCCAGCCCCTCGGCCCCGATCTGGTAGTTGCCGTCGTGATGGGCGACCGGCACGGTGATCCGCTGGCCCGTCGCATAGCCCGCGGTGAAGGCGCTGTCGGTCGTGGCCACCTCCAGCACGGCGGGGCGGCACAGGAAGGTCAGGCCCCGGTTGCGCATCAGCGCGCCGGGCAGCAGGCCCAGCTCGGTCAGCACCTGAAAGCCGTTGCAGATGCCCAGCACATGGCCGCCGGCCGCCGCGTGGGCACGCAGCGCGGCGGCGATCGGCGAATGCGCGGCGATGGCTCCGCAGCGCAGGTAGTCGCCATAGGAGAACCCGCCCGGCACGGCGACCAGATCGGTGCCGGCGGGCAGCGCCTCGTCCTTGTGCCAGACGCGGCTGACCTCGGCCCCGGCCTGCTGCAGCGCGACCGCCAGATCGCGGTCGCAGTTCGATCCGGGAAAGGTGATGACGGCGGCTTTCATGGCGCGTGCTCCGGCTGGGGGTTGCCGTCCCCTTAGCGCATGATGCGCAGCCCGGAAAGAGGCGGCGCCGCCTCAGTCCTTCAACTGGCCATAGTCCAGCATCATGTAGCGCGCCGGCTCGTTCTTCTTCTCGCTGCCCTCGTCGCTCATCAGCAGGATGTGCGGCACGCCCTGCACCATGATCGAATCGATCGACTCGACGTTGTTGAGGTTGATGATGTCGGGCAGCGCGACCGGCTCGGGCGCGTGGTCGGGATTGCCGCTCCAGGACCACAGTTGCGAATAGCGGTTGTTCTCGTAGCCCTCGATCTCGTTGACGATCAGGAAGCTGCCCAGCACCGGATCATAGCTGAGCGCGCGGATGCCGCCGCCACGCAGGTCCAGCAGCACCGGATCACCAAAGCGCGGCGCCTCGCCGGTCTCGAACATGCGGTCGGGATTGTCGATCACCACGATCAGCGACGCCTCGCCCGCGCGCGGGTCGCGCAGGCCCAGATACAGCCGCCCGGTCGGGACGTGATAGGCCAGCCCCTCGATGTTCAGGTCCGAAAAGTCCGGCGCCTGCCCGGCCCGCGCCTCGATGGCGGCGCGCAGTCCGGCATCGCCGGCCATCGCGTCGCGCAGGCCGCCGACGCTGCGGATCGCGCCGATCGACGCGCCCGAGACCTGAAAACGCAGCAATTGTTCGCGATCTGCCTTGCGCTCGCCCTCGTTCGTCAGCGAATGCGAGGTCACCGCATAGACATTGCCGGCATCGTCCAGCGACAGCCCCTCGAGATCGGACATCTTGCGCCCCATCCCGCGCATCAGCCGGGTGCCGGTGGCCTTGTCCTCGGCCAGCGCCCCGTCCGCGCCGATGGTCAGCACGCTCATCGCGCGGGTCGCCTCGTCCTCGACGACCAGCAGGCGGCCGTCGGGCAGTTGCTGGACGGCCGAGGGCTCGTAGATCTGCTCGAACGCGCCGATGCCGAGGTTGCGCAGCCGCAGATCGGCGGTCCCGGACCGGGTGGCGAGGATGCCCAGCACCGATTTCAGAGCGAGAAAGCTGACCAGCGACACCAGCAGGCCCCAGCGGAACACCGTGTAGGAGAGGTTCAGCAGCCGGAACTTGCGGTCGGCCATCGCGCCCAGCCAATAGAGCTGGTCGCTCATGCTGTAATAGACCTGTTCGCGGTTTCCGATCAGGTCCTGCATCTTCTGCCAGTAATCCTCGCGGGTCAGGCGCACGCGATCCTCGTAGATCAGGATGTTCACCCGGTCCGAGGGCGTCGCCTGGCGCGCCTGCAGGACATGGGCGCGCAGGTCGCGCAGCCGGGCCCGGCGCCCCGCCACCGCCCGCGCCCAGCCCGCCACGCTGCGCAGCAGATCGGCCCGTTCGGGCGAGGCCGACAGCAGCGCGAAGACGATGGAACTGGCGGCGGTGATCAGGAACACCCCGGCCGGCAGCAGGAAGGCCGGCGAGGAGGCAAAGATGAACGCGCCCGAGATCATCAGCGCCGAGATGATGAAACCGTTCAGCGAAATCATGATGTTGGCCTTGGTCGCGGCCAGGGCGATGGTGTCGAGCTCGGCCCGGTAGGCATTCTTGAACATGGTCTCGACCGCCTTCGACGTGCCCATCTTCTTCTCGGCGGCGGGGGCGGGTTCGGGTTCGGGCTCGGGGGGCGCGGGCCGGGGCGGGTCGCCCTCCTGCGGCGCGCCCGGATCCTCGGAGGGCGCGTCGGACGCGGCGTCGGCCGACGCCGCGTGCGCCTGTTCCGGGGTCGCGTCCGGCATCGCCCCGGTGCCTGCGGCGTCGTCCGACGCGCGATCGGTCCTTGCCTCGGCGGCTGCGTCGGAGCGTGATTTCTTCTTGGCCATGGGACAGTCTCCATCCTCGTTCACACGCCCGGGAACCGCGGCGACCGGCTGCGTCACAAAAGTGACATATGCCTGCCGACGGACGGCAGCCGGGAAAATTCCCGCCGCGGTGCCGACCGGGTGCAGCGTTGCGCGACGGATGGCAACGGGTGGCAACGGCTGGGCGGGGGGGGCTGTTGCACCGCGCGAGGAACGGGCCGCAAGCCCCTGATCCTGAAGGGCACGGCGGGTGCACCGGCGAGGCACCGGCGCGGCACAGCGGGTGCACAGCCTGTACACCGACAACGCACGCAGCGTTGGCAAACGGTCAATCCCTGCCGGCGGCGCCGAGGGGCCGGTCAGTCGTCCACGACGCTGAGGATCTGCGGCAGGGCCGGACAGGGCAGCAGCTGGTTGCGCGCCACGTCATGCAGGGTGTGGTTGTGCAGGAACACGTAGACATGCGCCGACAGGCTTTCCCACAGCCGGTTCGACAGCGTCTGCGCCCGCGATCCCGACACCCCGCCCGAGGCGCCCGCGCCGACATGCATGGCGCTGACGGTCTCGTCCACCGCCTCGAGGATCTCGGCGATGCGGATCGTCTCGGGCGCGCGGGCAAGGCGGTAGCCGCCACCGGGGCCGCGCACCGAGGCCACGAGGCCGGCACGGCGCAGGCGCACGAACAGCTGTTCCAGATAGGGCAGAGAGATGTCCTGCCGGCGCGAGATCTCGGCCAGCGAGGTCAGCTCGTCGCCCTTGGCGATGGCCAGGTCGGTCAGCGCGATGATCGCATAGCGGCCCTTGGTGGACAGTTTCATGACGCGACCCCCTCAATTGGCGGGCGCCGCATTGACGGGCGGCGCGCGGCTGCGCTATGCCGCCCAAGCCCGTTTCTTGCGCAATCGGCGCCGGCTTCCCAGATGAACCGTCTAGAAGCCTGACGCGAAGGCGTCAAGGAACCACCAAGCTGTGAAGGACGACGATGCCAGAGCTTATTTTTCCGGGTCCCGAAGGCCGTCTTGAAGGCCGCTATCACCCCCAGCCCGGCAAGCCCGACGCGCCCATCGCCATCGTCCTGCACCCGCATCCGCAATATGGCGGCACGATGAACAACCGGGTCGTCTACAACCTGCATTATGCCTTCCACAAGCTTGGCTTCACGGTCATGCGCTTCAACTTCCGGGGCGTGGGGCGCAGCCAGGGCGAGTTCGACCAGGGGATCGGCGAATTGTCCGATGCCGCCTCGGCGCTGGACTATCTGCAGGCGATGAACCCCGACAGCAAGCATTGCTGGGTCGCGGGCTTCAGCTTTGGCGCCTGGATCGGGATGCAGCTGCTGATGCGGCGGCCCGAGATCACCGGCTTCATCAGCGTGGCGCCGCCGGCCAACATGTATGATTTCAGCTTTCTCGCGCCCTGCCCCAGCTCGGGCCTGATCGTGAACGGCACCGCCGACCGGGTGGCGCCCCCCAAGGACACGCATACGCTGGTCGGCAAGCTGCGCGAGCAGAAGGGCATCACCGTCACCCATGAGGAAATCGAGGGCGCCGACCACTTCTTCCGCGACGAGGAGGCGCATATGCAGCCGATGATCGCGCTGGTGCAGTCCTATGTGCGGCGGCGGCTGACCGAAAGCAGCCGCTGATCGCGCATCGCCCGCCGGCCGGATGGTTCGGGGGTCCGCGGGTCCGCAGGTTCGGCGGTTCGCGGGTTCGGGGCCCGGCGTCAGGCGAAAGGCCCGGTATAGTCGCCCAGGGCCGCGGCATCGGCGCGCAGGATATGGCGTTCCAGCGCGCGCAGCGGGCCGGGCCGGTAGGGCCTGCCGGTCCAGTCCCGGGGAAAACGGGCGGCGCGGCAGCGGGCGATCGCGGGATGGGCCAGATCCTCGAGGCTGTCCGGGCCGGCGCGGTCGCGCTGGGGCAGCAGCCGCCACAGCGGCGAGGGCCGGGCCGAGCGGTTGGGCAGCGGACCCAGCAGGTCGGCCTTGCCGCGCAGCTGGCGCAGCGCCAGCCGGTCCAGCGCCAGCCCCGCGCGCTGCGCCCCCTCGGCGATCCACATCAGCGTGATCGTCGAGATCGCGGCGATGTCGCCGCCCCCGCCGACGGCGCCATGCACGCCCGGGAACCATTCCTGCAGATAGCTGCCCTCGGGGTTCTCGCGCCGCAGCCGGGCGAGATTGCTCCACAGGGCGGGGGCATATGTGCGGCGGCGTTCGTCCAGCGCGACCGCGTGGCGGGCCGACATGACCATGCTGCTCAGCGCGGTGTCGTGAAAGCGGTAGCGGCGGTTGAGCAGCGAGGCGGTCGGCAGGTTCGCCGGAACGCCCAGCGAGCCGACCGTCTCCCAGCAGCCCAGATAGGTGATGCGGAACGGCACCGCGTCGGGGGTGCGGTCCGCGCGGAAGGCGATCTCGGCGCGGCTGGTGGTGATGCCGGGCGAATGCCGCAGCCGGAAGTCGAGGCTGGCAGGCGCATCGGGTGCGGTTGCGGGGCCGGTATCGCGGTACAGCGCCATGCAGGCGCGCGCCAGCGCCGGGGTGACGCGCGGCGGCAGCCCGGCATTGCGGATCAGCCCGATCAGCGACCGCGCGGTATAGGCCCCGCGCGAGAAGCCGAACACCATCACCTGGTCGCCCGGCTCGTAGAGCTGCGACAATGCCCCATAGGCCTCGAGGATGCGGTCGTCGAGGCCGATGCCCATGGCACCTCCGGCCAGTTTCTCGGCCAGCCCGAAAATCGGGCCGCGGCCCCGCACCACGCCGACGCCGGGAAAATACCGCTGCACCTGGCTGACGCCGTCGGCGTCGTGGTCGAGGACCCGGCCGTTGAGCAGCGCGACATTGGTCGTGTTGCGCTGGTCGGCATGGCTCCAGGTGCCGTCACAGAATATGGAAATGCGTTTCACGGCAGGTCACCAGGTAAAACTTCACCAGCCGGATTATATATTGAATTGGCGCGTTCTTGAATATTCCTTGCGCTGCGGGGCGCATTTTCCGACGCCGCGCCACGGGCAGGGACCAGCGCGCCTTGTGTCGGGGGTTCCGGGACGTGCCCCGATGCGGCCGCGCCGCAGCGCGCCCCACCGCCGCGCCCAATCACCGTGCCCCGCCACTTTGCCCGATCACCGTGCCCGATCACCGTACCCGATCACCGTGCCGGGGGGGGTGAGGGGCGAGCCGCGTCAGCCCGCCCCCCCCTTGTGGCCGGCCCGCGATGCGCCGCGTCGCGGCGCCCGCCCTGCTGCCGGCCCTGCCGCAAGCCCGGCCGCAGGGATGGCCGCAGGGATGGGCGGCCTAACAGGTCAGCGCCCGGGACTTCGCGGCGTGGCGGCCGGCCAGTTGCCGGGCGCGGCGACCGCTGGCAAAGGGCCGCGCGGCGGGAAAGCCGGTGGCGTCGTCGCGCAGTTCGGGAAACAGCGTCAGGATTTCCTCGGCCGCCGGGCCCAGCGCCAGCAGGGCCTGCGGGCCGGGGAACAGCGATTCGGTTTCGGCGCCGTTCGACATCAGCACCTCGTGGCGGTCGAACAGCAGGTGGACATAGGTCACGCCCGGCGCATCGGCGACGATCTCGATCCCCGGCACCTCGGTCAGCTGGCAGGCGGCGACCAGCAGTTCGGGCGCGCTGAACATCCGCTGCGCGATCTGCGACCGGATCAGCACGCGATGCTGCGGCGATACGGTCAGGTCCTGCGCCGGCCGGTTCGGGCCCAGCGCGCCGGCCCGGATGCGCACCGGCCTGAGGCGCGGATTGGCGGCCAGTTCCGCCGCATCCAGCCGGCGCAGGCCGCGCCAGCGGATCGGCTGGATCCCGTGGTCGCGGGTCCAGACCGGATCGCCGACGGCCAGATCCTCGACCCGCGCCTCGCCATCGGGGGTGCGGATCAGCGTGCCGGCGGCAAAGCAGGGCACGAAGCCCTGAAGGTTGTAGCGGTCGGCGCTGGCGATGCCCAGCTGGGTGGTGAAATTGCGCGCCGCGGGAAGGCGGATGCCGACGATCGGATAGGTGGTGACGGCCTGCACCTCGCCGGGCTCGCCGCCTGTGACGGGCGGCGGGATCATGAAGGTGTTGCCGGCGGTGTCCTGGAAGACCCGGATCGTGGTGGTGACGGTGTCGGTCCGGCCGTCGGGCAGCAGGCGCACGACCTGCGTGCCCGAGGCGAGGAAGGCGCCGTCGATCTCGCGGCTGTAGCTGACCGGGGGATCGCCCAGTTGATAGCTGATGCGTTCCTGGCTGCCGCTGTAGTTGTCGTGATAGATCTGGCCGTCGCCATTGCTGTCGTTCATCGTCACGTCGAGGACGCGGCCGTGCAGCGGGTCGGTGGACCCGCCGATGCTGCGCCCCGCGAAGATGCCGGTCGCCGCTTCGGCGTTGGTCGAGGACTCGTTGGGGTCGATATCGGCGAAATTGCCGAGATAGATCATTCGATAGGTCGGCATGAAACAAACCTCGCGGGCCATAATGCCCCCAAGCCTTAGCGCACCGCCATCGTCGTCGCGAGAGAATTTCGCCTAAATTCTGCTTCAACCTGTCGGCAGCCGAGGCGCGCACGGGCCGGGCGGGGCGGGCGAAAAACTTGGCATACAATCGCATACCGTCTTTTCAATCCGCCCGTTTGCGGCTATGAGGCGGCACAGCCTGACGCCAACAAGGGGACCATCCATGTCGAAGATCAAGGTAGCGAATCCCGTCGTCGAACTCGACGGCGACGAGATGACCCGGATCATCTGGGACTTCATCAAGCAGAAGCTGATCCTGCCCTATCTGGACATCGATCTGAAATACTACGATCTCGGCATCGAGGAGCGCGACCGCACCGACGACCAGATCACCGTGGATGCCGCCGAGGCGATCAAGCAGCACGGCGTCGGCGTGAAATGCGCCACCATCACCCCCGACGAGGCCCGCGTCGAGGAGTTCGGCCTGAAGAAGATGTGGCGCAGCCCGAACGGCACGATCCGCAACATCCTTGGCGGCGTGATCTTCCGCGAGCCGATCATCTGCAAGAACGTGCCGCGGCTGGTGCCGGGCTGGACCCAGCCGATCATCGTCGGCCGCCACGCCTTCGGCGACCAGTATCGCGCCACCGATTTCCGCTTTCCGGGCAAGGGCAGGCTGACCATCAAGTTCGTCGGCGATGACGGCGAGACGATCGAGCACGAGGTGTTCCAGTCGCCCGGCGCCGGTGTGGCGATGGCGATGTACAACCTGGACGAGTCGATCCTGGATTTCGCCCGCGCCAGCATGAATTACGGGCTGTCGCGCGGCGTGCCGGTCTATCTGTCGACCAAGAACACCATCCTCAAGGCCTATGACGGCCGCTTCAAGGACCTGTTCCAGAAGGTCTACGAGGACGAGTTCGAGGACCGCTTCAAGGCCGCCGGCATCACCTACGAGCATCGCCTGATCGACGACATGGTGGCCAGCGCGATGAAATGGTCGGGCGGCTATGTCTGGGCCTGCAAGAACTATGACGGCGACGTGCAGTCCGACACCGTCGCGCAGGGCTTCGGTAGCCTCGGGCTGATGACCTCGGTGCTGATGACGCCGGACGGCAAGATCGTGGAATCCGAGGCCGCGCACGGCACCGTGACGCGCCATTACCGCGAACACCAGAAGGGCAAGGCGACCTCGACCAACTCGATCGCGTCGATCTTTGCCTGGACCGGCGGACTGAAGCACCGCGCCAAGCTGGACGACAACGCCGCGCTGATGACCTTTGCCGAAACGCTGGAGAAGGTGACGGTGCAGGCGGTCGAGGACGGCCACATGACCAAGGACCTGGCGCTGCTGGTCGGCCCCGACCAGAAATGGCTGACCACGATGGGTTATCTGGAAAAGGTCGATGAATACCTGAACCGGTCACTGGCCTGATCGCAGCCGGCGCAGAGGGATCGGGGCCGGGCGGCGCAGCGATGCGCCCCCGGCCCCTTTCCGTTCGCGATCCCCGTCCTTCGCGATCCCCGTCCTTCGCGATCCCCGTCCTTCGCGGTCCGCGGCGGAGGCGGCGGCGGCGGGCGCGGATCTCAGCGCGGGGCGCGGGGCGGCCAGATCCGCGACCAGACCCCGTCGCGCAGGATCAGCGCGTGCTGGGCCGCGGCCCCCAGATGCAGCGCCAGCAGGGCAATCAGGGCAAAGCCCGCCGCGGCGTGCAGCGACTGGGCCGCCCCGGCCAGCGTCTCGGACTTGGCGAGCCAGGGGCCGGCGCCCAGCGCGTCCAGCAGCTCGATCGGGAAGCCGCCGGCGCGCACCCGCACGAAGCCGCTGAGCGGCATGACGATCAGCAGCACATACAGCAGCCCGTGGCTGAGGCCGGCGATGCGCCGCTGCCAGCCGGGCACCGAGGCCGGCAGCGGCGGCGGCGGGTGGCGCAGCCGATAGGCCAGCCGGGCGAGGATGAAGGGCAGCAGCAGCACGCCGGTATTCTTGTGGAACAGGAACAGCGTGTCCTGAAGCCCGCGGTCCAGCCCCTCGCGCGTCATCACCAGCCCGGCCGGGATCATCAGCAGGACCGCCGCGGCAATGCCCCAGTGCAGCATCCGCGCGGGCGTCCGGTAGCCATGCGGGTCGTCGGGCATGTCAGGCTCCTTGCAGGGCGTCGCGGGCAGCGTAACCCGGCGCGGGCGATCTGCAAAGCGCGGCGACAGGTCGCGCTTGACCCGGGGCGGGCTTGGCATAGGCTTGGCCGAATGTGTCCGACCCGGCCCGCCCCCAGCATCGCCCCCACCCCCGGCATCCCGCCACCGCGACGGGCCGTCGGCGGGCCGCCCGTCGCCCCGCTGGCGCGGGCGGCGCTGGCGGGGCTGGCGCTGATGCTGGCCTGCCGGGCAGCGGGGCTGCCGGGCGGGGCCGCGGGCTGGGCGGCCGCGGCGGCGCTGTATCTGGCCGGGGTGGCGGCCGTGGCGCGGCTGATGCGGCGGCATTATCCGCATGACCGGCTGGGGCCGGGCAATCTGGTGACGCTGCTGCGCGGGGCGCTGGTCGCGGCGCTGCTGGCGCCGCTGGCGGGCGGCGCGGCCTCGGGCCTGCCGGTCGCGCTGCTGGGCGGGCTGGCGCTGGCGCTGGACGGGGTCGATGGCTGGCTGGCGCGGCGCAGCGGTCTTGCCTCGGATTTCGGGGCGCGCTTCGATGTCGAGGTCGATGCCGCGCTGGCGCTGATCCTGTCGCTGCACGCGCTGGCGGGCGGCGGCATCGGCGCCGAGGTTCTGGCCCTGGGGGTGATGCGCTATGGCTTCGTCGCGGCCGGCGCGGCATGGCCCTGGCTGCGGGCGCCGCTGCCGCCGCGGCGGTCGCGCAAGGCGATCTGCGTGGTCCAGCTGGCCGCGCTTCTGGTTCTGCAGCTGCCCGGCCTGCCCGTCGAGGCGGCGGTCTGGCTGACGCGGGGCGCGGCGGCGGCGCTGGCCTGGTCCTTCGCGGTGGACGTGCTGTGGCTGGCGGCAGGACGGCGGTGAGGGGCGCGCTGGTCGCCCTTGGCGCCGCGGCGCTGGCGCTGCATCTGGTGCTGGCCCTGCCGGCCCGGCCGGGGGCGGCACTGCCGGCGCTGGCGCGGCTGCCGGCCGAGTTGCCGGTGCTGCTGGCGCTGCTGTGCCTGACCGGGCGGGCCGGGCGGATCGTCGCGACGCTGGCGCTGGGCGGGCTGGCGATGCTGAAACTGGCCGATCTGGCGATGCAGTCGAGCCTCGGGAGGGCCTTCAACCCGGTCGCCGACCTGCCGCTGATCGACGCGGCGCTGCGGCTGATCGCGGGCAGCCTGGGCCGGCCGGCCGCGCTGGGCGCGGCGCTGGCCGCAGGGCTGGCCGCGCTGGCGATCCTGTGGCTGATCTGGCGGGCGACCGGGGCGTGGTCGGCGCGGCCCTGGCGGGGCGGCCAGCGCGTGGTGGCGGCGCTGGCGGGCGGCGCGATGCTGGCCGCGATGGCCGGCCAGCAGATCCGCGCCGACAACGCCGCCTATGCCGCCGCGCGGCTGGCCCTGGCCCAGCGCACCCTGGCCGAGTTGCGCGACCTGCGGCAGACGGCGGCACGCGATCCCTTCGCGGGGCGCACGGGGCTGCTGTCGGCCATCGACCGCGACGTTCTGGTGATCTTCGTGGAAAGCTATGGCCGGACCAGCTTTGACACCGACCCATACGCGGCCAGCCACCTGCCGACCCTGCGCCGGGCCGAGGCGCGTCTGGCGCAGGCCGGGCTGGCGATGCGCAGCGGCTTCCTGACCGCGCCGACGCAGGGCGGGCAAAGCTGGCTGTCGCACGCGACCTTCGCCAACGGGCTGTGGATCAGCGACCAGACGCGCCATCGCGCGCTGCTGGCCAGCGGCCGGCAGTCGCTGTTCCACCATGCGCGGCGGGCCGGCTTTCGCACCGCGGCGGTGATGCCGGCGATCACCCGGCCCTGGCCCGAGGCCGCGCGGATGGGCTTTGACAGGGTGCTGGCCGCCGCCGATCTGGGCTATCGGGGCCAGCCCTTCAACTGGGTCACCATGCCCGACCAGTTCACCCTTGCCGCCACCGACCGGCTGCTGCGCGAGGGCCGGGACGAGCGGCGGCTGTTCGCGCAGGTGGCGCTGATCTCGTCGCACGCGCCCTGGACGCCTGTGCCGCGGATGCTGCCCTGGGAGGCGATCGGCGACGGGCGCGCCTTCGACGCGATGGCCGCGGAAGGCGATCCGCCGCGCGTCGTCTGGCAGGACCGCGACCGGGTGCGCCGCCAGTATCGGGCCGCGATCGACTATGCGCTGCAGGCGGCGCTGGACTACGCCGCCCGGCAGGGCCCCGAGGCGCCGCTGATCCTGCTGCTGGGCGATCACCAGGCCGCGCCGACGATCGCGCTGGACGACCGGCCCGACGTGGCGATGCATGTGATCGGCCCGGCGGCGCTGGTGGACCGGGCGGCGGCATGGGGCTTTGCGCCGGGGCTGGTCCCCGCGCCGGGCAGCGCGACGCTGCCGATGGATGCGATGCGCGACCTGATCCTGGGCGGCTTTGGCGATGACGGGGCGCCGGCATGAGCCGCGCCGCGCTGCCGGCCCGCCTTGCCGTGGCCGCCGCACTGCTGGCGCTGTTGTGGACGGCGCTGGCGGGCGGCGAGGCGCTGGCCCGGCTGCGCGGGCTGCATCCGGGCTGGGCGCTGGCGGCACTGGCCGCGCTGAGCCTGCAGACGGTGCTGGCCGCGCTGCGCTGGCGACTGACGGCGGCACGGCTGGGGATCGGGCTGGGGCGGCGCCGGGCGCTGGGCGAATACTACCTGGCGCAGCTGGTCAACCAGACGCTGCCCGGCGGCATGCTCGGCGATGTCGGCCGGGCGCTGCGCAATGCCAGCGGCGGCGGGATGCTGCGCGCCGGTCAGGCCGTGATGCTGGAGCGGCTGATGGGCAACGCGGTGCTGCTGGCGGTGCTGCTGGGCGCGGTCGCGGCGGCGCTGACGCTGTCGGGCCAGCCGCCGCTGCCCGGCTGGCTGCTGCAGGCGCTGCTGGCCTGCCTTGGCGCGGTGGCGCTGGCCGCGGCGCTGGTCGGCCTGCCGCGCGGCGGCGACGGGCGGCTGGCGCGGCTGGCGGGATCGCTGCGCGAGGCGCTGCGGGCCGGGTTGCTGGCGCGCGGGGTGCTGGGCCGGCAGATCCTGCTGAGCCTTGGCACCGTCGCGGCCAACCTCGCGGGCTTTGCCTTCGCGGCCCGCGCGACCGGCACCGCCCTGCCGCTGCTGGCCGCGCTGGTGATGCTGCCGATGATCCTGTTCGCGATGCTGATCCCGCTGTCGATCAGCGGCTGGGGCCTGCGCGAGGGGGCCGCGGCCGCCTTGTTCCCGATGGCCGGGTTCAGCCCCGGCGCCGGGCTGGCGGCCAGCATCGCCTTCGGGCTGATCTTCCTGCTGGCCAGCCTGCCCGGCCTTGTCGTCCTGCTGCGCCGCCCCGCACCCGGCCGCGACGGCGGCGGCGCAGGGAACGCATCGCAGCCGCAAGAGGTTGAAGAGCCGGGCCCGCCCGCAGACTGTCCCCGAATCCGTCTCATCAAGGAGATGACCCGATGACCCATGCCACCCTGACCCGGCGCGGCCTGATCGCCACGGGCGCGGCCGGGCTGGCGGGCGCCGCGCTTGGCCTGCGCGCCGCCCGCGCGCAGACGCCCGCCGCCGTCGCCCTGCAATTGTCCTGGCTGCATTCGGTGCAGTTCGCGGGCAGCTATCTGGCCGCCGAGAACGGCTGGTGGCGCGAGGCCGGGCTGGAGGTGACGCTGCTGCAGGGCGGCCCGAACGCCCCGGTCGAGCCGCCGGTGGTTTCGGGAACGGCGCTGGTCGGGGTCTCGGCGGCCGATTACACGGCCGCGGCGGTGGCAGAGGGCGCGCCCTTCCGCATCATCGGCGTGGCCATGCAGAAGAACCCCTTCGCCATCGCCTCGCTGCCGGCGCGGCCGGTGAACGCGCCCGCCGACCTGGCCGGGCTGCGCATCGGCATGGCCCTGGCCAACCGGCCGGTGCTGCAGGCGCTGTGCACGCTGAACGGCGTCGACATCGACGCCATCGAGATCGTGCCGACGCAGTATTCGGCCCAGCCGCTGATCGCCGGCGAGGTCGATTGCCTGCTGTGCTGGGAAACCGACCTGCCGGTGGCCATGGCGATCAACGGCATCGAGGCGCAGACCATGCTGATGGCCGATCATGGCTATGCGGTCCATTCCCAGACCTATATCGCCACCGAGGACAGCCTGGCCAATCGCCGCGCCGAGCTGGTCGCGCTGATGCGCGGCGAGGTGCGCGGCTGGGAGGCCTATCGCGCCGACACCGCCGCCGCCGCCGCGCTGACGCTGCGGATGTTCCCCGATGCCGGGCTGGACCTGCCGACCCAGACGATGCAGGCCGAACGTCAGGTGCCGCTGATGTTTTCCGACCTGACCGACGCGAAGGGCTTCGGCTGGTGGTCGGATGACAGCGTCGAGGCCAATATCGAGACGCTGGCCCTGCTTGACCGGCCGGTCAGCGCCGATCTGTGGGACCGCTCGATCCTCGAGGACGTTCATGGCGGCTGAGACAGGCCCGCCAGTGTCCGGCCCGCCAGTGTCCGGCCCGCCCGATCCGGCCCCGCCCGCGCGGATCACCTGCGTCGGCCTTGCCAAGACCTATCCCGGCGGCGTGCAGGCGCTGCGGCCGATCGATGTCACCTTCGCAGAGGGCCAGACAACGGCCCTGGTCGGGCCGTCGGGCTGCGGCAAGTCCACCCTGCTGCGGCTGGTCGCGGGGCTTGAACAGCCCAGCGCGGGCGAGGTCCGCATTGCCGGCCTGCCCCCCGCCGGGCAGGCGCGGCAGGGCGCGCTGGCGGTGGCCTTCCAGGACCCCTCGCTGCTGCCCTGGCTCAGCGTGCGGGGAAACGTGGCGCTGGCGCGCAAGCTGGCGCGGCAACCCGCCGATCCGGTGCTGGTCGAGGACCTCATCGGGCTGGTCGGGCTGGACGGCTTTGCCGACACGCGTCCCGCCGCGCTGTCGGGCGGCATGCGCCAGCGCGCCGCGATCGCCCGCGCATTGGCCACGCGGCCGCGGATCCTGCTGCTGGACGAGCCCTTCGGCGCGGTGGACGAGCTGACCCGGCAGCAGCTGGCCCGCGACCTGCCGCCGCTGTGGCAGCCGCGCGGCACCACCACGCTGCTGGTGACCCATTCCGTGCCCGAGGCGGTGATGCTGTCCGACCGGGTGCTGGTCCTGTCGCCCCGCCCGGCGCGGATCATGGCCGACATCGCGGTGCCGCTGCAGCGCCCGCGCGGGGCGGCGCTGCCCGAGAGCGCCGCGTTCCGCGCCATCGCCGCGCAGGTGACCGCCGCGCTGGCGCTGTCGGACGCCGAGAACACGCCGCTGGCCGCGCAATGACGCATCCTGCCCCCCTGCTGCGGGCCGCCCCGCCGCGGATCGCGGCGCTGGCGCCGCCCCTGGCCGGCATGGCCGCCCTGCTGGCGGGCTGGGCGCTGCTGGCCGTGGCGCTGGCCGACAGCCGGCTGATCGCCGGGCCCGGGCAGGTGGCGGGCTGGATCGCCGGTCATCCGGGGCTGGTCGCACGGTCGCTGGCGGTGACGCTGGGCAATGCCGCGGCGGGGTTTCTGGCGGGCAATCTGGCGGCGCTGCTGCTGGCCGGGCTGGCGCTGGTCTGGCCGCGCCTGTCGGGGCTGGTGACCGGGCTGGCGCTGGTGGTGTTCTGCCTGCCGCTGATCGCCACCGGCCCGATCCTGCGGGTCCTGTTGGGGCCGGGCGCGGGGCCGCAGATCGTTCTGGCGGCGCTGGCGGTCTATTACACCACGCTGATCCCGCTGCTGACCGGGCTGCGCGCGACGCCCTCGGGCTGGCTGGATCTGGTCCACAGCTATGGCCGGGGACGCTGGAGCGAGCTGGTCCATGTGCGTGCCCGCGCAGCCCTGCCCTATCTGTTCGCGGGGCTTCAGATCGCCGCGCCCGCGGCCTTCCTGGGCGCGATGGTGGGCGAGTTCACGGGCGCCGAACGCGGCATGGGCGTGCTGACGATCCGCTTCCTGCGGGCGATGGACGTGCCGGCGCTGTGGGCCATCGCGCTGCTGGCGGCGGCGGTGTCGATGGCGGTCTATGCGGGGATCGGCCTGATCGGGCGGCTGACGCTGCGCGATCGCCCGCCCGTCATCCTCGCGCCGCCCCGCGCGGCCGTCGCGGGCGGATGGCGCGAGGCCGCGCAGGCCGGGCTGGTGGTGCTGGCGGTGCTGGCCCTGTGGTGGGGCGCGATGGAACTGGCCGGGCTGAACGCCTTCTTCGCCAAGCGCCCCCGGGACGTGGCGGAGGCGCTGTTCTGGGCGCCCGATGCGGCGCAGATGCGGGCCGCGCTGCTGGCCGCGCTGGCCGAGACGGCGGTGTTCCTGCTGCCGGGCTACCTGGCCGGGCTGGCGCTGGGTGCGGGGCTGGCGATGGCGCTGGTGCTGGCCCCGGGACTGGCGGCGGTGGTCATGCCGGTGGCGGTCGCGCTGCGCTCGATCCCGATCGTGACCACCGCGCCGCTGGTGGTGCTGTTTCTGGGGCGCGGCGCGGCGGGCACGATCACGCTGGTCGCGGTCATGGTGTTCTTTCCGACGCTGGTGGCCTGCCTGCACGGGCTGCGACAGGCGCCCGGACAGGTGCTGGACGTGTTCCGGACCTATGCCGCGGGCTCGCTGCGCCAGCTGGTCCATGTGCGCATCCCGGCGATGCTGCCCGCGCTGTTCGCGGCGGCGCGGATGGCGGTGCCGGCGGCGATCCTGGCGGTCACGGTCGTCGAATGGCTGACCACGGGGCGCGGGCTGGGCAGCCTGATGGCGCTGTCGGCCTCGGTCTCGGATTACGACATGCTGTGGGCGGCGGTGGTGGTCGTGACCGCAATCTCGGCGCTGTGCTACGCCGCCGCGGCGCTGGTCGAGCGGCGCATCCTCGCCATCTACGCGCCCGAGCAGGCCCGCAGGTGAACCGCGCCCCCGCCGCCTTCGCGATCCCCGGCGACATCGCCACGCTGACCGGCGGCTATGTCTATGAACGCCGGCTGCTGGAGGGGCTGCGCGACCTGGGCCATGACATGCAGCATCTGGAACTGCCGGCCAGCTTTCCCGACCCGCCGGCGGGCGACATGGCCGACACCGTCGCGGCGCTGCAGGGCGTCGATCCGGGCCGGGTGCTGATCCTCGACGGGTTCCTGTCCGGCGCGGTCGAGACGGGGGGGCTGCAGGGGGTGCGGGCGCCGATGGTCGCGATGGTGCATCACCCGCTGGCGCTGGAAAGCGGCCTCGCCGCCGATCGACGCGCGCATCTTTTCGCGACCGAGCGCGCCAATCTGGCGCTGATGGAACATGTGCTGGTGCCAAGCCCGCACACGCGCCGCATCCTGATCGAGGATTACGCCGTCCCGCCGGCCCGCATCAGCATCGCGCGGCCCGGCGTCGATCCGCCGCGCCTGCCGCCGGCACCGGTCGACCCGCCGCTGATCCTGTCGGTCGGCATCCTTCATCCGCGCAAGGGGCATGACACCCTGATCGCGGCGCTGGAGGGGCTGGCGGATCTGGACTGGCAGGCGGTGATCGTCGGCAATCCCTGGGACGCCGCCCATGCCGGCGCGCTGGCCGTGCAATGCCGCGCCTCGCCCGAGGCCGGGCGCATCCGGCTGGCGGGGCGCGTGACCGACGACGCCCTCCAGCGGCTTTACGCCGAGGCGTCGATCTTTGCGCTGGCCACCCGGCACGAGGGCTATGGCATCGTCTTCGACGAGGCGCTGCTGCGCGGGCTGCCGGTGGTCAGTTGCCGCGTCGGCGCGGTCCCCGACACCGTGCCCGGGGCGGCAGGGCTGCTGGTGCCGCCCGACGATCCCGAGGCCTTCGCGGCCGCGCTGCGCCGGCTGCTGCAGGATCGAGGCCTGCGCGCGGGGCTGGCCCGCGCCGCGCGACAGGCCGGGCGCGGGCTGACCGACTGGCGCGGCACGGCCGCCGTGGCCAGCGGGGTGATCGCGCAGATCGCGCAAGCCGGGCGGCGGGACGCGCAGGCTGCGCGGGCGGGCACGCGCGGCTAGGCGGCCTCTGCGGGCGACCACAGCCGGGCGCGGGTCAGCCCGGCATCGACAAGGGTCAGGTCGGCCGGCGCGCCGGGGCGCAGCCGGCCCCTGCCCCCTGGCCGCCCCAGCAGCCGCGCCGGTTCGGCGGTCAGCATCGCAAGCCCGCGGGCCAGCCCGCCCTCGGGCAGGGCCGCGATCAGCCGCAGCGCATCCACGAGGCCCAGATCCGCGCCGGCCAGCGTGCCGTCATCCAGCGTCAGCCGGCCATCGTGGCGCCGGATGCGGCGACCGCCGAGGGTCATCTGGGTCAGCGCGGTGCCCGCGAAGGCCATGCAGTCGGTGACGAGGAACAGCCCCTCGGGCCGGGCCCGCAGCGCGATGCGCAGCATGGCCGGATGGACATGGATGCCGTCCGCGATCAGCCCGGCCTGCGCGCTGCCCGAAAGCACCGCGCCGACCAGCCCCGGCTGGCGGTTGCCCATCTGGCTCATGGCGTTGAACAGATGCGTGGCGCAGGTCGCGCCGGCGGCAAGGGCGGCCTCGGCAGCCGCGAGGTCGCAATCGCTGTGGCCGAGGCTGACCACCGCGCCGGCGCCGCGCAGGGCGGCGATCTGGTCGGGCCGGGCGGACTCGGGCGCCAGCGTCACCATCAGCGCGGGCAGCGCCGCCGCCGCCGCGCAGAGCCGCGCCAGATCGTCGTCGGTCATCGGCCGGATCAGCGCCGGATCATGGGCGCCCTTGCGGCGCGGGTCCAGATGCGGGCCTTCCAGATGCAGGCCCAGAAAGCCCGGCACCTCCTGGCGCGCGGCCTCGATCCCGGCGGCGATCACGGCGGCGGTCGCCTCGGGCGTGTCGGTGATCAGCGTGGGCAGGATGCCCGCCGTGCCAAGGTCGCGATGGGCGGCGCAGATCCGGCGCAGCGCCGCGACATCGGTGCCGGCGCCGACCATCAGCCCGGCGCCGCCATTCACCTGAAGATCCAGAAAGCCCGGCGCGATGATCCCCGCCAGCCGGCTGGTCGGCGGGCCGGCCTCGGCCTCGGGCAGGATCGCGGCGATGCGCCCGTCCTCGATCACCAGCGCCGCGCCGTCACGCAGCGCCGCGCCGTCGAAGATCCGCGCGCCGGCCAGGACGTGGCGCATCAGACCGTCTCCGTGACCTTGCGCAGATGCGGCGGCGTGTCGGGATCAAAGCCCCGCCGCCGCGCCAGACCCTCGACAAAGGCGTAATAGCCGGCGATCAGCACCAGCGGCGCGACCAGCGGATGCAGCCCGCCGACCGCGGGCAGCCGGGTCGCGCCGGGGGCATCGCCGCCGGTGACGAAGACATCCGCGCCCTGCCCCGCCATGCGTTCGGCGGTGGCCAGCAATTGCGGCAGGGCGGCATCCTCGACCCCCAGCGCCAGCACCGGGAACTGCGCCTGCACGATGGCGGCGGGGCCGTGCAGCACCTCGGCGGCGCTGTAGGCCTCGGCATGGATGCCCGAGGTTTCCTTCATCTTCAGCGCCGCTTCCGAGGCGATTGCATAGCCCGGCCCGCGCCCCAGCACGAAGGCCGACGAGGCCCGCGCCAGCCGCGCCGACAGCGGCGACCAGTCCAGCGTCACCGCCTGTGCAAGGGCCTGCGGCAGGTCGGCCACGGCGCGGCGCAGCGCCGCGTCCTCGCGCCATTCCGCCACAAGCGCGAGGCCCGCCAGCACCGAATTCACGAAGGTCTTGGTGGCGGCGACGCTTTTCTCCTCGCCCGCCTGAAGGGCCAGGCAATGCGCCGAGACCTGCGCCATCGGGCTGTCCTCGTGGTTGGTGATGGCGATGGACAGCCCGCCGCCCTCGGCGGCGGCGCGCATCATCTCGACGATGTCGGGGCTGCGGCCGGATTGCGAGATGCCGATGCAGGCCGCGCCCCCCAGCCGCAGCGGCCGGCGATAGATCGAGGCGACCGAGGGGCCGACCGAGGCGACCGGGATGCCGGCCTGCAATTCGACGGCGTATTTCAGATAGGTCGCGGCATGGTCCGACGAGCCGCGCGCGACGGTGGCCACCAGCGCCGGATCGCGCGCCCTGAGCGCCGCGCCGGCATCGGCCAGCGCGCTGCGCGAGCGGTCCAGGAAGCGGGCGGCGGCCTCGGGGATCTCGGCCACTTCTCGGGCCATGTGGCTCTGGGTCATCAGGATGTCCTTTCCGCCTCGGGGGCGAGTTTCAGCTCGACGGCGAAATCATAGGCGTCGCCGCGATAGAGGGATCGGGTGAATTCGACGACCTGCCCGGATGGCAGGTAGGACAGCCGCTCGATGCGCAGCCCGGCAGCGCCGGTCGCCACGCCCAGCAGGTCGGCGTCCTTCGGGCCGAGATTGGCGGCCGAGATGCGCTGCACCGCCCTGACCGGACGGTTGCCGCGCGCCTCCAGCACCGCATAGAGCGACGCATCGACGGTTTCGGGATCGGGCAGCAGCCGGGCCGGCAGCGAGGCCCGTTCGATGGCCAGCGGCACACCGTCGGAACTGCGCACCCGTTCCAGCCGGGCCACGCGGTCATTGGCGCCAAGGCCAAGGGCCATCACCTCTTCGGGCGCGGGGGTGTGCAGGCCGCGCGCCAGCCAGCGGCTTTCGACCTGCATGCCGCGCCGCTGCATGTCCTCGGTGAACGAGGTCAGCAGTGACAGCGCCTGTTCCAGCCGTTCCACCTGCGGCGCGACGAAGGTGCCCGAGCCGCGCTTCTGCACCAGCTGCCCCGAGGCGACCAGCGCCTCGACCCCCTTGCGCACGGTGACGCGCGACAGCCCGGTCAGCGCCGCCATCTCGCGTTCGGATGGCAGGCTGTCGCCGGGGCGCAGGTCGCCCGCCGCGATGGCCTCGGCGATGCGGCGGTGCAGTTGCAGATACAGCGGGCCGGAATTGGGATCGGCGAAGGCGGCGGGGGTGAACAGGTCGCTCATTCGGGCGCCCCGGTTTCCGGTGCCCCGGTTTCCGGTGACCCGGATTCCAGCGCCCCGGTTTCCATCGCCATGGCCAGCGCGCCATCGACCGAACTGCCGCGCGCCGGGCGCTGCGGCCAGTCGCCGGCGAGGCGCGCGGCGTAATGCGGCCCCAGCCCGCCGGTGAACACGACGGGCAGGCTGTCGCCGTCCTGAAGCGTCGCGATCGCGGCGCGCAACCCGGCCACCGCCGCGTCGAGGATCGCGCGGGCGGCGGGGTCGTCCGAGGCGACGATGCGCGGCGCCAGCCTGGCGAAATCGGCCGGGCGGGCGGTGTTGCCAAAGCCGATGATCCCCTCGGTGCCGCCGAATTCCTCGAGGATCACGGCCAACAGCGGCGACATCGGGTGAAAGCCGTCGGCGGCGCGCATCGCCTGCGACAGCAGGCTGCGGCCAAGGACCGCGCCGCTGCCCTCGTCGCCCATCAGGAAGCCGCGCCCGCCAACCTGGCGCAGCTCGCCGCCGCGCTGCACCGCAAAGACCGAGCCGGTGCCCATCGCCGCCAGGATGCCGTCATCCGAGCCCAGCGCGCCGCGCGCCGCGGTGATGCCGTCATTGACGATGCGGATGCGCGCGAAGGGCAGGATCGCGGCCAGCCGGTCGGTGGCGGCGCGCATGGTGCCGCCGGCAAGGCCGAGGACGGCGACCAGGTCGGCCGGGCCGGCGCCGCTGCCGGATGCCGCCAGCGCCTGGGTCGCGGCGGCGACGATGTTGCCGGCCGCGGCCTCGACATCGGTGTTGATGTTGGCCGGCCCGCCGGTGCCGAGGCCCAGCACCTGCCCGTTGCGATCGGCCAGCGCCGCGCGACACCCTGTCCCGCCCCCATCGATCCCCAGATACAGCACCATCGGCTCCCCCTTTGAGCGGTAAGATACCAAAGCAATACCAACTGGCAAGTGGTAATGTGCATTTTCCGTCATTTTGGCCGTTTTTCGGACCTTTCATCAAGGCACTTTACAAGTGGTATTGTTTTGGCATTATAGAGCGACAGGGGAGAATCAGATGACCATTCGCAGTACCGAAGCCCGCCACCCTGCCGCGCAGGGCTTGCACCGCCAGCCGGCGGCGCAGGCGATGGCGCTGCTGCTGGAGGCGCAGCGTGGCGCGCTGGCGGCGCTGGTGCCGGCGATCCCGGCGCTGGGGCGCGCCGCCGAAGCCGGCGTTGCGGCGCTGCGCGGCGGCGGGCGGATGGGCTATGCCGGGGCCGGAAGCTCGGGGCTGATGGCGCTGGCCGATTGCCTGGAACTGCCCGGCACCTTCGGGCTGGCGCCCGACCGCACGCCGATGCTGTTCGCCGGCGGGCCCGACGCGCTCTTGCGGATGCATGGGGGTGTCGAGGACGACCCGGCGCTGGCGCTGGCCGATCTGGACCGCGCCGGGCTGGGCCGGGGCGACGCGCTTCTGGTGGTGTCGGCCTCGGGGACCACGCCCTATGCGCTGGCCGTCGCAACCGCCGCGCGGGCGCGCGGCGTCACCGTCACCGGCATCGCCAATGTCGCCGGATCGGCGCTGCTGGACGCCGCCGAGATTGCCGTGCTGCTGGATACCGGCGCCGAGATGGTCGCCGGATCGACCCGGATGGGCGCGGCCACGGCGCAGAAGGTGGCGCTGAACATGATTTCGGTGATGGTCGGCATCGGACTGGGCCATGTCCATGACGGGCAGATGGTCAACCTGATCGCCGACAACGCCAAGCTGGTCGACCGGGCGGCGCGGATCGTGGCAGAACTGGCCGGGGTGCCCCGCCCCGAGGCCGAGGCCGCGCTGGCCCGCACCGGGGGCGCGGTAAAGCCCGCCATCCTGGTCGCGCGCGGCGCCGCACCCGATACCGCAAGCGACGCGCTGCGCGACAGCGGCGGCCATCTGGCGCCGCTGATGGGCTGAGGCCCGACGTTCAACCAGGGGGCCGCAAAGGCCCCGCATACCAGGGAGACGACCATGACCCCAACCCTTCGCCTCGCGCTCTTGGCCAGCACCGTGCTGGCCGGCGCCGCCGCCGCGCAGGACGTGACGCTGACCATCGAAAGCTGGCGCAATGACGACCTGACCATCTGGCAGCAGCAGATCATCCCGGCCTTCGAGGCCGCCCATCCCGGCATCAAGGTGAATTTCGCGCCGACCGCGCCGGCCGAGTACAATGCCGTGCTGAATTCCAAGCTGGACGCCGGATCGGCGGGGGATCTGATCACCTGCAGGCCCTTCGATGCCTCGCTGGAACTGTTCAGCAAGGGCAAGCTGGCCGATCTGACCGATCTGGCGGCGATGGCGAATTTCTCGGATGTCGCCAAATCGGCCTGGCAGACCGATGACGGCGCGGCAACCTTTTGCGTGCCGATGGCCTCGGTCATCCACGGCTTCATCTACAACAAGACCGCCTTCGACGAACTTGGGCTGACGCCGCCCGCGACGCTGGACGAGTTCTACGCGGTGCTGGACAAGATCAAGGAGGACGGCCGCTATATCCCGATGGCGATGGGCACGGCGGACCAGTGGGAAGCCGCGACCATGGGCTATCAGAATATCGGGCCGACCTTCTGGAAGGGCGAGGAAGGCCGCAAGGCGCTGATCGAGGGCAGCCAGAAGCTGACCGACGAGGCCTGGGTCGAGCCGTTCCGCCAGCTGGCGCGCTGGAAGGATTACCTGGGCGACGGCTTCGAGGCGCAGACCTATCCCGACAGCCAGAACCTGTTCACCCTGGGCCGCGCCGCGATCTATCCGGCCGGGTCCTGGGAGATCGGCGTCTTTACCCCGCAGATCGAGGGCGCCTTCGAGATGGGGGCTTTCGCGCCGCCGGTCGCGGCGGCCGGCGACACCTGCTATATCAGCGACCACACCGACATCGCGCTGGGGCTGAACGCGGCGTCGCCCAATGCCGAGGCCGCGCGGACCTTCCTGGAATGGGTCGGATCGCCCGACTTCGCGACGCTGTACGCGAACGCGCTGCCGGGCTTTTTCTCGCTGAATTCCGCACCGGTCGAGATGGCCGACCCGCTTGCGCAGGACTTCGTCGGCTGGCGCGAGACCTGCGAGCCGACCATCCGCTCCACCTACCAGATCCTGTCGCGCGGCACGCCGAACCTGGAAAACGAGACCTGGAATGCCAGCGCCAATGTCATCACCGGCGCCGAGACGCCCGAGGATGCGGCGGCGCGGCTGCAGGAGGGGCTGGCCTCGTGGTACCAGCCGCAGCAGTGAGCGCCTGCCGGGCCTGACGGCCCGGCGATGGCCGGGGGGCCTTCCGCCCCCCGGACCCCCCGAGGATATTTCCGCACAGAAGATGAGGTGAGCGATGGCGCAGCGAAAGCCGTTTCGCTGGCATGTCGGGGTGTTTCTGGCCCCCGCGCTGCTGGTCTATACCGCGATCATGATCGTGCCGCTGATCGGCACGCTGAACCTGTCGCTGTTCAACCTGGATCAGGGCAACCGGGTGTTTGTCGGGCTGGCGAATTTCGCCACGCTGTTCGGCGATCCGCGCTGGTCGGGCGCCTTCTGGAACGCGCTGGGCAACAATGCCTGGTTCTTTCTGGTGCACATGCTGGTGCAGAATCCCATCGGCATCCTGCTGGCGGCGCTGCTGTCCTCGCCCCGGTTGCGGATGGCGGCCTTCTATCGCACCGCGATCTTCATTCCGACGATCCTGAGTTTCGTGGTGGTGGGTTTCGTGTGGAAGCTGATCCTGTCGCCGATCTGGGGCATCGCGCCCGGGATGCTGGATGCGGTGGGGCTGAAATCGCTGTTCGCGCCCTGGCTGGGCCGCGAGGGCAGCGCGCTGACCACGCTGGCGCTGGTGTCGGTCTGGCAGTTCGTGGGCATCCCGATGATGCTGATCTACGCCGCGCTGCTGTCGATCCCCGACGAGGTGATCGAGGCGGCCGAGATGGACGGCGTCACCGGCTGGTCGCAGTTCCGCAAGATCAAGCTGCCGCTGATCCTGCCGGCGATCGGGATCATCTCGATCCTGACCTTCGTTGGCAACTTCAATGCGTTCGACCTGATCTATGTCAGCCAGGGCGCGCTGGCCGGGCCGAATTTCGCCACCGACATCCTGGGCACCTTCCTCTATCGCACCTTCTTCGGCTTCCAGCTGCAACTGGGCGATCCGCATATGGGCGCGACGATTGCCACCGCCATGTTCGGGATCATCCTGGTGGGCGTCTGCATCTACCTGTTCACCATCCAGACGCGGCTGCGCCGCTATCAGTTCTGAGGACCGGCCATGAGCACCGCCCGCCATTCGACCGCCCGCAGCATCGCCGCCCACGGGGTGCTGATCCTCTATACAATGATCGCGCTGTTCCCGGTCTTCGTGATCGTGGTCAACAGCTTCAAGTCGCGCCGGGCGATCTTTGCCGATCCGCTGGCCCTGCCGACGCCCGCGACCTTCGATCTGGTCGGCTACCGGACGGTGCTGCAACAGGGCGACTTCCTGCTGTATTTCCAGAACTCGATGATCGTCACGCTGGGCAGCCTGTTCTTCGTGCTGCTGTTCGGGGCGATGGCGGCCTTTGCGCTGTCGGAATACCGGTTTCGCGGCAATGCGCTGATGGGGCTTTACCTGGCGCTGGGGATCATGATCCCGATCCGGCTGGGCACGGTGGCGATCCTGCAGATGATGGTCGCCTCGGGGCTGGTCAACACGCTGATGGCGCTGGTGCTGGTCTATACCGCGCAGGGGCTGCCGCTGGCGGTGTTCATCCTGTCGGAGTTCATGCGCGGCGTCTCGGACGACCTGAAGAATGCCGGGCGCATCGACGGGCTGTCGGAATACACCATCTTCTTCCGCCTCGTTCTGCCGCTGGTGCGGCCGGCGATGGCCACGGTCGCCGTGTTCACGATGATCCCGATCTGGAACGACCTGTGGTTCCCGCTGATCCTCGCGCCCTCGGAGGCCACCAAGACCATCACCCTGGGCAGCCAGGTGTTCATCGGGCAGTTCGTCACCAACTGGAACGCGGTGCTGGCGGCGCTGGGGCTGGCCATCGTGCCGGTGCTGGTGATGTACCTGATCTTCTCGCGCCAGCTGATCCGCGGCATCACCGCAGGAGCAGTGAAATGATCCGCACCCTGATCGTGGGACTGGGAAACATGGGCATCAGCCACGCGCTGGCCTGCCATGCCGATCCGGCCTTCCGGATCGTCGGACTGGTCAACCGCAGCACGCCCGACCTGCCGCAGGCACTGCGGGATTATCCGCTAGGCCATGACTACGCCGAGGCGCTGGACCGGCTGCGGCCCGATCTGGTGGTGATCGCCACCTATTCCGACAGCCATGCCGATTTCGCGGTGGCGGCGATGCGGGCGGGCGCGCATGTCTTTGTCGAAAAGCCGCTGGCAACGACGGTCGCCGACGCGCAGCGGGTGCTGGATTGCGCCGTCGAGACGGGGCGCAAGCTGGTGGTGGGCTATATCCTGCGCCACCATCCCAGCTGGCAGCGGCTGATCGCCGAGGCCCGCGCGCTGGGTGGCCCCTATGTGTTCCGGCTGAACCTGAACCAGCAGTCCAGCGGCGCGACCTGGGCCGTCCACAAGGCGCTGATGCGGACCACCTCGCCCATCGTCGATTGCGGCGTCCATTACGTCGACGTGATGTGCCAGATCACCGATGCCGCGCCGGTCGAAGTGCGGGGCATGGGGCTGCGCCTGTCCGACGAGATCGCGGCCGACATGTATAATTACGGCCATTTCCAGGTGCTGTTCGCGGATGGATCGGTCGGCTGGTACGAGGCCGGCTGGGGGCCGATGATGTCGGACACCGCCTTCTTCGTGAAGGATGTCGTCTCGCCGCGCGGCGCGGTCTCGATCCGCATGGCCGAGGATGCGCGGTCGGACGATATCGACACGCATACCAAGACCGCGACGCTTCGCATCCACCGGGTCGGCGCGGGCGACGAGGATCTGAACATGGCCGACGAACCCGGCCACCAGCAGCTGTGCGATCGCGAGATGGGCTTCGTGGCCCGCGCGATCTCCGGCGATCTGGACCTGACCCGGCACATGACCGACGCCCTGCGCTCGCTTGCCGTCTGCCTTGCGGCGGATGAAAGCGTGCGGACCGGCGCAACCGTGAAACTTTGAAGGAGGCACCATGGGCGCCCTGACCCTGTCCCAAGTCACCAAGTCGTTCGGCAGGACCGATGTCATCAAGGGCGTCGATCTGGCCGTCGAGGATGGCGAGTTCTGCGTCTTCGTCGGGCCGTCCGGTTGCGGAAAATCCACGCTGCTGCGGATGATCGCGGGGCTGGAGGATGTCAGTTCCGGCGAGGTGGCGATCGACGGCGCCCGCATCAACGAGCTTGCCCCGGCGCGGCGCGAGATCGCGATGGTGTTCCAGTCCTACGCGCTTTACCCCCACCTGACCGTGCGCGACAACATGGGGCTGGCGCTGAAGCAGGCGGGCAGCAGCCGGGCGCAGATCGCCGCCGCGACCGACAAGGCCGCCGGGATGCTGGCGCTGGGGCCGCTGATGGACCGCCGCCCGGCCGAATTGTCGGGCGGCCAGCGCCAGCGCGTCGCCATCGGCCGCGCCATCGTGCGCACGCCCAAGCTGTTCCTGTTCGACGAGCCGCTGTCGAACCTGGATGCCGCCCTGCGCGTGGCCACCCGGATCGAGATCGCGCGGCTGCACCGCGAACTGGGCGCGACGATGATCTATGTCACCCATGACCAGGTCGAGGCGATGACACTGGCCGACAAGATCGTGGTGCTGAACGCGGGGCGCGTGGCGCAGGTCGGCGCGCCGATGGACCTCTACAACGACCCCGACAACACCTTCGTGGCGGGCTTCATCGGCAGTCCGCAGATGAATTTCCTGAAATCGGGACTGCTGGGGCTGCGCTCGGACCTGCTGGGGATCCGGCCCGAGCATCTGGCGATCTCGACCGAGACCGGGCAGATCGCCGGTCGCGTCAGCCATGTCGAGAAGCTGGGCGGCGAGACGCTGGTCTATGCGGCGACCGAGGGGCACGGGCTGCTGACCGTGCGGCTGTTCGGCGAACATGATTTCGCCGTCGATGCGCCGGTCTGGCTGACCCCCGATGCCGCCCGCACGCTGCATTTCGATGCCGGCGGGCAACGGCTGCGTCACTGAGCGGCGCCCGGCCCGTCACAGGAAGCTTTGCGGGTCGATATCCACCGACAGGCGCAGGTTTGCCGGCGGCTTCAGGGGCGCCAGCCAGTCCGCGATGGCGGCCTGGATCGGCGCCTGGCGCGGCGCATGCACCAGCATCCGCATCCGGTGCCGGCCGCGGATGCGGGCGATGGGTGCGGGCGCCGGGCCCCACAACTCGGCCCCGGCCTGGCGCAGCGGCGCGGCGCTGTCGGCCAGCAGGCGCGCGAAATCGGCCAGCACCGCAAGATCGGGATGCGACAGGATCACCCCGGCCAGCCGGCCGAAGGGCGGCATCCCGACGGACTGGCGCGCGGCGGCCTCGGCATCCCAGAACGCCTCGTCCTGTCCCGACAGGATGGCGCGGATCACCGGATGGTCGGGCTGGTGGGTCTGCAGCAGCGCCAGCCCCGGCGCGGCGCCCGATTGCCGCCCGGCCCGGCCCGCGACCTGCCGCATCAGCTGGAAGCTGCGTTCGGCCGCCCGCATGTCGGCGCCCTGCAGGCCCAGATCGGCGTCGATCACGCCCACCAGCGTCAGGTTGGGAAAGTTGTGGCCCTTGGCGACGATCTGGGTGCCGATGATGATGTCGGTCTCGCCCCCGGCGATCCGGGCGATGGTTTCTTTCAGGGCGCGGGCCGAATGGAACAGGTCCGAGGAGAGGATCGTGGCGCGGGCATCGGGAAAGCGGGCCGCGACCTCCTCGGCGATGCGCTCGACGCCGGGGCCGATGGGGGCCAGCCTGCCCTCGACCTTGCAGGCGGGGCATGCGGTCGGGATCGGGCCGGTCTCGCCGCATTGGTGGCAGACGAGGCGGTTCTGGAACCGATGCTCGACCATCCGCGCGTCGCATTGGTGGCAGCCGATCTGTTCCCCGCAGGCGCGACAGACGGTGACCGGCGCAAAGCCCCGGCGATTGAGGAACAGCAGCGCCTGTTCGCCGCGCGCCAGCCGCGCCGTGACCGCCTGCGCCAGCGTGGGCGAGATCCAGAGCCCCGAGGGCATGTCCTCGGCGCGCAGGTCGATGGCGGCCATGTCGGGCAGTTCGGCCTCGCCATAGCGCGACCGCAGGTCCAGCCGCGCGTATTTGCCGCTGGCCGCGTTCACCCAGCTTTCGAGGCTGGGCGTGGCCGAGGCCAGAACCACCTGCGCGCCGCAGATCGAGGCGCGCAGAACGGCCATGTCGCGGGCGCTGTAATAGACCACGTCCTCCTGCTTGTAGCTGCCGTCATGCTCCTCGTCGACGACGATCAGGCCGAGGTCGCGGAACGGCAGGAACAGCGCCGAGCGCGCACCGACCACCAGCCCCACCTCGCCGCGCGCCGCCATGTGCCAAAGCCTGCGCCGTTCGGTGCGGGTGATGCCGCTGTGCCACTCGCCGGGGCGGGCGCCAAAGCGGGCCTCGACCCGGTCGAGGAATTCGGCAGACAGCGCGATCTCGGGCAGCAGGACCAGCGCCTGACGGCCCTGCGCAAGGCTGGCCGCGACGGCTTCCAGATAGACCTCGGTCTTGCCCGATCCGGTGACGCCGCGCAGCAGCGTGGTGCCATAGCCGCCCCGCGCGACCGCCGCGCGCAGCCGATCGGCGGCCGCCCGCTGGTCGTCGGCCAGCGGCTTGCCGGGCAGCCCCGGATCCAGGCGCGGATAGGGCAGGTCGCGCGGCGCGGCGATCTCGGCCAGCGCGCCCTGGGCCACCAGCCCCTTCACGACCGAGCTGCCGACACCGGCAAGCTGGGCAAGTTCTGCGGAGCCAAAGCTGGCGCCGGCGTGATCGGCGATGACATCCAGGACGCGCTGCCGCGCCTCGGTCATGCGGAAGGGACGCGCGGCCCCCGGAACGATCACCCGCCGCGCGGCAGGCGGCTGGTCCAGATCGGGCGCGCGGGTCGCCATCCGCAGCATCAGCGGCGGCGGGGTCAGCGTGTAGTCGGCCGCGCGGGTGAGAAAGTCGAGGAATTGAGGCGCGAAGGGCTGGGCATCCAGAACCCGCGCCACCGGGCGCAGCCTCGTCAGGTCGAAATCGCCCGCCCCAGGCCCCCAGACCAGCCCCAGCACCCGGCGCGGCCCCAGCGGCACCAGCACCAGTGCCCCCTGCCGCACACCGCCTTCGGGCGCAAGATAGTCCAGCACCCCCACCGGCTCGCAGGTCAGCACCGCGATCCGGGCGCGGTCGGGAAAGAAGGCGGGCGGCTGCTGCATCGCGCGCGATAAAGCCGCGCGCGGGCGCCGGTTGCAAGGGGCGGCGGGCCGATCGCGGCGCAGCCGCGCCATCGGCGCCCCGGGCCTCGGTCCGCCCCGCATGGCCGACGACGCCAAGCCCTTTCGGGCCGGCGGGTTTTGCGCTATCACCTCGGCAAACCGCCTCAGAGGAGCAGGGCCATGAAATTCTTCGTCGATACCGCCGATGTGGATGCGATCCGCGAGTTGAACGAACTGGGCATGGTGGACGGCGTGACCACCAACCCCTCGCTGATCCTGAAGGCTGGCCGCGACATCGAGGAGGTCACCCGCGAGATCTGCGGCATCGTCAGCGGCCCGGTCAGCGCCGAGGTCGTGGCCGAGAAGGCCGACGACATGATCCGCGAGGGCAAGCACCTGGCGAAGATCGCCGACAACATCGCGGTCAAGGTGCCGCTGACCTGGGACGGGCTGAAGGCCTGCCGGGCGCTGTCGAATGACGGTCACATGGTCAATGTCACGCTGTGCTTCTCGCCGGCGCAGGCGATCCTTGCCGCCAAGGCCGGCGCGACCTTCATCAGCCCCTTCATCGGCCGGCTTGACGACATCCATCTGGACGGGGTGGACCTGATCGCCGACATCCGCGAGATCTATGACAATTACGGCTACGAGACGCAGATCCTCGCCGCCTCGATCCGCACCGTGAACCACATCATCGAGGTGGCCAAGATCGGCACCGACGTGATCACCTCGCCGCCCTCGGTCATCAAGTCGATGGCCAAGCACATCTTGACGGACAAGGGGCTTGAGCAGTTCAATGCCGACTGGGCGAAGACCGGTCAGAAGATCGGCTGAGACGCCCTCGGGCAGCGCGAAGGAACAGGCATGACGGTGGATGTGGACCAGCAGGCGGGGCTTGATCCCGCGATCCGTGACAAGCTGCTGGCCGATCCCGGCGCCATCCTGGCCGACCGCGACCTGATGCGGGCGCTGGTGTCGGCCCGCGAGGCCGAGATCGGCGACAATGTCATCGACATTCGCGGCCGCGCGATGGAGGCGCTGGAAACCCGGCTCGACCGGCTGGAGAGCCAGCATGAAAGCGTCATCGCCGCCGCCTATGACAACCAGTCCGGCACGGCGGTGGTGCACCGGGCGGTGATCGGCCTGCTGGAGGCGCTGGACCTTGAGGATTTCATCGACAGCCTTCAGGCCGATATCGCGCCGCTGCTGCGTATCGAGACGCTGCGGCTGGTGATCGAGGCCGATCCGGTCCTGCCGAACCTGCCCGAGGACGTGGTGATTGCCCCCGAAGGCGCGGTCGGGCGGATCGTCACCGCCGGTCGCCGGGCGCTGCGCGGCGACGACATCGTGCTGCGACCCGCCTCGCCGATCACCCTGCCGATCCACGGACGATCGGTCGCCTCCGAGGCGCTGCTGCCGCTGGACCTGGGCGCCAAGCGGCCGCGTGCGCTGCTGCTGATGGGCAGCGCCGATGCCCAGAGGTTCATGCCAACGCATGGCACCGACCTGCTGCGCTTCTTCGGGCAGGTGTTCCGGCTGGTGCTGATGGCCCGGCTGCGACCGTGACCGCGCCCGGCCCGCTGGCGCTGGCGCCCGCCACGGCGGATGCGCTGGCCCGCTGGCTGGAAGTCGAGGCCGCGACCCGCGACCGATCGGCCCATACCATCACCGCCTATCGCGCCGACCTGCTGGCTTTTCTGGGCTTTCTGGGCGGCCATCACGGCCGGCCCGCCACCCCGGCCTCGCTGGCCGGGTTGCGGCAGACCGACATGCGCGCCTTTGCCGCGGCCGAGCGGGCGCGCGGCTTTGGCGCCCGGTCGCTGGCCCGGCGGCAATCGGCGGTGCGCAGCTTCCTGCGCTGGCTGTCGGATCGCGAGGGTTACGACCTGTCGGCCGCCCTGTCGGCGCGCAGCCCGAAATACGCAAGATCCCTGCCCCGCCCGCTGAGTCCGGATCAGGCCCGGGACGCGCTGGACATGGTGGCGTCGGGCCATGACACGCCCTGGGTCGCCGCGCGCGACGTGGCGGTGATGACGCTGCTGTGGGGCTGCGGGCTGCGCATCTCGGAGGCGCTTGCGCTGGACGGCGCCGACTGGCCGTTCCGCGAGGCGCTGACGATCACCGGCAAGGGCGGCCGGCAGCGGCAGGTGCCGGTGCTGGCCGTGGCGCGCGACGCGGTGGCCACCTATCTGGCGCAATGCCCGTGGCGGCTGGCCGTCGATCAGCCGCTGTTCAGGGGCGTGCGCGGCGGCCGTCTGGATGCGGGCGCGGTGGCCGCGGCGCTGCGTCGCGCGCGGGCCGCGCTGGGGCTGCCGCAGACCGCCACGCCACATGCGCTGCGCCATTCCTTCGCCACCCATCTTCTGGCCGCGGGCGGCGATCTGCGCACCATCCAGGAACTGCTGGGCCATGCCAGCCTGTCGACCACGCAGGTCTATACCGGGGTCGACGACGCGCATCTGATGGCCGTCTATCGCGCCGCCCATCCGCGCGGATGAGGCTGCCGCTCGCGGGCTTGCGGCGGCGCGGCGGCTGGCCGATGATGCGGGCCGCGAACCGCGCGGCGCCCTGATGCGTTGTCCGCGAGGCCAAATGAGGATGGAACGATGACCACGCATGCGATCTTCAACCGCCCGCTGGACTCCCAGGTGCCGCAAGGGCTGGACCAGGCGATCTTCGGCATGGGCTGCTATTGGGGCGTCGAGCGGCTGTTCTGGAAACAGCATGGCGTCTGGCTGACCGAGGTGGGCTTTGCCGGCGGCGCGACCGAAAACCCGACCTACGAGCAGGTCTGTTCGGGACGCACGGGCCACGCCGAGGTGGTCCGGGTGGTGTTCGACAGCTCGCTGGTCAGCTATGACCACCTGCTGCAGATGTTCTGGGAAAACCACGATCCGACGCAGGGCAACCGGCAGGGCAACGATGTCGGCTCGCAATATCGCAGCCTGATCGTCGCGATGAACGACAGCCAGCTGTCGGCGGCCGAGGCCTCGCGCATCGACTACGACAACCGGCTGGCGGTGGCGGGCTACGGCGCCATCACCACCGAGATCGTCGAGGGCGCGCGCTTCTGGCCCGCCCATGAGGCGCACCAGCAATACCTGCACAAGAATCCGGCCGGTTATTGCGCGCTGCGGGGCACCGGGGTAGAGGCGTCGGTGCCCAACCCGGATGCGACTGCATGACCACCTATTCCGCGCTGACCCATCTTCGCGGCCGCGATGCCGCCGAGGATCTTGCCGAGGCCTGCGAGGGGCTGGAGCCCGAGCCGGTCGGCACCGGCATCTTCGAGATCGAGGACGGCTCGGGACGGTGGGAGGTCGGCGCCTATTTCACCGAGCCCCCCGACGCGGTGGCGCTGGCGCTGCTGGCCGCCGCGCATGGCGCCAACCCCTTCGCCATCTCGGAGCTGCCGGATGTGGACTGGGTCGCCCATGTCCGCCGCGAACTGACCCCGGTCGAGGCGGGGCGGTTCTTCGTGCATGGCAGCCACGATCTGGACAAGGTGCCCGAGGGGGTCGAGGCGTTGTGCATCGAGGCCGCGATGGCCTTCGGCACCGGCCATCACGACACCACCAAGGGCTGCCTCGAGGCGCTGGACAGGCTGGCAGGTGCCGGGTTTGCGCCACGCCGGGTCGCCGATATCGGCTGCGGCACGGCGGTGCTGGCGATGGCCGCGGCGCGGGTCTGGCCGATCACCGTGCTGGCCAGCGACATCGACCGCGTGGCGGTGGATACCGCCGCCGCCAATGTCATCGCCAACGGGCTTGACGGGCGGGTGGTCTGCATCGAGGCCGCGGGCTTCGACCATCCCCTGCTGCGCGATGCGGCACCCTTCGATCTGGTGCTGGCCAATATCCTCAAGCAGCCGCTGATCGACCTTGCGCCGCTGATGGCGCGTCACGTGGCGCCAGGCGGGCAGATCATCCTGTCGGGCATCCTGACCGCTCAGGCCGCCGAGGTGCTGGCGGCCTATGCCGCCAGCGGCTTCGATCCGGGCCGCCGCGACGATCTGGGCGAATGGTCCACCCTCACGATGTCGCGCCCCGCCTGACGCCCTGACCCGCAGCGCCAGGCCGCGCCGCGTTCCCGCCGACGCCACCGTGCGGCCATGAAAAAACCCCCGCTGCAACCGCATGGGGGTTCGTTCGTCCGGTGCTTGCTGATCAGAAGCTGCGTGCAACCCGCTGGATGTCGCCGCGGCACAGTCCGATATCGTCCAGTTCGCGGTCCGACAGGCGGCTCAGTTCGCGCTTGGTCGAGCGGACGTCCCGCCACGATCCGACCAGCGAAAAGAGGCTTGCGACGACGCTGCCAAGACCGCCGACAGCAAGGCTGCGGTTCGTTTCGATCTCCGACATCATATCACCCGTTTCAAGTTTGCCCGTGCTTCGGGCAGGTTTCCAACGAGTCGTGATGTAGATTGTGCAGGTGCAGAAAACCATCGCGTTTGCCGCAAGGCCGACATGCACGATGTGCATATGCCCGTGGGGACTGCGGGGAACCGGGTCTGCCTGGCGCCTGGGGTGGCGCGGGTGTGGCGCGCACCGGGCCGGGCGCGCGAGGCCGGGCTTGGCGCGGCTCAGGCGCCGGTCGCTGCCAGGGGGACGAAAAAACCCCCATCGCCGTGGCGCATGGGGGTTTGATCGGGTGGCGTGGTGTCGCTGCGGGGCATCTCAGATGCCTGCGACAACCGTGTCGATGTCGGCGCGGTTCATGCCGATGTCTTCAAGGTCGCGCTCGGACAGCCGGTTCAGGGCGGCGCGGGTCACGCGGCGGGCTTTCCAGCCGGCAAGGGCGCTGCGCAGATCGGCGAGGAAATCGGCAAAGCCGTGGCCCTGGGAAATCGCGATCGTGGTCATCTCTGTCTTCTCCTGTCATGGGCGGCTCGGACCATCCGTGCCGGTTCCATGACCCGAAGATAGGGGCGCGCAGGGCCGGCGACATCCCGCAAAATCGTCAATGCCGCATTGCAGCAAGGTCATAAGCCATGACGACGGCGTGATTTATCGCTAACGGGTTTGCACGGATGTTGCGGCCGCGCCCCAGTCGCCGCAAGCCGCCTGCCACAGCGCCATCGCAGCCACCGCCGCCGTGTCCGCACGCAGGATGCGCGGGCCAAGGCTGATCGGCACCACCGCCGGCGTGCCGCCCAGCCGGCTGCGTTCGGCCGGGGAAAAGCCGCCCTCCGGTCCGATCAGGATGGCCCAGGGCCCACGCGGCAGCCCGGCCAGCGTCTCGGCGGGGCCGGCCCGCGCCTCGTCGGCCCAGAGGATCCGCCGACCGCCATCCCAGCCCTCCAGCAGGCGCGACAGCGGGACCAGTTCGGCAACCTCGGGCACGAAGGTGCCGCCGCATTGTTCGGCAGCCTCGACGGCATGGGCCTGAAGGCGGTCCTGGCGTACCCGTTCGGCATTGGTGAAGTCAGTCTGCACCGGCAGGATCCGCGCGGCCCCCATCTCGGCCGCCTTCTCGACGATGAAATCGGTGCGGGCCTTCTTGATCGGGGCGAACAGCAGCCACAGGTCGGGCGGATCGCGCTGCGCCCCGGTCTGCGCCAGCGGCAGGACCGTGCCGCCCCGCCTGCCCAGATCGACGATCTCGGCCGACCACTCGCCATCGCGGCCATTGAACACCGACAGCCGGTCGCCCGCCCGCTGGCGCATCACTCCCGACAGGTAATGCGCCTGCCCGGCCTCCAGCGGGACGGGTTGTCCCTCGGCCAGCGGGTGATCTATGAACAGCCTGATCTTCGCCATTATGGGCCGACGCTATGCAAAGCCGCACCGAAAGGCCAGACGCCGTCATCGACGCACCAAGGAACAACTGGGTCGACCGCCATGCGCCGGCCGCCTGGCGGCCCTGGCTGCGGTTGTCGCGGGCCGACCGGCCGATCGGCACATGGCTTCTGCTGCTGCCCTGCTGGTGGGGGGTGGGGCTTGCGATGATGGCGGATGAACCGCGCCTGCGTGATCTGTGGATCGTGCTGGCCTGTGCCATCGGGGCGCTGGTGATGCGGGGTGCGGGCTGCACCTGGAACGACATCACCGACCGCCGCATCGACGCGCAGGTGGCGCGGACCCGGTCGCGGCCTCTGCCCTCGGGGCAGGTCAGCCTGCGCGGCGCCTATCTGTGGCTGGTGGCGCAGGGGCTTGCGGGCTTCGTGATCCTGCTGACCCTGGGGCGCGCGGCGATCTGGATGGGCGTGCTGTCGCTGGTGCTGGTGGCGATCTATCCCTTTGCCAAGCGGTTCACCTGGTGGCCGCAGATCTTCCTGGGGCTGGCCTTCAACTGGGGCGTGATGCTGGCCTATGCGGCGCATATGGGCCGGGTCGATGCGGCGCCGGTGGTGGCCTGGCTGGGCGGCATCGCCTGGACGATCTTCTACGACACCATCTACGCCCATCAGGATGTCGAGGACGACGCGCTGATCGGCGTCAAGTCGACGGCGCGGCTGTTCGGCGCCCACAGCCCGCGAATCCTGGCGGGCTTTGCGGTGCTGGCGGTGCTGCTGCTGGCGATCGCGACATCACTTCCCGGTCGCAATCTCTTGATTGCCGCCGCGGGCCTTGCAGGCTTCGCCGCGCATCTGGCATGGCAGCTTAGGAAATTCAAGCCGGATCAAGGAGATGTCTGCCTGCGGCTATTCCGGTCGAACCGCGATGCCGGGCTGATCCTCGCGCTGTTTCTTGCCATCGCCGGGCTGGCGTGATTGCACGACCGGTGCGCCGCGGCTAGACCTGCGCGAGCTGCCACAGATCACGGTTCCCGCTCATGGCACAGTCCCGCAGGCGCTTTTCGACCGCCCTGGCCAGCCTGATCGTTCTTTCGGGGGCGGCGGGGCTGTGCTGGTGGGGGGCCGACTCGGCCGCCAGCTTCATCGAACAGCGCTCGCGCGAGGATGTGTCGCTGGCGCTGGCGACCGGCGGGCAGGACTGGGCCGAGGTCGAGACCGACGGGCTGCGCGTGTATCTGCGCGGCACCGCCCCGAACGAGGTCCAGCGGTTCCGCGCGATGACCCAGGCGGCCAGCGCGGTCGATGCGTCGCGGATCGTGGACGAGATGACGGTCGCCTCGGCCGAGGCGCTGCGGCCGCCCGATTTCAAGATCGAACTGCTGCGGGATGGCGACGGCATCTCGCTGATCGGGCTGGTGCCCGCGACCACCGACCGCGCCGATCTTGTGCGGGTGCTGAAAAGCGAGACGGCCGCCCCGAAGATCACCGACATGCTGGAAGCCGCCGATTACGCGGTGCCCGAGGGCTGGGACGCGGCGATGCGTTTTGGCCTCGTGGCGGCGCAGCAGGCCGGCCGCGCCAAGATCTCGATCGCGCCGGGGCGGGTGCATGTCACGGCCATCGCGGACAGCCGCGCGGAAAAGGGCCGGCTGGAAACCGACCTGAAGCGGATGCGCCCGGCCGAGGTGACGCTGAAGACCGACATCTCGGCGCCGCGCCCGGTGATTGCGCCCTTCACCCTGCGCTTCCTGATCGACGCCGAGGGCGCGCGCTTCGACGCCTGCGCCGCCGACAACGACGCGGGTCGCACGCGCATCCTGGACGCCGCTGTCAGGGCCGGCGCGACCGGCAAGCCGGGCTGCACGCTGGGGCTGGGGGCGCCGGCGGCGGAATGGGCCGATGCGGCGGTGGCGTCGATCGAGGCGGTTGCGGAACTGGGCGCGGGAACGGTCACGCTGTCGGACGCCGACATCGCGCTGAGCGCGCCTGCCGAGGTCGATCAGGCGCAGTTCGACGAGGTGGCCGGCCGGCTGGAATCGCGCCTGCCGCGCGTCTTTTCGCTGCAGGCGCGCAAGGATCGCCCCGAAGAGGCCGATCAGGGCCGCCCCGAATTCGTGGCCTCGCTGGCCGGCGACCGCGCCCTGAGCATGCGCGGCCGCATCACCGACGCGCGGATGCGGCAGGCGGTGGACAGCTTTGCCCGGTCACGCTTCCGCCAGGTCCAGGGCGCGCTGCGCAGCGACAGCGAGGTGCCGGGCGGCTGGACCGTGCGCGTCATCGCCGCGCTGGAGGCGATGGACGGGCTGGCCAGCGGCACTGCCGAGGTGACGCCCGACCTGATCCGCCTCAGCGGGCTGTCGGGCGATCCCGACGCGACCGAGCGGATCGCCGCGACGCTGGCCGAACGGCTGGGGCCCGGCGCGCGCTATGACCTGTCGCTGCGTTATGACCGGCGACTGGACCCGGCGCTGGACCTGCCCGACGGCGAGGAGTGCGTGCGGCAGTTGAACATCATCCTGTCGGAATCCGAGATCGGCTTCGAGCCGAGCAAGTCGACCATCGCCGGCGATCCCGGGCCGACCCTGGCGCGGATGGCCGAGGTGATGGCCGAATGCGCGGAGTTCCAGCTTGAGGCCGGTGGCCACACCGATTCGCAGGGGTCCGAGGGCTTCAACGCCGACCTGTCGCGCGCCCGCGCGCAGGCGCTGGTCGCCGCGATGACCGAGGCGGGCATCGACACCGCGAACACCTCCGCGCGCGGCTATGGCGAAAGCCAGCCGATCGCCGCAAACGATACCGAGGCAGGCCGCGAGGAGAACCGCCGCATCGAGTTTCGCCTGCTGTCCGAACGCCCGGTCCGCAACACCCCGCTGGCGGCGCCGGTGACGCTGAGCGGGACCACCACGTCCGAGCCCGAGGGTCCGGCGCCGCGCGCGCCCGAAGCCGGGGCCGGGCACGGTGCCGAAGGCGGGGCGGCGGCGGGCGGGGTGGAGGGGCCAGAGGGCCCGCCGATGCCGGTGCCGCTGGCCGGGCCGGCGATGGCGCCCGCGACGGTGGGCGTCAGCGAGGTCTTCGAGACGCTGGACGAGCGCGAGGAAAAGATTAGGCTGCCGGTGCAGACCCCGGACGAGAATACCCCGCGCCCCAGTCCCCGCCCCGGTGACGCGGAAGCCGCGGCCCAGGCAGAAGGCGCGACCGGCAGCGAATGAACCGCACCGAATTCATCACCGTCACCGCGATCATCCTGTTCGCCGCCTTCGCGCTTGGCTGGTTCGCAAGCTGGGTCGTGCATCGCCTGACCCGCCCGACCCGCGCCGGGATGACCGAACTTGACCACATGGCCCAGCAGCTGCACGACGCCGAGGAGGCACGCGATGCAGCCATCAGCCAGCTGGAGGAGCGCGAAGCCGATCTGGCCAGCCGCCTTGCGGGCGCCGAGGCCGAGTTGCAGGCGGCGATGGAGGGGCTGCAGGAAAGCCGGGTCGAGGTCGAGGAACTGCGCGACTATATCGAGCGCAAGCTGGCCCGGCGCTGATCGCCGGGCGGAGGCGGGGGGCCTTGCGCCCCCCATCTCCTGCGGAGATTCCCCCCGCAGGATATTTGCGCACAGAAGATGCCCTCAGATGCCCGCGTCGATGATCGCGCGGGCGAGGACCGGGACCGTGTCGCGGTTGAGGCCCGCGATGTTCAGGCGGGAGTCGCCGACCATGTAGATGGCCGCGTCGGATTTCAGCGCCTGAACCTGTTCGGGCGTCGCGCCGAGCCGCGAGAACATGCCGCGGTGATGGGCGATGAAGTCGAAGCGGTCGCTGCCCGACAAGCTGCGCAGTTCGGCCGCAAGCTGGTCGCGCAGGCCCAGCATGGTGTTGCGGACATCCTCGAGTTCGGCCTGCCAGTCGGCCCGGAGCGCATCGTCGGTCAGGATGGTACTGACGATCCGGGCGCCGTGGTCGGGCGGGAAGGAGAAGTTCTGCCGGTTGAGATAGGCCATCGCGCCCTGCGACAGGTCGCGGGCCGCCGTCGTCCCGGCCAGCGCCATCAGGATGCCGGTGCGTTCGCGGTAGATGCCGAAATTCTTCGAGCAGGACGCCGCGATCAGCACCTCGGGCAGGCTGCGCGCCACAAGACGCGTGGCCTCGGCATCGGCATCCAGCCCGTCGCCAAAGCCCTGATAGGCAAGGTCGATCAGCGGCACCGCGCCCGATTTGTCGAGCATGGCGACGATCTCTTGCCACTGCCCGGGCGTGAGGTTGGCGCCGGTCGGGTTGTGGCAGCAGCCGTGCAGGAGCACGACGTCGCCCTTGCCGGCGCGCGCGATGTCGGCCTTCATCCCCTCGAAATCGACGCCGCGGGTCGCATTGTCGAAATAGCGATATTCAAGGAAGGGCAGGCCCATGAACTTCATGATCGACAGGTGATTGGGCCAGGTCGGGTCCGAGACATGCACCGTCAGGCCCGGGTTGGCCATGCGCGCCAGTTCAAGCGCCTGCCGGATCGCGCCGGTGCCCCCCACCGAGGCGACCGAGGCCAGCCGGTCGCCCGGCACATCCGCCAGCACCATGCGGGCCATGGCGGCGCGGTATTCGGGCTCGCCCGCGAGGCCGGTATAGGCCTTGGTGGTCTGGGCTTCCCAGATCCGCTGCTCGGCCGCCTTGACGGCGCGCATCACCGGGGTCACGCCCTGCGGGTCCTTGTAGACGCCGACGCCGAGGTCGATCTTGCCCTGGCGGGTGTCGGCCTTGAACTCCTCGATCAGCATCAGGATCTTGTCGGGGGCTTGCGGCGTCAGGTTGGACAGCATTCTCAGGCGTCTCCGGTTGCGATGTTCAGGTCGGGAAAGCTGCCCCATTCGGCCCAGCTTCCGTCATAGAGCGAGTGGTTGCGATGGCCGATCCGTTCCAGAGCGAGGCTGAGGATCGCTGCGGTCACGCCGCTGCCGCAGGTGGTGATCGCGGGCTTTGACAGATCGACCCCGGCGGCCTCGAACTCGGCGCGGATGGCCTCGGGGGGCTTCATGGTGCCGTCGGCGTTGAGAAGCCGCCCGAAGGGCAGGTTGCGCGCACCGGGGATATGGCCGGCGCGCAGGCCCGGGCGCGGCTCGTCGACCTCGCCGCGGAAGCGGTCGGCGGCGCGGGCGTCGATGATCTCGTGATCGCCCAGCTTCGAGGCCGAGGCGACCTGCGTCACGTCACGGACCAGCCCGGCCTGGCGCTGCACGGTGATGTGGCGGTCACGCAGGATCGGCTCCATGTCCTCGACCGGGCGCCCCTCGGCCTGCCATTTGCCAAATCCGCCATCCAGCACCGCGACATCGGGCTTGCCCATCAGCCGGAACGTCCACCAGACCCGCGCCGCGCTCCGCACGTCGGAATTGTCGTAGACCACGACCTGATGGCCGTCGCCGATGCCCATCGCCCGCATCCGGCTGATGAAAAGCTCGACCGGGGGGGCCATGTGCGGCAGGCTGCTGCGGCTGTCCGAGATGGCCTCGATGTCGAAGAACCGCGCGCCGGGAATGTGCGCGGCCTCGTATTCGGCGCGGGCGTCGCGGCCACTGGCGGGCATGTGCCAGCTTGCATCGATGATCCGCAGGTCGGGATCGGCGAGGTGATCGGCCAGCCACGCCGTCGAAACCAGGCTTCTCGGATCGTCCTGCATCGCTGCCATGCCCCCTTTTTGCCGTCCCCTGCGTCCGTCCCCGTTTACCCGCGCCCCCGCGAGGCTGCAATGGGCAGGTCCGGTGAACCGGCCGCGACCCGCCCGCGTTCCTCCCGGAGGGACAGCCCCGCAACAGGAAGGACGCCGTGACCGAGGACGAACGCGACGCGCATCCGGTGCCGGTCGGGCGCATCGCCCGCATCGCCCGGCTGGGCGGCATGGCGGCGGGCATCGCCGGCCGGGCCGCGATCGGCGGCGCCGGGATGCTGGCGCAGGGGCGCAGGCCCTCGGCGCGCGATCTGCTGCTGACCCCGGCGAATGCGGCGCGGCTGACCCGGCAGCTGTCGCAGATGCGCGGCGCCGCGATGAAGCTGGGCCAGCTGATGTCCATGGAGGCGGGCGATCTGCTGCCCCCGGATCTGGCGCAGGTCATGGCGCGGCTGCGCGACCAGGCATCGCATATGCCGCCCGGGCAACTGAAACAGGTGCTGGCCGCCGCCTATGGTGCCGATTTCGTCCATCGTTTCAGGCGGTTCCAGACCCGGCCCGTCGCCGCCGCATCGATCGGGCAGGTGCATCGCGCCACCGCCCTCGACGGCCGGGATCTGGCCATCAAGCTGCAATATCCCGGCATCGCCGCCAGCATCGACAGCGACCTTGCCAATGTCGCGGCGCTGATCCGCATGTCGGGGCTGCTGCCGCGCGGCTTCGATCTGGCGCCGCTGATCGATGAGGCGCGCGGGCAGCTGCGCGCCGAGGCCGATTACGCGCAGGAAGCGCGGGCGATGAGCAGGTTTGCCGATCTGCTGGCCGGAGATGACGGCTTTGCGGTGCCGCGCCCGGCCGCCGATCTGTGTGCGCCGGGCGTACTGGCGATGGATTTCATGGCCGGCGAGCCGGTCGAGACACTGGCCGGCGCGCCACAGGCGCTGCGGGACAGGCTGGCGGAACGGCTGATTGCCCTGACGCTGCGCGAGATCTTCGCGTTCGGCCTGCTGCAAAGCGACCCGAACTTCGCGAATTTCCGCTGGAACGGCGCCAACGGGCGCATCGTGCTGCTGGATTTCGGCGCGGTGCGCGAGGTGCCGGGCGCGCTGGTCGGCCGCCTGCGCGCCCTGCTGGGCGCGGGCCTGGCAGAAGGGCAGGGCCTGGGCGGCGGGCCGGACCTTGCGGAGGCGGCCGGGGCTGCGGGCTATCTGGACCCCGCGATGAGCGCGGCCGACCGCGACCGTCTGCTGGACATGATGCGGCTGGCTTTCGCACCCTTCCGCACGGCCGAGCCGTTCGATTTCGCGGCTTCGAACCTGCCCGCACAGCTTCGCGACATGACCCTGGTCCATGCGCGCGACCGTGACGGGGTGCATCTGCCGCCGATCGACCTGATCTTCGTGCAGCGCAAGGTGGCGGGGCTGTTCCTGCTGGGTGCGCGGCTGAGGGCGCGGGTGGCGCTGGCGCCACTGGTCGCGCCCCATGCCGCCTAGACGTTCTGCTTCAACAGCCGCTGTTTCTGGCGGTTCCAGTCGCGCTTGGCGCTGGTTTCGCGCTTGTCGGCGACCTTCTTGCCCTTGGCGATGCCGATCTTCAGCTTCACGATCCCGCGATGGTTGAAATACATCACAAGCGGCACCAGCGTCATGCCCTCGCGGCCCACGGCCTGCCACATCCGGGCCAGTTCGCGCCGGTTGACCAGCAGCTTTCGCCGGCGCCGTTCCTCGTGGCCGAAGACGCCGGCATTGCCGAGCGCCGCGATATGGCCGTTGATCAGCCACAATTCGCCGTCCTCGATGCTGGCATAGCTTTCGGCGATGTTCGACTGGCCGGTGCGCAGCGACTTCACCTCGGACCCGGTCAGGACGATGCCCGCCTCGAGATCGCTTTCGATGAAATAGTCGAAACGCGCCCGGCGGTTCTCGGCGATCACCTTGTAGTTCGGATTTTCGGGTCCCTTGGCCATGACGGCGTTAGATAGGCACGTGCGGCGCGGCTGTAAAGGTCGCGCGAGGGGGCTTGCGGCGGGGCCGCTTTGCCGGGCTTCATGGGTGCAGCCCCCGCGCCGCCAGAAGGAGCGCCCGATGCGACCCGGCCCCAGGAACCTGATCACCGATGTCGCGGGCCTCGCGGTCGGCAACGCCTCGGACGCCGCCCTGCGGTCGGGCACCACGGTGCTGACCGCCGCGAGGCCCTTCGCGGCATCGGTGCATGTCATGGGCGGCGCGCCCGGCAGCCGCGACACGGATCTGCTGGCCCCCGACAAGCTGGTCGGACAGGTCGACGCGCTGGTGCTTTCGGGCGGTTCGGCCTTCGGCCTCGCGGCCTGCGACGGCGTGATGGCCGGGCTGCGCGCGGCGGGACGCGGCTTCGCGGTGGGGGCGGCGCGGGTGCCGATCGTGCCGGGGGCGATCATTTTCGACCTGCTGAACGGCGGCGACAAGGGCTGGACCGACAACCCCTACCCGGTGCTGGGCCGCGCGGCGCTGTCCGCCGCATCGCCCGATTTCGCCATCGGCAGCCTGGGCGCGGGCACCGGTGCGACGACGGCGCGGGACAAGGGCGGCCTGGGCTCGGCCTCGGCGGTGCTGGAGGATGGCACGACGATCGGCGCCTTGGTGGTGGTGAACGCGCTTGGCCAGGCCACGGTGGGCGATGGCCCGCATTTCTGGGCCGCACCGTGGGAACTGTCGGGCGAATTCGGCGGCCTCGGCCTGCCGCGCGACTTTCGCGGCGCGGCCGAACCGGCCCCGGTCAAGCGGCCGGGCGAGGCCACCACGATCGCCATCGTCGCGACCGATGCGCGGATGGACAAGCCCGCCCTGCTGCGGCTGGCGACGGCGGCGCAGGACGGGATGGCGCGGGCGCTGGTGCCCAGCCACACACCGTTTGACGGGGATCTGATCTTCGCGCTGTCGACGAACGCAAGACCTCTGGCCGATCCGGTCGCGGGGCCGTTTCTTCTGGGCCACGCCGCCGCCTGCGTCCTCGCGCGGGCCATCGCGCGGGGGATCCACGCCGCCACGGCCGCGCCTGGCGATCTTCAGCCCTGCTGGGGTGTCCGGCTCGGGATGCGGTCCGGCGGGCAATGACAGGGGGCAATGAAGGGCGGCACGACTGGCGCACCGCCCCCAGAGACCGCCAAGAGGGACAACCTGGCGATGAGGAGCAACGCACCGCAGCCCGCGCGGGTTCGCCCCCGCGCGCGGGGCGCGTTCACGATGCGGTGCGCGACGGGCCGCGACCGCCGGACGCGACGCGGCTTTGACTTCCGCTAAGCGCCGCGTTTAATATATTGACCAAACCGACGCAGGAGATTCTGCCGTGACCCGACATTCCACCGATCTCAAGACATTGCTGCGCGACCCCTCGCTGCTGGAAACCCGCGCCTTCGTGGCGGGCGACTGGGTCGATGCCGATGACGGCGCGACCTTCGCGGTGCGCAACCCCGCGCGTGGCGATGTCATCGCCGAGGTCGCCGATCTCGGCCGGGCCGAGGTGGCCCGCGCCATCGCGGCCGCCGCTGCGGCCATGAAGGGCTGGGCGGCGCGCACCGCAAAGGACCGCGCGCAGGTGATGCGCCGCTGGTTCGATCTGATGATCGAGAACCAGGACGATCTGGCCCGCATCCTGACCGCCGAGATGGGCAAGCCCTTCGCCGAGGCCAAGGGCGAGATCGCCTATGGCGCCAGCTTCATCGAATGGTTCGGCGAAGAGGCCAAGCGCGTCTATGGCGAGACCATCCCGGGCCACCAGCCCGACAAGCGCCTGACCGTGATCCGCCAGCCCGTCGGCGTCGTCGGCAGCATCACGCCGTGGAACTTTCCGAACGCGATGATCGCCCGGAAGGCCGGCCCGGCGCTGGCGGTCGGTTGCGGCTTCGTCGCGCGACCCGCCGCCGAAACCCCGCTTTCGGCGCTGGCGATGGCCGTTCTGGGCGAACGCGCGGGCCTGCCCGCGGGCATCCTTTCGGTCGTCACCTCGTCGCGGTCCTCCGACGTCGGCAAGGAGTTCTGCGAAAACCCGCTGGTGCGCAAGCTGACCTTCACGGGTTCCACCGAAGTCGGGCGCATCCTGCTGCGCCAGGCCGCCGATCAGGTGATGAAATGCTCGATGGAGCTGGGCGGCAACGCGCCCTTCATCGTCTTCGACGACGCCGATCTTGACGCGGCGGTCGAGGGTGCGATGGCCTCGAAATTCCGCAACAACGGCCAGACCTGCGTCTGCGCCAACCGCATCTACGTGCAGTCGGGCGTCTATGACGAGTTCGCGCGCAGGCTGGCGGCCGCGGTCGACAACCTGCGGGTCGGCGACGGCCTCGAGGAGGGGGTGACCACCGGCCCGCTGATCAACGAGGACGCGGTCGGAAAGGTTGAGGAGCATATCCGGGACGTTCTTGACGGCGGCGGCGATGTCGTGACCGGCGGCGAACGGCTTGGCGGGCTGTTCTTCCAGCCGACGGTCGTGACCGGCGTGACCGACAGCATGAAGGTGGCCACCGAGGAAACCTTCGGCCCGCTGGCGCCGCTGTTCCGTTTCGACAGCGAGGACGAGGTGATCGAAAAGGCGAATGCCACGATCTTCGGCCTTGCCTCGTATTTCTATGCCCGCGATATCGGCCGCATCACCCGCGTCCAGGAGGCGCTGGAATACGGCATCGTCGGCGTCAACACCGGCATCATCTCGACCGAGGTCGCCCCCTTCGGCGGCATCAAGCAATCGGGCCTGGGCCGCGAGGGCAGCCGCCACGGCATCGAGGACTTCCTCGAGATGAAATACGTCTGCCTGTCGATCTGACGGCAACAGTAACAGGCACGGCGCGCGATCAGGACAAGACGGCACGCAAAAAACTGGCGGCGCCGGGGAACGGTCGGTTCCCCGGCGCATTCTTCAGTGAAGGCTGCGCACGGGACGCGGCCGGGCAGGCAATCAGGAAGGACATTGCATGGAAGGTTTTGGCTGGATTCTCTCGATCATCCTCGGCGCGATCGCCGGCTGGATCGCCGAGAAGATCATGAAAAGCGACCACGGGCTGCTGAAGAACATCATTCTGGGCATCCTTGGCGCGCTGCTGGGCAACTGGCTGTTCCGCGCCCTTCTCGGCGGCACGGCGGGCGGCGCGATCGGCCAGCTGGTCGTGGCGGTGATCGGCGCCTGCATCCTGATCTGGCTGGGCAGGCTGATCCGCGGCCGGGGCTGACGGTCGCAATGCTGGAATCGGAAAGGCCGGCGCCTGCGGGGCGCCGGCCTTTTCATGTTCGCAGCCCCGCTGGCGCGATCAGTCGTCCTCGCCTTCGTCGTCACCGCTGTCGGGCAGGTTGAAGAAGGTGTCGGCGTCCAGGTCGCGCTGCGGCTTCTCGTCCTCGTCGCGGCTCAGCGAGAAATTCTCGAGCCCGGCGATGGCGGTCGGCAGGCGCGGCTCGTCGCTCATGGCAAGCGACGTTTCCGTGCTCACCAGCTTCCTGCGCTCGTCATCGGTCATCACATCGCCCTCGGCACCGCGCTTCTTGGCGGCCTTCTGCACGGCGGCGTCCAGTTCGGTCTGCCGGCAGAGGCCGAGGGCGACCGGGTCGATCGGCTGGATGTTCTGGATGTTCCAATGCGTCCGTTCACGGATCGAGGCGATGGTGGGCTTGGTGGTGCCGACCAGCTTGGCGATCTGCGAATCGGCCAGTTCGGGATGGAACTTGACCAGCCACAGGATCGCCGCCGGCCGGTCCTGCCGCTTCGACAGCGGCGTATAGCGGGGACCGCGGCGCTTTTCCTCGCCGTCGGCCGCGGGGTTGTGCTTCAGCCGCAGCCGATAGGTCGGGCTGGCCTCGCCCTTGCGGATTTCCTCGGCGTCAAGCTGGTTCGAGGCGATCGGGTCGTAACCCTTGACCCCGGCAGCCACGTCGCCATCGGCAATGCCCTGCACCTCAAGCTCGTGCAGCCCGCAGAAGTCACCGATCTGCTTGAAGCTGAGCGTGGTGTTGTCCACCAGCCAGACGGCGGTGGCCTTGGCCATCAGCGGCTTGTTCATGTCCGTCTCCTTCGCATCTCTGCCCCGCGCATGGCCCTTTCGGGCCGGGAAAACGGCTTTCGGCGGGTGCCATTCCTCGTTTTCGGGGGGAATTGGCGGCGGATATAGCGTTTCTGAGGACCCGAGAAAAGGGGATTCGCGCAATCGGCCGTGGACGCTGCCGGTATCCCGGCTAGGCTGGCTGACATGCGACGCTTTTCCTTCGCCCTGATGGCCGCCCTGCTTCCCTGCCCCGCCTGGGCCGAGGACCGCGCCGAACAGTTCGACTATTACGTGCTGGCGCTCAGCTGGTCACCCGCATGGTGCCGGGCTGAAGGCGACCGGCGCGATGCCGCGCAATGCGCTGCGGGCCGCAAGACCGATTTCGTCATCCATGGCCTCTGGCCGCAATACGAACGGGGCTGGCCACAGGATTGCGCCACCGCAGAGCGCGATCCGTCTCGGCGCGACAGCCTGGCGATGGCCGAGTCGATGGGCTCGGCGGGACTGGCCTGGTACCAGTGGCAGAAACACGGCCGCTGCACCGGCCTTTCGGGGCCGGGCTATTACGCGCGGACCCGGGCCGCCGCGGCCGCGGTCGCGGTCCCCGACCTCTTCGAAGACCTTCCGCGCGACCTGAAGCTGCCGCCCGCGGTCATCGAGGATGCCTTCATCGAGGCCAATCCGGGGCTGGGGCGGGACGCGATCACCGTGACATGCCGCGCCGGCGCGCTGCAGGAGGTGCGGATCTGTCTGACCCGCGATCTCGCGCCCCGCGACTGCGCGCCCGACGCAAGGCAGGATTGCGCCGCGCGCGACGTGTTGATGGAGCGGGTCCGCTGAGAGCGCGGGGGGCTGACTTGACGGCTCCCAGATGGTTTGAGACCCCGCGAAAATCTGCGGCTTTGATTTCAAGGGGTTAGAGGGCG
>NZ_JAVAMQ010000012.1 GCF_030732095.1 Paracoccus spongiarum | reverse complement strand
GCCGACCAGTTCCTGAAGGTCGCGGGCATGTGTTCTCGTGATACGCGCATCGCTGCGCGACAATTCCAGTCGAACAACACCTGACGCCTGACGCCTCGCGCGGATCACCCGCAATTGCTGCGCCATCTGCTCGGCGTCATGCACGGGCGTCAGTATCTTCAGGAAGATTTCGCCCTGGTGATAGTCCAGTTCGTCCCGGATCAGGTTCACGGCGTCTTGCAGCGGCACACCGACCGTCGCCACATAAGCCTCGAACAGGTCGAGCAGGGCGTCGAACGATACGGCATTCGGCGAAGGCATCGAATGAGCAGCACTCATGCGTCCGCCCTCCGCATACCTGTCACCCTGGCGCGGGCGAAGACTTCACCCACAGCCTGAAATGCCGAAATCGCGCCGGCATCGCCCGAGGCTTCAACGAACCGTTCAAGGACCGCCATCGCCCGCAGAACGCCCTCGCGTTCGACGGGCAAATGAGGAATCACGAACAGATCGGCACCCTTGAAATGGGGGATATCAGCCTCGGCCAGTCGCAGCTGGATGGTCAGGTTTACAGTGGTCATGCCCGATCCTCCCGCGACAGCAGGTTCAGATCTTCCAGCGCCGCCATGATGAAGGCCGGCGCGGGGATATTGTCGCCAGACAGAAGACGCGCATGAGAGATTGCGCTATCCACATCACCCAGACCACCGCCACGGCGGGCAACGCGATAGAGCACCTCGGTTATCGGGGCGTCGGTAATTCCCCGATGAACGGCAAGCGCAGCCACATCTGCTTTGGAGACGGATTTGATCACGACGCGGCGGCGCATCCGACGCCACAATTGCGGCAGGCGCGAGGCTGTATCAAGAAGGGCAAGATCACCGCAGAACGCCAGCGAGAACCCGCCTTCTTCCGCCATCGCCCGCAGCCATTCGAGAGAGTCCCAGGTATCCTTGCCACGCGGGTTGCGCTGAACCAGATACTGCGCCTCGTCTACGAGCAGCAGACCACCCCGACCGACGCAGGCACCGATCATTTGGCGACTTTCCATCAGATTGCGGCTATTCGGCGCGCCAAGGTTCCACAGTTGCATGAGCTGGCAGGCCACACCCCATGGCGTTCCTTCACCCGCAACCGCCGTGTGCAAGATGACCTCTGAGCCTTGGCCGACTGCAAACTGCCGCAGCGCCTCGGTCTTGCCGGTCCCTGGGGCCGCGGCGATCAAGGTGATCGCATCGCCAGCGGTGCGGACCAGTTGCAGGGATCGCAGCATGTCCTGCGCGCTTTCCGTCATCACAAAGCCTTGCGTCACCGGGGCTGTCGCGCCCGGCTTGGCAAGTTGAACCACTTCTGCCATTCTTACCTCCGTTCAGGAATGCGGGCTTGGCCGGCATGAGCCCCTTCAAATTCCGGCCGGTCATCAATGTCTCGGGACAGCGTGGCAAAGGTGCGTTCGGCGATCTTGGCTTGCGCATTCTTCGGGACCGTAAAAATTGGTTCGATGCCAAGATGATAGCAGACGCCAAGCGGCTTGACGCCGGGCTGCCCCTTGCCCTTCCCGCGCCATTTGAACTTGGCCCCGCCCGCGACCAGGTGTCCAGCGAAAGCCGCACCGTTATCGGTATAGAGCCGGTCGAAAATCCCATGGATCTGGCAGACGTTGCGGATCAGCCGCGCCGTCGCGACAGCGTTTTCCGACCGCTCCAGCTCATAGCCAAGGACATAGTGCGAGGCGCTGTCGACCAACGCGATCATGACAGGCCGCACGGGCTTTCCGTCGCCGAAATCGACCCAGAAACCCAGTGTCCGACCGTCCAGCGATACCCATTCCAGGGGACGGATCGAGGTCAGATCACGCTTGACCGGCATGTTCAGGGAGCTCACCGCATTATCTCGACCAAAGCGGGCCGCGCGTTTCTGGGCCTCTGACAGCGCATCCCAACGCCGCAGGACGGTCTTATATGGTGGCCATGCCCAGCCTTGGCTTTCAGCCAGGTCGCGCACGTCTTTCCAGGCCGAACGCAATGGCCAAGTTGGCGCGGCTTTTTTGATTGCGGTCATGAAGAAGGACCAGGCTTCCGGCGAAATCTCAGCCTTCGGCCTGCCGCCACGGTCATATTCCGGCAGCAGCGCGGGCGCAAAATTGATCGGATCGACCCCAGCCACCGCCTTCAGGATGCGCTTGAGCGTCATCTTGTCCGTGCCCTTGCTGCCGAACTCGGACCGGACAGCCGCGACCAGTTCGCCAGTCAGCGGCACATCAGCCGAACCGCCGCGCAGAACCAGAAACCGGGCGATCTTCGCCTTGCGCAACGCCGCCGTCTGCATCGCTGGCGTCGCGGCCACGAGCCGATCATGCGCGGCATCGTCATACTCGCCAGCAGGCAGGCCAGATGCCTCGATTTGCCGAAGTTCATAGGCGCGGCGGACTGCAAGGGGAAGATCGGCAATTTCAAATGTAAAGCGGTTCCGGTCGAAGTCGACTGTGACCTGGTGTGCCTTGAGCCAATCCCGGACCCCTCGTTTGGTTGTCGGGACGCCGGGCAACCCGACGATATCAGCGACCCGCAGCGTCATAGACTGTCCAGTTCAACCGCCGCTTCAATGCGAGCCTTCAGCGCATCTGCTGCCGGGCCTCTCCATTTTTCGAAGTACGCGCTTCTCACGTTTTGAATGTGCACTCCATTAAGGCGGCACCACTCGTTCAATGTCGTGCCTCTAACGATGAAGCCCGCACGGACGCGCTGATAACGCTCTTTGCCCGCATCGTCCTGTATGTTAGATAATGACATTGTCACCCAAGCTGCCAGAGAATACTTACAATACGAGGCTAAGCATACAATGCGGTGTTGTCAATGATTGATGTAGCGCGTCCGAGCGAGCTTGTTCACCGACTGCATCGTCTACGTGTAGACAATGGGTTGACGATCCAAGAAATGGCGGAGAGATGCGGCATTCCCAAAAGCTCGCTGGAAAGCTACATGCGGACTGAAGGCGCGCGAAAACCAGGCTTGGACGCGCTCGTTGCCATCAGCGACGGGATGAGGGTTTCGCTTGATTGGTTGGTCGGCAGGGCTGCGGACAACTTCGATGCCGAAGCGACGAAGAAAGACTTTGCGCTGGCATGTTTCAACGTGGTGCAATCACTCATCGACTGGATGAGGGCGCAGCAATCCGAGCACGATACGTCGATCTTTGATGCCGGAACTGTCGCGGGCATCCCCGATCCAGAGATTGCAGCCAAGTCGATGTTAATCTTCGTAGCGATGACCGAGCGATTCAAGCGAAACAGCCGTGCGTATGGAGCGGATCGCGCGGCGCTATATGACGATCTGCAAGCCCACCTTGATCGGGAAAAGGGAACAAAGTAGTTCCCGAAAGGTGTGCGGTGTGCGGTTTATCCGCACACTTCGCGACATGCCACTATTGAAAACATTGACATTTTTTCTGCAAGAATTGCTGTCAAACGCGCCTTCACCCGCAAAGCACGCCGCAAAGCATCAAACCTTTTGGGATTTCCGCCCTCTAACCCCTTGAAATCAAAGCCGCAGATTTTCGCGGGGTCTCAAACCTTTTGGGAGCCGTCACCTGCCCCCCCGGACCCCCCGGGATATTTGCGCCAGGGCAAGGGGGCGGTCGGCTGGGTGGGCATCAGTGGCCCTCGCGCGTGCGGTGGCGGTCGTCATGGAAGATCAGCGGACGCTCGTCGTCGGTGAAGACATCGACGCTGCGGCTGTCGGGGTCGTCATGCAGGTCGCGGCCGCCCAGCACGAAATGGCGCAGCACGCCGCCGAAGGCGCGGCGCAGATTGGCCGGGGTGAAGGTGGTCTCGGTGGGGCCCGAGGCGAGGACCGTGCCCTTGACCATCACCACCCGGTCGCAATATTCGGGCACCGATCCGAGGTCATGGGTCGAGACCAGCATCACCCGGCCCTCGGCGCGCATCTCGCGCAGCAGCGCGATGATCGCCTCTTCGGTCTGCACGTCGACGCCGGTGAAGGGCTCGTCGAACAGGATCACCCGCGCGTCCTGGGCCAGCGCGCGGGCCAGGACCACGCGCTTTTTCTGGCCGCCCGCCAATTCGCCGATCTGGCGGGTGCGGACCCCTGTCATGTTCATCCTTGCGAGGGCGCGGGACACCGCCTCGCGGTCGGCCGGGCGCGGGCGGCGCAGGAAGCCCATATGGCCGTAGCGGCCCATCATCACCACATCCTCGACCAGCACCGGGAAGGTCCAGTCGACCTCTTCGGCCTGCGCGACATGGGCGACCAGATTGGCGGCCAGCGCCGCGTCGACCTCGTGGCCGAGGATGCGGACATGGCCCCGCGCACCGGGGATGCAGCCCATCAGCGCCTTGAAGAGCGTGGACTTGCCCGCGCCGTTGACGCCGACCAGCGCCGTGACCAAGCGTTGCGGCACCGTCAGGCTTGCGTCGCGCAGGGCGGTGCGGCCGCTGCGATAGGTGACGGTCAGGCCGCTGACGGCGATGCCGTCGGGCGGGGCGGGCGGCGACGTGGCGGCCTCGGTCACGGGCGAGTTCCTTCACGATGGTCTGGCAGATCACGCGCGGCAGGTCGAGACAGGTGGGCACCGGGCCGTCTGCCTCGGAGAGGCTGTCCACATGCAGCTGCCCGCCATAGCGGATGCCGGTTTCGGCGGCGATGCGCCGGGCCGGGCGGTCCGAGACCGTGCTTTCCGAGAACAGCACCGGCGCCCCGGTGGCGCGGATCATGTCGATGACGTGGCGGACCTGTTGCGGTGTCCCTGCGCGTCGGCGTTGATCGGCCACAGATGCGGTTCGTTCAGGCCGAAATCGCGCGCGAGGTAGGAAAAGGCGCCCTCCGAGGTGACCAGCCACCGGCGGTTGTCGGGGAGGGCGCGGCGGCGTCGGGCAGCGGGCCGATGGTGGCCGCGATGCGCGCCTTGTAGCCCCGGGCATTGGCGCGGTAGCCGGTCGCGTTCGCCGGATCCGCGGCGATGTTGTCCACATAGTCCAACGCCGAATCCAGCGCCATCCAGCCATGCGGGTTCGGCTTGCCGGCATAGTCGCCGCCGCGGATCGGCATCGGCGTCACGCCCGCGCTGACCACCGCGGTGGGGATGGCGTCGCCCAGCTTGTCCAGAAACGGCTGGAACCACAATTCAGGGTTCAGCCCGTTCGCGAGGATCAGCCCGGCGCCCGTGGCGCGCACAAGGTCGCCAGGCGTCGGCTGATAGCTGCGGATGTCGGCGCCGGGACGGGTGATCGAGACGATTTCGGCCATGCCGCCCGCGACCTGCCGCGCCTTGTCGGCGATGATCGTGACGGGCGTCGCCACGCGCCGCGGTGCGCCATCCGAGGCCCGCGCCCGACCGGCCAGCAGGGCCGGCGACAGGCACAGGCTTGCAAGGAGGGCGCGTCGGTTCATGGGCGGTGGATCGGCAAACCGTTCGCAACTGTCGACAGGTGGGAACCAGTTGCAACTGAGCACGTTCCTGGGCAGGCTCGGCCCATGTCGGAACGACAGGCACGGCAACTGGAGGCGGCGCTGCGGCCAGCGAGGATCATCCCGACGCCTCGGAGCTGCACGCCCGCGCGGAGGCCGCGGGGGCAGGGGTGTCGCTGGCCACCGTCTATCGCACGCTGATCACGCTGCAGACCCGGGGCGTGATCGCCAAGCTGGAATTCCGCGACCAGCCGGCCCGGTGGGAGGCTGCCGACCAGCGCCACCACGACCACATGATCGATGTCGAGGCCGGCGAGGTCACGGAGTTCACCCATGAGCGGATCGAGCGCCTGCAGGCCGAGATCGCCGCCGAGATGGGCAATGAGATCGCCCATCACCGGCTGGAGCTGTATGTGCGCCGCCGCACGCCGTGACGGCGGGTGGACAGACGGCTCCGAGCCGTGTTCGATGGGCGCTCACCATCAGGGAAAGCCCGATGCGCCGCATGATCGTGATCGCAGCCTTGCGGACCGGCCCCGCCGCCGCCTGCGAGCCGCTGGTCGCGGGTCAGGCGGTCACGCTGAACGGTCCGGCCGTCCGCGGCGGCGCAGCGATCCCCCGAACGCGTCTGGGATGTGCGCCCTGCCGCATCCCGAGCAAGGCCAGCCACGGCGCCCTCCTGATCCTGTATGTCGGCATCCGTACCACCCATGCGACGGGACGACCCGCGCCGAAGCACGCGGCGGCCGGCCATCGGGACGCGACCATGCGCCCGGCCCGCGCCGCAGCCGGCGTCGTCGCGCCTGAGGGCGGGCGCGGGCAGCTGGACGGGGTGATGAACATCGCCCGGGCGTGCAGGCGCATCCGTGCCGCCCTCGCGGCCGACGAGGCCGCGCGGCATGGGCCGGGGGCGACCGGCCCCCGACGCGAGGGGATCGGAATGGGATTGCAGGTCTTTGACAGGATCATCAGCGACCGCGGCTCGCGCTATGCGGTCTCGGGCGGGGCCGCGCGCAGCAGGGCCGAGGCCGCGGCGCTGCTGGCCGAATTGCGGCGCGGCAAGCGGTTTGCACGGGCCACCCACAACAGCTGGGCCGCGATTCTCGGGGACGAGCCGGTTCGTGACGATGACGGCGAGGCGGGGGCCGGGGCGCAGATCCTGCAGATGCTGGACCGCGCCGGGCTGCGCGATCACATGGTGATCGTTACCCGCTGGTATGGCGGCAGGCCGCTGGGCGGCGACCGCTTTCGCCATGTCGCGGCGGCGGTGCGCCACTACCTGCGCGAAACCGGGCTGGGGGATCGCGGCGCCGGCTGACGGCGCCGGGCGGTGCCTCAGCCCAGATAGGTCGCGATGGCGGCGCGCACGCCCTGGTCCTGGACCAGTTTCAGCTTGCGGGCAAAGGCCTCCTGGAAGCGCGGGTCGTCGGCCAGCCCGCCGAAGACCGTGCGGTTCTGCAGGAAGGCCAGCGGGTCCCCGCGCGAGGCCAGCGCATGCTCGCGCAGCGACTCGCTGTTGTCGTCATTCGGGGCGATGGCGTTGCCGGCCTCGTCGGTGCGTTCGCAATAGCGGCACCAGAAGGCCACCTCCTGCGCCAGACCGTCGATGTCGCGGCCCTCCTTCAGCGCATCGGCCAGCGTCGGCAGGATAAATTTCGGCTGCCGGTTCGAGCCGTCGAGGCAGAGCCGCTGGATGGTGTCGCCGATCTCGGGATTGGCGAAGCGGCTGACGATCAGTTCCAGGTAATCGGCATAGTCCACGCCCTCGATGGGCTTCAGGGTCGGGATCACCTCGCGCGTCTCCAGCGCCCGCAGCCAGGCCTCGATCTGCGGATCGGCCATCGCGTCATGGACGAAATGATGGCCCAGCAGCGCCGAGGGATAGGCGATCGCCGCGTGGCCGCCATTGAGGATGCGCAGCTTCATCAGTTCGTACTTGCCGACATCGGTCACGAATTGCGCGCCGACCTTTTCCAGCGGCGGGCGGCCCTGCGGGAAATTGTCCTCGAGCACCCATTGCCGGTAGGGCTCGCAGACGACAGGGGCGGCGTCCGTGATGCCGAAGCGGTCGGCCACCAGCGCGCGTTCGCGATCCGAGGTGGCGGGGGTGATGCAGTCCACCATCGAATTGGGGAAGGCCACGGTGGCGGCGATCCACTCGGCCAGGTCGGGATCGGCGATCCGGGCCAGCCCGATCACGGTGCGCGCGCAGACATGGCCGTTTTCGGGCAGGTTGTCGCAGGACATCACGGTAAAGGGCGCATGGCCGGCCGCGCGGCGCTGGCGCAGCGCGGCCAGGATCATGCCGAAGACGCCGTGCGGCGCGTCGGGATTCGCGGCGTCATGGGCCATGTCGGGATGCGCCGCGTCGAAGCCGTCGGTCTTGGCATCGACGTAATAGCCACCCTCGGTGATCGTCAGCGACACGATGCGGATCGCCGGATCGGCCATCGCCGCGATCACCGCCGCGGGATCGACGGGCACGAAATCGACCATTGCGCCGATGACCCGCGCCGACAGGCCCTCGGGGTCCAGTTCGACCACCGTGGTCAGCCAGTCCTGCGCGGCCAGCCGGTCGCGCATCGCGGCGTCGCCGGGGCGGACGCCCGCGCCGATCAGCGCCCAGTCATGGCCGGCGCCCTGTTCGAACAGCTGGTCCAGATACCAGCCCATATGGGCGCGGTGGAAATTGCCGATGCCGACATGCAGGATGCCGGGACGCAGCGCCGCCCGGTCATAGGTCGGCACGCCGACCTCGCCGGGCATCTGGTCGAGGGCGGATTGAGACAGGGTGATCGCCATGGCTTTGACCTTTCAGATTGTGCGCAGCATGCCGCCATCGACGTGATAGGCCGATCCGACGCTGTAGGAGGCGCGTTCCGAACACAGGAAGACGCAGAAATCCGCCAGCTCCTCGACCGTGCCAAAGCGGCGGATCGGGGCGTGTTCGTCGGCGACCTGTTGCAGATAGCCTTCCCACTCCGCGCCCGAGAGTTCGCGCGCGGTGTTTTCCCAGTCGGGGGTGCGGATCAGGCCGGGATTGACCGTGTTCACGCGGATGTTGCGCGCGATCATCTCGGTCGACAGGCACTTGCCCAGCATCAGCAGCGCCGCCTTGGTGGTGTTGTAGATCGGCTCGTACCACAGCGGCTGGACCGCGCAGATCGAGGCGTTCATCAGCATCGCGCCGCCGCCCTTGGCAGCCATCTGGTCGGCCAGCCCGCGCGACAGCCGCACGGCGGCCATCACATGCAGGTCCCAGAAGAACTGCCACTTCTCGTCCGGGGCCTCGGCCACGGTCTCGTTCGATCCGGTGCCGGCATTCGACACGAAGATGTCGGCGCCGCCCAGTTCCGCGGCGGCGTCGATGATCGCCCGGCAGCCCTCGGCGGTGGCCACGTCCGAGGCGACGGGCCGCGCGGTGACGCCGAACGCGGCGGCGACCGCTTCGGCGGCCTCGCGCAGCGCGTCGCCCCCGCGCGCGGTCATCACCACATGCGCCCCCTCGCGGGCGAAGGCGCGGGCGATGCCCAGGCCAATGCCCTTGCTGGCGCCGGTGATGACGGCGACCTTGTCGGTCAGACCCAGATCCATCAGCTCATCCAGTTCCCGCCATCGACATTGTAGGTCTGGGCGACGATGTAGTCGGCCTCGGAGGAGGCCAGGAAGATCGCCATGCCGGTCAGGTCGGCGGCGGTGCCCATGCGGCCGAAGGGCACGGCCTCGCCGACCTCGCGCTTTTTCTGGCCGGGCGCCTTGCCTTCGTATTTCGCAAAGAATGCATCGACGCCGTCCCAGTGCTCGCCATCGACCACGCCGGGCGCGATGGCGTTGACGTTGATGCCGTGCGGGATCAGGTTCAGCCCGGCCGACTGGGTCAGGCTGATCACGGCGGCCTTGCTGGCGCAGTAGACGGCGACCAGCGATTCGCCGCGACGGCCGGCCTGGCTGGCCATGTTGATGATCCGTCCGCCGGTGCCGCGCGCGATCATCCCGCGCGCGACGGCCTGCATCATGAACAGCGTGCCCGAGACATTGACCGCGAAGATGCGGTCGTAATCGGCGCGGGTGATCTCGACCAGCGGGGCCGCGGTGAACAGCGCCGCGTTGTTGATGAGGATGTCGATGCCGCCAAGGGCGGCCTCGACCTCGGCCACGCAGGCATCGATCGAGGCCTGGTCGGTGACATCCAGCCGCACCGCGATGGCACCCTGGCCAAGTCCTTCGGCGGCGGACCGGGCGGCATCGATGTTGATGTCGCCGATCGCCACCTGTGCGCCCTCGGCCAGATAGGCGCGGGCCAGTTCCAGCCCGATGCCCCGTGCCGAGCCGGTGATCAGGGCGCGCTTGCCGGAAAGCCGTGTCATTGGATGCGGTCCCCGTTTGCGTCGAACTTGTGGATCTTGTCCTCGGTGGGGGTCAGCCAGACGGTATCGCCGTGATGCATGTTCACCTCGCCGTCCGAGCGGACGGTGATGGTTTCGGCCAGCCCGGTATCCTCGACATAGAAGAAGCTGTCCGAGCCCAGATGCTCGCTGACGCCGACGCGACCCTGCCACTTGCCGGCGGTGGGCGAGATGGCGATGTGTTCGGGGCGCACGCCGATGGTGGTGGCGCCGTATTCGGCCGCCGCCGCGCCGGTGAACAGGTTCATCTTGGGGCTGCCGATGAAGGCGGCGACAAAGGCGTTCTTCGGGCGCAGATACAGTTCCAGCGGCGATCCGACCTGTTCGATCCGGCCGGCATGCAGCACCACGATCTTGTCGGCCATGGTCATCGCCTCGACCTGGTCATGGGTCACATAGATCATCGTGGTCTTCAGCCGGTTGTGCAGTTCGCTGATCTCCAGCCGCATCCCCACCCGCAGCGCCGCGTCCAGATTCGACAGCGGCTCGTCAAAAAGGAACGCCGACGGCTCGCGCACGATGGCCCGGCCGATGGCGACCCGCTGACGCTGGCCGCCCGACAACTGACCCGGCTTGCGGTCGAGGTAGTTGGTCAGGTTCAGCGCCTTGGCCGCCGCCTCGATGCGGCGATCCTGTTCGGCCTGGTCCATGCCCGCCATCTTCATCGGGAATGCGATGTTCTTCCTGACCGACATGTGCGGATACAGCGCGTAGGACTGGAACACCATCGCCAGCCCGCGCTTGGCCGGGGATTCGTCGGTGGCGTCCTTGCCGTCGATGAGGATGCGCCCGTCGCTGACATCCTCCAATCCCGCGATCAGCCGCAGCAGGGTGGATTTACCGCAGCCCGACGGGCCCACGAAGACGACGAACTCGCCGTCCTCGATATCCAGGTTCAGGGGCGGGATGACTTCGACATCGCCGAAACGCTTGGCCACGCCTTCAAGGGTAATGCGTCCCATCGTGGTTCTCCTTATTTCACCGCGCCGAAGGTCAGGCCGCGGACAAGTTGCTTCTGGCTGAACCAGCCAAGGATCAGGATCGGGGCGATGGCCATGGTCGAGGCCGCCGACAGCTTGGCCCAGAACAGGCCCTGCGGGCTGCTGAAGGACGCGATGAAGGCCGACAGCGGCGCCGCGTTGGTGGTGGTCAGCTGGATCGTCCAGAACGCCTCGTTCCAGGCCAGGATGATGTTCAGCAGCATCGTCGAGGCAATGCCGGGAACCGCCATCGGCGTCAGGATATACAGGATCTCGTCGCGCAGGGTGGCGCCGTCCATCCGCGCGGCTTCCAGGATCTCGCCCGGGATCTCGCGGAAATAGGTGTAGAGCATCCAGATCACGATCGGCAGGTTGATCAGCATCAGCAGGACGGTCAGCCCGATGCGCGTGTCCATCAGCCCGGTGCGCAGGAAGATCAGGTAGATCGGCACCAGCACCGCGACCGCGGGCATCATCTTGGTGCTGAGCATCCACATCAGGATGTCCTTGGTCCGCCTGGTCGGCGAGAAGGCCATCGCCCAGGCCGCCGGAATGGCCACGATCAGCGCCAGCAGGGTCGAGCCGACCGCCAGGATGACCGAGTTCATGAAGGGCCGGAAGTAGTTGTTCTGGCTCTGCACCGTCTCATAGCTTTGCAGCGTGAAGGACGGGATCAGGTTGAAGCCCGAGATCGCCTCCTGTTCGGATTTCAGGCTGGTGATGATGGTGTAGAGTATCGGGAAGAAGATGATCAGCGCCACGACCCATGCGGCGATGGTCCAGCCGATCCTGGTGTTGCGGGAAACTGCGCGTGCCATGTCGTTCCTCTCAATCCAGGTTCTTGCCGACGGCGCGCATCAGGAAGACGGCGACGATATTGGTGAGGATGACCGCGATGATGCCGCCTGCCGCTGCGCCGCCGATGTCGAAGTTCAGGCGCGCGGCGCGGTAGATCAGGAAGGTCAGGTTGGTCGATGCCGTGCCCGGACCGCCATTGGTCGTCACCAGGATCTCGGCATAGATGCCCAGAAGGAAGATCGTCTGGATCAGGATCACCACGGTGATCGCGCGGGCCATGTGCGGCAGCACCAGGTAGAGAAAGCGGCTGTAGGCGGGCGCGCCGTCCATTTCGGCAGCCTCCATCTGCTCGCCGTCCAGCGATTGCAGCGAGGTCAGCAGGATCAGTGTCGCGAAGGGCAGCCATTGCCAGGCCACGATCAGGATGATCGAGAACAGCGGATACTGCGCGAACCAGTCCACGGGCGCTGCGCCGAAGAACTTGGCAATGTCGGCGAACACCCCGTAGCTGGGATGCATGATCATGTTCTTCCAGATCAGCGCCGCAACCGGCGGCATCACGAAGAACGGGCTGATCACCAGGATCCGCACGATGCCCTGCCCGAAGATCGGCTTGTCGATCAGGATGGCGATGGCGATGCCGCCGACCACGGTGATGAACAGCACGCCCAGCACCAGGACCAGCGTGTTCCAGATCGAGGCGAAGAAGGCCGGATCGGTGTAGAAATACTGGTAGTTGAACCATCCGGCCCAGCTGGTGCCGGCGGGGTTCAGAAGGTTGTAGTTCAGGAAGGAATAGTAAAGCGTCATCGCCAGCGGCACGGCCATCCAGATCAGCAGCAGGATGATGGCGGGGGCGCGCATGAGGCGGGCGAGGCTTGCGGTCTGGCGTGTGGCCATGGCGGGACTCCTCGGTCGGCGCGGGGCCGGCATCGTGCCGGTCCTCGGGCGAGGCGCCGCCCGGACGAGGCCGGGCGGCACGGTGAGGTTCGAGGCTGTTACTTGATGTAGCCGGCGCGGGTCATCTCGCGGGTGACGTTGCTCTGTGCCGATGCCAGGGCGTCGTCAGCCGACATCTGACCGGCAAGCGCCGCCGAGAACTGCTGGCCGACCGAGGTGCCGATGCCCTGGAATTCCGGGATCGCGACGAACTGCCCGCCGGTGTAGGGAATGTCCTGTACCGAGGATTTCGCGGTGTTCGCGGCATTCATCGATGTCAGCGTCATCGCGGCGAAGGGCGCGGCTTCCTGGTATTCGGCGTTCTCGTAAAGCGAGGTCCGCGTGCCCGGAGGCGCCGCGCGCCAGCCCTGCTTCTCGGCGATCAGCGAGGTATAGCCCTTGCCGGTCGCCCAGGCGATGAAGGTCTTGGCCGCGTCGGGCGATTTCGACGAGGCCGGCACCGCAAGGCTCCATGCCCACAGCCAGTTGCCGTGGTTGTCGACCCCCTCGCGGTTCGGGAACTGTGCGAATCCGACACTGTCGGCCACAGTCGAGGTGTCGGGGTCGGTCACGAAGCCGGCAGCGACTGTCGCATCGATCCAGATCGCACACTTGCCTTGCTGAAACAGCGACAGGTTCTCGTTGAAGCCGTTCGACGACGCGCCCGGAGGACCGTATTCGGTCATCATCGTCAGGTAGTCGGTCATCGTCGCCTTCCATTCCTCGCTGTCGAACTGGGGCTTCCAGTCCATGTCGAACCAGCGCGCGCCATAGCTGTTCGCCATCGCGGTGATGAAGCCCATGTTCTCGCCCCAGCCCGGCTTGCCGCGCAGGCAGATGCCATAGACTTCATTGGCCTTGTCGGTCATCGCCTCTGCCGCGGCCTTGATGTCCGTCCAGGTCGGGCTTTCGGGGATGGTCACGCCGGCGGCCTCGGCCAGATCGGTGCGATACATGACCATCGCGGATTCGCCGTAGAAGGGCGCCGCATAGAGGGTGCCGTCGACCGACAGCGCCTCGCGCACGGCGGGCAGCAGGTCGTCGGCGTCGTAATCGGCGGGCATGTCGTCCAGCGGCACCAGCCAGTTCTGCTTGGCCCAGATCGGCACCTCGTAGGTGCCGATGGTCAGCACGTCATACTGGCCGCCCTGGGTGGCGATGTCGGTGGTGACGCGCTCGCGCAGGATGTTCTCCTCCAGCGTCACCCATTCGACCGAGATCGTCGGGTTCGCGGCGGTGAATTCGCCGGTCAGCTCCTGCATGCGGATCATGTCGCCATTGTTCACGGTGGCGACGGTCAGCGTCACATTGTCCTGCGCGGCCGCGATGCCGGCAATGGCGCACAGCGCCGTCGCGCCCGTCAGGGCGCGGATTGTCGTGTTCATGATGTCCTCCCTTGGCAGTGTGGGCAATTGCCACCCTGATGGGCAAATACTCACAAACTTGTGCCCTCCTGTCAATTCCCCTCTGCGACATCGCCCCGCAGGCGCGGGCGCATGATGCGCAAGGGACTGACGTTCAATCGAATTACCCCTCCCATGCGCTCAGTCGGACAGCAGCCTTTCGGCGGTCGCCTCAGAGGTCATCAGCCCGTTGACCAGCTTGCCGGTCAGCGCGGCGCGAATCGCCACCAGCTTGCTTTCGCCCGTCGCCACCGCGATCACCGGCCTTTCGCAGGCCCGCGGCAGCGGCGCCGAGGCGACGCGGGCGTTGAATGCGCAGTCGATCAGCCGGCCCTCCCGGTCATAGACCCAGCTGGTGATCTCGCCCACGGCGCCGGCGGCATCCAGCTCGTCCATCTCGCGGCTGGTGACGAAGCCGTCCACCTGCAGGGGCGCGCGGTGGCTGATCTGGCCGATGCCGACCAGCGACAGATCGGCCGACTGGCACAGCGCGATGGTGTTCTGCACCGCCTCCTGGCGCTGCAGTGCGGCCAGCTCGGCCGGATCGCGGGCGAGGACGGGCAGCGGATAGGGGTAATGCGGCGCGCCGATCCGTTCGGCCAGGTGGATGGTGGCGTTGTAGGGCGAGGCCGATCCGTCCTGCATCATGTTGCCCAGCCGCGAGACGACGACATGCTGTGGGCAGGCCATGCGCGGCAACTGCTCGACCGTGGCCTTCAGCGCCCGGCCGGTGCCGAGGCTGATGATCCGCCGCTCGGGCGATTTCAGCGTGCGCTCCAGCTCGGCCGCGGCGGCGATGGCGATGCCGGTCAGCAGGTCCGGGGCGTCGGGGTCCGAGGGCACGACCTCGCAGATCATCAGCCCGTATCGCCGCGACAGCGCGCCCGCCAGATCCATGCAGCGCGCGATGGGATGATCCACGCGCACCTTGATCAGCCGTTCGCTGACAGCCATCGCGACCAGCCGCTGTGCCGATTGCCGGCTGACGCCCAGCTTGCGCGCGATCTCGTCCTGGGTATTTCCCGCGACATAATACAGCCAGCCTGCGCGGGCCGCATCGTCGAGGCGCGTGGCCTCGGGGCTGAAACGTCCGGCGTTCACGGGGCGGCGGCTCCTTGCGGGGTTTCGGACAAGAATTGCGGGAATTCGGCCCAGTTGTCAAAGCCGCGCACCGGGCCGGGCGTGGCGGGCAGGCCGCGCAGATGCGCGCCGCCGCGATAATGCAGGACCTGCATCCCCGCCGCCAGCCCCGCCGCGATGCCCGGCGGGCTGTCCTCGACCACCAGGCAGCGGGCGGGGGCGATGCCCATCCGCCTGGCTGCCAGCAGGAACAGGTCCGGCGCGGGTTTGCCGTTGGCAACCTCGCTTGCGGTGAAGACATGCGGGCCGAACCGCGCCGTCAGACCCAGCACCGCCAGCGTGGTCGCAACCCGCGGCGGGCTGGACGAGGTCGCCACGCAGGCCGGATGGGTCAGACCGGCCAGCATTTCGGTGAGGCCGGGCGTTGGGCGCAGTTCGGTGGCAAAGCGGTCCAGCAGGCGGCGGCGGTAGCTGGCCTCGAAATCCCCGGGCAGGGGCTGGCCGAAGCGGTCGCGCAGCAGCCGGGCGACGGTCGGAAAGCTGCGGCCCAGAAAGTCGCGCCGCACCTCGTCCAGCGTGACCGGCAGGCCCAGTTCGGCCAACTGTGCGATCAGCACCGTGGCCGAGATGATCTCGCTGTCGGCAATCACGCCGTCGCAATCGAAGATGATCAGGTCCGGACCCACCGCGCCCCTCCGCCGCCGCCTCGTCCGCAGCATAGGCCCGCGCGGGCCGCGCGCAAATGCCCGGAGGACATGTGAACGGGATCGGATCGGGACCGGGGATCAGTCCCGGCTGTCGTCGCCGGGCAGGACCTGCGCGGCCGCAATGCCCAGCAGCCGCGCCGTGCCATAGAGATACAGCAGCACGCCGGCGATCCAGATGTCGAGGCGCAGCAGATGGTCCAGCACCTGCCGCACCGCACCCGGCGCATCGCCGCCGCGCAGATAGCGCGAATCGTCCGGCGGGCCAGCCTGCATCCCCAGCAGGCTGCCGATCTCGTGCGGATGGCCGGCCCGCGCCAGGTCGCCGTGGTTGTGGAAACTTTGCCAGAACACCATTGCAAGACCCAGGGTCACCCATCCGGTCGCGATGACCAGCCGCCCGGCCGGGCGCAGCATGTGCGGCGCGGCAGGGCGCGCCTCCGCCGGGGCGCCCGAAATCAGCCGCGGGATCAGGAACAGCATCAGCGCGATGTTGCCCGCCACCCAATAGGCGACCAGCGCCTGAACCCAGCCGAAATCGGCGATCAGGCTGATCGCCGCGGCGACGGTGCCGGACAGGATCGCCAGGATCAGCGCGGGAACGATCATGGGCGAATGGGTCCTGTGCCCGGCGGCCGGCAGGGCGATCTCTGGTCACGCACAGGCAGGCCCTGCGGACGCACGCGCGGTGCGGCAGGTCCGGCCAGCCAAAGCAGGCCGATGGCGTGATCGGGCTGAACGCGACTCATGTGTTCAAATTAGGCTAGAAGCGGCAGTCTGTATAGGGTCTTTTGATGCCTATGATTGAGGCAATTCAGACAAAATTCTACCCGTGGTTGCGATTTGCAATTCTAGCATATCAGATAGAGGCACCCGCTGCCTTGCGGCCGCGCCCCGCTTGACCGAAGCGCCCGGCAGGTCTAGGCAGATCGCGCGGCGCGGGCCTGTAGCTCAATTGGTCAGAGCAGGGCGCTCATAACGCCTTGGTTGGGGGTTCAAGTCCCTCCGGGCCTACCACGCCGCGCCGCCGGGGCGGCCGTCTTGGCCGTTGCCCCCATGGGCGGGTTCCGATATCGGGGGCGCGAATCCAGCCGGGGGCCGCCATGACGAAGAACGGGATCAGCTATCGCGATGCGGGCGTCGACATCGACGCGGGAAATGCGCTGGTCGAGCGGATCAAGCCCGCCGCCGCCGCGACCGCGCGGCCCGGCGTCATGGATGCGCTTGGCGGCTTTGGCGCCCTGTTCGATCCGCGCGCGGCGGGCTATGACGATCCGGTGCTGGTCGCCGCGACCGACGGGGTGGGCACCAAGCTGCGCATCGCCATCGACACCGGCCATCTGGACGGCATCGGCCAGGACCTGGTCGCCATGTGCGTCAACGACCTCGTGTGCCAGGGTGCCGAGCCGCTGTTCTTCCTGGATTATTTCGCCACCGGCAAGCTGTCGGTCGATGAGGGCGCGCGGGTTGTCGAAAGCATTGCGCGGGGCTGCAAATCGGCCGGATGCGCGCTGATCGGCGGCGAGACGGCCGAGATGCCGGGCATGTATCACGACGGCGATTTCGACCTGGCGGGCTTTGCAGTCGGGGCGATGCAGCGCGGCACGGCGCTGCCGCAGGGGGTGCAGAACGGCGATGTGCTGCTGGGCCTTGCCTCGGACGGGGTGCATTCCAACGGCTATTCGCTGGTGCGCAAGGTCGCCGAGCGTGCCGGCCTGGGCTGGGCCGACGCCGCGCCTTTCGCCGATGCGACGCTGGGGCAGGCGCTGCTGGTGCCGACGCGGCTTTATGTGCGCCCGGCGCTGGCGGCGATCCGGGCGGGCGGCGTTCATGCGCTGGCCCATATCACCGGCGGCGGGCTGACCGAGAACCTGCCGCGTGTCCTGCCCGGCGATCTGGGTGCCGAGATCGACCTGTCGTCCTGGCCGCTGCCGCCGGTCTTTGCCTGGCTGGCCGAGGCGGGCGGGATCGCCGCGGCCGAGATGCTGAAGACCTTCAACAGCGGCCTCGGCATGATCCTCGTGGTCGCGCCCGACCGGGCCGAGGCGTTGGCCGGGCTGCTGGCGGAGGCGGGCGAGACGGTGCACCGCATCGGCCATGTCGGCGCCGGCGCGGGCATCCGCTATTCCGGGACCCTTGGGTGAAGCGCGTCGCCCTGCTGATCTCCGGCGGCGGCTCGAACATGCTGCGGCTGGTTCAGGACATGACCGGCGATCACCCCGCCCGACCGGTGCTGGTGGCCTCGAACGATCCCGGGGCCGCGGGGCTTGCGCGGGCCGCGGCGCTGGGCATTCCGACCGCCGCGGTCGATCATCGCGCCTTTCCCCGCGACCGCGCAGGCTTCGAGGCCGCGCTGATCGAGCCGCTGCTGGCGGCAGAGCCAGACATCATCTGCCTTGCCGGCTTCATGCGCATCCTGACGCCGGCTTTCGTGACCCGGTTTGCCGGGCGAATGCTGAACATCCACCCCTCGCTGCTGCCGAAATATCCGGGGCTGGACACCCATGCCCGCGCCCTCGCGGCGGGCGACGCCGAGGCCGGGGCGACGGTGCATCTGGTCACGCCCGAACTGGATGCCGGTCCGATCCTTGGCCAGGCGCGGGTGCCGGTGCTGCCCGGCGACACGCCGGCCATGCTGGCGGCGCGGGTGCTGGTGCAGGAACACCGCCTGTATCCGGCGGTGCTGCGCCGCTTTGCGGCGGGCGACCGGACGCCGGTGACGCTGTGCTAGGGCGCTGACCGGCGACTGCCGTCATCGCCGGGTGCCGGACTGCGGTCGGCGGGATCGGCCAGCAATTCCTCCATGAAGACGCTGAACAGCTGCGCCCGCCCGTCGATGCCGGCCTTGGCGTAGATGCGGGCCGTCTGTGCGCGCACGGTGCCCACGGCCACGCCGCGCAGCCCCGCGATCGCCTCGTTGTCAAAGCCCTTCAGCACCAGCGTTGCCACCTCGCGTTCCGACGGGGTCAGCGCCCAGGCGGCGAAGAACGCCTCGATCAGGTCGCTCATGTCGCCGCGGGCGGCGCGGATGCCGCGATCCATGCTGTCGATGCGCGCCAGCATGTCGCGCAACTCGTAAAGCAGGATCACCACGCCGGCGCACAGGCCCAGCACGGCCAGCACCTCAAGCTCGACATGCAGCCGGCCGTCATCGGGCTCGAGGAAATCCTCGATCACGTCGATCAAAAAGAAGGTCGCGCAGATCGCCTGCAGGACGATGACCACGCTGAGCATCGCGGCGCGCTGCCGGCGCAGGTGACCGATCAGCGGGGTCAGCCTCATTCGATCGGCGCGTCGGCCGGGATGCGCTTGCGCCCGTCGATCATCGCGCGGACCAGCGGCACGCCCGAGCGGCGGCTGTCGAAGATCACGCCGCCGACATGCAGCACCACCGACAGCAGCAGCCAGTCGAACATCGCCTCATGCACCTCTTCGACCCAGTCCACGCCGAAGAACCGGCGCGTCCCCATCATGATTCCCGTGGCGATGATGATGCCGAGGCTGCCCCAGATGTTCCAGACCATCAGCGCTCCCAGCGGGTTGTGCGTCAGATGCACCGTCCGGTCGCCCGTCAGCACCGCGCGCAGGTGGTGCAGCGCGCGCAGCGGATAGGGCGGAAAGCTGGCCAGCCGCGCCGGGCGCGGCCCGATCAGGCCCCAGCCGAGGCGCAGCACCAGCAGCCCCAGCGCCACATAGCCCAGGGTCTCGTGCAGGTCCGATTCCGGGTCGCTCAGCAGCCCGTTCACGAGGATGGTCGCGGCCAGCAGCCAGTGGACCGCCCGCACGAGGGGGTCCCAGACCGGCACGATGCGGACGCTGTCGCGTCCGCAGGCGGCCTTCGGCGACGCGGGGTCGCTGTGGCGGGTCATCGGATCACGCGCCTTCGCAGCTCATCTTGGTGATCGCGCCGGTCTCGGGCGAGACATAGACCTCGCCCATCTCGGCGCCCTTGACGAAATAGATCTCGATCTTGCCGTCCTCGGTCTCGGCCTTGCGGATCTCGTAGCCCATCGCCTTCAGGCTTTCGGTCGCCTCGGCCTGGGTCTTGCCCAGCACGGTGTCCGTGGCCAGCCCCTCGCATCCGGCGGCCTGCGCGGCGCCGAGGGACAGAATGGTGCCGCCTAGGGCGGTCAGGATCAGAAGTCGCATGTGGATGTCCTTTGCTCGATGGGGCGCGATGCCCCGCCCGTCGGGAATGTCCGACCGGGATCGAGCTACAGCCGTCGGCGACGGGCCGGCCATTGGGCAGGCGCTTAAAGCGCGCGCCGTAAGCCCGCGCTTATGCGCAGGATCAGCCCCACAGCGCGCCCAGGGCAAGGCCGGGATCGTCGGCGCCCCAGATCTCGGGGCCGATGGCAATGAAATCGGTGATGGGCGAGAGCCGGGCGATCAGGTCGCGGGTGATCGCGCCCTCGGCCACCACCGGCACCTCGATCATCTCGGACCACCATTCGAACAGCTCCAGCGGGGCCGGCGCGCCCCGGCCCAGCACGCTGTCGCCAACCGGGCCGAAGCTGACGTAATCAGCGCCCGCCTCGCCCGCGGTCATGCCCTCGTGTCGCGAGGCGCCGCAGAAGGCGCCCACGATCGCATCGGCGCCCAGTTCCTTGCGGGCATAGCGCACCGTGCGCGCGCCATCGGTCAGATGCACCCCGTCAAGCCCGTGCCGCTGCGCCAGCTTCACATGGTCGTCGATCACCACGGCCACGTCGCGGGCATGGGCGATCTCGCGCGCGAGGTCGGCGATGCGGGCCAGTTCCTCTTCCTCGGCGCCGCCGCGAATGCGCAGGCAGGCCGGGGGATGGCGGTCCATCACCTCTGCCAGCAGCGGGCCAAGCGCCGAGGCCTGCGCGCCCGCGGGTGTCATCAGATACAGCTGCGGCGCGTCGCTCATCGGCACTCTCCCTGTTTCCCGTGGCAATAGCGCAGCTTGCCGCCCGCTGCCAGACGGACTATGCGGACGGCCATGCAGGACAGCCCCAGACCCGTCATCATCCTTGTCCGCCCGCAGATGGGCGAGAACATCGGCGCCGCCGCCCGGGCGATGCTGAATTTCGGCCTGACCGAGATGCGCCTGGTCAGCCCGCGCGACGGCTGGCCGAACCCGAAGGCGGTGGCGATGGCCTCGGGGGCGGCGGGGCAGGTGCTGGACCGGGCGCGGGTCTATCCGGGCCTGGCCCATGCCATGGAGGGGATCGAGCTGGCCTTCGCCACCACCGCGCGGGGGCGCGAACTCAGCAAGCCCGTGCACACCCCCGAGACCGCGATGCAGGCCGCCCGCGCCCATCAGGGTCGCACGGCGATCATCTTCGGGCCGGAACGCACCGGGCTGGAAAACGACGACGTGGCCCGCGCCAACGCGATCGTGACGGTGCCGGTCAACCCGGATTTCCCCTCGCTGAACCTGGCACAGGCGGTGCTGCTGATGGGCTATGAATGGGGCCGCGAGGTGCTGCCCGCGCAGCCCGCCCCGCAGCCCCGCCGCCCCGATGCCGAGACCCCGGCCGACCGCGTCGAGATCGAGAGGCTGGGCGACCACTACGAGGACCGGCTGGCCGAGGCCGGGTTCTTCTTTCCCGAGACCAAGGCCGCCTCGATGCGGCTGAACCTGCGCAACATGTGGGCGCGGCTGCCGCTGACCCGCGGCGATGTGCGCATCCTGCACGGGCTATTGCGACAATTGACCCGCCGCTGAGCCCGACCTAACCTCCGCCCAATCCAGAGGAGCCCTTGATGGCCAAGCGTCCCGTTTTCGAGGAGGTCTCGGACCCGTCCGCAAGCCGCGCGCCCGTCCGCACCGGCATGATCGATGCGGCGCCGAAGGGGGCGCGGCGGGCGATCCGGCTGTGGCTGATGCTGCTGTTTGCGATGCTGGTCGCGATGATCGCGCTGGGCGGCGCCACGCGGCTGACGGGATCGGGCCTGTCGATCACCGAATGGGCCCCGGTGACGGGCACGCTGCCGCCGATGACCGAGGCGGAATGGCAATCCGAATTCGGGGCTTACAAGCAGATTCCCCAATTTGTCGAGGTCAATCCCGACATGCAGCTGGCGGGCTTCAAGACGATCTACTGGTGGGAATGGTCGCATCGCCTGCTGGGCCGGCTGATCGGTCTCGTCTGGGCGGTGGGCTTTCTGGCCTTGCTTGCCACCCGCCGCATTCCGGCCGGCTGGACGCCGCGGCTGCTGACGCTGGGGGCGCTTGGCGGGCTGCAGGGCGCGATCGGCTGGTGGATGGTCTCCTCGGGGCTGGTCGAGGGGGTGACGCGGGTGGCCTCGTACCGGCTTGCGACGCATCTGGGCCTTGCCTTCGTGATCCTCGGGCTGATTGCCTGGTATGTGCTGCAACTGGGCCGCAGCGAGGCGGTGCTGCTGCGCGCCCGCCGCGCGGGCGAGGCCAGGCTGTTCTCGATGAGCACCGGGCTGATGCATCTGGCCTTTCTGCAGATCGTCATCGGCGCGCTGGTGGCGGGGATCGACGCCGGCCGGCAATATACCGGCTGGCCGCGCATGGGCGGCGAATGGGTGCCCGCGGCGATCTGGTCGGCCGAGCTGGGCTGGCGCAACCTGTTCGAGAACCCGGCCCTGGTGCAGTTCGTGCATCGCATGGCCGGCTATCTGCTGGGCATCTTCGCGGTGGTGGTCTGGCTGCGCGCCCGCCGCTCGCCCCATCCGGTGACGCGCGGCGCCTTCACGGCGATGATCGTGATGGTGGCGGTGCAGATGGGCCTTGGCATCCTGAACGTGATCCATGCTGCGCCGCTGGCCCTTGCGCTGGCTCACCAGATCGGCGCGGTGGCGCTGTTCGTGCTGATCCTGCGCGCCCGGCACCATGCCCGCTTTCCGCATGAAACCTCGGTCAGGGGGACCAGCCGATGAGTGCCTTCGACGATCTCCTCGCCTTCCAGCGGCAGACCGAGGCGCTGTCCTCGGTGGCCGAACGGCTTGGCTGGGACCAGGAAACCGTGATGCCGCGCGGCGCCACCGAACAGCGCGCCGAGGAGATGGCCGCGATGGAGGCCGTGCTGCACGAGCGCCGCACCGATCCCCGCATCGGCGAATGGCTGGCCGCGGCCCGGCCCGAGGGCGAGGCCGAGACGCGGGTGGTCGCGCTGATCGCGCGCAGCCATGCCCGCAGCAGCCGGGTGCCGGCGCGACTGGCGGCGGAACTGGCCCGGACCACCTCGCTGGCACAGGGCATCTGGGCCGAGGCCCGCGCCAATGACGCGCCCGAGGATTTCCTGCCGACGCTGGACCAGGTGCTGATGCTCAAGCGCGAGGAGGCGGCGGCGCTGGCCGATGGCGGCGATCCCTATGACGCGCTGCTCGAGGATTACGAGCCCGACACCACCGCCGCCGAGATCGCCCGGCTGTTCGAGGTGATGCGCCCGCGGCTGGTCAGCCTGCGCGAGGCGGTGCTGGGCGCGGAACGCCAGCCGCCGCAGCTGCAGGGCCATTTTCCTCAGGAAACCCAGCTGCGTCTGTCGCGCGCCTGCGCCAGCGCCTTCGGCTATGACTGGTCGCGCGGCCGCATCGACCTGGCCGTGCACCCCTTCAGCAGCGGCCGCTGGCAGGATAGCCGGATCACCACCCGCGTCGTGGAATCCGAGCCGTTCAACTGCATCTATTCGACCATCCACGAGGTCGGCCATTCCAGCTACGAACTGGGCATCGACCCCGATTACGCCTTCACGCCGCTGGGCCGGGGCGTGTCGATGGGCGCCCATGAAAGCCAGAGCCGCATCTACGAGAACCAGCTGGGCCGCAGCCGGGCCTTCACCGACTGGCTGTTCCACCGGATGGGCGACGCCTTCGACGGGCTGAACATCCGCAGCGCCGATGATTTCTACGCGACTGTCAACCGGGTGACGCCGGGCTTCATCCGCACCGAGGCCGACGAAGTGCAGTACAACCTGCATGTGATGCTGCGCTTCGATCTGGAACGCGACCTGATCGCCGGCCGGCTGGATGTCCGCGATCTGGTCAAGGCGTGGAATGCGCGCTTCCTGCGCGATTTCGGCGTCGCGGTGGACCGGCCGGCGAACGGCATCCTTCAGGACGTGCACTGGCCGGTCGGCATGTTCGGCTATTTCCCCACCTATGCGCTGGGCAATGTCTTCGCGGGTTGCCTCGACCGGGCGATGCGGCAGGACGTGCCCGACCTCGACGAGGCGCTGCGCCGGGGCGATGCCACACCGGGCGTCGAATGGCTGCGCGAGAACGTCCAGCGCCATGGCGGGCTGAAGCCTGCCGGCCGGCTGATCGCGGATGCGACCGGGGCGCCAGTCTCGCCCGACGCGCTGCTGGAATATCTCGACGCGAAGTTCGCCGAGATCTATCGGCTCTGACCGCGCCGTGTCACGCGCCGGCGCAGCAGCCGTCGCGGCGGCAGGCGGGTCGGGCGCCACGCCCCGGGGCAGGGGGTCCGGGGGGCGCCAGAACCCCCGGCCACCGCGGGACGCAAGTCTGGCGGGCGGCTACTCGGCCGCGCGCGCCATCGGGTTGTTGGGATGCGTCGTCCAGTTGGCATAGGCACCGCGCTGCTGGCCGGTGCGCGGATCGGTCTCGCCCGGTTCCAGTTCGCGCATGGTGATGCAGTCCTCGACCGGGCAGACATCGACGCACAGGTTGCAGGCCACGCATTCGGCCTCGATCACCTCGAAAACGCGCCCCGGCCGCATCGCGATCGCCTGGTGGCTGGTGTCCTCGCAGGCGGCATAGCAGCGCCCGCACTTGATGCAGGCGTCCTGGTCGATCACCGCCTTGGTGACATAGTTCAGGTTCAGCTGGTTCCAGTCCGTGACATTCGGCACCGCCCGCCCGATCAGCTCTGTCAGCGCCATCTCGCGGGTATCGAGATAGTCGCGCAGACCCGAGATCATCTCCTGCACGACCTTGAAGCCATAGGTCATCGCCGCCGTGCAGACCTGCACATTCCCGGCGCCAAGCGCCATGAACTCGGCCGCGTCGCGCCAGGTGGTGATGCCGCCGATGCCGCTGATCGGCAGGCCGCGGGTCTCGGGGCTGCGCGCGATCTCGGCGACCATGTTCAGCGCGATGGGCTTGACCGCCGGGCCGCAATAGCCGCCATGCGCGCCCTTGCCGTCGATGGTCGGCTGCGGGGCGAACAGGTCCAGGTCGACCGAGGTGATCGAGTTGATCGTGTTGATCAGGCTGACCGCATCGGCACCGCCGCGCCTGGCGGCCTCGGCGGGTTTGCGGACATCGGTGACGTTCGGGGTCAGCTTGACGATGCAGGGCATCCGCGAATGCTGCTTCACCCAGCGGGTGACCATCTCGATATATTCGGGCACCTGGCCCACGGCGCTGCCCATACCGCGTTCCGACATGCCGTGCGGGCAGCCGAAATTCAGCTCGACCCCGTCCGCGCCGGTATCCTCGACCGCCGCAAGGATCGCCTTCCAGCTTTCCTCGTCGCAGGGCACCATCAGGCTGATGACCAGCGCCCGGTCGGGATAATCGCGCTTGACCGACTTGATCTCGCGCAGGTTCACCTCCAGCGGCCGGTCGGTGATCAGCTCGATGTTGTTCAGACCCAGCACGCGGCGGTCCGGGCCGTGGATGACCCCGTAGCGGGGCCCGTTCACATTGACGACCGGCGGGCCTTCGGCCCCCAGCGTCTTCCAGACGACGCCGCCCCAGCCGGCCCGAAAGGCGCGGCGGACATTGTATTCCTTGTCGGTGGGCGGCGCCGAGGCCAGCCAGAACGGGTTGGGGGATCTGATGCCGATGAAGTCGCTGCGCAGGTCAGCCATGTCCGTCATCCTTCGGGCCAAGGGTGAATATCATCTCGACAGGCGCCAGCGTTCCGGCACGCAAGGCGTCCTCGATATTGGCGGCGCGGTCCGGCGGCAGGCCCCGGCCGGGGCCGGCGGCCCGCACGGCGTCCAGGAAGGCCAGACCTTCGGCCAGACGCGAGGCGCGGGCCGTTTCGCGCATCCCGACAGCTTCCGCATGGCCGGCATAGTCATCGGGCCGTTCAGGGAAGGAAATCCCGGCGCTGCCGGCCCATGGCATCGGATAGGCCGGCTCGCCCGGTCCGACGATCATCACGTCATAGACGCCGAAGCGGCCCCCGGGCCGCAGGACACGGGCGACTTCGGCGAACAGTGCAGGCTTCCGAGCGATGTTCATGCCGACATGCAGCATCATTGCGGCATCGAAGCTGCCGTCGGGAAACGGCAAGTCGAGCGCGCTGCCCTGGCGAAAGGACGCACCGGCGACGCCGCTGCGACGGGTCAGTTCCCGCGCGACCTCGACGAATTCCGGCGTCAGATCGATGCCTTGAACCGATGCACCATCCTGCGCTGCCGCCATCCGCGAGGCGGCCCCGATCCCGCAGCCGATGTCCAGCACCGCCTCTCCCGGCCGGATCGCAAGCCCGTCCAGCAGCATCCGCGTCGCGCGCCAGCCGCCCAGATGCATCGAATCGACCTGTTGCAGCGCCTCGAGTGTCGGATGCCCGGCATCGCCGCCGCCCGCAGCGACAAGACCCAGGATCCGCTCCAGCGTCCTGCCGCTGCCGTAATTCGCGCTGACCCGGGATTCGAGTGTCATGGTCCGCCTGTCAGGGCCGCATGGATATCCTCGGCGGCATCGCGGCCCTCGGCCACCGCCGTCACCGTCAGGTCGTCGCCGCCAAGGGCGCAGTCGCCGCCCGCCCAGACCCCGTTCAGAGAGGTGCGGCCGGCCCCGGTGACCGCGATCTTTCCCCCCTCCAGCGCCAGCCCCTCGGGCGCGCAGTCAAGCCGCTGGCCAATGGCGCGGAACAGCTGGTCGGCTCGCAGGCGGAAATGCGGGCCGGTCATCGCCAGCCCGTCCGGCCCGTCCTCGGTATGGCAGAACTCCACCTCGGCGAGGCTGCCGTTTCCGTGAACGGCGACCGGCGCGGCGTTGCAGATGATCCGCACGCCCGAGGCGGTGGCGTGATCCTGTTCATGCCGGCTGGCGCCCATCCGCGAGCGGTCGCGGCGATAGACGATGGTGACCGTCTCGGCTCCCAGAAGCCGCGCCTGCACGGCCGCGTCCACCGCCGTCATGCCGCCGCCGATCACCACCACGTCGCGGCCGACCGGCAGGTTGGCCAGATCGTCCGCCTGCCGCAGGTCGCGGATGAAGGCGACCGCGTCCAGCACGTTGTCGCGGTCCTCGCCCTCGGCGCGCAGCGCGTTCACGCCGCCCAGCCCCATGCCCAGGAAGACCGCGTCGAAATCGGCGCGCAGCCCGTCCAGCGTGACCTGCTGGCCAAGGCGCTGGCCATGGCGCAGGGTGATGCCGCCGATGCCGATCAGCCACTCCACCTCGGCCTGCGCGAAGCCGTCCACGGCCTTGTAGCTTGCGATGCCGTATTCGTTCAGCCCGCCGGGCTTGGGCCGCGCCTCGAAGATCGCCACCTCGTGGCCCTTGGCGGCCAGCCGATGCGCGCAGGCCAGCCCCGCCGGCCCCGCCCCGACCACGGCCACCCGCCTGCCGGTCGGCGCGGCGCGGCGGAAGGGATGGCCCGGCTGGGCCATCAGCCCGTCGGTGGCAAAGCGTTGCAGCGCCCCGATCTCGACCGGCTTTCCCTCGGCCTCCATGCGCACGCAGGCGCCCTCGCACAGCGTCTCGGTCGGGCAGACCCGGGCGCACATGCCGCCAAGGATGTTGGCGTGCAGGATCGTCATCGCCGCGGCGTCCGGGGTGCCGGTCGCGATCTGGCGGATGAACAGGGGAATGTCGATCGAGGTCGGGCAGGCGGTGACGCAGGGCGCATCATGGCAGAAATAGCAGCGGTCGGCCGCCACCCGCGCCTCGTGCGCATCCAGCGGCGGCGCGACATCGGCAAAGTTCCGGGCCAACTGGTCGGGCGTCAACCGGCCGGGCCGCACGCCCGGCGACAGTCTGGCTTGGGACATCCTCGTCTCCTGGCTCACCTGTTGCTGCGAATCAGGCTGACACAGGGCGGTTATTTTATCAAACGGTAAAATCGCGGCGGCGCCGGCCCTGCGGAGATTCACACCGGAAGGTCGACAATCGCGGCAAGCCCGCCCAGATCCGCCCGTTCCAGCCGCAATTCGCCCCCATGCAGCGCCGCCAGATCGGCGACGATGGCCAGCCCCAGCCCCGAGCCCGAGGCGCCATGCTCGTCCAGCCTGCCGCCGCGGATCAGCGCCTTCGGCGCGTCGGTCCGGGCCATGCCGGGGCCGTCATCCTCGATGCGGATGACCAGCCGGCCAGCATCGCAGGCCACGCTGATCGCGACCTGCGCACGGGCCCATTTCACCGCGTTCTCGGCGAGATTGCCGATCATCTCCTCGAGATCCTGCCGCTCGCCCGCAAAGCCCGCCTGCTCGGGGCAGTCGACGCGCACCGCCAGGCCCCGGTCGCGCAACGGCCAGCGCAGGACCAGCAGGATGTCGTCGATCACCGGGCGCAGCGGCGTCCATTGCCCCAGCACGCGCGGCCCCGCCGACCGCGCCCGCCGCAGGTGCCAGCCGATCAGGCGATCCATGCGCGCGATCAGCGCCTGGCCGCGATGCTCGGGCGGCAATTCGTTGGCCAGCGCCGCCAGCGGCGTCTTCAGCGAATGGGCGAGGTTGCCCAGATGCTGGCGCGAGCGACCCAGCAGGCCGGCGTTCTGGTCGAGGGCCGCGTTGATCTCGACCGTCAGGGGGCGCAGTTCGCGCACATCGGGCAGGGGCAGACGCTCGGCCGCGCCGGCGCGGACGCGGCGCAGATCGGCGCCGAGGCGGTCGAGGCTGCGCAACCCGGCGGTCACCTGCACCACACTGGCCGCCGCCAGCCCCAGCCCCAGCACCGCCAGCGAGATCGCCAGCGGCCGGCGGATCTGGGCCAGGCTGGCGCGGATCTGGGCCAGCGGCGCGGTCACGGTGATGGCAACGCGGCCCTCGACATCGGGCGCCGTCACCTCGCGGCGCAGCACGCGCAGCGGGGCGCCATCGGCCCCGATGCCGCGACCGCCGGTGATCTCGCCGCCCGGCCCGTCAAGCCGGCCATCCAGCAGAGAGGGCGACCGCGCGACGACCCGGCCATCCACCGCCAGCTGCCAGTACCAGCCGCTGAGCGGCAGCCCGAAGCGCGGGTCGGGCGGCGGCGCGGCCAGCCGAAGGCCGCCCTGGGCATCGGCCTCGATCTGGGCGGTCAGCGCATCGGCGGCGGCGGCGGCCTCGGCGTCGAAACGGTCGGTCACGAAGCCGTCCAGCAGGCGCGACAGAACCAGGAACGCGCCGATCAGCGCCACGCCGAGCCAAACGGCCGCCAGCACCAGAAGCCGCCCCCGGATCGAGCGCATCATCCCGCGGTCCGCAGCACATAGCCCTCGCCGCGCCGGGTTTCGATCAGCCCGTCGCCGACCTTGCGCCGCAGCCGGCCGATGACGACCTCGATCGACTTGAAGTCGCGGTCTGTGTCGGCCTCATAGAGGTGTTCGGACAACTCGCTGCGGCTGATGACGCGGTTCTGGTGATGGATCAGATAGGCAAGGATGCGCGTCTCGAACCCGGTCAGCTTCAGCGCCACGCCCTCGCGGGTAATGACGCCAAGCTGGCTGTCCAGCCGCAGCGGCCCGGCCGCGATCACGGCGCTGGCATGGCCGGCGGCCCGGCGGATCAGGGTCTGGGCGCGCAGCACCACCTCGTCCAGGCGGAAGGGCTTCACGGCGTAGTCGTCGGCCCCGGCGCGGAACCCGGCCACCTTGTCCGTCCAGTCACCCCGCGCCGTCAGGACCAGCACCGGCATGGCGATGCCCTGCTGGCGCCAGCGGGTCAGCACGTCGATGCCGGGCAGGCCGGGCAGGCCCAGGTCCAGGATGGCCACGTCATAGGCCTCGGTGGCGCCAAGAAACTCGCCCTCGATGCCGTCGGCGGCGCGGTCGGTGACGAAGCCCGCCTCCAGCAGGGCCTGCGCCAGCTGGTCCGACAGCATCGGATCATCCTCGACGATCAAAGCGCGCATCCCGTCCCGTCCCTTTCCGTCCTAGCGGCGCAGCGCCTGCAACTGCCCGCGCCCCGCCACTTCGAGAAAGCGTCCGTCGCGCGCGTCGATGCGCAGTTTCAGCAGGTTGCCCTGCGGCGTGACAAGGCGGAACTCGTAGACAAGTTCCGCCCCCAGATCGCGCTCGGCGGGCCGGGGCGGCAGCGTCTCGGCCGCGACCATCCTGCCGGCGTAGCGATCCGCGACCCTCTCGGCAATCTCGTGGAAGGGCAGCGGCCGGAACTGCGCGATCGGCGGGGGTGCCGGGGGGCCGGCGGGTGCGGGCGCCTGCGCCGCCACGGGCGCGGCGGCGAGAAGGGCGGCGATCAGGGTGCAGGGCAGGGCGCGCATGTCGCCACCATAATGGCCGAAACCCAAACGGCAGCCAAACGGGATGTTGGCCTTTGGTTGGGGAGGCGTGCGGTAGAACCTGATTCGTCCGGGTGCGGCAAGGGCCGGCACCCGATGGAATGAAAGGAAAGACGCGATGACTGTCAGACTGACCACCTCCGCCGCCATCCTTGCGCTGATCGCCGGGCTTGGCGGCACCGCGCTGGCCCAGGCTCCGGCCGACGCCCCCGCCACGCAGGCAGCCCCCGCGGCGCAGGCATCCCCCGACGCGCTGCCCGAGGCGCTGGCCGCCCTGGACCTTCAGGGCCTCGAGATCGAGACCCGGCGCGGCGGCTTCCGCGAGGTCGAGGGCCGCACCGCCGACGATGTCAAGATCGAGGCCACGGTCGGTCCGCGCGGGGAGCTTTTCGAGGCCGAGGCCGAGGATGGCGCGCTGCCGCAATCGCTGATCGAGGCGATGCTGCCCGAGGCCGCCCGCCAGCACGAGGCGATGGCGCTGTTCACCCGGATCGACGAGGTGAAGCGGCGGCCCGAACAGGTCGAGGTCAAGGGTGACGCGCAGGGCGGCGACGAGATCAAGGCCCGCTTCGACGGCCGGAACGCGCTTGTCGGCTTCGAGGCCGATGACGGTGCCATTCCCGACACGGTGATCGCGGCGCTGCTGCCGCCCGCCGTCCGCGATTCGCAGATCCTGTCGCAGTTCGACCGCCTCGACGAGATCCAGCTGCGCCGCGGCGTCTTCATGGTCGAGGGCGAGGACAGCGCCGGCGAGGACATGCGCGCGGCCGTCGATGCCGAGGGCCGGGTGATGCGTTTCGGCCGTGCCGATGACGACCGCCGCGGCCCGCGCGGCGACGACATGCGCGGCGGCCCGCGTGGGCACGAAATGCGCGGCGGCGAGCATCGGCGTGACGGTCACGGCCCGCGCGGCGAGTGGCGCGAGGGCAAGGGGCCCGGCGGCGATGGTCCGAGGGGGGACGGTCCGGGTCGCGGAATGCCCGATCGGGCGGCCGCCCCCGCCTTCGATCCCGTCGCGGTCCAGCAGCGGCTGGCCGATGCGGGCTATGGCCAGTTCGGCTTCCTGCGCGCCGACGGCCCGCGCAGCCTGATCGAGGCGACCAATCCGCAGGGCGAGGCGGTCACGCTGGAGCTTGACCCGACCGGCGAACTGGTCCGCGAGACCGCCCGCTGAGGCGTCGCCCATGACGGCACCGGGGCGCGCGCCGGATCGGCACGCGCCCCGGACACCTGGACCAGATCGCGGTCGCGGCGATGGTTGACGGCGATGGTCAGCGTCAGGATCGGCGCGCCCGGAACGCTCCGGCCGAGGCTGACCGGGTCGCGCGGAAGCGCACGCGCCGCCGGAAACAGCGCCGCATCGACGATCAACCGGACCCGGCCCGCGCGAAAGCCCGTGGCGTCCTGCACAGGCAGCCCGACGGTGCCAGTGCCGATGCCGATGCCGCGACGCGCGGTGGCGACACCGCGCCAGCAGCGCCGCCCCGGTCATGCAGCCGACCAGCATCGCCCCGGCGCCGGGATGGATCAGGCCCGGCTGCAGCCGCGCCGGCAGCCTCCACGGCAGCGCCACCCCGACAACGCGCTTGAGGACGAAGGCCGGGGCCAGGCGGCGCCAGCCCGGCAGGCGGGGGGCCGGGCTGACCACGACGAACACCGGCCCGAAGCCCCGGCCCCCCGCGCAGGAGTCAGCACGGCCAGCCCCGGATGGGCCAGCGGGATCACCGGGGCGGCGGCCATGACGCTGCCAAAGGCGACGCCCTGGGCAACCTCGATCAGGCTGTGACGTCGCGGGGGGCGGGGTCGTCGTCATGCAGTGCCGCCGGACCCCATCCCCCGCGCGCCGGCAAAGACGAAGACCGCGCCGCGCGAGCGGCGGCGCGGCATCGTGCCGGGATGGCTCAGTCGAAGGCGCGCTCGGTGATGACGTGGCTGAAGGCGCCCTCGGGCGCGGCAGAGATCACCGGGTCCGAGCCGCCTGCCATCAGGATGTCCACCGTGCGCTGATAGTCGGCCTCGTCCAGCGTCCCGTCGGATCCCGCCGTCAGCTTGGCAATTTCCGACATCATGCGGGTCTGATGCTCGATGGTCTGGGCGCCGGTCTCGTCATTGTCGATGACGATCTGGGCGGCTTCCTCGGGGTTCTCCTCGGCGTATTTCCAGCCCTTTATGCTGGCCCGCACAAAGCGCACCAGCGCGTCCACCTTCGCGGAATCCTCCAGCGTGGATTCAAGGGTGTAAAGCCCGTCCTCCAGCGTGGCGACGCCCTGATCCTCGTATTTGAAGGTCACGAGGTCGTCCTCGGACAGCCCCGCATCGATCACCTGCCAGTACTCGTTGTAGGTCATGGTGCTGATGCAGGCCGCCTGCTTCTGCAGCAGCGGATCGACGTTGAAGCCCTGTTTCAGCACCGTCACGCCGCCCTCGCCGCCCTCGGTCGAGAGGCCAAGCGTGCTCATCCAGCTCAGGAAAGGATATTCGTTGCCCGAGAACCAGACGCCCAGCGTCTTGCCCGCGAAATCGGTCCCGGGATCCGCGATGCCCGATTCCTTCAGGCAGGTCAGCATCATCCCCGAGGATTTGAAGGGCTGCGCGATGTTCACCAGCGGCAGGCCCTTTTCGCGCGCGGCCAGTGCGGCGGGCATCCATTCGACGATCACATCGGCGCCGCCCCCGGCCAGCACCTGCGTCGGCGCGATGTCGGGACCGCCGGCCTTGATGGTGACGTTCAGGTCCTCTTCGTCGTAGAAGCCCTTGTCCTTGGCAACGTAATAGCCCGCGAACTGTGCCTGCGTGACCCATTTCAGTTGCAGCGTCAGGTCGTCCGCGGCCTGCGCGCCGCCCGCCATCAGCGCAAGGCCCGCCGCCGTCAGCATCAGATGTTTCATGTCACTCTCCTGTTGGGGGCCTCAGCCCTGGTGGTTGCGCTGCGACGGGTGCCAGAAGGTCACCTTCTTCTCGATCAGCGCGACAATGCCATAGAACAGCGATCCGGCCATCGCCGCCACAAGGATTTCAGCCCAGACCAGCGGCAGGTCCAGCCGGCCCACGGCGGTCGAGATGCGGAACCCCATGCCGCGGGTCGGGCTGCCGAAGAATTCCGCAACGATCGCGCCGATCAGCGCCAGCGTGGTGGTGATCTTCAGCCCGTTGAACAGGAAGGGCATGGCGGCGGGCAGGCGCATCTTCCACAGGCTGGCGCCATAGGGCGCGGCCCATGTGGCCATCAGGTCGCGCTGCATGGGATCGGTGGCGGCCAGCCCCGCGACCATGTTCACGAGGATCGGGAAGAACACCATCACCACGACGACGGCGGCCTTGGAGTGCCAGTCGAAGCCGAACCACATCACCAGGATCGGCGCGATGCCGACGATCGGCAGGGCGGCCACGAAATTGCCGATCGGCAGCAGGCCGCGTTGCAGGAACGGGCTGCGGTCGATGGCGATCGCGGTCAGCACCGCGGCGGCCGCTCCGATCAGCCAGCCGCCCAGGGCGCCGCGCAGGATCGTCTGAACGAAGTCGGTCCACAGGATCGGCAGGTTGGCGGCAAAGCTGGCGCCGATCTGGCTGGGTGCGGGCAGGATCACGCTGGGCACCGCGTACAGCCTGACGATCATCTCCCACAGGATCAGCAGCGTGGCGCCGAAGATCAGCGGCACGAGGATGCGGCTGGCGCGGCTGTCGCGGCGCGACAGCCACAGGTTCAGCGCCCATCCGCCAAGCCAGACCACAAGGATCGCCGCAAGGGTCATCGCGCAAGGCCCATGCGCCGCAGGGTCAGCCTCTCGATCAGGCCGATCAGCATGACCAGCCCGGCGGCCAGCGCCGCGGCCGCGAACAGCGCCGCCCAGATCTGCACGGTCTGGCCGTAATAGCTGCCCGACAGCAGCCGCGCGCCCAGGCCCGCGCTGGCCCCGGCGGGCAGTTCGCCGACGATGGTGCCGACCAGCGCGGCGGCCACCGCGACCTTCAGGCTGGCGAACAGGTAGGGCATCGAACTGGGCAGCCTCAGCCGCCAGAAAAGCTGCCCCGCCGAGGCGTTCCAGCTGCGCATCAGATCCATCTGCATCGCATCCGGGGTCCGCAGCCCCTTGACCATGCCGACCAGCACCGGAAAGAAGGACAGCCAGGCCGCGATGATCGCCTTGGGGATCAGCCCGGTGATCCCGGCGCTGGCAAAGACCACGATGACCATCGGCGCGATGGCCAGGATCGGCACCGTCTGGCTGGCCACCGCCCAGGGCATGACCGAGCGGTCCATCGCCCGGTCATGCACGATCCCGACCGCCAGCAGGATGCCCGCAAGGCTGCCGATCGCAAATCCCGCCAGCGTCGCCGACAGGGTGATCCAGCCATGCCAGACCAGGCTGCGCTTCGAGGTGATCCTCTGCCCGGCGATCCCCTCCCACAAGCCCGCCGCCACCTGATGCGGAGCGGGCAGCACCGGGCGGTCCAGCGTCAGGGTCTGGCGGACCAGTTCGCCCGTGCTCAGCACCGTGTCGGCCCGCGCCGCCTGGTCGCGGACCCAGGCCGCGTTCATTCCCACCGCCGCGACATACCAGATCGCAAGGATCGCCGTCAGCACCGCCAGCACCGGCAGGCTGCGCCCCGCGGTCAGCCCGTTCCGGGCGCTGCGGGCGGGCCCGGCCGCCGGCTCAGTCATCGCCATGCCCCTCGCGCAGGGCCTCGCGCACCTCATGCGCCAGCGCGATGAAATCGGGGCTGTCGCGGATCTCCAGCGGTCGGTCGCGGGGCAGGGGGCTGTCGACCACCCGGGTGATCCGGCCCGGACGCGGCGACATCACCACGATCCGGGTGGACAGATAGACCGCCTCGGGAATCGAATGGGTTACAAAGCCGATGGTCTTGCCGGTCTTGGCCCACAGCGCCAGCAACGCCTCGTTCAGCCGGTCGCGCACGATCTCGTCCAGCGCGCCGAAGGGCTCGTCCATCAGCAGGATGTCGGCATCGAAGGCCAGGGCGCGGGCGATGCTGGCGCGCTGCTGCATGCCGCCCGACAATTGCCACGGGAAGCGGCCGCCGAACCCGGACAGATCGACGAGTTCCAGGACCTCGGCAATGCGCCGCTGCCGCTCGGGGCGGGGAAAGCCCATGATCTCCAGCGGCAGGCTGACATTGCCGGCGATGGTCCGCCAGGGATAGAGGCCCGGCGCCTGGAACACATAGCCATAGGCCCGCGCCCGCCGCGCCGCATCCGGCGTCATGCCGTTCACGCTCAGCACCCCGGCGGTCGGCGTCTCCAGAGCAGCGATGGTGCGCAGGAAGGTCGTCTTGCCGCAGCCCGAAGGCCCGATGAAGCTGACGAACTCGCCCCGCCCGATCCTCAGATCGACATCCTTCAGCGCATGGACCGGACCATCGGCGGTCTGGAAGGTCAGGCCGACCTTCCGGGCCTCGATCACCGCCTCGCCCAAGCCTCAGACCCCCGTCGCCGGGATGCCCGACCGCTCCACCGGCCGCGGCGCGGTCAGTTCCTTCCATTGCGACAGCGCCCGGTTGACCGTGCCGCGCGGCTCGCGGGGGACGAACTCGCCGTGGCCCTCGCGACTGTCCAGACGGCCCTCGGCCACCGCCACCACCCCGCGCGTCAGCACGTATCGCGGCAGGCCGCGGACCTTCTGCCCCTCGAACACGTTGTAGTCGATCGCCGATTGCTGGCTGCCGGCGCTGATCGTCTTTTCGGCCTCGGGGTCCCAGACCACCAGATCGGCATCGCTGCCCACCAGCACCGCACCCTTCCGCGGATACATCCCAAGGATCTTGGCGACATTGGTCGAGGTGACGGCGACGAACTCGTTCGGCGTCAGCCGGCCGGTGCCGACCCCGTGCGTCCACAGCATCGGCATCCGGTCCTCCAGACCGCCGGTGCCGTTCGGGATCTTGGTGAAATCGCCCATTCCGGTGCGCTTCTGATCGGTGGTGAAGGCGCAGTGATCGGTCGCCACCACCGACAGGCTGCCCGATTGCAGCCCCGCCCACAGGCTGTCCTGATGCAACCTGTTGCGAAACGGCGGAGACATCACCCTGCGGGCGGCATGATCCCAGTCGGGGTGCGCATACTCGCTGTCGTCCAGCGTCAGGTGCTGGATCAGCGGCTCGCCCCAGACGCGCTTGCCCTGCGACCGCGCCCGGCGGATCGCCTCGTGGCTGTCCTCGCAGCTGACATGCACCACATACAGCGGCACACCGGCCATGTCGGCCACCATGATCGCGCGGTTGGTGGCCTCGCCCTCGACCTGCGGGGGGCGGGAATAGGCATGGGCCTCGGGGCCGGTATTGCCCTCGGCCAGCAGCCGCGCCGACAGCTCCGCCACCACATCGCCATTCTCGGCATGCACCATCGCGATGCCACCCAGATCGCCCACCCGGCGGAACGACGCGAACAGCTCGTCATCATTGACCATCAGCGCGCCCTTGTAGGCCATGAAGTGCTTGAAGCTGGTGATGCCCCGGTCCACCACCGCCTGCATCTCGTCGAACACCTGCTGGTCCCACCAGGTGATGGCCATGTGAAAACTGTAGTCGCAATGCGCGCGGCCCGACTTGTTGTCCCACATCCGAAGCGCGTCCAGCAGCCCCTGGCCCGGGGAGGGCAGGGCGAAATCGACCACCATCGTGGTCCCCCCGGCCAGCGCCGCCCGGGTGCCGCTGTCGAAATCATCGGCGGAATAGGTGCCCATGAAGGGCATTTCCAGATGGGTATGCGGGTCGATCCCGCCCGGCATGACCAGGCAGCCGCTCGCGTCCAGCACCGTATCACCCGTCAGCCCCTGCCCGATGGCCGCGATCCTGCCGCCCTCGACCAGCAGATCGGCCCTGTAGCTCAGATCCGCGGTGACGATGGTTCCGTTCCTGATCACCGTGCTCATGGCAGCCCTCATCTCCTGTGTCGAAATATCCCGGGGGTCCGGGGGCAGCGCCCCCGGCCACCGTCCGCCTCAGCGGACAATCTCCGCCGCCTCCAGCACCGCATGCAGCAGCACGTCGGCCCCCGCCTGCGCCCAGTCCGGGCTGATCTCCTCGGCCTCGTTGTGGCTCAGCCCGTCCACGCAGGGGCACATGATCATCACGGTCGGCGCGACGCGGTTGATCCAGCAGGCGTCGTGGCCCGCGCCCGACACGATGTCCATATGGCTGTAACCCAGCCTGCCGGCGGCCTCGCGGACCATGCCCACGAGGGTCGGGTCGAAGGTCACCGGATCGAAATGCCCGACCGGCTCGATCGCGATGCCAAGGCCGAGATCGTGCGCGATATCAGCGGCCTCCGCCTCGATCCTCGACCGCATCGAGGTCAGCTTGTCGCGGTCGGGACTGCGGAAGTCGATGGTGAACACGGCCTTTCCGGGGATCACGTTGCGGCTGTTCGGCCAGACATTCGCCTGGCCCACCGCGCCCACCGCGTCGGGCTGGTGATCCATGGCGATGCGATGCACGGCCTCGATGATCCGCGCCATGCCCAGCCCGGCGTTCACCCGCATCGCCATCGGCGTGCTGCCGGTATGCGCGTCCTTGCCGGTCAGCGTCACCTGCAGCCACCACAGCCCCTGGCCATGCGTGACGACGCCGATCTGCCTGCCCTCGGCCTCGAGGATCGGGCCCTGCTCGATGTGATATTCGAACATCGCATGGATCGGACGGCCGCCCACACCCTCGTCGCCGCGCCAGCCGATGCGGTCCAGTTCATCGCCGAAGCGGCGGCCATCGGCATCCTCGCGGCTGTTGGCGTAATCCTCGGAGTGGACCCCGGCAAACACGCCCGAGGCCAGCATGGCGGGCGCAAACCGCGTGCCTTCCTCGTTCGTCCAGTTCACCACGACAATGGGCCTGCGGGTGGTGATCCCCATGTCGCGGATCGAGCGCACGACCTCGAGGCCCGACAGCACGCCCAGCACGCCATCATACTTGCCGCCGGTCGGCTGGGTATCCAGATGGCTGCCGATATAGACCGGGTCCAGATCGGGCTCGGCGCCCTCGTGGCGCATGAACATGTTGCCCATCCGGTCCAGCCCCATGCGCATCCCGGCCTCGAGGCACCAGTCGCGGAACAGCGCCCGGCCCTCGGCATCGGCATCGGTCAGGGTCTGCCGGTTGTTGCCGCCCGCCACCCCCGGCCCGATCCGCGCCATCCGCATCAGGCTGTCCCACAGCCGCGCGCCATCGACCTTCATGTTGGCGGCCAGCGCCGCCGGGGCTTCGGTCATCGTCGGTCCTTCCTGTCTGGCCGCCCGGCCTTCTGCGCTGCGGGGTCGGCGGGATGGGTGGTGGCGCCGGGTCAGTCCAGTGCGGTCAGCACCTCGGCAAGCGTGCCGATCAGCTCGTCGATCTGCGCGGTCGAGATGATCAGCGGCGGCGACATGGCGATGATGTCACCGGTCACGCGGATCAGGATCCCGGCCTCGTAGGCGCGCAGGAACGCCTCGAAGGCGCGCTTGCCGGGCTGGCCCTCCATGGGGGCCAGTTCGACCGCGCCGATCAGCCCCATGTTGCGCACATCAAGCACATGCGGCAGGCCGCGCAGCCCGTGCAGCGCCTCTTGCCAATGCGCCTCGAGATCGCCGGCGCGGGTCAGCAGCCCCTCTTCGGCGTAGGTATCAAGCGTCGCGAGGCCGGCGGCGCAGGCGACCGGATTTCCGGAATAGGTATAGCCGTGGAACAGCTCGATCACGTGTTCGGGGCCCTGCATGAAGGCGTCATGGATCGCCGCGGTGGTCAGCACCGCGCCCATCGGGATCACCCCGTTGGTCAGGCCCTTGGCGCAGGTGATCATGTCGGGCATCACGTCGAAATGCTGCGCCGCGAAGGGGCTTCCCAGCCGGCCGAAGCCGGTGATGACCTCGTCAAAGATCAGCAGGATGCCGTGCTTGCGGGTGATCTCGCGCAGGCGCTGCAGATAGCCCTTGGGCGGCAGCAGAACGCCGGTCGATCCGGCCATCGGCTCGACGATGACGGCGGCGATGGTCTCGGCGCCGTGCAGGGCCACGATCCGCTCCAGCTCGTCGGCGAGGTCGGCGCCATGGTCCGGCTGGCCTTTCGTGAAGGCATTCTGCGGCAGATGCGTGTGCGGCAGGTGATCGACCCCGGCCAGCAGGCTGCCGAAGAAGCGGCGGTTGTTCACGATGCCGCCGACCGAGATGCCGCCGAAGCCCACGCCGTGATAGCCGCGCTCGCGTCCGATCAGGCGGGTGCGCGCGCCCTCGCCACGGGCGCGGTGCCAGGCCAGCGCGATCTTCAGCGCGGTGTCCACGGCCTCGCTGCCCGAGTTGCAGTAGAACACGTGCTCGATGCCGTCGGGGGCGATGTCGACAATGCGGTTGGCCAGTTCGAAAGCCAGCGGGTGGCCCATCTGGAAGGCCGGGGCATAGTCCATCTCGGCCACCTGGGCCTGCACCGCCGCGGTGATCCGGGGCCGGCCGTGCCCGGCATTGCAGCACCACAGCCCGGCCGTGCCGTCAAGGATATGCCGGCCGTCGGCAGTGGTATAGTGCATGTCCTTCGCCGCGACCAGCATCCGCGGGGCGGACTTGAACTGCCGGTTGGACGTGAAGGGCATCCAGAAGGCGCGCAGGTCGTTGGGGGCGGATTTTCGGTCAAGCGGCATGGCGGTATAACCTCAGGAAATATTGACCAAAAGGTCAGGATCAAGGCTAGCACGCGCCGGTGTTCAGTCAAGCGCCCAAAACCAGCGCGTGACAAATCCGGCCCGTCTGCCCAGAAAAGGATCATGCCAGAGCAGGATGAGCGATGACAGACGAGAATCAGCCGCAGATGACGCGGATCCAGCAGAAGAACCGCGAACTGATCCTGGAAGGCGCGCTGGGGGCGTTTTCGGCCAATGGCTTCCGGGGCGCGACCATCGACCAGATTGCCGAGGCGGCCGGGCTGTCCAAGCCGAACGTACTGTATTATTTCGGCTCGAAAGACGAGATCCACAAGACGCTGCTGACCACGCTGCTGGACCTGTGGCTGGCGCCGATGCTGGGCATCGACCCCGAGGGCGAGCCGCTGGACGAGGTGCTGCGATATGTCTCGACGAAGCTGCAGATGTCGCGCGACTATCCCCGCGAAAGCCGGCTGTTCGCCTATGAGGTGCTGCAGGGCGCCCCGCATCTCAGCGAGATCCTGGGCGGGCGGCTGCGCGAGCTGGTCGACCAGACGGTGGCGATCCTGGCCCGCTGGATCGACGAGGGGCGGCTGGCGCCGGTCGATCCGCGCCACCTCATCTTCTCGATCTGGGCCCTGACCCAGCATTATGCCGATTTCGAGGTTCAGGTCCGCGCCGTGCTGGGGCCGGGCCACGACCCCTATGCCGAGGCCGAGATCTACCTCGAGAACCTGTTTCGCCGGATGCTGGAGGTCGAGGCGGGCCGCTGAGCCGGCCTAGCCGGACGGCTCGGCAGACAGCAGCCCGGCGGCGGGCAGGATCAGCGCCAGATGTTCATGGGCGATGGCAACGAAATCGTCGCGGCCGCTGCTGATCCATTCGGTGGTCGCGGCATTGGTCGCACCGACGATGGCAGCGGCCAGGATCTCGATCAGGCGGCGGTCGGTCGCGGGCATCCGCCGGCCCAGCAATTCGCGCATCTGCGCGCGCCGGGCCAGGACCGAACTGCTGTAGAGCGCCGAGACCTTGGGATCGGTGGCGGCGAGGCGGTGGATATGGCCGACCATCTCGCGATCGGACAGGTAGCGCGACAGATGCGCGGCGATCAGCCGTTCCAGATCGCGGATCAGCGGCCCGGTGCCCGTCACGAAGCGCTCGGAGGCCTCGACGGGATAATCCGGCGGCGGACCCATCAGCGCGGCTTCCTTGTAGGGGTAGTAGTTGAAGAAGGTGCGCGTGCTTATGCCGGCATCGCGCGCGATCTCGTCGATGGTGACATTGGCAAGGCCATGGCGCGCGGCCAGATCGACGGCGGTGGCCTGGATCTTGCGGGCCGTCCGGATGCGGCGGGTGGTATTGGGGCTCATCTGGCGGGCGTCCGATCTGCATGCGTTCCGTGCTGCCCGGCAGGGTTCAGGAATGCGCGGCCAGCGTCAAGCCGCCGCGTCGCGTCGCCGGTCCGGAACGGGACCGCGGGTGCGGCAGACCGATGGCCGCGACATGCGCAGTGACACCATCCGCGCAGGACAGGGCGGATGGTGTCACTGTGCATGAGCGCCGGGCTGGTCGGGATCAGGCGCCCCAGGTGCGCAGCGGCCCGCAATCCATATGCACGAAGTTCGACCGCGAATAGCGCCCGACGCCGCCGGCCTTGCAGGCCACCGCCGCCTGGTACATCTGTCCGACCGAGCGCGACTTCAGCCGCAGGTCCGCCGCCTTGCCGACCATGTGCAGCGAGTTGCGCGCCACCCCGGCCGAGCTGCGACGCAGCATCGCGTTGGTCTGCGGCGAGCGATAGCCCGACAGCATCATGTAGGGTTCGTTCGTCTGCAGCAAACGGTGCGAGGCCGCCGCCACGTCGATGGCCCGCGGGTCGATGCCGATCGCGGTCCCGGTCCGCCAGTCGCGCATGAAGATGTTGATCTCGTTCAGCGCCTCGCGAACATACTTGCCGTCGACCCAGTAGACGGTGTCGAGGCTTTCGCCGGTCCGCCCGGAATACATCCGGATCCGGCGCATGTCCCCTGCGCCCCGAAGAAAGCCGAATGCGTTCGCCATCACCGGGGCCGCAGCCACGGAGGTCGCCGCAAACACGCCGAGCACGCCGCGACGCGAGAAAAGGTCCAATGTCATGTCAGATCGCCTGTCCTGCTTCGTTCTGTAAGCCGCGTTCTTCTGCGGTATCGTCGAGGTTTATCCCCAACTTGCTAACAATATGTCAAAACTTCGCGTGCGCAGAAACAGATTCCTTGCCGTTGCGCCGATTTTTACCACCATAGGCAGAATCTTGCCGAGACAGGAGGTTGTGTCAAAATGGTCTCGCGGATGTTGCGCGACCGCCACGGAGGGCCTCGGGAATGGCTCGAATTTTCGGGGTCTTCTGGCGCGGTGCGCGCGATCATGGCATCATTCGCTTGGTTTTATGAGGTTCCGATGCGCCGCATCTCTTTGTTCGCCCTGTTCGCCCTGGGTCTTGCCAGCGTGATCCCGCTGTCTGCGACGGGCCAGACATTCGGTCCCGCAGGACGTGCTGCGGGTGCGGCACTCGCGCCACAGTTGCATTTCAGTGCCGCCGAAATGCTGCTGGCCGAGGCGGTCGCGGACAGCCCCGACCTCGCCGCCTTCTATGGCGGCAACGGGCTGCGACCGGTTTTCCAGGGTCCGCAGGCGGAGCCGCTGCGCGCCGCGCTGCGGGGAATCGGTGCCGAGGCGCCGCGCCACGCTATTCCCGCAGCTCGCTATCAGCCCGACGAACTGGCCCGCGCGGGGCAGGGGCTTGAGGCCGAACTGCTGCATGCGCGGGTCCTTCTGCGCTACCTGCGCGACATGACCGGCGGGATGATCCGGCCGCAGGACGTGGCCCCGCAGATCCACCGGCAGGTGCAGCGCCCTCCGGCGGCCGATCTGATCCGCGGCTTTCTGGACGCCGCCGATCCCGCCGCCTATCTGGCCGGCATGGCGCCGCGTCACCCGGCCTACCTTGCCCTGCAGAAAGCCCTGTCGGGGGATGCCGGCCTGACCGTGCCCGCCCATCTGCCCCGCGCGCCCGAGGCCCTCTGGCGCGTCGGCATGGCGGGCGCGGGCGTCGTGCCCCTGCGCCAGCGGCTTGCCGCGATCGGCTTCGATGCGCCCGCCGCCGACCCGGGCGATTATGATGCCGCGCTGTCAGAGGCGGTGGCCCGCTACCAGGCCGCCGCCGGGCTGCCCGCCGATGGCGTCGCCGGCCCGCAGACCATCCGTCGGCTGAACGGCGACGAGGCCGGGCGGGACGACCGTCGCAGCCGGATGATCGCGGTGGCGCTGGAACGGATGCGCTGGATGGGCGGCGAGGATCTTCAGGCCCGCCACATCTGGGTCAACATCCCCGAATTCCGCGCCCGCATCTTCGACGGCGGACAGCAGGTCTTCGACACGCGGGTGGTCGTGGGCAAGACCGCGGGCGACCTGCAGACGCCCGAATTCTCGGACCAGATGGAGCATCTGGTGGTCAACCCGCGCTGGAACGTGCCGCGCTCGATCACCGTCAAGGAATATCTGCCGCTCCTGAAGGCCAACCGCAACGCGGTCTCGCATCTCGACATCATCGACAGCAGGGGGCGCGTGGTGCCGCGCGCCAGCATCGACTTCTCGCGCTATACGGCAGCCAGCTTTCCCTACCGGATGCAGCAGAAGCCAAGCGACGACAACGCCTTGGGCCTGGTGAAGTTCATCTTCCCCAACCCGTGGAACATCTACCTGCACGACACGCCGACCAAGCATCTGTTCGGCAACCGTGTGCGCGCCTATTCGCATGGCTGCGTGCGGGTCGGCGATCCTTTCGACCTTGCCGCCGAGATCCTGTCGCAGCAAAGCGACGATCCGCGCGCGATGTTCCAGCGCGCCCTGTCCGGCGGGCGCGAGACCTGGCTGGCCCTCACCCCGAAGCTGCCGGTGCATCTGGTCTACTTCACGGCCTTCCCGGACGAGACCGGCCAGATCCGCTTCCATGACGACATCTATGGTCGCGATGCGGCGTTGTGGCGGCAGCTGGCGGCGGTTGGGCTGGAACTGGGCGGCGGAAAGGATTAAATCGCCTCTCGAAAGAGGGTGCGATGAAATCTGTCACGATCGGCGAATTGGCGCGGGCGCTTGATGCGCGGCTTTGGGGCGATGCCTCGCTGTGCGTCACCGGCGCGGCCGAGCCCGCCGCAGCCGGCCCCGCATCGGACGGGGGCGGGATCATCGCCATGGCGATGGCGCCGCGCTATGCCGAGGCGCTGCAACCCGGCAGCATGGCGATCCTTGCGGAAGGAATGGACCCCGAGGCCTACGGGCTGAAGGCCGCGATCTTCGCGCCGCGCCCCCGGCTGATGATGGCCGGGCTGACACGGGCTTTCGATGCCGGCCCCGACATCGCGCCGGGTATCCACCCGACCGCGATCATCGATCCCTCGGCCGTGATCGGCGAGGGCGCCGCGATCGGACCGTTCGTCGTCATCGGTGCGCGGGTGCGCATCGGGGCGGGCGCCCGGATCGGCCCGCATGTGTCGATCGGCCGCGACAGCGCCTTGGGCCGCGAGGCGCTGATCCATGCCGGCGCGCGCATTGCCCATGGCGTCAGCGCGGGCGACCGGCTGATCCTGCAGCCGGGGGCCTCCGTCGGCGGCGACGGCTTTTCCTTCGTCACGCCCGAAGAGTCCGGCATCGAGGAGATCCGCCGCACCCTGGGCGCACGCGAGGCGATCCGCCAGCAGCACTGGACCCGCATCCATTCGCTTGGCGGTGTCGAGATCGGCGATGATGTCGAGATCGGCGCCAATGCGACCGTCGATCGCGGCACCATCCGCGCGACGCGCATCGGGGCGGGCACCAAGATAGACAACCTCGTTCAGGTCGGACACAATGTCACGGTCGGCCGCGACTGCCTGCTGTGCGGGCTGGTCGGCATCGCGGGATCGTCGCGGATCGGCGACCGGGTCGTGCTGGCCGGGCAGGTCGGCGTTTCGGACAATATCGAGATCGGCGACGACGTGATCGCCGGCGGTGCCACGAAGATTTTCAGCCGGGTCCCGTCGGGCCGGGTGATCCTTGGCAACCCAGCCGTCAGGATGGAGACGCAGATGGAGATCCAGAAGGCGATGCGGCGGCTGCCACGTTTCGCGCAACAGCTGTCCAAGCTTCAGGAAACTGTTACACGCCTGTTGGAAAAGGGCTGAGCAGGAGGCCACATGACCGACACCATCAGATCACGCATCCGGGCGATCATCGCCGAACAGGCGATGCTGGAACCCGACCAGATCGACGACCATGCAACCCCCGCGGACCTGGGCATCGACAGCCTCGGCCTGGTCGAATCGATCTTCGCGCTGGAAGAGGAATTCGACATCGCCATCCCCTTCAACGCGAACGAGCCCGAGAAATCGGACTTCGACATCACCAACATGGGCACGATCATCGCGGCGGTCGAACGCCTGGTGTCCCTGAAGGCGGCATGAGTCCCAAGAAATCCGGCAAGAAGGCCGCCCGCGCACTGTCCGATGCGACCATGGCGGCCGCCTCCGTCACGCCCCCGCGGCATGGTCCGCGCCGCGTGGCGATCACCGGCGCCGGCACGATCAACGCACTTGGCCATGACGTCGCCTCGACGATGGCGGCCTTTCGCGAGGGGCGCTGCGGGATCACCCAGCTGGATTTCCGCGACGTGGACCGGTTGTCGATCCAGATCGGCGCGCAGGTCCATGACTGGCGCGCCGAGGATCATTTCAACCGCCAGCAGATCCTGCTTTACGACAAGTTCACCCAGTTCACCCTGCTGGCCGCCAAGCAGGCGGTGGCGCAGTCCGGCCTGTGCTTCGAGGGCGTGCTGGGCCTGTCGGCGGGCGTCGTGCTGGGCACCGCCGGGGGCGGGCTGAACACCTGGGACGAGAATTACCGCGCCGTCTACGAAGAGGGAAAGAACCGGGTTCACCCCTTCGTCGTGCCCAAGCTGATGAACAACGCCGCCGCCAGCCATGTCAGCATGGAATTCGGGCTGCGCGGCCCCGCCTTCACCGTGGCCACCGCCTGCGCCAGTTCCAACCACGCGATGGGGCTGGCCTTCCAGATGGTGCGGTCGGGCGCGGCGCAGGTGATGCTGACCGGCGGCTCCGAGGCGATGCTGTGCTTTGGCGGCGTCAAGGCCTGGGAAGGGCTGCGCGTCATGTCGAAGGATGCCTGCCGCCCCTTCAGCGGCAACCGCAACGGCATGGTGCAGGGCGAGGGCGCCGGCGTGTTCGTCTTCGAGGATTTCGACCATGCCCGCGCGCGCGGCGCCGAGATCCTGGCCGAGGTGGTGGGCTTCGCCATGTCTTCGGACGCGCAGGACATCGTGATGCCCTCGGCGCAGGGCGCCGAGCGGGCGATCACCGGCGCGCTGCGCGATGGCGGGCTGAACCCCGAGGCGGTGGGCTATATCAACGCCCACGGCACCGGCACGGCCGCGAATGACAAGACCGAATGTGCCGCCGTCGCCCATGCCTTCGGCCATCACGCCGACCGGCTGATGATCTCGTCCACCAAATCGATGCATGGCCATCTGATCGGCGGCACGGGGGCAGTGGAACTGCTGGCCTGCATCATGGCGCTGCGCGATGGCGTCATTGCGCCCACGATCGGCTATCAGGAACCCGATCCCGAATGTGCGCTGGACGTGGTGCCGAACGAGGCCCGCGAGGCGCAGGTCGATGTGGTGCTGTCGAACGCCTTCGCCTTTGGCGGGCTGAACGCCGTGATCGCGCTGCGCCGCGTTTGATGCGGCCGATGTAACGGACGCCGCGCCCTCCGGGTCGGGGGCGCGGCATCGTGCTGCCGGATCAGTCCGGGCTGCGGATCATTCGCTGGCCGGTTCCGCGGCGTCCGGCTGGGCGGCCGCATAGCTGGCGAGTTCGTCGAAGGCGGCGGTGAAGCCCGACAGCGACAGATCGAGGCTGACGGGATTCTTCGGGTCGCCGCCGAAGGGCCGCAGCGACACGGTGGCCTTGTTGCCGCGCTTCAGCGCGGCCAGCTCGGCCGAGGTGAAGCCCATCCGCGACACGCAGCCGACCGGCGCGCAGAAGCTGAAGGGATAGGCCTGCACCTTTCCGCTGTCGACCTTGAAGGCCAGCCCCTCGATCAGGTCGGTCTCAAGCGGCGCAACCAGCGTCGCACCGGCGGCGACATTGCCGTTCTGCAGCGGGATCAGGGTCAGTTCGGCGACCGAATTGCCCTCGCCATCCTTCATCAGCTGATACAGCTCGCACGGATCCTTCGGCTGGTCGGACTTGATGCAGCGCACCGTCCAGTCCTGCTGGGTCGACTTGACGTAATAGCTGCCGACCGCGGGCTCCTGCGGCGCCGCGGCCTCGGCGGCCGGTTCCTGCGGGGCTGCCGCATCTTCGGCGGGGGCGGCTGGCGTCGCCTCGGCCGCGGGGGCGGCCTCGGCGGCCGGTGCCGGGGCGGCCGGGGCGGCTGCGGGCGCCTCGGCAGGCGTCGCGGCGCCGCTGTCGGAGGGCGTTCCGGCGGCGGGCGCGGTGTCCTGCGCGAAGGCCGGCGCGGCCATCAGCGCCAGCGCGGCCAGCATGGCCTGCGAAGGTTTGATCGGCATGTAAGTCTTCCCTTTGCTCGATGCTTTCTGGCCGCCTAGCATGTCTTGCGGGCTTTGTCAGTCCGCAACCACCTCGCGCCGCTTCACCAAGCCTTGACCGTCCGGAGGGCCCGCCGCCGCAACAGCATCGCGGTGCCCGGCAGGTAGGGAGTTCCACACTTGCCAGGGTGGCGCGGTGGGGTAGGATAATGCGAAACGAGGGCCCGTCGGATGTCGTGCGGGCCGGACATGCAAATGGGCCGCGGTTTGATCCACGGCCCATAACGCCAAGGGCGTTTACTCCCTGCCGGACTGGCCGGTCATCATTGGCTGCACGCTAGTCGCGCCGCCGTGATCCGTCAACAGTCCAATCAGACAGGTTTCATCACAAAAAAAGGCCGCGCCCGAAGGCGCGGCAGTCCAACAGGGAGGAAGGTCCGGGTCCACGGCAATGACCCCGGACGATTCCCATACTGGCACAAATTCCTTAACTTTGTATTGTCCAAGCGTGCGGGCCCGGGGCCTGCGGTCAAATTCGGCAGGCGGAGGCGGTGGAATGGCGGAAGTGCTGGATCAGCAGGCGGGAACCATCTTCGTGGGCGGCGGCGGGCCGGATCATGCGGCCGCCCAGACCCTGCTGCTGAAATACGCCAATCGGCACGGGATGATCGCCGGGGCGACCGGCACCGGCAAGACCGTCACCCTGCAGACGCTGGCCGAGGGGCTGTCGATGGCCGGAGTGCCGGTGTTCCTTTCGGATGTGAAGGGGGATCTGGCAGGGCTGTCGCGACCCGGCTCTGCCGAGGCAAAGCCGCACGAGGCGTTTCTGACCCGCGCGCGGCAGATCGGCATCGACCTGGACTATCAGGGGTTCCCTGTCACATTCTGGGATGTCTGGGGCGAACAGGGCCACCCGGTCAGAACAACTCCCGCCGAGATGGGGCCGCTGCTGCTGTCGCGGCTGCTGGGGCTGACCGATGTGCAGGAAGGCGTGATGAACATCGCCTTCCGGGTAGCCGACGAACAGGGCCTTGCGCTGCTGGACCTGAAGGATCTTCAGGCGATGCTGGTCTGGGTCGGCCAGAGCGCCACCCAGCTGTCGCTGGAATACGGCAATGTCAGCACCGCCAGCGTCGGGGCGATCCAGCGCGCCCTGCTGGTGCTGGAAAACCAGGGCGGCCAGAACCTCTTCGGTGAACCCGCGTTGCAGCTGTCGGACATCCTGCGGCAGGATGCCTCGGGCAAGGGGGTGATCAACATCCTTGCTGCGGACCGGCTGATGCAATCGCCGCGGCTTTACGCCACCTTTCTGCTGTGGCTTCTGTCGGAACTGTTCGAGCAGCTGCCCGAGGTCGGCGATCCCGACCGGCCGCGGATCGCCTTCTTCTTCGACGAATCGCACCTGCTGTTCGCCGACGCGCCCAAGGCGCTGGTGGACAAGGTCGAGCAGGTCGCCCGGCTGATCCGCTCGAAGGGGGTCAGCGTCTGGTTCATCAGCCAGAACCCCGCCGACATCCCCGAGGACGTGCTGGGCCAGCTGGGCAACCGCGCCCAACACGCGCTGCGCGCGTTCACGGCCAAGGACCAGAAGGCGCTGCGGCTGGCCGCGCAGAATTATCGCCCGAACCCCGACTTCGACATTGCCGAGGCGATCCAGTCCGTCGGCACCGGCGAGGCGGTGACATCGCTGCTGGAGGCGAAGGGGGTGCCGGGCATCGCGCAGCGTACCCTGATCCGGCCGCCCTTCAGCCGGATGGGGCCGGTCAGCGCCGCCGAACGGGCCGAGACGATGAACGCCTCGCCGATGGGGCTGAAATACGGCGCCCGCCTTGAACGCGACTCGGCGCAGGAGATCCTGGCGAAGCGGGCCGAGGAAGCCGCGCGGGCCAGCGCCGAGGCAGAGGCCAGGGCCAAGGCCGATGACGGGCTGTTCGATCTGGGCCGCGAGGAATATCGCAATGCGCGCCGCTATCAGCCGCCCCGCGAGGCCGCAACGCCTCGGCGCAGCGGCGGCGGGTCATCGCGTGGCGACAGCATCGCCGAGACCTTCGGCAAAAGCCTCGCGCGGCAGTTGGGCACCCGCTCGGGCCAGGCGCTGGTCAGGGGTGTGCTGGGATCGCTGTTCCGAGGCCGCTGAGCGCCGATCCCGCGGCGCGGGCGATCCGTTCGGCCGCGCCTGCCACCGCGCCGGCCTCGGGCACCGGCTGCGGCGCGGCGGCGACGGCGGCGCGCATCTCGGCCAGGATCGCGATCATCAGCAGCACATGGCGGCGCATGTCGTAATCGGCGGCGCGCTCGGTCCGGGCGTCGTTCAGCATCGCCTCTTCCGCACGCAGGCGGGGCAGGGCGGCGCCCGGGGCCGGGCACCGGTCGCTGTGCAGCAGGCGGGGCAGGTCGCGGTCGCGCCTCCAGCCGGCCTGGCCTTCCCGCGCGGCGCGGATCAGCACGGCCGGACGGCGCAGACCCGAGCGGACGGGGCGGGGGCGGAAGGCAATCACATTCGGCATCGCGGTCATGGCAGTTGATCCTTCTGGCAGTCGATTTGCGCAGCTTCACACAACCTTAACGTGCGTTGCCAAGACCCTGACAGCAGCGCGCGCTGACACTACGCATCTTTAGGGTTTGTTAGTGAATGTTGCGGCTATGTGCAGAAATCAGCCTGTTTTTCACAGGGCGCAACACAACCCAGGGTGGTCGTCTGCCAGGCTGCCCGAGGATGACAAGGGACCTGACATGACCATACTGACCGGTGATTTCGCAATCGGGGCGAAAGGCGCGGATTACCGTTCACACGCCGCCTGCCACGGCCCGACGCGCGGCGATCTTCCCGATGATGCGCGGCTTTATCTGCGCCATGTCGAGGATGGCGAGACGATCCGTGCTCTGGCGCGCGAGGCCGGCTGCCACGCCTCGACCATCCTGCGCCGCATCCGCCGTTTCGAGGCGCGGCGCGACGATCCGCTGATCGACGGGGCGCTGTCGGCGCGCGCCCGGCCTGCGCCCGACGAACAGGATCGCGCCGCGCTGCGCGTGCTGCGGCGCCTGGCCGAGCCGGGCGCGGTCCTGGCCACGGCCGAGGGCATGGACAAGGCGATCGTCAGCCGCGACGACATCCGCACCGCGGTGCTGGACCGCAGCCTGGCCGAGACGATGGCGCTGCGGGGCTGGGTGGTGCAGGTCGGGCGGGGCGGGCGGCTGCAACGCTATACGATTGCCAGCGCCGGACGCGACGCACTGCGCGAGATGCTGGGCGCGATGCGCCAGTCCGGCGCTGTGCCCGGTCCCGGCGATTTCAGCGATGCCGAGCCGGTGACCGGATCGCCCGAGACGGGGATGGCCGAGGCCGCCGCGGCCTTCGATCACGCCGCGCGGCATCGCGTCTGGCAGGATCGCAGCATCGAGGATCCCGAGGACGGGCAGCGCCGCACCGCGCGCGTCAACATCGCCGAAAGCCCGCTGCTGATCCTGGCGCGGCGGCGCGACGCGAACGGCCAGCCGTTCCTGACGCAGGGCATGGTCGCAGCGGGCGAACGGCTGCGCGAGGATTTCGAACTGGCGCAGATGGGGCCGCGCGTCACCCAGAACTGGGACGGGTTCATGACGGCGGGCATCGATGTCAGCCGGCAGGGCGGCGGCTATCGCGGCGGCTCGGAAACGGCGCGCGACCGCGTGGCCGTGGCGCTGCGCGACCTGGGCCCGGGGATGGGCGACATCGTGCTGCGGGTCTGCTGCTTTCTGGAGGGCATCGAGACGACCGAGCGGCGCCTGGGCTGGTCGGCACGGTCGGGCAAGATCGTCCTGCGCCTCGCCCTGATGCGGCTGGAACGGCATTACCAGGAAGTCTATGGCGGCGGCTCGCGGCTGATCGGCTGAGGCGCCGAAGTGCGGGACGCCGACCTGCGCATGCGTGCCATGCGCAGGTCGGCGTTGAACTTTGGCGCCGTTTGTGACTATGCACGGGGGATTTCATCCGAAAGGTCGGACATGTCCGAGACGACGATCCCCCAGCCGCCCCGCCTGCGCCACCCCGAGAAGGCGCATCGCTCGGATCAGGCGCAGCCGAAGAAGCCCGACTGGATCCGCGTCAAGGCGCCCACATCCGAGGGGTATCGCCAGACCCGCGACATCCTGCGCGAGAACCGCCTGTCGACCGTCTGCGAAGAGGCGGGCTGTCCGAATGTCGGCGAATGCTGGAGCCAGGGTCACGCCACCATGATGATCATGGGCGAGATCTGCACACGCGGCTGTTCCTTCTGCAATGTCATCACCGGCAAGCCGCAGGCCCTCGACGTGTTCGAGCCGGGCCGCGTCGCCCATGCCGTCCAGAAGCTGGGACTGAAGCATGTGGTCATCACCTCGGTCGATCGCGACGATCTGGACGATGGCGGCGCCGAGCATTTCGCCCAGACCATCCGCGCGATCCGCCACCGCTCGCCCGATGCGACGATCGAGGTGCTGACGCCCGACTTTCTCAAGTCCCGCCCGGGCGCGCTCGAGGCGGTGGTCGAGGCGCGGCCCGACGTCTTCAACCACAATCTTGAAACCGTGCCGGGCCTTTACCCGACGGTGCGGCCGGGGGCGCGCTACTTCCATTCGCTGCGGCTCTTGCAGCGGGTGAAGGAGCTTGACCCCGCCATGTTCACGAAATCGGGGATCATGGTCGGGCTGGGCGAGGATCGCCAGGGCGTGCTGCAGGTCATGGACGACATGCGCGCCGCCGACATCGACTTCATGACCATCGGCCAGTATCTGCAACCCACGCCCAAGCATCACCGCGTCGACCGCTTCGTGACCCCCGAGGAGTTCGCCGGCTACGAGAAATCGGCCTATGGCAAGGGCTTCCTGATGGTCTCGGCGACGCCGCTGACGCGATCCTCCTATCATGCGGGCGACGACTTCGCCCGCCTCCGCGCCGCGCGCCTGGCAAGGCTCGGCCGGGCCTGATCCGCGGGCCTTGCGCGGCAGGCAACACCCGCGTCTGCCCGATGGGGCCGTCTGCGGCCCCGATCCGGCGCGCGATGTCGCGTTGCGGAACCGCGTTCCGGACTGCATTGATCCTGCCGAAACCGCGCATTATAGAGAAGCCGTCCCCCGCGACTACCATCCGGGGGGTCTGACCTGCGGGTGTGGCGGAATGGTAGACGCGAGGGTCTCAAACACCCTTTCCGCAAGGAGTGTCGGTTCGAGTCCGACCACCCGTACCAAGGCTCCGCGCGGGTGTTGCGCCAACCGGCAGGCCGCGACAGGGCCACGCGCCCGCTTCCGGTTCCGGACCCCGGGCGGGCGCTGGCGCACAGGTTGCGTATCGCGAGCCCGGCGAAGCCTGCTCCGGCACGACCTTTGCCCGCGCGGTCAGGGCCGCTTACCCCTTCGCACGGGCCGGTGACGTCTGCCGCCACCCAGACCCGCGTGCCCGCCGGACCCCGGATCGCGTCGCAAGCGCCGGATCAGCCGCGGCGGCGCCTTTCGCGAAGGACGGTAACCTCCCGGGACGTCCGGTGCCGATCCCTTTCCCTGGCCAGGCTAGCCGGCGGTCAACGCGCCCTGTCGCGACCGGACGGGGCTCGGGACCCCGGATGCGATGGTGTTCATCCCTGACGAGGGTGGCGCCTGCGCCTGGACGCGCCACACTGACCGGCAGCGAGGCCGGCTGACCTGCACCCTGGCGCGCAGCGTTCCGCCCCGTGGGTCTGCGGTCCTGATCCGCGACCTGTGACGGTCCCCGCCGGCCCCATCGCGGCAGGGGCAACCGATCCGCGACCGGACGATCCCAGCACCCCTCCGGGCGGCAGGCGCGACTTCACGAGAGCGGAGGCGCCAGCGCCGCGGCGCCAGACAAATTTGCCGGGCCGGCGCGAAGCCCCGGAACCCTGACCGGCGCGACCGGCAGCGATCGGGCCGGGGTGCAGATCGACCGCCCGGGCGGACGATGCCCGCGCTTCGGGCGCCCGCGATCCGCCGCGGGGTCTTGGCTTGCAGGGTTCGTTTCGAGGGTGCGGATGCGCTGCCCGTCATCAGCAGAAGGGCCAGACCGAACCGCCCGGTCTCGACGCGGCGGGCCCGGGGGGGGGGCGACGACCGTCTTCGGGGGGACGCCTGCATGACCTCGCGCCCGGGGACGCATCGGTCATTGTCCACGGCTTGCCGCCGCGTCCTGTCGATACCGTCGCGCGGGCCGGAATCCGGACAAGCCGAGACATGCGTGGGCAGACAACCGGATCGTGCGGCTAAATCGCCTCGTCAAGGACCGCGACAGTGAAGTTCCGGACTTGCCCCATCCAGCGGGGACCGGCCCGCCCGGAGGGCGTGTCCGCGGGGAATGGCACGCTGCGACCGACATCGCCGTTTCACCGTCATCCAGACGACCGCCAGCACCGTCCCCAGGGAGTTCGCTCGCGTGACCCATCTCGAGATGCTGATCCGCAAATATCGGGAAGACGAGTTGTTCCGCCGCCTGACCGTCGGATCGCCGACCTGGTCCGAAATGGTTGCCGAGGCGATCATGAAGGACCGCACCGGGGTCGATCATCGCATGACCAGCCACGGCAGTGCCTCGATCGACCTGGTTGCCGCGGATGGTCGGCATGTTCAGGTCAAGACGGTCGGGACCCGCGGATCATTGGCCGCCATCAGGCGCGGCCGCGACACGGCGCCTGAAATCATGGTGATCGCCACTTTCGGGGACGCGCCGCGCTTCTTCCTTGTGCCGATGGAGGCTTTCAAGGAGCGGTCCGCCATCTACGATTATCCGCATCGAGATCACTATTCCTGGGAGATATCCGGATCCCGCATCGCCAAGGGGGTGCTGGACGCCTACGAGATCACCCCCTCGGTCGATCTGCGCGCGTGCATCGTCGCAAAGGGCCGGGCCACCGCGCCATGATCAGGTCTTGCCGGCCGCCATCCCGCGTCACGGCGTTGTGACGCCTCTGGCCGGACGCGGGGTTGGACGTCATCGCGCAGAATGCCTAGCATCGAGACATGCTCCTGCGCGCCCTCGCCCTGCTTGCCCTGCTTGCCATCACCCTCGCGACGACGCAGAGCGGTGCGCATCTGGCGCGGGCAGGTATTGGTCCCGGCCCGGAACAGGCCGCGCATCTTGGCCATGCGGGACCTGCGGTCAAGCGGGCCGATGCCGCCTGCGCGGGCGCGCAGCACTGTCCCTCGGGCGATGCCGCGCTGTGTGAGATGGCCTGCGCAAGCCTTGCAGTCCCGTTGATGGCGCCCGGCGGCACCGAGGCCGCCGCCTGCGGTCCGGTCCGGAAGGGCCTGCCTGCCCATGACTGCGGCTCGGGACGGCCGTCGGACCTCGACGACCGACCGCCCAGACCTCGTCTCCTCTGATCGCGCCCGGGCGCGGCCCGCGGCATTCCATCGACCGTGATGAACGGGACCTGGTCCCGAGGAGACGACATGACCCAACTTTCCCGCCGCGGCTTCCTTGCCGCGAGTGCTGCCGCCATGGCTGCGGCGCAGATGCCCCGGCTTGCCCGTGCGCAATCCGCGGCCCCGATCGCCCTTGCCGCCGCGTCCCGCACGCTGGATATCGACGGACGCGCGGCCACCGTCTTCGGCCTTGCCGGTCCCGCTGGCCAGGGCCTCGTGCTTGACCCCGGCCAGAGGTTCCGGGTCTATCTGACAAACACCCTCGACGAGCCGACGATCATCCATTGGCATGGCCAGATCCCGCCGAATGCGCAGGATGGCGCGCCCAACACGGCGCCCCTGCTCGCCCCCGGCGAGACGCGCTCCTACGATTACGAGACCCGGCCCGGCACCTTCTGGATGCATGCCCATGTGGTGACGCACGAGATGAACCTGCTGGCCGCACCCCTGATCGTGCGAACCCCCGAAGACCTGACGGCCGACCGGCAGGAGGTGATGCTGTTCCTGCACGACTTCTCCTTCGCGCCGCCCGAGGAGGTCCTGGCCGAGATCAGCAACAGCGGTGCAGATCACGGCGCGGCCCCGGCCAAGGCAGGCATGGCGATGGGCGGCATGCCGGGCATGGATCACGGCGCCATGGGCAACATGCAGGGCATGGGCGGCATGGCCATGGACCTCAACGACTACGATTTCGACGCCTATCTCGCCAATGACCGCACGCTCTCGGACCCCGAAGTGGTGCAGGTCGAGCGCGGCGGCCGCATCCGTCTGCGCGTGGTCAATGCCGCCGCGGCAACGGTGTTCTGGATCGACACCGGCGCGGTCGCGGCGCGTCTGGTCGCGGTCGATGGCGATCCGGTGCAGCCGCTGACCGGCACGCGCTTCGGCCTCGCCATGGCGCAGCGGATGGATTTCGAGATCGACCTGCCCGCCGGGGGCGGCGCCTTCCCGATCCTCGCCCTGCGCGAAGGCGCCCGCGATCGGACCGGGATCATTCTCGCCACCCCAAAGGCCGAGGTGCGGCGCATCGAGCCCATGGCGGATGCGGAGGCGCCGGCCTTCGATACCGGCCTGGCGCAGGAATCGCGGCTGATGGCGCTGCACCCGCTGCCCGACCGGCCGGTGGAACGCAGCCATATGGTGATGCTGGGCGGCGCGATGCAGCCCTATGTCTGGACCATCAATGGCGCGGTCTGGGGCCAGCACCAGCCCATCGCCGCGCGGGCCGGTGAACGGGTCTCGCTGATGTTTCACAACATGTCGATGATGGGTCACCCGATGCATCTGCACGGCCACGTTTTCCAGGTCGTCGGGCTGAACGGCCGGCGCGTTGCCGGCGCGCTGCGCGACACGGTCTATGTGCCGCCGATGGCGATGGTCGAGATCGCCTTCGATGCCGGAGAAACCGCGCCATGGCTGCTGCATTGTCACCACATGCCGCATATGGCGACCGGCATGATGACCACGTTTTCCCTGACCGCCTGATCCGGTCGCGGGGCAGGGCTACCGGCGCAGCGTCACGATGTTGCCTGCGCCGGTGATCTCGACCGCGCCGATCCGCGCCAGCTGCACCGAGGACAGCGGCAGGGCGGCGGTGATCTGGTCGGTCTCGACCCGGGCGGGCAGGGCGGCGGCCGGATTGTCCGGGGCAGGGGGGACGCCGACCATCCGCAGCCGCAGCACGCCGTCTGCATCGGGGCTGATCCGGCCGGCCGGTTGCGGGCGCGCGGTGATCAGCGCGACCGAGGAATAGCCCTTGGTCGGCGCCATCGCGGTGACGACCAGCAGGCGGCCCTCGTTCGTCGGCTCCCACCGGGCGCCGGTGATCTGGGGGATGCCCGGCCGCAGGTCGCCCGACTGGGCATAGCCCGCCTCGGGCGCCAGTGTCGCGGGCGGCGCCTCTGGGCCGAACCAGCGCAGCGGGTTCAGACCGCTGTCGCTGAAGCGGCCGCCGCATCCCGCCATCAGCAGGATCACCATCAGCATCGGCGCCCTCGAAGTCCTCATCGCATCATCCCCCGGATCTTTGGCCCGATTGTTAGGGGAAAGCGTCTGGCGGTGAAAGCCTCTTTGACCTTGGCGGGCGCGCGCGCTAACCCTCGGGCCAAAGGAGACCCGCATGGCCAGCCCCGCATTCGAAGAGATCGCCGAGACATTCGACTTCCTCGACGACTGGGAGGAGCGGTATCGCCATGTCATCGAACTGGGCAAGGCGATGCCGGCGATGGACCCCTCGCTGCAGGTCCCGGCCACCCGTGTCGAGGGCTGCGCGAGTCAGGTCTGGATCATGCCGCGGGTCGAGGAGGGGCGCTTTGACTTTCAGGGCGACAGCGACGCGATGATCGTGCGCGGTCTGATCGCCATCCTGCACGCGCTGTATGCCGGCCTGCCGCCCCGCGAGGTGCTTGGCGTCGACGCCCCGGCCGAGCTTGCGCGGCTGGGCCTAGACGAACACCTGTCCTCGCAGCGATCGAACGGGCTGCGCGCGATGGTGGAACGGATCAGGCTGCTCGCCGCCGACGCAGGCTGATCCAGCCGCCGCCCAGAACCCGGGTGCCGCCGCTTTCGTAGAACACGCAGGCCTGGCCGGGGCTGACGCCCTCCTCGGCCTCCAGCAGTTCGACCTCGGCCCGCCCGCCGCCCAGCGGGCGCAGCAGGGCCGCCCGCGGCGGCCGGGTCGAGCGGATGCGCACCATGCAGGACACCTCGCCCTCAAGCGGCTGATCGCCCAGCCAGTTCACCTCGCTGACCGGCACGATGGTGGTGGCCAGCGCAGATTTCGGGCCGACGACGACCTGCCGGCGCTCGGGATCGAGGCGCAGGACATAGAGCGGATCGCCCAGCCCGCCGATCCCGAGGCCGCGCCGCTGCCCGATGGTGTAGTGGATCACGCCGCGATGCCGCCCCAGCACCTGCCCGTCCTGATCGACGATCTCGCCCGGATCGGCCGCGCCCGGACGCAGCTTCTCGATCACCGCGGCATAATCGCCGTTCGGCACGAAGCAGATATCCTGGCTGTCGGGCTTGTCGGCGACCGCCAGCCCGTATTGCGCGGCCAGTGCGCGGGTTTCGGCCTTGCTTTCCAGATGCCCCAGCGGGAAGCGCAGGAAATCCAGCTGTTCCTGGGTGGTCGAGAACAGGAAATAGCTCTGGTCGCGGGCGCTGTCGGCGGCCATGTGCAGTTCGGCCCGCTGCGCGCCGTCGCGGCGGCGGATATAGTGGCCCGTCGCCATGCAGTCGGCATCAAGATCGCGCGCGGTTTCCAGCAGGTCGCGGAACTTCACCCGCTCGTTGCAGCGGATGCAGGGCACCGGCGTCGCCCCGGCCAGATAGGCGTCGGCGAAGTCGTCGATCACGCTTTCCCGAAAGCGGTTCTCGTAATCCAGGACGTAATGCGGAAAGCCCATACGCTGGGCCACGCGGCGGGCATCGTGGATGTCCTGGCCCGCGCAGCAGGCACCCTTCTTGGCCAGCGCCGCGCCGTGATCGTAAAGCTGCAGCGTCACGCCGACCACGTCATAGCCTTCCGTTTTCAGGCTGGCGGCGACCACCGAACTGTCGACGCCGCCGGACATGGCGACCACCACGCGCGTCTCGGCCGGCGGCTTGGCAAAGCCGAGGCTGTTCACGGCGGCGGTCTGCGCCGGGGCGGGCTGGGGCGTCATCATCGTCATCTGGATCCTGGGGGCGGGCGGCAACTGCGGCAAAATATAGGCAAATGCGATGCATTCTCAACCCGCACCGGGGGAAAAACCCGGCCTGCCCTAACCTCGACTTAAAGGCTTTGCGTCAGGGTCGACGGACACGACCGAAGGACAGGTGGAATGTTCGTGAAAAAGACCAGTGGCCCCCGCATCGTCACCTTGCCCAACGGCAGCATCCTGACCGTGGCCGACCTGCCGCCCAAGGACACGCGATGGGTCGCCAGCCGCAAGGAAACCGTGGTGCTGGCGGTCACCCACGGGCTGATCACCCGTGACGAGGCGCTGCGCCGCTATGGCCTCTCGGAAGAGGAATTCGATGCCTGGACCGAGGCGGTCAGGCGGCATGGGCGCGCGGCGCTGAAGGTGACGGCATTGCAAAGATTCAGACAACCATAGGTTGCGACATCTGCAAATTCGGTCCATAAGTAACGACATATTAACCTTAAGGGTCGATGGTCGGGACATGACCTAGACGAATCGGGGGCTAGACCACTCATGCGTATACTTCTGGTTGAGGACGATCCCAGCACCGCGCGCGCAATCGAATTGATGCTGACCGCCGCCAGCTACAACGTGTTCCTGACCGACATGGGCGAGGAAGGCATCGATCTGGCCAAGCTTTACGATTACGACCTGATCCTTCTCGACCTGGATCTGCCCGACATGCACGGGATGGAGGTCCTGCGCCACCTGCGTCTGGCCCGCATCGACACCCCCATCCTGATCCTGACCGGATCGGACGACACCGAAAGCAAGCTGCGCGGTTTCGGCTTCGGCGCCGACGACTACATGACCAAGCCCTTCAACCGCGAGGAATTGCAGGCCCGCATCCAGGCCATCATCCGCAGGTCCAAGGGGCACAGCCAGGCGATCATCCGCACCGGCGAGATCATCGTCAATCTCGACGCGCGCTCGGTCGAGGTGAAGGGCAAGCCCGTGAACCTGACCGGCAAGGAATACCAGATCCTCGAACTGCTGAGCCTGCGCAAGGGCACGACGCTGACCAAGGAGATGTTCCTGAACCATCTCTATGGCGGCATGGACGAGCCGGAACTGAAGATCATCGACGTGTTCATCTGCAAGCTGCGCAAGAAGCTGTCCGAGGCGATCGGCGGCGAGAACCACATCGAGACGGTATGGGGGCGCGGCTACGTGCTGCGCGATCCCGGCCCCGCAAACGAGGAACGACTGGCGATCGGCGCCTGACAGCGGCCGGTCGCGGGGGATGAAAGGGCCGGCACCCGGACGGGTCCGGCCCTTTCCGCTGGCGGCCTTCCCGGTGACGGGCCTCGTTTGAGGGGCCTCGCTTGACGGGCCTCGTTCGAGGGGGCCGCACGGGCTGCTCCGGCCGGCGGCTGTGCGCCGCGGGGCGTCTTGTTTCCGGCCGACGCGCGCCCCCGATCGCTGCGCCTTGCACCGAGGACGCTTCTGCGCGACATCTCGGCATCGGGTCCGCCGGCCGCAAGGCCCGCGGGCGGGCAGGGCAGGACGGCGGGGCAGGCGCGGGGCGCGGGATGGATCACGACAAGCAGGACCGGGCAATGCAGGAGGGCGGCGACGCGACCGCGCGAACCTCGGGGCTGACCGCGCGTCAGGCCGCCGCCGAGATGGCCGACCTGGCGGCGCGGGTCGCGCGGGCCGATGCCGAATATCACGGCGCGGACGCACCGAGCCTCAGCGACGCCGATTACGACGCGCTGAAGCGGCGGCTGGCCGATCTCGAGGCCGACTTCCCCGACCTCGCACGATCCGACAGCCCGACCCGCAAGGTCGGCGCCGCCCCGTCCGAGGGGTTCGGCAAGATCACTCACGCCCAGCGGATGATGTCGCTGGAAAACGCCTTCACCGATGCGGATGTCACCGATTTCGTGGCCCGCATCCGCAGCTTTCTGGCTCTTGGCGCCGATCGCGACCTCGCCTTCACCGCCGAGCCGAAAATCGACGGGCTGTCGCTGTCCCTGCGCTACGAGGATGGCGTGCTGGTGCAGGCCGCGACCCGCGGCGATGGCAGCGTGGGCGAGAACGTCACCGAGAACGCCCGGACCATCGCCGATCTTCCCGCGCGCCTGTCGGGCGATCTGCCCGCGATCCTCGAGGTCCGCGGCGAGGTCTACATGGCGCAGGCCGATTTCGCGCGGCTGAACGCCGCAGACAGCGGCCGCACCTTCGCCAATCCGCGCAATGCCGCCGCGGGATCCCTGCGCCAGCTTGACCCGGCGATCACCGCCAGCCGGCCGCTGCGCTTCTTTGCCTATGGCTGGGGCGAGGTCTCGGCGCCGCTGGCGGCCACCCAGATCGAGGCGGTCGAGCGTCTGAAGGCGTTCGGCTTTCGCACCAACCCGCTGATGCGCCTCTGCGCCGATGCGGAAGGGATGATCGCCGCCTGGGCCGAGATCGAACAGCAGCGCGCGACGCTTGGCTATGACATCGACGGCGTCGTCTACAAGGTGAACGACCTTGCCTATCAGGCCCGGCTCGGCTTCCGTTCGACGACGCCGCGATGGGCGCTGGCGCACAAGTTCCCCGCCGAGACCGCCTGGACCCGGCTGGACCGCATCGAGATCCAGGTGGGGCGCACCGGCGCGCTGTCACCCGTGGCCCGGCTTGAACCCGTGACGGTGGGGGGCGTCGTGGTATCGAACGCGACGCTGCACAACGAGGATTACATCGCCGGCCGCGACAGCGCCGGGGCGCCGATCCGCGAGGGGCGCGACATCCGCGAGGGCGACTGGGTCAAGGTCTACCGCGCCGGCGACGTGATCCCGAAGATCGCCGATATCGACCCGCAGCGACGTCCCGCCGACAGCCGGCCCTATGACTTTCCGACACGCTGCCCCGAATGCGGATCCGACGCCATCCGCGAGCCGGGCGATTCGGTCAGGCGATGCACCGGCGGGCTGGTCTGTCCGGCGCAGGCCATCGAGAAGCTGAAGCATTTCGTCGGCCGCGCCGCCTTCGACGTCGACGGGCTGGGCGCCCGCCAGATCGAGATGTTCTTTGCCGACGACAGCCTTCCGATCCGCGAGCCGGCCGACATCTTCACGCTGGCTGCCCGCGACGCGGCGCAAATCGGCCGGTTGAAGAACCGCGACGGCTTTGGCGCGCGCTCGGCCGACAAGCTGTTCGCGGCAATCGAGGAACGGCGAAGCATCCCCCTGAAACGGCTGATTTTCGCGCTTGGCATCCGGCATGTCGGCGAGGTGGCGTCGGCGACGCTGGCGCGGCATTTCTCGACCTGGGAGGCACTGGTGGCCACCGTCGATGCCGCCGCCCGCGAGCCCGCCTTCACCGCGCCCGACGACAAGGCCCGCCGCGCGGTCCTGCCCGACAGCCCGAACTGGGCCGAGCTGGCCGGCATCGACGGAATCGGCGCGGTGCTGGTGCAGTCCCTGGTCACCACCTTCGGCCAGCCTGCGGAACGCGCCAGCATCGACCGGCTGGCCGGGCAGCTGACCATTCTGCCCGACGAGGCGCCGCGGCGCGACGACAGCCCGATCAGCGGCCAGACGCTGGTGTTCACCGGCACTCTGGAACGGATGACGCGCGCCGAGGCCAAGGCCCGCGCCGAGGCGATGGGCGCCAAGGTCGCAGGCTCGGTCAGTGCACGGACCGACCTCCTGATCGCGGGGCCCGGCGCCGGATCGAAGGCGCGCAAGGCCGCCGAACTGGGTGTCAAGGTCATCGACGAGGACGAATGGCTGCGGATCGCGGGCCAGTGACGCCGCCGAAGGGCCGGCCACCGGCGCTGTTTCCGCTGTTCGCGGGGCTCGATACGTTGCCCGGCATCGGCCCCAGGGGCGCGGCGGCGCTGGCCCAGATGGGCATTGAGCGGCCGCGCGACCTGATCCTGACGCTGCCCGCCAGCGGCGTGACCCGCCGCCGCATCGCGCGGCTGGCCGACGGGTGCCCGCCCGAGACGATCACCGTGACGATCACCGTCGGCCGCCATCATCCGCCGCCCGCGCGCGGCCGTCCCTGGCGTGTCCATTGCGGCGACGGGGCGGGCGGCGACCTGACGCTGGTGTTCTTTCACCCCCGCCGCGACTGGATCGAGGCGCAGCTGCCGGCCGGGGCGCGCCGCGTCGTCAGCGGAAAGCTGGAACTGTTCGACGGCCTCGCGCAGATGGTCCATCCCGACCACATCCTGCGCGAGGACGCCGCGTTGCCGCCGGAGTTCGAGCCGGTCTATCCGCTGTCCGCGGGGCTGACCCAACGCAGCATGGCCCGCGCGACCGAGGCTGCGCTGGCGCGGATGCCCGAGGTCGCCGAATGGATCGACCCGCAGCTTGTGGCGGCACGGGGATGGCCCGGTTTCGCCGAGGCGCTGTGCAGCGCCCATGCGCCCGCGGCACCGCGCGATCTGTCGCCCGACAGCCCGGCCCGCGCGCGGCTGGCCTATGACGAGTTCCTGGCCCACCAGATGACGCTGGCCCTGGTGCGTCGCGACCGGCGCCGGGCAAGGGGCCGGGCCAGCACCGGCGATGGCCGCCTGCGCCGCGCGGTGCTGGACAGCCTGCCCTGGCCGCCGACCGCCGCTCAGCGCCGGGCGCTGGCCGAGATCGAGGCCGACATGGCCGCGCCGCTGCGCATGAGCCGCCTGTTGCAGGGCGATGTCGGCGCCGGCAAGACGCTGGTTGCGCTGCTGGCGGCGCTGATCGCGGTGGAGGCGGGCGGGCAGGCGGTGCTGATGGCCCCGACCGAAATCCTGGCCCGTCAGCATGCCCGCGCGCTGGAACCCCTGGCGCGGGCCGCGGGCATCCGGCTGGCCGCGCTGACCGGGCGCGACAAGGGCGACTTGCGCGCGCAGTTGCTGGCCGATCTGGCCGAGGGGCGTATCGACATCCTTGTGGGAACCCATGCGGTATTCCAGAAGGACGTGCAGTTCCACGACCTGCGGCTGGCGATCATCGACGAACAGCACCGTTTCGGCGTTGCCCAGCGGCTGCAGCTGTCGGCCAAGGGCGATGCCCCGCCCGACATGCTGGTGATGACCGCGACGCCGATCCCGCGATCGCTGGCGCTGACGCAATATGGCGATCTGGACCTGTCGGTGCTGGACGAAAAGCCGCCGGGCCGCCAGCCGATCACCACCGTGATGATTTCGGACCAGCGGCTCGACGAGGTGGTGGCGCGGTTGGGCACCGCGCTGGCGCAGGGCGCACGGGCCTATTGGGTCTGCCCGCTTGTCGAGGAAAGCGAGGTCAGCGACCTGACCGCCTCCGAGGCGCGCTTTCAGGCGCTGCGCGGCCGCTTTGGCGACACCGTGCGACTGATCCACGGCCAGATGCCGGCTGATGCGCGCGACGCGGCGATGGCGGATTTCGCCGCCGGCCGCGCCGCGATCCTGGTCGCGACCACGGTCATCGAGGTCGGCGTGGACGTGCCCGAGGCGACGATCATGGTGATCGAGCGCGCCGAAAGCTTTGGCCTTGCCCAGCTGCACCAGCTGCGCGGCCGGGTCGGGCGGGGGCAGGGCGCCTCGACCTGCCTGCTGATCTATCACGCGCCGCTGAACGAGGCCGGCGCGCGGCGGCTGACCACGCTGCGCGACACCGAGGACGGCTTTCGCATCGCCGAGACCGACCTCGAGATGCGCGGCGCGGGCGATGTCATCGGCACCGCGCAATCCGGCCTGCCGCGGTTCCGGGTCGGCGATCTGGAACATCAGGCGGGACTGATGGCTGTTGCCCGCGACGATGCCCGCGCGCTGCTGGAACGCGATCCGGGGCTGGAAAGCCCGCGCGGTCAGGCGCTGCGGATGCTGATGTGGCTGATGAGCCAGGACGAGGCGATCCGCCTGATCGCGGTCGGCTGACCGGAACCGGTAACCTTCGTTAAAATGTTCCTAAAAAGTTCTTTACTTCCTCGCGGGAAAATGAGAACAAAGAGGCAACAGAGAGGAGTTGCCATGCCGCATCATCTTGTGTCCCGCGAATTCATCTGTGACGCCCTCGGGCTTGCCGCGCTGTCGGTGACGACCGCCGTCATGCTGTACATGCCCTCGATCCTGCAGTCCTGATCTTCTGCCCCGCGATGCATCCCCGGCGCCCCACGCCTGTGCGCCGTCCTGTCCTGCACGCGCAACTTGACCGGCCCCCTCGCGGGCCGGTTCTTTCATGCGCTCAGGCGGCGGCCAGGGCCTGGTCCATCGCCTCCAGCGTGGCATCCCATGCCAGAAGGATCGAGGCGTGACGGTTGGGATAGTCGCGCGCCGGCAGCAGCGCCTCGAGTGCCTCGAAGGGCGGCGCGGGCGGATCGCCCGCCTCCTTCAGCATCGCGCGCAACTGGTCGCGGGCCGCAAGGATCTCGTCGCGGCTGCGGCCGATCACCGCGCCGCCCAGCACCGCCGCCGAGGCCTGGCCAAGCGCGCAGGCGCGGACCTGCTGGGCAAAGCGCGCGATGCGGCCGCCCTCGGTCGCAAGCTCGACCGCCACCGACGACCCGCATTGCGGCGACCGGCGCATCGCGGTGGCCTCGGGCGCCTCGAGGTGGCCCTGATGCGGAATGGCCGTCGTCAGCGCCAAGATGCGGCGCGAGTAAAGCTTCATCAGATCGCTGTCGGCCATCGGTTCTTTCCCGCCCGCACCATCCATCCTAGATAGGTCGGGATGTCCCGAAAGGAAACCCGATGTTCGATCCGGCCAGCCTGAAATACGATGCGAACGGCCTCATCCCCTGCATCGCCCAGCAGCATGACAGCGGCGAGGTGCTGATGCTGGCCTGGATGAACCGTGACGCGGTGGCGCGCACCCTGTCCAGCGGGCGGGTCACCTACTGGTCGCGCTCGCGGCGGGCGTTCTGGGTCAAGGGCGAGACCTCGGGCCATGTGCAGGAGCTGGTCGAATTGCGGCTGGATTGCGACCGCGACTGCCTGCTGGCGATCGTGCGCCAGACCGGCCCGGCCTGCCACACCCGGCGGCGCAGCTGTTTCCACACCGCGCTGCGCGACGGCGCCGAGGTGACGATCATGGAGCCGGTGGCCTAGAGGCCGACCATGCGGCGGATGTCCTGCGGCGTGGCGCCTGCCGCGCGGTAGTGGCGGATGGCGCGGGCGTCGTCGCGCTTGGCCAGCCGCTTGCCGGCATCGTCGCGGATCAGCGCGTGATGGTGGTATTCGGGCGTCGGCAGGTCCAAGAGGCGTTGCAGCAGCACATGGATCCACGTCGCCTCGAACAGGTCGGCACCGCGCGTCACGCGGGTGATCGCCTGATCGGCATCATCGACAACCACCGCAAGGTGGTAGGAGCTGCCCATGCCGCGCCGCGCCAGGATCACGTCCCCGATCCCCGTGCGGAAGCCGTCCCGGTCGAGACAGGGGCGGCGCGCGGCGCCCGGCGCGGTCTCGCGGAACTGCAGGCGGTCATCGCCAAGCGCGGCAAAGGCCCGCGCCGCGTCCAGCCGGATCGCATCGCCCGGTCCGGCCTCGGCCATGCTGCGCGACCGGCAGGTGCCGGGATAGATCAGCCCGTCGGGGCCGGCTGGCGGCATCCCCTCCTGCGGGGCGGACAGCGCGGCGCGGATGTCGCCGCGCCGGCAGCGGCAGGGATAGCACAGCGGCGCAAGCCGGCGCAGCGCGGCGCGATAGGCGTCCATCCGCTCCGATTGGCGCATCACCGGCCGCGGCCAGTCCAGCCCCAGCCATGCCAGATCCTCGAAGATCGCGGCTTCATAGCCGGGCCGGCAGCGCTCGGCGTCCAGATCCTCGATGCGCAGCAGGAACCGGCCCGGATCAGCCTCGCGCGCGGCGATCAGCGCCGCATAGGCATGGCCCAGATGCAGCAGCCCGGTGGGCGAGGGCGCGAAGCGCGTGCGCGTTACTGCGTCGCCAGCCATGCGCTGAAATCGTCCTTGGCCCGCCCGGTATAGGCCGGATAGCGGTCCTTGCGGCCCCGGCGGCCGCCGCGCGCGTCGTCCAGCGGCGGAAACAGCCCGAAATTCACGTTCATCGGCTGAAAGGTCTTGGCCTCGGCGCCGCCGGTGATGTGGTTGACCAGCGCACCGGTCGCGGTGGTCGACGGCGGCGGCGGCAGGTCGCGGCCCAGCGCCTGCGCCGCTGCCATGCGCCCGGCCAGAAGCCCCATCGCGGCGCTTTCGACATAGCCCTCGACCCCGGTGACCTGCCCGGCAAAGCGCAGGTTCGGCCGCTGGCGCATCCGCATCCGGTCATCCAGAAGCGTCGGCGAATTCAGGAAGCTGTTGCGGTGGATGCCGCCCAGCCGGGCGAAGGCCGCGCGTTCCAGACCGGGGATCATGCGGAACACGGCGGTCTGCGCGCCATATTTCATCTTGGTCTGGAAGCCCACGATATTATACAGTGTTCCCAGAGCGTTATCGCGGCGAAGCTGAACAACAGCATAAGGTTTTTCCTGCGGCTTGTGGGCATTGGTCAGCCCGACCGGCTTCATCGGCCCGTGGCGCAGAGTCTCGCGGCCCCGCTCGGCCATGACCTCGATGGGCAGGCAGCCGTCGAAATAGCCGGCGGTCTCGCCCTCGCGGAACTCGGTCTTCTCGGCGGCCAAGAGGGCGTCGATGAAGGCCTCGTATTCGGGCCGGGTCATCGGACAGTTGACATAGGCCTTCTGCTCGGCCTCGGTCTCGCCCTTGTCATAGCGGCTCTGTTCCCAGGCCACCGACATGTCGATGGTCTCGGCATGGACGATCGGGGCGATCGCGTCGAAGAAGGCCAGCGCCTCGGTGCCGGTCACCGCGCGGATCGCGCCGGCCAGGCGGTCCGAGGTCAGCGGCCCGGTCGCCACGATCCAGTTGCCGTCCTGCGGCAGGTCGGCAACCTCGCCGGCGCGAATCTCGATCAGGGTCTCGGCGCGAAGGGCCGCGGTGACGGCGGCCGAGAACGCCTCGCGGTCGACGGCCAGCGCACCGCCGGCGGGCAGGCGGTGGCGGTCGGCGGTGGCCATGATCAGCCCGCCCGCTGCCCGCATCTCCCAGTGCAGCTGCCCGACCGCGTTCATCACGTCGTCATCCGACCGGAACGAGTTCGAGCAGACCATCTCGGCGCAGTCGCCGGTCTTGTGGGCGAAGGTCGCGACGGCGGGACGCATCTCGTGCAGGATGACGGGCACCCCGGCGCGGGCGATCTGCCACGCGGCCTCGGACCCCGCCAGACCGGCGCCGATGATGTTCACGGGCTGCATGGCTACCTCTTGCGCGGTGACGACCGGCTGCCGGTCCTAGCAGCGCGGCCCGAAAATGGAAAGGGCGGCGCCAGCGGCACCGCCCCCGATGACCCTCGCGCCCCGCGACGGGGGCGCGGGCCTCATGCGTCGGCCTCGTCCGCGGCCTCGTCGGCGCCGTCGTCCGACGTGTCATCGCTCGAGCGCAGCGCCGAGGGCGCCGTGATGTTGGCGATGGCGAAGTTGCGGTCGATGGTGGCCTTGGTGCCGGCCGGCAGGGTGATGTCGTTGACATGGATGTTGTCGCCGACTTCCAGGCCTTCCAGATCGACGGTGACGTGATCGGGAATGTCGCCGGCCGTGACCACCAGCTCGATCTCGGGGCGCACCGTGACCAGCGTGCCGCCCTTGCGCAGGCCGGGGCACTTGTCGTGGTTGATGAACTCGACCGGGATGAACAGGTTCACCTTCGAGGTGCGGCGCAGGCGCATGAAGTCGATGTGGATCGGCAGATCCTTGACGACATCCTTCTGGACGCCGCGGCAGATGACGCGCACGTCCTCCTGGCCCTCGACCTTCAGGTTCCACAGCGTGGACATGAAGCGGCCGGCCCGCAGCGTGGTCAGCAGCTTGTTGAATTCGAACGCGATTGCGACCGGGTCCTTGTGGTCGCCATACACGATGCCGGGCACCTTGCCTTCGCGGCGAGCTTGGCGGGCGGCCCCCTTGCCTGTCCCCGCGCGTGCCTCGGCCACCAGATCCGGGATCTCTTTGGCCATGATGTATCTTCCTGTAACAGTTGGTGACGCCGCCATCCTCCAAGGGTGCATGGCGGCAGAGCGCGGGCCATACAGCAGATCGGGCGGCAAGGAAAGGGGGCATCGGACCCGGCGGGGGGACGAAAGGTTTGACAGGGGGTGTCGGCGGATATATGCCGAAAGCGGGTTTTCGGGTGCTTTGCCAGCCATCGCGGCTTGCACATCGGGCGCAGTCAGTAACGAGTTTCGGGTCGTGCAGGAACGTATCTATTCCATCGACTATCTGCGCGTTCTTCTGGCCGCGTTCGTGGTTATCGGCCATGCGGGGCTGGGGCGCGAAAGCTTTGGCGTGGCGGGGCTGATCGTGCTGAACACGGTGCTGCGGCTGGCCGTGCCGCTGTTCGCGATGACCGCCGGCTTCTTCCTGTTCCGCACGCGCCTGCGTGGCCGCTACTGGCTGTGGGTGCGTCGCATGGCGATGATCTATCTGGTCTGGTACGCCATCTATTTCGTCTTCATGGGGCTTTGGGACCAGAGCCTGCGGCAGAGCCTGCGCGAACTGGTGCTGGGATTCCGGCATCTGTGGTTCCTCGAGGGGCTGGTGCTGGGCGCGGCGATGATGCATTTCGCCATCCCGCGCGGGCCGCGCTTCATGCTGGCCACGGGCGTTGTGGCCGGGCTGCTCGGGCTGGCGATGGAATACCCGGCCGTCGCCCATCTGGTGCCGATACCGCTCGAGCTCTTCCGCAGCGGGCCGTTCTTCCTCTATCCCTTCATGGTGATGGGCTACCTGTTCGCGATGCAGCGCGACGACGCGGCCTCGGTCCCGTGGCGCATTCCCGCGCGCGGCAGGCTGATCGCGGTGGCGCTGGCGGGGCTGGTGATCGCGATGGTCGAGAACACCGTCTTCCTGACGATGGTCAGCAAATACGCGCTGCTGGAGGTGCAGGTCGGCATGTATCTGATGGCGCCCATGATCTTCGCGCTGGCGCTGGGCATGTCGGCCCCGGCCACCGACCTGCCCCTCGGGACCATCGCCTCGGCGGTCTATGTGATCCATTATCTGGTGCTGCATTTCGCCAACCAGTTGCAGCCCGATCACCCGCTTGGCCCGGCTCTTGCCGCCTTCTTCCTGCCGGCGCTGCTGGTCCTTGCGATGACGCGCCTGGGGCGCGGGCAACGCTGGATGGCGCAACTGTTCTAGGTCGAAGGGGCGCCGCTCAGGCGCCGTATTCGGTCTCGAATCCCTGCGGGACCAGCAGGTTGTGGCGGCCCAGATCGGTCACCCGCGTCTCGCCGCACAGCGCCATCGTGATGTCCAGTTCCTTGCGGATCACCTCCAGCGCGGCGGTGACGCCCGCCTCGCCCATCGCGCCGAGGCCGTGGATATAGGCCCGGCCGATCCAGGTGCCCGTCGCGCCCAGGGCCAGCACCTTCAGCACGTCCTGGCCGCTGCGGATGCCGCTGTCGAGATGGATCTCGACACGGTCGCCGACCGCGGCAACGATGTGGGGCAGCATGCGGATCGCGCTCAGCGCGCCGTCAAGCTGCCGGCCGCCATGATTCGAGACGATGATCGCGTCGGCGCCGAAATCCGCCGCGATGCGGGCGTCGTCGGGATCGAGGATCCCCTTCAGGATCAGCTTGCCGCCCCACATGTCGCGGATGCGTGCGACCTTGTCCCAGTCCAGCCGCTCGTCGAACTGCGCCGCGGTCCAGTGCATCAGCGAGGCCGCGTCGCCCGCCGAAACGCCCTTGGCATGGCCGACGATATTGCCGAAGAACCGCCGCCGCGTGCGCAGCATCCCCATCCCCCACCGCCAGCGGGTCGCCATGTCCATCAGCATCGGCAGGCTCAGCCGGGGCGGGGCGGACAGCCCGTTCTTGAGGTCGCGGTGCCGCTGGCCGAGGATCTGGAGATCCAGCGTCAGGACCAATGCGCTGCACCGGGCGGCCTTTGCGCGCTCGATCAGGCCGGCCAGAAATTCCTGATCCTTCATCACGTAAAGCTGGAACATGAAGGGATCGGGCACCGCCGCCGCGACATCCTCGATGGAACAGATCGACATGGTGGACAGACAATAGGGCACGCCCGCCTGCGCCGCCGCCCGCGCCGCCAGGATCTCGCCATCGGCATGCTGCATCCCGGTCATGCCTACCGGCGCCAGCGCCACGGGCATCGACACGTCGAGGCCTGCCATCCGCGTGGCGGTGCTGCGGCCCGACATGTCCACCGCGACCCTCTGGCGCAGCTTCAGCCGGGCGAAGTCCGCGCTGTTCTCGCGGTAGGTCTGCTGGGTATAGCTGCCCGAATCGGCGTAGTCGTAGAACATTCGCGGCACGCGCGCCCGGTGCAGCGCCTTCAGGTCCTCGATGCAGGTGATCACGGGCATGGCGTTCCCTGAATGACGTGGCGGCGGATCATGGGGCGGCGGATCATGGGGCGGCGGATTGCATCCGCGCGCGGGTGGCGGCGTCGATGACCGGGCGGCGCAGCGCCTCGGCCCGCCGGCGCAGCGCCGCGGCGCGGGCCTCGCTGTCGGCCTCGGCGGCGGCCGGGCCGTCGGCCGCATCGGTCGCGTGGTCGGGCAGCCGGGGTTCGGCCAGGATGCGCTCGGTCGGCAGCAGCGCGGGATAGGTGTCCTGGCCGGTCGCGCAGGCCGCGGGCGACAGCAGCAGAAGGCAGGCGGCAAGGCGGCGCAGGGCGTTCATCCGCGCAGGTTATCGTCGCCCCGCTGCGGCGGCAACCGTCGCCGGTCGGGCGCGGCCATGCGCCGGGGGTCTTTAACCCCGGGCGCGGGCGTCCTATGACGGCGCATGGCCCGCACCCAAGGTTCCCGCGCCGAGATCACCGGCCCCCTGATCCGCGACGAGGCCCGCCGCCTCTTCGCGCGGCAGGGTTTTGCCGCCGTCTCGATGCGCCAGATCGCCGCCGCGGTCGGCGTCCAGGCCGGCGCGCTTTACGCCTATACCGACGACAAGCAGGCCCTGCTGCACGAGTTGCTGCAATCGCACATGCAGGATCTGCTGGGTGCATGGCGCGACGATCCCGCGGCCGATCCGCTGACCCGGCTCGAGGCGTTCGTGCGCTTTCACATCGGCTTCAGCCTCGACCATTCGGACGCGGTGTTCCTGTCCTACATGGAGCTGCGCAACCTGACCCCCGAGAACTTCCAGGACATTGCCGAGCTGCGCGGCCGCTACGAGGACGGGCTGCACCGCATCCTCTGCGACGGCATCGAGGCCGGCGTCATGCGCGTGGCCGATTCGCGGCTGGCCACGATGGCGCTGATCGCGATGCTGACCGGGGTGACGAACTGGTATCGCGAGGGGGGGCGGCTGGACCGCCGGCGCATCGGCGATGTCTACTGGGCGCTGACGCGCGGTGCCGTCGGTGCCGACTAGGCGCGCGCCGGCCGCGACCGCGCGCGCCTTTACCTCGGGCCCGGCAGAGCCGATAGTTTCGCCATGAGTATTCCGCCGGGCTTTCTTGACGAGTTGCGCAACCGCGTTCCGATCAGCCGGGTGATCGGGCGCAAGGTCGTGTGGGATCTGCGCAAGTCCAATCAGGCGAAGGGCGACTGGTGGGCGCCTTGCCCGTTTCATCAGGAAAAATCCGCCAGTTTTCATTGCGATGACCAGAAGGGCTATTACTACTGCTTCGGCTGCCAGGCCAAGGGCGACGCCATCGGCTTCCTGCGCGAGGCCGAGGGGCTGGACTTCATCGAGGCGGTCCGGCTGCTCGCCGCCGAGGCCGGGATGCAGATGCCCGAGGCGGACCCGCGCGCCCGCGAACGCAGCGACCGGCACAGCCGGCTGTTCCAGCTGACCGAGGCCGCCTGCCGCTGGTTTCGCCTGCAGCTTCAGACCGGCGCCGCCGCCGCGGCCCGCGACTATCTGGCCCGGCGCGGCCTTGACGAGGCGGCCTGGGCGCGTTTCGAGATCGGCTTTGCCCCCGACAGCCGCCATGCGCTGACCGCCGCCCTGCGCGAGAAGGGCTTTGACGAGGCCATGATTGTCGAGGCGGGCATATCAGCCCGTCCCGAGGGCGGCGGGGCGGCCTATGACCGGTTCCGCGACCGGATCGTCTTTCCGATCCGCGACGCACGCGACCGCTGCATCGGCTTCGGCGGCCGGGCGATGAACCCCGATGCGCGGGCGAAATACCTCAACAGCCCGGAAACGCCGCTCTTCGACAAGGGCCGCAACCTCTACCACCTCGGCCCGGCGCGGGCGGCCGTCGCCAAGGGCCAGCGGCTGATCGTCGCCGAGGGCTACATGGATGTGATCGCCCTTGTGCGCGCGGGATTCGAGGGCGCGGTGGCGCCCCTTGGCACCGCGATCACCGAGGATCAGCTGCGCCTGATGTGGCGTGTCAGCCCCGAACCGGTGATCGCGCTCGACGGTGACGCGGCCGGCCAGCGCGCGGCGCAGCGGCTGATCGACCTGGCCCTGCCGATGACCGGTCCCGGACAGGCGCTGCGTTTCGTGGTGCTGCCGGCGGGGCAGGACCCGGACGACCTGATCCGCGCGGCCGGGCCGGGGGCGATGGCGGCGCTGCTGGCGCAGGCGCGGCCCCTGGTCGATCTGCTCTGGGCGCGCGAGACCGAGGGTCAGGTCTTCGACAGCCCCGAACGCAAGGCCGCCCTCGACCGGCGCCTGAACGAGGCCATCGCCCGGATTCCCGACGAACTGACCCGCCGCCACTACGCCGACGAGATCCGCGCCAAGCGCCGCGGCCTCTTCGAGGCGGACCGTCCGGGCCCGGGCCGCCCGGGCCGATCCGGGCGGGCGGGGCGGCCGGGCGCGGCGGGCCACGGGCCCGCCCGGCGCGTCGGGGCCTCGAGGGCCCCGCACGGGCCGCGCCCCCCCGCGACCCCGATCCAGCCCGTCAGCGCGCCGCAATCGGGCGAATGGCTGCTCGAGGGCGCCAGCCTGCTGATCTGCGCCCTGCGCCCGGCACTGGTTGCCGGGGCCGAGGCACGCCTCGAACGGATGGCCCCGCAGGATGCCGACCGCGCCGCGCTGCTGCACGACCTGCTCACCGGCGGGCAGGGCCCGGCCGGGCTGCGCGCCCTTGAAACGCTGCGCGGCGACGCCCATCTGGGCCTGACCCCCGGCGTGATCGAGGCGCAGGACGAGGCCGCGGTCGCGGCCATCCTGAACAATCTTCTGGACCGCCTCGAGGCGCGGCGCGCGGCCGGCGCGGAACTGGCCCGCGCCGAATTCGAGATTCAGGGCGAGGCCGATGAGGGCCTGACCTGGCGCATGCAGCAGATCGCCCGCGCCCGCCACCGGGCCGAGCGGCCCGAGATGGAGGACAGCGGCGATCTGAACGAGGATCGCGACGCGATGACCAGCCAGCTTCAGGCATGGCTCAGCGCGCAGATCTGGCGCAAGCCGCCGCGTCGCTGAAACCGGTCGGCAGGGCGCCGAATCGCCCCGCGATCAACTTGCGAATCATCAACCGGGCCGATCTTTGATCCGCTTCGGATTCACGTTAGAACAGCGACAGGATTCGCGGCGATTCGCCGGTGATTCGCGAATCGCTGCCCCGAGAAGGAGCCCCGGATGGCCGCCAAGGACGACGATCACGACAAGACCGACAAGGATGACAACGCGCATACGCTGGACATGAGCCAGGCGGCGGTCAAGAAGATGATCGCCGAGGCGCGCGAGCGGGGCTACATCACCTATGACCAGCTGAACTCGGTGCTGCCCCCGGAACAGGTCAGCAGCGAGCAGATCGAGGACGTGATGTCGATGCTGTCCGAAATGGGCATCAACGTCATCGAGGACGAGGACGAGGCCGAGGATCCCGAAGGCGGCGCGGTGGCGACCACCGCCTCGACCTCGCGCGAGGTTGCCGTCGCCACCTCCGAGACCGAGAAGCTCGACCGCACCGACGATCCCGTGCGCATGTATCTGCGCGAGATGGGCTCGGTCGAGCTGTTGTCCCGCGAGGGCGAGATCGCCATTGCCAAGCGCATCGAGGCCGGCCGCAACACCATGATCGCCGGGCTCTGCGAAAGCCCGCTGACCTTCAAGGCCATCACCATGTGGCGCCAGGAACTTCTGGACGAAGAGATCCTGCTGCGCGACGTGATCGACCTCGAGACGACCTTCGGACAGTCGATGGATGGCGAGGGCGGCGAGGAAGAGGAACTCGACGAGGAGAGCGCCTCCTCGGAGGCCGCGCAGCCCCGCGAGGAGCTGGATGCCGACGGCAACCCGATGCGCAGCGACGACGAGGACGAGGAAGAGGACGGCGCCAACGTGTCGCTGGCCGCGATGGAGGCAAGCCTCAAGCCCAAGGTCCTCGAGACGCTGGAAATCATCGCCCGCGATTACGAACTGCTGGCCGACATGCAGGACCAGCGGATGTCGGCGACGCTGAACGAGGATGGCAGCTTCTCGGCCACAGCCGAATCCGACTACCAGAAATTGCGCAGCGAAATCGTGGCATTGGTGAACGAACTTCACCTGAACAACAGCCGCATCGAGGCCCTTGTCGACCAGCTTTACGGCATCAACCGCCGCATCGTCACCATCGATTCGGGGATGGTCAAGCTGGCCGATGCCGCGCGCATCAACCGCCGCGAATTCATCGACGCCTATCGTGGCAGCGAACTGGACCCGGCCTGGGTCGAGCGGCTGTCGAAAAGCGCCGGCCGCGGCTGGCAGGCGCTGTTCGAACGCTCGCGCGACAAGGTCGAGGAACTGCGCGGCGAGATGGCGCAGGTCGGCCAGTATGTCGGCGTCGACATCGAGGAGTTCCGCCGCATCGTCGCCCAGGTCCAGCGCGGCGAGAAGGAGGCCCGTCAGGCCAAGAAGGAAATGGTCGAGGCGAACCTGCGGCTGGTCATTTCGATCGCCAAGAAATACACAAACAGGGGCCTGCAATTCCTTGATCTCATTCAGGAAGGCAATATCGGCCTGATGAAGGCCGTGGACAAGTTCGAATACCGTCGCGGCTACAAGTTCTCGACCTATGCGACCTGGTGGATCCGCCAGGCGATCACCCGGTCCATCGCGGACCAGGCGCGCACCATCCGCATCCCGGTGCACATGATCGAGACGATCAACAAGCTGGTGCGCACCGGCCGGCAGATGCTGCACGAGATCGGCCGCGAACCGACGCCCGAGGAACTGGCTGAAAAGCTGCAGATGCCGCTGGAAAAGGTTCGCAAGGTGATGAAGATCGCCAAGGAACCGATCAGCCTCGAAACCCCGATCGGGGACGAAGAGGACAGCCAGCTTGGCGATTTCATCGAGGACAAGAACGCCGTCCTGCCGCTGGACAGCGCCATTCAGGAGAATCTGAAAGAGACCACGACCCGTGTTCTGGCCAGCCTGACCCCGCGGGAGGAACGTGTCCTGCGCATGCGGTTCGGCATCGGCATGAACACCGACCACACGCTGGAAGAGGTGGGCCAGCAGTTCAGCGTCACCCGCGAACGCATCCGCCAGATCGAGGCCAAGGCGCTGCGCAAGCTGAAGCATCCCTCGAGAAGCAGAAAGTTGCGGTCCTTCCTTGATCAATGATGTCGCCCCCTTCGATGGGCTTGGCCATTTCCTGTACCGCAGCACCGCTGTCGAGGGGCTGAACGCAACCGATCTCGAGGCGATCCTGACCGTCGCCCGCGAGCGCAATGGCGCGGCCGGGCTGACCGGCTGCCTGCATCACGAAGACGGGCTGTTCTTCCAGTGGCTGGAAGGTCCCGCCGTCGCCCTGCGCCCGGTGGTCGAGGCGATCCTGCGCGACACCCGGCATCGCGACATCACCGTGCTGAACGAGGGTCAGTTGGACCGGCGCCGGTTCCAGGACTGGCGGATGCGCTTTTCGGATCGCGACCAGGCCTCGCTGCTGGACTGGTTCGCGACCTCGAAGGCCTCGACCGTGGACCGGGGCGACTATGCCGGCGGGGTCGTGGCCTTTCTGCAGGCCCTGGCGATCTGATCGGCGCCCGGCGTGATTGTCGCGCGCCGGGGGTTGCGCTTCCGGCACAAAGCGTGAACAGTTGCACGTGACGCGCGACTGCAGACGGATCGGACATGCCCGCAGACCTGACGGAACGACTGGCCCTGTGGTTCGGCGACCTTGCCACCGTGCAGGCGCTTCTGGCGGCGGCGGTCGCGGCGCTGTGGCTGGCCTGGTATCTGGCGGCACGCTGGCGGCGCGGCATGCTGGCGCTGCAGGCCCAGCTTGCGCGCGAGACGGCCGAGGCGGCGGCCCTGCGCCAGCGGCTGGCCGAGGCGACCGACCGGGGGGGCGCGCATGAACTGCGGGCCGGGCAGGCCGAGGTGCGGCTGGACGGCCTCTCGGCGCGGCTTGCCGAACTGGCCGAGGAACGCGACGGGCTGACCGACGCGCTGCACCAGTCGCGCCAGCAGATGGGCCGGTTGCAGACCGAACTGGCCGAGGCCCGCCTGCGGGCCGAGAACGACCGCGAGGCCGCCGCCCGCGAAATCGCCACCTTGCGCGAATTGCGCGACGAGATGACCGGCCAGTTCAGGCTGCTCTCTGCCGAGACGCTGCGGGTCCAGCAGTCGGACATGCAGAAGGCGCAGGGCGAACAGCTGGCCGCGCTGCTGAACCCGTTCCGCGACCAGGTCCATCGTTTCCAGACGGAATTGCAGACCCGCAACAAGGTGCTGGACGAAGAGGGCGCGCGGCTGCGCGAACAGATCCTCTCGCTGCATCGCCGGTCCGAGGACATCTCGCGCGAGGCCGTCAACCTGACACGCGCGCTGAAGGGCGAGAAGCAGCGGCAGGGCGCCTGGGGCGAGATGGTGCTGGAACGCATCCTCGAGGAATCGGGGCTGCTGTCGGGCACCCATTACGAGATGCAGGCCAGCTGGCGCGACGACGAGGGCAAGCTGTGGCGCCCCGATGTCGTGGTCAGGATGCCCCGCGACAAGGTCATGGTGATCGACAGCAAGGTGTCGCTGAACGATTACGAGGTCGCGGTGAACAGCGACGATCCCGATCTGGCGGCCGAGGCGCTGCGCCGCCATGTTGCCGCGATCCGCACTCATATCGCGACGCTTGGCGACAAGGGCTATCATCGCATGGATGACGCCTCTGTCGATTACGTGCTGATGTTCATTCCCATCGAGGGCGCCTTCTCCGAGGCGCTGCGGGCCGATCCCTCGCTGGCGCGGACCGCGCTGGAACGCGGCATCGGACTGACCACGCCGACCACGCTGATGCTGACGCTGCGCACCGTGGAACATATCTGGGCGGTCGAGCGGCGCGAGACCAACGCGCTGGAGATCGCGCGGCGGGCCGGGGCGATCTATGACAAGGTCGCGGGCTTCGTCGATTCGATGGAGGGCGTCGGCAAGGCGCTGGATCAGGCCGCGCGCGCCCACGGCCAGGCGATGGACCGGCTCAGCCGCGGCTCGGGCAATGTCATCCGCCAGGTCGAGATGCTGCGCGAGCTTGGCGCGCGCACCCAGAAGCAGATCGCCCTGGACCATGACCGCGACCCCCCGGACGAGGCCTTTGCGGCCCTGACGCCGCCCGGAACCGAGGCGGCCGAGTGATCCGCCAGTTCCAGATCGCCACCGCCGGCCCGGCCCTGCACGAGATGACCGGCGAGCTGGCCGACTGGCTGCACGACGCGGGCGATGGCGTGCTGACGCTGATGGTGCGCCACACCTCATGTTCGCTGCTGATCCAGGAAAACGCCGATCCCGATATGCGCCGCGACCTGCTGGGCTGGCTTGACCGCATCGCGCCGCCCGCCGACCACCCCTCGATGCGCTGGCTCACGCATCGCGACGAGGGGCCGGACGACATGCCAGCCCATCTCAAGGCCGCCATCCTGCCGGTCAGCCTGCAGGTCCCGGTCGCGTCGGGGCGGATGATGCTGGGCCGGTGGCAGGGGGTCTACCTGGTCGAACATCGCCGCGCGCCCCATTTGCGGCAGGTCGCCGCGCATTTCCGGGCAGGCTGACCCATCGCGGCTTTCAGGTCACAGAGATGTCATCGCTCATCTAGTGGGCTGTGGATAACGCTACCCAACTGCTGCCGGGCTGCCTATAGTTGCTGCGATCCAAGGGGCCGAGGGGACAACAGATGCGCTGCCCGTTTTGCGGAAATGTCGATACGCAGGTCAAGGATTCGCGCCCGGCCGAAGATCACGTCGCGATCCGGCGGCGACGCTTCTGCCCGGCCTGCGGCGGCCGCTTCACCACCTATGAGCGGGTCCAGCTGCGCGATCTGGTCGTCGTCAAGACCAATGGCAAGCGCGAGGATTTCGACCGTGACAAGATGGCCCGCTCGATCCGGATCGCGATGCAGAAGCGCCCGGTCGAACCCGAGCGGATCGAGCAGATGATCTCGGGCATCGTGCGTCGGCTGGAAAGCACCGGCGAGACCGACATCCCCTCGAAGCTGATCGGCGAGATCGTGATGGAGGCGCTGTCGCGCATCGACAATGTGGGCTATGTGCGTTTCGCCAGCGTCTACAAGAACTTCCAGGACGCAGACGATTTCGACAAGTTCGTGTCGGAACTGCGCCCCGGCGCGGCCAACGATTGAGCCCTGGGCATCACGACGACGGTCGGCACATGGCCCATGCGCTGCGCCTGGCGCGGCGCGGCCTCGGCAATGTCTGGCCCAATCCGGCGGTCGGTTGCGTGCTGGTCGCGCAGGGTGAGGTGGTCGGCCGCGGCTGGACCCAGCCCGGCGGCCGCCCCCATGCCGAGGCGATGGCGCTGGCGCAGGCCGGCCCGCGGGCGCGCGGCGCCACCGCCTATGTCACGCTGGAACCCTGTGCCCATCACGGCCGCACCCCGCCCTGCGCCGAGGCGCTGATCGCCGCCGGTGTCCGCCGCGTTGTCAGCGCGCTGACCGACCCCGACCCGCGTGTGGCCGGGCGCGGCCATGCCATGCTGCGGGCGGCTGGGTGCGAGGTCCGCGAGGGCGTGCTTCAGGCCGCGGCGTGCGAGCTGCAGGCCGGATTCCTGTCGCGGCTGACGCGGGGGCGGCCCTTCGTCACCCTTAAGCTGGCCAGCAGCTTTGACGGTCGCATTGCCACGGCGCGCGGCGAAAGCCAGTGGATCACGGGTCCCCCTGCGCGACGGCACGTGCATCTGCTGCGCCTCATGCATGACGCGATCATGGTCGGCGGCGGCACGGCGCGGGCCGACCGGCCGTCGCTGAACGTGCGCGGCCTCGGCGCGCCGCTCCAGCCGGTGCGCGTCATCGCCAGCCGCCGGCCCTTGCCGGACCTGCCCGCCGAGGATGCCGCGCATGGACCCTTGTGGCAGGTCGAGGGCGACATTTCCGATATCATGCGCGAGCTGGCGCGGCGCGGGATCACCCGGCTGTTCTGCGAGGGCGGCGGCCAGTTGGCGGCGGGCATGCTGGGCGCAGGCGCGGTCGATCAGCTGGTCGGCTATACGGCCGGGCTTGCGCTTGGCGCCGAGGGTCGGCCCGCGATCGGCCCGCTGGGGCTGGAGCGGCTTGCCTCTGCGCCGCGGTTTCGGCTGGTCGAGAGCCGCCGGCTTGGCGACGACCTGATGCATCGCTGGCGTCGCGTCACCGACGATCCCGCTCAGGACCGCCACAGCCAGCTGTGACCCGACAGCGCGCCCTGCAGCTTTGACAGCGTCCGCAGGGCGGGCGCGCGCCGCGGCAGGGCAGGATCGGCCAGCCGATGCACCGCGATCTCGGGCGGGCAGGGCAGCCCCGTCACCGGATCGCGATAGCGCGGATAGGCGATCAGGCAGGCATGGGCCAGCGCCGCCAGATCGGGCCGCGCCTGCCGCCGCGCGGGTGGCGCCGAAAGATCGCGGGTCAGCCCCCAGCCGGCATAGAAGGGCATGCCGAGGGTGGTGACCGGAACCCCGCGCAGCAGCGCCTCGAACCCCAGGGTCGAGGTGATGGTCCAGACCTCGTCCACGATCCCCAGCAGGGCGACGGTGTCGTCCTCCGCCGCCACGCGATCGGCAAGGCCCGCCAGCGCCGGGGCCTCGATCGCCCCCGGCCGCAGCCCGGCAACGACGTCCGGATGCGGCTTGTAGATCAGGAAGGCGCCCGGATTCTCGCGCCGCGTTCGCTGCAGCAGCGCGAGATTGCCCCGTTCCGCGACCGCGCCGAGGCGGATCGAGGCGTCGTCCTCGACTTGCCCCGGCACCAGGATACAGGGCCGTCGATCGGGCGGCGGGGAAAGCGTCGTGCCGGGTGCGGGGTTGTATTTCGTCAGCCGCGCCTGCCGGATGACGGCGATCAGGCGGGCGGCGCGCGCGGCGCCCCCGGGCGGGGGGCCCGCCGCGATCAGCCGTTCGAGGCGGCTTTCACGCGCGGGATCGTAATAGATGCCCAGATCGTCCGCCACCAGCGACAGCGGCGGCACCAGCGCGGCGCCAAGGCCCCGCGAACGCAGGAAGCCGTCCTCGACCCGGGCCGCATGGGGCACGTCGCCGCACCGCCCCGCCCAGGCCAGCGTGACCTGTGGCGAGGGCCGCGCGGTGAAGCGGACGGGCCGCGCATCGCCGAATTCCCGCCCGATGAAGCGCCGTTTCCACAGCCGCATCCCATAGGCCAGATGGCCGTCGCGATCCTGCCGGAAACTGCGCGCCTCGGCCTCGATCTGGTCGGTCGCCCCCTCGAAATCGGTCAGCCGGTCAAGGCAGGGGTCGTACCAGACAGGCGCCAGCAGGTGGCTTGCCGCGAACAGCGCCTCGCGGGTGGTGCGACCGCGCCGGTCGGGCGGCGGCGGCGTTTCGTCGTCGCTGAGATCCCAGCCGGCATAGAAGGGGCGTCCGAACAGGCGCGGGCGCTGGCCGGCCAGGATCGCCTCGTAACCCAGCTGCGAGCTGACCGCATAGACGGCCCGCGCGCCCTCGACCAGCCGCCAGGGCGATATCGCCGCGTCGCACAGCAGATCGCCGGGGTGCAGGTCGGCAACGGTCAGATGGCCGGGGCGCAGTCCCGCGCTGGTTTCGGGATGGCTGCGCAGCAGGATTCGGGCGCCCGGATGCTCGGCCCGCGCCGCGGCAAGCATCCGCAGGAAGGCCTCGCGCCCGGCACCCATCAGCGAGGCATCGCCGCGAGTCTGGTCGATGACCAGTACATGGCCCGGCTCGGGCGCGGGAAGGTCGGGACGGTGGCTGTTGTATTTCGACAGATCAAGGTGACGCAGCCGCGCGATGCCGCGTGCCGCGCGATGCAGCAGCGCCGGGTCGTCGCCGCAGCTGCCCGCCAGGGTCTCGATCCGCGAGGGGCGCGCGGGATCGAAATGCAGGCCCTGATCGTCGATCAGCAAGCCGATCGGGCCGCGTCGCGCCAGCCTGCCGCGCGCCCGACCCGGCAGGATGGATCGCAGGAAGGCATCCTCGACGGTGACCAGATCGGCGCCGCAGCGCGCCGCGACCGCCCGGCCGCGCCAGGCCGTGGGGCTCGCACCCCAGACGCCCACGGCATCGCCCGCGCGCGGCCAGCCGAGAACGGGGGTCCATCCCGCCAGACCCAGGATGCGCCGCAGCCGCGGACCTCGCCAGAAGCCCGCGTTGAAAACGCAAAGCCGCCGGGGATTGTCCCCGGCGGCCATCGCTGTCGGATCGTCCATCCGCGTCTTATTCGCCGAAGCTGGCCACCGAGTCGGCCGAGTCCACGCTGCCGGTGATGGCGGCGATGGTCTTGTTCCACTGAACATAGGGCGCTTCGGTGACATAGATCGTGTCGCTGTCGCGGATCAGGAAGTCGCGCGCCAGGAACAGCCCGTTCGGGCGGGTCAGGTCCAGCACATAGGCCATGCGCTGGGTGCCGTAGACCGGCTTGCCCAGAACCCGGCTGGCGACCGATTCAGGTTCGTCGCGCAGCACGAAGACGCCTTTGGGATCGGCCAGCGCGGTGGCGAGGCCGCCGACCATGGCGATCGCCTCCACCGCGTTGATCATGTCGTTGCCCAGAGGCACCCGCGTCTGCCCGCCGATCGCGCCCAGTGCGGTGAAGCTGCGCTGATCCTCCTCGACCAGGATGATGTCGCCGGGCCGCACCGCGATGTCGTTGGCGCGGCTGCTGTAGAGATCGGTCAGCCAGACCTTGCCCTGTTCATTGCCGCGCTTGACGGTGACGACCGCGATCTCGGGTTCGATCGAGACGCCGCCGGCACCGGCCAGCATGGCCGACAGGGTGCGGGTCGGCCGTTCGATCGGATAGACACCCTGCGCCATCACCTTGCCCATCACCGAGACGGTGGCGCCGTTGCCGGCGACGCGCGAGACGGTCACCTGCGGGTCGGGGGTCTGGGCGCTGAGACGCTGCGTGATGATCTCGCGCAGCTGGTCGGGGCTGTTGCCCGCCGCGCGGATGCGGCCGGCATAGGGCACGAAGATATAGCCCGCGCTGTCAACCTGGATCTCCTGCAGCGAGGTCGAGCTGGTGCCAAGCGATGTCAGCAGCCCGTCATCGACGTTTTCCCAGATCGACAGGCCCAGCACGTCGCCGGCCCGGATCTCGTCCGCGCCCACCTGGCCGGCGTTGCGGAAGCTGCTGGAAAAGCCGTAGGCGGGCACGAAATTCGTGGTCCGGGTGACGTGATCGTTCACATAGATCACATGGGCATTGCCGCCGCGTTCGACCGCGCCGGCGTAGATTTCCTTCTTGTTCGGACCCGACCGCGGCAATCCGCAGGCCGCCACCAGCGAAAGTGCCACCATCATGCCCAGCCGCAGGATGCCGGCCCTTGACGTCATAACTGTCACCTCTGAACTCCTGTCTTGCCTCTGTCCGGCTGCCTGCCCGGTTTTGCGCCAATCTATCGGTCCCGCCCGCCCGATACCACCAATTCCTTGGGTTTCACCCATTGTCGTCGGCGATCTGGTGCCGATGTGCGACATGTCCCTTGTCCAGGGCCTCGTAGGGATCGTCGGGCGACAGCATCATGTCGGCCACCAGCCGCAGCGTGTGGGCGCGCGACCGGCGCGCATAGAAGCCGCCCGGGATCTGGCTGGTCTTCAGAAGATAGTCGCGCAGCGTCCGGTAGGCGTTCGGGTCGGGTGGCGTCGGGCTGGCCAGGAACTCGGCCAGGCTCTGGTCGGACACGATCCCGGGCTTGGCATAGATCGCGTGGCCCAGGGTCTTGACGGGGATGCCGCGCCACAGCGCCTGCTGGGCCGCGGTCGAGTTCACCGTCACCACCGAGCGCGCATGGGCCAGCAGTTCCGCCAGCTTGCCGCCGCGCAGGTAATGGACCCGGTCGCCGATGCCGTGGCTGTGCGCCGCGTCGATGATCGCGCGGCGATTGCCGGCCCGGCCGTCCTCCAGCGGATGGGCCTTGAACAGCAGGTGGTGGTGGCGGGGCGCGGAATGCGCGAATTCGGCCACCACCTGCGCGATGAACTGGCTGTTGCGGGTGAAGGGCGAATGGCCGAGGAAGTTCGAGTCGTGTTCCAGTTGCATCGGCACCAGCGAATAGGGCCAGCCCGCGAACTTGCAGCGCCGCCATTGCAGCGCCGTGCGGGCATTGTGCAGCGGCGACAGCAGCAGGCGGCGCAGGTTCAGCCGGAATTCCTGCAGCACCGGGATACCGCGATGCCCGGCATAGCCGCGATAGCGGCCGTTCGCGGTCAGCACCAGGAAATGATACAAGGCGCCATAGAACTTGTGGTGGCGCATGTCGCCCCATTGCGCGGGCGGGCGGCGCACCTCGTTGACCGAATCGCGCAGCGCGGCGCGCATCTGCGAAAGCGGAATCCGCATCAGCGCCGAGTTCCCGTTCGAGCCGCCGCGTTCATAGCTGACCCAATAGGGGCGCAGATAGCCCTCCTCGAAGACATGCAGCCGCAGCCCGCGCGCCGCTGCTGCGTCGCGTGCGGCCGCGTGGATCGCGCGCACGTCGCCATACAGCACGATGTCGGTCACGCCGCGGTCGGCCAGGATGCGGTCCAGATGGTCGGGCCAGTCTGCCAGGCTGGTGTCGTGATGCAGCAGCGATGCGGCATCGGACCAGAAGAAGGCATCGCCCGCGTTGAAGGCGCAGCGCCAGACGATCGCGCCGGCCGCCCGCAGCAGCGTGGCGAGGCGATCGAAGAACGGGCCATGCGGTCCCTGCAGCATCAGGAAGACCCGCTGCGCGCCGTCATCCGGCCGGGCGGGCGGGACGGGTCGGGGCGGAAAATTCTGGTGAAGCATCTGGTTTCGGCTCGCAACGCGCCATGTCTGGCTTGAAATCCGGCCCTGCATCGCATGGCGGGGTTAAGATTTCCACAATTTTGCGCCATGATCGACATGTTCCGGCACGTCCCTGCGGCCGCCGGGGCGCTTGCGCGGCGCCGGGTGATGGCCTAGGTCAAGGCGGGAAAGACGGGGCAGGCGATGTTTACCGGGATCATCACGGATATCGGCACGGTGCGCGCGGTCGAGATGCGCGGCGACATGCGGGCGCGGATCGGCTGCGGCTATGACATGGCGGGGGTCGAGATCGGCGCCTCGATCGCCTGCGACGGGGTCTGCCTGACGGTGGTGGCCAAGGGCGGCGACTGGTTCGACGTCGACATCTCGGCCGAGACGCTGGCCAGGACCAGCATCGGTGCGGCGGGCTGGGCGGTCGGCAGGCGCATCAACCTGGAACGCGCGCTGCGCGTGGGAGACGAGCTTGGCGGCCATATCGTCAGCGGCCATGTCGACGGGGTGGCCCGGATCACCGCCGCCCGGCACGAGGGCGACAGCCTGCGCCTGACCTTCGAGGCACCGGCGGCGCTGGCGCGCTTCATCGCGCCGAAGGGCTCGGTGGCGCTGAACGGCACGTCGCTGACGGTCAACGAGGTGTCGGGCAACAGCTTCGGCGTCAACCTGATCCCGCATACACGGCAGGTCACCACCTGGGGCGCCGCGCAGGCGGGCGATGCCGTCAACCTCGAGATCGACACGCTGGCGCGCTATGTCGCGCGGCTGGCCGAGGCCGGGGCAGGGTAGGGACGGCGGCCCGGCGCCGGCAGGATGCAAGGACCGCGAGGCGCCGGCCCGGATGCCGGCGGGGCGGCATTTCGAGGGAAGACGACATGCACTACGAACAGCCAGGTCAGGTAGAACGCGATCTGGGCGAGGCGATCTCGCCGATCGAGGACATCATCGAGGATGCCCGCAACGGCCGCATGTTCATCCTTGTCGACCACGAGGATCGCGAGAACGAGGGCGACCTTGTCATTCCCGCACAGATGGCCACGCCGAACGCGATCAACTTCATGGCGACGCATGGCCGCGGCCTGATCTGCCTGTCGCTGCCCGGCGATCGCATCGACGCGCTGGGGCTGACGCTGATGAGCCCCAAGAACTCGTCGCGCCACGAAACCGCCTTCACCATGTCGATCGAGGCGCGCGAGGGCGTGACCACCGGCATCAGCGCCCATGACCGCGCGCGCACGGTCAGCGTCGCCATCGACCCGTCCAAGGGCGCCGGCGACATCGCCACGCCCGGCCACATCTTTCCGCTGCGCGCCCGGGAGGGCGGCGTTCTGGTGCGCGCGGGCCATACCGAGGCCGCGGTCGACATCGCGCGGCTGGCCGGGCTGAACGCCTCGGGGGTCATCTGCGAGATCATGAACGAGGATGGCAGCATGGCGCGGCTGCCCGACCTGGTGGGCTTTGCTCAGAAGCACGGGCTGAAGATCGGCACCATCAGCGACCTGATCCGCTATCGCCGCCGGCACGACAACCTGATCGCCGAACGCGGCCAGCGGGCCGTGCAGTCGGTCCATGGCGGCGACTGGATGATGCGCATCTTTGCCGACGAGACGCAGGGGGCCGAGCATATCGTGCTGACCAAGGGCGACCTGACGGCGCCCGGGCCGGTGCTGGTCAGGATGCACGCGCTGGACCCGCTGCACGACGTGCTGGGGATCGGCCGCGAGGATGCCGGCAGCCTGCCCGCCGCGATGGCCGAGATCGCCCGCGAGGGGCGTGGCGTGGTGGTGCTGCTGCGCGACCTCGATCATGCGCTGGCCGAGCCGGGTGCGGTCGGCCCGCATACGCTGCGGCAATATGGGCTGGGCGCGCAGATCCTGTCGGCGCTGGGGCTGTCGGAACTGGTGCTGCTGACGAATTCGGCGCCCGTGAAGGTGGTGGGGCTTGACGCCTACGGTCTTTCCATCCATTCCACCCGGCCTATCCCGAAGGACTGAGAACATGGCCTCGAACACCCCGCATCACCAGCTTGCGCTGCCCGAATTCGACGCACCGGTGCGGCTGCTGGCGGTGGTCGCGCCCTATTACCGCGACATCGCCGCGGGGCTGCTGTCGGGCGCGCGCGCCATCGCGGCGCAGGCCGGCGCCAGCCTCGACGTGATCGAGGTGCCCGGCGCGCTGGAAATTCCCGCGGCGATCGGCATCGCCTCGCGGCAGGCGGGCTATCACGGCTTCGTGGCGCTTGGCTGCGTGATCCGGGGCGAGACGACCCATTACGACACCGTCTGCAACGACAGTTCGCGCGCGCTGACCCTGCTGGGGCTGCAGGGGTTATGCATCGGCAACGGCATCCTGACGGTCGAGAATGTCGCCCAGGCCGAGGTGCGGGCCGATCCGGGCGGGCAGGACAAGGGCGGCGGCGCGGCGGCGGCGGCGCTGCATCTGGTGGCGCTGACCCGGCGCTGGCCCGCGGCATCGCGGCCCGCGACCGCGCCCGAGGCCGATCGCGACCTGATCCGCCTGGCCGGGCGGCTTGAAGGGCAGGGACAGGCATGAGCGGCGCACGACCAGACCGCCGCGCCCTCAGCGCCGCGGCGCGGCTTTACGCGGTGCAGGCGCTGTTCCAGATGGAGGCCGCAGGGCAATCCTCGGACCGCGTGCAGACCGAATTCCGCACCTTCCGCATCGGCGCCGAGGATGAGGATGGCCGCGCGCCCGAGGCCGACGAGCGGCTGTTTGGCAGGATCGTCGATGACGCGGTCACCTGGCAGTCGCGCATCGACCAGGCCACCGATCGCGGTCTGGTCGCCAAATGGCCGATCGACCGGATCGACCCGGTGCTGCGGGCCCTGTTTCGGGCCGCCGGGGCCGAGCTGGTCACCCCCTCGACGCCGCCCAAGGTGGTGATCGTCGAATATGTGCGACTGGCGCAGGCCTTCTTTCCGGACGGGAAAGAGGCGAAATTCGTCAACGCGGTGCTGGACCATGTGGCCCGCGACCTGCGCCCCGAGGCATTCGCAGGCTAGGCAGGACCGGCCTCCTTGCGCTAGACTGGTCGGGTCGCCTCCGGGGGGAAGCCATGCCGCGCCTTGTCCGCCTTTACACCGCCAGCGTCGCGACCGGGGTCGTGCTGGCCATGCTGTTCACCGGTTTGCTGGTCTGGCTCGACGTGGCCGGGCTGCGCCGGCTGGTCCTCGGCAGCACCTCGGGATGGCTGGGCGCGGGGCTTCTGGTGTTCTTCAACGCGATCGTCTTTGGCGGCGTGCAGTTCGCGATCGCGGTGATGCGGCTGGCAGATGCGCCGCCGCCGCGCGGCGGACAACGGCGGCCGACGCGGGCAGCCGCGTATCCGCCCCGCGTCATTCCCGCGACGGTTGCCGCACCGGCCCGGCGTCGCTGAGGCGCCCGCGCGGCCGGGCAGCGGCCACAAAAATCACACGCATCCGTGCCCAAACTGCAACATTTCGCCACCGCGGCCCGCGTGTTTTGTCTGCCCATTAATCAGGCAATCACGGCGATATTTCCGCGCTTTTCATGTCCCCCGGCGCTCCGGCGCCCGCGGAAATAGCCAAAAACGCAATCAATTCCTGTCCTTCCACCGTGACGCGCAAAGTTCCTCATCCGCCCCTCACGTTAATATTTCGGCAACTTCCCGCGCATGGCGAGAATGCCACAATATCCTCACTTTTTTGGCATTTCCCGCGCTTGCGCGGCGGGGTTTGAACCGCGCGGCAAGCCGCTAGATTAACCGACAGCAGAGATGCACTGGCGCCTTCAGGATGCCAGGACAAGGAAACCCAGTTTGTGAGGTTCGAGATGAAACAAGTTACCCTGCTGACCGGCACTGCCGCCCTTCTGGCCGCCCTGTCCGTGCCCGCCTTCGCCCAGACCGAGATCGCGACCGGCGCCGATGCCGTGGGCGTGTCGGCCGTCGACGATCGCATCACCGACATCGAGGACGCGGTCACGGACGATTTCGACCGTTCGGCCGATGCCGACCGCTTCGGCCCCGCCGACCGCCGTCAGGGCCTGTTCGGCAACATGTCGCTGAGCTATACCGGCCGCACCGGCAACACCGAGAACCAGGACTTCGCCCTGGCCGGCCGCGTGTCCTACAACCAGGCGCCCTTCGCGCAAAGCCTCGGTCTGGCCATCGAGTTCGGCGAGGACGACAACGGCAACAAGGATCAGGAAGAAGTCAGCGCGATCTATGACGCGCAGTACTACTTCAACGACCAGTTCTATGCCTTCGCCCTGGGTCGTTTCCAGATCGACGGTCTGGTTGACGGCGTTGCGAACGCACCGGGCGACGATCCGGCCGAAGAACTGACCGACCTGCGCCGCGACGGCTTCCTGGGCTTCGGTCCGGGCTACCGCATCATCAACACCGACACGACCACCTGGCGCGTCCAGGCCGGTGTCGGCGTCCGCTACACGCAGACCGGCGCGCAGTACCTGTCGGACGACTCGGACACCGAAACGGGCTACATCGCGTCGTCGCGCCTGTATCACCGCTTCAACGAGAACGTGTTCATCACCAACGACACGGACATCCTGTCGTCGGACGCCAACGACATCGCGACCAACGAGTTCGGTGTGAACTTCAAGGTCTCGGACCAGCTGGCCACCCGCATGAGCTACACCACCGAGTACCAGTCGGACCGCGCCATCCGCACCGACAACACGCTGGGTCTGGCCGTCGTCTACGGCTTCTGATCCCCGGATCGGAAACTTCTGGAAAAGGGGCGGGCCATCCCGCCCCTTTTTCATGTGCGCGTGACAGGCCGGGGCCGCAGGGCGGCACGGCGCATCGCACACCCCGCCAGGCTGTGGCGCCGCGATGCCCGCCCGGGCGGTGTCGATCTAGGAAGATGGCGGCGGGAACCGCAGCAACCGCGGCGGCACGAGATTTCCCGAAAGCCTGGAGTACCAGGTGGGCGCCGGTTAACGAGACCAGGGTCACGCCAGAGCCAGCCCCCTCGGAAAGATTATAGGCCAGTGGAAATAAGGCCGATCGCGAGAAGAGCAGAAGCCCGCCTGCCTCGACAGATAGGCGTTCGGCCCCGCGCTTTCAAGCAGGCAATGGCGACCGTCCCGACAGGGGCCGCTTGCGCGACGTTGTCGTTTTGTTCTAGGCTGTGGCATGGATCGCCCCCCGCCTGACCCCGGCCCGACGCCGAATTCCTGCCCGCCAGTGCCGCTGCCCGCGCTGCCGGGCCAGCGCCTGGCCCGCGGCGTGGCGCGGCTGCTGGTGGGCCTTGGCCATGCGGTGCTGTGCGAATTCGTGCCCGTCCGCGGGTTGCGGGTCGACCTGATCAGCATCGGGCCGAAGGGCGAGATCTGGATCGTCGAATGCAAGAGCAGCCGCGCCGACCTGCGCGCCGACCGCAAATGGCAGGGTTATCTGGGCTGGTGCGACCGCTATTTCTGGGCGGTGGATGTCGATTTTCCGCTAGGGCTGCTGCCTGAAGAGGGCGGGTTGATCCTGGCCGACCCCTACGGCGCCGAGATCGCCCGGATGGCCCCCGAGACGCGGCTTGCGGCCCCGCGCCGGGCCCGGCTGACGCGCGACATCGCGCGGGTGGCCTCGCTGCGGCTGCAGGGTCTGGCCGATCCGGGGCTGGTCAGCGGCGCGGCCCCTTAGGCTTGCCGGGCTTGCCCGCCTTGCCGCGCGTCTGGCTGACCGCCTCGGCCGCCGCCATCAGCTCTTCGGCGATCTCGATGGCTTCCTCGGGCTCGAAATCCAGCGGCAGGTCGATGCCCGGCGCCTCGACATAGATGCGCACCATACCCTTGTCGGTCGGCCCCACCTGAAGGTTGGCGGCGATGTTGCTTTCGCTGTTGATGCTCACGGCGCGATCCTTGCTGTTCTGTGACGCTTTCTCTAGCGCGCGGGGATTTTGGCGGCAAGTGAGGCTTGCAACCACGCCGTCGCGGCGTTAAAGGACGCATCCGTGCCGCCTTAGCTCAGTTGGTTAGAGCGCTGGATTGTGGATCCAGAGGTCCCCCGTTCAAGCCGGGGAGGCGGTACCATCTCCCTTCGACGCCGACCTCGTCCCTTCCGGCCCCGACGCGCCATTTTTCTGCGCATCGGTGGAACAATGGGCATGGCCTTCGGGTTTCCCATCCGAAGCAGGACTGGACCTGCGGAAAGGACATTCAGATGGCTGACATGAACCAGACGACCGAGAAGTTTCAGCGCGATGCCCAGGCTGCCGCCCGCGAGGCCAAGGACGACCTGCGCGAAGGCGCGCGTCGCGTCGCCGACGAGGTGCGCGACACCGCGGATCGCCTCGCCGACAATTCTGGCGCCCAGAGGATCCTTGATCGCGGCGCGGAACTGGCCGAGACGGCCCGCGAAACCGGACGCGAATATGTCGAGCGTGCCCGCGAGAAGGGCGGCGAATATGCCGAGCGCGTCCGGCACGAGGCCGACCGGTTGTATGTCGAGGGCCAGCGCAAGGCCGAGGAAGTCGCCCATTACGCCGAGGAACGCTATGACGAGCTGTCCGAGATGGTGCGCCGCAACCCCGCGCAATCGCTGGGCATCGCGGCGGGGATCGGGTTCCTGGTCGGCCTGATCCTGGCACGTCGCTAAGTCGTCCGGCATGTTCGACTACGCGCAGAAGCTGCAACTGGCCGTGTCCGATGCCGGCAGGCGCCTTGGGATGAAGGCCGCCGCCGGCGTGGTGGTGGCCGTCGCGCTGGGCTTCCTTATCGCCGCGCTGTGGTCCTGGCTTGCGGTCGAGATGGCACTTGGCTCGGCCATGGCATCGCTGATCGTCGGGGGCGGGCTGCTGCTGTGTGCCGCGATCCTGATGGCGATGGCAGGGCGCAAGCGCCACGCGATGCCCACGACCGACGAGCTGAAACGCGAGGTCGAGGCGCGCGTCTCGCTGGCGGCCGATGCCGCCGCCGACCGCGCACGCGCCGAAGCCGCGCGGCTCGCGGACATGGCCCAGAACCGCGTCCACGCGCTGATGGACGATGCGGGATACCGCGCCAACAAGCTGGCCGAGGATGCCGAGCGTCGCGTCACCGGCCTTGTGCGCGACACGGCGCAGACCGTCGGGCTGACCAGCGGCAATCTGCAGGCCGCCCGCGAGGGGGTTGCGCGGGTGAGACAGGGCGCGACCCGTGCCAGCAGCAGCAATGCAGGCAGCATGGCCAAGCTGATCGGCGCCTTCGCCGTCGGTGTGACCATCGCCGCACGGCTGCAGGAAGGCCGGCGATCTGCGGATCGCGACTTTGATCCCGATGACGTGATGTAGGCCCGCGCGCCCCGCAGGCACCGCTTCTTGAAACGGCAATGGCGGCCCCCGGGGCCGCCATCTGCATGTCCGGGATCGTTGACCCCGCCCTGTCAGGCCGCGGATCTGCGGCCCCGCAGGTCGCCCGCCAGATCGCTGAGATCGTCCCAGGTGAAGGGCGAGGCGAGGCTGAACCAGCCGCGCGCAGCCACTGCCTCGGGAGGGTCGTCGCCACGGCGCACGACCATCTCGGCCCGGTGGCGGCTGGCGGCGTCGGTCAGGCCCAGCAGGTCGATCTGGTCCACCGAAAGCTTCGTGACGATCACCACGCGCGGCGCGGACCCGTTCTGCGCCTCGGTCTCGGCGAGTGCACCGTGGATATCCTCGGGCAGCGACAGGCATCGGATGTCGCAATCCGGCAGCGCCATGCGCAGCCCTTCCTGCATGTCGCGGGCGACGAAGAGATCCTTTTCGATGAGCAGAAAGCGAAATGTCTGGTCCGACATCGTAGCGACTCCTGTCGGTTGCCGGTGATCCAGCTGTCACCATCCCATTGCAGACCGCGCAATGCAATTAAACCTTTGTGAACCTGGCGCCGCGCGGCAGCGCCGACCGGATTCAGGGGCAGGGGCGCAGGCGGATCGGCGCCGAGGCGGTCCGGCCCAGATCATGGCAGCGCGCCGCATCGCACAGCCGCCAGCCCTGACCGGTGGCGCCGCTGGCGGCCAGCAGCAGCGAGGTCTGCGCGGGCAGGGCGGGCGACCAGACCCACCAGCCGTCTTCCAGGACCGCACCCGGCCCCGGCTCCATCCCCGCGCCGCTGCCCTTCACGGCGGCGCGGGTCAGCCGCATGAGCCCGTCCTCGTCGATCCTCCAGGTCTCGCGCCAGGTCTGGCGTTCGACAGAATGGGTCCATTCAAGCCGGAATTCCGGACCAGACAGCGCGAGGACGACCATCCCGGCCAGCAGGCAGGCGCTCATCGCGGGCGGCGCAGCCGGATCAGCGCGGCAAAGGCGAGAAACAGGCCGAAGCCGATCTCGTCGGTGACCGGCAGCGCCGCGATCAGCGCGACCGCACCCGCCGCCGCCAGCAGTCGTTCCCAGACCGCCAGCCTGCGCCCGAACCAGCCGATCACCGCGATGCCCCACAGCCCGATGGCGATGACGCATTTCACCACGATATAGGCCACGGCGGGCACATAGCCGACCGCCTGCGCCATCGGCCCTCCATCCTGCAGCATCAGCGCCGGGGTGTAGACGGCCATGTAGGGGATGACGAAGCCCGCCGCGGCGACCTTGACGGCCTCGAAGCTGATCTTCAGCCCGTTCTCGCGCGCGATGGGGGCCGCGGCAAAGCAGGCCAGCGCGACCGGCGGCGTCAGGTCGGCGAGGATGCCGAAATAGAACACGAACATGTGGCTGACGATCAGCGGCACACCCAGTTGCAGCAGCGCCGGCGCCGCGATGGTCGAGGTGATGATGTAGTTGGGGATCGTGGGGATGCCCATGCCCAGCACGATGCAGGTGATCATGGTCAGGACCAGCGACAGGATCAGGCTGTTCTGGCCCACCGACACGATGTAGAGCCCGAAGGTATTGGCCGCGCCTGTCAGCGTCATGGTGCCGATGATGACGCCCACCAGCGCGCAGGCGACGCCGACGGGCAGGGCGGTCTTGGCCCCGTCGGCGAGGCTGTCGACGACCTGCCGGATGGTTTGTCGCCCCCCCGCCCGCGCGGCGTTCCACACCAGCAGCGCGCCGATTCCCGTCCACAGCGCGTTGTTGCCAAAGCGCAGGAAGCTGGCCGCGACCAGTCCGAGCCCGATCCAGAAGATCGCCCGCAGCATGCCTTCGGGCAGGCCCAGCGCCGCCGAGGCGCCCAGGATCAGCATGATCGTCAGCGCGAGGCCGACGGTGCCCGCGAACAGCGGCGTGTAGCCCGAGAACAGCAGCCAGACCAGCACCGCCAGCGGCAGGATCAGATACCAGCCCTCGCGCAGGGCGCGGCGCGCCGAGGGCAGATCCTCGCGCGCCATGCCGCGCAGGTCGCGCCGCCCGGCCTCCAGATGGACCATCCAGAAGGTCGAGGCGAAATACAGCAGCGCCGGAATGATCGCGGCGCGGACCACCTCGACATAGGCGACGCCCAGGGTCTCGGCCATGATGAAGGCCACGGCGCCCATCACCGGCGGCATGATCTGCCCGCCCATCGAGGCGGTGGCCTCGACGCCGCCCGCGAAGGCCGCACGATAGCCGAAGCTTTTCATCAGCGGGATGGTGAACTGGCCGGTGGTGACGACATTGGCCACCCCGGAGCCCGAGATGGTGCCCATCAGCCCCGAACTGATGACCGAGACCTTTGCCGCCCCGCCCATGCGATGCCCGACAAGGCCAAGGCTGACATCGGTGAAAAGCCGGATCATGCCCGCCTTCTCGAGAAACGCGCCGAACAGGATGAACAGGAAGATGTAGGTCGCACTGACGTAAAGCGGCGTGCCATAGATGCCCTCGGTGCCGAAGGACATCTGTTCGACCACCTGCGCCAGGTCATAGCCGCGGGTCACCAGCGGGCCCGGGAAATACTGCCCGAACAGCGCATAGACGAGGAACAGCCCCGACACGATCGGCAGGGCCGGCCCCATCACCACCCAGGCCGCGGCGAAGGTGGTGATGAGGGCGAGGATGCCGATGACGACATCGATCTGGTTCAGGCTGCCCGACCGCATCATCAGCGGCACGTATTCGGCCCATTGATACCCGGCCACCACCACGCCCAGCCCGGCCAGCACCCAGGCAAGGGCGCGCGTGGCGGGCCCGCCCCGCCGCAGCGCCGCCAGCAGCGGAAAGCACAGCAGCATCAGGAACCCCAGATGCAGCGCCCTCTGGATCTGGCTGGACAGGCTGACCACATGCGCCGCAATGGCGATCTGGTACAGCGAGAAGGCGACCGCGATCCAGTAGAGAAGCCGCCCCTCGAGGCCCGGAGGAAAGCTGTCGGCCAGCGGATCGTGAAGGGCCGGACCCGACGCCGGGTCGGGCGGCGGGGTCCGGTCCATGTCGGCGGGGCGATCCATGCGCGAGGCGCCCTATTCCGCCGCGACGCCCACCTCGTCATAATAGCGCTTGGCGCCCGGATGCAGCGGCACCGGCATGCCCTGCAGCGCATTCTTGACGTCGATGCCCGCCGTGGCGGCATGGGCGGCCGCCAGCTCGTCGAGGTTCTCGTACATCGATCTGGTCATCTGGTAGGCCAGATCATCGCTGACCGCGTCCGAGCTGACGAGGTAGTTGATGACCGCCACCGTTGGCACCGCCTCGGCCTGGCCGTCATAGGTGTTGGCCGGGATCGTCTCGGCAACATAGGGCGCTCCGAGGCTGGCCGCCACATCCTCGGGCACCGAGACCACGGTGATCGGGATCGAGGTCGACAGATCCTTCAGCGAGGCCACGCCCAGCCCCGCCGATTGCAGCGTCGCGTCAAGCTGGCGGTTCTTCATCAGCTCGACCGATTCCGCGAAGGGCAGGTATTCGACCTTGCCTAGATCCTCATAGCTCATCCCGGCGGCCGCGAGGATCGCGCGGGCGTTCAGCTCGGTGCCGGATTTGGGCGCGCCGACGCTGAGCGCCTTGCCCTTCAGGTCGGCCAGGGTCTTGATGCCGCTGTCCTGGCTGGCGACGATCTGGATGAAGTTCGGATACATCGCCGAAATGCCGCGCAGCTTGTCCAGCGGCTGCGGAAAGCCCGCCTCGGCGTTGCCCTCGACCGCCAGCTTGACGCTGTCGCCCAGCGAGATCCCGATCTCGCCCTTGCCCTGCTGCAGCAGGTTCAGGTTCTCGACGCTGGCCTTGGTGGCCTGCACCTGAACCTTCGCGTCGGGCATCGCCTCGGTATAGATCTTCGACAGCGCGCCGCCGACCGGGTAATAGACACCCGAGGTGCCGCCGGTCAGGATGTTGATGAACTGCTGCGCGCCGGCCAGCCCCGGCAGCGCCGCCAGAGCCAGCCCCGCCGCGACGGCCACGACCCGGTTGCGAATGGTCATCATTTTCCTCCCTGATGCCTTTTGTTTCGAAAAGGTTAGGGGGGAATGCCGCACAGGTCAAAGGCCAATCGCCACCGTGACGGCGGGTGAGAGACAGACCGGCACGCGCCCCGCAGATTGCGGCGCGCGCGCGCAAACCATTGGAAAGGCTTTCGGATCAGGCGTTGGCAGCGCGGATCTTGTCGGCCGCATCCTTGTCGTAGCCGACGCCCTTCTGATCGAACAGCTGGTCCAGTTCGCCCGACAGGGTCATCTCGGTGACGATGTCGCAGCCGCCGATGAACTCACCCTTGACGTAAAGCTGCGGGATCGTCGGCCATTCCGAGAACTCCTTGATCCCCTGGCGCACCGCCTCGTCGGCCAGCACGTTCACGTCGCGGTAATCCACGCCCATGTAGTTCAGCACGCCCGCGACCCGGCTTGAAAAGCCGCATTGCGGCATCTCCTTGCTGCCCTTCATGAACAGGACCACGTCTGCCGTGTCCACGATCTCCTGGATTCTGGTCGTCACATCGCTCATCGCGTCGGTCCTTCTTTCGGTCTTCTGGCCCGCGGCGGGCGGGCCGATTGTCGGGGCTGCGGGGCAGGGCGCCAGCCGCTCAGTCGGGGGCCTTCGTGGTCAGGGCCAGCGCGTGCAATTCGCCCGCGGGACCGTCCATCCGGCCCTGCAAGGCGGCATAGACGGCGCGCTGCTGCTGGACCCGGTTCTTGCCGCGGAAGCTTTCGTCGATCACCTCGGCGGCGTAGTGGTTTCCGTCGCCGGCCAGATCGGTGATGGTGATCTGCGCGTCCGGGAACGCCGCCCGGATCAGCGCCTCGATGTCATGGGCTTCCATCGCCATAAAGCAGTCCTTCTCGCTTTGCCCTCATATGTAGGTGAAGCGGGCAGGGCCCGCAAGGCTGCGGCGCGGCGGTCCTTGGGTTCGACGCGGGCGACGCGCATCCTGCCAGTGCCGCAAGGCTGCCGCGCCACGCATCCGCGAGTGTCCGATCACCCGGCGACCAGGTACGGACATGCCGATCGCGAGGCTGTCCGATACCTGCCCCTTGCCGTAGCCTGGGGTCTCATCCGCCGCAGAGGGCCTCGTGCTGCCTGCGCTGTTCATACCGGGCAGGGCCGCGGCTGCCTGTTTCGCAGAGAGGGTCGGCAGCAGCGGTCGGGCGCGCCAGTGCCTGACTGCCTGCGGCGCGCGTGCGAAGGTTGCAAAGCAGGATCACTCCGATATCTTGATAATCTGTATTATGGAACAAAGATGGCTTGTTGCTGGGCCACACCTGGGCCGCGGACCTCGTTCATGCCGTGTGAAGCGCCATTCGCTTTCGCTTGGTGTCAAGGCATGTCACGCGCCGCGGCAGGTCAGCCACGCAGTGCGGCGTTCATCGACATTGCATCAACATCCGCGCGCAGGCGGTTGGAAATATCCCGCAATCGAACGAGATCCTGAATCCTGGACTGTTCGGCGCCGCGCTGCCGAGTTCCGTGCGCTGGCAGACCGCGCGATATGGCCTGCCACCATTTCGGGGCTTGCCGCCGGCGTCGCAGCACCCGAAAGTCACCGGGCATCAGAAGGAGGCGTCCATGGCTGTTTCCCCGCCGGTCTGCGATTTCGGGGCCGCATGGCATGATTTCACGCTGCCCGGCACGGATGGGCAGCAATACACACTGGCCGATGTCGCCGGTCCTCGCGGCACGCTGGTGATGTTCATCTGCAACCATTGCCCTTATGTCCAGTCGATCATCGACCGGATCGTGCGCGATGCGCGCCTGATGCAGGACGCGGGCGTCGGGGTCGTGGCGATCTCGGCCAATGACGTTGCCGAATACCCCCAGGATGGCCCCGAGCAGATGGCGGCCGAGGCACGCCGCCACGGCTTCGTCTTTCCATATCTCTACGACGAGACCCAGCAGGTGGCGCGGGCCTATGGCGCCGAATGCACGCCCGACTTCTTCGGATACAACGCCGACGGGCGGTTGCAGTATCGCGGCCGCTTCGACGCCTCGACGCGCATGGCCGGACCCGGCGATGCGCGGCGCGAACTGCTCGAGGCGATGCTGCAGATCGCCGAGACCGGCGAGGGGCCCGAGCATCAGATCCCCTCGATGGGATGTTCAATCAAGTGGAAAAGCGCATGACAGTCTGCATGGCCCCCTGCCCGGTCGTCTTCGACCTCGACGGCACGCTGATCGATAGCGCGCCCGACATCCATGCCTGCGTGAACGCGGTGCTGACCCAGCATGGCGTGGCGCCGCTGACGCTGGACCGGGTGCGCAGCTTCGTCGGCGGCGGCGTCGAGGTGCTGTGGGCCAGGATCGCCTCGGCCACCGGCCTTGATGCGGAACAGCGGCGCGACATGATGGCCTCGTTCATGGTGCGCTATCACGATGCGACGCGGCTGACGCGGCTGTTTCCCGGCGTGACCGAGGCGCTTGGCGCGCTGGCTGATCGCGGCCATCCGCTGGGCATCTGCACGAACAAGCCGCTGGGGCCGACCCATGCGGTGCTGGATCATTTCGGAATCCGGCAGATCTTCGGCGTCGTGATCGGCGGCGACAGCCTGCCCGAGAAGAAGCCCGATCCCGCACCGCTGCGCGCGGCCTTCGCGGCGCTTGGCGCGGACCCGGCGGCCCCGCAGGCGCTGTATGTCGGCGACAGCGAATTCGACGCGACCTGTGCCGCGGCGGTGCCGGTGCCCTTCCTGATCTACAGTCGCGGCTATCGGCTGACCCCGATCGATCAGCTGCCGCACCGCGCCGTCTTCGACGATTTCGCCCACCTGCCCGGCCTGATCGAGGCCCATGCCGCCGCCTGAGGCGCGGCGGGCGCGCAGGGCTGCCCGATCGGGCGGCGCGACCGGGCCCCGCGGGCCGCGCAAGGCCGCGCCCGCTTGACAATCGGGTGCGCTTGGCGCCAATCCGGGGCATCGCCATCAGGAGGGACGCCATGGATCTGCGACAGCTCAGCCCGACCCTTGCGGTTTCAGGCCAGATCCAGCCCGAGGACGTGTCGGCCCTGGCGGCTGCGGGTTTCCGGGTGCTGGTGAACAATCGCCCCGACGAGGAGATCGACCCCTCGATCGACCACGAGGCGATGGGCAAGGCGGCCGATCTGGCGGGCATGGCCTATCACTACCTGCCCTTCCATCCCGGCCAGGTCACGCCGCAGCTGATCACCGACTTCACCGAGGCGACGGCCGGGCGCGGCCCGACCATCGCCTATTGCCGGTCCGGCCATCGCTGCACGGTCCTGTGGGCGCTGAGCCAGGCGGGCAAGCGCCCCGAGGCCGAGATCCTCGAAACCGCCACCGCCGCAGGCTACGACCTGTCGGCGGTCCAGCCCCTGATCGCCTCGCTGGCCAGCCGGAAACGCTGAGCCGGCAGCCGCTCAGGCGGGAACGTTCAGCGCCCGCTTGACATTCGCCGTCCAGCCCAACAGGCGCTGATCGCCGGCAACGATGGCGGGGCGCTTCATGACGCTGGGCTTGGCGCCCATCATGGCGACCGGATCGAGGGCGCGGTCCTCGTCGGACATGCCGCGCCATGTCAGGCTGGCGCGGTTGATGATCTTGTCGCCGAACTCATCGACCATGCGGCGGCGTTCGTCCTCGGACAGGGGATCGGCCTGCACGTCGCGGAACGTCACCGTCCAGCCCCCCTCCTCAAGCGCGGCCTGCGCCTTCTGGCAGGTCGAACAATGCGGCAGGCCGTAAAGCGTCAGCGTGTCGGGCATCACGAAACTCCGGTCGGTCAGATGAAGGGGACGAAGGGAACGCCGCAGGCCGAAAGGCCCAGAAGCGCCGCAAGGGCAAGGAAAAGGCGCATGGGTCAGGTCTCCTGCAAGGGGCACCGGGCGGTTATCGCCACAGGGGCGATCGGGCGCAATTCACAAATCGTGACCCTCGCCCGGACGCTGCAGCCGCTTGCGGACCTGCCGCATCGCCCCCCAGACCAGCAGCACCGCGACCGGCGTCGCGGCCGCGATCAGATAGGCCTTGTCGATCCCCGCGGCCGCAGCCAGCGGATACAGCGCATAGGAGAGCAGCCCCACCGCGTAATAGCTGATCGCCACCACCGACAGCCCCTCGACGGTATGCTGCAGCCGCAGTTGCAGGTCGGCGCGGCGATCCATGCGTTCCAGCAGCGACTGGTTCTGGGCCGAACGTTCCACATCGACACGGGTGCGCAGCAATTCGCCCGCCCGCGCCGCGCGTTCCAGCATCGCCTTCAGCCGCGCCTCGTTGGACGCCACCGTGCGCATCGCGGGCTGATAGCGACGGCGCATGAACTCGGTCAGCATCTGCCGGCCATAGAAGCGCGTCTCGCGCAGCGCATTGATGCGATCCATCACGATCGCCTCATAGGCCCGGGTCGCGCCGAAGCGGAACGAGTGCTGCACCGCCTGCGCCTCAAGCTCGGCCGAGACGGACAGAAGCTCGTGCAGCACGGTATCGGCGGGGCGGTGGTCGTCAGTCATGCCGTCCACGATCGCCGACAGCCGCGGCTCGACCTCGTTCAGCCGGCGGCTGAGCGAGCGGGCGCGGCCCAGCCCCAGCATCGACATGGCCCGATAGGTCTCCAGCTCGACGATGCGGTGAACGATGCGACCGATCCGGCCTTCGCCGACATCGGCACGCACGAACAGCGCGAAGCGCATCCAGCCATCGGCGTCGATGCGGAAATCGCCGGCGATCATCGCCGCTTCCTCAAGCACCCAGACGGCGGTCAGGCTGTCGCGCGCGAACCAGTCACCCATCCGGTCCAGCGCCTTTTCGGGATCGTCAGGCAGGCGGTCGATCTGCACCATCACCGCCGCGACGCGCTTGCCCGGGGCGTGCATCTGCCATTCCTCGGGAAAGATCGCCGCCGCGCTGGGATCGAAGGGCCGGATCGGCAGGCCCGGCGTCGTGGCCATGTAAGTCACGAATTCGGTATGGCTTTCCCATTTCAGCGCGTGGCGGCCAAGGGTGCCCTGGTAATGGCTGTCATCGGCATCGGGCCGCTGGCCGCCGTGACGGTTGGTGAGTTCGGTCAGGTGGTCCACGTCGCGCTGCCGGTCGCGGCTGGCCGCGTCGCGCGGTTCCTTGAAGGCCACGAAGACGCAGGTGGCGGGCGCTTTCAGGCGTGGCGAGGGCCGGGCATGAAGTTCATTCACCAGCGCATAGCGCAAGGGATGTTCGGTTGCCGGGCCCACGCCGTTCTCCTGTCCTTACCTGCGGCCGCACAGCAGGATGTACAGCACCCCGCCAAGCACCGCGCCGATCAGCCAGCCAAAGCCCGACAGGGCCTGCAGGGCTGGCAGCCACACCGTTCCGATCGAGAACAGCGCGGCGATCCCGACCGCCGCGATGGCCCGCATGTTCCACCCGCCATCATAGTGATAGCGGCCCGACGGGTCTTCGGTGAAAAGCTGATCGATTGCCAGCTGTCGCTTCTGCACCACATAATAGTCGGCGATCAGGATGCCATACAGCGGCGCCAGGATCGCGCCCAGGGTATCGACGAAGCCCGCGATGCCGATCTGCGAGATCAGCGACACCCACAGCGCACCGATGACGAAGGCGATCGCCGCCGTGATCAGTCCGCCGGTCTTCGCGCTGATCTTCGAGGGCGACATGTTGGCGATGTCATAGGCCGCAGGGATGAAATTTGCGACGAGGTTGATGCCGACCGTCGCGGCAAAGAAGGTGACCGCGGCGATCAGCGTCAGGGCAAGGCTGTCCACCCGCGCGACGATGGCGGTCGGATCGGTCAGCCTTTCGCCGAACAGCACCACCGCGCCCGCGGTGATGAACAGCGCGATGAAGGAAAAGAACGCCATCGACACCGGCAGGCCCCAGAAGTTTCCGGTCCGCATCTGGCCCTCGGTCTTCACGAAGCGCGAGAAATCCCCGAAATTGATGACCACTGCCGCGAAATAGGCGACCATCGTGCCGACCACCGCGATGAAGCCCGCGACGGCGCCGCGATCGCCCTCGCCGCCGCCCTGGAAGATCGCCCCGATCTCGCCGAAGATGCCGTTGCCGGCCTTCCACCAGATCATCAGCGCCAGCGCGATCATCACCACATAGACGAAGGGCCCGGCCCAGTTGAGGAACTTTCCGACCCATTCGATGCCCATCAGGAACAGCCCGATCTGAAAGCCCGCCACGATGATGTAGGCGACCCAGTCCACGCCGCCGAGGCCCAGAAAGCCCCCTGCCCCTGCCCCGGCCTCGGTCCCCAGCAGCGCATGGATCGCCAGCGCCACCGCAGTCGAGGCGAAATAGGTCTGCACTCCATACCAGAAGATCGCGACGATGCCGCGCACCAGCGCCGGAAACCGCGCGCCCTTCACCCCCATCGAGGCCCGCGCCATCACCGCATAGGGGATGCCATAGCGGACAGAGGGCCGCCCCGAGAGGTTCACCAGCCACATGACCAGCAGGCCCGCCACGACGATGGCCGTGAAGGTCAGCCAGCCGTTCAGCCCGTAGGACAGGAACAGCGACGCCGCCAGCGTATAGCCGAACAGGCTCTGGATGTCGTTGTTCCAGACGTTGAAGATCTCGAAGGCACCCCAGTTGCGCCGCTCATGCGGGATGGGCGCCAGATCCTCGTTGTAAAGCGACGGATCGCCGCTGCTGACATGGACATAGTCTGAATGGTTCATAGCGCTGTCCCCGTGAATTGTTAACAATCACATCACAGCGCGCCTCCGCGCGTGCAATCAAGAAGATTTCGGCAAGGAAAATAGCCGAAAGGCTTGAAACAGTTTCGCGGTCTTATGAGTGGACCGGATGCCCGTCTTGTGGGCAGGCCCGACGCGAATCGGTCGGGCAGAGGGGCCGCCGGGCGCATGGCACGCCCGGCGGCAAGGGATCACTCGATCATCGGCAGCAGCTTGTTGACCGAATCCTTGGCGTCGCCATAGAACATCCGGGTATTCTCCTTGAAGAACAGCGGGTTCTCGATGCCGGAATAGCCGGTGCCCTGGCCGCGCTTGCTGACGAAGACCTGCTTGGCCTTCCACACCTCCAGCACCGGCATGCCGGCGATGGGGCTGTTCGGGTCGTCCTGGGCAGCCGGGTTCACGATGTCGTTCGA
>NZ_JAVAMQ010000011.1 GCF_030732095.1 Paracoccus spongiarum | reverse complement strand
CATCTGCATGTCGCCCATCTTCTGGCCGGCGCGCAGATAGGCGGCATGGGTGGCCAGCGACATGCTTTCCTGTCCGCCTGCCAGCACGATCGTCGCATCGCCCAGCATCACCTGCTGCGCGGCAAGACCGACGGCGCGCAGACCCGAGCCGCAGACCTGGTTGATCAGCCAGGCCGAGGATTCCTGCGGCAGGCCGGCCTTGATATGCGCCTGGCGGGCCGGGTTCTGGCCTTGCGCGGCGGTCAGCACCTGGCCGAGGATGGTCTCGCTGACCTCTGCCGGGTCGACGCCCGAGCGGGATACCACCTCGCGCAGCACCGCCGCGCCGAGGTCGTGGGCCGGCACGTTCGCGAACGCGCCCATGAAACTGCCGACCGGCGTGCGGGCAGCGGACACAATAACGGCTTTGGTCATGAGGCTTCCTTCCATCGACGCCGAGGCTCCGGCGAATCGAGGACAGGATGCGGGTTCGCGCCGTGGCGTCAAGCAGATCGGGGAGATCGGCGGCAATGGCCGCCGGTTCGCTGCACGTCATGCAGGTTTCGCGGCCGGCCACGGGACGATGCCCTGCCCGAGCGTTGCCGGTCAGGCGCCTCCAGTCGGGCGCGTCCGGGCGGGGGTGTCCGGGTGGCTTGATCTGCTGGCATGCGTCGCCCGGTGGGCGTCACCGGGCGGGCGGGTGTGATCGGTGGCGCGATCAGCGCCGGGCGACCGAGGGCGGCGTCTTCCACGGCGGCGCGATGGTCGGGGCGCCGAAATAATAACCCTGCAGGCAGTCGATGCCGCTGTCGATCAGGAAGCTTGCATCCTCGGCCGTCTCGACCGATTCGGCGACGGTGAACATGTCGAAATGCTGCCCGATCGACATCAGCGCGCGGGTCAGCACCTGATTGTCGGGCTGTTCGGCGATCGCGCGGATGAACTGGCCGTCGATCTTGATCATGTCGAAGCAGAAGTCGCGCAGGTAGCGGAACGAGGTATAGCCCGCGCCGAAATCGTCCAGCGCCAGACTGATGCCGTGGCGCTGCACCTCGCGCATGAAGTTCTGCACCTGGTCGGGCATGCCCATCGCCGAGCTTTCGGTGATCTCGAGGATCAGCCTTTCGCCCACATGCGCATCCTCGGCGATGCCCTGGCGCAGGGTGCGGATCCAGTCGGGATAGCCGATCGAGCGGGCCGACATGTTGATCGACAGGCGCAGCGCCGGATCCTCGGTCAGCGCCTGCAGGCCCAGCCCCAGCGACAGGCAGTCGATCTGCCGGCCCAGTTCGGTCGTTTCGGCCAGCGGCATGAAATCCTTCAGCGGCACGATCCGGCCGCTGTCGTCGATGATACGGATCAACCCCTCGTAGAAGGCCGGGCGCTGGGTGCGCTGTGCCTGCACGATGGGCTGGTAGGCCAGAACGCCGTTGCCGCGCTCGACCGCGGCGCGGACGGCCGGCAGGGTGATCCTGCTTTGCTGGTCGATGGCAAAATCCAAGGGCGAGCCTTTGGTCGGGGTGCCGTCGTTCACATCGGGCCTCATCTCACGGACGTTTCCTTGCACTTTGCGCATGATCCCCTAATTTCGCGTGAAAGCGCAGGGTTTTTTCAACTCAAGGTTAACAGGTCATGCCACGCTGCAGCTGGTGCGGGTCCGATCCGCTGTATGTCGCCTATCACGACCAGGAATGGGGCGTTCCCGAACGCGACCCGCGCGCGCTGTGGGAAAAGCTGGTCCTTGACGGATTTCAGGCCGGGCTGAGCTGGATCACCATCCTCAGGAAGCGCGACAATTTCCGCGCGGCCTTCGACGGCTTCGACCCCGAAAGGGTCGCCGGCTGGGACGAGGCCCGCATCGCGGGCGCCCTGCAGGACCCCGGCATCATCCGCCATCGCGGCAAGATCGAGGCGACGGTCCGCGGCGCGCGGCTGTTTCTGGACATCGAGGCGGGGCCGGGGTTCTCGCCGTGGCTGTGGTCCTTCGTCGGCGGCGATCCGGTGGTGAACGGCTTTGCCTCGGCGGCCGAGGTGCCGGCCGCCACGCCCGAATCAACCGCGATGTCGAAGGCGCTGAAGGCGCGCGGCTTCGCCTTCTGCGGGCCGGTCATTACCTACGCCTTCATGCAGGCGACGGGCATGGTCAACGATCATCTGACCGGATGCCCGCGCCATGCCGAGATCACTCGGCCGTCAGCTGTCTGATCACGGCTTTCGCGGCCTCGCTGGCCCAGTCGGCATCGCCCAGCAGGCGCGCGACCTCGCGCCCCTCGCGGTCGATCAGGACGCTGACCGGCAGGCCGAGAACGCCCATGTCGCGGGCCAGCTGCTGGCGCGGGTCCAGCAGCACCGGCAGGGTCGTGACGCCGGTCTCGGCGAAGAAGCGGTCGATCTTTTCGGGGGCGTTGCGGCCGGTCGCCACCGGCACCACCTGGAAGTCGTCGCCGCCCATTTCGGCCTGAAGGGCGTCCAGCGACGGCATTTCCTCGCGGCAGGGCGCGCACCAGGTGGCCCAGAAGTTCAGCAGCACGACCTTGCCGCGATAGTCGGACAAGGCGTGGGTGTTGCCCTCGGGGTCGGTGAAGGTCGTCCCGGGCAGCGGGGGCGCGTCCTCGGACGGCACCAGCTTGGCCAGCCCGGCGGCCTGCGCCGCCGGCCAGTCCACGGCCCCCGCGAAGGCGGTGTTTGCACCGATTACCAGCGCCGTATAAAGCAGGGCAGAACGCAGCATGAGACCTCCGAAGGACTTCCGAATGACCGACCGGCCGCAGACCAGGGACGCCGCCAACACGATGTGGGGCGGCCGCTTCGCCTCCGGCCCCGACGCGATCATGGAGGCGATCAACGCCTCGATCGGCTTCGACCGAAGGCTCTACGCCCAGGACATCCGGGGCAGCCGGGCCCATGCGGCGATGCTGGCCGCGCAGGGCATCATCAGCGATAGCGATGCCCGCGCGATCGGGGAAGGGCTTCTCACGGTGTTGTCAGAGATCGAGGCCGGAAATTTCCCGTTCTCGACGGCGCTTGAGGACATTCACATGAATGTCGAGGCGCGGCTGAAGGATCTGATCGGAGAGCCGGCGGGCCGGCTGCATACCGGACGGTCCCGCAACGACCAGGTGGCGACGGATTTCCGGCTGTGGGTGCGCGACCAGTGCGACGCGGCGATCGCGGCGCTGGAGGCTGTGATCCGTGCCGCGCTGGGCCAGGCCGAGGCGGGGGCGGACTGGGTGATGCCCGGTTTCACCCATCTGCAGACCGCCCAGCCGGTGACATGGGGTCATCACATGATGGCCTATGTCGAGATGTTCGGCCGCGATCTGGGCCGTTTTCGCGACGCCCGCGCCCGGATGAACGAATCGCCCCTTGGCGCCGCCGCACTGGCCGGGACCGGCTATCCCATCGACCGTCAGGCGACCGCCGCCGCGCTGGAGTTCGACCGGCCGATGGCCAACAGCCTCGATGCCGTCAGCGACCGCGACTTCGCGCTGGAATTCCTGTCGGCCGCCTCGATCTGCGCCGTCCACCTGTCGCGGCTGTCCGAGGAGTTGGTGATCTGGTCCTCGGCGCAGTTCCGCTTCGTGTCGATGTCGGACAGATGGTCCACCGGATCGTCGATCATGCCGCAGAAGCGCAATCCCGACGCGGCCGAGCTGATCCGCGCCAAGATCGGCCGCATCCTGGGCGCGACGGTGGCGCTGTTCACGGTGATGAAGGGCCTGCCGCTGGCCTATTCCAAGGACATGCAGGAGGACAAGGAACAGGTCTTCGACGCCGCCGACAGCCTGATGCTGGCGCTGGCCGCGATGGCGGGGATGCTGTCGGACCTGACCGCGAACCGCGACCGGATGGAGGCCGCCGCCTCGGCCGGCTTCTCGACCGCGACCGATCTGGCCGACTGGCTGGTGCGCGAGGCCGGGCTGCCCTTCCGCGAGGCCCATCACGTCACCGGATCGCTGGTGGCGATGGCCGAGGCGCGGGGCTGCGACCTGCCCGATCTGACGCTTTCCGACATGCAATCGGTCAACCCGGCGATCACCGACGACGTGTTCGGCGTTCTGGGTGTTCACAATTCGGTTGCCTCGCGGCAAAGCTATGGCGGCACGGCACCCGGTCAGGTGCGCGCGCAGATCACCCGCTGGAAGGAGAAACTGGCATGATGCGACTGGCCCTGATCGCGATCCTCGGGCTTGCGGCCTGCGGGGTGGACGGCCCCCCCGAACGGCCCGCCGCGCCGACGACGCCGCCCAAATCGACCGTCTCGATCTCGGGTGAGGCGACGATGGGCGTGATCTCGGAGCTGTAGGTGGATCACTTCAACTACCGCGACGGCACGCTGCACGCCGAGGAGGTGCCCCTGTCGCGGATCGCGGCCGAGCTGGGCACGCCCGTCTATGTCTATTCGGCGGCGACGCTGCGGCGCCATTTCGGCCTGTTCCGCGAGGCGCTGGACTGGACCGATCATCTGGTCTGCTTCGCGGTCAAGTCGAATTCGAACCTGGCGGTGCTGAAGCTGCTGGGCGACATGGGTGCCGGCATGGATGTCGTCTCGGGCGGCGAGTATCTGCGCGCGAGGGCGGCGGGCGTGCCGGGCGAGCGGATCGTCTTTTCCGGCGTCGGAAAGACCCTGGCCGAGATGCGGCTGGCCATCGAGGGCGGCATCCGCCAGGTCAACATCGAATCCGAGCCCGAGATGCGGGCGCTGTCGGGGCTGGCCACGAGCATGGGCGCCGAGGTGCCGGTGGCGATCCGCGTCAACCCGGATGTCGATGCCGGCACGCATGAGAAGATCGCGACCGGCCGCTCGGACAACAAGTTCGGCATCCCGATCGCGCGGGCGCGCGACGTCTATGCCGAGGCGGCCGGCCTGCCCGGATTGCGGGTGGTCGGCGTGGATGTGCATATCGGCAGCCAGCTGACCGATCTGGACCCCTACCGGGCGGCCTATGCCAAGGTCGCGGACCTGGCCCGCGCGCTGCGGGCGGATGGCCACGCGATCAGCCGGCTGGATCTGGGCGGCGGGCTTGGCATCCCCTATCGGCGCGACAACAACGCGCCGCCGCTGCCGCTGGAATACGGGCGGGTGATCCGCGAGACGGTGGGCGATCTGGGCTGCGAGATCGAGATCGAGCCGGGGCGCAACATCGTCGGCAATGCCGGCGTGCTGCTGGCGCAGGTCATCTATCTGAAGGAGGGCGCGGGGCGCGACTTCCTGATCGTGGACGCGGCGATGAACGACCTGCTGCGCCCGGCCATGTACGGGGCGCATCACGACATCGTGCCGCTGGTCGAGCCGCGTCCCGGCGCCGGATTGCGGCGTGTGGACGTGGTGGGGCCAATCTGCGAATCGGGCGACACTTTCCAGAAGGGCGCCGAATTGCCGGTGCTGGGCGCGGGCGATCTGGTCGCCTTCCGATCGGCCGGGGCTTACGGCGCCGTGATGGCCTCGGAATACAATTCGCGCCCGCTGGTGCCCGAGGTGCTGGTCAGCGGCGATCACTTCGCCGTCATCCGCCCACGACCGACATTTGAGGAAATGCTGGCGCGCGATAGCATTCCCGAATGGCTTTGACGCGGCACGCGGATGCGACCTCGAGGCCGGGGGCGCTGCCCCCGGACCCCCGGGATATTTACGGACCAAGGCAAAGGGGCATCCTCCGCGCGCTGCGGCTTACGCGCTGGGGGATGATCTGGGAACGGGCGGCCCGTGCCTTCTGGCCGCTGGCCGCGCTGGCCTGCCTGATCTTTGCGGCGCTGGCGCTGGGCGGTGCGGTGGCGGTGCCCCCCGCGCTGCTGCCCTGGCTTGTGGGTGCGGGCCTGGTCGCGCTGGTCGCTGCGGCGATCCGGGGCGGGCTGCGCTATCGGCGGGTGCGGGGCGGCGAGGCGGTCGCGCGGCTGGACCGGACCCTGCCGGGCCGGCCGCTGGCGGCGCTTGCCGACCGCGCCGCGATCGGCGGCGAGGGCGCGCTGTGGCAGGCGCATCTGGCGCAGATGCAGGGCCGGGCGGCGACCGCCCGGGCCGTGCCGCCCAGGGCCGATCTTGCGCCGCGCGATCCCTATGCGCTGCGGCTGGCCGGGCTTCTGGCGCTGGTGATGGCGCTGATCTTCGGCGGCGCGGGGCAGCTGGGGCAGGGGATCGAGGCGATCGCCGCCACCGTCGGACGGCCGCTGGCCGAGGCCGAGTCTCCGGCCGGGCCCAGCTGGGAGGGCTGGGCCACGCCGCCCGCCTATACGCGCCGGCCGACGATCTATCTGAACGCCCTCGCCGAGGGCGAGGCGCTTGAGTTGCCAAAGGGCAGCGCCGTCAGTTTCCGCCTTTACGGCGAGGGGCTGTCGGTCGTGCAGGATGTCGGCGGCGCAGTGGGCGAGGACCCTCAGGCACCCGGTTTCCGGGCCGAGCGCTCGGGCGCGATCGAGGTTGCGGGGCGGCGCATCGCGGTCAGCGTGCTGCCCGATCTGGCGCCGGTGATCCGGGCCGGCGCGGCGCCGACCCGGCGCGCCGACGGCCGACTGGTGCAGGATTTCGTGGCCGAGGACGATCACGGCGTGATGGCTGGCCGCGCGCGCATCGACCTTGACCTTGCCTCGGTCGACCGGCGCTTCGGTCTCGCCGTGCCGCCCGAGCCGCGCGAGGCGGTCGATCTGGCGCTGCCCCTGCCGCGCGGCGGGGCGCGGCGTGCGGTCAGCGGCCAGCTGGTCGAGGATCTGGCCCGCCATCCCTGGGCCAACCTGCCGGTGGCGCTGGTCCTCGAGGCGGTGGACGGCATCGACCAGACTGGCAGCGCCGCGCCGATGCGGGTGGTGCTGCCGGGCCGGCGCTTCTTCGAGCCGCGCGCCGCCGCCCTGATCGAGCTGCGCCGGGACCTGCTGTGGTCGCGCGAGAATGCCGCCCGCAGCGCCGAGATCCTGCGCGCGATCACCTGGCGGCCGGAGGGTTTCGTCACCGACGATCTGTATCGCGACCTGCGCGGCGCGGTCGGTGTGCTGGAGGGCGGCGGCCTGTCGGTCGAGGCCCGCGACAAGCTGGCCGAGGCGCTGTGGGCGGCGGCGATCCAGCTGGAGGATGGCGGGCTGGCCGACGCGCTGGAGCGCATGAAGCAGGCGCAGGAAAAGCTGTCCGAGGCGATCCGCAACGGTGCCAGCCCCGACGAGATCCAGCGGCTGATGGACGAGTTGCGCGAGGCGACCGACGCCTATACGCGGATGCTGGCGGAACAAGGCCGGCAGGACCCGGCCGAACGATTTTCGCGCAACCAGCAGGGCCAGCAGATCACCGGCGACCAGATCCAGCAGATGATGGACGAGATCCAGCGGCTGATGAACGAGGGCCGTATGGCCGAGGCCCAGCAATTGCTGGAACAGTTCAACCGGATGATGGAGAACTTGCAGGTCACGCAGGGTCAGGGCGGCGAGGGCCAGCAGGGCGGCGAGGGCGATCCCTCGATGAATCGGCTGGCCGACACGCTGCGCGAGCAGCAGCGGCTGTCTGACGAGGCGTTCCGCGACATGCAGGAGCAGTTCGGCGAGGGGCGGGACGGGCAGCCCTCGGGCAATGCCGGCGACCTTGCGCAGCGACAGCGCGACCTGCGCGAGCAGCTGGGCCAGCAGCGCGGGATGCTGCCGGGGCAGGGCTCGGAGCAGGGCGATCAGGCGCGGCGCAATCTCGACGAGGCCGGCCGCGCGATGGAGCACGCCGAACAGGCGCTGCGCGACGGCGATACCGGCGGCGCGCTGCAGGATCAGGCGGACGCCATCCAGTCCATGCGCGAGGGGATGCGGGCGCTGTCGGACATGCTGGGCGAGCAGGGCCGGCAGGCCGAGCAGGGCCAGCAGCCCGGACAGGAGGGCGACGAGCCCGAGGGCCAGCCCGGTCAGGGCAACCGTGCCGGCGCGGACGGCGCGACCCGCGACCGCCGCCCGATGCTGGACCCCCTCGGGCGACAGCTGGATGGCAACGGCAACATGATCCCCCTGAACGATCCGCTGGCCGAAGGGGCCGACCCCGCGCAGCGCGCCCGCGACCTGCTGGACGAGATCCGCCGTCGCAGCGGCCAGCGCGAACGCCCCGAGGACGAGCGCGACTATCTGGGCCGGCTTCTGGACCGGTTCTGAGGCGCGGCCGGGGTGGCGCCGGCCGCCTAGCCTGCCGTTGCGCCGCCGATCCGGCCGTGCAGCCAGAGGCGGCCCGCATCGACCATGTCGCGCAACTCCATCAACGCAGCGCCCGCCGGGCCGGTCTGGGCGAGGCCCGGCGCCATGATGTAGAGGGCGAGGCAGGCGGCAGAAAGCATCGCGGCAAGCCCAAGGCCCATGCGGTAGGCGCCCGCCGTGTCGAGGCGGGCAGGCGCGGGGGCTGTGGCCACGGCCGGCTGTGCCACGGCGACGGGCGGCATCTGCCCGCTGGGATGCGGCTCGGGCGTGATCGTCCGCACCGGTGTCGCCTGCGCCGTGACGGCCGCGGGGCGCGGCGCAGGCGCGGGTGATTCCGTCCCGGGTGCCTGCCCGGTGGGGGCCTGCGCGGTTGGGAGCTGTGCGGCGTGGGCGTCCTGCGTGCCGGTGACGGTGGTCGCGGGCCAGTCGGGCTCGACCGAGGCGCCGATCACCCCGCGTGCGGGGACGGGCGTCGCGCCGCTGCGCCCGAAAGCCTCGTCCTCGGCCATCCGGGCGCGGCGCTCATGCTCGACCTCGTCGCGCAGGATGTCCAGCACGCTGTCGGGCAGCTTGCGGCTGAGCGGGGCGGCGGCGGGAACCGGGGCAGGCGCCTCGTGAATGATCCGCAGCGGGCGCGGCGGCTCGGGCGGCGGGGTTCCCGATCCGTCACGGCGGGCGTGCCAGATCCGCCCGCAGGCCGTGCATTCGACCTCGCGTCCGGCCGGCGGAATCGCCTCGGCCGGCAGCAGGTATTCGACGCCGCAGCGCGGACAGATCAATCTCAATTCGCCCATCCCCACCCTCGCATTCGCCTTGTGGCTGTTCTATCAAGCGCGGGTCCGGCTTCCAAGCGCCGGGACGAAAAAGCCGGAACGAAAGGGCGGGGCGTGATCGAGTTGCAGGATGCGGGCTTTGGCTATCACGAGGGTGCCGAGCTGTTGTCGAACATGACGCTGAGCCTGCAGAAGGGCATGTTCCATTTCCTGACCGGTCCCTCGGGCGCGGGCAAGACGACGCTGCTGCGGCTGCTTTATGCCGATCTGCTGCCGACCTCGGGGCGGGTTATCGCCTTCGGGCAGGACCTGCGCGGGCTGGGGCGCGACGACATTGCCGGGCTTCGGCGGCGGGTCGGGGTGGTGCATCAGGACACGCAGTTCCTCGACCATCTGCCGGTCGCCGAGAACGTCGCGCTGCCGCTGACGGTGTCGGGGCATGCGGTCGACATGACGGCCCTGCGCGACCTGCTGGGCTGGGTGCAGCTTGGCCCGCAGGCCCGCGCCCTGCCGCCCTCGCTGTCGGGCGGAGAGCGTCAGCGGGCGGCGCTGGCGCGGGCGGTGATCCTGTCGCCCGACTTGGTGCTGGCCGACGAGCCGACCGGAAATCTGGACTGGGACATGTCGATGCGGCTGATGCAATTGCTGATCGAGCTGAACAAATCGGGCAAGACCGTGCTGGTCGCGACCCATGACCTGAACCTGATCCGCGCCGCCAAGGCGCAGGTCGCGGCGCGGGTGCTGCGGATCGCGAATGGCGGGTTGCAACTGGCGGGGGCGGACCTGTGAGGCGTGCGGATCTGAAGGCGCTGAGGCTGCGGGCGCTGTGGGAGGGGCTGGTCGGACGCGATGGCGGCGCTGGTGAGCGCATCGTCCCGCCGACCGGCTTCACCGCGCAGCTGACCCTGTTCGCGGCGGCGGCGATGGCCTTCCTTGCGGTCTTCGCGCTGGCGCTGGCGCTGGCGACCGGCCGGCTGGCCGAACGCTGGTCGGCGGAACTGGCGCAGTCGGTGACGGTGCGGGTCAGCGCCCCCTCGGCCGAGCAGGCGTCACGGACGCAGGCGGCGATGCAGATCCTGCTGACCACCCCGGGCGTGGGCGAGCCGCAACTGCTGCCCGAGGACGAGGTGGCGCGGCTGCTGGCGCCGTGGTTCGGCCCCGACATGCCCGTCGACGCCTTGCCGGTGCCGGCCCTGATCGACCTGCCGATCGCCAGTGACGATTTCGACGCCGAGGGGCTGCGGCTGCGGCTCGAGGCCGAGGCGCCGGGCGCGGTGCTGGACGATCACAGCCAGTGGCGGCGGCCCTTGGTCTCGGCGGCGCGGGGGGTGCGGCTTCTGGGCGCGGTCTCGCTGCTGCTGATCGCGGCGACGGCGGGGGCCATGATCGCGCTGGCCGCGAAGGCCGCGCTGGCCGCCAACGGCCAGGTGATCCGGGTGCTGCGGCTGATCGGGGCGCGCGACCTGACCATTGCCGCCGCCTTCGTGCGCCGCTTTACCCATCGCGCGGCCATCGGCGCGGCTGCCGGCACGCTTCTGGGCATGGCGGCGGTGGCGCTGCTGCCCGATGCCAGCGCGGCCGGCGGGTTCCTGACCGGCCTCGGCTTTCGCGGCTGGGGCTGGCTGCTGCCGCTGCTGATCCCGGTCGTCGCCGCGGGCGTGGGCTTTCTGGCGACCCGCTGGGCCGCGCTGAAGATGCTGGGCGCGGTGCGATGAGCGGGCGGTCCTGCTCGGCGGTGCCGGGGCCGCTGGGGCCGTGGCAATATCTCCAGAACCTGCTGTTCTATGTGCATGCCGGGCTGGCGACGCTGCTGATCGGGCTGGTCGGGCTGCCCTGGGTGGCGCTGCGCGGCCGCCCGGCCGCGAACGGGATCGCGACCCGCTGGATCGGCTACATGCTGTGGGCGGCGCGGTTGCATCTGCGCGTCCACTGCGAGATCCGCGGCACCCCGCCCGAGGGCGATTGCATCGTCGCGGCCAAGCACCAGTGCTTCCTCGACATCCTCGTGATCGCCAATGCGCTGCCGCAGCGGGCCTTCATCATGAAGCGCGAGGTGATGCGCGTGCCGGTGATGGGCTGGTATGCCTGGAAGATCGGCTGCATCCCGATCGACCGGTCGCGCGGCCGCGACGCGCTGCGCGCCATCGCCAAGCAGGTCAATCAGCGGCTCGCCTCGGACGAGGGGCTGGGCCAGCTCATCATCTATCCCGAAGGCACCCGCACACGGCCCGGCGAGCATCGCGACTACAAGCATGGCGTCGGCACGCTGCGCCTGGCGACGCGCCTGCCGGTGGTGCCGGTCGCGGTCAATGCGGGGCTGTTCTGGCCGCGCAAGGGCTGGGGCGTCCGGCCGGGCCGCGCCGTGGTCGAGTTCCTGCCGGCCATCCCGCCCGAGATGCCGCGCGAGGCCTTCATGCCCCGCCTGCGCGCCGAGATCGAGGCGAATTCCGACCGGCTGATGCAGGAGGCCGGGTTCCGGCTGCCCGCCGACTGACCCCGGCCCGGACAGCCGGCGGGCCTTCACCCGTCGGCCTGCTGGTCGGGGACGATGTTGTTGGCGTGCAGCCAGGGCGGGTTTTCCGCATACATGTCGGCGATCAGCCTGCGGATCAGGTCGATATAGCGCGAGGCGTCGCCCGCCCGATGGTTCATGATGACCGGCGAGATGGCGCGCGGATCGTCGATCACCCGATAGCGCACGTCCGACCGCATCTGCCGCGCCGACGAGGGGATGATGCACAGCCCCGAATCGGCTGCGACAAGGCCAAGCGCGGTCTGGATCTCGCGCACATCCATCACCTCGGCCGGGCGCACGTCGCTGTCCTCCAGCAGCGCCAGCACCTGGTCGGCATAGCTGGGGCGCGGTTCCTTGGGATAGACGATCAGCTTGTGCCCCGCGATCGCCGACAGCGGCAGCGGACCCTCCTCGCGCGCCAGCGGGGTGTCCAGCGGCACGGCCGCGACAAGCCGTTCCTGCCGCAGCACGGTGCTGACGGTGTTCGGATCGCTGTGCCTCAGGCGGCCGAAGCCGACGTCGATCCGCCCCTCCTTCAGGGCCGGGATCTGCTGGATCGACAGCAGCTCGATCAGCTGGATGTCCAGTTCCGGCGCGCTTTGGCGCAGCTTCCTGACCAGCACCGGCAGCCCGCCATACAGCGTCGAGGCGACGAAGCCGATCGACAGCACGCGGTTGCGGTTCATGCCCACCCGACGCGTGGCATCCTTCATCTGGTCGACCCGGCCCAGCACCTGCAGCGCCTGTTCATGGAACAGCCGCCCCGCATCGGTCAGCCGGATCGGCCGGCTCGTGCGCAGGATCAGGGTGACGCCCAGTTCCTCCTCCAGCAGCTGGATCTGCCGGCTCAGCGGCGGCTGGGCGATGTTCAGCCTCTCGGCGGCGCGGGTGAAGTTCCGCTCGCGCGCGACGGCCACGAAATAGCGAAGCTGGCGCAGATCCATTCCGGCCCTCCTGCCGCGTCGGCCAATCCTCCCGCATGGCCGCCGTCACCACCTTTTTCAGACGGTCGCGGCTGTGCAAGGCCATGAAACTTTGATTGTTCCTCGTCATAATACCTTGCGGGTATCGTTGTAAACGCAAATGATCTTGGACTGGCGGGGCGGTGTTCGGGCATCTTGTGCCCATGAACCAGTCATTCGCCCCCCTCGCCACCACGTCGATCGCCGCGCCCGTCGTGACGCGCATCGACACGGTGATCCTCGACCTGCCGACGATCCGGCCGCACAAGCTGTCGGTCGCGACCATGACCGGACAGGTGCTGACCCTCGTCCGCATCCAGTGCAGCGACGGCATCACCGGCATCGGCGAATGCACCACCATCGGCGGGCTCGCCTATGGCGGCGAAAGCCCCGAAAGCATGAAGACCAACATCGACACCTGGTTCGCGCCGGTGATGATCGGGCAGGATGCGACCCGCGTGCAGGCCCTGATGGCACGGCTGGGCAAGATGGTTCGCGACAACCGCTTTGCCAAATCGGCGGTCGAAACCGCGCTGCTGGACGCGCAGGGCAAGCGCCTCGGCCTGCCGGTCAGCGAATTGCTGGGCGGGCGGCGCCGCGACCGCCTGCCGGTCGCCTGGACGCTGGCCTCGGGCGACACCGCGCGAGACATCGCCGAGGCCGAAGAGATGCTGGCGCTGCGCCGGCACCGGATCTTCAAGCTGAAGATCGGCGCCCGCGCCCTGCGCGACGACATCGCCCATGTGGCTGCGATCAAGACCGCGCTGGGCGAGCGGGGCGCGGTGCGCGTTGATGTGAACATGGCCTGGTCCGAGACCGAGGCCGAGCGTGGCATGGCCGCGCTGGCCGATGCCGGCTGCGAGCTGGTCGAGCAGCCGGTGCCCGGCGCCGCGGCGCTAAGCCGGCTGATGCGCCGCTTCGGTGTCGCGCTGATGGCCGATGAATCGCTGACCGGCCCCGAAAGCGCCTTCGACCTGGCGCGTCTCCAGGGCGCCGACGTCTTCGCCGTCAAGCTGGAACAAAGCGGCGGCGCCTTCAACGCGTTGAGGGTCGCGGCGATCGCAGATGCGGCGGGGATCGGGCTTTACGGCGGCACCATGCTGGAGGGCGCGGTCGGCACGGTCGTCTCGGCCCATGCCTTCGCCACCTTCGCCAACCTGCAATGGGGCACCGAACTGTTCGGCCCGCTGCTGCTGACCGAAGAGATCCTGGCCGAGCCGCTGGACTACAGCGACTTCGAACTGGCGGTGCCCGCCGGTCCGGGCCTTGGCATCGCGCTGGACGAGGATCGCGTGGCCTTCTTTGCCCGCGACGGCATCCGCAGGACGATCAGCCTTCCCCCCGCCAGCCACCCTGCCGGAAGGAACTGACCGATGCTGTATCATGTGTTCATGGATGTGAAGATCCCCCGCGATCTGCCCGCCGAGGAACGGGCCGACATCCTGGCCCGCGAAAAGGCCTATTCGCAGGATCTGCAGCGGCAGGGGACATGGCGCCACATCTGGCGGGTTGCGGGGCAGTACGCGAATGTCAGCATCCTCGACGTGCGCGACAACGCCGAACTGCACCAGATCCTGTCGGCGCTGCCGCTGTTCCCCTTCATGCAGATCACCGTCACCCCGCTGCTGCGCCACCCCTCGGCGATCCGCGGGGACGACAGCTAGACCCCACCCCAGGGACCGGCGGAGGGGCCGGCCCGACCCAGTTTCCACGTGAATCCAGGAGGAGAAACCAATGACCGTGAAGATTTTCGACCGCCCCGACATCCAGGAGTTCCTGCGCGAACTCAGCGGCCTCAACAACAGCGACGGCAATCCCCGCATGAAGCAGGTCGTGCACCGGCTGATGTCGGACCTGTTCCGGGCGATCGACGATCTGGACATCACCCCCGACGAATACTGGGCCGGCGTCGCCTGGCTGAACGATCTGGGCGCGGGCGGGCAGGCGGGGCTGATCTCGCCGGGCCTCGGGCTGGATCACTTCATCGACGAGCGGCTGGACGCCATCGACGCCGCGCTGGGCATCGAGAACCCGACCCCGCGCACCATCGAAGGCCCGCTTTACGTCGCAGGCGCCCCGGAATCGACCGGTTTCGCGCGGCTGGATGACGGCACCGACACCAACGGCCACACGCTGATCATGCACGGCACGGTCCACGGCGCCGACGGACAGCCGCTGGCGGGTGCCAAGGTCGAGGTCTGGCACTGCGACACGCGCGGCTTCTATTCTCATTTCGACCCGACCGGCCAGCAGGCGCCGTTCAACATGCGCCGCACGATCATCACCGACGCGCAGGGTCGCTACAAGTTCCAGAGCATCCTGCCCAGCGGCTATGGCGTGCCCCCCGGCAGCCCGACCGAGAAGGTCCTGACGGCCCTTGGCCGCCACGGCCAGCGCCCGGCGCATATCCACTTCTTCGTCAGCGCCGACGAGCATCGCAAGCTGACCACCCAGATCAACATCGAGGGCGATCCTCTGATCGACGACGACTTCGCCTATGCCACCCGCGAGGGGCTGGTGCCGCACGTGATCGAACGCACGGATGACGACAGCATCCGGGCCAACGGCCTGAACGGTCCCTTCGCCGAGATCAGCTTCGACATCCACCTGACCGCGCTGGTTGACGGCATCGACAACCAGGTCAACGAACAGCGCCGCCGCGCCGCCGCCTGAGCGGCGCACGGGGCGGCCCCCGGGAGGGTGGGCCGCCCGCACCACCCAATCTTTCATCACCGACATCAAGGAGGGGCCTGCCCGCAAGCGGCGCATCCCCCGGAGAGGAGAACTCATGTCCGCGATCATCGAAAAGGCCCGCGACCTGGACCAGCTGCTGGAGGTTGCGGTGCAGGACGACGCCGAGGCCGGCCTGTTCCGCTGCCGCCGCGACATCTTCACGAACGAGGATCTGTTCGCGCTGGAAATGAAGCACATCTTCGAGGGCAACTGGGTCTATCTGGCGCATGAGAGCCAGATCCCGGCGGTCAACGACTACTACACCACCTGGATCGGCCGGCAGCCGATCGTCATCACGCGCGACAAGACCGGCACGCTGAACGCCGTCATCAACGCCTGCGCCCACAAGGGCGCGATGCTGTGCCGCCGCAAGCAGGGCAACAAGGGCAGCTTCACCTGTCCGTTCCACGGCTGGACCTTTGCCAACACCGGCAAGCTGCTGAAGGTCAAGGACGCCAGGACCACGCAATATCCCGACCAGTTCAACCAGGGCGGCTCGCATGACCTGACCCGCGTGGCGCGGTTCGAAAGCTATCGCGGCTTCCTGTTCGGCAGCCTGAACCCGGACGTGGCGCCGCTGGAGGACTTTCTGGGCGAAACCACCGTCATCATCGACCAGATCGTCGATCAGGCGCCCGAGGGGCTCGAGGTGCTGCGCGGGAATTCGTCCTACATCTATGACGGCAACTGGAAGCTGCAGATGGAGAATGGCTGCGACGGCTACCATGTCAGCTCGGTCCACTGGAACTACGCCACCACGATGGAACGCCGCAGCGAGACCGGCACCAAGGCGGTGGACGCGAACAGCTGGTCGAAATCGGTGGCCGGCGTCTACGGGTTCGAGAACGGCCACATCCTGCTGTGGACCAACACCCGCAACCCCGAGGTGCGGCCGGTCTACAACCGCCGCGAGGAAATCGCCGCCCGCCTCGGCGAGGAGAAGGCCGGCTTCATCGTCAACCAGACCCGCAATCTGGGGATCTATCCGAACGTGTTCCTGATGGACCAGTTCAGCACCCAGATCCGCGTCGTCCGCCCGCTGGGCGTGGACAAGACCGAAGTCACCATCTTCTGCTTTGCCCCCAAGGGTGAAAGCGCCACGGACCGGGCCATCCGCATCCGCCAGTACGAGGATTTCTTCAACGTCTCGGGCATGGGCACGTCGGACGACCTCGAGGAGTTCCGCGCCTGCCAGACGGCCTATGCCGCACCGCTGTGGAACGACATGTCGCGCGGCGCGCCGCTGTGGGTGCATGGCCCGGACGAGAACGCCCGCCGCATGGGGCTGAACCCGGTCATGTCGGGCGAACGCAGCGAGGACGAGGGGCTGTTCGTCTGCCAGCACGAACACTGGGCCGGCGTGATGCGCGCGGCGCTTGCCGCCGAGAAAGCCGGTCAGAACACGGGAGAAGCAGCATGAGCCTGGATCACGACACCGCCCGCGCGGGCATCGACCATCACGCCATCTGCGCCTTTCTCTATCGCGAGGCGCGCCTGCTGGACGACCGGCAGTGGGATGAATGGCTGACCTGCTATGCGCCCGACGCCTCCTACTGGATGCCGGCCTGGGACGACAACGACCAGACCACAGAGGACCCGCAATCCGAGATCTCGCTGATCTACTACCCGAACCGCGAGGGGCTTGAGGATCGCGTCTTCCGCATCAAGACCGAACGCTCGGGTGCATCGACGCCCGAACCGCGCACCAGCCATGCGGTGCAGAACGTCGAGGTGCTGGCCGATCGCGGCGCCGAGGTGGATGTCCGCTACAACTTCCACACCCTCAACCACCGCTACAAGACCACCGACCAGTTCTTCGGGACGATGTTCGTGACCCTGCGCCAGACCGGCGAGGGGCTGCGCATCGCCGCGAAGAAGATCGTGCTGAAGAACGACTACATCCGCCAGGTCATCGACGTCTATCACGTCTGAGGACCGCCTGACCCCGCACAACCGCAAGGAGGAGGCGACCATGTGCTATACGATCGCGCTGAATTTCGAGGACGGGGTGACCCGCTTCGTGGACTGCAAGCCCGGCGAGAAGATCCTTGACGCGGCGTTCCGCAACAAGATCAACCTGCCGATGGACTGTTCGGACGGCGTTTGCGGTACCTGCAAATGCCGCGCCGAAAGCGGCAGCTATGACCTGGGCGACGAGTATATCGACGACGCCCTGACCGAGGACGAGGCCCGGGGCGGGCTGGTGCTGACCTGCCAGATGGTGCCGTCCTCGGATTGCGTGCTGTCGGTGCCTGTGACGGCCGCGTCCTGCAAGACCGGCCAGCAGACGATCGCGGCCACCGTCACCCGCATCGCGCCGCATCACGACGCGGCCGTGGTGCTGGAACTGGCCATCGACGAGGGGGCGACCGCGCCCGGCTTCCTGCCCGGCCAGTATGTCAACATCGCCGTGCCGGGCAGTGGCGATCACCGCTCCTATTCCTTCAGCACCGCGCCGGGCGACCGCGATCTGGGGTTTCTCATCAAGAAGATCCCCGACGGGCTGATGAGCAACTGGCTGGCGCGGGCCGCCGCCGGCGACCGTCTGGAACTGACCGGGCCGATGGGCAGCTTCTATCTGCGCGAGGGCGAGGGGCCGCTGCTGTTCCTGGCCGGCGGCACCGGGCTTGCGCCCTTCCTGTCGATGCTCGAGGTTCTGGCGCGCGCCGGATCGCGCCGCCAGATCCACCTGATCTACGGCGTGACCCGCGATCTGGACCTGGTGCTGGTCGATCAGATCGCGGCCTTTACCGCGCGGCTGCCGAACTTCACCTTCGCGACGGTGGTGGCCGATCCGGCCTCGGACCACCCGCGCAAGGGCTGGGTCATCCAGCACATGCCCGAGGACATGCTGGCCGCGGGCGAGGTCGATGTCTACCTGTGCGGTCCTCCGCCGATGGTCGATGCCGTCCGCCACTACCTGGACGACGACGGCATCCGCCCGGCCAGCTTCCACTACGAGAAGTTCACGCCAAACGCGCCGCTGAAGGCCAGCGCATGAGCGCCGCGGTCTTTCCCGGCCGCTTTGCCGGCAAGGTGCTGGTCGTGACCGGGGCCGCGCAGGGGATCGGTCGCGCCGTCGCCCTGCGCGCGGCGGCCGAGGGCGGCAGGGTGCTGTTCGTGGACCGCGCCGATTTCGTGACCGAGGTCGCCGCCGAGGCCGGCGGCGAGGCGGCGGCCGTCACCGCCGATCTCGAGACCTGGCAGGGGGCCGAGGCCGCGATGGGCCACGCCGCCGACCGCTTCGGCGGCGTCGACATCCTCATCAACAATGTCGGCGGCGCGATCCGCATGCGCCCCTTCGCCGCATTCGAGCCCGACCAGATCGACGCCGAGATCCGCCGCTCGCTGATGCCGACACTGTATTGCTGCCGGGCGGTGCTGCCGCATCTGGCCGCGCGCGGCGGCGGGACCATCGTCAACGTCTCGTCGAACGCCACCCGCGGCATCCACCGCGTGCCCTATTCGGCGGCCAAGGGCGGAGTGAATGCGATCACCCAGTCACTGGCGATGGAACTGGCGGGGCAGAACATCCGCGTCGTGGCCACCGCGCCCGGGGGAACCGAGGCGCCGCCCCGCCGCATTCCGCGCAATGCCGAGGGCGACAGCCCGCGCGAGCAAGCCTGGATGGCCGAGGTCGTCGACCAGGTCCGCCAGTCGGCCTTCATGCACCGCTATGGCAGCATCGAGGAACAGGCCGCGCCGATCCTGTTCCTGGCCTCGGACGAGGCCTCCTACATCACCGGCACCGTCCTGCCCGTCGCGGGAGGCGACCTTGGCTGACGGCATGTCCATTCGCACAGAACCGAAGAAGGGAGAGGAAGACAATGCGCAGCATTGATGTGAACGAGGCCATCGACCGGGGCCGCTTTGGCCGCTTTCAGTGGATGGTGGTGGCGCTCTGCGGCGCGCTGCTGGTGGTCGATGGCTACGACGTGTTCGTCGCCGGCACCGTGCTGCCGACGCTGATCGCGGAATGGGGCCTGACCAAGCCGCAGGCCGGCGCGCTGCAGGCCTGGGCGCTGTTCGGGATGATGTTCGGGGCGCTGGTGCTGGGGCCGCTGGCCGACCGGATCGGCCGCAAGAAGGGCATCGCCATCAGCTTCCTGCTGTTCACCACCGCGACCCTGCTGACCGGCTTCGCCACCTCGCCCGAGCAGTTCAAGATCTTCCGCTTCATCGCCGGGCTTGGCTGCGGCGGGCTGATGCCGAACGCCGTGGCGCTGATGAACGAATACGCCCCCAGGCGCCTGCGCGGCACGATGGTGGCGCTGATGTTCTCGGGCTATTCGGTGGGCGGCATGGTCGCGGCCGGCATGGGGATCGGGATCATCCCCAGCTATGGCTGGAAGCCGATGTTCTTCGTCGCCGCGGTGCCGCTGTTGCTGTTGCCGCTGATCCTGTGGAAGCTGCCCGAATCCCTGGGCTTCCTGATCCGCCAGGGCCGGCAGGACGAGGCCCGGCGCATCTTTGCCCGGATCGACCCGGCCACGCCGCTGGCCGCCGACGACCGGCTGACCTTCAGCGAGGCCAAGGGCGCGTCGGCCTCGATCGCCGAACTGTTCCGTCACGGGCGCACGCTGCGCACGCTGATGCTGTGGCTGTCCTTCTTCTGCTGCCTGTTGCTGGTCTACCTGCTGTCGTCCTGGCTGCCCAAGGTGCTGCAAGAGGCGGGCTATGCCGAACGCGCCAGCCTTCTGTCGCTGTTCTCGCTGAATTTCGGCGGCATGGCGGGCGCCATCGCGGGCGGCCGGCTGGGTGACCGTTTCGGCCTGCCCAGGATCGTGGTGGGCTATTTCGCGGCGGCTGCCCTGTCGATCGCGATGATCGGGACCAATCCGGGGCCGGGGATGCTGTTCCTGCTGGTCTTCGTCGCCGGCGCCACCACCATCGGCACGCAGATCCTGCTGTATGCAAGCGTGGCGCAGCTTTACAACCTGTCGGTCCGGTCGACCGGGCTGGGCTGGGCCTCGGGCGTGGGCCGGATCGGCGCCATCGTCGGGCCGACCCTTGGCGGGGTGCTGCTGGCGCGCGAATTGCCGCTGGGCCAGAACTTCCTGATCTTCGCGATCCCTGCCGCCGTGTCGGCCGTGGCGATGCTGGTCTTTGCCCTGGCGAATTCGGGCAACCGCGACGCGACGCGGCTGGCCCCGGCCTGAGCCCGGCCACCCGTGGCGCGCGGCGACCGGCCGCGCGCCCACTTTCCTTCAGGAACGATCATGCCTCATCTGGACCTGCCGACCCACCGGCTTCACTATCGCATCGACGGCGCCGGGGACGACCGACCCTGGCTGACCTTCTGCAACTCGCTGGGCACCGACCTTCACATGTGGGATGCGCAGATCGCGGGGCTGTCGGATGGCTTTCGCATCCTTCGCTACGACCGGCGCGGCCACGGCCGCTCGGGCAGGCCGGATACGCTCCCTGCTCTTGGGGACCTGGGGCGCGACGTGATCGCGCTGTGGGACGGGCTGGGGATCGCGCAAAGCCATTTCTGCGGCCTCTCGATCGGCGGGCTTACCGGGCAATGGCTGGGCATCCACGCCCCGGAGCGGATCGGGCGGATGGTGGTCTGTGCCACCGCCGCGCGCATCGGCAGCGCCGATGCCTGGCGGGCGCGGATCGACGAGGTCGCCGCGCATGGCCTGCAGGGGCTGCTGTCTGCCACCGCCGAACGCTGGCTGACGCCGGCCTTCCGTGCCGCCCGGCCGGCCGAGGCCGAGGCCATCCTGGCCGGCTTCGCCGCCACCCCGGCCGAGGGCTACGTCGGCTGCTGCGCCGCGCTGGCGGGGGCCGATCTGCGCGACCAGATCGCGCGGATCGCATGTCCGCTGCTGGCGATCTCGGGCGAGGATGACCCGGTCTGCCCGCCGGCCGAGTTGCAGGCGATCGCCGAGGCTGTCCAGCAGGGCGCACATCTGTCGCTGCCTGGCCGGCATATCGTCAACCTCGAGGCCCCGGCGCGCTTCACCGCCACCCTGCGGGACTTCCTGCAGGCGGGCGGCTGAGGCCGCCGCGATGCCGCCCTGGACCGGCCCGCCCCGCACCCCTTTTCACCATGCCAACGCTGGACCCTGCCATGACCCCCTGCATCATCTGCGTCGCCATCACCGGCTCGCTTCCGACCAAGGCCAACAACCCGGCCGTCCCGATCACCATCGCCGAACAGGTCGAATCCACCCACGCAGCCTTCGAGGCCGGGGCCAGCATCGCCCATTGTCATGTCCGCGACGACGAGGGCCGGCCCAGTTCGGACCCCGACCGCTTTGCGCGGCTGATGGAGGGGCTGCGCACCCATTGTCCGGGCCTCATCGTGCAGATGTCCACCGGCGGCCGCTCGGGCGCCGGGCGCGAACGCGGCGCCATGCTGCCGCTGCGACCCGAGATGGCGTCGCTGTCGGTCGGCTCGAACAATTTCCCGGGCCGGGTCTACGAGAATCCGCCCGAGCTGGTGGACTGGCTGGCCGGCGAGATGCTGGCGCATGGCGTCAAGCCCGAGATCGAGGCCTTCGATCTGTCCCACATCCTTCAGGCAAAGCGGATGGCCGATGACGGGCGGCTTGCGGGTACGCCCTACATCCAGTTCGTGATGGGCGTCAGGAACGCCATGCCGGCTGATCGCGACGTGTTCGACTATTATGTGCGCACCGTCGCACGGCTGTTCGGGCCGGATGCGCCCTGGTGCGCCGCGGGCATCGGGCCGCAGCAGCTCACCCTGAACGAATGGTCGATCGGCGCGGGCGGCCATGTGCGCACCGGGCTCGAGGACAATGTGCGGCTGGACCGCGACAGGCTTGCGCCGTCGAATGCCGCGCTGGTCAGCCGCGCGGCGGCGATCTGCGCCCGCCACGAACGCCCGGTCGCGACCCCGGCCGAGGCGCGGGCGATCCTGGGTCTCGCGGCCTGAGATCGTCGCATCGCGTCCGGTCCCGCTGTCAACCTGCGGCACGGGCCGGGCGGCGCCATCAGCGCGGCCTTGCGCGGGCCGCCTCGACGAGCTCCCTGGAGGTGCCGGTCGAGATTCGGAGATGGGGTCCAAGCCCATCGGCTCCGCGATGGGCCGGGGCGATCCCGGCCTCGTCTGGCGGATAGATGCTGACATCCGGATCGGTCCGCAGCGGCGTGCCGTCGGGCTCGGTCTTGCCGATCAGGCTGGCGCCGTACGGATAGAGATGGAATGCGCGGTTCGGCAGGCCGCTGCGCAGGCCGGGTCTGGCGTTGACCAGGCCGTGGCCGCGGGCGCGGCGCTGCCGATAGACCTCGGCGGACCCCGCAAGTTCGGCCCTCCGACAGTCGGCGCAAAGGCCGCCCCCTGGCTGATCGATGAGGGGCAGGACGACATCTGCGATTGCAGCCTGCTGATCGCGGCAATCAGGCCGCGCGGTCCCGCGGCATGGCCGATCCGTCGGCCGGTCATCGCGGGACTTGTCGACGCACGATTGACCACCAGCGCCTGCGGCCGCAGCGCCAATTATGGCGCAGGGCGGGAAATCGGCATGCCAGATGCGGTCGCAGACCTCGCTGCAGAGGACCGGCACCTGCGGTTGGCGCAGCAGCGCCTTGCCCCGGCCGCGCAGTTGGGCCCCGGCACAGGCCGCGCCGGTCGGGTGAGAGGGCGACTTCAGGATCACCCAGCTGCGCGCGGGGGTGATCGCGGCGTCCAGCGTGGCGGGTCTCAGCGTGACGCCGCTCGAACGGGGGCAAGGCGGTGTTGCGCAGGATCGAGGAGGTGCCGATCTGCGCTGCCGCCGGGATTCCAGCCGCGTTGCCCCGCCGAGGCCGAGACCCCCGGTCCGAGATCTTGCGACCGTCAGCGGGCCGGTCGCCGGGCGGGCCATCAGCACCATGCGCCGCGGCGTCTGAACGCGCAGGTCCAGAGTGCCGAGACAGCAGTATCCCGGACGGCTGCCGACCGCAAAGACCGCGTATCCGGGTGTCGCGTGGCACCGCGCCGGCCAGTCCACCGACAGGCCGGTGATGGCCACCACCGGGCAAGGTTCGTCCCCTCATGGGCACCGTCTCTCCTCCGCCATCGCCATGATCCGAAGGGTGGGGACAACCCGCAGACGGCCCGCAGCCGTGAGTGCCCCGGCGAGGACCGCCCGCGCGGACGGGAAGCCATGGCCCGGATGCACGAGGCCCGCGCCGCACGCTTCGGCGGCGGCCATCGGGGCGTCCTGTTCCGACAGGGGTTCAGCGACTTCGCGGGACCAATGCAGGTCGTCGGGTCGGCCGTCCGCAGATGGGGCGCGTCGTTGTCCGCTTCAAAATGGGCGCAGGTCACGCCGCCGGTCGCCTTCACCGTCGCGGTGATCCCGAACATCACCGGCCGCAGCACGGCGCTTGTCGCCTGCGTGACCTTTGCGTTGCTGCTCATCACGATCGGCTTTGCGGCCATGCTGGCGATGTTCCCGCAGGTCGCGACCTTCCTGCCCGACCTGATTCTGGCCCCTGCTCGGGGGGACGGGCGAGAACGGCAAACGCCCGCGGCATGGCCGCGGGCGTTTTCGTCGTCTCGGCGCGAGACGTGTACCTATTGCAGTTCGGCGGTGCGCAGCAGGTCGGTGATCCGGCGCACCGAGGCGCGGCGGTTGTCGCGGATGTCACCATCGGCGCGGATCTTCAGATCCTGTTCGCCATAGCCCTGGACCACAAGGTTCTCGGGCGGCACGTCGAAATACTCGGTCAGCGCAAGGGCCACCGATTCCGCCCGCCGGTCCGACAGCGCAAGGTTCATCGGATCGGGGCCCACCGTGTCGGTATGGCCCTCGATCAGGAACATCTCGCGCGGGTTCGCGGCGACCGCATCGGCGATCACGGCGCCGAGGCCCGACAGCCGCGACGCCTGGTCGGGCGAGATTGCCGAGGAGCCGGTGTCGAAGGTGATCGCCTCGATGTCGACCGGCGCGACCAGCGACCGCACCTCGCTGATGTTGCGGATCTGGCCCAGCGTGAAGCGGCGGTCCACACCGGATTCGCGGGCCAGCGCCGCCCGCAGCGCGGCCTCGTCCATCCCCGCGCCGTATTCGGTCAGCGGCGCGGGCGCGGGCAGGGTGGCCACGTCCACCGGCGCGACCTCGGCGGTGTCGTCGATCAGCTGCGTGGTGCGGCCATCGGGCGACACCAGCGTGCGCCGCAGGATGCGCAGGTCCGCATCGCGGATGGTCACCACCTTGCTGCCGTCGGGCCGGGTCACGATGGTCCGCGACGAGCCGTCGTCGAACTCCTCGGTCGTCACCGTCGAGCCGGGCTGGCGCAGCAGCGCAACCTCGTCCTTGATGACCTCCTGGCTGCCATCGGGGCGGGTGACCACGACCCGGTCCGGCGTGCTCAGCGCGACCTGGCGGTTATTGTTCAGCATCGAGCCGACCGCGACCGCGCCAAGGCCCAGAAGCAGCGCCTTGACCAGGTCGCTGCGGTCGTCGTCGTCATCCTCCTGCCAGCGCGTCTCGCCGCGCTGCCGACGTTCGGCCTCGCGCCACGCCTCATTGAGGCTGTAGCGGAAGTCCTGCGACGAGCGGCGGCGATTCTGGTCGGTGATGCGCTGCTCGATGATGTCGCGGCGGCGCTGGCGATCCTCGCGCAGCGCGGCGGCGTTGGCCGCGGCGCGGGTCTCGCGCGCGGCTTCGCGGGCTGCCTCGCTGATCCGCGCATCGCGGCCGGACTGGCGATCGACGACGCGGCCATCGCGGTCGACGCGATAGATCTGCTGCGCGGCCGGGGCCAGCAGATAGGCGCCGTTGCGGTTGCGTTCCAGAACGACGCCGCGCGGCGTGACATACAGATCCCCGTCGCGGCAGGGCGCGACCCCGCCCGAGAGGCAGGCAAGCCGGTCCTCGGTCAGCCCCGAGGCCACCTCGCGGTCCGCAAGGCTGCCCAGGCCCGGCAGGGTGCCCGTGCGGTCGCGGGCCACCGCCGATGTGGCGAGGCTGACCTGCGCCGCACGATCGCGGCGTCGGTCGTCACGCGCCTCCTCGCGGCGCTCGTCGCGCCGGGCGCGCTCGTCATCCTCGCGCTGGCGCTGTTCCAGGCGCCGCGCGAGATCCTCCTCGGAGGGGCGGGCATCGCGCCGGGGTGGGTTCTCTCGGCGCGGGGCCTCGTCGGCGCGGCGGGCGGGGCGGTCCTGCGAGGGGTGGTCGCGCGCCTGCTCGGCGCGGCCCGGACGCTGGGATGCGCGCTGCTCGGGGTCGCGCTTCCCGGCTTCGCGGTCCTCGGCCTTGCGTTCGGGGCGCCTGGCGGGTTCCTGTTCGGCCTTGCGCGCCTCGGGTTTCCGGGCGGGCTTTTCGGCGGCCTCGGCCGCCTTGCGGGCGCGTTCGCCGGGCCCATCCTTGGCCGTATCGTCCTTTGCCGCCTTCGGCGCGGGCTCGTTGCGGCGCTTCTCGGCGCGCTCGGGCCGCGCGGCGCCGTCCTTCCCGGCCTCGCGGCGGGCGGCGCGTTCCTGGCGACGCTTCAGCTTCTGCTCTTCGGTCAGTTGCGGGTTGCCGCCGGCCTGAGCCAGCAGCAGGTCGGCCGCCGCATCGCCGGCGGCGGGCTGCGTCTGGGTCACGGGCAGCTGCGCCTGCGCTGTCGCGACATGCGGCGCCAGCATCGAAAGGCACACCGCAATCGCGGTCGAGTTGTGGATGATCCGGCGCATGTTGGCTCCTTTACACTGGACGGCGCGGCCGATGATTCCCGCTCTGTAACAGGCCCTGCGACGGAAGGTTCCAAAAAAGCCCGTGACCCGCCCGTGATCGGCGGGAAATCCGCGGCGGCCGCCCCCCCCCCCCCGCAGGACGCGAAGGGGCGCGGCATCGCCTGCCGCGCCCCGTGGATCCGTGCAAGTGGCGATGCCCGCCCGCTCAGACGCCGTCGCCGACGAAGGCCTTCTCGACCACGAATTCCCTGGGATCGGAGTTCGCGCCCTCACGCAGCCCAAAGCCCTCCAGCACCGCCTTCACGTCGATGTTGAAGGCGAGGCTGCCGCAGATCATCGCGCGATCCGTCTGCGCCGAGATCGGCGGCAGGCCCAGATCGGCAAAGACCTTGCCCGTGGTGAAGTTGTCGGTGATCCGGCCCATCCGGTCCGTGGTCTCGCGCGTGGTGGTCGGGTAATACAGCAGCCGGTTGGCGAAGTCGTCGCCGTAAAGCTCGGCCAGCAGGGGGTCGTGGCGCAGGTTCTCGACCAGTTCGCGGCCATAGGTCAGTTCGTCGGCTGTCCGGCAGGTGTGCATCATCACGACCTGCTCGTAACGCTCGTAGGTCTCGGGATCGCGCATCAGGCTGGCGAATGGGGCGATGCCGGTGCCGGTCGCGAGGAACCACATCCGCTTGCCCGGCAGCAGCGCGTCAAGCACCAGCGTGCCGACCGGCTTGGGGCGCAGGATGATCTGGTCGCCGGGCCGGATATGCTGGAGGCGCGAGGTCAGCGGGCCGTCCTGAACCTTGATCGAATAGAATTCAAGCTCGTCGTCCCAGTTCGGCGAGGCGATCGAATAGGCGCGCAGGATGGGCTTGCCGTTGTCGTCGGGCAGCCCGATCATCACGAATTCCCCCGACCGGAACCGCAGGCTGGCGGGGCGCGTCACCCGGAACGAGAACAGGCTGTCGGTCCAGTGGCGCACCGAGGTCACGGTCTGCGCGTCGGGCAGGGTCTTCTTGGCGGGTTTGGCGGCGGCGTCGGCCACGGTAAGGTCCAGCGTCATGTCGGTCTTCCTGACTGTCTTTAGGCGAAGCGGCGCGGCGGGGAAACCCCGCCTAGCCTGCAAGGCGGGCGCGGTGGTCCCAGTCGCGCCAGTCCTGGGCGCGCGCCAGCCACTGGTCTGCGGGCTGGCGGGCGGCCCGCTCGGCCGGGATCTCGACCTCGTCGAAGCCGACGCGCCGGGCCATGGCGTATTGATCGGCGATCAGCCCGCCGGTGGCGCGCAGCCGGCCACGAAAGCCCAGCTCGCGCAGGCGGCGGGCAAGGCTGAAGCCGCGCCCGTCGGTGAAGGCGGGAAAGTCGATGGCCAGCAGATCGCTGTCCAGATGATCGGACAGGGTCGCCGGGTCGGTGTCGGGCGCCAGCGTGACCGGCGCCGCTATGTCGCGGGCGTGGAACCCGTCGTCGCGGACGATGATCGGGTCGCTGCTGTGCTGGTCGGTCATGCCGTCACCTTTCCGCGGACCATGCGTCCACCGATGAAATGTATGCCGCATTCGGTCTTGTCGCTGCCGCGCCAGCGGCCCGAGCGGGGGTCCTCGCCCGGCTTCACCGGCGAGGTGCAGGGCGCGCAGCCGATCGAGGGATAGCCCTTCGCAACCAGCGGATGCCGCGGCAGGTTGTTCTCGATCATGTAGTCCTGCACGTCGCTGGCCCGCCAATGCGCCAGCGGGTTCACGCGCAGGCGCAGCGGCGGCTCGGGCTCGAAGAATTCAAGCTCGGTCCGCTGGCCGCCCTGGAACCGCTTGCGCCCGGTGATCCAGGCGTCGAAACCCGACAGCGCCCGTTCGAGCGGCACGGTCTTGCGGAAGTCGCAGCAGGCGTCGGTGTCGAACCGGTGCAGCGTGCCGTCGGGATCGTGACGGGCCACCTCGGCCTCGCTGGCGCGGATCACCCGCACATCCGTCAGCCCCAGCCTGGCCGAGACCTCGCGCTGGTAGTCCAGCGTCTCGGGGAACAGCATCTGCGTGTCGATGAACAGCACCGGCAGGCCCGGTGCCACCACGCTGACCATGTGCAGCAGCACGACCGATTCCGCCCCGAAGGACGACACCAGCGCGACCCGGCCCAGTTCGGGGTCGCTGACCGCGCGGCGCAGCACGTCGATCGCCGCGTGATGGCGATAGCGGCCGTTCAGCCGCTCGGCGCGGCTGTCCAGGTTTCCGTCAAGCATGGGCCACCTCGGGGTACAGCGCGGCCTTGAAGGGCGCGGGCCCAAGCCTGCGATAGGCGTCGATGAACCGTTCCGACGCATCCTCGCGCAGTTCCAGATAGGCGCGCAGCAGCCGGTCGATGGCGGGCACGACCTCTTCGGCGGGGAAGCCCGCACCGGCGCGCTGGCCGATGGCCGGGATGTCGTAGCCGTCTCCGCCCAGGGTGATCTGGTAATTTTCGACCCCGGCGCGATCCAGCCCGAGGATGCCGATATGGCCCAGATGATGGTGGCCGCAGGCATTGATGCAGCCCGAGATGCGGATGTTCAGCTTGCCGATTTCCTCTTCCAGGCCGACGGCGCGGAAGTGGTCGGCGATCTCCTGCGCGATGGGGATCGAGCGGGCGGTGGCCAGCGTGCAGTAGTCCATGCCGGGGCAGGCGATGATGTCGCTGGTGAGCCCGGCATTGGCCGTCGCAAGACCCGCTCCGCGCAGCGCCAGATACAGCGCCGGCAGATCCGACTTGTGGACATGCGGCAGCACGACGTTCTGGTCATGGCTGATGCGCAGGTCGCCGTGGCCATATGTTTCGGCCAGATCGGCCAGCAGGCGCATCTGCCCGGCGCTGGCATCGCCCGGCGTCGCACCCGCGGCCTTGAAGGTCACGATGACGCTGGAATAGCCGTCGACGCGATGCGGATGCAGGTTGGTGTCGGTCCAGCTGCGGAAGGCCGGGTTGGCCTGACGCTCGGCCTCGTAGCCGGTCGCCGGGGCGTTGCGGAAGGCCGGCGGCGTGAACCGCCTGGCAAAGACCGCCAGCGCGTCCCGGTCGGCGCCGTGGAAATCGCGGCGGCGGCGCAGGAATTCCTCTTCGGTCTCGGCCTTGAACACGTCCAGCCCGCGCTCGGCCACGGTGATCTTGATGCGGGCCTTGTACTTGTTGTCGCGCCGGCCCGACAGGTTGTAGGTGGCGATGATCGCCTCGATATAGGGCAGCAGGTCTTCCTCGGGCAGGAAGTCGCGGATCACCTGACCCAGCATCGGCGTGCGGCCCAGCCCGCCGCCGACCCAGACCTCGAAGCCGGTGGCCCCGTCGCGCTGGATCAGCCGCAGCCCGATGTCGTGGGCCGCAACCAGCGCCCTGTCGCGCGCGGCGCCGGTGATCGCGATCTTGAACTTGCGCGGCAGGAACTGGAACTCGGCATGGTCGGTGGACCAGCTGCGCAGCAGTTCCGCATAGGGGCGCGGATCGGCGAATTCATCGGCGGCGGCGCCGGCAAAGGCGTCGGTGGTCACGTTGCGGATCGTGTTGCCCGATGTCTGGATGGCGTGCATCCCGACCGAGGCCAGCAGATCCAGCATGTCGGGGATGTCGACCAGCTTGGGCCAGTTGAACTGGATGTTCTGGCGGGTGGTCCAGTGGCCGTAACCCTTGTCGTAATGCTGCGCCAGATGCGCCAGCATCCGCATCTGGTCGGGGCTGATCGTGCCATAGGGGATCGCCACGCGCAGCATGTAGGCGTGCAGTTGCAGATAGACGCCGTTCATCAGCCGCAGCGGGCGGAATTCGTCCTCGGTCAGGCTGCCGTCAAGGCGGCGGGCAACCTGGGCGCGGAACTGCGCCGCGCGGTGGCGGACGTAATCGGTCTCGACGGGGCGGACATCAAACATTGGCTGCCTCGGCTTTCTGCGCCTGGATTCCGTGGAAATAGTTCGAGGGTCCGGTCTGGCGGAAGGCCTCGCGGAAATGGGTCGGCTCGGGGCCGTTGGGGCCGCGCCGGGCCTCGACCAGATAGGCGCCGACGACGAGGTTCGACTGGCCGATCGCCTTCAGCAGCGCCAGTTCGGCGATGGCCTCGTCCTCGAACAGCGTGGCTTGCGCCGGATCGGGGGTCCAGCCGGCATCGCACATCCACAGGTTATGACCTTCCCGCAGATCGTTCGCGGTGATGACGCCGGGGCGGGCGGCCGTCGGTGTGAAGGCTTTGCTCATGGGATTCGGACCTCTTCCTGATGCCCTCAATATAGAATTTTGTTCTGGAATTTTGCGATAGGGTCTGAAAAATAAGGACGATCAGTCGCAAGGGAATGTCATGCCGGAACAGATTTCGCAGGATGCGGGCGCATCGCAAACGCCTGTCCGGCTGGACGAGGTGGACCGCAAAATCCTGTCCCTGCTGCAAGAGGACGCCAGCCTGTCGCTGGACCAGATCGCCGACCGGGTCGGGGCGTCCAAGACCCCGGTCTGGAACCGCATCCGCAAGCTGCGCGAGGCCGGGGTGATCCGCCGTCAGGTGGCGATCCTCGACCCCGAGGCGCTGGGGCTGGAGGCGTGTTTCTTCGTGCTGATCCGCACCGCCGAGCATGACAAGGACTGGGCCGCGCGCTTCCTGCAGGCGCTGCGCGAACGCCCCGAGGTGATCGAGGCGCACCGGCTGGCGGGCGACATCGACTACATCCTGAAGGTGCAGGTCAGGAACGCCCGCGCCTATGACCGCTTCTACCAGTCGCTGATCGGCGAGGTCAGGATCCACAACGTGACCGCGCTGCTGTCGATGGAGGAGATCAAGGCGACCAGCGCGCTGCCGATCCCCGAGGCCGCCCGCTAGCCGCCCCAGCTGCGTTCCAGCACCGAGATCCAGTTGTCGCAGGCGATCCGACGGATCAGCGCCTCGCCATAGCCATGCGCGCGCATCGCCTCGATCAGCCGGGGCAGGGCGGCCGCGTCGGGCAGGTCGCGCGGCATCAGCGCGCCGTCGAAATCCGACCCCAGCGCCACGCCCCCCTCGCCGAGAATGCCCAGCAGGTGATCCAGATGTCGCAGCATCACCTCGAACCCCTCCAGCGGCAGGCGCTTGCCGTCGGGGCGCAGGAAGCTGGAGGCGAAGTTCAGCCCGACCAGCCCTCCGCTGTCTGCGATCACCTGCAACTGACGGTCGGTCAGGTTGCGCGCGCTGGGGCAGATCGCATGGGCACAGCTGTGGCTGGCGACCAGCGGCGCGTCCGACAACCGGGCGATGTCGTCGAAGCCGGCCTCGTTCAGATGCGACAGGTCCAGCATGATCCGCAGCGCGTTGCAGGCAGCGACCAGTTCACGGCCCGCGCGGGTCAGTCCGCCGCCGATATCGGGCCCGGCGGGATAGGCGAACGGCACCCCCTCGCCATAGGACGTGGGCCGCGACCAGACCGGCCCCAGCGAGCGCAGCCCGGCCCGGTGCCACAGATGCAGCGCGTCAGGGTCGCGGATCGCCTCGGCGCCTTCCATGTGCATGATCGCGGCCACCCGGCCGGCGGCGATGCTGGCGCGCAGCCCGGCCGCGCTGGTCACCACGTCAAGGGTGCCGCTGCGTTCCAGCGCCCGCAGCGCCGCCGCCTGCCGGAAGGCGTGCGGAAGGGCCGTGTCATGGCCGATCGCGTCGGGCAGCGGCAGGCGGTAGGGCGGCTGCTGCATCATCAGCGCCGCCTCGGCATCGTCGGGGCCGGCGGGCGAGGGGATCCAGATCGCGAAGAAGCCGCCCGCAAGCCCGCCCTCGCGGGCCCGCGGCAGGTCCAGGTGGCCGGTCCCGTCGCCCGACAGCCACAGCGCCACCCCCTCGCTGCCCGCCGCGACCACGCGCTGCAGGAAGTCGTTGTGGCCATCGAATACCGGGATCATCGGTGCCTCTCCGCAGGTCATGTCGGCCCGACCATGCCCCGCCGCGCGGGCATCGGCAATGGGCGGCCTGGGGACTTTGCCTGCGGGCAATTCGGGCCTAGGCTGATCGCAGCGCATCGCCAGAAGGAGGCCAGCCATGCCCGACATCCGCCCGGACTTCGACGGACAGACCGTCATCTGCACCTTCGAGGTCACCCCCGGCAGCGCCCATGACGTGCTGGACCTGCTCAGCGACGCCTGGGATCAGGTGATCCGCAACCAGCCCGGCTTCATCGCTGGCGCAATCCATCTCAACGACGCGCAGACCCGCATCGCCACCTATTCGCAATGGCGCGACCGCAAGGATTACCAGGCGATGCTGCGCAGCGACGAGATGCGCCGCAGGAACCGCGACATCCACGCCATGTGCAAAAGCTTCGAGCCGGTGATGTATGAGGTTCAGGGCGTCTACCGCGCGTGATGCTGCGGGCGCAAATACTCCTCGCAATTGCAAAATCGCCCGGCTAACCTGCCCTGAACGGGCGGGGAGACGGCAGGATGACGGGCAGGATCATCACGGTGGCGCAGCAGAAGGGCGGCTCGGGCAAGACCACGATCGCGGTCAATCTGGCGGTCAGCCTGCATCAGCGCGGGCATTCGGTCGCGCTGGTGGATACCGACCCGCAGGGCAGCATGGGGCGCTGGTTTCTCGAACGCCTCGGCGCACAGGGCGAGGACGAGGCGCTGGACTTCTCGACCTCGTCGGCCTGGGGCGCCAGCTACGAATCCGAAAAGCTGAAGCGGCGGTTCGATTTCGTCATCATCGACACGCCGCCCAAGATCGACAGCGACCTGCGGCCCTCGCTGCGGGCCGCCGATCTGGTGCTGGTGCCGGTGGCGGCAAGCCATGTCGACCTGTGGGCGACCGAGGGGGTGCTGGATCTGGCGCGGCGCGAGAAGGCGTCGGTGCTGGTGGTGCTGAACCGGGTGCGTCCGAACACCCGGCTGTCGGCCGAGGTGGGCGAGAAGGCGGCCGAACTGGGCGCCGCCGTGGCCGAGACGCAGGTCGCCAACCGCGTCGCCTATGCCGAAACCCTGGGCCAGGGGCTGGGCGCGGTCGAGCGCGTCCGCAGCGGCCCCGCCCGCGACGAGATTGCTGCGCTGACGGATGAGGTTCTTGCGGCAATGTCCTGACATTGAACGAAAAAGTATCGGAGCGATTTGTCAGACGGGGAGGATTGCCGGACCGTCCGGCGTGTCGATCCGCCGCGTGATGATGCCGAAGGCGCGGCGCATCAGCGCATCCTGCAAGACCTGATCGGGCGGGCCGTCCGCCAGCACCCGCCCCTCGGCCAGAAGCACCAGCCTTGTGCAGAAGCGCGCGGCAAGCCCCAGATCATGGATCGAGGCGAGGATGCCGTGGCCCTCGTCGGCGAGTGCGCGAAACAGCCGCAGGCAGGCCAGCTGCTGGGCCGGATCAAGGCCCGCCACCGGCTCGTCCGCGATCAGCAGGGGGGTCTGCTGCGCCAGCGCGCGGGCAATCAGCGCGCGGGCCTGTTCGCCCCCTGACAGGCGCAGCGCGGTGCGCCTGCGGAACCCCTCGAGCCCCATCCGGGCGATGGCCGCGTCGATGGCCGCGCGGTCGGCGGGGCTGCGCCCGCCGCCGGGCCAGGGAATGCGGCCAAGCGCCACCAGGTCCTCGACGCTGACGGGCCAGGCAATCTCGCGCGATTGCGGCAGATAGGCGGCCCTGCGGGCGCGGTGGCCGGGGTCCAGCGCCGCCAGGTCGGAGGTGCCCGTGAAGGGGATCAGGCCAAGCGCGGCCTCCATCAGCGAGGATTTGCCCGCGCCGTTGGGACCGATCAGCCCGACCAGCTCGCCCGCCCTGACGGCCAGGCCGATGCCGTGCAGGACGGGGCGGTTGCGGCGGGTGACCGACAGGCCGCGCAGGTCCAGAAGGGTCATACCCGGCCCCCGCTGCGGGTCTTCCAGATCAGGTGCAGGAACAGTGGCGCCCCCACGATGGCGGTCAGCACGCCCAGCTTCAGGTCGCGCTCGGGCAGGATCAGCCGCACCGCGATGTCGGCCGCCAGCAACAGCGCCGCCCCGCCCATCGCCGCCGCAGGCAGCAGCGCCGAGGGGCGCGCGCCGACCCGGGACCGCAGGAGGTGCGGCACGACCAGTCCGACAAAGCCGATGGCTCCGGCAACCGCCGTCGCCGGCCCGACGATCAGCGCCACGCCTGCCACCAGCCGCCAGCGCAGCCCGGCGGGCGAGACGCCCATCGCGGCCGCCGCACCCTCGCCAAGCGTCAGCGCGTCCAGCCCGCGCCCGGCGCTGACGATCAGCGCCGCGCCCGACAGCATCGGCGGCAGCGCCAGCCACAGATGCTGCATCGACCGATCGGCCAGCGATCCCATCAGCCAGAAGACGATCTCGTTGGCGGCATAGGGGTTTGGCGACAGGTTCAGCACCAGCGCCGTGCCGGCCCCCGCCAGCGCCGAGATCGCGACGCCGGCAAGGATCAGCGTCACCGACCCGCCGCGCGGGCCGGCCAGCGCGACCAGCAGCCCCACCCCCAGCGCCGCGCCGGTCAGGGCCGCGACCGGCAGGGCCAGCGGCGCGCTCAGCGCCAGGCCGGTCTGTATCGCGATGACCGCGCCAAGCGCCGCCATGCCCGAGACGCCGATCAGCCCCGGTTCGGCCAGCGGGTTGCGCAGATATCCCTGCATCGCCGCGCCGGACAGCCCCAGCCCGGCCCCGACCGCCAGACCCAGCAGCGCGCGGGGCAGGCGGATCTCGGTCATCACGATGGGCACCGGACCCTCGCCGCCACGGACCAGCGCGGCGATCGCCTCGGCCGGCGCGATCCCGGCCGGGCCGGTCAGCAGCGAGGCCAGCCACAGCGCCGCCACCAGCAGCCCCAGCCCGGCGAACAGGGCCCTCATCGCAGCGCCTCGATGGCGCGCAGGATGAAGGGGGTGCCGCAGACCCAGTCGCGGTCCGTGACCTCGGCGAGGCGCGGTGCCGCGCGGGCCAGCGCCGGATGCTCCAGCAGCGCCTCGCCGCGCGACTGGCCGGGCCATCTGGCGCCGGTGATCAGCCGGTCGGGCTGCGCCATCACCAGCAGTTCCATCGGCAGATGCGTGGTCGTGGCGATGCCGTAGTCGGCCGCGATGTTGCGATAGCCGGCCTGCGCCAGGATCTCGCCGGCCAGGGTGTCGCGGCCCGAGGTGAAGCCGTTGGCGTAGTACAGCGCCGCCCGGCCGCGATCCTCGCGCCGCGCGCTGCGCGCCACGCCCCGGTCGAACCGCGCCAGCAGGTCGGCCGCCGCCTCGTGGCGGCCCAGCAAGGCGCCCACATGGACAATCTCGGCCCGGATCGCCGCGATGCTTTCGGCGGGTTCCAGCACCTCGACGCGCAGGCCGAGGCGCCGCAGCAGCGCCACGGTCGGCCCCGATGCAAAGGCGCCCGCAATGACCAGGTCGGGGCGCAGCAGGTAGATTTCCTCGGCCCGACCGTGATTGGCGGCAAAACCCCGCGCCTCGTCGGCCATCGCGGACATGCGCGGGTTGCGGGCCAGGTCGCTGACCGAGACAAGCTGGCCGGGCGCGGCCAGCAGCATTGCGATCTGGTCGGTGCAGAGGTTCATCGACACCACGCGGCGCGGTGTCGCGGCGCCCTGCGGTGGTGCCTCTGCAAGCGCCGGGCCGGCCAGCATGGCCGCGCCAAGCAGCACCGCCGCCAGCCTGCGTCGAAGGCGCTCAGAACTCCGCACGGACCCCCGCAAAGACCGCGCGTCCCGAGGTGCCATAGCCGCGCAGCACCTGGTAATCCTCGTCCAGCAGGTTCTCGATGCGCAGATAGCCGGTGGCGCGGTCGGTCAGGGCGTATTCGGCCGAAGCATCGACCAGCGTGTAGTCGGGCAGCGGCGCGTCGCGGTCGGTCGTGCCTGCCACATGGGTCAGGCCAAGACCCAGGCGGGCCTTTGCGCCAACCGGCGCGTCAAGGCGCAGGTTCAGCACATGTTCGGGCACCCTCTCCAGCGGCAGCCCGTCCGGGCGTTCGCTGTCGGTCCAGGTGTAGTTGCCCGACAGCTCCAGCCCCGCGCCCAGCGGCGTCCGGCCGGACAACTCGATCCCGCGGCTGCGCGTGTCGCCGGGGATCTGGGCATAGGTGAAGCTGTCGAAGGAATAGTCGATCAGGTCGGTGACCACGGTGTGAAAGACGGTGGCGCGGATCAAGCTGTCCGCGCCGAGGGCATATTCGACGCCGATCTCGCCGCCCCGCGCGGTTTCCGGCTGCAGCGTGGGCACGCCGACCCATGCGCCATAAAGCTCGTAGGGCGAGGGCGCGCGGTAGCCGGTTCCCCATTGCGCCCGCAGCGTCCAGCGGTCGTCGGGCTGCCAGGCCAGCGCGACCCGGGCGGTGTTCTTGCCGCCGAATTGCGAATTGTTGTCGTGACGCAGCGACAAGGCCAGGTCCAGCGCGGGGCTGGCCGCATAGCGCGCCTCGGCAAAGACCGAATTGGTGATGAAGCCGGCAGTGGTGCCGTCACCGTCGAACTCCTCGCGGCTGTGGGTGCCGCCCCAGGCCAGCACCGTTCGCGTGCCCAGGTCGGTCGAGCCCATGTACTCCGCCTCGGTCCGGATGCCGTCATAGGGATAGGTCACGCCATCATAGATCTCGCGCCGGGCGATGCTGCTGCGCTGGATCGACAGGAGGCTGCGCAGCCCGCCCGCGTCATGTTCGGCAAACAGCCGCAGCCCGCGGGTGATCGCGTTGCTGGCGTCGGCGCCGTCCTCCAGCACCGGGAAGTCGCCATCGGTCTCGGCCTCGGTCTGTTGCCAGAAGCCCGCGGCGCCAAGGCTGAGGCTGTCGGTCAGGTCGACCCGGCCCGACAGGGTGGCCCGCCGGGCGCGGGCGGCGTCGGCCTCGGTGTTGCCATCTGCCTCGTCGGCCACCGAGAAGCCGTCGGTGTCCAGCTGTTGCAGGGTCAGCGCCAGCCCGTGGCGCTGGCCGGCGGTGGTGACGCTGTAGGCCGCGCGGCTGGTCGCGTGGCTGCCATATTCCAGCGCCGCGCGCTGCCGGGTGCCCGGCTCGTCGGCCTGCAGCGTGGTGATCGAGATCACGCCGCCGATCGCCTCTGATCCGTACAGCGCCGATTGCGGCCCCTTCAGCACCTCGATGCGGGCGATGTCCCCGGTCATCAGCGCGCCGGGATCAAGCCGGATCTGCGTCGAGGAGGGATCCGACACGTCGATGCCGTCGACCAGCACCTTGACATACTGCCCGGCCAACCCGCGCAGCCTCAGCGTGGCCTGGGTTCCGAAACCGCCATTGGCGGTGGCCGAGATGCCGGGCAGGGTGGTCAGGTAGTCCACCAGCCGGGCGCTGCCCTCGGCCTCCAGATCCTCGCGGGTGACGACCTCGACGGTGGCGCCGGTGCGGCCCAGTTCGGCCTCGGTCTGATAGGCGCTGAGCGTGATCTCGGGCAGGACATAGGGTTGCAGGGCCCGGGCGGGCAGGGCCAGCGCGAGGCTGGCGGGCAGGGCGGCGGCAATCAGCAGGGCGGGGCGGTTCATCGGTCGGGATCCTTCCGGCCGCGGGCGGGCGGCATGGGACGCGGTTGATCCGGGCAGCAGGGCTGCGCCGGACAGGGGACACCACCACGACGGAAGATCCGCTTCGCGCATGCCCCTCGCATGCCCTCAGGGTGACGGCCTTCGGCAGGTCTCCTGACTTCGCGGGTCAAGGCTTGGCCGGACCTTCCCATCCGCGCAGGGTGCGGACAGTGGCATTCTCCGGCCTCGCTCGCCGCTGACAGTTGCGGGGGCAGTCGCGGAATCGCACCGCGTTCCCTTTTCACCGGGCATGGCCCGGAACCGAGGCAGGGCGGGCCTAGCCCGTCTGCCGGATTCGCGCAAGCCCAAAGGCCCTCAGGCCGTGGCCGGCGGCAGGTCGATCAGCGCGGTGACCGGGAAATGGTCACTGATCTTCCAGTATTCGGTGCCGCCCGCGGTCTCGCGCGGGATCCGCGCCTCGCGGACCCAGCCCTGCGGCGCGTTGCGGCTGTAGAGGATGTGGTCGATCCAGACCCGGTGATGCACGTCGTTGAAGATCGGGTCGGGAAATCGCGTCGTGCCCAGGTCCTCGAAGTTCAGCGCCTCCTGATCGGCGGGCGACAGCCCGTCGAACAGCGCATTGCCGAGGCTCAGTCGGGGGCGCCAGACGGTGCCCATCACCGTCTCGACCCCCGAGGCCAGCAGCCGCATTTCCGAGGTGTCGAAGCCCGGCCCGTCATTGATGTCGCCGCAGACCACCAGCGGGATCCCGGCCGTCCCGGCCTCGGTCAGGTAGCGGTCGAGGAAATGCGTGCGCAGGTGCCGGCACTGGGCCAGCAGGCGGCGGCGGTTGGCATCGGCCAGCTGCCACCATTTCGACCATTCATAGGCCGCGAAGATGCCCTTGGACTTCAGGTGCAGCCCGAGGATGCGGAACGGGCGGCCCGCGGCGGGGCGGATCTCGGCATAGAGCGGCCGGCGCTCGTAGCGGAACCATTCGAAGATGCCGTTTTCCTCGACATCCAGGAAGAACGGCTCGGAGGCGTCGAAGACCGCGCCGGAGGCGGGCTCCTCGCTGTCCCAGACGATCGCCGGCGGAACGGCGAAGGCGCCACGGTCGATGCGCAGCGCAAGCCCGACGCATTGCGACGATCCCAGCCTGCGGCCGCCCGCGCCCGGCCGCGACAGATAGCGCGACCGCTGGACGTGGCACAGCCAGTCGCCCGGCGCCAGCGCGTCGAAGATCGCCTGCAATTCGCCGCCCATGTTCGGCCCCTCGACCACCACCACCAGATCGGCGTCCAGGTCGGCCAGCCCCTCCGCGATCAGCGCCGAGCGCTGTGCGACGGTCGGGTTTTCGGATTGCCAGGGAGGCTTGGGGCCGCGCACGCGGACGTCGCCCGGCTTCAGCACCGGTTGCCCGTCGGCATCGGTGGTCACCATGTCGTTCAGCCATTCCATGTTCCAGACGGCAAGTTTCATCGTCGGCCTCGTGCAATCGCGATCTGGCGGGATGATCCGATGCTAGCATGAAACCGGCGTGAAAGCCCGCGGCGCGGCGCCGGGCGCACGCCTCAGCGCGCGGTCAGGGCGGCGACCCAGTCGGGCACGGTGCGCGAGGCTGGGCCGAGGATGCGGCGGTCGAAATCATCGGCGTTGCGGCTGGCCTCGAGGTTCAGCTCGACGCATTCGGCGCCGTGCCGCGCGGCATGCCGGGCAAATCCGGCGGCGGGATGGACATTGCCCGAGGTGCCGATCGCCGCGAAGAGGTCGCAGGCCTCGAGCGCGGCCCAGATGCGGTCCAGCCGATAGGGCATCTCGCCGAACCAGACGATATCGGGGCGGGTGGCGGGCGCGGCGCAATGCGGGCAGGGATCCTGCGGCTGCATCCGGGCGGGTGCCGGCCAGCGATGGCCGCAGGCCGCGCAGAGCGCCCCGGCCAGCCGGCCATGCATGTGGATCACCCCGGGGCTGCCGGCGCGTTCATGCAGGTCGTCGACATTCTGGGTGACAAGCGTCAGGTCGTGGCTCTCGGCAAGCCGCGCCAGCGCCAGATGCGCGGCGTTGGGCCGTGCCGCCGCCGCCTTGTCGCGCCGGGCGTTGTAGAACCGATGCACCAGGGCCGGATCGCGGGCGAAGGCCTCGGGCGTGGCGACGTCCTCGATGCGATGCCGTTCCCACAGCCCCTCGCTGGCGCGGAAGGTGGCAAGCCCGCTTTCGGCTGAAATGCCCGCCCCGGTCAGCGCCACGATCCGCATCGGCGTCAGCGGCAGTAAGCCTCGGCTGCCGAGGCAAAGTTCTTGTAGCGCGCCCAGAAGGCGTTGTCGGCGTCACTCTTGGACATCCGCACCTCTTGGGCGTGATGCGGGTCCTTGAAGAAGGCGGCGGCGCGGCGCTGGTCGGATCGCGACAGGGTCTGGTCGGCGACGCGCTGGATGCAGCCGCACAGCGGCGAATTGCCGCGCGCGCGATCGGATCGCACGCAGGCGCTGTCGATGGGGCCGGCCATGGCCAGCGGTGCGGTCATCGCGATGGCCGCCGCCGCGACGATGATGCGGTTCAGCATGGGGACTGTCTCCTCGGGTTTCTTGTCCTATCCTCATCGAGGGCACGCCGGTTCGACCGGTCTCGAAGACCCTTCATGCAAACAGCATATAGCAAAAGGGTCAGTCCCGCTCAATCACAGCCGCGTGTTCGGGGCGATGCGACTGCGTCAGGCGGGGCCGGGCGCGTAGCCGGCAGCGCGGATGGCGGCCTCGGCCGCCGGGCGGTCGAGGCCGGTGACGCTGACGGTGCGCGCGGCCAGATCGACCTCGGCGCGGCCACCGGCGCGGCCCAACGCGGCCTCGATCGCGGCCTTGCAATGGGCACAGCTCATGTCGGGAACGGACAGGATCATGTCAGCCTCTGATTTGACAACCGGCGCGCATTCTGGTCTCGGTTCGGCGCTGCGGCAAGCCGCGACCACAGGCCGCAGGAGGACGGAGATGGCGAAGGCGATCGGGCGAGCGGGTCCGCAGGGGCCCCTGCAGGCGGGCCCCGGCGCGGACGGCGGCGGCCAGAATGCCCGCGCCGCGCTGCTGATGACACTGGGGATGGCCGGCTTTGCCTTCGAGGACACGCTGCTGAAGCTGCTGTCGCGCGCGATGCCGACCGGACAGGTGCTGATGATCGTCGGGCTGGCCGGCATGGTGGTGTTTGGCAGTTGGGTGGCGCTGCGCGGCGGCGGGCTGCGGCCGCGCGACCTGCTGCATCGCGGGGTGCTGGCGCGCAATCTGTGCGAGGCGATCTGCGCGATCTGCTTCGTCACCGCGCTGGCCACGGGCGATCTCAGCATCGCATCGGCCATCCTGCAGGCGCTGCCGCTGCTGATGACGCTGGGTGCGGCGCTGTTCCTGTCCGAGCCGGTCGGCTGGCGGCGCTGGCTGTCGATCCTGGCAGGCTTCGCGGGGGTCCTGCTGATCGTGCGGCCGGGGACCGACGCCTATCAGCCGGCCTCGCTGCTGGCGCTGATCGCGGTGCTGGCGCTGGCGGCGCGCGACCTCATCACCCGCCGCTTGCCGCCCGGAATCGGGTCGGGGATGCTGACGGCATCGGCCTTTGGCGCGATGGCGTTTGCGGGCGCGGTGCTTGCGCTGCTGGGCGGCCAGCGCATGATGATGCCCGATGCGAGGCAGGCGGCGATGCTGCTTGCCTGCGTCGGTTTCGGGCTGGGGGGCTATCTGGCGATGGTCATCGCGACGCGGATCGGCGAGATCGGGGCGATCGCGCCGTTCCGCTACTCCCGGCTGATCTTCGCGATCCTGCTGGCGATGGCAGTGTTCGGCGAGCGGCCCGACGGCTGGACGCTGGCCGGCGCGGGGATCATCGCGGCGGCGGGCGGCTATGCGATGTGGCGCGAGGCGCGGCTGCGCGGGCGCCCGCGCACCGCCTCGCCGGGCGGGCCCATCCCGCCGGGCTGACAGCGCGCCGGGCGCGTTGTCCCGGCGGCCGGTTCGGGGTGGGCCGGTCCGGGGCGGCAGCAGGCAAGCCGCTTGGACCCCGTCGAGGGGTCCGCGCGGCTGGGGGCTGCGCCCCCGCGCCCCGCCGCCGGCGCTGCGTTCCGGCGGCCGCGTCCGGTCGCGCGGATCAGGCGGCCGAGCGGCCCTGCAGCATCCGCCCCACCATCTCGTCGGCGATGTCGGTGGTGCAACGGCCCTCGGCGCCGGCGCGGACCAGCATCTCGGCCACGCGCCCGGCGATCCCGTCCAGCCGGGCGCGGCGCCAGGCGTCGTCCTTGCCGTGGATCTCGCTGGCGACGCTGATGATGCCGCCGGCATTGACCACGTAGTCGGGCAGGTAGGTGATGCCGCGCGCCCGGAGGCTGCGGGCCAGCGCCGGCGTCGCAAGCTGGTTGTTGGCCGCCCCGCAGATCAGCCGCGCCCGAAGCCGCGCCGCGCTGTCATCGGTGATCACCCCGCCCAGCGCGCAGGGCGCGTAGACATCCATCTGCTGCTCGAAGACCGCGCCCGGCTCGCAGACCGCAGCACCCAGATCCGCCGTGGCGATCCGCAGGGCCTCGGCGTGGATGTCGGTCACCACCAGGTCGGCGCCGGCCGCCGCCAGCTTGCGCGCCAGATCCATGCCGACATGGCCGAGCCCCTGCACCAGCACCCGCCGGCCCCGCAGGTCGTCGCTGCCGAAGACATGCGCGGCGCCGGTCAGCAGACAGCGGAACACCCCCTCGGCCGTCCAGGGCGAGGGATCGCCCGAGGCGCCCGACAGCCCGACCGCAAAGCGTGTCTCGCGTGCGGCATGGGCCATGTCCTCGGGCGAGATGCCGACATCCTCGGCGGTGTAGTAGCGGCCCCCCAACGCCTCGACCGCGCGGCCGAAGGCGCGCATCATCGCCGGCGTCTTGTCGCGGCGCGCATCGCCGATGATCACCGACTTGCCGCCGCCAAGGCCAAGCCCCGCCATCGCGTTCTTGTAGGTCATGCCGCGGGCCAGCCTGGTGACATCCTCGATTGCCTCGGCCTCGCCGCCATAGGCCCACATCCGGCAGCCGCCCGCCGCCGGACCCAGGACCGTCGAGTGAATGCAGATCAGCGCCCGAAGCCCGGCCTCGGCGTCCTCGGCGCGGACCAGACGCTCGAACCCCTCGGGCGCCTTCAGATCGGTGACGGTCAGTGTCATGTGGTCTTTCCTCCCCCTCGCAAGGCCCCGTGCGGGCCTGCCGCGATCCGCCGCGGATCGCCCTGAAACCCGGCCAGAAGACCCGCCGCGCGGAGCAATGCAAGCAGCGGATCATTCGGCAAGCGGCCGGGCCGCACCGCGCAACGAGCAGGCGGCATCGGCCCGGCCCCGCGCAATCTTTTTCATGGCACCCGCAAAGGCGAACGGGCGGCCCCAGGGGACCGCCCGCGCATCAGGCCGGATCGATTCGCGGCGAGGGTCCGCTAGAACGGGATCTCGTCGTCGTATTCGCTGCGTCCGCCGCCCGAGGGGGCGCCGCCGCCCGCGCCGCCGCCGCGGGAATCGTCGTAGCCGCCGCCATAGCCGCCCGAATCGCGTCCGCCGCCGCCGCCGTCGCCGCGGCCGTCAAGCATCTGCAGCGTGCCGTTGAAGCCGCGCAGGACGACCTCGGTCGTATAGCGGTCCTGGCCAGACTGGTCCTGCCATTTGCGGGTTTCCAGCTGGCCCTCGACATAGACCTTGCTGCCCTTCTTCAGGAACCGCTCGACCACGTTGACCAGCCCCTCGGACATGACCGCGACCGAATGCCATTCGGTCTTCTCGCGCCGCTCGCCGCTGGTGCGGTCCTTCCACTGCTCGGATGTCGCGATCCGCAGATTGGCGACCTTTCCGCCGTTCTGGAAGGTGCGGATTTCCGGGTCTCGGCCCAGATTGCCGATCAGAATGACCTTGTTGACGCTGCCTGCCATGCCGGGTTCCCTGCTTCTGTCTGTCGCAGGCCGGTCTAGCGCAGGCGAGGCCCGGCCTGCAAGCCATTCGCCGCCCGGTTGCCGGCCGCGACCGCCCGCCAAGCCGCGCGCCGCGCGGCTGCGCCGTCAGGGCCGGATCGGCGGAACCTTGCCGATCGTCGCGCCGCCCCGAGGCCCCAAAACCGGGTGGCTGGCGGGATGCGGCGATTGCTGTATAGTTTCCCGTGAACGCGAGAGGGCACAACATCGCGGCAGGTGAGTCACTCGGTCGGTCCGGCGCGCCGGCGACCGCAGGACGGCAAGAACGAGGGCGAGGACATGCGGATCATTCCCCGGGCCAGGACGGCGCTGTGCGTCGCCACGATCATCGCGCTGGCCATGCCGGCCGCCGCCGAGGGGCTGCGCCTGTCGGGCAGTTCATCGAAATCGCGGGCCGACCAGTTCGCCCGGCAGACCCGGCTGATGGACTCGCGGCTGGCGTCGCAATACCAGCAGTCGGCGCGGCTTCAGCCGGGCGGCGGCAATCGCAGCATCGTCGACATCCAGCTGTCGACCAACATCCCGGCCTATCGCGGCAAGCGCAGCGACTTCATCCCCCATGCCCGGGCGGCGGCGCGCAAGCATGGCGTGCCCGAGGATCTGTTCCTGCGCCTCGTGCAGCAGGAATCGGGCTGGAACCCGCGCGCGCGGTCGCACAAGGGCGCGACCGGACTGGCGCAGCTGATGCCGGGCACGGCGGCCAAGCTGGGGGTCAATCCCAACGACCCGGTGCAGAACCTGAACGGCGGCGCCCGCTATCTGCGCATGATGTACAACCAGTTCGGCAACTGGCGCCTCGCGCTTGCGGCCTACAATGCGGGTCCCGGCGCGGTTGCCAAGCATGGCGGCATCCCGCCCTATCGCGAGACGCGCAACTACGTGCGCATCATCGCGGGCAGCTGACCGTTCCGTCCCCCCGGCGAGCCGATGGCGCGACGGGGCAGACAGGCCCCGCCCGCCGGGCTATGACATCGCAATGACCCTGCCGCGCGCACCAGACCGCCTGTCCGACGAGATGGCATCGGCCATCGGCCATGCGGTCTCGGGTTTCGGGTTCCTCGAAGAGGCGCTGAAGCGGGCGATCTTCTCGCTGACCCGGCAGGACCTGGGGCAGGAGGCCGACGATACCGAACTGCGACGCTGGCTGCGGCGCATGGAGGACATCGCCGACGACACCCTCGGCACGCTGATCGACAGTTTCGCGGCGTCGATGCGCCAGGCCGGGATCGAGGATTGCCAAAGCCTCGCCGAGGACCTCGACCGCATCCGGCTGCACCGCAACCTTCTCTGCCATGCCTCGTGGCGGCCCGGCCAGCAGGCGGGATACTGGCACCCGACCTTCATCAACACCCGCGGCGAACGCTTTCCCGACGACATGAATGCGGGCGATGTCCGTGACATCCATGCCCTGACGCTGCGGGCGGCGCGTCGGGTGGTGTCGATCATGCGATCCACCGGCATCGACGGCCAATGGGCGGGCCTCGGGGACGGGGACTAGGCGATGCGGCCGCCCATCGACGGTGCGCCGGTCCGCCTGGCGGGTCTGGCCCGGCCAGGCGCTGACCGGTGCGGGCCGCGCGCTGCCCTGGACCGCGGAACGTCGGCTGTGGCCCTGCGGCACCACCCCTGACCCGCAAGGTCCGCCGCGCGGGCTGCGTCATGGCTGCGTCGTCGCGCGGCCGCGCAATCCGATCTGTCTGGCTGCTGCGGGATTGCCCCTTGGGCTCTGCCCTGCCTTCCGCGCGCCGCGGGCGTCCCTTCGGCCGATTCCGGGCCTGATGGCGATCATGGCGGGTCGCTTCGTCCGCGCAGGCAGAAACGCCCGGACCGGACCTTCCCCCGCCGATCTCGTCGCCTGTCGCCGCCAGACCCGATGGCCGCTCTGACGCCGGCTCCGATCGGCAGGACCGGCCGCAGCCTTCCTCGTTGCAACAGAAGGCCGGGCGCGCTAACACCCCGCGCAATCGTGAACCATGAGGCTTCCATGTCGTCCCCCCTGCGCCTCGGTATTGCCGGGCTGGGCACCGTCGGGATCGGTGTCGTCAAGATCGTCCAGAAACATGCCGAGCTGCTGGCCCGCCGGTCGGGCCGTGACGTGACGATCACCGCGATCAGCGCCCGCGACCGGCTCAAGAACCGCGATGCCGACCTGTCCGCCTATCGCTGGGAAAATGATCCGGTGGCGGTTGCCCGGGCCGACGATGTCGATGTCTTCGTCGAACTGATCGGCGGCGACAACGGCATCGCCAGGGACAGCATCGAGGCCGCGCTGCGCGCCGGCAAGGACGTCGTCACGGCCAACAAGGCGCTGCTGGCCATGCATGGGCAGGACCTGGCGGAACTGGCCGAAAGCCTCGGCCGCGCGATCCGCTTCGAGGCGGCGGTGGCGGGCGGCATCCCGGTCATCAAGGCGATGACGGAATCGCTGGCCGGAAACGACATCAGCCGTGTCATGGGGGTGATGAACGGCACCTGCAACTATATCCTGACCCGGATGGAAAGCGCGGGCCTGCCCTACGAGGCGGTCTTCGAAGAGGCGCGCCAACTGGGCTATCTCGAGGCCGACCCGACGCTGGACGTGGGCGGCATCGACGCCGGCCACAAGCTGGCGATCCTGTCGGCCATCGCCTTCGGCACCCAGGTCGATTTCGGCGCCGTCGAGATCGAGGGGATCGAGCGCGTCAGCATCGACGACATCCGCCGCGCCGCGGACCTGGGCTACCGCATCAAGCTGCTGGGCGTCGCGCAGATGACGGCGCGCGGGCTCGAACAGCGCATGTCGCCCTGCCTCGTGCCCGCCGACAGCCCGCTGGGACAGCTGCATGGCGGCACCAACATGGTGGTGGTCGAGGGCGACAGCGTCGGGCAGATCGTCCTGCGCGGCGCCGGCGCCGGCGAAGGCCCGACCGCCAGCGCGGTCCTGTCTGACATCGTCGAGATAGCGCGCGGCGTCCGCCTGCCGGTCTTCGGCCAGCCGGCCGCGTCGCTGACGGCGGCGCAGCCGGCGCGCACGGCTGTGCCGGCCGCCTATTATCTGCGCCTCGAATTGCAGGACAAGCCCGGCGCCCTGGCCAAGATCGCCACGGTTCTGGGCGATGCGGGCATCTCGATCGACCGGATGCGCCAATACGGCCAGCACAGCGACAGCAGCGTACCGGTGCTGGTCGTTACCCACAAGACCACCCCCGATGCCATCGACTTCGCCATCGAGGCGCTGCCGCGCACCGGCGTGCTGGTCAGCGATCCGGTCGAGCTGCGCATCGAAGAGGTCTGACCGGCCGACCCTGGACCCCGCGGCCTCGGCACGCAGACCCGATCCGCCTTTGCCCTGGCGGAAATATCCTCGGGGGGTCCGGGGGGCAGACAGCCCCCCGGCCACCGCGGGACGCAAGCCCGTGCGGGCTCAGGCCGCGCGGGCCTCGCGGATCAGGCGCAGGATGTCGGCCGCGGCCATGGGAATGTTGGTCCCCGGCCCGAAGATCGCCTTCACGCCCGCCTTCTTCAGGAAATCGTAGTCCTGCTGAGGGATCACCCCGCCGCAGATCACCAGGATGTCGCCCGCGCCCTGCGCCCTCAGCGCCTCGATCAGCTTTGGCGCCAGCGTCTTGTGCCCCGCCGCCTGCGAACTGATGCCGACCACATGCACATCGTTGTCGATCGCATCCTGCGCCGCCTCGTCCGGGGTCTGGAACAGCGGCCCCACATCCACGTCGAAGCCGATATCGGCGAAGGCGGTGGCGATCACCTTGGCGCCGCGGTCATGGCCGTCCTGGCCCATCTTGACCACCAGCATGCGCGGCCGCCGGCCTTCCTCGGCCGCAAAGGCCTCGACATCGGCCTGGATGGCCGCGAAGCCCTCGTCGCCCTCATAGGCGGCGCCATAGACCCCGGCCAGCGTCCTGACCTCGGCACGGTGGCGTCCGAATTCCTTTTCCATCGCCATGCTGATCTCTCCGACGGTTGCGCGGGCGCGGGCGGCCTCGACAGCGGCCTCCAGAAGGTTGCCGCCTTCGCGGGCGCGGCGGCTCAGCTCGGCCAGCGCGGCGGTGCAGGCGGCGGCGTCGCGGCTGGCGCGGATGCGTTCCAGACGCGCGATCTGGCTGTCGCGCACCTTGACGTTGTCGATGTCGAGAATGTCGATGGGGTCCTCGCGCTCCTTGCGATAGCGGTTGACGCCGACGATCACCTCCTCGCCGCGGTCGATCATCGCCTGCCGGCGGGCGGCGGTTTCCTCGATCCGCAGCTTGGGCATGCCGGAGGCGACAGCCTTGGTCATGCCGCCCATCTCCTCGACCTCCTCGATCAGCGCCCAGGCCTTCTCGGCCAGTTCCGCCGTCAGGCTTTCGACGTAATAGCTGCCCGCCAGCGGATCGACGACATGGGTGATGCCGGTTTCCTCCTGCAGGATCAGCTGCGTATTGCGCGCGATCCGGGCGCTGAAATCGGTGGGCAGGGCGATGGCCTCGTCCAGCGCGTTGGTATGCAGCGACTGCGTGCCGCCAAGCGCCGCCGACATCGCCTCGTATGCCGTGCGGATGACGTTGTTGTAGGGGTCCTGCTCCTGCAGGCTGACGCCCGAGGTCTGGCAATGCGTGCGCAGCATCAGGCTGCCCGGCTTCTGCGCGCCGAACTCGGTCATGATCCGGTGCCACAGCAGCCGCGCCGCGCGCAGCTTGGCGATTTCCATGAAGAAGTTCATGCCGATCGCGAAGAAGAAGGACAGCCGCCCCGCGAAGGCGTCCACATCCATGCCGGCCGCCATCGCCGCGCGCACATATTCGCGCCCGTCAGCAAGGGTGTAGGCCAGTTCCTGCACCAGGTTCGCGCCGGCTTCCTGCATGTGATAGCCGGAAATCGAGATCGAGTTGAACCGTGGCATCTCGGCGGCGGTGTATTCGATGATGTCGGCGATGATCCGCATCGAGGGTTCGGGCGGGTAGATATAGGTGTTGCGAACCATGAACTCCTTGAGGATGTCGTTCTGGATCGTGCCCGACAGCACCGCGCGGGAATGGCCCTGCTCCTCGCCCGCGACGATGAAATTCGCGAGGATCGGGATGACCGCGCCGTTCATCGTCATGCTGACCGACACCCGGTCCAGGGGGATGCCGTCGAACAGGATCTTCATGTCCTCGACGCTGTCGATGGCCACGCCCGCCTTGCCGACATCGCCCTCGACCCGCGGATGGTCGCTGTCATAGCCGCGATGGGTGGCGAGGTCGAAGGCCACCGACACGCCCTGCTGGCCCGCGGCAAGGTTGCGCCGATAGAAGGCGTTGGATTCCTCGGCGGTGGAAAAGCCGGCATATTGGCGGATCGTCCAGGGCCTGCCCGCATACATGGTGGCGCGCGGCCCGCGGGTATAGGGCGCCATGCCCGGCAGGCTGCCCAGATGCGCCAGCCCCTCGGTGTCGGCCTCGGTATAGAGCGGCTTGACGGCGATCCCCTCCAGCGTATCCCAGGTCAGGCTGTCGGGGTCCGCGCCCTTCAACTCCTTCGAGGCCAGGCTGCGCCATTGTTCCAGCGTCGGATTTGTCATCATGCGTCCTTTCCCGCGGCCCGTCCGTGCCTATATTCAGGCAAGGATGAGGTGCCGATGAAGTTGAAATTCCTGATTTTCGCGATGGCACTGGCGGCGATGGGCCCGGCCCGCGAGGCGCCGCCGCCCGAGGCGCCCGGCACACCGCCGGCGCCGGCCCGGCCGATGAGTCCCGAGGAGATGCCCGGCGCCGCGATGCCGGCAACCGCCGCGGCGGTGCTGCGCGAATTCGATGCGGCGGCGGTGGCGCCCGGCGATTTCCTGTGGACCGCACGCCCGGTGGTGGTCTTTGCCGACACCCCCGACGATCCGGCCTTCCGCGAACAGATGCAGGCGCTGCGGTCGCGCCCCGGGATGCTGGCCGAGCGTGACGTGGTGGTGATCACCGACGCCGACCCCGCCGCGGCCTCGCCCTGGCGGCGGCAACTGCATCCGCGCGGCTTCTCGCTGGTGGTGATCGACAAGGACGGGCAGGTCAAGCAGCGCAAGCCCGCGCCCTGGGACGTGCGCGAGATCAGCCGCGCCATCGACAAGTTCCCGCTGCGCCGGCAAGAGATCGGCCGCGCCGGGCTTGCGCCATGACGATTGAACCGGCGCGTCCAAGGCCCTATATTGACCCGAGAGAGACGGGAGTTCCGCGATGAGCACGACATCCTACAACCCTCCGCCGATCACCGGCCGGACCGGCCCGAAGCCGGGTTATTGAGCGCGCCGGCCGCGCCGCGGCCGTCGATATTGGCGCGGATCGCCTCCAGCGCCGTTCCGCCCAGTTCCAGCGCCTCGACCTTCATCGAGATATAGTCGCGATACATGCTGGCCGCGCGGTCGGCCCCGATCCTCGCGACATCCAGTTCCCGCAGATCCGCGATCATCGCCGAAATGGCGTTCAACTGGCTGTAATAGAGCACGATCGGATCGACCGTGTCGCGGGGCAGCACATGGATCTCGGCCGTGATGGCGCGGAAGATCGCGTCGTTGCGTTCGGTCGGGATCACCGGGAAATAGCCGGGCTCGGTCAGGATGCGATCCATGATCTGCGCGCCATAGGCCCCCACATCGTCGCGCTGAAGCGCCGCGAGATAGGCGCGGATCTCGGCGAACAGGGCGCGCTGCACGTCGCGCACCCGCTCGGCCCGCAGATTGGCGTCGCGGCGGCGGTTCTGGTATGCCACGACCCACCACCCCGCCGCCAGGAACACGCCGGCGATGACCGCCTGCTGCGCCTGGGGCGACAGATATGCGTCGAAGGGCGGCATCAGCGACGCCGCCCCGGCCCATGCGCGCCGGGGGCAGGATGGCAGGGATCAGGATCGCGAAGCCTGCGCCTCATTCGAACTCCATGATGACGTCGTCCACCTTCAGGCTCTGGCCGGCCTCGGTGTTCACCGATTTCACCACGCCCTTCTTCTCGGCGCGCAGGATGTTTTCCATCTTCATCGCCTCGACGGTGGCCAGCGCCTGACCCTCCTGCACCTCGTCGCCGGCGGCGACGTTGATCCGCACGATCAGCCCCGGCATCGGGCAGAGCAGGAATTTCGAGGTGTCGGGCGCGACCTTCTCGGGCATCAGGCGGACCTGTTCGGCGGCGCGGGGTCGGCGCACCTGAACCTTCAGGTCGGCGCCTCGGCTGCGCAGCCGGAAGCCGGCGGGGATCTTGTCCACCTTCATCACCAGCGGCACCCCGTCGATCATCATCCGCGCCAGCGACTGTCCCGGCTTCCAGTCGCCCTCGACCCGCAGGGTGCCGCCCTCGATCAGGACATTCGCCCCGTCGCGGTCGGCGCGGATGCGCACGGGAAATTCCTGCCCTGCGACGAAGACCACCCAGTTCTCGCCGACATGGCGTTCGTGGTTGTCCAGCCGGCCGCTGATCCGGGTGCGCCGGATCTCGGCCACGCGATGCATCGCCGCCGCCGCCGCCGCGATGCGCGCCACCTCGGTCTCGGGCGGGGTGACGCCCTGGAAGCCCTCGGGATACTCCTCGGCGATGAAGGCGGTGGTGATGTCGCCCGAGACGAATTTCGGGTGGTCCATCACCGCCGACAGGAAGGGCAGGTTGTGGCCGATGCCCTCGACCTCGAATTCGTCCAGCGCCACCCGCATCGCCTCGATGGCGCGGGCGCGGTCGGGCGCCCAGGTGCACAGCTTGGCGATCATCGGGTCATAGAACATGCTGATCTCGCCGCCCTCGTAGACGCCGGTGTCGTTCCGGACGACATGGGCGCGGTCGGCCACCTCGGAGGGCGGGCGATAGCGGGTCAGCCGGCCGATCGAGGGCAGGAAGCCGCGATAGGGGTCCTCGGCGTAAAGCCGGCTTTCCATCGCCCAGCCATTGATCTTCAGGTCCTGCTGCGCGAAGGGCAGGGGCTCGCCCGCGGCCACCCGGATCATCTGTTCGACCAGATCGATGCCGGTGATCAGTTCGGTGACCGGATGTTCCACCTGCAGGCGGGTGTTCATCTCGAGGAAATAGAAGTTGCGGTCGCCATCGACGATGAACTCGACCGTGCCTGCGCTGGTATAGCCCACCGCGCGGGCCAGCGCGACCGCCTGCTGACCCATCGCCGCCCGCGTCGCCTCGTCGAGGAAGGGTGAGGGTGCCTCTTCGATGACCTTCTGGTTGCGGCGCTGGATGGAACATTCGCGCTCGTGCAGATAGACCGCGTTGCCATGCTTGTCGGCCAGGACCTGGATCTCGATATGGCGGGGCTGGGTGACGAATTTCTCGATGAAGATGCGGTCGTCGCCAAAGCTGCTGGCGGCCTCGTTCTTCGAGGACTGGAATCCCTCGCGCGCCTCGTCATCGCTCCAGGCGATGCGCATGCCCTTGCCGCCGCCGCCGGCGGATGCCTTGATCATCACCGGATAGCCGATCTGGTTCGAGATCGTCACCGCCTCGTCGGCATCCGCGATCAGGCCCATATAGCCCGGCACGGTGCTGACGCCGGCTTCCTGCGCCAGCTTCTTCGAGGTGATCTTGTCGCCCATCGCCTCGATCGCCGGGCTGGGCGGACCGATGAAGACGACGCCCTCGGCCTCGAGCGCCTCGGCGAATTTCATGTTCTCGGACAGGAAGCCATAGCCGGGATGGACGGCCTCGGCGCCGGTCTGGCGGATCGCGTCCATGATCCTGTCGATGACGATATAGGACTGGCTGGCCGGCGGCGGGCCGATATGAACCGCCTCGTCGGCCATCTTCACATGCAGCGCATTGCGGTCGGCATCGGAATAGACCGCGACCGTGGCGATCCCCATCCTGCGGGCGGTCTTGATGACGCGGCAGGCGATCTCGCCCCGGTTGGCGATCAGGATTTTCTTGAACATGGGCCCCCCCGGCCGGCAGACATGAAAAGACCGCGCGCGGCGGTCAGGCCACGCGCGGTTGCTGAGGATCGGGGCCGCGCCGTCGGCGCGCCGCCCGCAATGGCGTTATTGGCAGAGCCGCACGTCGTTGCACAGCGCCCCGCCGGCCGCGCCGATGGCTGCGGCCTTGTAGATGTCGCTTTCCTTGCGGTTGCCGACAGCGGCGATGGTGGCGCCAGCCGCAGCGCCGATCGCGGCGCGGTCGACATCGGTCGGGTTGATGTTCTGGGTGCAGCCGGCCAGCGCAGTTGCGCCAAGCACGGCGGCAAGGGCAAATGCCTTGGCCATGAGGGTCGTCCTTCTGTTGTCGTGACGGGTCCGGGGTGCGGCCCGCGCGGGAATGTCAGTGCCGCGCCGCCGCGGTTGCCCGCAGACGGCGCAACCTCGGGATCACTCGCAGAGGCGAGCGTCGTTGCAGAGCGCCCCGGCTCCGGCGCCGATGGCGGCCCCGGCCAGCGGGCTTTCACCCGCCAGATCGGCGATAAGCGCACCGGCGCCCGCACCGATAAGCGCGCGGTCGGTGTCGGTCGGGTTGATGTTCTGCGTGCAGCCCGCGACCGAAACCGCGCCGAGCAGTGCCACGAGGGCAAGGGATTTGTGCATGGGCTCTGACCTGTCAGGAGAGGGGCGCGCCCACCCGACCCGGTGCGACCGGGACCGGCGGGCCGCGCCGTTGTGCGATCAGTAGCGACGCTGGCAGACGCCGAATTCGTCGCACAGCGCACCGCCGGCCGCGCCGATGGCCGCGCCGGTCGCGATGTCCTCGTCAAGCGCCTTGGCGATGACAGCACCGGCCACGGCCCCGCCAGCGGCGCGCTGTGCGTCGGGCGACAGGCCGGTCTGGTAGCCGGGGGCGCAGGCCGAAAGGCCGGCCGCGACGAGGCTGACGCCGGCGAGGCGGATGAAAAGCGAAGTCTGCATGTGGTTCTGCCTGTATCTGTGGCCCGTTTCGGGGCACGGTGTTGAAAACACGCGCTGACTATCGCACAGCGCCGGGCGTAGTCAAACTGACATGGGTGTGACAGCCAGGAGCCAAGCAGCAAATCGCCCATCAGCGCCCATCCCCGTCATCGCCCTCGTCCCGGTCGGCATCGGCATCGTCCCGGTCAGGTCCGGACGGTCCGTCGGCCGCGAACAGCTGCGGAAACGAGGCTTCGGCCACCTGCATGTCGACGCGCAGAAGCTGGTCGTAATCGGCCGGGTCGAAATCGCCAACCGGCTTGACCTCGCGGCCCAGAAGCCAGGACAGCCGTCCGGCATCCAGATTGCCGCGCACGAAGGGCTCATCGCCGAAATTCTCGATCAGGGCGGCCAGGAATCCCGCATCGGCGCGCTGGTCGGCGGGCTTGCGATGGCGGAACCGCTCGCGCTGCGTCAGCGGCGTGGGACCGGCCTTGCGGTTCTCGCGGCGTATGGTGAACTGGAAGTCGGTGCCCGGCAGACGGCCCGGAAAGCCGCGATGCTTCAGCATGGCCGCGCCCCCGCAGGACGCGACGTCCGGACCGGGCGGCGCTGCCGCCCGGTCCGCGAGGTGCCGGCATCAGTTGCCGTATTTGCCCGAATAGACCGGCTCGGTGGTGACCGGCGCGGTGGGCGTGTAGACATCGACTTCCGGCTGCTGACGCTGGCAGGCTGCGAAGGCCGACACCAGCACGAGGCCGAGGATGATTTTCTTCGACATGAGGTTCTGCTCCTGTAAGGCGGGCGGCGAGGCGCCCGGCTGCTCGGGGTGGGGACGGCCTCTTGACGAGCCGCCGCGACGCCGATCATAGCCGCGCGCCCCCACGGCCGACAGCCGGGGTCGGGGTCGGGCGGCGCAAACCCGCCGTCCTGTGGCCCGGCCGCATCATTCACGCTTTTGTGCATCACGATCGAATTCCGTCACTTACAGGGGAATGTTGTCGTGCTTTTTCCACGGGTTCGACAACTGCTTGCCGCGCAGCGAGGCGAAGGCACGGGCGACCCTGCGGCGGGTCGAGCGCGGCTGGATCACCTCGTCGATGAAACCCTTTTCGGCGGCGACGAACGGGTTGGCAAAGCGATCCTCGTAGTCCTTCGTGCGCGCGGCGATCTTGTCGGCCTCGCCCAGTTCGCTGCGGTAAAGGATCTCGACCGCACCCTTGGCGCCCATCACCGCGATCTCGGCCGAGGGCCAGGCATAGTTGAAATCGCCGCGAAGATGCTTCGAGGCCATCACGTCATAGGCCCCGCCATAGGCCTTGCGGGTGATGACCGTGACCTTCGGCACCGTCGCCTCGCCATAGGCGAACAGCAGTTTCGCGCCATGCTTGATGACCCCGCCATACTCCTGCCCGGTCCCCGGCAGGAAGCCGGGCACATCGACGAAGGTCAGGATCGGGATTTCGAAGGCGTCGCAGAAGCGCACGAAGCGCGCGGCCTTGCGGCTGCTGTCGATGTCGAGGCAGCCGGCCAAGACCATCGGCTGATTGGCCACGACTCCGACCGTGCGGCCCTCGATGCGGACAAACCCGGTCAGGATGTTGCCCGCGAAATCCTTCTGGATCTCGTAGAAATCGCCCTCGTCAGCGACCTTGGCGATCAGTTCGCGCATGTCGTAGGGCTGGTTGGGGTTGTCGGGGATCAGCGTGTCGAGGCTTTCCTCGATCCGCGCGGGATCGTCGAAGAACGGCCGGACGGGGGCCTTGTCGCGATTGTTCAGCGGCAGGAAGTCGAACAGGCGGCGGATCTCGGACAGGGCCTCGACATCATCCTCGAAGGCGCCATCGGCAACGCTGCTCTTGCGGGTGTGGGTGCTGGCACCGCCCAGCTGTTCGGCGGTCACCACCTCGTTGGTGACGGTCTTGACCACATCCGGGCCGGTCACGAACATGTAGCTGGTGTCCTTCACCATGAAGATGAAGTCGGTCATCGCCGGCGAATAGACCGCGCCGCCCGCGCAGGGCCCCATGATGACGCTGATCTGCGGGATCACCCCCGAGGCCATGATGTTGCGCTGGAAGACGTCGGCATAGCCCGCGAGGCTGGCCACGCCCTCCTGGATGCGGGCGCCGCCCGAATCGTTCAGCCCGATCACCGGCGCACCGTTCTGCATCGCCATATCCATGATCTTGCAGATCTTCTGGGCGTGGGTTTCGGACAGCGAGCCGCCGAACACCGTGAAGTCCTGGCTGAACACATAGACCATTCGGCCGTTGATGGTGCCCCAGCCGGTCACCACGCCGTCGCCATAGGGCCGGTCGTCCTGCATCCCGAAATCGGTGCTGCGATGGGCCACGAACATGTCGAATTCCTCGAAGCTGCCCTCGTCCAGCAGCAGGTCGATGCGCTCGCGGGCGGTCAGCTTGCCGCGCGCGTGCTGCGCGTCGATACGCCGCTGCCCGCCGCCAAGGCGGGCCTCGTTGCGACGGCGCTCTAGCTCTTGCAGGATGTCTTTCATGGCTGGCCCCCCGGATCAGATCGGCGCAGGGTAGCTTGGGATGCAGTTGCAGAAAAGCTGAATTGGGAAAATTTGCAAACTACATCGCCGCATCCCCGCGCAAAGTGCAAATTTGCTAATTCGGCGGGCGGTGGTGGCGCGCGGGCGGCACTTGACGCGGGCCGTGCAGGGGGGCAAGCCAAGGCGCATGGGACTGACGATCGACACCGGGGCCATCGTGGCCAATTGGCGGGCGCTGGCCGGCCGCGCGCCGGCGGCCCGCGCCGCCGCCGTGGTCAAGGCCGATGCCTACGGGCTGGGCGCGCCGCGCGTGGTCGCGGCGCTTTATGCGGCCGGCGCGCGCGACTTCTTTGTCGCGCTGGCCAAGGAGGGACGCGCGATCCGGCCGCACCTGCCCGATGACGCGCGCATCAACGTCCTGTCGGGGCATATGGAGGGCGAGGATCTGGCCGGGCTGGTGCCGGTCCTGAACAGCCCCGCGCAGTTCTTCCGCGACCGGGTGATGCGTCCCGGCCAGCCCTTCGCGATCCAGCTGGACAGCGGCATGAACCGGATGGGAATGGAGGCTGGCGAATGGGCTGCCATCCGGGCCGAGGCTCTGGCGGCGAATGGCGGCCGGGGGCCCGATTTCATCATGTCGCATCTGGCCTGCGCCGATGAGCCGGACCACCCGGCCAATGCCGCGCAGCTGGCCGCCTTTCGCGCCATGACCGAGGGCTGCGCCGTGCCACGCTCGCTGGCGGCGACGGGCGGCATCCTGTTGGGGCCGGATTACCACTTCGACCTGGTGCGGCCGGGCGTCGGCCTTTACGGCGGGCTGCCCTTCGCCGAGGCGCGGCAGGTCGTGCGGCTGTCGCTGCCGGTGATCCAGACCCGGCAGGTCGAGGCCGGCGAGTATGTGGGCTATGGCGCCACCTGGACGGCCGGGGCGCGGCGCCGCATCGCCACGGTCGCGGCGGGCTATGCCGATGGCATCCTGAGGGCGCTGTCCTCCAGCGGCGCCAGCCTTTACGCCGGTGGCGCGGCCTGTCCGATCGTCGGGCGGGTCTCGATGGACCTGATCACCGCCGATGTCACCGACCTCTCCTCCGTGCCCGATGCGCTGGAGCTGATCTGCCCCGAACAGCCCATCGACCGGCTGGCGGATTTCGCCGGAACCATCGGCTACGAGGTGCTGACCTCGCTGCGGCAGCGTTACGAACGGACCTACCTTTGAACCCCATCAGGCTGACCGGCCGGGCCGCGCTGCGGCTGATGCGCGGCATCGGCGCGGTGGCGCTGTTCGCCGGGCGCGGGCTGGTGCGGCTGCGGCCCTTCTATCCGCGCGCCTTCGCCACGCAGCTGGTGCAGATCGGCTGGCTGTCGCTGCCGGTCGTCGGGCTGACGGCGCTGTTCACCGGCGCCGCGCTGGCCCTGCAGATCCATTCCGGTGGCGCCCGGTTCCAGGCCAGCGACGTGGTGCCGGCGATCGTGGCCATCGGCATGGTGCGCGAACTGGGCCCGGTGCTGGGCGGGCTGATGGTCGCGGCCCGGGTGGCCAGTTCGATCGCGGCCGAGATCGGCACGATGCGGGTCACCGAACAGATCGACGCGCTGGTGACGCTGTCCACCGACCCGGTGCGCTGGCTGGTCACGCCGCGCCTCTGGGCCGCGACGCTGACCGTGCCGCTGCTGGTGGCGGTGGGCGACAGCATCGGCATCATGGGCGGCTGGCTGGTCGGCACGCAGTCGCTCGGCTTCAACTCGACCGCCTATCTGGCCAACAGCTGGGCCTATCTGGAGGGCTGGGACGTGCTGTCGGGCCTGGTGAAGGGCGCGGCGTTCGGGCTGATCGTAGCGACCAGCGGCTGCTGGTTCGGGATGCGCTCGGGCCGCGGGGCCGAGGGCGTCGGACAGGCCACCAAGGCCGCCGTCGTCGCCGCCGCCGTCGGCATCCTGGCCGCGAACTTCATCCTGACCGGGCTGTTCTTCGAATGATCGAGGCGCGTGACCTGCACAAGACCTTCGGCCCCAAGACGGTGCTGGCCGGCATCGACCTGTCGGTGGCGCAGGGCGAAAGCCTGTGCGTGATCGGCCAGTCCGGCACCGGCAAGTCGGTGCTGCTGAAATGCATCCTCGGCCTCGTGCCGCCCGACCGGGGCGAGGTGCTGTGGCAGGGCCGCCCGCTGGACCGCGCCACGCGCCCCGATTTCCTGCGCCGGTTCGGGATGCTGTTCCAGGGTGGTGCGCTGTTCGACAGCCTCACCGTCTGGCAGAACGTGGCCTTCCGGCTGCGCCAGCGCATGGCCGACGCCAACGCCCGCGCCATCGCGATCGACAAGCTGCGCCGCGTGGGCCTTGCGCCCGAAACCGCCGACCTGATGCCGGCCGAGCTGTCGGGCGGCATGGCCAAGCGTGTCGGCCTGGCCCGCGCCATCGCCGATGACCCGCAGATCATCTTCTTCGACGAGCCGACGACCGGCCTCGATCCGATCCGCGCGCGCCGCATCAACCAGCTGATTCGCGGCATCGTGCGCGAAACCGGCGCGACCGCCATCACCATCACCCACGACATGGCCTCGGTGCGCGCCATAGGCGACCGGGTCGCGATGCTGCAGGATGGTCGCATCGCCTGGCAGGGTGCCGCAAGCGCGATGGACGCCGCGCCCGAACTGGCCGAGTTTCTGGGGAAAACGCCCGCATGATCCGCCCGGACTGCCCGCGCGGGCGGCACACGGCCGCGCCGGACGCGGCGGCTGCCGCCTTCGCTGGCAGGAATGCCGCACAATCGCTCAACATCATCTTGTGCGAATCCCCCCGGAGCGCCACCATAGGTTTAACAGACCAAGCTGGAGAGAATTTTGGGCCTGACCCCAACGCCCCCCGTCGCGACCCATCACGCCGAAACCCTGCTGGAATTTCCCGATAACCGGCTGCTGATCGACCTGTGCGGTGCCAGTGACCGGCATCTGGCCCGCATCGAGGAAGCCCTTGGCATCCACATCCTGCGACGCGGCAACCAGCTTGCCGTGGTCGGCGGCCCCGAGGCGCAGGCCGAGGCGGCACAGCTGCTGCGCGGTCTTTACGCCCGGCTGGAACAGGGACGGCAGGTCGGCCTTGCCGAGGTCGAGGCGGCGCTGCGGATGGGCATCGACCCCGGCGCCGAGATGACGCCGGCAGACCAGCTGGAAATGTTCGCCTCGGGCAATTACGAACTGCGCACCCGCAAGAAATCGGTCGAGCCGCGCACCGACGCGCAAAAGGCCTATGTCCGGGCCCTTTTCGAGAACGAACTGGCCTTCGGCATCGGCCCGGCAGGCACCGGCAAGACCTATCTGGCCGTGGCGGTCGGCGTGACCATGCTGATCGGCGGTCAGGTCGACAAGATCATCCTGTCGCGCCCCGCCGTCGAGGCGGGCGAGCGGCTGGGCTTTCTGCCCGGCGACATGAAGGAGAAGGTCGATCCCTACATGCAGCCGCTCTATGACGCGCTGAACGATTTCTTGCCCGGCAAGCAGATGCAGAAGCTGATGGAGGAAAAGCGCATCGAGATTGCGCCGCTGGCCTTCATGCGCGGCCGCACCCTCTCGAGCGCCTTCGTCGTGCTGGACGAGGCGCAGAACGCCACGCAGATGCAGATGAAGATGTTCCTGACCCGGCTGGGCGAAGGAAGCCGCATGGTCATCACGGGCGACCGCACGCAGGTCGACCTGCCGCGCGGCATGCAGTCGGGGCTGGCCGATGCCGAGCGCATCCTCGACGGGGTCAAGGGCATCAGCTTCAGCTATTTCACCGCGAAGGACGTGGTGCGCCACCCGCTTGTCGCCCGCATCATCGAGGCGTATGACGCCGAGGATGCCGCCGCGATCGCGCGGGGCGAAACGCCGGAGGTGCGCGGCGACCGGGTTCCGCGCCGCGCCATGCGAAACGATGCCTGACGAGATCACCGCCGATTGCATCATCGAGGACGACCGATGGGACGCGGCCGGGCTTGACGCCCTGGCCGCGCGCGCCGTCGAGGCCACGCTGCGCTGGCACGACATCGGCGGCGAGGTCGCGGTGCTGGGCTGCGACGACGCCCGCATCGCCGCGCTGAACGCCGATTTCCGCGGCAAGCCGCAACCGACCAATGTGCTGTCATGGCCCTCGGCCGAGCCCGCGCCGCGCGATCCGGGCACCCGCCCCGAGCCGCCCGACGAGGACGAGCTTGGCGACATCGCCATCGCCTACGACACCTGCCTGGCCGAGGCATCGGCCCAGCACAAGCCGCTGGCCCACCATGTCACGCATCTGCTGGTCCACGCGACCCTGCACCTGCTGGGCTACGACCATCTCGACGACGCCGATGCGCAGATGATGGAGGCGACCGAGCGCAGCATCCTGCGCGGCCTCGACATTCCCGACCCCTATCAAGAGACAATGTGATGAGTTCCGAGTCCCGATCCCCCGACATGCCGTTGGGCGAAGACGCGGCAGGCCCGGCCGACGGCGTTGGCGGCGACGGCCGCGACCTGCCCAGTTCGCGCGGCTTCTTCGGCCGCTTCTTCGGCGCGCTGACCGGTGGCGACGATGCGGCTGAGGGGGACGGGGGGAACGACCGCCCCGACGCACAGCCCGCGCCCGGCATGGTCAATCTGCGGCGGCTGCGCGTCGATGACGTGGCCATCCCCAAGGTCGAGATCATCGCCGCTCCGGTGACCGTCACTCTGGAGGATCTGGTCGAGATGTTCCGCGAGCACGGCTTCTCGCGGGTGCCGGTGTTTCGCGGCACGCTGGACAGCCCGCTGGGAATGATCCACCTGAAGGACCTGGCGCTGAAGCATGGCTTCGGCAAGGGCGGCAAGTTCACCCTGCGGCCGATGCTGCGCCCGCTTCTCTATGTGCCGCCCTCGATGCCGATCGGCGTGCTGTTGCAGCAGATGCAGCAGAAGCGGATCCACATGGCGCTGGTGATCGACGAATATGGCGGGGTGGACGGGCTGGTGACGATCGAGGACCTGATCGAGCAGGTGATCGGCGAGATCGAGGACGAGCATGACGAGGTCGAGGGCGGGCTGTGGCTGGCCGAGAAGCCCGGCCAGTGGCTGATCCAGGCCCGCGCGCCGCTGGCCGAGGTCGAGGCCGAGACCGGGCTGCGCCTGTCCAGCGACAACGAGGATGACGAGGTCGATACGCTCGGCGGGCTGATCTTCATGCTGACCGGCCGGGTGCCGCTGCGCGGCGAGGTGATCGGCCATGACTCGGGGGCCGAGTTCGAGGTGGTCGATGCCGATCCCCGCCGCATCAAGCGGGTCCGGCTGCGGCTGCCGGGTCATGCGGCCGCCACGCGCCCAGGACCGGCGGGCGCGGCGCCGGCGGGCAGGGACGACCGCCCGGGCGGGTGATGGCGTGGCGCGGGGGCGGGGTTCAGCCGTCGCGGAACCGTTCCAGTGCCGCCGACAGGAACATGTCGCGCAGGGGCGCGGCCTCCATCATCACCTCGTGGCGCGCGCCCTCGATCTCCAGCAGGCGGGCGTTCGGCCAGCGCGCCGTGCGGCTGCGGATCGCCGCCGCCGAGACGACCTTTTCCTCGCTGCCCAGCGACACGGTCATCGGCAGGTCGGGCGAGCCGAGCCTGTCGAGGCGCGAACATTCGTTCAGCGCCCGCGAGACCCAGTGATAGCTGGCGCCGCCGATGGTCAGGTCGGGCCAGGCGGCCGCCTCGCGCAGCAGCCTGCACCATTCCTCGGCGTCGCCGGTCAGCAGGTTGGCGCTGAACGCCTCGTCCAGCATGTAGGCGCCGACCGCGCCGCTGCCCGGCGCGCTGCGCCCGCCGTGGCCCAGCCTGCCGGCCAGATATGCGATCCCCAGGGCGACGCCATGCGGCATCTGGCGCAGGTTGACGCCCCACATCGGCGCCGAGAATACCGCCGTCGCCACCGGCAGGTCGGCATGCAGCGCCGCCAGCCCGATGCAGCCGCCCATCGAATGCGCCAGCAGGTGCCAGGGCCGGGGCAGGTCCAGCTCGGTGGCGGCGACGACCATTTCCACCACGTCGCGCTGGTAATCCGCGAAGTCGTTGACATGGCCGGGGCGGGGGTCGTCCTGCAGCCGGTCCGACAGCCCCTGTCCGCGCCAGTCGATGGCCAGAACGTCATAGCCCTCGGCGTTCAGAAGCTGGGCGATGGGGGCATATTTCTCGATATATTCGGTGCGGCCCGGAAACAGCAGAATGCTGCCCGCGGTCCCGTCGCCGCCGTCCCAGCAGGCCATGCGCAGCCGCACGCCGTCCTCGGCCCGCGCCCAGAAGGCGCGTGCCGGCCTCCGGGCATCGCCCGGCAACTGGTGAAAGGGGGCGGCCTCGGTCACCGATCCGTCAGGACAGCGCCTGACCCAGCTGCATCGCCACGCCCATCGAGCCGTCGATCTTCAGCTTGCCCATCATGAAGGCGGTCGCCGGGTTCACGGTGCCGTTCAGGATGCCCTCGAAGGTGTCGCGGCTCGCCTTCAGGGTCACCTCTGCCTCTTCGTCGCCGGCGCGGACGCCGTTCTCGTCGATCATGATCGAGCCCTCGTCCTCGATCACGAATTTGGCGGTCGACCCGAAGCTGCCGATCTTCTCGTTCAGCTTCTCGACTGCGGCGTTCACAACATCGCTCATACTGGTCCTCTCATCGCGCTTTGGCTGGCGCCCGACATGCGGGCCGGGTTACACCTTCGGATATGCGCCCGCTTGCCGATCAATTCCACTCTGTCGTCACGGCACTCCGCCGCCGAGTTCTGACGATTTTCGGCATATTGGCAATAAGTTTCGGCGCGGCACATCTTGCCGCGGCGCAGGACGCCGCCGGCATGGACGGGCTGTTCGACCAGCTGGCCCGGCCCGAGGGCGAAGCCTGGCGGATCGCCGAATCCGACATTCTGCGGGAATGGTCGAAATCCGGCTCGGCGGCGATGGACCTGCTTCTGAAGCGCGGCGAGGAGGCGCTGGACCAGGGCGATCTCGAGGCAGCACTGGGCCATCTGGGCGCGCTGACCGACCATGCGCCGGGCTTTGCTGCGGGCTGGCAGGCGCGGGCTGCGGCGCTTGCGGCGGCGGGGCAGACGGGCCCCGCGATCGCCGACCTGTCGCAGGTGCTGATCCTCGAGCCGCGCCACTTCGCCGCGCTGACGCAGCTGGGCGCGCTGTTCGAGGAGATCGGCGACGACGACCGCGCGCTGGCGGCCTATCGCCAGAGCCTTGCCATCCATCCCAATCAGCAAGAGGCCATCGACGGCGTGGCGCGTCTGGAACGCCGGCAGGTCGGCACCGATATCTGAAGGCATGACGATGCAGGACAGGGGCCGGGTCACGGCCATTCTCGGGCCGACCAACACCGGCAAGACCCACTACGCGATCGAGCGGATGCTGGCGCATCGCAGCGGCGTGATCGGCCTGCCGCTGCGGCTGCTGGCGCGCGAGGTCTATGACCGGATCGTGGCGGCCCGCGGCCCCTCGGTCGTCGCGCTGGTCACCGGCGAGGAACGCATCGTGCCCGACCGGGTGCAGTACTGGGTCGCCACCACCGAGGCGATGCCCGAGATCGGCGCCGATTTCGTCGCGATCGACGAGATCCAGCTGTGCGCCGACCCCGACAGGGGCCATGTCTTCACCGATCGCCTGCTGCACATGCGCGGCCTGCACGAGACGCTGTTTCTGGGCAGCGATACGATGCGCCCGGCGATCGCCGCGCTGGTGCCCGGCGTGCAGTTCCAGCGACGCGAACGGTTCTCGACGCTGAGCTGGGCCGGGTCCAGGAAACTGTCGCGGATGCCGGCGCGGTCGGCCATCGTCGGCTTTTCGGTCGATGACGTCTATGCCATGGCCGAGCTGATCCGCCGCCAGAAGGGGGGCTGCGCGGTGGTGATGGGCGCGCTGTCGCCGCGGACCCGCAACGCGCAGGTCGAGATGTATCAGGCCGGCGAGGTGGATTACCTCGTCGCCACCGACGCCATCGGAATGGGGCTGAACCTCGACATCCGCCATGTCGCCTTTTCCGCCACCCACAAGTTCGACGGCCGCCGGGTGCGGCCGCTGTTCCCGCACGAGCTGGGCCAGATCGCGGGCCGGGCAGGGCGCCACACCGAGCCGGGCACCTTCGGCGTCACCGGCGAGGCGCGGGTGCTGGAGGAGGGGCTGGTCGAGGCGATCGAGAATCACCGCTTCCAGCCGATCAGCAGGCTGATGTGGCGCAACGCCGCGCTGGAATTCGGGAGCATGGACCGGCTTGTGCAGAGCCTCGAGGCCGCGCCCGCGCATGAGCTGCTGTCGCGCGGGCGCGAGGCCGACGACCTGCACGCGCTGAAGACCCTGCGCGAGATCCCCGAGATCCGCGACCGGGTGCAGGGCGGCAAGGATGTCAGGCTGCTGTGGGATGTCTGCCGGGTGCCCGATTTCCGCGGCATCTCGCCCATGGAGCACGCCGGCCTGCTGGCCCGGATCTTCGGCTTCCTGCAGGACGGCGCGATCCCGTCGGACTGGCTGGCGCGGGCGGTGGCACGGATCGACCGGACGCATGGCGACATCGACGCGCTGTCCAAGCGGCTGGCCTATATCCGGACCTGGACCTATGTGGCGCAGCGCAATGGCTGGGTCGAGGACGAAAAGCATTGGCGCGGCGAGACGCGCGGGGTAGAAGACCGCCTGTCGGACGCGCTGCATGCCGCGCTGACCCAGAGATTTGTGGACCGGCGCACCTCGGTGCTGCTGCGCCGGCTCAAGCAGAAGGAGAGCCTTGTGGCCGAAGTGAACGACAAGGGCGAAGTGACGGTCGAGGGCGAATTCGCCGGCCGCCTCGAAGGCTTCCGCTTTCGCGCCGACCAGACCGGGTCGGCCGACGAGGCGCGGATGCTGAACCGCGCCAGCTATGACGCGCTGCGCCCGGAGTTCCATCTGCGCGCCGATCGCTTCTACAACGCGCCCGATACCGAACTGGACTTCACCGAGCAGGGCGGCCTGATGTGGGGCAGCTCGGCCATCGGCAAGCTGGTCAGGGGCGCCGACGCGCTGCATCCCGGCGTCGAGGTCTTCGTCGACGAGGAAGCCGGCCCCGAGATCGCCGAAAAGGTCCGCCGCCGCCTGCAGCATTTCATCGACCGCAAGGTGGCCGCGCTGTTCGAGCCGCTGACCGCGATGCAGCGCGACGAGGGCCTGACCGGGCTGGCGCGGGGCTTTGCCTTCCGCCTGGTCGAGGCGCTTGGCGTGCTGCCGCGCGAAGGCATCGCCAACGAGGTCAAGGAGCTGGACCAGGAGGCCCGCGGCCTGCTGCGCAAGCATGGCGTGCGCTTCGGGCAGTTCACGATCTTCCTGCCGGCGCTGCTGAAGCCCGCGCCCACGCGGCTGCGGCTGGTGCTGTGGTCGCTGGCCGAGGGCCTCGACGAGTTCCCCGAAAGCCCGCCGCCCGGGCTGGTGACCATCCCGCATCTGCCCGAGGTGCCGGACGGCTATTACACGCTGTCGGGCTATCGCCCCGCGGGCGAGCGCGCGATCCGCATCGACATGCTGGAACGCCTGGCCGACCTGCTGCGCGGGCAGGACACGCGCGGCGGCTTCGAGGCGACGGCCGACATGCTGTCGATCACCGGCATGACGCTGGAGCAGTTCGCCGGGCTGATGCAGGGCCTCGGCTATGGCGCCGAACGCGGCGAGCGGCCGAAGCTCAAGGCCGTCGAGGCCCAGCCGGCGCCGATGCCCGAGGCGGACGCCGCCCCCGAGGCGTCGGACGCCCCGATGACCGAGGAAGAAAGCGTGCTCGCCGCCGAGACCCGCGCCCGCTGGGAGGCCGAGCAGGCCGAGAAGCGCCGCCTGGCCGCCGAGGCCGAGACCGAGGCATCGGCCGCCGCCAGTCCCGATCAGGAGGCCGCCGAGCTCGCCGAGCCCGAGGCCCCGCCGCAGGAAACCGAGGTCTTCTATACCTTCCGCTGGATGCCGCGCGCGCGTGCCCAGCATCGTCCGCAGGCCGAGGGCGGGCAGGGCCGGCGTGGCGCCGGCGGCCCGCGGAGCAAGCCGCGCGCCGAGGCCGGCAAGCCCGCACAGGAGCCGCGCGAGGGCCGCGGGGCCGATGGCGGCAAGCCGCGCGGCAAGGGCGGGCCGAAGAAGGGCAACTTCAAGAAGGGCGACCGGCCGCAAGGCAGCACCCCCCGGACCTTCTCGTCGCGCCCCGAGAAGAAGGCCGACCCCGACAGCCCCTTCGCGATCCTGGCCGCGCTCAAAGACAAGACGTGAGCGGGGCCGGCGACGGGCTGCGCCTCGACAAGTGGCTGTTTCACGCGCGGCTGTTCAGGTCGCGCGGCCTGGCCGCCGCACGCATCGAGGCGGGCGGCGTGCGGCTGAACGGCCAGCCCTGCCGCAAGCCCGGCCGCGCGATCCGGCCCGGCGACCTGCTGGTGCTGTCGGCGCAGGGCAGCATCCGCAGGCTTCGGGTCGCCGCCCTGGGCGCCCGGCGCGGCCCCTTCAGCGAGGCGCGGACCCTCTATCACGACCTGGACGCGGCGGCGGAAAGCGTGGCCGATCCCGCGGCCGACCGGTCCTGAAGCAGACCGGAATTCCCCCGGCGGCACGGCTTTCCGAACGCCTGTCCTGCCCCGTGCGAGACGGCGCGGATGGCGGTTTTTTCGCCACCCGCGGCCTTGAATGATCGCGGCGCCGGGCGTAACTGTCGCGGCGGACCGGAACGGGAGCATGCCATGACCTATGTCGTCACCGATAATTGCATCATGTGCAAATATACCGACTGCGTCGAGGTCTGCCCGGTCGACTGCTTCTACGAGGGTGAGAACACCCTGGTCATCCATCCCGACGAATGCATCGACTGCGGCGTGTGCGAACCGGAATGCCCCGCCGACGCGATCCGCCCGGACACCGAACCCGACATGGAGAAATGGGTCGAGTTCAACCGGAAATATTCGGAACTCTGGCCGGTCATCACCCAGAAAAAGGATCCGCTGCCGACTGCCGAAGAAATGGACGGCGTGGCGGGCAAGCTGGACAAGTACTTCTCGGAAGCGCCCGGCGAGGGCGACTGATCCGGGCGGCCGATTCGCGCACAAGCTGTCGTGAGGGCCGCCCGCACCGGCGGGACAAGTCTTTGACCGAAAAGCCGGAAAAGACCGCCGGCAAGGCGGGACCTGCGACTTTCGCGGCGCTTTTTCTGGCGTCTTATTTATGCTATGTTCAATTCACATTCGCATCTGATGGGAGTCAGAGGCCCATAAGGTGCGCGCCCCAGTAACCGAACTTTCATGCCATCTGCACGGCAGGAAGCCACAAGAATGACAGAAATGGACCGAAGGCGGCCTGCACCGCTTGCGGTCTTTTGTGCCCTTCGCAGGGCACCACCTAGAGGAAGCCTGTATGTCCAAAGCCAAGAAAAATGAGTTTCGCCCCGATGACTTCGTCGTCTACCCGGCCCATGGCGTGGGGCGGATCGTGTCGATCGAAGAGCAGGAAGTCGCCGGGCTGCGGCTGGAAATGTTCGTCATTTCCTTCGAAAAGGACAAGATGACCCTGCGGGTGCCCACCTCGCGCGCCAGCGAGATCGGCATGCGCGGTCTGTCGACCCCCGACCTGATCGACCGGGCGCTGGAAACGCTGAAGGGCAAGGCCCGCGTCAAGCGCGCGATGTGGTCGCGTCGGGCGCAGGAATACGACCAGAAGATCAATTCGGGCGATCTGATGTCCATCGCCGAGGTGGTGCGCGACCTGCACCGCAACGACGAACAGCGCGAGCAATCCTATTCCGAACGTCAGCTGTATGAAGCCGCGCTGGACCGCCTGACCCGCGAAGTCGCGGCCGTCAGCGGCCTGGATGAAGGCGCCGCCCAGAAGCGAGTCGAGGACGTGCTGCTGTCGCGCGCCGCCTGACCCGGCACGGGAACCCCCCGATCCGGGGCCAATGATCGCCGAAACCGGGCGCCCTTCGGGGCAAGGCCCTGACGGGAAAATGTCGATACGCCCTTCGGTTGGCCGCGCTGCGGCCAACTTTTTCTTTGCTTCACTGCGCTTGACCGGGACTCCAATGGAGGTGTCGGGTGCGTCAGGTCTCGCGAATATCTTCGACCGCCCGCAAGGGTGCTCGGCAACGACACTTCCCTGTCGAAGATCGGCAAGATTGTGGAGATCTCCTATCGCGATCTCCCAGGGAAGATCGACTGTTTCCGCGATCTCGTTCGCGCATTCCCTGCCGAGCGTCAGGATTTCTCCAGCCTTGATTTCGCCGAGTCCGGATCGCGCTTCGCAACCGATAGCCAGACCCTGATCATGAACTGGCCCACAAGGAGGGACCGGACCTCTGTCGCCGTCCAGCATCTGTTCATCGCGCAGGCCCCGCTTGGGCTTCATCATGGAAGAAACCCTCCAGTTCGATTCCTGGAAGACCATGGACGAGGCCGCGGCAAGGGCCGTGGCGGCCAACGAGGATCATCTCTGGGTCGCTTTCCGCACGCATGGCCGCCCGCCGCAGCGCCGATCCGTTGGCCATCGTGCGGACGATCATCACATGATCAGCGTCTTGCCAACCCGAACTGCTGACATGGCCAGACAGATATCATCGACAAAGTGCAAACATCGGCGCCGAAGGATTGACTGAACCGCTGAGCGGGCAACCCGTTGGAGGTTGACGAGTGAGAGGTTCACGATGCGCCGCACTTTCTCATTGGCTATCTCCGGCCTTTTGCTATCCTCCGCCCTTTGGCAGCCCGCTGTCGCGGACGATCTGAGAAAGCTGTTCGGGATCATCGCCGGCGAAGTCATCAAGAAACAGTTGCGTCAACCTCAGCAGCAACAGCAGCAACAGCGCGCGCGATCTCAGCAGCAGCGACGTCAGCAATGGGCTCCGCAGCCTCAACGGCAGACAATCGCCCGGCAAGCCGAGCCCCGGCAGCCCCGGATGAGTCTGAACATCCCATGGCCGTTCAGCGCGCCTTGGCCGCGGCTGGTCATTACGAAGGAGAGATCGACGGCATCCCGGGATCAGGCGACTGTCGGGCGATCGCCGACTGGCAAGCCTCGATGGATGCTCCGGCCACCGGCTATCTGGTGCCGGGGCAGGTCCGAACCCTGGTCAGTATCGCTCCTCCGCCTGTCGCCGCGCCGGCCCCTTCTGCTCCGGCCTTCGCCTGAACGTCCCCTGCACCGTTGGCAACCATGGCGTTGACGGCCGACCTGCTGTCCCCGGGCGCTGCCGACCCGTTGCCCCCGTCGGATGCGATGGTCGGCGACGACGCGCTCAATGACGCTCTGATGATCTGGGCCGCGGCGACCCGGCCTGAACCTCTGGATGATCCCACCCTGCCGTTCACCTTGGCGCGGAACGTCCTGGCCGTCGAGGACAAGAGGTCGGGACGGGTTGATCGGGACCAGCGGGTCGCAGCCGTTCGGGCGGCCTTGCCCGGCCCCGACGCGCCCGCGCCGACACGCGCGATCATCGAGCGTCAGGTCAATGTCCGGCCAGCTGGGGCTGGCGACCCCCCCAGCCCTGGAATGCCTTTTGCCAAGGTCGACGGCATCACGACGATTGCCGGGATCGACCTTGAAATGAAGCGCCACCACGCGCGATCGAAGCGCTAAGTGATGAAAGCCGTGGCACCCTTCTTTCTTCCCGATCCCCCGGGGTTTGAGGCCTGGGCGGGCCCGAAAGCCGGCAAGACCACGCTTGCGCTGCAGCTGGATCTTTCGCTGTCCGATCACGCGCCGATTGTCGGGGCCTTCGCAGACAGCCGCTATCGCGGCGGCACCGCGACAGCGACGGTGAACCGGGCCACGCTGATCCGCCGCCCGCCGGGGGGAACCGACGCACGCCGGCGAGGTGCTGCATGTCTGGGATGGGGATGCGCCCGCATCCGAGAGGTCTCAGCGCCCGGCGGATGCCGATGCGATCGCCGCGTTGTTCGGCGGCGGGGTCAGCGACGGCCGCTATGTCGTTCAGACGCACAAGATTCCGGCGCTGTTTCCGGATCCGGACCAACCCTTGCTGACAGGCCACTCGCCTGACGAAGCGTTGCTGAAAGTTCTGGCGCTGCGCAGCCTGTCAGAGGCCGCTCCCGACCGGATGCCGGATGTCGCATTGACCGAATTCCTGGCGCAAAGCTTCCTGACAGGGCGCGAACGGCTGGCGCTGCCGCCGGTCGATCTTGCACAGGGTGATCGACAGAAAACGGTCAGTGAACTGACGCGCCACGCCGCGATGACCAAGGCAGCCGCGGCGGTCCGCGATGCGGTCGTCAACCGAGCCCCGGACCTTCCGTTGCGGCTTCGGCAGGTGTCACCCACCTATCCGGGCGAATACGACTTTACCTCGGGCGGCTTTCCGGTCGATGTGGGGTCGCCCTGCATGAACCTTTCGATGGCCAGGCCCGGACCGGACATGAGGCCCGATGCGACGGTCACGCTGCCTCCGGATCAGGCTCAGGAATTACTGGACAGGATCGTCCGGCTGAACCCGAGCGGTGGCCAGGGCCGCCAGGTGTTCGTCGTGATCGACTACAGCCTCGAGGCGATGACACCGCGCGCAGCGGGCGGCGGCCTGATCGCCGAAGCAGAATTGCAGACCGTGCAGCCGCGCGCACGGATCGAAGCTGCGGCGCTGTTCATCGACCCTGCACTGACCCAGACACTGCGCGATCTGAACCTGCCCGAAAGCGCCCCCGCCTCGGCACCGGCAAGTGATGGTCCGGGCGAGGACCTGTTCGCGACAACCGGGCTGAGCCTGTGGGGGGGGGGCGTTCGTTCGCGCCGATCCGACGGGCGAGATCACCAAGGTCATGCTGACCTGGGATCATCGGTTCTGGCCGCGCGGCGGACGGCCCAGCCCTGCGCATACGGCGGCGCTGGCCGAGCGGATGCGCGCCGCGGCGCTGGACGAATACTGGATAGGGCTTCGGTTAACGCCGGGCGAGTACGATCCCGGCACCCGGCGTCTGCAGATTGAGAACGTCGAATTCCGGGCCGTGCCCTACGACAACGACCTCTCGGGCCAGGAACCTCCGCCGCTGGTCGCGGCCGATCCGGCCGCCTATGCCGCGCTGATAGTCGGCCCGGACGAGGCGCGGCAGATCCAGGCCATGGCCAGCCTGCGTGGCGGCGTCGCCGCCCATGCCAGGGTGTGGCCGTCGCAGCCGCCGAGGACGCCGATGTCGGCTATGGCTATGCGTTGGCGATCGGTGCCCCCGATGAGCTGATGATCGGGCCGGATGGCGGGGCCGGGATGCCCCAGATGGTGGCGCTGCGCATTGCCGCGCCCGGATCGGCGCCGGAGGCAACCGTGACGGTCGCCGATCCGACAGCGCCCAAAACGCTGTTCCTGGGCCCGGAAGGCGCCGACCTGCTGGCGCAGGCTGACCGATCCGCAGGTTTATGACGACGCGGCCTGGACGCGCATGATAATAGAACGGCTGATGCGGGAACGGTGGTATGCGCTGGAAGATGACCCGGTCCGCGCCGCCTTGCCCTCGGGGTCATTTTTCGCCGATCCGTCGCTGACGCCCGACGCGGGCGGGGTTGCGGCGCAGCTTCCCGCCTTCAAGGCCTGGACCCAGAAGCGCGTGGCGGCGCTGCCCGACCTCATCGCCGTCCCCTGGGGAGAGGCTCCGCAGGTCGCGCCGAACTGCAAGGGCATGCGCGACGTTCTGGCGACCGAAATTCCGGATTCGCATATCCCGCTGGTCGCGCAAGTGCCAACGCTGCTGTCAGGTGATGCCACGCCTGCCGCGGGGCACATGAACCATTCCGACCGTCCGCGCCCTGGCGAGGATCGGCTTTTCCTGCACGAATCCGCGCCAGCCCACAAGTTCTGCCGCTATCCGCGTCCGGTCGGCGCCGGCGGGGTCGAGGCCTTGATCCCGCCCGGCGCGGGCCATGTCTCGGCTCTGATCGCGGCCGGGGCCGTATCCAGTCCGGGGCAGGGCGAGTCTGAGCGGGTGGGCACGACCGTGATCCTGCGACTCGACGCCCTGCGGCTGGCGCCGGTAGACGCGATGGCCGACGCGCCCGAAGGTCTGCGCGGCGTGGTCGTTGCCGAAGGTCCGGTCGAGGCGGTCGCCACATGGCATCGCGAGGGTCGCGGCTATCGTCAGACTGCGTCCCTGATACCGCCGGACTGGGCGCTGCCGACCGCGCCAGCGCTTGCCGCGAACGACCTTGTCGGGCTGACCTTGGGCATGCCACTGTCGGAATGCGAGGCCGCGACCCGCGCCCATCCGGGCGAGGCGATGCTGTTCGAACAGGAAGGTCCCGGTCAGGGGCTGTTCGGACAGCCGCAAGGCTTTATCAGCCTTGGAACGGGCGAAACCCTGGCCGCGGTCTATGCGCCAGGGGCCGAGGGTCAGCCGGAAGGCAGCTATCTGAACCGACCCGACTACTGGTTCGAGGGTGGCTGGCCCGAGGTCATCACCGACCGCCCGGGCCAGGCGGACGTCTCGCGCTGTGCCCCGGTGGTCGGCGCGATGGTCGCAGACGGCGGGCCTGGCGTTCCGATGCTGCAGGTCTGGCTGATGGACCGCAAGCTGGCTCAGGACTTGCATGTCCCGATCGAACCCATGGTCAAGGCGGTGGACATCAAGCTGTGACCCGGACGCCGTGGCGTCGGACCTGAGCAGCCGCGGGTGACGTCGATGCAGCCGATCCGTATGGCGTTTGCGGCCTCGTCCTGCCTGCCATCAGTCGCGTGCGGTCCATGCCTTCGCCGCCGCCCCGCCAGCCGCCAAGACTGCGCCGGCAGATCGCTGACCCGCTGGCCATGCTCCGGGCAATGATTGGCAGCGTCAGCATCCCACCAACACGATCCGCTGACCATCCCCCCGCAGCCGTCACGGCGCGGGGACGCCGAATGTTACCGCAAGAGGCTGGCCCCGCTGCATCCCCCGTTCCATGCCCCGGCTCCGCCCCCAGCCCCTTAGGGTCAATGTTGATGTCCCTGCGGGCTGTTGCCTGCAGGGACAACCCAGCGAGTGATCACAGGAAATCCCGCTCCTAGACGCGCCCGCGTGCCAACCCCAGGCGCATCGCGGGCGTTTTCTTGTCGGCGCCCGGCTCGCACCAGTCACGGTGAAAGCGGCAATCTCCGCGGTCTTCGTGATCGGTTCTGGCTTGCAGAGGTGGTGCCTGTCCCAGGTAGGTCCGACCCAGCATGACGATATCGAGGGCCGGGAGGCGAAGCGCACATTGCGCCGTAAGAGGTGAAAGCAGGAGTCGACGCTGCTCAGCCTCGCCAGGCGGAGCAACCGCGCGACCGAGACCACGTCTTTACCAGCCGGGCGGGCCAGAACCTTGACCACCTTGTTGGGCCCCGATTTTCGCGGGAACGGGTAGGGGACGCCCTGCGCAACGAGAAGTCCCCGGACATGGAGCGACAGCGTTGAATCAACCAGCGCTGCGTCGTCCTCGTCCGAGAGGGTGCGGATCAGGCTAAGGCTTGCCCCGGACAGCCCTGCGAGCCTGACCTGGCCCTCAACGACGACCTGTTTCCGCTTGTCGTGGCCATCCCCCTGTCGACGCTGACCACCGCGATGTCGCACCCCGCTGCGCGAATCTCTGTTGCGAACGCAGCCGCGAAGGCGTTTTGAAGGCCGCGATCATCCTCTATCATCAGGAAGATCGGGGAATCGGCCGCCGAGATCATCTCGCGGTCCCGCAGGGCGTGCGCCTCTTGAAGGACGTGACAGCGAACAGGTACGCCTGGTGGGGCAACGGATAGAGGTCTGCTTCCTTGACCCGCCCCTGCTTCTGAAGGCTTGCGAGATAGGCCTCGAACCCGGTCTTCGTCCGGACGCGCGCATCCGTGCGGAACGCGACCGAGAGTCGATCCTCGCTGGCGGCCACAGCCCGCGCCGAGGCATCGTCCATGTTCATCGAGGGATCGAACCGGAGGGCAGCTTTCATGATAGAGCCCGAGCGGGCCTGTGCTGTGCAGAGATGCTGGACGGCCACGGACCCCTGCGCCCACTGTATGGGCCAACTGATGATCCGGGTTGGGCTGGCGGTCGCCAAGCGCGATCGCGCCCCGCGGAGACCGACCTCGAGATATCCTGCCGCTCGGCCATGAAGGCGCGAGCACGGTCCTGGAAGTCGTCGATCTTCCCGGAGAGATCCCGACAGGAGATGTCCGCGATCTTGCCGGTCCTTGACAGCGCGGTCTCATTGCAGATGATCCGGACGATCAGCCGGATCCTGTCGGGCCGTTTGTGGCGGCGGGCTTTCCGATGGAAAAAATCGTCGCTCACCTCGGGCATTGCCAGCGAGGATCGCCCTTCGCCGTCTTGCCGAAGCTGCGATAAAATTCGGGATATTTTTCCGGCTCCATCCCATGCGCAAAGCTCTTCTGATCCGGGCACGACGGGGCTGCCGGAATGAGCTCGTGAAGACGCTCGCGCCGTCGGTCCTCTTCGGCGATCGCCTTGTTGTTCCTGACCCGGGATGTCCTGCCGCAACTCGGGCACCGGAAGAAGTCTTCGTGCTTCTTCCCGGCCACTACTCCGCGGATGGCTTCGTCCGGCGCGGGCGGACCGCCCCGTCGGCGCTGGAAGGGGTCGGGCGGGATGCCGAAAGTCGCGCAAAGCGGATTGCGGCAGAATTTCAGGTCCACCCCCTCGAAGGAGAGGGGCAACCGGCGCACGAGCGGCTTGCCGGCCGTCGAGGATATTGTCGAGACCTGATTCACCTGACATCTCCATTCGGATCTCGGTCACGCGCCGTCAGGCAAAGAAAAGCTTGGCCGCAGACCGGCCAACCGAAGAGGCGTATCAACATCTGCAGTAGGGGGCTGGCGCTCCGGGGCGCCCCCTCTGCACCGGAGCGACCGCCGGTTTTCGCGTCAGGCTGCCAGGTCCCTCATGCCTGCAGGCCGCGCCCCATCGCTGGCCGGTCCGGTCGCCGGGACGCATCGGGCAATCGGCGCGCCGCAAGGACGCGGCGCCCGAGACAGCGATTGCGCGTCGTGCCCGGGGGGGTGAGGACCGTCCGCCGCGACGCGGACCAGGGATCATCCTGCCGGGATCGTCGGCTGGTGCGGGTGGAGGGACTTGAACCCCCACGCCTTGCGGCGCCAGAACCTAAATCTGGTGCGTCTGCCAATTTCGCCACACCCGCAACGCGCCGCGTCTTAGCAAAGCCCGCCATGGCGCGCGAGGGGAAAATTCACGCGCCGATGCCGCGCAGGATCGCGGGCAGCCGGTCCGGGATGTCGTCCGCGATCAGCCCGGCCCCGATCGACCGCGCGGCCATCGCATGCAGGATGACGGCCAGCCCCGCCGCATCGCAGGGCGCAACGCCGCGCGCCATCGCGCCCGCGATCAGCCCCGCCAGACTGTCGCCAGACCCGGCCGTGGCCAGCCAGGGCACATCGACGGCTGAATGGATCATGGCACGGCCGTCCGGGACGGCGATCACGCTGTCGGGACCCTTCAGCAGCACCACGGCGCCGCAGCGCGCGGCGGCCTCGCGCGCCACATCCAGCCGCGAGACGGCGGGGCCGCGCGCGGGCACGGCGTCCAGCCGCGCGGCAAGGTCGGGGAACAGGCGCGCGAATTCGCCCGCATGCGGTGTCAGCACGCAGGCCGCGTGCAGGCCGGCGGCAAGGTCCGCATCGGCCGCCAGCGCCGTCAGGGCGTCGGCGTCCAGCACGCAGGGGCGGCCCGAGCCAAGCGCCGCGGGCAGCAGCGCGGCGGCGCGACGGGTGCCGCAGCCCGGGCCGATGCAGATCGCGCGGAGGCGGGCATCGCCCAGCATCGCCGACAGGTCCGGCGCGGCATCCACCGCCCGGCGCATCAGCGCATCGGGGGGGCCGGCATGTTCCGCCAGCGCCTCGGCGGGCGGCCCGATCGTCACCAGCCCCGCGCCGATCCGCAGCGCCGCCCGTGCGGCCAGCCGCGCGGCGCCGCCGGCGCCGACGCCCCCGGCGAGGATCAGCGCGTGGCCGTGGCTGAACTTGTGGGCGGGGCTGTGCTTGGCCAGCAGGGCGCGCAGCCCCGACCGCGCTGCGCCGTCGCGTGGCGCGGTGGCGGGTTGCGCGATGGCAACCAGACCCGGCCTGCCGTCCGGGCGATCCTCGGGGCCGCCGCGCGCCGCGGTCTGGCGCCACGGGCCAAGGCCGATATCCGCGATGACCAGCCTGCCGCAGACGGCGGGCCCGAGGCCCAGCAGGTGGCCGGGCTTGGGACTGTCAAAGGCGACCGTCAGCCGGGCGCGCGGCATCCCCGCATCGCCGGCACGGGGCCTTCCCAGCAGGACGCCGCTGTCGAGGCACAGCCCGCTGGGGCAATCGACCGCCACGACGTCCTCGCCGGGCAGCAGGGCCAGAACCTGGGCGATCTCTCGGGCCGGCGGACGGGTCAGGCCGGTGCCGAAGACCGCATCCACGCAGATGTCGCCCGGCGGCGCGGCCAGGAACGCCTGGGGCGTCAGGGGCAGGACCGGACCGGCCTGCCGCCAGCGGCGCCGCATCTCGGCAGCATCCGGGCCAGGATCGCCGTCGCAGCCCAGCACGCGGACCCGCCACCCTGCACGCCGCAGCAGCAGCGCGATCACATAGCCGTCGCCGCCATTGTTGCCCGGCCCGCACAGCACCGTCGCGCGGCCGGCCTTGGGCCAGGCAAGCCGAATCTGCCCCGCGACCGCGGCGCCCGCGCGTTCCATCAGCTGTGGCCCGGTGATCGCGCCGCTGGTCATGGCTTCGGATTCGATGGCGCGCATTTGAGCGGTGGAGAGGATTTCCATGCCGCTCAGCATGGCTTCTGCCCCGAAAACAGGCGTGATGATGAAATTGTAGGCATGTTTTCCCGGTAGAACCGCTTGGCTTCGGATTAGATGCCGTGCTTCATTTACCCTTGCCATGAAACCCGCCAATCAGACTTCAGGCAAGCCGCGAGGAAGGATCAATTGCGATGAAAAAGATCGAGGCGATCATCAAGCCGTTCAAGCTGGACGACGTGAAGGAAGCGCTGCAGGAAGTCGGTGTTCAGGGGCTGTCCGTCACGGAAGTCAAGGGCTTCGGTCGTCAGAAGGGCCATACGGAACTGTATCGCGGCGCCGAATATGTCGTGGATTTCCTGCCGAAGGTGAAGATCGAGATGGTCCTGCCCGATGACCAGGTCGACGCTGCGATCGACGCCATCGTGGGCGCGGCGCGCACCGAGAAGATCGGCGACGGCAAGATCTTCGTGTCGCCCGTCGAACAGTCGATCCGCATCCGCACCGGCGAGACCGGCGACGACGCGCTGTAGGCCCGCCGCCATATCCCAGAACTTCCACGCCCGGCCGCCAAGGCAGCCGGGCAACATCTACGAGAAAGGGAAGAGATGAAAGTCAAAGATGTCCTGAAGCTCATCGCCGATGAAGAGATCGCCTATGTCGATGTCCGCTTCACCGACCCCAAGGGCAAGCTGCAGCATGTGACGCTGGACAAGGATCTGGTCGACGAGGACTTCTTCGAGGAAGGCTTCATGTTCGACGGCAGCTCGATTGCCGGGTGGAAGTCGATCGACCAGTCCGACATGAAGCTGATCCTTGATCCCGCCTCGGTCTATGTCGATCCGTTCTACGCCGAAAAGACCCTGTGCGTGCATTGCAACGTGGTCGAGCCCGACACCGGCGAGCCCTACAGCCGCGACCCGCGCGGCACAGCCGTGAAGGCCGAGGCCTACCTGAAATCCTCGGGCATCGGCGACGCCGCCTATTTCGGCCCCGAAGCCGAGTTCTTCATCTTCGACGACGTGCGCTATTCGGTCACGCCGCAGAAGGTGTCGTTCCAGATCGACGCGGTCGATGCCGCCTGGAATACCGACACCGAATACGAGATGGGCAACCAGGCCCACCGCGCCGGCCACAAGGGCGGCTATTTCCCCGTCAACCCGGTCGATGCGGCGCAGGACATCCGCGGCGAGATGCTGACCACCATGAAGCGCATGGGCATGAAGGTGGACAAGCACCACCACGAGGTCGCCAGCGCGCAGCACGAGCTGGGGCTGATCTTCGGCACCCTGACCGAGCAGGCCGACAACATTCAGAAATACAAATACGTCATCCACAACGTCGCCGCCGCCTATGGCAAGTCGGTGACCTTCATGCCCAAGCCCATGAAGGGCGACAACGGCTCGGGGATGCATGTCAACATGTCGATCTGGAAGGACGGCAAGCCGCTGTTCGCAGGCGACAAATACGCCGACCTGTCGCAGGAGGCGCTGTATTTCATCGGCGGCATCCTGAAGCACGCCAAGGCGCTGAACGCGCTGACCAACCCCTCGACCAACAGCTACAAGCGGCTGATCCCGGGCTTCGAGGCGCCGGTGCTGCGGGCCTATTCGGCGCGCAACCGCTCGGGCTGCGTGCGGATTCCGTGGACCGAAAGCCCCAAGGCGAAACGTGTCGAGGCGCGCTTCCCCGATCCGGCCGCCAACCCCTATCTGGCCTTCGCGGCCCTGCTGATGGCCGGTCTGGACGGGATCAAGAACAAGATCGATCCCGGCCCCGCCTCGGACAAGGATCTCTACGATCTGCCGCCCGAGGAACTGGCCGAGATCCCGACCGTCTGCGGCAGCCTGCGCGAGGCGCTGGAAGAGCTGGAGAAGGACATGGACTTCCTGCTGGCGGGCGACGTGTTCACCCGCGACCAGCTGGAAGGCTATATCGCGCTGAAATGGGAAGAGGTCTATGCCTACGAGCATACCCCGCACCCGGTCGAATACGCGATGTATTACAGCTGCTGAACTGCGGCAGGGACAGGATCCGACAGGAAAGGGCGCCGCAAGGGCGCCCTTTCTTCGTGTTCGGGTCTCCGAGGACTATTCGGCCGCGATGGCCGCTGCCGTGGGATAGTCGGTATAGCCATGCGCGCCGCCGGCATAGAAGGTCGCGGGGTCCTGTTCGTTCAGCGCCAGACCGTCGCGGAACCGCTGCGGCAGGTCGGGGGTGGCGATGAAATCGCGCCCGAAGGCCGCCGCATCGGCGCGGCCGTCGCGAAGCAGCGCCTCGGCGCTCGCCTGCGTCAGACCCTCATTGGCGATCACCACGCCGCCGAAGGCGGCCTTGATGTCGTCCAGCAGGCTGTCCTCGGCCAGATGCTCGCGCAGCGCCAGGAAGGCCACGCCGCGCTGTCCCAGCAACCGGGCGACATGGGTGAACAGCCCCTTGCGGTCGCTGTCGCCCATGTCGTGGCTGTCGGCCCGCGGTGCGAGGTGGACGCCGACCCGGTCCGCGCCCCAGACGCCGATCACGGCATCGGTGATCTCGGCCAGGAAACGGCTGCGGTTTTCCAGCGAGCCGCCATAGCGATCCTCGCGCCGGTTGGTGCTGTCCTGCAGGAACTGGTCGATCAGATAGCCGTTCGCGGCATGGATCTCGACCCCGTCGAAGCCCGCGCGCCGCGCGTTCTCGGCGCCCTTGCGATAGGCCTCGACAATGCCGGGGATTTCCTCGGTCCCGAGGGCGCGGGGGGTGACGTAATCCTGCTTGGGCCGCACCAGGCTGACATGGCCTTCGGGGCGGATGGCACTGGGCGCGACCGGCGTCTCGCCGTCCAGGAACAGCGGCGCCGAGATCCGCCCGACATGCCACAATTGCAGGAAGATCAGCCCGCCGCGATCATGGACGGCCTGTGTGACCAGCTTCCAGCCCTCGACCTGCGCCTCGTTCCAGATGCCGGGGGTGTCGGCGTAGCCCACGCCCATCGGCGTGACGCTGGTGGCCTCGGACAGGATCAGACCGGCGCCGGCGCGCTGCGCATAGTATTCCGCCATCAGCGCGTTCGGGACGCGTGCCTCGCCGGCGCGGCTGCGGGTCAGCGGCGCCATCACGATCCTGTTCTTCAGGGTCAGCGGGCCAAGCGGCAGGGGGTCGTGAAGTGTCGGCATGGAGGGTCCTTCCGATGCGATGTGTCTGTCATCGCCAACTGTGTGCGGCGGTGGAAGGTTTCAATGGGCGGCTCCGCGCATGGCCGCATCCCGCCCTCCGCATGACGGCTGGCGCGTGGGCAGTCACGAAAGCGCGGGTCGGCCGCGCCGCGATATTCCCTGTGGCGGTTTTTCAAGCTATCGCAACGTCATGGACATCGCGCTTCTGATCTCGGTCACCGCACTTCTGTTTCTGGTCATCGCCGCGGCCGAGCCGCTGGCGGCGCGGCTGTCGCTGCCCTACAGCGTGATCCTTGCGGTTCTGGGCATCCTCATCGGGGCCGGTGCGGTGTTCTTCCTGCGGACCGAACTGACCGACGCGCTGAACCCCATCGCCGAGGCGATCCTGAACCTGCCGATCCGCTCGAACGTGTTTCTCTACCTGTTCCTGCCGACGCTGATCTTCCAGGCGACACTGGGCATGAACGTGCGCCGGATGCTGGACGACTGGGTGCCGATCCTGACGCTGGCGGTGGTAGCCGTGGTGGTGGCGACGCTGACCATCGGTTATGCGCTGGCCTGGGTCAGCGGGTTGCCGCTGGTGGTCTGCCTGCTGATCGGCTCGATCGTGTCGACCACCGACCCCTCGGCGGTGGTGGGCATCTTCCGGTCGCTGTCCGCGCCGCGCCGGCTGGCCCGGATGATCGAGGGCGAAAGCCTGCTGAACGACGCCGCCGCCATCGCGCTGTTCGGCCTGTTCATGGGCTTCGTGATGCTGGGCGTGCCCGATCCCAGCTTCGGCCAGGCGATCGCGCAATTCCCGATGCTGATGGCGGGCGGTGCGCTGGCGGGCTGGCTGGTGGCGCGGGCCGCGCTGCTGCTGATGCAGTGGTTCGCGCGTTACGAGCTGGCGCAGCTGTCGGTCTCGGTCGCGGTGCCCTATCTGGCCTATGTGGGCGCCGAGCACCTGTTCGGCGCCTCGGGCGTGATCGCCGTGGTGGCGGCGGGGCTGACCCTGAACCTGATGGGTCCGGGCCGTCTGGCGCCCGCCTTCTGGACCAACCTGCGCGAGGTCTGGGACCTGCTGGCGCACTGGGCCGGGGCGCTGATCTTCATTCTCGCGGCGCTGCTGATCCCGCGCCTTCTGGAGGGGATGCGACCGGGCGACTACGCGCTGGTGCTGGTGGTGATCCTGGCCGCCATCGTCGCCCGCGCGATCATCCTGTTCGGGCTGATGCCGCTGCTGTCGCTGGCGCGGCTGTCGCCGACCGTCGAACGGCCCTATCGCGCCGCGATGCTGTGGGGCGGGCTGCGCGGCGCGGTCACGCTGGCCCTGGCGCTGGCGGTGACCGAAAGCCTGCGCGTACCGGTCGAGACCAAGCGCCTCGTCGGCATCCTTGCCACTGGCTTCACGCTGTTCACGCTGATGGTGCAGGGCACGACGCTGCGTTGGGTCATCAGCCGGCTGGGGCTGGACCGGCTGTCGCCTCTGGACGAGGCGCTGTCGAACCAGGTGGTCGCGGTGGCGCTGCAAAGCGTGCGCGAAGAGGTCGCCAACGCGACCGAGAACTACGACCTCACCCGCGAGACCGTGCGGTCCGAGGCCAAGCGGTTCGCCGCGCGGCTGGACAAGGCGGTGGAACGCGCCGAGGCCGAGGACAATGCCGAGATCCTCGATCGCGACCGCATCACCCTGGGCCTCATCGCCCTGGCCGGCCATGAGCGCGAGGTCACGCTGGAGCGGTTCCGCGAACGCGCGGTCAGCGCGCGGCTGACCGAACGGGTGCTGCACGACGCCGACCGCCTGATCGAGGCCGCGCGCACCGGCGGGCGCTTCGAATACCAGCGCGCTGCCCGGCGCAGCCTGCGCTATGGCTTCAGCTTTCGCGCCGCCGCCGTGCTGCGCGACTGGCTGCGCTATCCCGCTCCGCTGGCCCGGATGACCGCCGACCGCTTCGAATCGCTGCTGGCCAAGCGGCTGATCCTGCGCGACCTGCACGGCTTCATCGACAGCCGGATCCGCCGCATCCACGGCCGGCGGGTCGGCGATGTGCTGCACGAGCTGCTCAAGCGCCGCGTCGAGGCGGTCGAAACCGCGCTGGAGGGGCTGCGTCTGCAATATCCCGGCTATGCCGAGGAACTGGAACGCCGCTTCATCCGCCGCACCGCGCTGCGCCTCGAGGAACGCGAATACAACGCCATGCGGGATGACGGGCTGATCGGGGCCGAGCTGCACACCGCGCTGATGGCCGATATCGGCCGCCGCCGTCGGCAAGCCGAGGGCCGCCCCGAACTGGACCTGGCCCTGCGCAAGAGCGAGATCGTGCGCCAGTTCCCGCTGTTCGCCGATCTCGACGCGACCGAGCTGCGCCGCCTCAGCCGGGCGCTGCGCACGCGCTATGTCAATGCGGGCCGGGTGATCGTCCACAAGGACAGCGCCGCGCGCAGCGTGTTCTTCGTGGCCTCGGGCGCGGTCGAACAGGAAATCGCCGGCCAGACCACGCGTCTGGGCCGGGGCGAGATGTTCGGCCAGATGGCCGTGCTGACCCGCAAGCCGCGCCGCGCCGAGGTGACCGCGATCACGCCGACCAGCCTGCTGGAACTGGACGAGACCGGGTTCCGCCGCGTGCTGAAACGGTCGAAGGCGCTGCGTCAGGCGGTGCGCGACAGCGTCAGCGCCAAGGCGATGGCCGACGAGGCGATGAAGCTGCCCGAACTGGCCCTGGACTGACCGCTTGGCGCGGCCCGGCCGCCGGGCTAGAACCGCAGACCCCAGATGACGAGGAACCGATGGACCCCGCCGACCGCATCGCCCGCCTGATCGCCACCGAAATCGACGCAAGCCCGGCGCAGGTCGCGTCTGCGGCCCAGCTTCTGGATGGCGGCGCGACGGTTCCCTTCGTCGCGCGCTATCGCAAGGAGGCGACCGGCGGGCTGGACGGCACCCAGCTTCGCAACCTGTCCGAGCGGCTGGCCTATCTGCGCGAGATGGAGGCACGGCGCGCCGCGATCCTCGGCTCGATCCGCGATCAGGGCAAGCTGACCGACGATTTGGCCCGCGCGCTGGCCGGGGCCGAGACCAAGGCCGCGCTGGAAGACCTTTATCTGCCGTTCAAGCCCAAGCGCCGCACCAAGGCGATGATCGCGCGCGAGAACGGGCTGGAACCGCTGCTGCGGGCGATCCAGGCCGACCGCGCCGCCGATCCGGCGGTGCTGGCGCGGGGCTTCGTGACCGAGGCGGTGGCCGATGTAAAGGCTGCGCTGGACGGCACCCGCGACATCCTGGTCGAGGAACTCGGCGAGAATGCCGCCCTGCTGGGCGCGCTGCGCGACTTCATGCGCGCCGAGGCGTTCATCGCGGCGCGGCTGGTCGCCGGCAAGGAGCAGGCGGGCGCCAAGTTCAGCGACTATTTCGACCACCGCGAGAAATGGGCCTCGATCCCCGCCCATCGTGCGCTGGCGATCCTGCGCGCCGCCAAGGAAGAGGTGGTGACGATCGAGATCGCGCCCGATGCCGACACCGGCGCCGCGCGCGCCGAGGGCATCGTGGCGCAGGCCATCGGCCCGCTGGGCAGTGGGCCGGGCGATCAGTGGCTGCGCCAGGTCGCCGGATGGGCATGGCGGGTGCGGTTGTCGAACACCATGTATATCGACCTGCTGACCGAGCTGCGCAAACGCGCCCATGACGAGGCGATCCGCGTCTTCGCCCGCAACCTGCGCGACCTGCTGCTGGCCGCGCCGGCCGGACCCAGGGTGACCATCGGCCTTGATCCGGGCATCCGCACCGGCGTCAAGGTCGCGGTCGTCGATGCCACCGGCAAGCTGCTGGACACGGCGACGATCTATCCGTTCCAGCCCAAGAACGACCTGCGTGGGGCCGAGGCCGCGCTGCTGGCGCTGATCGCGCGCCACGGCGCCGACCTGATCGCCATCGGCAACGGCACCGCCAGCCGCGAGACCGAACGGCTTGTGGCCGAGGTGCTGAAGCGGCTGCCCAGGGGCGCCAGGATCCCGGCCAAGGTGATCGTGTCCGAGGCCGGCGCCTCGGTTTATTCGGCCTCGGAACTCGCGGCGAAGGAATTTCCCGATCTCGACGTGTCGCTGCGCGGGGCGGTGTCGATTGCCCGCAGGCTTCAGGACCCGCTGGCCGAACTGGTCAAGGTGCCGCCCGAGGCAATCGGCGTGGGCCAGTATCAGCATGACGTGGACCAGCGGCAACTGGCCAGGGCGCTGGAAGCCGTGGTCGAGGATGCGGTGAACGCCGTCGGCGTCGATCTGAACATGGCCTCGGCACCGCTGCTGGCGCATGTCGCGGGGCTGGGGCCGTCGCTGGCGCAGAACATCGTGGCATGGCGCGACGAACACGGCGCCTTCCCCTCGCGCGCGGCGCTGAAGAAGGTCGCCGGCCTCGGCCCGCGCGCCTTCGAACAATGCGCGGGCTTCCTGCGCATCCGCGACGGCAAGGAACCGCTGGACGCATCCTCGGTCCATCCCGAAGCCTATGGCGTGGCGCGCCGGATCGTTGCCGCCTGCGGTCGCGACATCCGCGCGATCATGGGCGACGGCTCGGCGCTGAAATCGCTGCGGGCCGAGCAGTTCGTGGATGGCGAGTTCGGCCTGCCGACGATCCGCGACATCTTCGCCGAACTGGAAAAGCCCGCCCGAGACCCGCGCCCCGGCTTTGTCACCGCCGCCTTTGCCGATGGCGTCGAGGACATCGGGGACCTGCGCCCCGGCATGGCGCTGGAAGGCACCGTCACCAATGTCGCCGCCTTCGGCGCCTTCGTCGATATCGGCGTGCATCAGGACGGGCTGGTGCATATCAGCCAGTTGGCCGACCGCTTCGTGAAGGACCCCAACGAGGTGGTGAAGGTGGGCGATGTGGTCCGCGTCCGCGTGACCGAGGTCGATGTGGCGCGCAAGCGGATCGGGCTGACCATGCGCAAGGATGGCGGCGCCGAGGCCGGCGGTCCGCGCAAGGCCGCCGCACCGGCGGGCGGTGGCAAGCCGCAACCGCGGCAGGGCGGCGGCAAGCCCGCGCAGTCGGCCGAGGCGGGGCAGGGCGCATTCGGCGCGGCGCTTCTGGACGCGATGCGCAAACGCTAGGGGCCCGCGCCGGGCCGCCGGCTACAGCGCGTCGAAGGCGGGGGCGTGGTGGATCGCGGTGCCGGCGGGCAGATCGCCCAGGACCTGCAGATGCGGCCCGGCATGGGCCGAGCGCAGATCGGCCGGGCGGAACCCGAAGCGGCCGTAATAGGCCGGATCGCCCAGCACCACGATGGGCGTCGTCGCGGCGCGGTCGAACACCGCGCCGATCAGCGCGCCGCCGATGCCCAGCCCCTGCGCGCCCGGCGCGACCGCCAGCGGCGCCAGCGCCATCGCCGGCTGATCGCCCGTCAGCGGCGAAAGCGCCAGATGGCCCAGCACCGCCCCGCCCGCCACGGCGACCAGCGACAGGGACAGATCGCCCGCCGCGCGCAGATCGCGCACCAGCCGCGCCTCGGCCTGGGACCCGAAGGCGGCGCGGTGCAGCGCGTCGATGGCGTCGTGATCGGCGCGGGTTTCCGGCCGGATCACCGGCATCGCCTCGCGCCGCTGGATGTCGCGCTGCAGCCCGCCCGATTCGCGCGCCCAGTCGCTGTCGCCCGTGCGGCGCTGATGGGCGGCGAAGGCATCGCCGTCGCGGAACAGCTCGGCCAGGTGCCAGACCAGCGGATCGTCGTCCTGCCAGACATCAAAGCGCAGGCAGCCCGGCTCGGCCCGGCTTAGGTCCGCGTGGCGCGGAAGAAGGTCCAGGACCATCATCATCTGCGCGGCATCGGGGCAGGTCAGCCGCCCCTGGATTTCAACCATCGGCCGGGCCAGCGGCACCGGCAGGCCGTCGGCCGCCGCGTCATGCGGTCTGCCGGGGTGGTGGTGGCCACAGCTGCAACTCATCGCGCTCTCCCGTGTCGCGGCCGGCTACTCGACCGTCACCGACTTCGCCAGATTGCGCGGCTGGTCCACGTCGGTGCCCTTGGCGACCGCCGTGTGATAGGCCAGATACTGCATCGGCACGGCATAGAGGATCGGCTGGAACACCCCGCCACCCGAGGGCAGCCGCAGCGTCGCATGGGCGCCCTCGGCGCCCGCGTCGATGCCCTCGCGGTCCGAGATCAGCAGGATCTGGCCATGCCGCGCCATCACCTCCTGCATGTTCGAGATGGTCTTGTCGAACAGCGCGTCATGCGGCGCCAGCACCACGACCGGCACATTCCGGTCGATCAGTGCGATCGGCCCGTGCTTCAGTTCGCCCGATGCATAACCTTCCGCGTGGATATAGCTGAGTTCCTTGAGTTTCAGCGCCCCTTCAAGCGCCACCGGATAGAGCGCGCCACGGCCCAGATACAGCACGTCCTGCGCCTGGGCCAGCCAGTCCGACAGCGCCCGGCAGTCATCCGACAGGTTCAGCGCCTGCTGCATCAGCGCCGGGATCGCGCGCAGATCGGCCAGGTGCGCGGCCAGCGCGGCATCGTCGATCCGGCCACGGTCATGGGCGGCCTTCAGCGCCAGGATGCCCAGCACCGCAAGCTGGCAGGTGAAGGCCTTGGACGAGGCGACGCTGACCTCGATCCCGGCGCGCGTCGGCAGGGCGATGTCGCTGTCGCGGGCGATGGCCGAGGTGCCGACATTGACCAGCCCGACGGTGCGGCTGACATGGGCCCTGGCATAATGCAGCGCCGCCAGCGTGTCGGCGGTCTCGCCCGACTGGCTGACGGCGATGAACCAGCTGCTCGGCGACAGGGGCGGCTCGCGATAGCGGAATTCGGACGCCACGTCGATGTCGCAGGGCAGTCCGGCCAGCTGCTCGAACCAGTATTTCGCGACATGGCCGGCCAGATGCGCGGTGCCGCAGCCGACCAGGGACAGCCGGTCGACGCCGCGGAAATCCAGCCCCTCGGGCAGCACGATGCGGTCGCCCTTGATGTAGTGGTTCAGCACATCCCCGATTACCACCGGCTGCTCGGCGATCTCCTTTGCCATGAAATGCCGGTAGCCGGCCTTGTCGATGGCGGTCGAGCCGACATCGATGCGGCCCTGCGCCCGGCCGACCTGATGGCCCTCGGAATCATAGATCTGCACGCCCGCGCGGGTCAGCACCGCGTGGTCGCCGTCCTCCAGATAGGTGATCCGGTCGGTAAAGGGCGCCAGCGCCACCGCGTCCGAGCCCAGGAACATCTCGCCCTCGCCATGACCGATGGCCAGCGGGCTGCCCTTGCGGGCGGCAACCATCAGGTCGCCCTCGCCCTCGAACAGGAAGGCCAGCGCAAAGGCGCCGTGCAGCCGGGCCAGCGTGGCGCGGGAGGCCTCGACCGGCGACAGGCCCTGATCCATGTGATGCCCGGCCAGCAGCGCGACGGTCTCGGTGTCGGTCTGCGATTCGGGCTGGATGCCCATGGCGATCAGCTCGTCGCGCAGGGCGCGGAAATTCTCGATGATGCCGTTATGGACGACCGCGACCCGGCGCCAGCGATGCGGATGGGCGTTCACCTCGGTCGCGGCGCCATGGGTGGCCCACCTGGTGTGGCCGATGCCGGCATGGCCGCGCAGCGGGTCATGCACCAGCCGGTCGCTGAGATTGACCAGCTTGCCGACCGCCCGGCGCCGGTCCAGCCGGCCCTCGGCATCGACGGTGGCCACGCCGGCGCTGTCATAGCCGCGATATTCCAGCCGCCGCAGCGCATCGACCAGTTGCGGCGAGACCTCGTGCCGGCCCAGAATTCCGATGATGCCGCACATCAGCCCTTGTCCTTCTTCAGCCGCAGCGCCTGCATCAGCCTCAGGCCAAGCCGGGCCTTGTTTTCCTGCCGCGCCCGGCCGATGGCCAGGTCGCCATCCGGCACGTCACGGGTGATGACCGAGCCGGACCCGGTGACCGCCTCGTGGCCGACCCGGACCGGGGCCACCAGCATGGTGTCGCTGCCGATGAAGGCGCGGGCGCCGATCTCGGTGCGGTGCTTCATCACGCCGTCGTAATTGCAGGTGACCGTGCCGGCGCCGATATTGCTGTGCTCGCCGATATGGGCGTCGCCCAGATAGGTCAGGTGGCCGACCTTCACACCCTCGTCCAGCACCGAGTTCTTGATCTCGACGAAATTGCCCACATGCACGTCGCCGCCCAGTTCCGCGCCGGGGCGCAGCCGGGCAAACGGGCCGACGGTCGCGCCCGACGAGATGTGGCAGCCTTCCAGATGGCAGAAGGGCAGGATCTCGGCCCCGGATTCGACGGTGACCCCGGGGCCGAAGACGACATTCGGCCCGATGATCGCATCGCGGCCGATGGCGGTATCCAGCGAGAACCAGACCGTGCCCGGATCGATCAGCGTGACGCCGTTCTCCAGCGCGTCACGCCGCGCCCGGGCCTGGAAGGCGGCCTCGGCGGCGGCCAGTTCGGCGCGGGTGTTGATGCCCAGGGTTTCCTCTTCGTCGCAGGTCACGACATCCGCCCGGCGACCCTCGGTGCGGGCCAGCGCCACCAGATCGGTGAGGTAGTATTCGCCGGCCGCGTTGTCATTGCCCAGCCGCACGATCAGTTGCCGCAAGAGCCCGGCCTCCAGCGCCATGACGCCCGAATTGCACAGCGCGATGCGGCGGGTGGCGGCATCGGCGTCCTTGAACTCGACGATCCGTTCCAGTCCGCGGTCGGTCACGACCAGCCGGCCATAGCGGCCCGGTTCCTCGGCCTCGAAGCCCAGCACCACGACGTCGGCCGGGTGGCCCGACAGCGCCGCCAGCGTATCCTCGCCGATGAAGGGGGTGTCGCCATACAGCACGATCACCTTGCCCTCGAAGCCCTCAAGCTCGGTCAGGGTCTGGCGCACGGCATGGCCGGTGCCGAGCTGCTCGGATTGCAGGACGATCGCTGCATCGGGGTCCAGCCGGGCGACCGCCTTGCCGACCGCCTGGGCGCCATGGCCGGCCACCACGATGACCTGTTCGGGTTCCAGGCTGCGCGCCGCCGCCAGCGCGTGGCCGATCATCGGCACGCCGCCAAGCCGGTGCAGCACCTTGGGCAGGTCCGACTGCATCCGGCTGCCCTGTCCCGCGGCCAGGACCACCACCGCTATCGCAGAATCCGCCATTGCCGCCCTCATCGCCTGTTCACATTCTTTGCGATGGGTTCTAGTCGGGGCCGGCGGCGCTGGAAAGGCCCGGCGCGTTCACCTTTGTTTTCGGATCGTTTCGTGGGGGCGGAAAATGGCTGACGGATCGCGCGGCACGGTGGTGTTCGACCTTGACGGGACGCTGGCGGACACCTCGGCGGACCTGATTGCGGCGGCCAATGCCTGCTTTCGGGCGCGCGGGCTTGGCGCGCTGCTGGACCCGGTCGCGGATGCGCTGATCGCCTTTCACGGCGGGCGCGCGATGCTGCGGGCGGGCTATGGGCGGATCGGTGCCGACACGCTGCTGCCGCCGGGCGCCGAGGACGAGGATTATCCGCGGCTGCTGGATCATTATGGCGCCAACATCGCCGTGCATACCCGGCTGTATCCGGGGGCAGGGGCGGCGCTGGCGCGGCTGGCCCGGGACGGCTTCCGGCTTGCGGTCTGCACCAACAAGCCCGAGGCGCTGGCCGAAACGCTGCTGTGCGAACTGGGCATCCGCGACGCCTTCGACGCGCTGATCGGGGCCGATACGCTGCCGGTGCGCAAGCCCGATCCGCGGCCCTATCGCGCGGCGGTCGAGGCGGCGGGGGGCCGCGTGGCGGCGTCCTTCCTGCTGGGCGACACCGAGACCGACCGCCGCACCGCCAGCGCCGCCGGGGTGCGGGTTGCGCTGGTCGGTTTCGGTCCCGAGGGCGCGGCGATCGGGCGTCTGGCGCCGGATGCGCTGATCGGCCATTTCGACGAACTGCCCGACCTCGCGCGGCGCTGGCTGGCATAGGCTGCCGGCCGCCCCCTACCATTCGGCGCGGCCTTGCGCTAGGAACCCGCCCAAAGCCCGGACCTGATGCCGGCCCGAAGGGATTTGTCCACATGAAATTCACCCTCTCCTGGCTTGCCGAACATCTCGACACCACCGCCACGCTGGACCAGATCACCGAGGCGCTGACCGATCTGGGCCTTGAGGTCGAGGATGTCGCCGACCCCGCGGCACGCCTGCGCCCCTTCACGCTGGCAAAGGTAATCGAGGCCAGCCCGCATCCCGACGCCGACCGGCTGAGGGTCTGCCGCGTGATGACCGACGAGGGCGAGAAACAGATCGTCTGCGGTGCGCCGAACGCCCGCGCCGGCATCACGGTGGTGCTGGCAAAGCCCGGCGATTACGTGCCCGGCATCGACACGACGCTGGGCATCGGCAGGATCCGCGGCATCGAGAGCCACGGCATGATGGCGTCCGAGCGCGAGCTGGAACTGTCCGAGGAACATGACGGCATCATCGAACTGCCTTCGGGCGAGGTCGGCGAACGGTTCACGGACTGGCTGGCCCGGAACGCGCCCGAGCGCATCGACCCGGTGATCCACATCAAGATCACGCCCAACCGCCCCGACGCGCTGGGCGTGCGCGGGATCGCCCGCGATCTTGCCGCGCGCGGGCTGGGCCGGCTGAAGCCGCTGCCAGAGGCGCGGGTCGAGGGCCGCTTTGCCTGTCCCAAAGGCGTGCGGATCGCGCCAGAGGTGGCGGCCAAGGCGCCGTTCTTCGCCGGCCGCGTGGTGCGCGGGCTGCGCAACGGGCCCAGCCCCGACTGGCTGCAGAAACGCCTGCGCGCCATCGGCCTGCGGCCCATCAACGCGCTGGTCGACATCACCAATTTCTTCACCTTCGACCTCAACCGCCCGCTGCATGTCTTCGACGCGGCCAAGGTCACGGGCGATCTGGTCCTGCGTGCCCCGCGGCCCGGCGAAGAGATCACGGCGCTGGACGACAAGACCCATGTGCTGCCGCCCCATGCCGTCGTGATCTGCGACGCGAACGGGCCCGAAAGCATCGCCGGGGTGATGGGCGGCGCCGCCTCGGGCGCCGACGCGGCGACCACGGAGGTGTTCATCGAGGCGGCCTATTTCGACCCGATCAGCACCGCGGCGACGGGCCGGGCGCTGAAGATCAATTCGGATGCGCGCTATCGCTTCGAACGCGGCATCGACCCCGACTTCACGCTTGCCGGGCTGGAGATGGCGACCCGGATGGTCCTCGATCTCTGCGGCGGCGAGGCTTCGGAGGTCGTCACCGCCGGCGCGCTGCCCGACACCCGCCGCGCCTATCGCCTTGATCCGCAGCGCACCAGCCGGCTGGTCGGGCTCGACATCGCCGAGGATCGCCAGCGCGCGATCCTGCAATCGCTCGGTTTCCGGCTGGAGGGCGACATGGCGCATGTGCCCTCGTGGCGTCCCGACGTGCTGGGCGAGGCCGACCTGGTCGAGGAAATCGCCCGTATCGAAAGCCTGACCCGGCTTGAGGGCAAGCCGCTGGCCCGGCCGCAGCCCGGCGTGCCGCGCCCGATCCTGACGCCCGGCCAGATCCGCGAGAAGGCGGCCCGCCGGCAGGCGGCGGCCCTCGGCTACAATGAATGCGTCACCTACAGTTTCATCGACCAGGCCGCGGCCGCGATGTTCGGCGGCGGGTCCGATGCGGTGCGGGTCGAGAACCCGATCAGCAGCGAGATGACCCATCTGCGCCCCGACCTGCTGCCCGGCCTGCTGGCCGCCGCGGCGCGCAACCAGGCGCGCGGGGTGGCCGACCTGGCGCTGTTCGAGATCGGGCCGGTCTTCTCGGGCGGCGAGCCGGGCGAGCAGGCAACACAACTGGCGGGGCTGCTGGTCGGATCGACCGCGCCGCGTGACCCCTTCGCCAGCCGCCGCAAGGTCGATCTTTATGACGCCAAGGCCGATGCCGAGGCCGTGCTTGCCGCCGTCGGCGCGCCGGCGCGGGCCCAGATCAACCGCAGGCTGGACGGCTGGTGGCATCCCGGCCGCGCCGGCAATATCGCCCTTGGGCCGAACATCCTCGCCAGCTTTGGCGAGGTGCATCCGCGCGTGCTGCGTCAGCTGGACATCAAGGGGCCGGCGGTGGCCTTCACCATCCGGCTCGCCAACATCCCCTTCCCCAAGGCGCAGGGCGCGGGACGCCCGGCGCTGGAGATCTCGGGATTGCAGGCGGTCGAGCGCGATTTCGCGTTCGTCGTCGATCCGGGCGTCGAGGCGGTGACGCTGGTCAACGCCGCGCAGGGGGCCGACAAGGCCCTGATCCGGCAGGTCAGCGTCTTCGACCAGTTCACCGGGCTGGAGGGCGGGGCCAAGTCGATCGCCATCACCGTCCGGCTGGAACCGCGCGACAAGACCCTGACCGACGCCGAGATCGAAGCGGTCAGTCAGAAGATCATCGACAAGGTCGAGAAGGCGACGGGCGGCACGCTGCGCCGCTGACGGTTGCCGGGTGCCGCAGGCCGGGACGATCGACCAGCTGCGGAGCCCGCCGGGCGACCGCTCGCCGAACCGGGCCGGGGCCTGCGCCAGTTCGCGAATGCCGGCAATCGCTCTGCCGAGAGTGCCGGTACTGGCCACGCAGTCGAACGACCGCCTCGGCTCGTCGGGTTGGCTGCGGCCATGAAGCGGCCTAGAACGGTCCGGGCGCAGCCATGACGCCCGACCGGATCGGGCGGTGGCACAGCCCCCGCAGGGCCGATGGCTTCGATGACCTGTCGGTCGGGCCATTCGCGCCGAGGCGTGCGGGATGTCCGGAAGGGTGACAGCCATGCGCACGCGGGAACGGGTATTGCTCGGGATGTCCCGCAGGGCGCTGGACGGCGCAAGGCCGGTCGTCGCGGGCGGGACGATGCGGGCTCACTGGTGCGGACGCGGTCCACCGAGGCGGCTGGCCGCCTTCGGCGTGTCCGGCGCGCTGTTCCGGGTCGGCAGGTTCCCCGGCCTCGCCCGGCCCGACCCGGCAGGAGGAGCGGGCTTCCCCCGCCGGTCTCGGTCCGCGCCGACATGCCGGACCCGCAGGGCGGGGACGCCCGCCGTCTCGCCGCCGGCCTCCACTGCCAGCCCCGCCGGGGCGCAGCGCATCGTCGAGGGCAGCGGAGAGGTCCGCAGCCGCAGGGCGGCCGCTACCACGACCCCTGCCCGGTCGAGGACGGCAGGGGCGCCTCGGGCTGCGCTTCTCGAACTCTGCGCGTCGCATCTTGCTGCCGCCTGCCGCGGCCTCAAGGTCGCCGGTGTGACACCCGCCCGGCCGTCCCGCATCATCATCGGCCGAGGCTGCCCGGCGATGCGACGGCAACCATGTCGAAAAGGATGGCCGAGCGCCCGGCCGGCGATCCCGTCCCATGCCCGGGCTGACAGCCGGAGGTGACACCCCTCTGCCTGCGAACGTCAATCTGTTTGGCAAGACGGACAGAAAACCGCGCGGCGATTCGGAAGAATCACCGCAATTCCCTGATGAACAGGACAGGTTCTGGAGCGGGTGATGGGAATCGAACCCACGTATTCAGCTTGGAAGGCTGCTGCTCTACCATTGAGCTACACCCGCGCCGCACCGGTATAGGCGCGGCGGCGCGGGGGTGCAAGACATCCGCGCGCGGCTTGGGCCTCAGCGCCGCTGTGCGAAGAAATCCTGTAGCAGGTCGCGCGACGCATCCGCGCCGATGCCGTCATAGACCTGCGGGCGGTGATGGCATTGCGGATGGTCGAAGACCCGCGCGCCATGCGCCACCCCGCCCATGCGCGGATCGGCGGCGCCGTAATACAGCGTCTCGATCCGGGCCGCCGAGATCGCCGCCGCGCACATCGCACAGGGTTCCAGCGTCACCCACAGGCTGTAGCCCGGCAGCCGCTGCGATCCGGCTGCCGCGCAGCCGGCCCGGATGGCGAGGATCTCGGCATGGGCGGTGGGGTCGGACAGTTCGCGGGTGCGATTGCCATGCGCCCCGGCGATGCGCCCGTCCGGGCCGATCAGCACCGCGCCCACGGGCACCTCGCCCCGCTGCGCGGCGGCCCGCGCCTCGGCCAGCGCCTGCGGCATGTGGGAGGTGAAGATCATGCCCCGCTTGTCGCAAGGCGGGGGGCGGCGCGCAAGCGTCCGCGATAAGGCTTTCCCAATGCCCGGCAACCGCGTAGAAGCCATGCTTTGCCACCGCAGCGATGCGCAGGAGATTTCGCCATGACCGACGATCCCGACCAGACCAGCCATGTCGACGGCCCCGCCGGGCCGGCAGCCCAGAATCCGGCCCAGACGGCAGCCCAGACGGCGGCCTTTACGGCGGCCCATACGGCGGCCAAAAAGCCTGCCGATGCGGACCGCATCGCCAAGGTGATCGCCCGCGCCGGCCTTGCCAGCCGCCGCGACGCCGAGCGGATGATTCTCGAGGGCCGGGTCAGCGTGAACGGCCAGAAGATCGACAGCCCGGCGCTGGACGTAGGGCCGGCCGACCGCATCACCGTGGACGGCAAGAAGCTGGACGAAAAGCAGGAAACCCGCCTGTGGCTGTATTACAAGCCGGTCGGTCTGGTGACATCCGAGGCCGACGAGAAGGGCCGCCAGACGATCTTCGACGCGCTGCCGCGCGATCTGCCGCGGGTGATGACGGTCGGGCGGCTGGACCTGACCTCCGAGGGGCTGCTGCTGCTGACCAATGACGGCGAGCTGAAGCGGCGGCTGGAATTGCCCGCGACCGGGTGGCTGCGCCGCTATCGGGTGCGGGTGAACGGCACGCCCAGCGACATGACCTTCGATCCGCTGCGCCGTGGCGTGACCATCGAGGGCGAGGACTTCGCCCCCATGGAGATCAAGCTGGACAGCCAGCAGGGGGCCAATGCCTGGCTGACCGTCGGCATCCGCGAAGGCAAGAACCGCGAGATCCGGCGGGCGATGGCCCATGTGGGGTTGCAGGTGAACCGGCTGATCCGCGTGGGATACGGCCCCTTCAAGCTGGCCGGGCTGGAACGCAACGAGGTCAGCGAGGTCAAGCGCCGGGTGCTGCGCGACCAGCTGGGCGGGCTGTTGACGGGCGAGGTGGCCGAGAAGGATCGCGAGATGCGGCCGCGCGGCGCCGAGGGCGGCGGCCGGGCGCGGCTGGGCGAGGATCGGCCCCGCGCCGGCGGTCCCGGCAAGGGTCCGCGCCGGCAGGCCGACGGCGCAAGCCCCGGGCGGCGGCGCGGTGCAGACGAGGGCGACCGGCCGCGCCCGGCCGGCGGCGGCTGGGCGCGGGGCGACGGCCGAGCCGGACGCCCCGATCGCGACGGCGCAGCCTTGCCGCGCGGCGAGAGGCCCTGGGCGCGGGGCGACCGCGGCGGGGCGGATCGCGATGCCGGCCCGGGCGCCGAGGCCGGATCGCGCGGCGACCGCCCGCGCCGCAGCTTTGCTGCCCGCGCCGAGGGCGAGGCGCAGGGCCGGCCGGACCGCCGCCTTGGCAAGCCGGGCGGCAAGGGCTTTGGCAGGATCGGAGATGGCGATGCCGCACGGCCCGGGCCGGGGGCCGAGGGCGACCGTGCGCGCCGGCGCTTTGGCAAGCAGGGTGACGACCGGGCCGCACAAGGTGCCGCTTCGGGCCCGGCGACCGGCGCAGGTCTCGCGCGCGGCGGCAAGCCCTTCGGCAAACCCGGCGCGGGGCAGGGGGCGCGCGAGGGCGCGCGTCCGGGGCGGGCGCGCGGAGAGGATGGCAAGCCCTTCAGCCCCCGCGCGGGCGGTGGCAACCCGGGTGGCGGCAAGCCCGGTTTCGGAAAGCCCGGCGGTGGTCGGCCCGGAGCAGGCCGGTCAGGCGGACCGGCGGGTCGGGGGCCGGGCGGCAAGCCCGGCGGCGGCTTCAGGGGCGGCCCGGGTGGCGGCTCTGGTGGTGGACCGCGCGGGCCACGCGGCGGCGGGGCGTAAGACGGAAAAAGAGGGGCGCAACCGGCGCCCCTTTCTCATTTCGTCAGGATCAGCTTGCCCGCCCGGGTGATGCGCAGCTGATAGATCTGGTCGTCCAGCACGATCAGCGCCTGATTTCCCCCACGGGTCAGTTGGGTGGCGTCATGCTGGGGCATGCGGGCCAGCACCGTGGTGGCCGGCTGCGAGAAGTCGGAGGGGCGGGTGGCGGTCATGGGGCTCTCCTGACGGGATGAAGTCGATGGTCCAATGCTGACAAATTTGGTCTGGTATGTCAAAGTAAAAGAGTCGGAATTGGCGCGACCCGGCGCCCTCCCTGCGCAGGGCTGCCCTCACCCGCCCGACAGGCACGCCTCGACCGTCTCGGCCAGACCGCGCAGCGTCGCCTCGTAAAGCCCGGCGCCGCCCTCGATCGCCGCGCCGGCCGGGTCCAGCGCCGCGCCCATCACCACATCGCTGCCGCCGATCGCCGCCTCGATCAGCTTCTTGTCGTGGCCGAACTCGGGAAAGGCGCAGCGCGCACCTGACGCACCGATCTGTGCCTGCACATCGGCGATGCGGGCCGCCGAGGGGCTGGTGGCATCGCCAAGCGCCACGGCGATGGCAGGCTGAAGGCCGAAATGGTCCGTGAAATAGCCATAGGCGTCGTGAAACACCACAAAGCGTCGGTCTGCCAGCGGCGCCAGCCGCCCCGTGATCTCGTGATCCAGCGCGCTCAGGCGGGCCTGCGCAGCCGCCGCGTTGTCGGCATAGGTGGCAGCATTGCCGGGATCGCGACGCGACAGATCCCCGGCGATGGCCCGCAGCCAGATCGCCGCATTGGCGGGATCGAGCCAGGCATGGGGATCGATGCCGTCGTGGCCGTGATCGCCCGTGGCCTCAGGGCCGTCCCCGTCGTCTTGCCCAGCATCGTGCTCTGCCTCCCCGAAGGCGCGCAGTGCGGTGTCGGGCACGTCCAGCAATTGCAGGTCCCGCCCCGCGCCGCGCGGTGCCGCAGCGCGTTCCAGCCAGGGCGTCAGGGCCGGGCCCATCCAGACCAGCAAGTCGGCCGATTGCAGAGCCGCCGCCTCGGAAGGGCGCATCTGGTGGTGATGGGGGCTGCTGCCGGGGGGCAGCAACAGCCCCGGCGCACCCAGATCGCCCATCACCTGCGCCACAAGCGAGGCGGTGATCGGCGTGTCGGCCACGACCCGCGGGGGCTGGGCCAGGGCGGGGCCCGCGATCAGCACGATCAGGGCGGCAATGGGGGCAAAGCGCATCGGGGACGTCCTTCGGAGCATGCGGGGTCGGTTGCAGGACAAGGCTTGTCCATGTTACATGATAACAAGTCAATCCGTATGTAATAAGATAACGGTCCGTGAGCCAGATCCCCCGCCCAGGCGACGCCGCCTTCACCCCGCATGACCATCATGCCTGCCAGTCCGGCGCGCTGGACGCCGCCGAGGCGCGCCTTGCCGAGCAGGGCGCGCGTCTGACCCCGGTGCGGCGGCGCACGCTGGAGATCCTGCTCGAGGCGCATCGCGCGATGGGGGCCTATGAGGTGCTGGACCGGCTGGCCGCCGAGGGCTTCGGGCGGCAGCCGCCGGTGGCCTATCGCGCGCTGGACTTCCTGGTGGAACACGGCCTTGCCCATCGCCTGCAGCGGCTGAACGCCTTCGCCGCCTGCCTGCATCCGGCCAAAGATCACGCGCCGGCCTTCCTGATCTGCCGCGCCTGCGACCAGCTGGCCGAGCTGGCGGCCGCGCCGGTGCGCGCCGCGCTGTCCGACCTGGCGCAGGGCGCCGGCTTCGCGGTCGAGCGCGCGACCATCGAGGCGGTGGGGCTGTGCGCCGCATGCGCCGCCGGGGGGCGGGCATGAGCGCGCTGATCGAGGCGCGCGGCCTGACCATCCACCGCCCCGGCAGCGCCGAGACGGTGCTGCGCGACGTGGATTTTCGCATCGACCCGCAGGAGATCGTGACCGTGGTCGGGCCCAACGGCTCGGGCAAGTCGTCGCTGGTGCGCGCTTTGCTGGGCCACATGCCGCTGGCTGCGGGGCATGTCGCGCGGCGACCGGGCCTGCGCATCGGTTATGTGCCCCAGCGGGTCCAGATCGACACCGCGATGCCGATGACGGTGCGCCGCTTCCTGTCGCTGCCGCGGCGGATCAACGATGCCGAGGCCCGCACCGCGCTGGAACGGACCGGCGTGCACGGCATCGACCGGCGGCAGCTTGCGCAGCTGTCGGGCGGGCAGTTCCAGCGCGTCCTGCTGGCGCGCGCGCTGCTGCACCGGCCGCATCTGCTGGTGCTGGACGAGCCGACCCAGGGGCTGGACCAGCCGGGCATCGTCGCCTTCTATCAGCTGATCGCGGATCTGCGCCGCGATACAGGCGCGGCGGTGCTGATGGTCAGCCACGACCTGCTGGTGGTGATGCGCGCCTCGGACCGGGTGGTCTGCCTCAACGGGCATGTCTGCTGCGAGGGCACGCCCGAACATGTCAGCACGGCCCCCGCCTATCGCGCGCTGTTCGGCGCCGAGGCACAGGGCGCGCTGGCGCTGTATCGGCACCATCACGACCATGCGCACGACGATGGATGCCTGGCCGACGACGGCCGCGGCCACGCCGCTCGCACGCATCACGCATAGGCGTCAGGACACGGACATGCTGGACGATTTCTTTCTGCGGGCGCTGCTGGCCGGGCTTGGGCTGGCGGCGGTGACCGGACCGCTTGGCAGCTTCGTGGTGTGGCGCCGGATCGCCTATTTCGGGGATTCGATGGCCCATGCGGCAATCCTTGGCGTGGCGATCAGCCTTGCCTTCGGCATGTCCATCTATGCCGGCACGCTGGCGGTCGCGATCGCGATGGCGCTGCTGGTTTCGGCTCTGGTGGCGCGGGGGCAGGTGATGGATACGATGCTGGGGGTGCTGGCCCATGCGGCACTGGCGATCGGGCTGGTGGCGATCAGCTTCGTGCCCTCGGCGCGATCAGACCTTGCGGGCTTCCTGTTCGGCGATGTCCTGGCGGTCGGCTGGACCGATCTGGCGCTGATCTGGGGCGGCGGCGCCCTGGTCCTGGGCCTGCTTGCCTGGCGCTGGCAGCGGCTTGTGACGGCGACGGTGAACGAAGAGCTGGCGATGGCTGCCGGAATCGATCCGCGGCTGGAACGGTTGATCCTGTCGCTGGCGCTGGCGGTGGTCGTCGCGCTGGCGATTCGGGTGGTCGGCTCGCTGTTGATCTCGGCCATGCTGATCGTGCCGGCGGCGGCGGCGCGCGGCCTTGCCGCCACGCCCGAGCGCATGGCCGCGCTGGCCGCGCTGATCGCCGCCGCGTCGGTCGCGGCAGGGTTGTGGGCCAGCCTGCATCTGGACAGTCCCGCCGGCCCCTCGATCGTCGCGGCGGCCACGCTGTTCTTCATCATCGGGCAGGTTTTCCGGCGCGGCTGAGGCGGATTTGCGCCGCCCTTCGGCAGGCTTGGGCCGATGCGGAACCAGGCCGTCGGGTGGGTGTTGGCCAATATGCAACAGTGCTCCCAAGCCCTCGGCGGATTTGATTTAATGCTGCTTTTCAACCGTCCGGGATTGTGTAACTGTCGCAGCGATGTTGCCGGAGACGGCAGCCTTCAAACGAAACGGAGCATGATCATGACCAAATTCGCTACCTTCGCTGCCGCTCTCGGCCTGACCGCCACCTCGGCTCTGGCCGGTGGCTATGTCGCCCCCATCGTCGACGTCGAGCCCGTCGTCGTCGAAGAGTCGGCCGCTTCCTCGAACGCCGGCCTGGTTGTTCCCGCCCTGCTGCTGCTGGGTGTGATCGCCGCCGTTGCTTCGGACGACGACGACAGCTGATCTCGGGACGGATCGGTTCTTCCGGTCTGTTTGAAGGGGGTTGACCATCGGTCAGCCCCCTTTTCCATGTGGATGTTTCCCGGGCTCATGCGCCGCATGGCGGTGCCACGGCGCAGCGACCGAAAGGAAAAGGCCGGCCCTCGCGGGCCGGCTTTGGTCGTCTGTGCGGTCGCGCGGAAGGGGGCGCGGTCGCACGGAAGGGGGCGCGGTCAGGGTCGCAGGGTCTGGATGGTGACATAGCCCAGATTCGGGCCGATCCATTGCCGCGATACCGCGATCTGGCCGCCCTGGACCAGATAGTTGTTCTGGAAGCTGGTGCCGTGGCCCGCGCAGCTTTCGATGGTGATGCCGGCGGTGGGGCCGGGGCCCACGCTGCAGTCGAATTGCAGCGGGCGTTCCAGCCCGTCGCCGCTGAAATAGCGCATGGTCCGCTGGCCGTTGCCCGAGCCGCCGGCGCGGATCAGCGCCTCGGTGCGCGGCTCGGCCACGGACAGGTCATGGCCAAGGCCGCGGGTGCCGACCAGCATCCCCCCGCGCAGGATCAGCGCCTCTTCGGCGGGCGTCATGTAGGTGCGCAGCGCGCCGTTCTGCCCGGTCATTGCCATGACCTGGGTGCGGCCAAGCTGTTCGAAGCCGACCTGGATCAGCGGGCCGGGATTGACGCGCAGCGCCTCGGCCGCGGCCTCCTGCGCCGATTTCGGCGGGGCGGCGGGCGTTTCGGGCGCGCGACGCGCGGCGACCGTCTGCGCCACCGCTCCGGCCAGAGCGCCCAGGGGACCGCTGTCGGTCTCGTCGCCGCTGCCATTGCCGCACCCGGCCAGCAGCGCCAGAAGGGCGCCCGTCAGAACGCAATTGCGGGCCGCCGTCATCGCCAGAACCTCCCCCAGCCGTCATAAAGCCTGACCGAATGGCTTTCGCGTACGCGGTCATACAGGCGATCCTGGACCTCCAGCCGCGCCCCGCCGTCGCGCGACAGGGACCGCAGCGTGGTGCCGGCGCGGTCGCGCGTCGGCTGGCCGGTCGCCCATCCGATCGGGATGGACAGCGAGATGCCCTTGTCAAAGCTGCCCTCGCCGAATTCCTCGGCGCTGAGATCGGTCTTGGTGGCAAAGGCGCCGATGCGCCAGCCATTCGCGAATTCCCGCGTCAGCGTGACCGTCGCGCCCCGGTCACCCGCCAGATACTGGCCGACATCCAGTTGCGCGGTGAAGCCCTGCGCGAACTCGTAATAGGCCGAGACATGGCCGGTCGTCACCTCGTAGTCGCGGAAATCCAGCAGGCTGTCGAAATCGCGCTTGCGCACCCGGTTGACCTCGATCCCGAGAGCCAGGGGCGAGTTCGCGGGCTTCCACAGCGCCTCGGCCGAGACGCCGCCATAGGCGCGTTCCAGAAGGCCGGCGGTGACGCGGGTATAGACCGTCTCGGTCGGCTTGGCATACCAGGCCAGGGTCAGTTCGGGGATGGTGGGGCTGCTGTTGCCCGTATACATCCGCGTGTCCGACCGCACCCGCGGCACGCCCTGCGGCGTCGTTTCCAGGGCCGGATCGGCAAGGTATTCCTCGGGCGTGTAATACTGTCCGCGCGTGCCCGGCAGACCGATGCCCGGCCCGCGCTGGTCGATATTGCCGAAGACGCGCTGGCGCAGGGCGCCGGTCAGCACGAGGCCCGGCACGATCTCGTAGCTGGCGCGGGCCTGGGCGCCGACCTCGTGGGTCAGCCCGTCCTCGGCGCTGAAGACGCCGAGATCCAGATAGGGCCGGATGTTCCAGCGAAAGCGCGGATAGATGCCGGGGCTGCGGACCATGCCCTCGGCATAGGCCGGCGCGTCCGACAGCAGCGAGGCGGCGGCGATCTGCCCGGCCTCGGTGTTTTCCAGCCGCTCGAGGTCGGACCGGCGCAGCGTCACCGACGAGGTCGGCACGCCGTCGGCGGTCGAGGTGATCACCAGCGTCTCGACCGAGGGCGGCAGGGCGCGGCTCATCAGCCGCGCGGTGCGCCCGACCGCCTCGGCCTGGTTCACATAGCGCTGGTTGCGGATGCGCACCTCGGCACGGTTCGCCGACAGTGCCATTGCCTCGAGGATCTGGCCCTCCTCGGCCATCGCATCGCCCAGCGCCTTCTGGATGGCGGGCTGCGCGGTGGGGTCCTGCGACCAGCTGCCCGACCAGCCGTCGGGATCGGCCGCGGGCGCGGGCCGCGGCCGGACCGGCGCCGGAGCCTTTTCGAGGCCCGAGGGATAGGGCGCCTCGCGCGGGTTCAGCGCCAGCGAGAACTGCGCGCCGAAAGTCTCGCCGCCGATCGTGTAGAGGCCAAGCTCGTAATTGCGGCCCAGACGGTAATAGGCGCCCAGGTTCAGGTTGCTGCCGGGTTCGGCATCGCCCTGCTGGAACTCCCGGCCGTTGCTGTAGCGGGCCAGATAGGTGTCGTTGGAATATTCCGCGACCAGGCTGAGGCGGTCATTGACCTGCCAGCTGACCGAGCCGAAGGGATTCGCGCCGCCGGTGAACCAGTCATCGACATTGGGCGTGCCGCCCTCGTCCGCGACGTCGATGGTGCGCGGCTTGCCGGCCAGCGTGCCCCAGCCGAGGCCGGCCGAGACGCGGATCGCCGGCGTGACATTGCGGGTCGCGACGATGTATTCGCCCGAATAGACCCCGGTGCCCAGGAAGTCGCGCAGACCCACGGCGACGGCCGGCCGCCAGCCCTGTTCGTCCAGCAGCTGGTAATGCAGGTCAAGCGAGCGGTCCGAGATATAGCCCTCGCCGCGGAAATCGTTGATCCCCTCGACGCGGGAATAGCGCAGCACGACGCTGAGATCCGGCAGCGCCTGGAACAGCACGTTGCTGCGCCGGGCATAGTCCGACCAGGACAGCGAGGCGCCCAGCGTGCCATCGGCCAGTGTCTCGGCGGTCGGCGTGTCGATCCCGCCCGGAAGGCCAAAGCTGGACAGGTTGCGCGCCAGCATCGGGTCGGCCACGGCGGTCGAGGACACCGACCCCATCACAAGGGCCGCCGGCAGGGTCGTCGCCAGCAGGCGGCGGGTTAACAGGGATCGGCGCATCGGGGTTTCCTCGTTCGGCGGATGTCCGGATCATAGCGGCGGGGCCGCCGGATTGCAGCCCGCCCGCGCATTTTCACCAGCGGACTGCGTCATCTGGGCCGCAATGCGGCCGTCGCGGCCTAGTTGCCGTCGGTCGCGGCCTCGGGCGTGGTCGTGGATGCCGCCGGCGCGGGCGGCAGGACCGGCGGCGTGGTGGGCAGCGTCATGGCCGGCGCCGGCAGGGTCGTCGCGGGCGCCGCGGTCGAAGGCGCCGTGGTCGAAGGCGCCGGGGTCGAAGGCGCCGTGGAAGAGGGTGCCGGGGTCGCAGGGGCCGTCGCGGCCGGTGCCGGGGTCGCCGGTGTGGAACTTGCAGGGGCCGGGCTGCTGGTCGTCGGCGCAGGCGTTGTGGCGGCGGGTGCCGGCGCAGCGCGGGCCGGGCTTGGCGCGGCGGGCTTCGGCGCGGCCGCCCTTGCGCGCGGCTCGGCCGGGGCAGGCGCCTTGACGGCCGCCACCGCCGCCGCGACCTCGGCGGTCGCGGGGCGCGCACAGCCGGCATTGCTGCGGCCGGACACGATCAGGGTTGCCGTCATCGGGAATTTCTCGCCGGCCATGCTGTCCTGGCACTGGCGGCTGCGGACGGTCAGCGCGAAGGGCCGCCCGTTCAGCACGCCGACATATTCCACGCCCTCGGCGAAGGTCAGGCGGTTGACGCGGACCGCGCGGCCCTTCTGGTTCTCGGGCGTCTTGTAGATCGCGGTGCTGCCCGCCACGTCCACCGACCAGAACGGCTCGTTGCCCCGCGCGCTGAAGGCGGCGGTGTTCATCGTGGTTGCCTCGGCCGTCGCCACGGCGCGGGGCGCGGCCGCGCCGGTCTCGATCGGCTGTTCCAGCGGCGAGACGCCCGGAGGGCCCTTGTGACCCTGCGCCGCCGGCGCCTCGTCCGTGCCCCCCAGTCCGGGCAGGCTGACGCCCTGGCAGGCGGCAAGCGGCAGGGTCAGCAGGGCGATGAGGGCAAGACGCGTGGACATTCTGGGGCCTATTCGTGGGATCACTGTCCGCCAAGCGTTAGCAACCGCCGGCGGTCGGGGCAAGCGCGGCGCTTGGCTGCCGGCGGCAAGGCGCCGCGCGCGGCCATCAACAGTTCGGCACGTTGACCGCCAGCCCGCCCAGCGAGGTTTCCTTGTACTTGTCGGACATGTCCCGGCCGGTCTGGCGCATCGTCTCGATGGCGGCATCCAGCGACACGAGGTGCTGGCCGTCGCCGCGCAGCGCCAGGCTGGCCGCGCTGACCGCCTTGATCGCGCCCAGCCCGTTGCGTTCGATGCAGGGCACCTGCACCAGCCCCGCCACCGGGTCGCAGGTCATGCCGAGGTGGTGTTCCAGCGCGATCTCGGCCGCGTTCTCGACCTGCTCGGGGGTGCCGCCCAGCACGGCGGCCAGCCCCGCCGCTGCCATCGCGCTGGCGCTGCCGACCTCGGCCTGGCAGCCGCATTCGGCGCCCGAGATCGAGGCATTGTGCTTGATCAGGCCGCCGACCGCCGCCGCCGTCAGCAGGAATTCGGGCAGGTCGCGCTCGGTCGCGCCGGGAACGTGGTCCAGCCAGTAGCGGATCACCGCGGGCACCACGCCGGCGGCGCCGTTGGTCGGCGCGGTGACCACCTGCCCGCCGGCGGCGTTCTCCTCGTTCACGGCCATCGCATAGGTGGACATCCAGTCGTTGATGACATGCGGCGCCGTCAGGTTCATGCCACGCTCGGCCAGCAGCTGTTCGCGGATCGCCGCGGCGCGGCGGCGCACGTTCAGCCCGCCGGGCAGCCGGCCGGTCGCGGCAAGCCCGCGATCCATGCAGTCGCGCATCACCTGCCAGATCCGCGCAAGCCCGTCGCGCAGTTCGGCCTCGCTGCGGAAGGTCAGTTCGTTGGCGCGCTTCATCGCGGCGATCGACTTGCCCGAGCGTTCCGCCATGGCCAGCATCTCGGCGGCGCTGGCGAAGGGATGGGGCACCCGGGCCGAGGCGTCGCTGCGGTCCTCGTCGCCCTTGCGGGCCAGTTCCTCGTCGGTCAGCACGAAGCCGCCGCCGACCGAATAATAGATGCGATGGAAGATCACGTCGCCCTGGGCATCGGTCGCCGACAGCGTCATGCCGTTGGCGTGGCCGGGCAGCGCCCTGTCGAAGTCGAACTGCAGGTCGCGTGCCGGATCGAAGGCCAGCCGGCCCAGCCCCTCGATCTCCAGCACGCGGCTGTCGCGATTGGCGGCCAGCGCGGCCTCGGCCTTGCCGGCATCCATGTCGTCGGGGCGGAACCCGGCGAGGCCGAGGATGGTGGCGCGGTCGGTCGCGTGACCCTTGCCGGTGAAGGCCAGGCTGCCATGCAGGCTGGCGCGCAGCCCCGCGGCGCGAAAGGGCTGGCGCCGCAATTCGTCGAGAAAGCGCGCACCGGCGACCATCGGCCCCATCGTGTGCGACGATGACGGGCCGACGCCCACCTTGAAGAGATCAAAGACCGACAGGAACATGCTGACTCCGGGTTCGCCCGCGCCATCTAACCACGCCGACCGCGCCGCGGCCATGTCGGATGCGACAGGCTGGCGGGATGGTTGCGACATGAGCCGGCGCCACGACTGCCTGTAAAATTTGCACAATGCCGAAAAGTGGTGCAGTCACGACCGGGTGCATCGCGGCCGGTGGCACCCGCACAGGCCGATCCTTGCGGGGGCCGCGGGCAGGGGTGAGGAACAAAACATGCAATTGCCGGAACCGATCATCTTGGGCAGGACGCGGCTGGGGCCGCCGGTGTTTCTGGCGCCGATGGCCGGCATCACCGACCTGCCGTTCCGCCGCGCCGTCGCCCGCCACGGCGCCGGGCTGATGGTCAGCGAGATGGTCGCCTCGTCCGAGATGGTGACACAGCGCCCCTCGACCCGCGCATCGGTGCGCGCGAAGGCGCTGACCGAGGGCGGGCTGCCGGTCTCGGTCCAGATCGCCGGGCGCGAGGCGGGCCCGATGGCCGAGACGGCGCGCATCGTCGAGGCGATGGGCGCCGCGATCATCGACATCAACATGGGCTGCCCGGCCAAGAAGGTCACCGGCGGGCTGTCGGGCGCGGCGCTGATGCGCGATCTGGACCACGCGCTGAGCCTGATCGACGCGGTGGTCGGCGCGGTCGCGGTGCCGGTCACGCTGAAGATGCGGCTGGGCTGGGACGAGACCTGCCTGAACGCCGCCGACCTGGCCCGCCGCGCCACAGATGCCGGCGTGCGGATGCTGACGGTGCATGGCCGCACCCGCGCGCAATTCTACAAGGGCCGCGCCGACTGGTCGCGGATCGCCGGGGTGGCCAACCTGCCGGGGCGTCCACCCCTTGTCGCCAATGGCGATGTCGTCGATGCGGCGACGGCGCGGGCGGCGCTGGCGGAATCGGGCGCCGAGGCGGTGATGGTCGGGCGCGGCGCGCAGGGGGCGCCGTGGCGGCTGGCGCAGATCGCGCATCAGCTGTGGGGCTGCGCGGCGCCCGCGATCCCGTGCGGCGCGGCGCTGGCCGATGCGGTCGAGGCGCATTACGACGACATGCTGGGCTTCTATGGCAGCGATCTGGGCCTGCGCGTGGCCCGCAAGCATCTGGGCTGGTATGCCGAGGCGAATGGCGCACCCCTGCGCGCCGAGATGCTGCGCGCCGACAGCCAGGCCGCCACGCGGGCGCTGATCCGGCTGGCCTTCGCCGAGGCCGGGGAGATCGCCGCATGACCTGCCCGAGGCCGTCCGATTTCCGCGAGGCAGAGCCGGGCCCCGGCTGGAACGCGATCCCGCTGCCGGCGCTGATCCTGGACGCCAAGGGCCGGGTCGCGGCGCTGAACGACGCGGCCGAGGTCTGGCTGAACATCTCGCGCAACTCGACCTTCGGCAAGGCCATCGACGGCGAGTCGATGTCCAAGCGGCTGCGCATCTTCCCGGCGCTGCGGCCACTTCTGGGCCGGGTGATGGCCAGCGGCGAGGCGCTGTATCAGGGCGAGGTCCGGTTCGAGATCGACGATCGCGCGGGCGGCCACGAGGAACGCCGCGCCGCCATCCATGCGGGTCCGGCGGGCGCCGCGGGCGGGGCGGTCAGCTTCGTGCTGGTGCCGCTGACCGATGCCGGGCTGCAATATCACAGCCGCGCGGTGCGCACCGCCGCGCGCAGCGCCATCGGGATGGCCGAGATGCTGGCCCACGAGATCAAGAACCCGCTGGCCGGAATCCGCGGCGCGGCCCAGCTGATGGCGATGAACGCGACCCCCGAGGATCGCGAGATGGCCGAGATGATTGTCAGCGAATCGCGCCGCATCGTTGCGCTGCTGGATCAGGTCGAACGCTTTGGCGACACCTCGGCGCCGCGGCTGGCGCCGGTCAATGTGCATGACGTGCTGGAGCGGGTGCGCCGCTCGGCCGCGGTCGGCTTTGCGCGGCGCATCACGCTGGTGGCCGATTACGACCCCTCGCTGCCGCCGGCACTGGCCGATGCGGACCAGCTGACGCAAGTCTGCCTCAACCTCGTCAAGAACGCCGCCGAGGCGCTGGCCGGCACCGAGGTCGCCACCATCCGGCTGCACAGCTTCTATGACCACACCCTGCGGCTGCCGCCCGACGAGGCCGATCCCGCCGGCCGGCCGCTGCCCTTGCAGATCGCCATCGAGGACAACGGCCCCGGCCTTCCCGCCGCCATCGCCGACCAGATCTTCGAGCCCTTCGTGTCTGGCCGCGAGAACGGCACCGGGCTGGGCCTCGCGCTGGTCAGCAAGATCATCACCGATCACGGCGCGCTGCTGCGGGTGGAAAGCCGCCCCGGGCGCACCAGCTTTCGCATCTCATTGCCCAAGGCATAAGGACCGACGCCATGGACGGAACCGTTCTGATCGCCGATGACGACCGCACCATCCGCACGGTGCTGACCCAGGCGCTGACCCGCGCCGGCTGCCGGGTCCACGCGACCGGCAGCCTTGCCCAGCTGACCAAATGGGTCGAGGAGGGCCGGGGCGATCTGGTGATCACCGACGTGATGATGCCCGATGGCAACGGCATCGACCGCATCCCCGCGATCCGCGAGGCGCGCCCCGACCTGCCCGTGATCGTGATCTCGGCGCAGAACACCATCGTCACCGCGATCCGCGCCACCGAGGCCGAGGCCTTCGAATACCTGCCCAAGCCCTTCGACCTGCCCGACCTGATGAGCAAGGCCGGACAGGCCCTGTCGCGTCGCCCGCGCCGCTCGGATGCCGGCGCCGGCGAGCCGATTCCGACGCCGCGCGAAAGCGCCGACCCGACGATGCCGCTGATCGGCCATGCGCCGGCCATGCAGGCGCTGTTCCGCATGGTCGCGCGGGTGCTGAACGCCGATCTGCCGGTGATCATCGCCGGCGAGGCGGGGGTCGGCAAGACGACCATCGCGCGGTCGTTCCACGACCTCTCGGACCGGCGCGACCGGGGTCTGGCGATCCTGACGGCGGCCGATGCGGCCGAGGATTCCGTGGGCCGCGCCGCCGAGAAGGCGCGGGCCGGCACCATCCTGATCGAGAACCCCGCAGGCTTCGACGCCGCCGCGCAGGCCCGGCTGATCGGGCTGATCGAGTCGATGGAGGCCGGCCCCGACCGCGCGAGCGCGCCGCGCATCGTGGCCACCACCGGCCCCGATCCGCAGGCCGATGTCGCGTCGGGGCGGCTGCGCTCGGACCTGTACTACCGGCTGGCCGGGGTGACCGTGGCGGTGCCGCCGCTGCGGGCGCGGGTCGACGACATCCTGCCGCTGGCCGCGCATCTGCTGGCGCGGGCCGCGGCGCAGGGCCTGCCCGATCGCAGCCTGTCGGACGAGGCCGCCGCGATCCTGCGCGCCCATCCCTTTCCCGGCAATGTGCGCGAACTCGAGAACACCATGCGCCGCCTGGCGCTGACCGCAAGCGGGCCGGCGATCACGGCCGCCGAGATGCGCGAGACGCTGAGCCAGCAGAGCGCGCCGCGCCCGCCCGCGATGGCCTCGGTCGCTGCGCCCGCGCCCGAGCCGGCGGTGCCCGGCGCCGCGATGCCCTTCGCCAGCGGAGCGTCGCGGCTGTCCGATGCGGTCGAGGCGCATCTGCAGCGCTATTTCGACCTGCATGGAGAGGCGCTGCCGCCGCCGGGCCTCTACGACCGCATCCTGCGCGAAGTCGAACGCCCGCTGCTGCAGGTCGCGCTGGACGCCACCGGCGGAAATCAGCTGCGTTGCGCCGATCTGCTGGGAATTAATCGCAATACCCTGCGCAAGAAGCTGACCGAGCTGAATATCGAGGTGACACGGCGCCGCAAACTGATGTAAAACCGCCACAGATGGCAGGGCCAGCGTCACGGCCCTGCAACATTCAAGCCGCGTCAGACGGCGAGTGGGGGAAATGGCAGAGTCCGCATCAGGGCTGAGCTGGGACAGGCTGGCACGGATCAGGTTGCCGCGACAGTCGCGCGGCGTGCTTGCCTGGGGTGCGCTGCTGCTGGGTGCGGTCCTGGTGGTGGCGACCATCGCGGTGCTGGGGCCGTTCAGCCCCGGCGTGCCAAGCCGCGTGCTGCGGCTGATCCTGATGCTGGATCTTCTCTATCTCATCTGCCTTCTCGGCCTGGTCCTGGCGCGAATGGCGCGGCTGATCACCGCGCGCCGGGCCTCGGCCGCCGGATCGCGGCTGCATGCGCGGCTGGTGATGGTGTTCGCGGGCCTCGCGTTGGTGCCGACCGTGCTGGTGGCGCTGTTTGCGGGCCTGCTGGTCAACATCGGCCTCGAGGGCTGGTTCTCGGATCGGGTGCAGCAGGTGGTCACCACCTCGCAGGCCGCCGCCGAAGCCTATCAGGAGGAACATCGCCGCGACCTGACCGAGGACGCCCGCGCCCTGGCCGGCATCCTGACCCAGGCCGGCCGCGCCAATCCGATGATCGAGGACGGCGAGATGCGCCAGCTTCTGGTGCAGGGGCAGGCGCTGATCCAGCGCGGCCTGCGCGAGGCCTATGTCATCAGCGGCGCGGGCCAGATCAGGGCCCGGGGCGATCGCAGCTATCTGTTCTGGTACGAGGCCCCCACCAGCACGCAGCTGGACCAGGCGCAGGCCGAGGGGCTGGTGCTGGTCGAGGACTGGCAGAACGACGAATTCCGCGCGCTTGTCGCGCTGCCGCCGCTGGCCGATCGCTATCTTTACGTGACGCGCGACGTGGACGGCAACCTGCTGGGCCTGCTGGACGACACCCGCGCGACCGTGGGCGATTACCGCCGGCTGGAACAGACGCGCGGGCAGGTGCTGTTCGAATTCTCGCTGGTCTATCTGGGCTTTGCGCTGCTGCTGGTGGCGGCGGCGATCTGGCTGGGGCTGTGGTTCGCCAGCCGCCTGTCGCGGCCCATCGGGGCGCTGGCGCTGGCTTCCGAGCAGGTCGGCCGCGGCGATCTGGACGTGCAGGTGCCCGAGCCAGACACCGGAGACGAGATCCAGACCCTGGGCGAAAGCTTCAACCGCATGACCCGCCAGCTGAAGGCGCAGCGCGAGGAGCTGGTCGAAAGCTATCGCGCCGGCGACGAACAGCGCCGGCTGTTCGACAATGTGCTGACCTCGGTCACCTCGGGCGTGATCGGCCTCGATCCGGCGGGCGAGATCGACTTCGTGAACCGCTCGGCCACGCGGCTTCTGGGCCTTGACCCAAAGCGCGACATCGACGCGCTGCTGTCCGAGGCGGTGCCGGAATTCGCGCCGCTCTTCGACCGGTTGTCGGCATCGGTCGCCGAGGCGGTGCAGGACGAGGTGCGGCTGTCGCGCGAGGGGCGGATCGAAAGCCTGCTGGTGCGGATGGCGGTCAGGCGCGGCACCGATGGCGGGCTCGAGGGCTATGTGGTCGCCTTCGATGACGTGACCGAACTGGTCAGCGCGCAGCGCATGGCCGCATGGGGTGACGTGGCGCGCCGCGTCGCGCACGAGATCAAGAACCCGCTGACCCCGATCCAGCTGTCGGCCGAACGGCTGCGGCGCAAGTTCGGTCCGCTGGCCGGCCCGGACGACCGGGCGTCGCTGGATCAGTATGTCGATGTCATCATCCGCCAGACCAACGACCTGCGCCGGATCGTCGACGAGTTCAGCCGCTTTGCCCGGATGCCCGAACCCGACCGCGCCGAGATCGATCTGGCCGGCGTCCTGCGCGAGGTGGTGCTGTTGCAGCGCGATGCGCTGAAGGGTGCCCTGCACGCGCGCATCCCCGACGAGCCGGTGATCGTGGACTGCGATGCGGGCATGTTGCGGCAGGCCTTCACCAACCTTCTGAAGAACGCCGGCGAGGCGGTCGAGGACCGCGCGGCCTCGGCGCCCGCGGGCTGGGTGGCCCATGTCGCGGTCGAGATGCTGGCCGAACATGACGCGGTGACCATCCGCATCATCGACAACGGCCCCGGCCTGCCGGCCGACCGGTCGCGCCTGTTCGAACCCTATGTGACGTTGAAGGCGCAGGGCACCGGGCTGGGGCTGCCGATCGTCAAGAAGATCGTCGAGGAGCATGGCGGCAGCCTGATCCTGACCGATGCGCCGGCGCGCGACGGCGCGATGGCCGAGATCCGCCTGCCACGGGAACGCCAGCCCGTGCGCGGGGCGCAACGCAAACACAGGCATGAAAAAGACGAGGCGGGAGCGACATGAGTGACATTCTGATCGTCGATGACGAACGCGACATCCGCGAACTGATCGCGGACATCCTGAAGGACGAGGGCCACGAGACGCGGCTGGCCGCCCATTCCGACGAGGCGGTGGCCGCGCTGAACGACCGCGAACCGGCGCTGATGATCCTCGACATCTGGCTGAAGGACAGCCGCATGGACGGCATCGACATCCTCAAGCTGGTCAAGCGCAACAACCCGGACGTGCCGGTGATCATCATCTCGGGCCACGGCAACATCGAGATCGCGGTCGCCGCGATCCGGCAGGGCGCCTATGACTTCATCGAGAAGCCCTTCAACATCGACCAGCTGATGGTGGTGGTGAACCGGGCGCTGGAAACCAGCCGGCTGCGCCGCGAGAACAGCAGCCTGCGGCGCGGCGGCGACCGGGCGACCGAGATGCTGGGCCAGTCCGCGGCGTTCCGGCGGCTGCGCGACAATCTGGACAAGGTGGCCAAGTCGAACGGCCGGGTGATGCTGTCGGGCGAGCCGGGGGCGGGCAAGGAACTGGCCGCGCGCTATGTCCACGCCCACAGCGCACGGGCCTCGGCGCCCTTCGTCACCGTCCCCTGCGCCAGCATCGAACCCGAGCGCATGGAAGAGGTGCTGTTCGGCCGCGAAAGCCCCGAGCGCGGCATCGAGCCCGGGCTGCTGGAACAGGCGCATGGCGGGGTGATCTATTTCGACGAGGTGGGCGACATGCCCCTGGGCACCCAGCCCAAGATCCTGCGGGTGCTGACCGAACAGCAGTTCGCGCGCGCCGGCGGGTCCGACCGGGTGCGCGTCGATCTGCGCGTGATCTCGTCCAGCAACCGCGACCTGCCCTCCGAGATCGCCGCCGGGCGCTTCCGGCAGGAATTGTTCGACCGGCTGAACGTGGTGCCGGTGGCGGTGCCCTCGCTGGCGGAACGGCGCGACGACATCGCCCTGCTGGCCCGCCAGTTCATCGCCCAGTTCAACAGCCAGCAGGGCCTGCCCGCGCGCGAACTGCCCGAGGAAACCGTGGCCGCGCTGCAGGCGATGCGCTGGCCGGGCAACATCCGCCAGCTGCGCAACGTGATCGAGCGGGTGCTGATCCTGGCCGAGGAGGCCGGGCCGATCCAGCCGGCCGAGCTGGAGCCGCAGGGCGCCACGCCCGACAACAGCGACGCGCTGAGCCTTGGGCCGCAGGTGACGGCGATGGCGCTGCGCGAGGCGCGCGAGATGTTCGAGCGCGAATACCTGCTGGCGCAGATCAACCGCTTTGGCGGCAATATCAGCCGCACCGCGCAATTCGTGGGCATGGAACGCAGCGCCCTGCACCGCAAGCTGAAATCGCTGGGCGTGGTCGGCGGCGTGCGCGGCGAGGAGGAGCTGATCGGCGGCGCCTGAGGCGACCGGTCAGGCAGCCGTCCGATGGCGCCGGCGACCCGCAGGGTCAACGGGGTGAACGGGGTCGGCGGTGCGCTGCCAGGCCATCACCGCCGACCACGCCCGATCCAGTGTGACTGGCGACGGCCGTTCGGGGGAAACAAACTTCATGCGACACGAGCCCTTGGCCACGGGAGCAGACGAAACCGGGGCCGGCAAGGTCGGCATACTCCATCTCCGTTCTGTCAACTGGTTCGTTCGGTGCCGCCCGGAGGTCTTCCGGGCGGATGTCGTCGTGTCAGCAGGGGCGCCGCGGGGTCAAGAACGGGCTGCGGCGCGGCCCTCTACGACTTAAGTCTAACAAGGAACGGCTCGCGCATCAAGTGCCGGGCTGCTAAATTCTGCAATTCATGGTTGCAATCGCCGGACGGGTCGCGGGCCGTTGCGCCAGCGGCAGTCAAGGACAGTTGCGCCGCCCTCGGCCCCGGCATAGGCAAGGGCCTGGGCGGTTGCCCGCAAGAGAGGCGAGGACTGGCATGAAGGTCATCATCTGCGGGGCGGGGCAGGTCGGCTGGCAGATCGCGCGGCATCTGTCGGGCGAACGCAACGACGTCACCGTGATCGACAACAACGCCGAACTGGTCCGCCGCGCCACCGATGCGCTGGACGTGCAGGGCGTGACGGGCTTTGCCAGCCATCCCGACGTGCTGGACCGCGCCGGCGCCCGCGACGCCGACCTGATCATCGCCGCCACCCATTCCGACGAGGTGAACATGGTCACCTGCCAGGTGGCCCATTCCGTGTTCCAGGTGCCGCGCAAGATCGCCCGGCTGCGCAGCAGCGCCTATCTGGACGCGATCTATTCCGATCTCTACCGCACCGACCACCTGCCCATCGACGTGGTCATCAGCCCCGAACGCGAGGTCGCCAAGGCCGCGCTGCAACGCCTGTCGGCGCCCTCGACCTTCGATGTCGAGACCTTCCTGCGCGGCCGCATCCAGCTGCTGGGGATCGTGCTGGAAGAGGATTGCCCGGCGCTGAACACGCCGCTGCGGCAGCTGAACGAGATCTTTTCCAGCCTGCGCGCCATCGTCGCCGGGGTGCGCCGCGCCGGCCGGCTGTTCGCGCCCGAGGCGGGCGACCAGCTGTTCGAGGGCGACCAGATCTATGTCTTCAGCCATGCCGAGGATGTGCCGCGCACGCTGGAAATCTTTGGCAAGCCGCCGCAAAAGCAGGAACGCGTGGCGATCATCGGCGCCGGCAATGTCGGCCTTGCCGTGGCGCAGGCGCTGGAGGCGCGGGCCGACCGGATCCGCGCCAAGCTGATCGAACGCGACCGCGCCCGCGCAGAATTCGCCGCCGACCGGCTGGAGCGGACCATCGTGCTGAACGGAGACGGGCTGTCGGCCGAGTTGCTGGACGAGGCCGCGGTGCCCACCGCCGACGCCGTGCTGGCGGTCACCGACGACGACAAGACCAACATCCTTGCCGCCGTGCGCGCCAAGCAGGCGGGCGCGAAGATGGCCATCTCGCTGATCAACGATCCGACGCTGGTGCCGCTGATGGGCGCGCTGGACATCGACGCCTACATCAACCCCCGCGCCACGACCGTTTCGACCATCCTGCGCCACATCCGCCACGGACGGGTGCGCGACATCTATTCGATCGGCGATGCCGAGGCCGAGGTGATGGAGGCGCAGGTGCTGTCCACCTCGCCGATGTCGGGACGCGAGATCCGCGACATCGAATTTCCCGAAGGCGCGCTGATCGGCGCGGTGCAGAAGGGCGACCGGATCGTGAAACCCTCGTCCGAGACCCGCATCGAAGAGGGTGACATCGTGCTGATCTTCGCGCTCAGCAAGGACGTGCCGGAGGTCGAGCGCCTTCTGCAGGTCTCGATCGACTTCTTCTGAGGCGGCGCCGGTGTCCGTCCTGCTGCGCCTGCCGCTTCTGATCCAGCTGATGATGCTGGGGGCGCTGGCGATGCTGCTGCCGGCTGCCCATGCCTCGGCCACCAACCACGAGGCGATCGCCCGGCATTTCTTCTATTCGGCGCTGCTGGTGCTGATCCTGTCGGGGCTGATCGGACTGGCGACGATGGCCAACCCGCGCGAGGCCAGCGCCCGCGGCACGCTGCTGGGGATGCTGTCCGCGCTGGCGGTGCTGCCGCTGGTGCTGGCGCTGCCGTTTTCGGAAAGCCTGCCCGATACCGGCATCTTCAACGCCTGGTGGGAGATGGTGTCCTCGCTGACCACCACGGGCGCGTCGCTCTATTCGGCGGATCTGCTGCCCGCGCCGCTGCATCTGTGGCGGGCGACGGTGGGCTGGATGGGTGGCTTCTTCATGCTTGTGGCGGCGACGGCGATCCTTGCGCCGCTGCGGGTCGGCGGCTTCGAGATCATGTCCTCGCCCTATGGCCGCGACGAACAGTTCCAGCGCCTGCCGCCGTCCGACGACCCGCGCAGCCGGCAATCGCACCTGTCCTCGCCCGACTTCCGCACCCGGCTGAACGATCCCGCAAACCGGCTGCTGCGGGCCGCGCAGACCGTGTTGCCGGTCTATGGCGGGCTGACACTGGCGCTTTGGCTGATCCTGCTGCTGCTGGGCGACAGCGGCCTGGTGGCGCTGTGCCGTGCCATGGGGACGCTGGCCACCAGCGGCATCTCGCCGGTGCTGGGGCCGACCGGCGAGGGCGCGGGGGTGGCCGGCGAGATGGTCGTCTTCCTGTTCCTGATCCCTGCGCTGTCGCGGCGGTTCTGGCCCGGCGGGGGCGAACTGCGCGCGACCGAGCGGATGATCGACGATCCCGAGCTGCAGATGGCGGTCGGGTTGGTCGCGCTGGTCACGGCGCTGCTGTTCGCGCGCCACTTCCTCGGCGCCATCGAGATCGGCCCCGGTGATCCCCGGACCGGGCCGGGCCTTGCGGACCTGCGCGCGGCCCTCGGGGCCTTCTGGGGCAGCATGTTCAACACGCTCAGCTATCTGACGACGACCGGCTGGACCTCGGTGGACTGGCAGGACGCCCGCGCCTGGTCGGGGCTGACCTCGCCGGGCCTGATCCTCGCAGGACTGGCGATGATGGGCGGCGGCGTGGCGACGACGGCGGGCGGGGTCAAGCTGCTGCGCGTCTATGCGCTGGCCCGGCATGGCGAGCGCGAGATGGAGCGGATCATCCACCCCAGCTCGGTCGCGGGGGGCGGGCGCATCGCCCGGCGGCTGCGCCGCGAGGGCGCCTATCTGGCCTTCATCTTCTTCATGCTGTTCGCCATCTCGATCGCGGTGACGGTGATGCTCGTCTCGATCCAGCAGATCGAGTTCGAGACCGCCACGATCCTGTCCATCGCCGCGCTGACCAATACCGGCCCGCTGGCCGCCGCAATCCCGCTGACCCCGGCCTTCGAAGGCACGGCAGGCGTCGCATCGGCGCCCTGGGAGGGGTGGTCGGGCCTGCCGGTGCTGACCAAGTCGGTGCTGGCCGCCGCGATGATCGTCGGGCGGCTCGAGACTCTGGCCATCCTGGCGCTGTTCTCGCCCGAGTTCTGGCGCCGCTGAGGCGCTGCCGAAGTCGCGGAACCGGTTTGCTTTTCCGCAATCCCCGTCTTGCTTGCAAGGCCCGCCCCGACTGCTTAGATGTGGAAGCTGAACGGGACAGATCAGAAACGGACCCCCAAGATGGCCAACGACAAGCAGAATTTGCAGGATGCCTTTCTCAACCATGTCCGCAAGGCCAAGGTGCCGGTGACGATCTTCCTCATCAACGGCGTCAAGCTGCAGGGCGTGATCACCTGGTTCGACAATTTCTGCGTGCTGCTGCGCCGCGACGGCCAGTCGCAGCTGGTCTACAAGCATGCCATCAGCACGATCATGCCGGGCCAGCCGATCTCGCTTTACGAAGGCGAGGACTGATTGGCCGAACCGACCGAGACCGAGGCCAGACCGACCCGCGCCTATGTGATCCATCCCGATCTGGGCCACGCGCGCACGCAGCGCCGCCAGCCCGAACACGCCCTGGCCGAGGCCGTGGCGCTGGCGCTGGCGCTGCCCGGCATCGAGATCGTCGGCTCGGAGGTGGCGCGGCTGCGCGAGCCCAATCCCGGCACGCTGTTCGGCAAGGGAAAGCTGGCCGAGATCGGCGCGCGGATGGCCGAGGTCGAGGCGGAACTGGTGCTGGTCGACGGACCGGTGACGCCGGTGCAGCAGCGCAACCTTGAAAAGGACTGGGACGTCAAGCTGCTGGACCGCACGGGGCTGATCCTGGAAATCTTCGCCGACCGGGCCCGCACCCGCGAGGGCGTGTTGCAGGTCGAACTGGCGGCGCTGTCCTACCAGCGTACCCGGCTGGTCCGCGCCTGGACCCACCTCGAACGCCAGCGTGGCGGGCTTGGCTTCGTGGGCGGGCCGGGCGAGACCCAGATCGAGGCCGACCGCCGCGCCATCGACGAACAGATGACCCGGCTGCGCCGCCAGCTGGAGCGCGTGGTCAAGACCCGCACGCTGCACCGCGCCGCGCGGGCCAAGGTGCCCTATCCCATCGTCGCGCTGGTGGGCTATACCAACGCGGGCAAATCGACGCTGTTCAACCGGCTGACCGGGGCCGAGGTGCTGGCCAAGGACATGCTGTTCGCCACGCTGGACCCGACCATGCGGGCGGTGCGCCTGCCCGGCGCAGGCGGCGGCGGGGGGCAGGGGCGGCGGATCATCCTGTCGGACACTGTGGGATTCATCAGCGACCTGCCGACCGAACTGGTCGCGGCGTTCCGCGCGACGCTGGAAGAGGTGCTGGAAGCCGACTTGATCCTGCATGTGCGCGATGTCAGCCACCCCGAGACCGAGGAACAGGCGGCCGACGTGGCCGAGATCCTCGAAAGTCTCGGGGTCGACGAGGACGTGGCGCTGATCGAGGTCTGGAACAAGATCGACGCCCTTGGCCCCGAGACGCGGGCGGCGCTGCGGCGCACCGATGCCCGGACCGAAGGCGTGCAGGCGGTCAGCGCGCTGACCGGCGAGGGGCTGGACGATCTGGTTTCCGCCATCGACGCCCGGCTGTCCGAGGTTCTTGACGAGCCGCGCGAGGCGGGCCTGGTGACGCTGCCCTTTGCCGACGGGCGCAGGCGGGCCTGGCTGCACGAGGCCGGCGTGGTCGAGCGCGAGGAATCGGGCGAGGACGGGTTGACCCTGCATCTGCGCTGGACCGCGCGGCAGCGTGCGGGCTTCGAGGCGCTGGACCACCCGGACGGCTGAGGCCGGGCGCGGGCTGCCGGCCGGCCTGGGCCGGCGCTGCGGCGCGCCCGAGCGGCAGGCTCAGCCGGTCGGCATCTCGTGCGCCCAGGGCGGGTTCGCACCATGCCGCGAGACGGTGATCGCCGCGGCCTGCGCGCCCAGGGTCAGCGCCTCGCGGATCTGGTCCGCGGTGATCGCGGCCAGCCCCGCCTTGCTCAGCAGGCCCTGCCGGCGCAGGCTGGCAAGCACCCCGGCGTTGAAGGTGTCGCCCGCGCCGATCGTGTCGGCGACCGTGGTGCGGATCGCGGGCGCGGCCACCGAACCGCCGGCCCAATGCGCATGGGCGCCCGCCGCGCCGCCGGTCTGCAGGACGATCCGCGGCCCGGTCTCCAGCACCTTGCGGGCGGCGCTCGCGGGGTCCAGGTCGGGATACAGCCATTCGAGGTCGTCAGAGGACAGCTTGACGATGTCGGCCTGCGGCATCAGCCGGTCCAGCCGCGCCCGGAACGCCTCCGCATCCTTGATGAAGAAGGGCCGGATATTGGGGTCCAGCATCACCGGCAGGCGGTCGTGATTGCGCGCCACCAGCGCCTCGATCGCCGCGCCGCAGGGATCGGGAACAAGGCTGATCCCGCCCGCGAAGATCGCCGCCACCGCGTCCGGCAGTTCTGGGATGTCGTCGGGCGACAGCATGCGGCCGGCCGAGCCCTCGTCATAGAAGGAATAGCGCGCCTCGCCGCCGGTCAGCGTCACCAGCGCCAGGGTGGTGAGCCGGTCCGAGCGCGGGCAGAGATCGGTGTTCACCCCGGCCTCGGCCAGCGGGCGCAGCAGCACCTCGCCGAACACGTCGCGGCTGATCGGCCACAGATAGGCCACCGCCTCGCCCAGCCGGCCGAGGGCGACGGTCGTGTTGTAGACCGCCCCGCCCGCCAGAGGCCGGAAGGCGCCGTCCTCGGGCACCATGTCGATCAGTGATTCCCCTGCGCACAGGATCATGTGGCTTCCCCCTCGCCTAGTAGCCGCGGATCACATAGTCCCCGCCCGACCCGGTCTCGTCCAGCGTCAGGCCGCTGCCCAGCTGCACGTAGCCGCCCGCCTCAGCCAGATACAGCATTGTCGCTAGCGCTACCAGCGCCGCGATCACGGCGGCGGCGATTTTCCAGGCCGACCAGGGCCGTTCGCCCTGCACACGGCCCGACTGGCCGTTCACGAGAAAGCGATAGCTTTTGCCGTTGTAGCGATAGGCCGCGGTCCAGACCGGCAGCAGGATGTGCTTGAAGGTCTCGGCACTGTAGTCGGTGCGGATCTGTTCGACGCGCTGTTCGTCGCCGCCAATGTCGCGGCGGGCATCGTTCAGGATCACGCCGGCCATCTCGGCCCGTGCCGTTGCGTGGCCATCGGCCAGCGGGATCGTGTAGCCCTCGGCCTCGAATCCCGCCAGGTAGTCGGGCTGGTAGGGACGCAGATGCGCCATGTCCCACGGCGTCAGCCCGTCGGTGAAGCGCCGCGGCAGGGCGGCCGAGGCCAGCACCAGCACGTCGTTGAAGTCGCGCGCCACGCGACCCGCCGCCCGGCGCCAGCGGATGCGGCGCACCTGCTGCGCGACGCGCTGGTTCTGGCCGTTGATGCGGCGCACGACATGAACGGTCTCGTAATAGGCGTCGCCCCGCTGGCCGGAATAGTCCGAGCGGGTGCGGGCGTCGAAGGTCCAGTAGGGCGAATAGACGCCGCGCATCTTCCGGCCGCGCCGCGCATAGGCCAGAAGGCCCGAGGGCGCGAACCACAGCCGGCCCAGCCAGTCCTCCATCGCAGCATGGGCCTGCGCCTCGGTCAGCAGGAAGGGCAGCACCGCCTGCGGCTTGATGCGCCGCATCCGGCCGGTATCGGTGACGACCGGCGTGGCGCAGAACGGGCAGGCGGTGGCGTGGCTGTCGCCGGTCATCTCGATCCGGGCGCCGCAATTCGGGCAGGAAAGGGTGCGGATCTCGTCCACGATCTCGGATCCCGCATCCAGCCGCAGCCCCGCCTGCAGCGGGATCTCGGCAAGGTCGGGGGCCTTGTGACCGGCATCCCATTGCAGCGCCCGCCCGGTCGAGGGGTCGGCGAGGATCGCGGCCTCGCCATCGGCGCCGCCCTGCGCCTGCCGGGCCGGTGCGCGGGCGGCACCGCCGCCGATCTGCTGCTGATGGCCGCAATAGTCGCAGACCAGCTGCTGCTGGCCGGGCTGGAACCGCAGGCTGGCCCCGCAATTCTCGCAGGGATAGCGGAATTCGGTCGGAGCGGTGGGCATGCCGGCGTCAGCGCGGCAGCGGCGGCGGCATCATCGTGAACAGCTGCGCAAGCTCGGGCACCTCGTCGGCGGGCCGCCAGCCATCCTGGCCGGGCGTCCAGACCAGCGTGTCGCGGGTGAAGCCGCCCTCGGCCGCCAGCCGCCCCAGATGGCCGCGCCCGAAGGGGCCCTGCGGCTGCCCGTCGCGGGCGATGTGCCAGACCGTCTCGACCTGCCGGCCGGGCAGGGGGGGCGGCGCCGCGGGCGCGGCGCCCGCAGGCTGCGGCGAGGCGCCCCAGGGACCGGGGCGGGCCAAGCCCATGCCCATCGCGGCCCCCATCGCGGCGCCCATCCCCGCGCCCGCGCCGCCGCTGTTCTGGCTGGCATTCACCATCGCCTCGCTGGCCGCATACTGGCCAAAGCGGTCCAGGTCGCCGATGATCCCCATCGAGGTGCGCTTGTCCAGCATCGCCTCGACCGCATCGGGCAGGCTGATGTTCTCGATGTAGAATTCCGGGATCGAGATGCCGTATTGCGCGATCACCGGCTCGATCGCCTTGGCGACCATCCGGCCCAGCTGGTCGGTATTGGCGGCCATGTCGAGGACCGGGATTCCCGCGCCCGCGATCATGCGCGAGAATTCCTGAACGATCACGTTGCGGATCTGGAAGCTGATTTCGTCGCGGGTGAATTCGCCGTCGGTGCCGACGATCTCGGACATGAAGCGGGCCGGGTCGGTGACGCGCATCGAATAGGTGCCGAAGGCGCGCAGGCGGACCGGGCCGAATTCCGGGTCACGCGCGATGACCGGGTTCTTGGTGCCCCATTTCAGGTCGTTGAAACGGGTCGTGTTGACATAGTAGATCTCGGACTTGAAGGGGCTGCGAAAGCCGTGATCCCAGTGCTGCAGCCGGGTCAGGATCGGCAGGTTGTTGGTTTCCAGGAGGTAGAGGCCCGGGCCGAACACATCGGCAAGCTGGCCCTCGTGGATGAAGACCGCCGCCTGCCCCTCGCGGACCGTCAGCTTGGCGCCATACTTGATCGCCTTGCCAACCGTCGGATAGCGATAGACCATCGTGTCGCGGCTGTCGTCGGTCCATTCGATGACATCGATGAACTCGCCGCCGAGAATGTCCAGAATGCTCATGTCGCGTGCCTTTCCTGCACCGGGCCATGCGCGACATTCAGGGTCGCGACGCGGGTTTTGTCAACGGAAACAGGTGGCACAGCGGCCGCGAAAGGCCTCAGCCGCCGCTGGAGCGGGTTCCCGCGCTGCTGCCGAAGCCCCCGCGCGAGGCAGCGGTGGCGCGCGACATCGGCGCCTGCCCCGCGGTCGTGGCCGGGCGGGTGAACTGCTGCGCGCCCATCGTGCCGCGGCCGCTGTTGCTGGAAAAGCTGCTGGTGCCGGCGGCATTGGTGAAGCCGCCCGTGGCGTTGCGATACATCGGCTGCGCCGCGGCCATGCCGCCGCCGGCACGGCCCAGCATGCTGCCGATCAGGTAACCCGCCAGCAGTGGCATGAAGATGCTGCCCGAGCCGCCATTGTCGACCTGCTCGGCCTCCGAGCCGCAATTGCCGGCGCCGTGCTGTTCCTCGCAGACGGCCAGGCTGTCATAGCGCGGCGCGGCCTCGACATGCAGGGTCTCGGCCTCGGCGAAGGCCTGCTGGCATTGCTCGGCCGTGAACAGACCGCCATCCGACACCGCTGCCTGACAGCTGGCCAGGTCGGGAAAGGCCTGCGCGTCCACCTGTTCCTCACGGCAGCCCGCGACGGTAAAGGACGCGGCGCCGAGGATGGTCAGGGCAACGGTTCTGGATCGTCTTCTCATGTCCCCTCCTTAGCGCGTTTCAGGCCGCAATGAAATGCGGCTTGAAGCGCGACAGGTCCTGCGTGATCCGTGCGCGGTCCTCGCGCACCCCCATGCCGGCGCAGCTGCCACCGACGATCCAGGCGCCGATCACCGGGTGGAAGCCGTCGAATTCGGGCAGCGGGTGATAGGCCTGCACGATGCGCGGATGCCGGTCGTAATCGCCGGGCGCGGTGGCCTCGGTGACCGTTCCCTCCTCGACGATGCTGATGCCCGCGCCCTCGCGCGAGAAGATCGGCTTGACCACATGCCCCCGCCGCAGCGCCGCGGCCGCGCGGTCGAAACTGGCGGCGACCGCGCGGTCCGGCCGGCCATTGGCCACCAGCGCGTCGGCGACGTCATCGGCGAAATAGGCGGGCAGCAGGTTGGGATGGCCCTCGAACATCTGCCACAGCACCGGCAGGATGGCCTTGTTCGACACCAGCGCCTTCCATGCGGGTTCCAGAAACATGCAGCCCCCGCCGGCGATGTGGCGCGCATAGTCGTCGGCCAGCAGATCCTCCCAGGGATACAGCTTGAACGGCGTGCCGATCACCCGGTCCTCGGCATCGACGAACTGCCCGTCACGGCTGATGCCGATCTTGTCGAGATCGCTGTAATGCGCGCCCATGCCCGCCTCGCGCGCGGCCCAGCCCATCGCCTCGACGGTGGCATAATCCTCGGGATTGCCGCCGATCGCGGTGAAATGCAGGTCGGTGCCCCTGGCGAACAGCGCACCGAAGCGTTCCACAAGCGCCTCGTGGATGCCGTTGAACTGGTCCGAGCCCTCCGGCAGCACACCCGCCTGCAGCTGGTCTTCCAGCCATTGCCACTGAAAGGACGCGCTTTCGTAAAGCGAGGTCGGGGTATCGGCGTTGTATTCCAGCAGCTTCGCCGGCCCGCGCCCGTCATAGGCCAGGTCGAAGCGGCCATAGATCTCGGGCTCGTTGCGCCGCCAGCTGTCGACCACCAGATCGCGATGCGCCTCGGGGATGCCCATGCGCGCGATCAGCGCCTCGCTGGCCGTAATCGCGGCGACCGCCTCGCGGCACATCGCATGCAACTCGGTCGCGGGGTCCTCGATGTCGTCCTCGATCTGGCGCAGGTCGAAGCGATAGGCCGAGCTTTCCTCCCAATAGGGCTCGCCATGCATGTCGGCGAAGGTAAAGCCGACCTCGCGGGCGGTCTCGCGCCAGTCGGGGCGCTCGGGAAGGCTGATCTTGTCCATGCGCCCAGCCATAGCGCCCTTTGCGCGCCCCGACCAGACGGATCGAGGCGCCCCCGGCGCGCCGATCAGCGGATGCTGATCGGCTGGGTAAAGGCATAGCTGCCCTCGCTCAGCCCGGCAGGCGCGGCGGCGCAGCGCGCCCGCCCGGCGCCGCGGGCGATCTCGCGGTCGATGCGGGCATTGCCGGTCGATCCGGTGACCTGCGCGGCCTGTACCCGGCCATTGCGGCCGACCTGCACCACCAGCGTGGCGCGCAGCCCCGACCCGCCCGAGGTGCGCGCGATGCTGCGCAGCAGGCAGGCCGAGATCTGCGCCTGCCACCGGGCCTGGAGGCTGGCGCGCTGCGACGAACTCAGCCCGCCGGCACCGCCCGACGCGCTGCGCGCCGCCTGGCCGCCCTGACCGCGGGGTGCGGGGGCAGCTGCCTGCCGGCGCTGCGGCGCGGGATCGCGCGGGGACTCTGCGCGCGGCCTCTGCGGCTCGCGCGCGCGGGTGTCGCGCCCCGGCTCGGGTCGGGCGGGGCGCGGTTCGGGGCGCGCCGAGGCCTCGAGGCGCAGGGGTGGCGCGGCCTCGAACACCGGCGGGGCGAAGCTGTGCAGCGGTGGCAGGTCGTCCGGTGGTATGCGCGGCTGGGGCTCCCGCTGCGGCTCGGGTGGCGGCGGCAGGTTCGGGCGCATCGCCAGTGGCGCGGGCGTGGCCAGCGCGGGTGGCGGCGCCATCGCGGTCCCGATCGGCGCCTCGGCCGGCGGCTCGGGGAGGGGCGCGGCGTCCAGCGCGGCCGCCTCGGGCGTGGGCTGCGGCGGCGCGTCCCATTCGGCCACCAGGTCGGCCAGATCCGCCGATCCTGCCGCCAGCCTCGCCTGCGCGGCGGGCGCCGTCAGCGGATCGCCCTGCCGGGTCGGGTCGGGAATCATGATCGCCGCAGCCGAGACATGCAGCGCGGCGGCAATGAGGATGAAGCCCGTGGTTTCGAACAGGCGCCCCGATGCCATCTCAGCCTCCGCTGACGACCAGCTGCGCCCCGGCCTCGCTGATCGTGCCAAGCCTGCGCAGCAGCGCCGCGACCTGCGCGGCAGGGGTCGCGGCATCGGCGCGGATTTCCAGCGGCAGGGCCGCGTCCCGCGCGGCGATCAGCGCCCAGACCGCCTCGCCGCGCGCCGCGTCATAGGCCAGATCGCCCGCCGCCGAGACGTGCAGGACGCCCTGTTGCAGGGCGGTCTCTTCGGCGGCGCCCTTCGGCGGGGTCACCTCGAAGGGCACGGGCGGGGTGATCCGGGCGGTCAGCAGGAAGAAGATCAGCAGCAGGAACACGACATTGATCATCGGGATGATGCTTTCGCCGCGGGGCCGACGGGGGGGCATGTCGATGCGCATCGGCTATTCGACCAGCACCAGCGTGTCGAAGCCCCCGGCCCGCAGCAGGTCCATCACCTCGACCAGCCGCTGCAGGTCCGCGCCGTCGCGCGGCCGCAGGACCAGCGCGGCATCGGGCGCGGGCATCAGCGGCGCCAGCGCCGCAGCCAGGTCCGCCGCGGCGACCGGGACACCGTTCAGCGCCAGCGATTGCGGCCCGATGTCGATCAGCCGCGGCGCGCCCTGCCAAGTGGTGCCGGGCCCCTCGGCCCCCGCCGCGACGGGCAGCACCGCATCGGTGCCGAAGCGCGAGGCAAGCATGAAGAAGATCAGCAGCAGGAAGACCACGTCGATCATCGGCGTCAGCGACATCCGGCGCGGATGCCGGCGCGGACCGAAATCCAGGCTGTTCCCGGTCATTCGGCGGCCTCGAACAGGCGCGGGCGCGCGCGTGCGGGCAGGGGGGCCCTGACGAAGATGCGCGTCGCCAGATCCTCGAGATCGGCCTGCAGCCGGTCGGCTGTCGATTCGAACCAGCTGAGCGCGATGCCCGCCGGGATCGCCACCGCCATGCCCGCGGCGGTGGTCAGCAGCGCCTCCCAGATGCCGCCGGCGAGGGCCGAGGGATCGGCCTGACTGCCCGATTCCTGCAGCGCCTGAAAGGCCGCGATCATGCCCAGCACGGTGCCCAGAAGCCCCAGCAGCGGGGCGATGGTGACGATCAGTTCCAGGGCGCGAAGTCCCTCGCGGGCGCGATACAGCGTCTGGCGGGCCACCCGGGCCGTTTCCTCGCGCGCGGTCTTGTCGTCGATGGCCGGGTCAAGCGAGGTGCCGATGGCCGCCTGCACGACGCGGGCGCGGGCCGAGGGACGGCCACGCACCTGGTCGAGGGCGCGGGCCCGCTCGCCCGCCGCCCACAGGCTGACGGCGCGGCGAGAATGGCTGTCACCCCAGACCCCAAGCCGCCACAGCGACCACGATTTCCACAGCACGACCGCCAGCGTCGCGACCGACAGCGCGGCGATCAGCCACATCGTCCAGCCGCCATCGCGGATCAGGCCGACCAGGGGCAGGGCGTCCAGGGATGCGGCAATCGGGGTCATGGCAGGTCTCCGGCAGGTTGCGGGCGGTGGTCGCCCGGTCTCGCTACTGTTTCCGATCAATTAAGTCAAGATTAACGGGCGGCCTGTGGGCGGCGATGCGGGCGCGGGCCGGCTGCGGCTTTGGCTTGCGCGGGCCACCGCGCTGTCGGACAGTCGCGGGATGGACGAACTGCCTGCCATCATCCTGGCCGGAGGCCGCGCCCGGCGGATGGGCGGCGGCGACAAGGGCCTGCTGGACATCGGCGGGACCGCAATCCTGGCCCGGGTGATTGCGGCGTTGCGGTCGCAGGCGCATCCGGTGGCGATCAACGCCAATGGCGATCCGGCGCGGCTGGCCGGTTTCGGGCTGCCCGTTCTGGGCGACGGGCTGCCCGACCAGCCCGGTCCGCTGGCGGGCATCCTTGCGGGCCTGGACTGGGCCGCCCGGCTTGGCGCGCCGGCGGTGGTCAGCGTGGCGGCCGACATGCCCTTCCTGCCCGGCGACCTCGTGGCGCGTCTGCGCGCGTCCGCGCCCGGCATCCAGGCGGCGATGGCGGCCGGCCGCGCTGCCAACGGCAGCCTGCGCAGCCATCCGACCTGCGCGCTGTGGCCGGTGGCCCTGCGCGCGGATCTGCGGGCGCAGCTGGTCGCGGGCGGTCGGCGGCTGCATGATTTCGCCCTGCGGCACGCGGCGATTCCGGTGGTCTGGGATCATGCTCCGATCGATCCCTTCTTCAACGTCAACACCCCGGCCGATCTGGAACAGGCGTCGCGGCTGGCGGGGGCGGGGCGCTGAGGTGGTGTCATCCGCGCGGCGGCGCGGTCGAGCGGCCGACGACCAGTTCGGCCTCCATCAGATGCTGCCTCGGCTGCGGATCGCGGCCTTCGATCCGCTCGATCAGCATCGCGGCGGCGCGCCGGCCCGCCTCGCGCACCGGCGAGCGCATGGCGGTCAGCACCGGGACGGCGCCCGGATTGCGCAGATAGGACAGATCGTCGTCGAAGCTGACGACCGACAGGTCGGCGCCCGGATGCAGGCCGCGCTCGTCCAGCGCCTGGACGACCCCGGCCGCGATCAGGGTCGAGGCGCAGAGCAGGGCGGTCGGCGGGCGCGGCCCCGACAGCAGGCGCATCGTCGCCGCGTAGCCATAGGCTGCGGTCATCTCGTCGCTGCACAGCAAGGCGGGGTCGACCGGCTGCCCGGCCTCGGTCAGCGCCTTCAGGTGGCCCTGGCGCCGCCGCGCGGCGAAATCCAGCGCCTCGTCGCCGTTCAGCAGGCCGATCCGGCGATGGCCCAGCTGCAGAAGAAAGCCGGTCGCACGTTCGAAGGCACGCTGGTTGTTCACGTCCACCCAGGAATAGGCGCCGGGATGGTCGCTGACCCGCCCATGCACGACATAGGGCATGCCGATCGCGTCCAGCAGGGCCGGGCGGCGGTCGTCGCGCCGGGGAAACTGCACGATGACGCCGCCGATCAGGCCCTTCGACTTCAGGGCGCGGTAGGTCTGCTCCTGCTCGTCATCGGGCACCACGGTCAGGTTGATCTCGAACTTGCGGGGGGCGCATTCCTCGGCGATGCCGGCCAGGAAATCGGTGTAGATCGGGTTCACGATCTCGTTCCGGCCCGAGATCGGGATGACGCATCCGATCGCCGACGGGTGTCCCTTCGCCAGCGAGCGGGCATGCGCGTTGGGCGCATAGCCATGCTGGCGCGCGGCCTCGATCAGCCGCGCGCGGGTGCGGGCGCTGACTTCGGGATGCCCGTTCAGGGCACGGCTGACCGTGGTCGTCGACAGTCCGACGAGACGGGCGAATTCCTTCAGGTTCATCGGCGGGTCCGTGGCTTGCCGCGGTGCTTGTGGCCGCCGCGTGTCCCATCCATGCCCGCGATGAGTCCACGACGCAATGCCGCAGCGCGACCGGGCGGCGCGGAACAGGGCGCCGCCGCGACGGAAAAGGGGCGACGCAGTTGCTGCGCCGCCCCGTCAGATCAGCCGGATGCAAGGTCTCGATCAGGGGCCGGTCACCTGGCAGGTCTGCGACCGCGCCATCATGCGCTCGCAGGTCAGATTGGCGTCGGCCTTCGACAGGTTGACGAAGCGTGCCTCGAAGCCGCGGCGGGTATCGGCGACCGAACGTCCAGCGCCTTCCAGCACCGCGCCATCCTGCAGGGCCACGCGCAGCAACAGCGTTTCCGCCTCGGCCTGCGAGCGATAGCGGCCCAGCACGACCCCCCATTTCCGCCCGCTGTCCGGGCCGCGCGACACCACCTCCAGCGCCGCCGGGTTCGAGATGTCGCCCTCGCCCATGGCTGCGAGGATGACCGTTTCAGACCGCCGCTTGGGTGCCGGCGAGGCCAGAAGCGACAGCGAGTCCCCGTCCTGCGGTGCCGCGCCTGCCTCGGCCACGGCCTGCGCGATGGCGTCGGCCTGACCGTCGGCCGTCGCGGCGATCGCCGCGGTGCTGCCTCGGCCCGGGGCCGCCCGCGACCGCGGGGCGGGGGCAGGGCGCGACGAGGCCGCGAGGACCGGCGCCGCAAGGCTGGCGCTGCGGGCCGTGGCCGGTGCCGGCTGGGTTGCCGGTGCCGCCGCGACCGCCTGCTGGACCGCCGCCTCGACGGCGGCAGGAGCTGCGCCGGGGCGCAGCCGCGGCCGCGCGCTGCTGGCAAGCCGCAGCGCACTGCCGGACAGCGGCGCGGTCTGTGCCTGCCGCATGGCGTCGGCCAGCGCGTCACGGGTCGCGACCGCCGCCGTCGAGGCCGCGGCGGCCGGGCGTGTGACGCGGGCCGGCGCTTCCGAGGATTGCAGCACCAGCCGCTGCGGCTGCGTGGCGACCGGCTTCGGCGCCACTTGTGCGCGGCGCACGACCTTCTGGGCCAGCATCTGCGGCGGTGCCGGGCGCTGTTCGCGGACGCGGTTGGGCACGCGGGAGAAGCCCGCATCCAGCAGTTGCCCCATCACCTGGTTGCGCTGCGCCGTCGAGGTGCCGCCGAAGACCGTGGCGATCAGGCGCTTGTTGCCGCGCTGCGCCGACGCCGTGAGGTTGAAGCCCGCCGCCCGCGTATAGCCGGTCTTGATGCCGTCCGCGCCCGCATAGCCATCGAGGAACCGCTTGTTGGTCGACGATACCTGCGCGATCCCCGCATCCGCGGAACGCCGGGAGAACAGGTTGTAATATTGGGGGAAATCATAGAACAGCCGCCGCCCCAGGATGCTCATGTCCTGGGCGGTGGAATAATGCCCCTCCTGTGTCAGGCCATGGGCGTTGCGGAACTGGGTGTTGCGCATGCCCAGGGCGCGGGCCATCGCGGTCATCTGCTGGCCGAACGCAGCCTCGGACCCGGCCAGCCCCTCGCCGATCGTGGTCGCCGCGTCATTGGCCGACTTGATGGCCGCCGCGCGCAGCAGGTAGCGCAGTTCGATCTGCTGGCCGGCGCGCAGGCCCAGCTTGGATGGCGGCTCCGCCGCCGCATTGCTGGACACCGTGAACCTGGAATCCAGCCGCACCTGTCCGCGCTCGATCGCCGTGAACGCCATGTACAGCGTCATCATCTTCGTCAGCGACGCCGGGTGCAGCCTGGTGTCGGCATTCTGGGTGTAGATCGGCTGGCCGGTGCGCGCATCCATCACGAAAGCTGCGAAGGGCGCGGCGGACAGGCTGGCGGGGGCCATGCCGGCCAGCATGAGGGCAGCCCAAAGCCGGGCCGAAAGAAGGAATCTGGTCACTGTCGCGGTCTCTCTGCCTCGTGCGGGCGCGTCTTTTTCTCGCACACCCGTCGTTAATGGATCGATAATAGCACGGGATGTTTTCCCATGTAACCGGGCATTTGACTTATTTCACCCTCTCGCCCGCGGCCGGCGCCCACCGGCGGGGTGCCGAGCGGCGCCGCGACGGCCGGGGCTTTCATCCTCATCAGTTTCGACTATATTTCTGCCGATACAGGCTGCGGACTCCGCGGCCCCCTCTTGTGTTTGGCGACCAGCGAAGGCCAGGCTTTACCCGATGACGCAGTGGATGACCGACAGCGACAAGCCCGACGAGAAGACCGATCTCGCCGTCAAGCCGCGCGCCCGCACGCAGCGGCCGCCGATGTACAAGGTGCTGATGCTGAACGACGATTTCACGCCGATGGAATTCGTGGTGCATGTGCTGGAGCGGCTGTTCAACATGTCCCACGCCCAGGCCATCGAGATCATGCTGACCGTGCATCGGCGCGGCGTGGCGGTCGTCGGGGTGTTCTCGCACGAGGTCGCCGAAACCAAGGTCGCGCAGGTCATGGAACTCGCGCGCCGCCAGCAGCACCCGCTGCAATGCACCATGGAAAAAGAGTAGCCGGTGACCGCATCCCGCCTTGCCCTGGCCTTTCCGGACGGTCCTCCGGAAGGTCGATTGCTGGTCATCGGCGCGCGTGCCGGCGATGACCTGTCCGCCCTCGACCCCGACCGGACCGAGATCCAGCAGGGCAGTTTCCCCGACCACCGCGCCCTTGGGGTGCAGGGATATCGCGTCGCGCCCCGCGTCGAGGGCGCATTCGACGGCGCGCTGGTGATGCTGCCCCGCGCCAAGGCCGAGGCGCGGGCCCGCATCGCCGATGCCGCGGCGCGGCTGCGCCCGGGGTCGGCCCTGTGGATCGACGGGCAGAAGACCGACGGCGTCGATTCCCTGCTGAAGGAACTGCGCGGCCTCGCGGCCGTGGACGAGGTCCACAGCAAGGCGCATGGCAAGATCTTCCGCCTCACGCTTCCCGCCGCCGACTGGCTGCCCGAGGGCTGGGCCGCGCGGCCCATCGAGGCCGTGCCGGGCTTCGTGACCCGGCCCGGGGTGTTCTCGGCCGATGGCGTCGATCCCGGCTCGGCGCTGCTGGCGCTGCATCTGCCGGACCGGCTGCCGACGCGCATGGTCGATCTCGGCGCCGGCTGGGGCTGGCTGGCCGCGCAGGTGCTGGCCCGTCCCGGGGTCGAGACGCTGTACCTGGTCGAGGCCGATCACGCGGCCCTGGACTCGGCGCGCGACAACATCGCCGACCCGAGGGCGCAGTTCCTGTGGGCCGATGCGCGCGATGTCACGCTGCCCGCGCCGGTCAATGGCGTGGTCATGAACCCGCCCTTCCACGAGGGGCGCAGCGCCGATCCCGCCCTGGGGGCGGCCTTCATCGCGACCGCCGCGCGGCTGCTGACCGGGGCCGGCAGGTTGTGGATGGTGGCGAACCGTCATCTGCCCTACGAGGCGGCGCTGGCGGCGCATTTCGCGCAGGTGACGCAACTGGGCGGCGACGGCCGCTACAAGATCATCGAGGCCACCGGCGCAGGCCGTGCCGCAGGTCGCAAGGGGGGCCGCAGATGAGCATGTCGATCCAGGGCAGGACCGCCATCGTCACCGGCGCCGGCCGCGGCATCGGGCTGGCCGTCGCCCATCACCTGGTCGAGCGCGGCGCCAATGTCGTCTTCGCCGACCGCGACGAGGCCGCGCTGGAGACGGTCGTGGCCGATTACGACGATGACGCACATGTGCTGACCTTCGCCGGCAACATGTCGGAAAAGCTGGTCATGGCGAACCTGCTGTCGGCCACGCTGGACAGCTTCGAGCGCGTGGATATCCTGGTGAACGCGCATCGCTTCGTGCAGGGCTCCGACCCGCTGGACACCGATCCCGCCGTGCTCGAGGAGATGCTGCGCCAGAACATGATCTGCGGGCTGCGGCTGTCGCAGATGGTCGCCAAGCGGATGATCCGGCAGGCCGAGGATCAGCGTGACCTGACGCAGGCCGGCGCCATCGTCAACATCTCGACCCTGGCGGCGATCCGGCCGGTGCCGGCGATGCTGGGCTATTCCATCGCCTGCGCCGCGCAGGAACAGGCCACGCGCGGCTTGGCGCTGGCGCTGGCGCCTCACAAGATCCGCGTGAACGGCGTCAGCTTCAGCAGCGTCATGTCGCACGAGCTGAAACTGGCGCTGAAGGCCACGCCCGACCTGCGCGACCAGATCATCGCGGGCACGCCGCTTGGCCGCATCGCCGCGGCGGACGAGCTGGCCGAGACCGTGCATTACCTCGTCAGCGATGCCGCCCGCTTCGTCACCGGGCAGATCCTCACCGTCGATGGCGGGCGCTGCCTTGCCGACCCGGTCACCGCGCAGGTGCTGTAGGCGCGGCTCAGCCCTGCCGCTCGGGGAAGGCTTCGCGGCAGGCCGCGACCGAGGCCGAGGCGCGGCCCGCCAGCGCGGCGCGGCGCGCGATCAGGTTGTCGCGCTTGCGGGTCTCGGCGGCCGGATCGATCGGCACGCGATACCGTTCCACATCGACATAATCGCGCCAGCAGGGCCGCGTGGTGACCTGGGTGTTGCCCTTGCGGTCGCGATAGAGATCGCGGCACTGGGTCAGCCGGTCGCGCACCACCTGTCGTTCCTCCCAGGCATAGCCGCGCGCCAGGTTCCCCTCGACCTCTGCCAGCAAGCGGCTGACGGTGCGGTATTCCGCGGTGTTGCGGCTGATGCAGCGTTCCTGCGGCGTTCCGCAACCGGCGATCAGCAGCGGCAGGGCGACAAGGGCGAAGGCGGTGTTGCGGCGCATGGTCAGGCTCTTTACAGCGGTCGAGGGATGCTATCTGCCGGGGCAGGAGCTTGGCAATTCACGATTGAGGGCCTGATGGACGATCAACGCCGCCGCGCCGCCGCATGGTTCCGCGACCTTCGCGACCGCATCACCGACGCCTTCGAGGCGCTTGAGGATCGCGGCCCCGGCGAGGCCGCGCCCGGCCGCTTTCAGGTCACGCCGACCGAGCGTGCCGGGGATGGCGGCGGCGGCATCATGTCGGTCATGCGCGGTGGCCGGGTCTTCGAGAAGGTCGGCGTCAACTGGTCCGAGGTGCATGGCACGCTGGCCCCCCGCGCGCAGGCCGCGATGGCCGCGCGCGGCGTGCCCGGCATGGCCGAGGATCCGCGCTTCTGGGCCTCGGGAATCAGCCTCGTGGCGCATATGCAGAACCCGCATGCGCCCGCGGTGCACATGAACACGCGGATGTTCTGGACGCCGGGCGCCTGGTGGTTCGGCGGCGGCACCGACCTCAACCCCTGCATCGAATATGACCGCGACACCGCGCATTTCCACGACACGCTCCGTGCCGCCTGTGCGCCGCACGGGACCGACTATTACGACCGCTTCAAGGCCTGGGCCGACGAATATTTCTTCATCCCGCATCGCGGCCGCGCGCGAGGCGTGGGCGGCATCTTCTATGACGACCTGAACAGCGGCGACTGGCAGGCCGATTTCGACTTCACCTGCGCTGTCGGCGCGGCCTTCCTGCCGGCCTTTCTGCCGCTGGCCGAGGCGCACATGGCCGACCCCTTCACCGAGGGCGACCGCGAGGTGCAACTGATCCATCGCGGGCTCTATGCCGAATACAACCTCGTCTATGATCGCGGCACGAAATTCGGGCTCGAGACCGGCCACAACGCCGATGCCGTGCTGATGAGCCTGCCGCCGCTGGCCAAGTGGACCTGATCGCGACGATCTTCGGCGACCTGCAGCCCTCGCTGCTGGGCAGTTTCGTGCTGGCCTCGGTGCTGATGGAGATCACGCCCGGCCCGAACATGGCCTATCTGGCGATCCTCGCGCTCAGCGACGGGCGCGGGGCCGGCTATGCGGCGGTGGCCGGCGTGGCCACCGGGCTGCTGGTCGTCGGCCTGACCGCGGCGCTGGGGGTGGGGGCCGCGGTCTCGGCCTCGCCGCTGGCCTATCAGACGCTGCGATGGGGCGGGGTGCTTTACCTTCTGTGGCTGGCATGGGAGGGCTGGCGCGATGCCGACGAGGCGTCAGAACATGCGGCCCAGGGCTCCAGCCTCGGCCGGTTCTTCGGGCGGGGGCTGATCACCAACCTGCTGAATCCCAAGGCCTTCGCCTTCTACATTGCGGTCCTTCCGGGCTTTCTGGCGCTGGACCGGCCGGTCGTGCCGCAGGCTATCGGGCTGTCGCTGCTGTTCGTGGCGATCGCCACCACGATCCATCTGGGGATCGTCACCCTGGCCAGCGCCTCGCGGCGGCTTCTGTCGGATCAGCGCCGGCGCCGCGCCATGCGGCGGGTGCTGTCGGTGCTGCTGGCCTTTGTCGCGCTGTGGCTGGCGGTGCGCACCGCCGCCTGAGGCGCCCGCGCCGCATCAGCCCCGCGCGGTCAGCGCCAGAAGCCAGACCACGCCCAGCACGATCAGCCCCATCCCTGCCAGCCGCGCGGGCGCGATGCCCTCGCGCATGACGCGGCGCGACACGAGTTGCGCCAGCACCACCTCGACCAGGGCAAGCGTCCGCACATTCGCCGCCGATGTCAGCGAGAAGCCGATGAACCAGAACAGCGAGGCGAAGGCGCCCAGCGCCCCCGCCAGCAGCGAGGCCCGCCAGGCGCCCGCGATGCCGCGCAGCGCGGCGCGGTCGAACAGCGCCATCCAGGCCAGCATCGCGACGGACTGCATCGCCAGCGCCATCGCCAGCACGGTCAGCGCCCGCAGCGCATGCCCGCCCTCGGGCAGGGCCAGCACGGCTCCGCGAAAGCCCACCGCCGACAGCCCGAACAGCGCCCCGGCCCCGACACCCGTGGCGACGGCGCGCAGCGACGCACCCGACCAGCGCGCCCCCGAGGCCAGCAGCACCCCGCAGGTCGCCAGGAGGATGGCGCCGATGCGCCCCGGCCCCAACGGCTCGGACAGGATCAGCGCGCCGGCCAGCGCCAGTGTCACGGGCTCGGTCTTGGTCAGCGCGGTGGCGACGCCGAAACCCTGGCCGCGCATGGTTGTAGCGGCGCACTAGCTTTGAGACGGAAATGCACTAGCTTTGAGACGGAAATTTTTGCCAGATGATCCCTTCCGAGGCGATTTCCTGACACCCGCCTGACGCCGTCGCGGCCTCGTCAGGACCACTCCTCCAGCCGGTCCCGGTGCTGGCGGACCCACCGCCTCGCCTCGTCGCTTCTCGCCTCCATGGCCGCCCGCAGCTGGGCGCGGGTGACGGCGGCGAACAGGCCGTCATAGCCGCGCTTCATCCGGTCCGCCTCGGCGACACGATATTCGGCGGGATCGCGGTCATAGATGAGGCAGGCTGCCTGCACCTCGCATTCATGCCCCATGACCTCCATCTCGCGGCGCGCGGTGGCCGACAGCCGTGTACGCAGCAGGTTGACCGGGTTTGCCTTGTGCATGGCCTCCCAGGCCTCCTGGGCCAGGACCGCCGCGGGGAGCCTTGCGTCGGGGTCGAGCAGGACGAGGCCGGGCCAGTTGCGGGCGTTGGCGCCGTCGAGGCGGCGGTGAAGGACGACGGGGAAGATCATGGTACCGGCTCCTGCGGTATATGGCTGTTGGCCCAGGCCCATGCCGCATCGCGCCCGGTCGCATCCAGCGCGGCGTCATAGATGCCGAAGGCCGCGACATCGACGGTGATCGAATTTCCCGATTGGCTCACGAACATCGCGATCTGCGAAGTCGCCCATGCGGTGATCGCCGCATCCGTGACCGGCGCGGCACCGTTCACATCATCAACGGCGCCTCGGATCGTGCCGAGATCCACGTCTTCTTGCACGACAACCCAGGTATCGGCGCTGTAGCTGCCGAAATTGGCGCCGTCGATTGTCGCGCTGCCGGTCGAGGTGGCCATCCTTGTAATCCTGCTCGACGTGGTCTGGGGCGCCGTTGCGGTGGAGAACATAGCGCGCGATCGACACCGCCCAGCTGCGGACCAGCGGCGGCACGGATGGCAGGGGCGTGGCGTATTTCGCGGCGACATAACCGTCGATCAGGTTGTCGGCATCCTCGAGCGCCGCCTCGACCACCTCGGTGTCGGCCGTGCCGGACCTGGTGTGGTCGGCGACCTGGCGCATCTCATGCTCGCCCATGCGCTCGAGGAGGTCGGTTTCGGTGGCGTAGGGCATGGCGCCTGGAGTTCCCTGGGCTGGTATCCGGTTTCAGGATGACCGAGGAGATGGTGACCGCCTCGGCCGAGGCGCCGACGGAGCGCGGCGCATGGAAGGGCTGGGGAGGAGGATCAGCCCTTGGTCTTCGCGCCCTTCTTCGGCGAGGGCTTGGGGGTATCTTCGGCAGGCTCCTCGGCGGATGGGTCGGCATCGGCCGCCTCGGCGATCTGCGCCTCCAGCTCGTGGTTCCGCGCCTGGAGACTGCGGACCTCCGCCTCGGCCTCGTCGGCGCGAAGGCGGGCGGCGTTCCGGTCTCCGGTCAGCCCTTCGATCTGGCTCTGCAATTCCTGGACGCGGGCCTGGAGCTGATCCCGTTGCAGGCCTGCCTCGGTCGCGGCGGCCCTGGCCTCGTTCAGCGCAGCCTCATGGTCCTTGAACGCCTCATCGACCGCCGCGCCGACCATCTCCTCGGCGATGGCCTTGGCGGTGGCCGCGACCGCCTCGTCGAAACCGGGCAGGCCTGTCGCGCCTTCACCCGGCCCTTCGGCCAGGCAGCCGTCGCGCGCGAGCTGCGCGGCGGTGTCCGGGCCGACGATGGCGGTGTCGCCCGGGCGGTACCATTTGCCTTCGGTCTTGACCGGCTCGGCGATGACGACGGAAATCCTGCTGGTGGCCATGGCGCTCGCCCTTACGCCGCGGCCGCGCCGGCATTCTGGAACAGGAAGCCGCCCTCGGCGCCGGTCAGATAGGTCCGGCGTTCGGCCTTGGTCGGGTAGATCCAGCTGTCGTTCGGCTCCCAGAAATACGGCACGTTGACCTGCGGATAGCCGGTCAGCTCGTAGGTATAGCCGTAGGACGGCACCTGGAAGTTGTCGCCGGTATCGGGGACATAGGCGAGAATCGCGTCGTCGCCCCAGACATCCGACGCCGGCACGGTGTCGGCCGCCGTTTCGGGCAGGTACACGGCCTTGCCGACGATGACGCGCTTGACGTCGAAGAACGCCGCCAGCATCTCCGTCGTGATCGAGTTCGAGGAGGTGTACTTGAACTGCTCCTTGATCTTCGGATGGCGTTTCAGCGCGTTGAAGGCGGTCGGGCCGAGCGTCAGGGTATTGGGATAGCGGCCGATCATGCGGCGGATCGCTTCCTTGGCCTCGTCGATGTCGGCGGTCGGGTCGCTGGTGTCCGAAGTCCAGCGATCGGCACCGGCCAGGGCGACGCGGTTGCTGACGGCATAGTTGGCGGTGTTGCGCGCCAGCTGGGCGGCCTCGTATTCGTGACCGAGATCGATCACGTCCAGGACCATGGTGATCGCGCCCCGACCCAGATCGATGCCGGGAACCTTCTGCGCCTCTTCCTGGTGCTCGACGGGCACCACGCCTTCGAGCGCATCCTGGATCAGCGACACCGGATCGGACGCATAGCCGTACTGGACGCGCTTCTTGTCGGCGCCGGGCGCGCGCCGGGTGTTCATCATCCGGAAGGCTTCCTTGCCGAATTTCAGGACGCGCATGGACCTGTTCGGGATGGTGACGCGCGGGAAGAGCAGGTGGGCGATGAATTCGCTGTTGCGATAGCCGCGGGCATGGGTCGACAGGATCGGGTCGATCACGGCGGCGGTGCGGGTATTGACGGGGGCCATGTTCGATGGGCTCCTTAGCGGATGAGGATGTCGACGAAGCCGCCATCGGCGGCGGCGGTCAGGGCGGTGGCGAAGGCATTGGCCGGCGTTCCGCCAGCAGCCTGGACGCCGCCGGCGGCGGCGGAGACAACCCTCGCGCCCACGGTGATGGCGCCGACGGCGCGGACGCGCGCCACGCCGATCACGACGACACCAGCAAGATCGCCGACCACCGTATTCGGGTGTTTGGCGACCCCGAGAACCGGCGCATCGGCCGCGGCGACCTTGGCGCCGGCGGGCGTGATCAGGTCATAGGCTTCGAACAACCCGGTGGTCGGGACCGTGAGCGTCAGGACGTCCTGGAAATACTGTGTCATCTGGCCCTCCTTCAGGACACGGCGCGGACGGCATCGAAATACTCGGTGCCGGGATGGGCGCGCTGATAGGCCAGCGCCTTGTGGTGGATGGCGAGGCCGGCGGGATCGACGGCCTTGCCGTCGGCCGAAAACGCGACCGAGCCGCCCTGGCTGCCCTCTTCGGGCAGTTCCAGCTCGCCGAACGACACGACCTTCGGCTGCGCGGCCAGCACCTCGCGCAGGGCGGCGGCGGGCGTCAGCGTTTCAGCGCCTTCCGCGAAGCTGACGGCGGCCTCACCCGGCATGGCGTCCAGGATCGCAACCACCTTGTCCTTCGAGGCCGGGATGAGGCGGCCTTCGGAGACCAGTTTTTCGGCGAAGGACACATTGTCGGCATGGACGGCGGCCCGTTCGCGATCGGCGATCTGCTTTTCGCGCGCGGTCAGGTCGGCCTCGCGCGCGGCGAAGGCCGGGTCGGGCTGGGTGGTCACTGCAGGCTCCTTTTCGGGGTTGGCGGGAATGACGATGGGTGCGGCGCTGAGCGTCACGGTGGATGCTCCGCTCGCCGCGGCGGCCGTGTAGCTGGCGGCGGGAGAGGCGGGCGTCTGGACCTCCATCTCGCCCAGCCATTCGAGGCGATACGAAGGCAGCGCCTTGTCGGCGTCCTCGATCCCGAAGGTGTCGATGATGAATTCGCGCAGCAGGCGGAGAATGCTGGCGGTCTCCTCGAAGCCGCGCTCGCCGAAGGCCGCGGTGAAGACCGCGTCGGCCGGCGCGCTGAATTTCGCGTTCTTCAGGCCGCTGACGGCGGGTGCCGCCGCGCCCAGGAACCCCACATGCTTGGGATACCAGGTTCCGGGGACCGGGTTGTGGCTCTGGCCCGGCGCGAAATAGGCCATCGAGACCTTCTTGAAGCGGCCGGCCTTCACCAGCTCGGCAAAGGCCGGCTCGATATCGGTGAGATCCGCGAAGAGCCGCTCGGCCGAAGCGTCGTAGTCGAAGCGATCCACCCAGCCGAAGGCCGGGGCGTCGGCGTCCGGATGGCCGATCACGATCGGCGCCGGGGCGGTCTCCGGGTCGTAGGCGTCGGCGATGGCGCGCAGGTCGGCCGCCGAATAGGTGATCGGGTCGCCCGCCATCGGCTTGAAGGTGCCGGGGCGGAAAACCTCGATGCGGGCGGTCAGGGGCGTGGCTGTCATGGTCGGTCCGGGTTGATGTCCGGGCCACCATGGCGGGCAGGGAAACGGAAAAAGCCCGGACACAGGTCCGGGCCGGTCTCATGCTTGCGATCGAGGCATCTTGGAGCCGATTTCGTCTCCGATCAACGGAATTGATGATCGCGATCCCCGCGCGGGGGCGGAACAGGCTCTGGCAGCGATCCTAACAGGGGGCTAACAGGCCTCTGGCCCTTGCTGCGGGCCGATGCGCCCGAAACAGGCCAGAGGCCGTCAGCGGGCAAAAAACGGGGGTGTCGGGTTTCAGCGGGTCAACCAGTCCTCCGCGTCCTCGAAGATGCCCGCGCGGTCGGCTTGCGAGAGGCCGAGGAAGGGCCGCGCGGGGATGGTTATGCTGTGGCCCGGAATCGTGACGTCGGAGACATGGTTCGCCTCTTTCTTTTTAACGAAGCGCCGGCCGACTTTCCCGTCCTGGACCTTCAGCCGGTAGATCTTCGCCGCCCGCGCCGGCTTGCCCTTCTTGCCCAGAGAGGGGTCGATGGCCCCGAAATGCACCCATTCCCGCATCGGCTGGACCCAATAGACCAGATCGCCGAAGGGGTTGCCCTCGCTGATCGGCTTGTTCTGGTATTCCGTCAGGAAGGCCGACAGGTCGGCCGCGCGCTCCAGCATCAGGAAGATCAGCGGCTGGACCATCGGCCAGTTGACGATCGCCCCCGCGTCCATTTCAGCGGCGTTGGCCTGATAGAACGCGGTGGCGGCATCCTTGCCGTCATTGTGATAGATCTCTTCCAGCCTGTCCCAGAGGTCCATGCGATCAGGGAATTTCACGACCGCCTGGAACTCGGTCACGTTCCAGTCGGGGTGTTTCGACGCCTTGACGATCACCGCCTCGAAATGCAGCACGGTGCCGACCCAGATCACGTCCATGCTGCCATCGGGCGGGCCGAGCTTCAGCGCCGCCCGGTAGATCCAGTTCCAGAGCTTCTGGCGCTGATCGGGCGACCGGACGCCCTCGTCGTTCTCGATATCGTCCAGAAACAGCAGGTCGGGGCGATGCGGTCCATGACGCCGGCCGCGGACCTTCTTGCCGGCACCGAGGCCCTGAACCTTGATGTTGTTGCGGGTGACGAACTCGCCCTCGCGCCAGATGCGGCCCTCGCCGCAGGCGTCGGGGAAATCGTTCTGAAGCCGGACGTTCGTCGTCAGCTCGGCCTTCAGGGCCTCGATCAGCAGCACGGCCTGGTCGTAGACGTCACAGACCTCGACGATGTAGTGCTTCAATCCGCGCGCGATGCAGTAGAGCGCGAAGCCGAGCGAAAGATGGGTCGATTTCGAGGCGCCGCGCGGTGCGACGAACAGATCCCTCGCGCCCTTGCCGGAGGTGAGGATTTGCGGGACGCGCGCAAAGATGTGCTGATGAAAGAGGCTGTGCTCGCCGCGCACATAATGCGGCAGGTAGGTCTCCATGAAAAACCGATACCCGGTTTCGGGATCCGCCGCCTTGCGCAGCCGTTCGGCCTTCGCGGCTGGATCCGGCGGGAAGGCATCGACATTCAGCTCGATATGTCGGGCGAACTCGCTGGCCATCTCCGCGATCTTGTCGCGGAAATCCTTGCGGCTGAGTGCGGCCTTCAGCTTCGGCCGCGCGCTCATGTCGAATAGATCTCGGCCAGCCGGTCACCGAACGGCTCGATGATCTCGAGGATCGTCGCCGCGTGATGCGGAAACTCCTCCCGCACGAACTCCAGCAGCTTCGCCATGACGTCCTGGGCCACGCCGAGTTCCGACACCTTCGGCGCGAACCGCTTGGCGCTGGCGGCCATCTTGGTCATCGCATCGGACAGGGAGACCAGCATACCCACCTTTTCGGCCGTGCTGTGGCTGCCTTCCTTGATCTCGTCGAGGATCGCCTGCGCCTGGATCATGAAGTCCTCGACGACCGAGGAGACCACCACCTCGACGCCCTCGCCGGCAATGACATGTGCAGTGCGCGCCTTGTCCCAGTCGTCGCCGGCCTCCTTGGCCGCCTTCTTCCAGCGGCCGATCGTCGCCTCGCTCTTGCCGTAGGCCGCCGCGATCGTCGAGATCATCATGCGGCGGTAAACATAGTCCGATCGCGCCTTGCGCTGAAGCTCGCCCCGCTCAGACATTGAAACCCCCCGACAGCAGGAAGGTCAGGATGCCGGCGAGAATGCCGCCGATGACAAGGCGGGTGATCCAGGTGATGCCGGACTGGATCTCGGTCAGGGACCGTTCGATGTTCTGACTGCGCACGGTTTCGCTCGCCGAGTGGATTTCCAGTTTCGTCAGACGGGCTTCATGCGCGTCCAGGCGTCGATGCGACTGGACGATCTGGTCCGCGTGGTGGGTGCCGAAATCAGTCAATTGGGGGCCTTCTGCTCGTCTGGCCTTCTCAGGAGGTCTTGCCGGTGCGATGGTCCTCGACCCGCGCCTGTGCCGCGCGCCACGACTGCCAGGCGACAAAGGTGCCGGCGGCCAGGATGACCGCCCCTGCAACGATCCCGTGTTCGGCGAACAGCCGTCCGATGATGTCGGCCTGACCGTTGACCTCGTCGATCATGGTCACCAGCCCGCCGCCGCCGAGGACTGCGCCGATGACGCCATTGCTGATCGAGGCTTTCGCGATCCGGCTGCCGCCCTTGGCGAGATCCGAGATCCCGGCAAAGGCGCGTGCCGGCGCGATGGGGCGGGGCGATGCGCCGCCGAGGGCCTCCCGGGTCAGCGGCCCGACGCGCCCGTCCAGGGACAGGTGGTTGTCGGCCTGGAAGGCGATCACCGAATCGCGGGTGCGGTTGCCATAGATGCCGTCAATGGCGCCGCTGTGATAGCCCAGCCCGGCGAGCAGCGTCTGCAGCGCCCGGACGTCCTCGCCTTTCGAGCCCACCTTCAGGATGGTGGCCGAGCTCTTCAACACCTCGAGATCGTCAGGATTGACGTTCGGAACGGAAACCTGGGCACGGTGACGTCGCGGACGAGGGGCATCTTGCCCTCGGCGTCGATCCCGAGGACGTCTTCATAGGTGAAGACGGGACAGCTCTTCGGCGAGACCTCGCAGTGGCCATGGAACGTCACATTGCCCGCATAGGCCCGGTTGATCTGGATGCAGAGCCCGCGCAGCGAGGCAAACTGCGCCGGGGTGAACTTGCTGATCTCGAGGCCATGCAGGCAGATCGCGATCGTGCCGGTGTTGTGGCCACCCTGGGCGGCCGGCACCTTGTTCAGGTCGCGGCCAGATTCGAGCGTGCCGTCCTTGCGGATGAAATAGTGATAGCCGATGCCGGCCCATCCGTTGGCCTTGTGCCAGGCGTCGATGACGGCCGCGCTGTCATGCTCGGGGCGGTCGGAGGCCGAGCAATGGAGGAAGACGCGGCTGACAGGCCTGGCTGGCTTCTGGAAGCGGTAGAACACGGGGGCACCTCGCGAGGATCAGATCGTCCCCGGTATGCCGCGCGTGCGAAATCGACTTGCCCGGACATTGGTCCGGTCAGTCGAAAAGATCCCGCTGGCGGTCGTCGTCGGTGCGATTGGCGACCCGGCGCACATGGCGCTGCGAGATCCCCAGGACGCGGGCAATGCTCGCCCGGTCGAGGCCCTTGGCCTCCAGCTTCAGCACATCCGCCCGGACCGAGCCGGCGCGGTTGTGGGGGACATAGATCGACTGCCCGCCCAGGAAATGACATAGCGCAAGACCATCGGTTTCACCAAGAGCCTTGATGATCGGATGGTCGGGACGCGGCCGGGCCGGGAACTTCACCTCCAGCCCCCCGAAATGCTGCATCAGCCCGACAGCCACCCGCAGGCCGAGCGTCTCCGCGACATCCACGAGGGATGTCGGCAGATCGTCGAGCCGGACGGGCAGCTGGCGGGTCATGCGGGCCGCTTCGCCTTCGCACGGGCTTCCATCTTCTTCAGCGCCTCGATGATCGGCGTCGCCTGCTCGGAGGACAGCAGGTCGGGATCGACGGCGACGTGATCGTCACCATGAGCGATGAAGCGCTTGCAGAAGGCGCGCAGGGCCTCGCGCGATCCGTTCTCGATCGCACCAGCCCTGTGGCAGGATTTCCAGAGGGCGTGGATCAGCCGGATATAGGGCTTTGTCGATGCCGGCAGCTGCTTGCCGCGCGCCGTGACGCGGAAGCCGAGACGCTTCAGCTCCTCGATGACGTCGAGCTTCTGACGCTCCGACATCGCCCGCAGCGAGGCTGCGCCGGTGACGCGGACCAGCATCGCCCGGTAGGCATACCAGTTCGACTGGAGCCACGAGGTGGTGCTGATCGACGGCGTTACCGTGACGGTGA
>NZ_JAVAMQ010000010.1 GCF_030732095.1 Paracoccus spongiarum | reverse complement strand
GCGGCCAGCTTCAGGACGTCATAGACTTGGCGTATGGCACTGATAGCCGCATTCCAGTTGTCAGGTTCCATGAGATCCTTACCTTTCGTCATATGCATTGCGACTTGCCCAGCCGATTGAATATTCGCAGAACTTACCCGTCGATTGGCATCATTGCTCAACGGCGCGGTGATAAAGACGATGAAAGCAACGGGCGCCCGCTTAGGTTTGAGGCCAAAGACCTCTGTTGCACGCGCCTCTGGCGCAGCACGAAATCATTCAGCAGCCAGGGCTTGATCCGTTCGTCCAGCCGTGGCGGGCCGGGCGGGGCCTCGGGCAGCGCCTCGGTCACCTTGCGGACATGCAGGTGCAGATAGGCATAAAGCGCCGCGCCCAGGATCGGAGCGAAGACAAAGAAGGAGAATGTCGGGATCGAGACATTGACCAGCGGCAATTGCGTCTGCCGGCTGTCCACGAAGAAATCGACATCCTCGACCCCCAGCGTGGTGACCAGCGCGAAGGCCAGATAGGCCAGCAGCGCCAGCCAGTTCGTCCGCCCGGTCGCGGTCAGCGCGTCGATGCGGGCGATGGGGTCGATCTGCGCGGGCGGTGTCGGATCGGGCCGGCGCGCAGACCGGCGCCACAGCTGACGAAGATTGCGACGCGCGCGCGACATGGCACCACCCGACCTGACACTGGCAACCCCGCGATGCCAGCACGGATCACCCGGCCCCGGAACAGCCTCGCCCGCGCCCGCCGTTGCGCCGATCCGGTTAACGCAGCGTGCGCAAGCGGTGTACGCCCTGTGCACGCCCGGTGCCTGTCCGGTGCACCCGCTGTGCAGGCGGTTTTCGTGGCGGATCAACCGCTTGCCGAATCGCGACCCAGGCCTGCCACCACCCCGGACGCGCCGCGCCGGGGCTGTTGCGTTAACGCCGGTCCGGTCGGAAAACGGGGCTCAGCGCGGCCCGTACAGTGCCCGCGCCCGATCCTCGAAGGCGCGCACGATCCGCGACATCGCCTCGTGAAAGACGACCCCGATCAGCTTTTGCAGGATCGCGTTGCGGAACTCGAAATCAACGAAGAAATCAACGTGACAGCCGCCCTCGGGCCGGTCTGCAAAGGTCCAGCCGCTGCGCATGTGGCGAAACGGGCCGTCGAGGTATTCGGTGTCGATGCGCAGCCGCCCCCGGTCGTCCTCGGGCCACAGCACGACGCGGCTGCCAAAGCGTTCGCGGAAGACCTTGAAGCTGATGACCAGATCCGCCGCGACCTCCTCGGCCCCGTCCGCCCGCCGCGTGCGCGCCCGCACCCGCGCCGCGCTGTTCCACGGTAGAAACTGCGGATAACTTTCGATATCCGCCACAAGATCGTACATCTGGCGGGCGGTATAGGGCAGGTTTCGGCTGTCCTGGTGATGCGGCAAGGCGGTCTCTTGAGTCTGGTCGTGCCGGCATGGCATGTCTGCCCCGGGACATAGCAGGGCAAACACCCGATGAACAACCTGATCTGGCTGCTGCGCGCGTCGAAATGGGCCCGCAACCCGCCCTCGGCGCGCCGCGTCCGGCTGGTGCTGGCGATCGTCGCGCTGGCGATCGGGGTCGTCGTGCTGGAACGGCTGGGCTGGTGGCCGGACTGGGCGCGGCTGGAGGAAGGCCGCGCCGTCCGCCTGCCGCGCTGAGCCCCTTGGCCGTTCAGCCCCTCAGCCGCGCGCCGCCTGGAAGGTGTCGCACTGCGCCATGTCGCCCGAGCGGAAGCCGCGCATCAGCCATTCCTGCCGCTGCGCCGCGCTGCCGTGGGTAAAGCTGTCGGGCATCGGCGTGCGTCCGGCATTGGCCTGGATCACGTCGTCGCCGACCGCCTGCGCGGCCCGCTGCGCCTCTTGCAGGTCGCCCTCGTCGAGGGTGCCGAACATCTTCTCGGCGCCCCGCGCCCAGATGCCCGCATAGCAATCGGCCTGCAATTCGGTCAGCACCGACAGCTGGTTCGACTGCGCCTCGCCGGACCGCGACCGCGCGGCATTCACCTGGCCCAGAACCCCGGTCAGGTTCTGGACATGGTGGCCGATCTCATGCGCGATGACATAGGCATAGGCAAAATCGCCCCCCGCCCCCATCCGCTTTTCCATCATGTCGAAGAAGTCGGTGTCCAGATACACCTTGCGGTCATTCGGGCAGTAGAACGGCCCCATGGCCGCCGAGGCGCCGCCGCAGGCCGACTGCACCTGGCCGCGATACAGCACCAGGCTGGGCTTGACATAGTCCATGCCGGCCTGCTGCGGCAGGACCGCGCCCCACACCTCTTCGGTATCGGCCAGCACGACCGAGACGAATTCGCCATATTGCTTGTCGCGCTCGCTGAGCTCGACGGTGCCCTGCTGCTGGGGCTGACCCTGATCCAGTTCCTGCACCAGCGGCGAGATGTCCACGCCGAAGAAATAGCCGACCGCCAGCACCACCAGCATGCCCACGATGCCGATGCCGCCCGCGCCGGCGATACTGCGCCCGCGCCGATCCTCGATGTTGCTGCTTCCGCGCCTGCCCCGCCACTGCATCCCTTGCATTCCTCCGCAAAACATGGATTGCGCGCTGCCACCCGGCGCAGACGCGTTGTCGCCAGCATCCTGGCCACCGCCCATCCGGGCGTGCCATTGCGGATGAAATCATCACAGCGTCGCGACGGCAACGCAAGATGCTTGACCCGGCAAAATCGCCGGTCCATCCACGGCGGCGACATGACGAAGGGGCGGTGATGCTGCGCAGGCTTTACGACTGGACGATGGGGCTTGCCGGGCACCGCCACTCGATGTCGGCCCTGTTCGGGGTCAGCTTCATCGAAAGCTCGGTCTTTCCGATCCCGCCTGACGTGCTGATGATCCCGATGGTGCTGGCCCGGCGCGCACGGGCGATGGCCGTGGCGCTGGTGGCAACCGTGGGCTCGGTCCTGGGCGCGTTGCTGGGCTACTGGATCGGGGCGGCGCTGATGGACACGGTCGGCCAGTGGGTGCTGACGGCCTATGGCAAGCACGCGGCCTTCGACCAGCTTGCCGCCCGCTTCTCGGAATATGGCGGATGGGCGGTGCTGTTCGCGGCGCTGACCCCCTTTCCCTTCAAGGTCATCACGATCTTCTCGGGCGGCGTGGGCATGTCGCTGCCGCTGTTCGTGCTGACCTCGGTGATCGGCCGGGCGGCGCGGTTCTTCATCGTGGCGGGGCTGCTGTGGCGCTTTGGCCCGCCGATCCGCGACTTCATCGAACGCCGGCTGGGGCTGGTGTTCACGCTGTTCATGGCGGCGCTGATCGGCGGCTTCGCCGCGCTGAGGCTGCTGTGACCGCGCGGCGTCTCGCATTGCTGGCCGGGGCCGGATCGGCCGGCTTGCTGATCGCCGCCCTCGGGTTTCAGGCGGCCGGCTATGCGCCCTGCGAATTGTGCATCCTGCAACGCTGGCCGCATGTCGCGGCGGTGGTCGTCGCAGGCCTGGTCTGGCTGACCGGACGGGTGCGGGCGCTGGCGATGCTGGGCATGGTCGCGGCAGGCGCGGCGGCGGGGCTTGCGCTGTATCACGTGGGCGTCGAGCAGGCCTGGTGGGCCGGCCCCTCGCATTGTTCGGGTGGTGTGGGCGATGTGGCGCGGATGTCCCTGCAGGACCTGACCGAGCGTCTGAACGCCGCGCCGGTGGTGCGCTGCGACGAGATCGCCTGGAGCCTCCTGGGCCTGTCGATGGCGGGCTGGAACGCGCTCTGCTCGGCGGTGCTGGCCAGCCTCTGGGGACTGGCCGCGACGCGCGCCCGCTGAGGCCCGGCAGGGCCGAAAAAGCCGGGCACAAGATTGCCCCCACCAAGGCGGTCGGCTATACCGAAGCTCAACAAGATGTTGAGGAAATCCCGTGGCCGACACTCCCGAAGACGACCTGCCCGAAACCCCGGATTCGGGGGACGGCAGCGGCGCCGACCTGCGGAGCGTGATGGCGCATGACGGCCCGGTCATCGACATCAGTTCCGAGATGCGGACCTCGTATCTGGACTATGCGATGTCGGTCATCGTCAGCCGCGCGATCCCCGACCTGCGCGACGGGCTGAAGCCGGTGCATCGCCGCATCCTCTATGCGATGGACGAAAGCGGCAACACGCCCGACAAGCCCTATCGCAAGTCGGCCCGGCCGGTGGGCGACGTCATGGGGAAATACCACCCGCATGGCGACGCCGCGATCTATGACGCGCTGGTGCGGATGGCGCAGGATTTTTCCATGTCGCTGCCGCTGCTGGATGGGCAGGGCAATTTCGGCTCGATGGACGGCGACCCCCCGGCGGCGATGCGCTATACCGAAGTGCGCATGGACAAGCCGGCGAACTTCCTGCTGATGGACATCGACAAGGACACCGTCGATTTCCAGGACAATTACGACGGCAAGGACCGCGAGCCGACCGTCCTGCCGGCGCGCTTTCCCAACATGCTGGTCAACGGCGCGGGCGGCATCGCGGTCGGCATGGCAACCAACATCCCGCCGCACAATCTGGGCGAGGTCATCGACGCCACGCTGGAGCTGATCGCCAATCCCGACCTGCCGACCGAGCGCATCCTTGAGATCATTCCCGGCCCGGATTTCCCGACCGGGGCGCTGATCCTGGGCCGGTCCGGCGCCCGCAAGGCCTATCTGGAGGGGCGCGGCAGCGTCATCATCCGCGCAAGGACCCATATCGAAGAGCCGCGCAAGGACCGGTTCGCCATCGTGGTGGACGAGATCCCCTACCAGGTCAACAAGTCCACCCTGATCGAGCGGATCGCCGATCTGGCCAAGGAAAAGCGGGTCGAGGGGATCGCCTCGGTGCAGGACGAATCCGACCGGCAGGGCGTGCGCGTCGTGGTCGAATTGAAGCGCGATGCGACCCCGGACGTCGTGCTGAACCAGCTGTTCCGCTTTACCGCGCTGCAGACCACCTTCGGCTGCAACATGCTGGCGCTGAACGGCGGCCGGCCCGAGCAGCTGCCCTTGCGCGATTTCCTCACGCATTTCATCAGCTTCCGCGAAGAGGTCGTGGCGCGGCGCACGGCCTATGAACTGCGCAAGGCCCGCGAGCGCAGCCATGTGCTGTGCGGTCTTGCCGTTGCGGTCAGCAATGTGGACGAGGTGGTGGCCACCATCCGCAGCAGCGCCGATGCCGCCGAGGCCCGCGAAAGGCTGATGGAGCGCCGCTGGCCGGCGCATGACATCGCCGAATACCTGCAGCTGATCGACGATCCGCTGCATCCGATGAATGATGACGGCACCTACAACCTGTCGGAAACCCAGGCCCGCGCGATCCTGGACCTGCGGCTGCAACGGCTGACCCAGATCGGCGTCAAGGAAGTCACCGACGAGTTGCAGGGCCTGGCCGACGCGATCCGCGAATTCCTGGCCATCCTGGCCTCGCGCGACCGCATTCTGGGCATCATCAGCGACGAGTTGCGCGAGGTCCGCGACCTGTTCGCCGTGCCGCGCCGCACCGAGATCACCGACTGGTCCGGCGACATGATGGACGAGGACCTGATCGAGCGCGAGGACATGGTCGTGACCATCACCTCGGGCGGATATATCAAGCGCACCGCGCTGGCCGAGTTCCGCAGCCAGCGGCGCGGCGGCAAGGGCCTGTCCGGCATGGCCACCAAGGAAGACGACGTGGTGACCACCCTGTTCGTGGCCAACACCCATACCGAACTGCTGTTCTTCACCACCGACGGAATGGTCTATCGCCTCAAGACCTGGCGGCTGCCGCTTGGCGGCCGCACGGCCAAGGGCAAGGCGATCATCAACATCCTGCCGATCGAGCCCGGCGTGTCGATCGCCGCGCTGATGCCCGTGGACGCCCCGGAAACGGAATGGGAGGCCTACCAGGCCGTCTTCGCGACCTCCGAGGGCGACGTGCGGCGCAACGCGCTGTCGGATTTCACCAATGTGAAGTCCAACGGCAAGATCGCGATGAAGCTGCCCGAGGGCGTCAGCCTGATCGGCGTGCGCATGGCCACCGCCGATGACGACGTGATGCTGGTGACCGCGCAGGGCCGGGCGATCCGGTTCCCGACCCCGGCGGTGCGCGTCTTCAAGGGCCGCGATTCCACCGGCGTGCGCGGCATCCGTCTGGCGGCCGGCGACAGCGTGGTCAGCATGGCCGTGATCCGGCATTTCGAGGCCGATCCCGCCGAACGCGCCGCCTATCTGAAGATGCGCCGGGCGGTGGCCGGGGCGCTGGATGACGGTGCCGAGGCCGATGACGACGAAGAGGCCGTCGAGGCCGGCAGCATCACCCAGGAACGCTATGCGCAGATGTCGGCGGCCGAGGACCTGATCCTCACCATCACTGCCAGGGGCGCCGGCAAGATCAGCTCCAGCCATGATTACCCGGTGCGCGGGCGCGGCGGCCAGGGCGTCATGGCCATGGACCGGGCGATGCGCGGCGGGCCGCTGGTGGCCAGCTTCCCGGTCGAGATGGACGACCAGATCATGCTGGCCACCTCCACCGGCCAATCCATCCGCGTCCCGGTCGAGGGAATCAGCTTCCGCTCGCGCAGCGCGGGCGGCGTGCGGGTGTTCAACACCAGCACTGGCGAGGTGGTCGTGTCCGTGGCCCGGATCGCCGAACAGGGCGAGGCAGAACCCGGCGCGATCGCCGATGGCGACGATCCCGAAGAAGATAGCTGACGTCGGCGCGGGGGTCGGGCTATGCTCGGCCCCGCATCATCGGCACGAAGGCAGGTCAGGCATTGGACGGATCGGGTGAATCGGTACTGCGCGAACGGCTGCAGACAGGATTTCTGGGCATCATCGCCTTCGCGCTTCTGCTGTTCATGCTGGTGCAGGCGCGCTTCATCCTGATCTCGCTGGCCATCGCGATCATCCTGTTCTCGCTGACCTCGGACGCGATCTTCGCGATCTCGTCGCGGCTGAAGGTGCCGAACTGGCTGGCCACGACGCTGGCGCTGATCGGCATCGCGCTGGGGATCCTGTGGATCTCGACCACCATCGTGTCGCAGGTCAACGAGGTGGTGGTGACGGCGATCGCCTATGCCGAACAGGCCCAGGCGGCGCTGCCCAGCCTGACCGAATGGCTTGGCCCCGAGGCGCAGGAACGGCTGCTGACCGCGATCTCGAACGTCAACATCACCGGCTGGATCCGGTCGCTGGCCGGACAGGCCACGGGCATCCTGCAGGGCAGCGTGCTGGTGATCCTGTTCGTGGGCTTCATGTTCGCCGAACAGGTCTGGTTTCCCGCCAAGGTCGAGCGGCTGACCGAGGACGCCGGCAAGGCCGTGCAGGTGCGCCGCATCATCTCCTCGATCATGCACCGGGTGAACCGCTATCTGGTGGTCAAGGCCGGGGTCAGCGCGGTGACCGCCGCCGCCGTCTGGGCGATCTTCCGCATCGCCGGGCTGGAACTGGGCGGGCCGGTCGCGCTGCTGACCTTCGTGCTGAACTTCATCCCCTCGGTGGGCTCGATCATCGCGACCGGGATCACGGTCCTGCTGGTCTTCGTGCTCAGCGGCGACACCACCCTGACGCTGCTGGTCGGCGCCGCCTGCACGATGGTCCAGTTCGTGATAGGCAATGTGCTTGACCCGATGCTGCTGGGCCAGACGCTGCGCCTGTCCAGCTTCGGCATCATCCTCAGCCTGGCCTTCTGGGGCGCGGTCTGGGGCATTCCGGGGATGTTCCTCGCGGTGCCGATCATGGTGGCGCTGATGATCGTGTGCGCGCATATCCCCTGGCTGCGCCCGGTCGCGGTCATGCTGTCGCGCGAAGGACTGCCCGACGATGGCAGCAGCGACGACCAGCCGGCCCCGCCGCCCTCGCTGGCCGCCTGATCCGGGCGGGCCGTGGCCCGCCTAGCGGTCCCCGCCATCGCCATCCGCATCCGGCAGCCCCGTCTCGGCACCGTCGAAGGCGATGCGCGGGTCGTTGCGCGGCGGTTGGGCGGGCCGATCGTCGGGGCGGTGGTCGGGAATGTCGCCGTCGGGCCCGGGCGCGGCCCGCAGCGCCTCGGGGTTGCGCAGCCAGATGTCGCGCTGCGCGAAGGGGATCTCGATCTTCTCGGCGGCAAAGCGTTCGGCGATCTGGTGGCAGACCTCGGATGTCACGCCCAGCCCGCCGGTCACGTCGGACAACACGGCCCGGATCTCGAAGTCCAGCGCATCGGCCCCGAAGCCGCGGAACAGCACCGCGGGCGCCGGGTCCAGCGTCACGGTGGGCTGGTCGTCGATGATCTCGCGCAGGATGCGTTCGACCTTGCGGGTGTCGCTGCCATAGGCCACGCCGACCGGGATGATGATCCGGCCGACCTTGTTGTGCCGGGTCCAGTTGATGACCGGCTGGCTGATCAGGTCGCTGTTGGGCACGATCACCTCGGTCTTGTCGAAGGTCTCGACCTGGGTCGAGCGCACCGAGATGCGCTTGACGATGCCCTGCTGGCCGCCCGCGCTGATCCAGTCGCCGACGCTGACCGGACGCTCGATCAGCAGGATGATCCCCGACACGAAATTCGAGACGATGTTCTGCATCCCGAAGCCGATGCCCAGCGACAGTGCGCCCGCGACGATCGCCAGCGAACTGAGGTCGATGCCCGCCGAGGTGATCGCCAGCAGCACCGCGACGACCACGCCGAGATAGCCCAGCCCCGACACGACCGCGTTCTGGCCGCCCGCATCCAGCCGCGTCTTGGGCAGGATCGAGCCGCGGAACACGCCCTGGATGGCGCGGGTGACGAAATAGCCGATGCCGAAGACGATCAGGAATGTGACCACGCCGCCCGGCGAGATGGTCACCCCGCCCAGGCTGATGCCGTTCGAGAAGGTCGTCCAGATCTCGGACAGATCGGTTTCGCGCGCGCCCCAGATCAGCATGAACAGCGGGATCGAGGCGAGGATCAGCAGAAACCCGATCAGCAGCGGGGCCAGCCCCTCGCGCGCGCCTTCCTTGCCGCGCATCATCATGTTGAAGACGTCGGCGATGAAATCCTGCAACAGGATCAGCAGGCAGACCAGTGCCAGGGTCAGGATGCTGGGCCAGATCAGCATGTTGGCGAAGTTGACGAAGCCGACCGCCCCGACCAGCAGCGCCACGACGGCGACGATGCGAACCAGCAGCCCGGCGACCGCCAGGATCCGGTGGCGATAGGCCAGGTTGCGGCCTTCGCCCGCGCCTTTCAGGCTGCGCAGCGCCTTGCCCAGCCGGAACAGCGCCACCGCCGCAAGGATCAGGATGACGTAGTGACCGACCGAGATGGTCGCATCCGCCAGGTCCATCGGCACGCGGGTCACGCGATCGCCGATGCGTTCGTAAAGGCCCGACAGCGGCAGGGCGGCCCGCGACAACACATGGTGGACCGCAAAGATCACCGAAAGCGTGTTGACCATGCGCCGGGCCTTGTTGCGCGCGCCGTCCGCCATGTCCAGCGTGTCGTAGGTGATGGCGTGGCGCGGGAACATCTGCCGCGCCATCCAGGCGCCGCCGAACAGGATCACCCCGGCGCGCGGCAGCGCATCCAGGAACGGCGTGGTCCATTGCCCTGCAAGCCCGGTGGCCTTGATCGCGCTGATCGCCAGGTAGACCCCGATCATCGGAATCGCGATCTGGGCAAGCGAGACGATGAAGGCCACGACGGCGCGCGAGTAGTCCGAGGCCCGTGCCGACAGCCGCGAGGGCAGCGATTCGACCCAGATCCGCCCGAAGGTCAGCAGCACCAGCGCGGCCAGAAGATAGCCCGCGACATGCGGCAGGCGGGGCCGCAGCTGGGGCCATTCGGCGCTGTCGGCCAATTGCCCGACCTCGGCGGCGACACCATCGGCCAGCTTCAGCCCGTCGCTGGCCGCCACCGTCCAGCTCGACGGCAAGAGGGGCGAAGGCGACAGCCGCGCAAGCTGCAGCGCCTGCAGCGCGGCGGTCAGTTCGTCGACCCGCTTGATCAGGGCATCGGCCCGGCTGAACGCCTCGACCGCCTGCAGTCGCGGGGCCTGCAGGGTCGACAGCAGCTCGTTCAACTCGGCACGCCGAGCGGCCAGATCGGCGTCCTCGGTCTCGCCCTCGGCGGGCGCGGGCCCCAGCGCGTCGATCTGGTCCTTCACCGTCGCGATGCGGCTGCCATTGATGTTCTGCGCCGCCTGAAAGCGGCTGCGCCATTCGACCAGCCTGTCACGCATTGCCGTCAGGCGCTGGCTGTCGACGCCCGCCTCCTCGACAACATCCTCGGCCATGGTCGCGACGCGTTCCCAGGCCTGATAGTCCGGGGCATCGCTGTCCTGCGCGGCCAGCGGCGCGGCAAAAAGCAGAAGGACCGTCAGGATGACGGCGAAAAGGGATCGAAACATGGGCTGTCAGTCCTCGAAGACTTCGGGCAGGTCCGGGGCTTCGCGCGTCATCCAGCCGGGCACCGGCAAGCCCTTGGCGCGCAGGAAATCGGGGTTGAACAGCTTGGTCTGATAGCGGTTGCCGTAATCGCAGAGGATGGTGACGATGGTGTGGCCCGGCCCCATCTCGCGCGCCATGTGGATCGCGCCGGCGACATTGATCCCCGATGACCCGCCAAGGCACAACCCCTCGTGTTCAAGCAGGTCGAACACGATCGGCAGCGCCTCGCTGTCGGGAATGCGCCAGCTGAAATCGGGGGTGAAGCCCTCGAGGTTGGCGGTGATGCGCCCCTGCCCGATGCCCTCGGTGATCGAGGTGCCGGGGGCGTCGAATTCCCCGGTGGTGTAGAAGGAATGCAGTGCCGCCCCCTCGGGATCGGCCAGCCCGATCCTGACGCCACGCGGCTGCAGCGCCATCGCCACCCCGGCCAGCGTTCCGCCCGAGCCCACCGCGCAGACGAAGCCGTCGACCCGCCCGCCGGTCTGATCCCATATCTCGGGGCCGGTGGTTTCCAGATGCGCCTGCCGGTTCGCGACATTGTCGAACTGGTTGGCCCAGACGGCGCCGTTCGGTTCGGTCAGCGCAAGCGCCTCGGCCAGTCGGCCCGAATAGCGCACATAGTTGTTGGGATTGCGATAGGGCGCGGCCGGCACCTCGACGAGGGTTGCACCGGCAAGGCGCAGCATGTCCTTCTTTTCCTGGCTCTGCGTCTCGGGGATGACGATGACCGACCGGAAGCCCAGCGAGCCGCCCACCAGGGCCAGACCGATCCCGGTATTGCCCGCCGTCCCCTCGACGATCGTGCCGCCGGGCTTCAGCGCGCCGCGCGCGACGGCATCGCGGATGATGTAAAGGGCGGCACGATCCTTGACCGACTGCCCGGGGTTGAGGAATTCCGCCTTGCCGAGGATCTCGCAGCCGGTCATCTCGCTGGCGCGGTTCAGCCGGATCAGCGGCGTGTTGCCGATCGCGTCGGCCAGATCAGAACAGATTCGCATCGCGACCGGCCCTCCCTCGGGATGGTTTCAGTTTCCCGAATACCTACACATTGCCTGCCCGTGGGGGCAAGCCCGCCCCGCCCGGCACCCGGGCTCACGATCCCGCCAGTTCCCGCGCCATCTCGTCGGCGCGCAGGTCCAGCCACAGGGACAGCATCGCCAACGGGCCGTTGCTGATCTGCCCGTCCCGGACCATCCGCGAAAGCCGCGCGCGCGTCACAAGATGGCCGCGGATATCCTCGGCCTCGCCGTCCAGCCCGTGAATGCCCACGCTGCCATCCGGCAGGTCCGCCGCGCCCACGAAGAGATGGAGGTATTCGGTGATCGCGCCGGGGCTGGGATAGTGATTCACCGCGGGGAACATCCGGCCAAGGCGCAGATCGGCCTCTTCCAGCGCCTCGCGCCGGGCAGCGTCCTCGACGGTCTCGCCGGCGTCGATCCGGCCGGCGATCGGCTCCAGCAGCCAGGGCTGCGGATCGTGGCGCAGCGCCGGCGCAAAGCGGAACTGCTCGATCAGCAGCACCCGGTCGCGCTGCGGATCCCAGGGCAGCACGACGACCGCATCGCCCATCACGAAGCCCTCGCGCCGCACCCGCGCCGAAAAGCCGCCCTCATGGGTGCGGTGCGACAGATCCCAGGTCTCGACGGCAAAATAGCCGGCAAAGGGCGTCCGGCGGTCATGGCAAAGAACATCGCCCGCGCCGCGCCGCGCGACCAGGTCGCCCCCCGAGACCGGACCCGCCGCCGCCCGCATCCGGCTTTGCACCCAGACGCCGATCATCGGCAGGCGCGCGGCAAGCGTGGCCGGATCGGTGTCCTCGGGCGCGTCCAGAAGCTCTGCGGCGATGCCCGCCGCCAGATCGCCCTGCCAGCCCGAGGCGTCCGCTGCCTCCGATGCCCCGCCGGGCTGCACGCCCAGCAGGGGGCCCGCCTCGGTCTCGACCATCGCAAGCCCCATGACCGCCGCATATCGGCTCAGCCGCGGCGTGGCCGGGACCGGCACCGCCATGATGCCCGCGCCCTGCGCGCTCAGGACCGGCCAGCCGCCAGCCTCGATGCCCGCCATCCGCCCGCCATGCAGGCCGCCCGCCAGCCGCCGCCCAGCCTCTCCAGGCCTCAGCCCGATCGCGGCCATCATGCGCGGATCGGCCAGCGGCCCGGCCAGCAGCACCCGGCGGCTCAAAGCTCGCTCCCCTGCATCTGCGCCGCTGCCGCAAGGCCAAGGTCGCGCGAGGTCTGCAGAAAGATCGCGTCGAAGCCCTCGAACAGCAGGGCCGACAACGCCTGCCCCTCGGGGGAGCCGGCAAACCCGATGTAGCGATCCAGTTCGGCATCGCTCAGCGGCGAATAGGCCAACATGAGATAGGCCTCCATCCAGCCAAGGGTGGCGGCCCGGATCTCGGCCTCCTGCGACCAGGCATCGGCCAGCATCTGGTCCTCGGTCATCGGCATGTCGAAACCGCCCCCGTCCGAAAATCCGCGCGAAAAGGCCACAGCCGCGTTCAGGCCACCGGCGACGTTCGGGCCGATCAGGTCGGCCTCCTCGATCAGGCGTCCGATCCGTCCGACGCGCGGATCGTTCCGGCTGGCCGCGGTCGCGAAAGCCTCGCGCGCCAGCGCCTCGGCATCGGGATCAAGCATCGCCCGCCGCGCCGTCGTCTCGAGACCGACCAGCCGCCGGCCCAGATCAGTCTCGTAGAAATCAAGTGCCGCCTGAAGGCGCGCCTCCGGCACACCCGCGGCCGGACGCCGCAGCGCGGCGCGAAACAGCGCCTCCAGCCGCGCCGGCTCATGGATGCGGGCGACGCTGTCCAGCCAGCCAATCCCCGCGCCACCATCGCGCAGGGTGTCCAGCATGGTCCGCGCCTCGGCCAGCGCCTCGTCACGCAGGATGGGCATCAGCTCGGCCAGCCGCCGCACCCGCCACAGCCGCAGATCGACCTGCCCGGCCTTCGGGCCGGCCTTGGGAACGGGCGCCGACAACGGCGGTTCCTGCGCCGGGCCGGGCCCCGCACAAAGCACCAGAAGCCCCAGAAAAAGCGCCAGGCAGGACGTTCGGAACATGGCGGGCCCCCTTGCCTGCTGACGCGCTTTTTTCGGCGAAACCCCCTTGCACTTCAACCCCCACCTGTCTACATCCCCGCCTCACCACACCACAGCGCGGAGAGGTGCCGGAGTGGTCGAACGGGGCGGTCTCGAAAACCGTTGAGCCTGCAAGGGTTCCGTGGGTTCGAATCCCACCCTCTCCGCCACTTGCCGCCACGAAAGCGTTCTCCCGATCCGGCTGCGGCCGGATTTTTCCGTTGTTTTCGAGGGTTATGCGGGTGGGGCTGAGCACTGGCGCTGCCGCCAAAAGCCCCGGAAGCGGTCTCTCAGTGCCAATAGTCTCCGGACCTGATGACTGCACCAATTTGGTGAATAGCCTGTAAATATCTGCAATTTAACCGTATTTCTGACCGGCAGCCTGAACACTTCGACGCCAGTGGCACTCGCCGAGATGGAACAGAAATCGAACGTTCCCCATTGCGGCCGTTCGCTGCGCCTGCACAATTAACGTCCTTAACGTTCCAACGGGCGGACTGCCGACATGCGGCGATGCAGCGTCGCATCCGCGGCAATCTGGATAAGCCGACATTCAGGGACAGGGCGATAACTGGCGGGCGAGACCCGCAGGTCGGGCGGAAAGCCGTCTGACGGCAGTGCGGCACCGCACTCACAGCAAGCCCGCGAAAGAGGTCCTTCGCGCCCTTTGCAGCATGTGCTCTTTCATCCGCAAAGGAACGGACGGAAAGCCGATCGACATCGCTGCGGCACGGTTTTTGCAGCAAACATGAGAGATCAGTCATCGGCACAGACCGCCGAGGGAATCTCATTCGCAACTGATAGTTGCGCCATGGTAGGGGCTTCGTGTGAAATTTTACACTTGCACGGTCACTAAGCATTTGCGAAAGTTGAGATCTCTTAGCTGGGTTCTGTCAAGCAGGAACTCTATGCCGGGTGTTTAGCCAGGCTGAACTGAATTGTACGCTTTTGGGCGCCGACTTCGGCCTTCGAAGTCGAGCCCGGCTTCACTCGGCCTCGACTTCGAAGGCCGAAGTCGGCCGCTTAAGTAAGAGGAACTACAGTTGACGCACCCGATTATCGCAAAGGAAAATAGTTCCTTGCGTTCTCGGGTGCTGCGCCTTCTAAAAGAGGGTTATCTTTATCCCGGTCGAAGTAACATCATTTTTGTATGCGGTGGCAATGAGTCGAGCCAAATGCGGCCGAGGTTTATGTCCTATTGCGCAGAGGCCAAAGTCGAGTATCTGCTGTTTCAGCCCGAGTATGCTATCGACTATGCTCACTCCCTCAGTGATGATCCGTTTAACCTAAGTGCTTTCGAGAAAGTAATTGGAGAACTTTCGCTAGCTATAGTAATTTTTCCGGAGGCACCCGGCTCTTTTGCCGAGGCGGGATATTTTTCCGCATTTGATTCCTTGGCCAATAAGAGCATTCTTATTCTGGATCAAGATCGCCTCGACAAAGACTCTTTTCTTTCGCTGGGTCCCGCAAAGTTGATAGGCGACAAGACTAGATTTCACCCTCAAATCCAGATGTCATATGCAGCGCCTGATTTTTCCGGGATTATTTCAAGAATAAGGGAGCGAGGTCGCTTATCTAGGCGAAAATCTTTTCCGGACACATCATATTCAAAGACTGGCTACTTTGACAAATTTTCCATCGTTCATTGCATATATAATATCCTTGAAGTGGCGACGGTTGATGATGTCCTTTACATTTGTAGGGGGCTGTTCTCCGGGCGTGCAGACATAGGGGAGATTCGGGAGGTATCATCAATCCTCTTGGGCGCAGGGCTCATAAGGCCTCATGGCGATGCTGGGGAGTTTTCTTCAGAGCCAATAGATAGAATAAACTGCACTACACGAGATGGTTTCAATGAAGAGCGAAACTCCATAAAGGTGGAGGTAATGAGCCTTCTGGTGGATTCTGGAGCCCTACTACTGGGAGATGCCGCATATGTTGCGTGAGATCCTAGCAGAAAAATCTGGTATGTCGCCGGCTAGGATAGAGAGGCTTCAGCTAAACGCCTCGCGAATGTACAAAACCTACTCAATCCCGAAGAAGGATGGGTCGGATCGAGTTATTTCCCAGCCAACGCCGGAATTGAAAGCTGTTCAGAGATGGCTCGCCCGCGGCATATTTCAGCAGTTGCCGGTGAGTGCTTGTGCCACCGCCTACAAGGCAGGCGCATCAATCCGGAAGAATGCCGAAGCTCACGTTGCTTCAGCATTTACCATACATCTAGACTTCAAGGACTTCTTTCCTTCTTTCTCGCGTGATAATATCAGGAGTTTCCTGTCAGAGGCCACTAGATTAAGCCATGATGACATCTCATTTTGTTCGGACGTCGTCACCAGAAATGGCCACCTGACGATAGGGGCACCCTCGTCACCATCAGTAACGAACGCCTTAATGTTCTCATTTGATGCAGCAGTTAGCGAGTGGTGTGCACGCCGCGATCTTGCTTACACTAGGTATGCTGACGACATTAACATTTCCGCGAAGTCTTCGAACAGCCTGTCTGAGGTAGAGGTCTTTGTACGCGAGACAGCTAGATCCTTCAGGTATGCCAGTTTAACGATCAACGATAAGAAAACCGCCTATCTATCAAGAAAGTATAGGCGATCAATCACCGGCATAAACTTAACGCCAGAAGGCAGGATTTCGATTGGTCGAGGCAGAAAAAGAGAGATAAAATCGTTAGTGCATAGCTATACGATTGGTACGCTTCAAGCTGATCTGTTTTGGAAGCTCGGCGGGTTAATCGCATTCGCAAGTGACGTTGAACCTGCTTTCGTTGACTCTTTAAAGAGCAAGTATGGAGCGCGCGTAGTGGAGGAAATTTTACACCAAAGGACACCAAGAGGATTAAAGGAGGCAATTAAGTAGCGCTGTGTCACAGCCGCGGTTTTCGCTGTCGACCGCTTTGATGTCAGCTTCAGGTGATCGCGTTGTGCCCAATGCAATGTGCTCAGCCGGCCGCTTGGGATCGAGATTTACTTTGAGGCTAAGCTTAACGCATTCAAGACATCAACATCCCCGGCGAGGAACTGTGCTACTTCAAGACCCGTCCTCAATTCGGAAGCTCCGCCTTCAGGATGTTTTATCTTTGGAAGATTCGAAACTCTTCGGAACTCTGTGTCCAGTCCAAGAGTATTATCCCTCCACATAATCCCGCTTCCACCACTGGGCCAGGCGCACGTCGAGTCCAAGAGCAACGCTGTATCAAGATAGAAATTCGGGCCGGGAAGCCCACCACTGCGTCCAGAGCTTTCGGCAACATATGCCTTTGTGAAAGCAAAGTTCGCCTGAAGCTGAGGCACAACATCAAATGAGGGCCTAGCAGTGGACGCTTCCCGTATTGCTTGTTCAGCGGTCAGTTGCCCGTCACGGAAACGGTAAAGGATAGAGTTCACCTTGCTATGGTCGTTTTCGACTTTGGCCCTTCGCCCCCTCATCCGGAAACCACAGGCAACCACCATTCGAATCCCTGGATCTCCACGCTTGGCCTCAAGTTCGTTGATCGCGCTAAACAGTTCCCAGCTCCTTTCCAAAAAGTCGTGGCTTATGGAACGGCCCCGCAAGGACAGGTCTCGGTAGGCTGCGACGCCGTCGTTTATGACAAGACTTGGAAAATGTCGGTTGCTATGTTCTGCTACGACACGGTGAAACTCGCGCATTCGAATGATGCTGGTCTTTGCGCGTTCATCCAAGGGATTGAAGCCAGCCTCAGCTATTTTTCTCCCGTAGCCCAGTAGGTCTCCCCACGCAACAATCGAAACTTGAAACGGGAACCTATTTCCCTTGGCAACGGGAGGGTTGTTTTGGGGAACTTTGGTAGCCATGTGTCCAACGAGTCTTGAAACCTATTTGTGGTGCCTAAGCTATGACCGTAGGCGAGTGGTTAAGAGTCCGCTTTAGGAGGCCGCAGCTCAGAGGTCAGAAAGACACCGGACGACATTTTAGACCGTCAACTGATCGAGATGGATCAGCTGACGCAGTCTAGCTTATCTCTGCCAGTATCGATCACCTTGAGAAGTTGATCTACCTAGGACTGTTAGGCGCTTGGCAGACTTTTTCTCGCCGAAAGGAAAGCTCCTAGCGAACTCCAGGGCAGCTGCTTCGGTGGCAAAGGCGTATACCAAGCCCGGATTCCCAGTTGTGCTGAAGCTGCCCTTTCGCCAAGTGGCATAGCTCCATCCACTGTCGCCACGCCCGACAAGCCCGACCAAGGATGCGCTTCATCGTGTTCTCGGGTGCCACCAAAGGTCTCTGGAAGATGAATTTCTCTACTCATTTGGCCGGCCTTCCATGGATTTGTCAGCGTTGGATCGTTCTTGGGCAAGCACGTCAAATATGGTCATTTTTCCATTCCTTAGGCAAGCCTTGGGCAAGGTCGGCCCGGAAAATTCTGAATGATCTTCCGACGGACCGTCATCTCACGCAACCAGCGGCGACGACATGCTGCATTGTCGCCGCCCGAACGGCAACTATATGAAACGCCGCCACGCAGCATGGCTCAAGCTCGACTGGCTGCAAGGGGCCGTCCGGGAGAGCGTTGCCGCGCTTTGGCATCCCAAGCGGGTCGGCAGGATATGGCGCGTCCCGTCGGCTGGTGTCTCATTGCTCCTTCGCCCCCACGCCAAAATCTACCCAGCCCCGGCGAGGCAGTCGCAGCTTCACACCAAAGTTCCCCTGATCGTGCTGGTTCGTCCTCCAGCCGCCACGGATCTGAGCCTTGAGATCGGCCTCCTCGATGCCCTGCTGGCGCATCATCTCGCCGATCCGCTTCGCCTCGGCCGCTGGCAGGTATCCGACTGTCACGCCCTTGATTTCGACCTTGACCGCGTTCGGGTCATAGCTGTTCGCGGGATCGAGCGCGATGACGGCCGGGATCTCGAAGGCCTGGCTGTCGCGCTGGTAGCCTCCCGCCACCTTGGCCAGCGCGTCCTGATAGTTGCTTTCGCCGACCATGTTCGAGGGGAAGGTCTTGAGATTCGTGACGACGCTCCCGCGGCGTGCGTTGGCCTTCGCCGGCCGTGCCTTGGGCTCAGCCGCCGACGAGGAAGCGGGCGGTGCAGATCTGTTCTTGCCGCCGAACAGCGCTTTCAGAAGCCACATCGCATCATCCTCCTGGTTCTTCCGTTACTCGGCCGCGAGCGTAATGCCCATTGCTTCGAGGCTCGCCCGATCAGGCGCACCCGTTGGGGGCAATCCGTTCTCCTCCTGCCATTCCCGCATCGCTCGCGCCGAACCGTTACCCCAGACTCCATCCGGAGCGCCCGTGTCGAAGCCGGCGGCGTTAAGCATGGTCTGGATGGCACGATAGTCGTCGCGGGTGAGCTCGAGAAGGCTGAAGCCGCAGGCGCCGGCCACCGCCTCGACAACTGGCTGGATACCGGCGAGATCGAACGAGGCATCGTATCTCTGCCCGCCATCCTCAATGCGGAAGAAGACCTTCTCGGCGTCCAGCAGGCGACGCATCATCGCCTCGGCGCGGACACCAAACAGGCCGGAACCCTTGCTAGTGGTGAGCTTCGACCATTGCTGGGTCTCGGCAGGTCGGTCGTCGATCCTGATGGAGGTTGGAAGCGTGTCGGAGCGGAAATTGCCGCTGATATAGGTGTCTGCGTCATAGATGACCGAGCTCTCGCCTTCGCGGCACCTGAAGAACAGCCCGGGCGTCGTGGGAATGAACCCGGTCTCAGGAACAGCCGAGACGTTGCGTGCGAACACCAGCGGCGAGTCGTCGATCTCGGCCCGGGTTTCCTCGAATCCCCACCAGCCCCGAATCTCGTATCCTTGACCCGCCATGGCCGAGAAGATGCTCTTCGTGTAGTCGATCTCGGGATAGTCCGGATCCGCCCATTCAGGCAGGCTTGCCCGGCTGTCAGGCTCGGCCGCGTCTTCTGGACGATCCGCCGCCGGGGCCGTCGAGGCGACCTGGGGCGCGGCCGTCACCGCCACCGGCACGATCGTCCCATAGCGGGCCGCCATCCAGGCGGCGCGCAGCTGGGTCAGGGTGAGCTTTTCGGTCAGCACGCGGGAGACGGCAAGCGCGCCGACCAGACCGCCGGCCCCGGCCGCCTCGGCCTCCGCCTCCTCGATGATCTTCATCTGCGCCTCGATATCCCGCAGGATCTCGGCTGCCCGCGCTTCGTCAGGCGCCGCCACCGGAACGGTGATGGCGGTGACGGCGCCGCCGCCGGCCGCTGCCGCCTGGTTCTCGAGGATGGCCCGGGTGAGCTTCAGCGTCTCGATCCGTGCCTGGATTAGCGTCACGATGAGGCCGCCTTCGTAGCCGGCGAGCTCTGCTTCGGCCTCGGAGATCTCCTCTTCGATCCCTGCCACTTCGGCGCGCAGGGCCGAGAAATCCACGGAGGCGGCGGCTTCAGCGGGCACGGCCGGGGCGGGGCTGTCCTGCCCTAGGGCGGGAGCGGAGGTGCCTGCAATGAGGAGCGCGAGTCCGAGCGCCTTCTTCGAGGAAATGGTCGTCTTCGCTGCGCAGTGAATATAGGAAAGCATCAAGAGATCCCCGTAAATGTTCTGAGAAAACGTTATCCGATGCTCGGATTCGAGCAAGGGAGGCTAGAAGGGAGACGATTACCATAGGGGAAATTTTCAACATTAAATGGCCGACGGTTCTGCGGAGGCTCAGCCACTGATGCCGATCGAATCCCGAGGTTCCGCCATCACTGCGAAGCCAGTTGTATTGCCGCGCCGCCGTTAGACCGCACTCGGCGCCCCCAGGCGAACTTCTATAAAAGCTAGGCCAGTGAAGCTGCGCCTGCAGCAAATGACTGCGGTCCCGCCTCACCTGACTGAGGAGATGACGCCCGAACTCTGGATTGGCCTGCCGCCATAGCCCTTCGGCCAGCACCACTGCATATCGATAACGTAGCTCACCGCTGCGCATTTGGAAGCGGCCAAGCATTGGCGTTCGCATTCATCCAGAGAGATGCCACGGATGCCGTTGGCCAGAAGATCTGCCCCACGTAGATCGAGCCCGTTTTGTCGAGTCATGCGCGGCATTGGAGCCGGCGTAGGCGGAGGCGGAGGGGGAGCAGTTCGGAAGAAGCGACGCATGCAGCCATCAACCATGTCGCGGATCTTGGGGTCCACCACCTCCCCGGCAAAGCCGTAGGAGATGCTCTTATCCATATTAAAGACCTTACCGCCGATGGCCGAAGCGCCTGCGATCTCGGCCGCAACTTGAGGAGTGATCTGAAAGCCCGCGATCGTCTCGCCGTTGCCGTGCTGTATATAGCCGAACTCGTGGATCGTATGATCGTAGCCTCCGGCATGCACCATGAAGGGCCCTGCAAACGGCATGGGCGGCTCCTGCAGAAAGGTAATACCGTAAGGCCCTTCGTCACCGCAGCCGATGATGATCTTGTTTTGGCCGACGAAGGCATCTTGCTCGACGCGCAGCGATATCTCTCCCTCGTAGTTCACATACTCGACGGATTGTCCCCTCACGCCTTGAGAAACGACGCCGAGATCAGCAAGACGTTGGTGATCGACCAAGACCATGCTGTCGCCGCGCGCCGAGACGATGTCGGCGAGAAAATCGCTGTCGACCCCGCGGCTCTGGAGATAGGTGAGGATGATCGAGGTTAGTTCCTGACCCATTGCCAATGCGTCCGAACCGGTCAGCTCGTTCTCGGTGTAGAACTGGTGAACGCCCAGCCTGGCACCGTTTTCTATGAAGCGGAAGTCGGCCCCGAGATAGGCGTAGACGCAGGCGCTGGCGCAAATTGGAGAGCTGTCGCCTGCAATGCGCGAGGACGTGCTCTCGGGCCGGGCGGCAATGACCTGGCCAATGCGGATGCCCTCCATGAGTGCGCCGCCGGGGCTGTCAAACTCGAAGCTGATGTCGTTAATGGGCCGACCCTCGTAGCGCAGCAGCTCTGCCTTCAGTGCGGCAGCGTCACCATGCACGATCTCGCCGGACAACTTGACCGTCAAGCTGGCCGGCATGAACTGCGTGGCTTCCCTATAGCTGCTCGAAATCTGCATGGCTGCGCTACCCTGTGGGCCGATGATGGCACCGAAAAAGAGTGCGGCGGCAAAGGCGAGTCGATCGAGCACTGGCAACCTCGAAGCGGGAGCATCAGGAAAACCATTGCAAGTTAACGTGGCGCGCCTCTAGCAATCAACATGCGCCGGGCGACATCGATCAAAGTCGCCATGAATTTCCTCCCTCAGGGTGAAACGGTTCTCCAACACGGACATGATATCTGACAGCCACAGCTTCGCGGGGACCGAGAGACTACGCAAATGGGATACAATGCGGATTTGGCATGACAGTTTTCTGCGCGGAGCACCAACGTCCGGTGTGGGGAAGCGACAGCGCGGCATCCCTCAAGGGTCGACCGGCCGCAAAGGGCCGACCGTTCGCGCTGCACCTGCATTCGCTGCGGTCAGTCCGAATGTCGCTGATGGGCTCGAACCGGCCGATCGTTGCAGTTTGCACGAACAGCCGCTTCAGGTGATCTGCCCGAGGTGCTCCGGCTGCGCCGCCCACGCCGACGGAAGAGGCTCCAGCACCCTTGCCAGCGTCACCTCCGGCCCTTGCTTTCCGTCCAGGATCGCCTCGACGAGGTCGGGGGCGATCAGCGTCAGCCGTAGAACACGCGTCATGTAGGACGGCGCGATGCCCTCGCGTTCGGCCAGTTCGGCGATGGTGGCGAACTCGCCCGACTCCAGCATCCGCTTCCAGCGGAAGGCGCGGGCCAGTGCCTTTACCAGCGTGTTGTCGGTCCGCCGCGAGCGCGCCGCGCCTTCTGGCAACTGCATCGCCTTCCTCCCGCCGCGCTTCACGACGCGGAACGGGATGTGGAGTGTTACCGTCTCGGGGATTGGCGTGGCTCGGGTCATGCGGCCGCCCCCATGTCCCCAGCCAACATCTCGCGCGCGAGGCCGCCAAGGCCGTCCATCCGGAGCCGGAAGTTGAGCCCGTTCGTGCCGATATCGACGCGCTCGACCAGCATCGCCACGATGCGCGCCTGCTCGGCGGGGAAGAGTTCGTCCCACAGCGGGTCGAGCTGCTGCAAGGCCGCGCGTGCGTCGGCCCCGGTGATCTCGCCGTCCTGCACCCGGGCGGCTTTCCACGTGCCCGCCACGATCTCGGGCTGGCGGAACACCGCGCGAAGCTGGTCGATGACAGCGCCCTCGATCTCGCCCGCAGGCACGCGGCCGACCGGACACGAACCAGCACCGTGCTTCAGCACAGTCTGACTGACATAGTAGCGGTACAGCCTGTCGCCCTTGCGGGTGTGTGTGGGGGAGAAGGCCGCGCCATCGGGCCCGAACAGCAGCCCCTTGAGCAGCGCGGGCGTGTCGGCGCGGGTGCGGGCAGCGCGCTTGCGGGGGCTCTCCTGCAGGATGGCGTGGACGCGGTCCCACGTCTCGCGGTCGATGATGGCGTCGTGCTCGCCGGGATAGCTCTCGCCCTTGTGGACCGCCTCGCCGATGTAGGCGCGGTTGCTGAGCATCCGGTAGATGTACTTCTTGTCGATCCGGTTGCCGCGGGGCGTCCGGATGCCGCGTGCGCCGACCTCTCGCGCCAGTTCCGTGCAGGACCCGATCTCGAGGAAGCGGGCGAAGATCCAGCGCACATGCGCGGCGTTGTCGTCGTCCACAACCAGCTTCCGGCTCTCGACGCGATAGCCATAGGGCGGGACGCCGCCCATCCACATGCCCTTCTTTCGGCTGGCGGCGACCTTGTCGCGGATGCGCTCGGCCGTCACCTCGCGCTCGAACTGGGCGAAGGACAGCAGGATGTTCAGCGTCAGCCGCCCCATGGACGTGGTCGTGTTGAACGACTGCGTGACAGAGACGAAGGTCACGCCGTTGCGGTCGAACACCTCCACCAGCTTGGCGAAGTCGGCCAGCGACCGCGACAGTCGGTCGATCTTGTAGACCACCACCACATCGACCAGCCCGTCATCGATATCCTCCAGCAGCCGTTTCAGGCCGGGCCGTTCCAGTGTGCCGCCGGAGATGCCGCCGTCGTCATACTGATCGCGGACCAGCACCCAGCCCTCGGAGCGTTGGCTGGCGATGTAGGCCTCGCAGGCCTCGCGCTGGGCATGCAGGCTGTTGAACTCCTGCTCCAGCCCTTCCTCGGAGGATTTGCGGGTGTAGACCGCACAGCGCAGCTTGCGGACGACAGGTTTGTTCATGCTGGCCTCCGATGGGTTTTCAGCCCAAAGAACACCCACCCGTTCCAGCGCGTGCCGGTGATGGCGCGGGCGATGGCCGACAGCGACTTGTACGGCCGCCCCTGCCATTCGAAGCCGTCGGCAGTGACGGTGACGATCTGTTCGACGCCCTGCCATTCGCGCAGCAGCCGCGTGCCGGTGATCGGGCGGTCGCGATCGGCGCGGATGCCGCGCTTCTTGCTGTCGCCGCCGTCGAGGTCCTCGCCGAGGCGTTCCAGCCGCCGGATCGTCTCGGGCTTCAGCCCGCCATAAGCCAGTTCCTGGATGCGATAGGCCAGGCGGCTTTCAAGATAGCGGCGGTTGAACGGCGGCGGCTCGCTGTCGAACAGATCGCGCCACTGCTGCTTCAGCTCGGGCGTCGGCGTGGTCTTGAGCGCGGCCAGGCGCGCGGGGATGGGGTCGTGGGTCATCATGCATTTCTCCGGTGCGTTGGAGCTGCATGACCGCTCTGTTGGCCGCGAGAGTGAAGCGGAAATTCTCCATATCCAGCAGTATCTTGCGCGACGTCTCGCAGGTGCAGCCTGACCAGCCCCATCGCCAGAAGCCTGCAGAGTTCGGCCCGACGCTCGGTCGGGGTCATGAGATGTGTCGGATAAGGGTTCATTGCGCGGCTCCGTGCCCTGTCTCGGCTGAGCGGGCGGCCAACTCGAACGCCTCGATGTCGATGAGGCGATATCGGATACGGCCAGTTGCCCTTTGCGTCGATGGCCCGGCCACGCCAGCACAGCGATGCCGTCATATCCAGGATCCAGGAATGGCTCGTCGATCACTATGACACTTCGGCACCTGTGGCTGTCATGGTGGATCGCTCGGGCCTGTCGGAACGTAGCTTCAAGCGCCGGTTTTCCGCCGCCACCGGCTATACGCCCGTCGAATACGTTCAGGCGCTCCGGATCGAGGAAGCCAAGCAGATGCTCGAGACCGAGGACATGGCCATCGAAGACATATCCGCCGCCGTGGGCTACGAGGATCCGACCTTCTTTCGCAGGCTGTTCAAGCGCCGCGCCGGCGTGACCCCGGCACAGTATCGCCAGCGCAACCGACTCCGCAGTCTTCCCAGGTAATGGCTGTTTTGCCCCGAAACCGGTCGAAACGCCTCTGATCTGGTCCGGTCCGATCTGCGACGGTGGGGATGCAAGTTCCACGGGACAATCAGGAGACCGGACATGGATTTCTACCACACCCCAACCAGTTGCTCGCAGGCCACGCACATTCTTCTGCGCGAAGCGAAGCTCGATTTCCGGCCACATCGTGTCGACATCTTCAATCGCACGCTCGAGGACGGTTCCGATTACACGCGGATCAATCCCAACGGCTATGTGCCCGCCCTGGTGCTTGATGATGGCATGCTGCTGACCGAGAACGTTGCCATCCTGGACTGGATCGCAAGCCAGGCTGATGGCCTTCCGCCCACGGGCCGACTTGGGCGAACGCGGCATCTGCAGATGCTTGGCTTCATCTCGACCGAACTGCACAAGCCCTGCATCCCGCTGTTCTTCATCGAGGACGCGGAACAGCAGAGCCGGATCCGGGATCTGCTGTCGTCCCGGTTCCGCAGGATTGGGTCAATGATGGCGGGCGACCATCTGTTCGGAGACCGCTTCACCGGCGCGGATGCATTCCTTTATGTCATGCTTCGCTGGGCAGCGATGCTTGAGATCGCGACGCCGAAGGTTTTCGACGCGTTCGTCGATCGCGTCGAACAGAGGCCCGCGGTGCAGGCCGCTCTCGCCGCCGAGGCGGTGTCGCCGTTGCACGCCGACGTGGCAGAATGCGCCTGATCAAGGGCGCCCCAAGGGCGAGGCATCATTAGTCCCCAGGGGAGATCGAAGGAGCACCCTCATGACACAGGCGCTTTCCGTCCTTGCGGTCCTGCTGGTCGCCGTGACCATGGGCCTTGCACTTGCCCATGCGCTGGAGTTTCCGGGAAAGCTGCGGCTGGACGAGCAGACCTATCGCGCCGTGCAGGCGATCTATTATCCCGGCTTCACCATCGGGGGGCTGATCGGAGAGCTGGGAGCACTTCTCCTTCTGCCGGTCCTGCTGTTCCTGCTGCCAATCGGCGGCGACCGGTTCTGGTGGACTGCCGCCGCCCTTGCCTGCCTGGCCGCCGGGCACGCGGTCTACTGGCTCGTCACCCATCCGGTGAATGCGGTCTGGCTGCAGGACACGGACATTTCGGGACCGGGAGCCGCCTTCTTCTCCATCTATGCAGGACGCGAAGCAGATTGGCAGCACCTTCGGAACCTGTGGGAGTATTCCCACATCGCGCGCGCCGTGCTGGGCATGGTCGCGCTGACTGCCATGGTCATCGCGCAGACAGCTTAGGGCGGGCTGACGCGATTGACGGATCGAAACATCGAAAAGCGGATCGAGGAGAAACGCCAGATGACGACAAATGACAAACGCGGCTTGGTCCGCATTCTGAACATCGATGCGGCGACCTGTCTCGCGATGGGGCTGCTGCTGGTCCTTGCCGCGCGCCCGGTCGGCACAATCACGGCCATTCCTGGACCGGTGCTGTTCTACGCCGGCGTATTGCTGATCCCGATCGGCATCTGCATGGCCGTGATTGGCCGCGCCGGAACCGGCAGCGCGCTTGCTGTATGGCTCGTCATCCTCGGCAATGTCGGGTGGACACTTGTCAGCGTGGCACTACTCGCCTTCATCACCCCCAATGTCCTCGGAATCGCGCTGATCCTCACGCAGGCGCTGATCGTCGGCCTTCTGGCCTGGCTCGAATACCGCGCCTGGAGCAGCTTGGGCGACCGCGCTGACGCAGTTGCATGATTGCGGGCGACTGTAACGGCGGAGAGGTGGGATTACACAGCGGAAAAGAACGGCGCGCGGCATTGAGCCTTCAGTCCCGCGCGCCGAAAGCCACTCGGCTCGTGATTGTGGCCAAAAGAACTGGAGAGGGTTGGATATCAGGCCCATTCCCTCCGCCACTTGCCCTCGCAAAAGCGTTCTCCCGATCCGGCTGCGGCCGGATTTTTCCGTTGTTTTTGAGGGTTATGCGGGAGGGGCTGAACACTGCCCTTGGTGCCAGAAGGCCCGGAAGCGGTCTCTCAGGACCGATATTCTCCGGACCTCATGACTGTGCCGCTTTGGTGAATAACTTGTAACTATCAGAATTATATTGGTTTTGTCGACGTCCCACCTGAACACTCCGACGCCAGTGGCGTTCGTGAGAAGGAACCCGGATCAAACATTCAACAGGCGCATCATAGCCTTGCCGCGCTGAATCAATCAGCTGCCTTCCTGTTCCCGCAACGCTGAGACCCGACCATGGCCACCCTCGTCCTCGGCGCCGCTGGCGCCGCCATTGGCGGTTCGATCGGCGGCGCGATCCTCGGCGTCAGCGCCGCGACCATCGGCGGCTTCATCGGCTCCACCATCGGCTCGGTCGTCGACAGCTGGATCATCTCGTCGCTGGCGCCCACCCAGCGCATCGAGGGCGCGCGGCTCGACACGCTGCGCATCACCTCGGCCACCGAGGGCGCGGTCATCCCGCGGCTCTACGGACGGATGCGGATGGGCGGCAACATCATCTGGGCGACCGATTTCCGCGAGGAGACGAAGACCACCACCCAAGGCGGCGGCAAGGGCGGCGGGGGCGGCAAGGTCAAGACCACCGAATATCTGTACTACGCCAGCTTCGCGGTCGCCTTGTGCGAGGGGCCGATCACCGGCATCGGCCGCATCTGGGCGGACGGCAAGCCGATGGACCTCTCCGGCGTCACCTGGCGCTGGTATCCCGGCGACGAGGCGCAGACCGCCGATCCCTTCATCGCGGCGAAGATGGGGGCTGCCAACACCCCAGCCTATCGCGGCACCGCATATGTGGTCTTCGAGGAACTTGCACTCTCGACCTTCGGCAACCGCCTGCCGCAGCTCTCCTTCGAGGTGTTCCGGCCGCTCGCGGACCCGGACACGGCAGAAGGGCTGACCCGCGCCGTCACCATGATCCCGGCATCGGGCGAGTTCACCTACGCGACGCAGGCCATCCGCAAGACCGATGGCGGCGCGACGGTGCCCGAGAACCTGAACGCGCTGGCAGACTTCACCGACATGGTGGAGGCGCTGATCTGCGCTCCCTGGTGGACTGCATCCGGCTGGTGCGCCGCACCGCGATGCAGACGGCCGTCCGCATGATCACCACCGGCGTCATGCTGGCGCTGCTCGCGGGCATCGCGATCAAGCTGAAGATCTTCGGCGGCGGCCCGTAGCCGCTCACCATTCCCCATTCATCAGCCCGCAATGACCCGCCCTCGAGGCGGGTTTTTCGTTTCGGAGGACCCCATGACCACGACCTTCCACCGCCATTGGCGCGATGTGCCTGCGGGCAGCTGGCGCTGGCCCAATTTTAGCCCGGCCGAGATCGCCTGCCGGGGCACTGGCAAGCTGCTGATCAATGAAGCAGCGCTCGACAAGCTGCAGGCGCTGCGCGACTGGCTGGGCAAGCCGCTGATCGTCCGCTCCGCCTATCGCAGCCCCGAGCATACCAGCTCTCGCGCATGCCGACGGTGTTCATGACGAGGTCATGAACCGCCGGGATCAGGTGCGAGCCCATCTCCAACACGAACACTGGCAGCGTCAGGATGGCCGCGATGGCGACGTCGCGACCTAACGCCGCTTGCTCCGCCTGCTTGCGGGACGCATGCGCCTCGTCGTCTTCATTCCCATTTACCGTCCGAGCCTCATACCCCGCAGAGGCGACTGCAGCGACGAGATCGCGATCCGCGACAGTGCCGGAAGTCGAGAGCGAAGCACGTTCGGTCGCCAGATTTACGGTGGCGGATGTGACGCCCGGAACTGCGAGCAGCGCCTTTTCCACGCGCGCCACGCAGGACGCGCAGGTCATGCCATCGATGGCGAGCGTGATCGCACGGCCTGGAACCTCGTAGCCTGCGTCTTCGATCGCCCGGACCAGACTGGCCTGATCGACAGGCTGGACCAAGGTTACATCGGCACGCTCGGTGGCGAGGTTGACCGTCGCCTTTCCCACGCCTTCAACGCGGTTCAAGGCCTTCTCGACTCGCCCGACGCAGGAAGCACAGGTCATCCCGACGACCGGTAGCGAGACGGTGGCGAGTTTTGGTGTCAGGTTGGAAGCGATCTCGGCGCTTCCTGTCGCGTGGACGTTCATCGTCAACTCCATTGGCGAGTGCTGTTGGAGCTCTTCTGCTCTTTCCAGTCACTGGAAGGTCAACACCCGATTTCGTGTTGATGTCGCCCCTTGACCTTCCACCAACTGGAAGCCCCATCTTGAAAGGTAAGCAGAACCCTTCAGGAGAGTGCCATGCAGTTCCAGATCGACAACATGACGTGCGGCGGCTGCGCCAGGAGCGTCACCAAGGCGATCCATTCGGTCGATCCGCAGGCGAAGGTCGACATCGATTTGCCCCAGAAGCGGGTGACCGTGGAGTCGGGCGTCGATCGATCTGCTGTTGCGTCCGTGCTCGAGGACGCCGGGTTCTCGCCTCGCCCTGCGGCATGACGCTCGGCCAATAGTCAGAAGCAGCGCCAAGAGGAACGCGCTTACTTGAAGCGGGTTGTAACTGCTGAGTAAGCGTCTTCCCTGGTGGATAACCATTGATGAAAAAATCAGCGCGGATTTGGAACATGGCAATGGCAGCGTTACTGGCGCTGACATTCGCCTTCATCTGGCCGCCTGCCAACTTTGGCTCCCCATCACCCAACGATCACACAGCGCAAGCGGAATCCCATACTCAACACGCTCATGCCAAACCGAGCGACCAGCACAGCATTCTCACCGTTCAGATGGACGCCGACTGTGATGCTGCGACATTAGGCTGTTGCATGATGGCTCATTGCTGTCGGGGGATTTCAGTCGGAGCGCATGAAATTACCACCGTTACGGCCAGCGACGAGACGACGGCTGCCGCACCGGTTCGGGGCCTCGGCAGCGATCCAGGAGTGATCCTCCCCCCTCCGCGACGTCTGTGGCTCTGATCGCTCGACAATCCAATACATTTAGGAGAACTCAAGATGACTATCGCAAAGACGATCCTCGCCGCGGCTGTCGCCGCAACCGCATTCTCTACGCCTTTGCTGGCGCAGGACGCGGAATTCCAGCTCCCCGAGCAGTGCACGACAGCTGCAGCAGCAGGCGGTATGGATCACTCGGCCATGGGTCATGGTGGCATGCAGGATGATCAGCCGGGGGGTATGGATTCCGGCATGATGGGCATGATGGGTATGGGAGGCATGGATCTCGAGTCCATGCCCGAGCATGTCCAGGAAAACATGCGCCGGATGATGATCAGCATGCCGGCCATGCACGAAGGCATGATGAATGAGGATGCCGACGTGGCCTTTGCCTGCGGAATGATCGCACACCATCAGGGCGCCATCGACATGGCTCAGGTCCTTCTGGAGCATGGCGATGATCCCGAGATGATCGAACTGGCTGGCGAGATCATTGCCGCACAGGTCGGCGAGATCGAGCAGATGACCACATGGCTGGCTGAGAACGCCAACTGAAACTCAGCTGGCCGCGCGGTGCAGGCCGCGCGGCCATTTCTGTCTCTTCGCTTCGAAACCTCTTGAGCTTCCAGTGGCTGGAACCCCTATAATGGTGGAAGCAGCTTCGGAGACGACGCCATGAACATCGGAACAGCCGCCAGGCAATCGGGCCTCCCGCCCAAGACGATCCGGTACTACGAGGACATCGGTCTGCTCACCGCCGACCGGGCCGCCAACGGCTACCGCGACTATTCCAACGAGGACGTCCACCGGCTGCGCTTCGTCCAGCGGTCCCGCAGCCTCGGGTTTTCGGTCGAGGAATGTCGGCAGTTGCTCTCCCTCTATACCGACCGCGACCGCGCCAGCGCGGATGTGAAAGCGATCGCCACCGAGAAGCTTGGCGAGATCGACCGCAAGATCGCGGAACTGACCGGGTTGCGGGAGATGCTCGGGCATCTTGTCGAGAATTGTCACGGCGACGCCCGCCCGGACTGCCCGATCATCGACGGGCTCTCGGGAAGGTCGCGCGACCACTAGGACTCAGGAGATCGGAACGATGATGGGCGACGGCATGATGTGGGGAATGGGACTGTGGGGCGTGGTGGTCGCCATTCTCGTGGTGCTCGCTGTCGCCGCCCTCGTCAAATACATCTTCTTTCGCTGATGGCCGGATCCTGGCGCAGACGGGCGCACCGGATGCCGGTCAAGCCCATCTTGCCCGATGTACTTCTGTTGCCCGCATTATCCGCGATGATCGCGCTCATGCCGCTTCCGGCCGCGGCGTTCCTCCACGCCTCCAAGACAGATACCGGCTCCGGCCGAGAACTTTACGTCGAGCACTGCGCGGCCTGCCACGGCGTCGATCTGGAGGGACAACCCGACTGGCGCAGCTCCGACGCCAGTGGGCTCTATCCAGCGCCGCCCCATGACGAGACCGGCCACACCTGGCATCACGATGATGCGATGCTCATCGACTACATCACCCGAGGCGGTCAGGCTGTCCTGGACGACATGGACGTGACCTTCACATCGGGCATGCCGGGCTTCGGTTCCATGCTGGAGCAAAGCGAGATCGAAGCGATCCTTGACTACATCAAATCAACTTGGCCCGAACACATTCGCGAGCAGCAGGCGCAGAGGTCGAACGCCGCCGCTGCCGATTGACGCTTTCACGACACCCTTCAGACCTTCTGAAAGAGCGCGAAATGAAACCGCTGCACGCTGCCCCAGGGCGTTCGGTGCGCGTGGCTCAGCGATCGGACCAGCCGATACCCGCTGCCCAGCCGATCCGAAAGCAGGGCTGCATCATAGCGCGCGACCGGCAAGCCGCTGCACGATGTCGGGCCATCGAGGGCGAAAGTTCCAATGATGGCGTGGCCGCCGGAGACCAAGGTCTGATCCATGACTTTCAAATAGGTGTCCTGATGGGAAGCCTCGGTCAGGAAATGGAACGCGGCCCGATCATGCCAGACGTCGAAGCGGCCGGAGGGCTGCCAGTGCAGGACGTCCGCCACCACCCATTCGATCGATGCATCCTGAGGCAGTCGCGAGCGAGCCTTCGCGAGAGCGGTTTCCGAGATGTCGAGCACCGTGATACGGCGGAACCCGTGTTCCAGCAGGCAATCCACCAGCCTCGATGAGCCGGCGCCGACATCGACGATGGCCGCGTCCTTGCCCGCGCCAGTCTCCGCGATGAGGTCGAGCGATACCTGCGGACGGTCTTCGAACCAGCTTGTCTCTGCCTCCTCTTTGCTCCAGTAGACGTCTTCCCACCGGTTCGGGTCTTCGGACATCGTCATCCCTTCACAGCTCGGTCCGCCGCAGTCGCAGCGCGTTACTGATCACCGAGACGGACGACAGGCTCATCGCCGCCGCCGCGATCATCGGGGACAGCAACATCCCGGTCAGAGGGTAGAGCAGCCCGGCCGCGACCGGCACGCCAAGGGCGTTGTAGGCGAAGGCGAAGAACAGGTTCTGCTTGATGTTGCGCAGGGTGGCGCGGGCCAGCTTCCGAGCGCGGACGATGCCCATCAGGTCGCCGCCAAGCAGGGTGATGCCTGCGCTTTCCATCGCCACATCCGCGCCGGTGCCCATGGCGATGCCGACATCGGCGGCGGCCAGTGCGGGCGCGTCATTCACCCCGTCGCCCGCCATCGCGATCTTGTGGCCGTCGCGGCGCAACTGGTCGATCAGATCCTTCTTGGCTTCGGGCAGGACCCCTGCGCGCACCTCGTCGATGCCGAGCTTTCCCGCAACCGCCTGCGCCGTGCGTTCGTTGTCGCCCGTCGCCATGATCACCCGCAAACCTTGGGCGTGAAGTTCCCTGATCGCCTGCGCGGTGGAGTCCTTTATCGGATCGGCCACCGCCACGATCCCGGCCAACGCGCCTTCAACCGCGACGAACATCGCAGTCTTGCCCTCGGCGCGCAGGGTGTCGGCCTTTGCCTCGGCCGCCCCCGTGTCCAGCCCCATCTCCCGCATCATCGCGGCATTGCCGAGCGCCACCGCGCGTCCCCCGACACTGCCACGCACGCCCTTGCCGGTGACGGCGTCGAAATCGGCCGCCTCCTGTCGCGGGACGCGCTGCGCCTCGGCGCCCTCGACGATCGCCTCGGCCAGCGGATGTTCCGAGCCGCGCTCGAGCGCTGCGGCCAGCGAGAGCAGGTCGGCCTCCGTCACGTCCGCCAGCACCACGGTATCCGTCAGCTTAGGCTTCCCCATGGTCAGGGTGCCGGTCTTGTCGACGATCAGCGTATCGACGGCCGCCATGCGCTCCAGCGCCTCGGCGTCCTTGATGAGCACACCCGCCTGTGCGCCGCGTCCCGCCGCCGTGGTGATGGAGATCGGCGTCGCCAGCCCCAACGCACAGGGACAGGCGATGATCAGCACCGATACGGCCGAGGCGATGGCAAAGACCAGCGCAGGTTCGGGGCCGACGGTCAGCCAGACGACGAAGGCTATTATGGCGATGGCGACCACCGTCGGCACGAACACGGCCGAGACCCGGTCCGCCAGTCCCTGGATCGGTGCACGGGATCGCCGCGCGTTCGACACCATCGCGACGATCTGCGCCAGCACGGTATCGGACCCGACCTTTCCGGCCTCGATCACGAGAGAGCCGTTCTTGTTGATCGTGGCCCCTGTCACCGCATCGCCCGGACCTTTTTCGACCGGCATCGACTCGCCGGTCAGCATGCTTTCGTCCAGCGAAGACCGCCCTTCGATCACCGTCCCGTCTACCGGTACGGCATCGCCGGGGCGCACGCGGAGCCGGTCGCCCTCCATGATGTTCTCCAGCGGTGCATCGTATTCGGTGCCATCCGGCAGGATGCGCCGCGCGGTCTTGGGCGCGAGGTCGAGGAGCGCGCGGATCGCGTCACCGGTCCGTTCGCGCGCCCGCAGTTCCAGGACCTGACCCACGAAGACCAGCGCAACGATCACCACCGCCGCCTCGTAATAGGTGCCCACGCCGTGGCCCATCCGGTACTGCTCCGGGAAGACGCCTGGCAGGAAGGTCGCAACCAGCGAATAGAGATATGCCGCTCCGACGCCGAGGCTGATCAACGTCCACATGTTGGGGCTGCGGTTCACCACCGAGTCCCAGCCACGACGGAAGAATGGCAGCGCCGCCCAGAGGATGATCGGCGTCGCCAGTACGAACTCCAGATAGCTCGCCGTCTGGTGGCCGATCCAGTCGCGCACCGGCAGCGCCACCAGTTCGCCCATCGTCAGGATGATGAGCGGCACCGCTGCCGCCGCCGAGATCCACATCCGCCGCGTGAAATCGGTCAGTTCCTCGCTCGGCTCGTCTGAGGGCACCATCGGCTCCAGCGCCATGCCGCAGATCGGGCAGGATCCCGGAGCGTCGCGCACGATTTCTGGATGCATCGGGCAAGTGTACTGCACGTTGGCCGGAGCTGCCTTCCTCTGCCCGGCAGCCCGTCCCGAGGCGTAGAACCACGGATCCGCCTTGAACTTCGTCTGGCATTTCTCTGAGCAGAAATGGAAGGTCGCGCCATCGAACTCCGTATGACGTCCATCTGGCTTGACAGCGACGGTCATCCCGCAAACCGGGTCCTTCGCCGTTTCGGTCCCAGCCGGGATATGGGGCGACGTGTGATGATGATCGTGGTCCATGTCCTGCCAACCTTTCAATGTCATGCATCACCTTGCGGCTTCCAGTGACTGGAAGCTCAAGCCCTTTCTTTTCGGTTGTGAGCACCCCCTTATCGGAAATGCGCGCCAGGAATACGCGGACCAACAAGACCACAACTGTGCCGACGATGCCCATCACGACGATCATCGGCTCAGATCGCGAACAGGTAGAGGATGTCAGCTGTAGAACTGCATGTGCAGCAATCTGGGCTACCCCAGCCAGAACATCCGGAGCGGCATCCAGATCGCCATCGCCATCATCATCAGGTTCCCGTGCAGCATGGGCCGAGTTCCAGCGAAAATGCGCCGCGCTGGGCAGGATGATCGATGTTGAGACCTGCGACAACTTCTTCCTCAAAGCCATCGGCGCCGACGCGCAGCCGCTTGGCTGGCCTTCCCCTCTTGAATCGCATTTGGGCAGGTCCGCCGACGGCATTCCTTTTTTCGCGCAGAGCGAGAAAGCGGTCTGGCTGTTCGACCGAACACCAACCGTGGCGCGCGCTGCCGCCGCTCGCTACCCGGTCATCGGGCTGAAAGAATGCCAGGACGCCAGCGTTCCCAGCACGAGGAGGTGACGGGCCGCCCGGCCCAGTGCCTCGGACAGGAAGCAGGCTCGGAGCGACAGGGTCAGAAACGCGCGGCCGCATTTTTCTGCCACAAGGCGCGGAATCCGCCGACAGGCGTAGACGTGGGGCAGCAGCGATGCAGCCCAGGACCGGCCGGGCGGCGACGCGGCAGGGGCCGGGGCCGGCGGCGCGAGCCGCGCTGTGTCACAGCCTGTGTCACACCCTCGCCAGGCTGTCACACGCGGCATCGATCGGCAGATCTCGGGTCGCTGTTCTTGCTGAAATTTCCGGATGACTGGCTGGGGCGGTAGGATTCGAACCTACGGTACACGGTACCAAAAACCGATGCCTTACCACTTGGCCACGCCCCAACCGTGCGGGGGTGAATAGCCAAGACGAGAGGGGGGTTCAAGTCGAAAAATGCCGAAACTTGCCTCGGCGGGCGACGACCATTAAGCGCGCGGGATGGAGCATGTGGATCTTGCCATATTGGGCGCCGGGGCGGCGGGGCTGTTCTGCGCGGGGTTGTCCCTGGCGCAGGGGCGGCGTGTCGTCGTGCTGGATCACGCGGCCCGTCCGGGCGACAAGATCCGCATTTCCGGCGGGGGGCGCTGCAACTTCACCAACATGGCGGCGGCCCCCGACCGGTTCATCTCGGCCAATCCGCGCTTCGCCGCGAGCGCGCTGGCCCGGTTTTCGCCCGCCGATTTCGTCGCGCTGGTCGATCGCGCAGGCATCGCCTGGCATGAAAAGACGCAAGGCCAATTGTTCTGCGATGGCAAGGCCACCCAGATCACGGGCATGCTGCTGGACCGGATGAGGGGTGCCGATCTGCGCCTTGGATGCGCACTTGGCGAGGTGCGCCATATCGGCGACCGGTTCCGGATCGACACCGGACAGGGCCCGATCAGCGCGGCGCGGGTGGTGGTCGCCACTGGCGGAAAGTCGATCCCGAAGATGGGCGCGACCGGCTATGGCTACGAGGTCGCCCGCGCCTTCGGTCTGCGCTGCCTCGAGACCCGGCCCGGTCTCGTCCCGCTGAGCTTTGCCGAGCAGGATCTGGCGCTGTGCAGGCCGCTGGCCGGGCTGTCGGTCGAGGCGGCGATAGCCCATGGCGGTGCTGCCTTCCGCGATGCGCTGCTGTTCACCCATCGCGGCATCAGCGGCCCGGTGATCCTGCAGATTTCCAGCTTCTGGCAGCCCGGCGAGGCGCTGCGGATCGACCTTGCCCCCGATCTCGACATCGCGGCCGCGCTGAAGGCGGCGCGCGGCAAGGCTGGACGGGTCGGCCTTGCCACGACGTTGTCGCGGCATCTGCCCGAGCGCCTGGCCCAGCATGTCGTGGCGGAACTTGGGCTTCCCGATGCGCGGCTGGCCGATCAGCCGAACGCGGTCCTTGAGGCGGTAGGCGCGCGGGTCAACCGCTGGCACTTGCGTCCGGTCGGCACCGAGGGCTATCGCACGGCCGAGGTGACCCTGGGCGGCATCGACACCCGAGACCTGGACGCCCGCAGCATGGAGGCCCGCACGGTGCCGGGACTGCACTTCATCGGCGAATGCGTGGACGTGACGGGATGGCTGGGCGGCTACAACTTCCAATGGGCCTGGGCCTCGGCCGATGCTGCGGGCCGGGCCGCCGCCACACTCTAGGGACGCGGCTTCTGATTCAGCAGGTTGCGGCCGTCATCGAGGCGCTGGCGGTCGACGAGCTGCTCGAATGCGGCATCGGGACTGAGGTCAGGCAGCGGCGCGGGGCCGGCCGAAGGCGCCGCGGTCGGGGCGGCCGTGCCGTGCCGCGCACCCTCGAGGTCGATCCGGTGGATCGGCTCGGGTACGGCAAAGCCCGCCTGATCAAGCGCCTCGCGCAGCCGGCGAAACGCCTCGCCGCGGGCCAGATCGAAATCGGTGCCGTCCTGCGACACCCAGCCCCCGGCACGGATCACCAGGAACTCATTGCCGGCGGCTTCGACCCATGCGACCGGCTCGGGCCGGGGCAGCACGAAATCCATCTGCGCCAGGGTCTGCAGGGCCAGGTCGCGGGCGGCGCCGAGATTCGAGACCGGGTCGACGGTCAGGTCGACCAGGAAGCGCCGTTCGGGATTGCGGGTGAAGTTGGTCAGCACCGCCTTGTAGACGATCTGGTTCGGGAAGCGGATGTGGTTTCCGTCAAGCGTCAGCAGCGTGGTGCCGCGGCTGGTCATGCGGATCACCCGCCCGCGCTGGCCCGCGATCTCGATCAGGTCGTTGGGCCGGAACGGCTGGCGCAGGGACAGCAGGATGGTCGCGACGAAGCTTTCGATGCTGTCGCGCGCCGCGAAGGACAGCGACAGGCCAAAGATGCCCGCCGCGCCCAGCAAGGTGCCCAGAAGCGCGGTCGCCTCCATCAGGTCCAGCGCCACCACCAGCGCCACGATCCACGCGGTCAGGCGCAGGCACTGGGCGAGGAAATCGGCGATGAAGGGGTTGGGGGCGATTCGCGCCAGGGTCTTCTGGCGTCGCGACAACCAGCCGCCGATCACGACGATGCTGCCGCCGACGACCAGCCCCAGAAGCACGAAGGGCAGGCCGGCGACGACCTGGCTGACGCGCTGCACGAAGCGGTCGCGCACCGAGCCGAGCCGCATCCCGATATCGGTGCTGAGCCTCACGCGATCCTCGATCGTGGCGACGCCGTCGATGCGCGCGATCAGCGCGTTCAGCCGGTCGATCGTCTCCTGCTCGGTGACCTCGCCGGTCAGCGTCACGATCCCCGCATCGACATGCGCCCGGACCGCATCGAAGGCCGCCACCTGAGCCAGGATGCTGTCGATCCGGTTGCGGATCGCCAGGTCGATCGCGGCGTTGTCCTTGACCGAGATCGTCCCGCTGGGCAGCTGCGCCTCGGCCTCGGCCTCCTGCGCGGCCAGCGGCAGGGCCGCGAAAAGCGCCAGGATCAGCGTCGTGGCAAGGGCGGCGATGCGCGTCATGCGCGGATCGGATCGGCCTTCGCCAGGGCGTCGAACCGCATCAGCGAGGCGACGAGCCCGGCCATCTGGTCCAGCGGGATCATGTTGGGACCGTCCGAGGGCGCGGTATCGGGTGCCTCGTGCGTCTCGATGAACACGCCCGCCACGCCCAGCGAGACCGCGGCACGGGCCATGACCGGCGCAAATTCGCGCTGCCCGCCCGAGGATCCGCCCTGCCCGCCCGGCTGCTGCACCGAATGGGTGGCGTCCATGATGACCGGATAGCCGGTCCGCGCCATGATCGGCAGCGACCGCATGTCCGCGACCAGCGTGTTGTAGCCAAAGCTGGCACCGCGCTCGGTCAGCAGGATACGGTCATTGCCGGTCGAAGCGACCTTGTCGGCGACATTCGGCATGTCCCAGGGCGCCAGGAACTGTCCCTTCTTCACGTTGATGACCGCGCCGGTCTCACCCGCCGCCAGCAACAGGTCGGTCTGCCGGCACAGGAAGGCCGGGATCTGGATCACATCAACCAGCTTGGCGGCCTGCACCGCCTGCGCGGCGTCATGCACGTCGGTCAGCACCGGGCAGCCCAGCCGCTGTCGCACCGTCGCGAGGATCTCGAGCCCCTCCTCGATCCCAAGCCCGCGCCGCCCCCTCAGCGAGGTCCGGTTCGCCTTGTCGTAGCTTGCCTTGAAGACATAGCCCGCGCCCGCCGCCGCGCAGGCATCGGCCATGCGTTCCGCAATCATCAGCGCATGGTCCAGCGATTCCAGCTGGCACGGACCTGCGATGACGGTCAGGGGCAGGTCGTTTCCGCAGCTGAGATCGCCGATCTGGACATGGCGTGCCTGGGTCATGTGGATACCTGTTCGCGAAGGATCGAGGCTGTCAGGGACAGCATCAGATAGATACCCGAAAAGATCAGGAAAGCCACCAGCGTGTTCTGGAACGCCTTGGGATAGGTCGCCTCGTCCGGCGGCACCGGCGCCACCGACAGCGACAGGTAGCGCACCTGCTTGTTCGCCTCGATCCGCGCCGTTTCCATCTGCGCGGCGGCGGCGGCCAGCAGTTCCTGGCGGGTCAGCAGGTCGCTTTCGGCGATCCGCAACTCGCCCGAGATGGCGGCCAGCGAGCTGCGCCGGTCGCTGCCCTCGGTCAGTTGCAGCCGGGTCTCGGCGATCATGTCGCCGAGGCGCCGGATATCGCCCCTGAGCCCCGCGACGCGGCTTTGCTGGGGCTGCGGATTGGCCAGCAGTTGGCCCAGTTCCAGCTGCTTGGTCGCCAGCTGGCCCTCCAGCACCGCGATCTGGTTCATAACCACCGAGCCCTCGGCGACCGGGTCCAGCACACCCAGTTCCTGCTGCAACTCCTGGACGCGGCGCTGCGCGGCCAGCACCTTTGCCTCGGCGTCCTCGTAGTTCCGGCTGGCGCCAGCCATCTGGTCGTCGCGCAGCCGAGAGGTCATCCGGTCGACCTGCTCTTCCGCATAGTCGATCAGCGCAAGCGAGAATTCCTGACTGAGGCGCGGGTCCGGGGCGATCACCTCCATGTCCAGCACGCCCTCGGTCGGGTCATAGCCGATCTTCACCGAATCCAGATAGACCCGGTAGGCCGCCTCGTTCGTGGCCTCGGCGTCCAGCCGCTTGACCGGATCGATCGCCGGGTCCTGGAAGGCGCGCTTGAACCCCTTGTCCCCATCCAGCCGCAGCATTGCATCGCGCGAGGTCAGATAGCTCTGCACCGCCACCGAATCCGGGTTGGTGGCCAGCTGCGATCCGCTGAGCAGCCCGCCAAGCCCGCCGCCACCGCCAGACTCGGCCGTCTGGATCTGGAACTGAGAATAGGTGGCGTAAAGCGGGGTGGCGATGCGGAAGTAATACCAGCCCGCAAGGGCCGTCGGCAGGACCACGAAGAACAGCAGCCGCAGCGTCAGCATCGCCATGCGGCGACGGCGACGACGGGCGATGTCGCGCTGGATGCGGTAGATCTCGGCCGCGCGGCGTTCCTCGGTCAGCGCCTCGCGCGAGGGCAAGGGCGGGCGCGACGGCCCGACCTCGGTGCCGGGGCGGACGGTCGCGGGCGGCCTTGGCGCGGGAACCACGGCGGGGGTGTTGCGCGCCGGCGCGGCCTGCGCCGCGGTTCCGGCATTGGCGAGGATCTGGCTCAGCGCGGCGCGATGGGACGGATCGATCCCGCGTTCGCGCAGCCGCAGGACCGCCTCTTCGTCTGATTCGACCGGGATCTGGTGCAGCGTGGCGATGCGGCGGGCGATACGCAACTGCCGTTCGGTCAGCTTTTCCTCGCGGATCGCCTTCAGCTTCAGGGCCAGCGCGGCCTTGTCCTCGGCCGCCGCCACCGGGGTGTTGGCCGCGCGCGGCGGATCGCCCGCAGGCGCGGCGGTTCCGAAACCGTCATCGACGGGCTCGCTGCGCATCATGCGGTCGCGTTCCTCCTCGGACCCCGCGCCGACCGGGCCCAGACCAAAGCGCGGCGGCAGGTCGGCCTTCTTGCGAAGTTCGATCCGCACGCCTTGGACCGGCGCGGTGGCCGCGGGCGGAACCGCATCGGGGTCCGTGTCGGGACGCACGGATTCGGTCGGCGACAGGTGAAAGCGGCGGGCCTTAGGCGGTGTAGTCATAATACTGCTTGGCCTCGTCAAGGGACTCGAACATGTACAGCTTTCCGTCGCGCAGGATGGCCGCGTTCCGGCAGAATTTCTCGATCGTCTGGGCCTGGTGCGACACGATCACCACCGTCGAGGCCCGCAGCCGGTCGAACAGCACCGCACCCGCGCGGCGGTTGAACTCGGCATCCATCGTCTGCGGCATGCCCTCGTCGATCAGGTAGATGTCGAATTCCAGAGACAGCAGCAGCGCGAAGGAAAAGCGCTGCCGCATCCCCGCCGAATAGGTGCCCACCGGCATGTCGAAATATTCACCGATATCGCTGAGCCATCGCGCAAAGGCCGACACGTAGTCCGGGTCCAGCCCGTAGATGCGGGCGATGTAGCGGGCGTTCTCGTTGGCCGAATGCCTGCCGACGACGCCGCCCATGAAGCCCAGCGGGAACGAGATGCGGCTTTCGCGGCGGATCTTGCCCTCGTCGGGCTTTTCCAGGCCGCACATCATGTTGATGAGGGTGGTCTTGCCGGTGCCGTTGGGCGCCAGGATGCCCAGGGAATTGCCAAGCTCGACCCGGAACGAGGCCTGATCCAGGATCACCTTGTGCTGCGTCCCGGTCCAGAAGGACTTCGAGACATTGTCAAATTCCAGCATGGCTGTCCGTCACCATCCACCACGTTCTGCCCGGCCCGCCATGCCGGTCGTCAGACAGAACCTGCCGGACCATAGGCCCGCCCCCGCTGCAAGTCCAGTTCACTTCCGTGATGCCTGACAACCGGTGCGCGTGTCACCCTTCTTTCGCAGCGCATTTTCACTAGATGTGAACGATGTCCAGCCTGATCCACCGCATCGCGGCCTGCCGCCTCTGCGCGCCACGCTTTGCAGCCACCGCCACCGCCCACCGGCCGCGTCCGGTCGCGTGGTTCCGGCCTACCGCGCGCATCCTGATCGTGGGCCAGGCCCCCGGTGCCCGCGTCCATGCCAGCGGCCGACCCTTCACCGACCGGTCGGGCGATCGGCTGCGCGACTGGATGGGGGTCGACGAGGCCGGCTTCTACGATCTGGACCGGGTGGCGATCGTGCCGATGGCGTTCTGCTTTCCGGGCTATGACGCGCGGGGCGCCGACCTGCCGCCTCCACCGCTCTGCGCCAGCACCTGGCGGGCCGAGGTGATGGCGGCGCTGCGCCCGCGGCTGACGCTGCTGGTCGGCGGCCACGCCCTGCGCTGGCATCTCGGCGCGGCAAGCGTGACCGAGGCCGTGCGATCCTGGCGACGCCATGCGCCGTCCACCTTTCCCCTGCCGCACCCCTCGTGGCGCAATACCGGCTGGCTGCGCCGCAACCCGTGGTTTCAGTCCGAACTGCTGCCCGCGCTGCGCGCGGCGGTGGCCGCCGAACTGGCCTGCGGCGCCGGCGATGCGTGCAGCTCGGCCGCCACATCGGCATCCAGCGGCACGTCAAGGCTGTTCACCACGAAGCCCAGCACCGAATAGAACCCGACCGTCGCCATCAGGTCCAGAAGCCCCGCGACCCCCACGAGCGCCGCCACCGCCTCGCGCGTGGTCGGCTGCAGGCGGGCCGAGGCGGCCAGCTGGTCCACGGCCTCGGCGAGCACGCGATCCTCGGGCGTCATTTGCGCCAGCGGGCCGGCGAGGCTGGCGATCCGGGCGTCGTCCATGCCGATCGCGCGGGCGCGGCTGACGTGGTGGGCCCATTCATAGGGCGCATCCAGCCGATGGCCCGTGCGCAGGATCACCACCTCGCTTTGCTGATCATCAAGCGCGCGGTCGCGCACCACATGCTGACGCAGCGGCGCCCATGCCGCCAGCAGGGCCGGGTGGCGGGCCATCACCCGATAGACGTTCAGCCGCCCGGCAAAGCCATCGCGCAGCGCGGCAACGGATTCGGGCCAGTGGCTGTCGTTTAGGGGTTCATACCGGGCGCTCATCGGGACATCCTTTCGCAGCCAGAGACTCAGGAACCTCGTCATGTCGCATGTCTTCCCCCGCCATTGCCACGTCCAATTGCCCACCGCCGTCGGCGGCGAGGGGGTGTGGCTGATCGATTCGGATGGCAAACGCTATCTCGATGGATCGGGCGGCGCGGCGGTCAGTTGCCTCGGGCACGGCGATGCCGAGGTGACCGGGGCGATCAAGGCACAGCTGGACCGGCTTGCCTTCGCCCATACCGGCTTTCTGACCAGCGAACCGGCCGAGGCGCTGGCCGACCTGCTGATCCGGCACGCGCCCGGCGATCTGGACCGGGTCTATTTCGTCAGCGGCGGGTCGGAGGCGACCGAGGCCGCGATCAAGCTGGCCCGGCAGTACTGGGTGGAAAAGGGCCAGCCGCAGCGGTCGCGGCTGATCGCGCGGCGGCAAAGCTATCACGGCAACACCATCGGGGCGCTGTCTGCGGGCGGCAACGCGTGGCGCCGCCAGCAGTTCGGCCCGCTGCTGCTGGATGTCAGCCATATCGCGCCCTGCTATGAGTATCGCGACCGCGCCGATGGCGAGACCGCCGAGGATTACGGCATCCGCGCCGCCGAAGCCCTCCGCACCGAGATCGAACGGCTTGGCCCCGACACGGTGATGGCCTTCATGGCCGAACCCGTGGTCGGCGCGACCGCCGGCGCGGTGCCCCCCGCACCCGGCTATTACCGGCGCATCCGCGAGATCTGCGACGAATACGGCATCCTCCTGATCCTCGATGAGGTGATGTGCGGCATGGGCCGCACCGGCACCCTGTTCGCCTGCGAGCAGGACGGCATCGCGCCCGACATCCTGTGCATCGCCAAGGGTCTGGGGGCCGGGTACCAGCCGGTCGGCGCGATGCTGTGCAGCCGCGCCATCTATGAGGCCATCGCGCAGGGCAGCGGGTTCTTCCAGCACGGCCACACCTATATCGGCCATCCCGTCGCCACGGCGGCCGGCCTGGCTGTCCTGCGGGCGATCCTCGGCCGTGACCTGCTGGCGCAGGTGCGCGACCGGGGCGAGACGCTGCACTCGGCGCTGCAGGCGCGGCTTGGCCAGCATCCGCATGTCGGCGACATCCGCGGGCGCGGGCTGTTCCGCGGCATCGAGATTGTCGAGGACCGGGCCAGCAAGGCCCCCTTCGATCCGCAGCGCAAGGTTGCGGCGGCGCTGAAGAAGGCCGCCTTCGCGCGCGGGCTGATCTGCTATCCCATGTCGGGCACGATCGACGGGCGGACCGGCGATCACATCCTGCTGGCGCCGCCCTTCATCATCACCGAGGCCGAGATCGGGATGCTGGTCGACCGGCTGGCCGGCGCGATGGACGAGGTGCTGGGCGTGGCGGCGTGATGCGGCGGATGCGCAGGTAGGCGTATGGGGCGGGCGTCACGCCCGCGCAGGTTGCCTGATGCTAGGCAAAACTGCGAATTTCCCGGAAAAGGGATTGCCAAACGGATGGAGGGCGTTACCGTATCGGAGTAACGCGCGCCCCAGAAATGCGCGATAAAATTACGCCAACATCCTGACTGGAAAGGGAGAAAATTCCATGATCAGATACGCATCCGTCCTGTTGACCTCAGCTTTCGCCTTGGGCGCGACGGCCGCGGCGGCGCAGGAAGAGCGCTTCATCACCATCGGAACCGGCGGACAGACCGGCGTGTACTATGTGGTCGGGCAATCGATCTGCCGCCTCGTGAACCGCGACACCGAGACCACCGGCATCAAGTGCACCGCGCCCTCGACAGGCGGGTCGGTGGCCAATGTCAACGCCATCAAGTCGGGCGACATGACCATGGGCGTCGCCCAGTCCGACATCCAGTATCACGCCTATAACGGCAGCTCGCCCGAATTCGAGGGCGACATGAAGTTCGACAATCTGCGCGCGGTCTTCTCGGTCCACCCCGAACCCTTCACCGTGGTGGCCCGCAAGGACGCCAATATCGCCAGCTTCGACGACCTCAAGGGCAAGCGGGTCAATGTCGGCAACCCCGGCTCGGGCCAGCTGGCCACGATGGAGGTGGTGCTGGGTGCCAAGGGCTGGTCGATGAGCGACTTTTCCCTTGCCTCGCAGCTGAAGCCGGCCGAACAGTCGGCGGCTCTGGGCGACAACAAGGTCGACGCGATCATCTATACCGTTGGCCATCCCAACGGCTCGATCCAGGAGGCGACCTCGACCGTCGAGGCCAACCTGGTGCCCGTCGAGGGGCCGGAAATCGACAAGCTGGTCGAAGAAAACGCCTATTACGCCAAGGCGACGATCCCCGGCGGCATGTATGCGGGCACGGATACCGACACCAACACCTTCGGCGTGAAGGCGACCTTCGTGACCTCGGCCGATGTGCCCGAGGATCTGGTGTACGAGGTGGTGAAGGCCGTGTTCGACAATTTCGACCGCTTCAAGGGCCTGCACCCCGCCTTCGAGAACCTCGAGCCCGAGGCGATGGTGACCGAGGGCAACAGCGCCCCGCTGCATCCGGGCGCCGAGAAGTACTACAAGGAAAAAGGCTGGATCCAGTAATCCGGCAAGCTTAGGGGGCGGCCGGATCGGCCGCCCTTCGTCTTCATTTCAGACAATAATAATTCCCATCGACAGGGGGCTGAAGCGTGAGCGACGAACCGAAGACCAATCCCAAGCGTGACGATCAGTTCGAGGCCAGCGCCGTCGAGATGTCGGCCTCGGGCCATGGCGGCCTGTCGCAGGACGAACTTGACGCGCTTGTGGCGTCCTCCGACACCGGGGCGCGCACGCCCCCCGGAATGGTCGGCAAGCTCATCCTGATCACCGCGCTGTGCTGGTCGCTGTTCCAGCTTTGGATCGCCTCGCCGATCCCCTTCATGGTCGGTTTCGGCGTTATGAACGACACCGAGACGCGCTCGATCCACCTCGCCTTCGCCCTGTTCCTGGCCTTCATGGCCTATCCGGCGGAACGCACGCCGGTCCAACTGGCCCTGGGGGTCGGAATTCCCGTCCTTATGACGGTCCTGTTCATCGTCGGGTCCAAGACCGGGGTGCCGGTCTGGTGGATCCCGCTTGTCGGCCTCGCGGTGGTCGCCGCGATCCTGCTGGGCAGTCCGAAAACATGGGTGCCGCCCTGGGAATGGGCGCTGGCCCTGGTCTCGGCCGCCGCCGCCCTCTACATCTACTTCTTCTATGACGGCATCAGCACCCGCATCGGCGCGCCGATCCTGCAGGACTATGTCGTGTCGGTCGTCGGGCTTCTGCTGCTGCTGGAGGCGACCCGGCGCAGCCTTGGCCCGGCGCTGATGATCGTGGCCTCGGTCTTTCTCGCCTATACCTTCCTCGGTCCCTACATGCCGGGCATCATCGCCCACAAGGGCAACTCGCTGGCCGAGGTCGTCAATCACCAGTGGATCACCACCGAGGGCGTGTTCGGCATCGCGCTTGGCGTCTCGACCAGCTTCGTCTTCCTGTTCGTGCTGTTCGGCGCGCTGCTGGACAAGGCCGGGGCCGGGAACTACTTCATTCAGGTCGCCTTCTCGCTGATGGGCCACATGCGCGGCGGGCCGGCCAAGGCGGCCGTGGTCAGTTCGGCGATGACCGGGCTGATCTCGGGCTCGTCCATCGCCAATGTCGTGACCACCGGCACCTTCACCATCCCGCTGATGAAGAAGGTGGGCTTCAGTTCCGAAAAGGCAGGCGCGGTCGAGGTGGCCTCGTCGGTCAACGGCCAGATCATGCCGCCGGTTATGGGCGCCGCGGCCTTCCTGATGGTCGAATATGTCGGCATTCCCTATTTCGACGTGGTCAAGCACGCCTTCGTGCCGGCCACGATCAGCTATATCGCGCTGGTCTACATCGTCCACCTCGAGGCGATGAAGGCCGGCATGGAGGGCCTGCCGCGGTCCTACGAGCCAGGCCCGCTGATGAAACGCCTGATCGGCACCGCCTTCATCATCGCCGCGATCTGCGCGCTGTCGCTGCTGGTCTATTACGGCATGGGCTGGATCCGCCCGGCCTTCGGGGCGGCCGCGCCCTACATCATCTTTGCGCTGCTGACTGCGGCCTATGTCGGCCTGCTGTGGGTCGCCTCTCGCGAGGAACCGCTGGAGCTGGACGATCCCAACGCGCCTGTCACGACGCTGCCGCTGCCCGGTCCCACGGTCCGCTCGGGGCTGCATTTCCTGCTGCCGGTCGTGGTCCTTGTCTGGGCGCTGATGGTGGACCGGCTGTCGCCGGGCCTGTCGGCCTTCTGGGCGACCGCCTTCATGATCTTCATCCTGCTGACGCAGCGCCCGCTGATGGTGATGCTGCGCGGCATGGACCGCACCGGCAACAGCACGACGGGCGCGGCCCTGCGCTCGGGCGTGGACGATCTGGTGGACGGGCTGATCTCGGGCGCGCGCAACATGATCGGCATCGGCATCGCCACGGCGACGGCCGGCATCATCGTCGGCGCGGTCAGCCAGACCGGCGTCGGCTCGGCGCTGGCCGATGTGGTCGAGGTGCTGTCGGGCGGCAACCTGATGCTGATCCTGCTGCTGACGGCAGTGCTGTCGCTGATCCTGGGGATGGGCCTGCCGACCACGGCGAACTACATCGTCGTCTCGGCGCTGCTGGCCCCGGTGATCGTCACGCTTGGCCAGCAGAACGGGCTGATCGTGCCGCTGATCGCGGTGCATCTGTTCGTCTTCTACTTCGGCATCATGGCCGACGTGACCCCACCCGTCGGGCTTGCCAGCTTTGCGGCTGCGGCGGTGTCGGGCGGCGATCCGATCCGCACCGGCGTGGTGGCCTTCTTCTACAGCCTGCGCACGGCCGCCCTGCCCTTCCTGTTCATCTTCAACACCGACCTGCTGCTGATCAATGTCGACTGGATCCACGGCATCTTCGTCTTCATCACCGCGACGGTGGCGATGCTTCTGTTTGCCGCGGCAACACAGGGCTGGTTCCTGGTGCGCAACCGGATCTGGGAAACCGTGCTGCTGCTGTTCGTCGCCTTTGCGATCTTCCGGCCGGGCTTCTTCATGGACTACATCTACCCGCCCTATGACGACTTGCCGCCCACGCAGCTTGAACAGGCGCTGGAACAGGCCGCCCCCGGCAGCGACCTGCGGCTGCGCATCGCCGGGCTGAACGATGTCGGCCAGCCGGTCGAGACGACCGCCCTTCTGGCCGTTCCCGAGGGCGAGACCGGCGCCGACCGGCTGGCCGCTCTGGGCATCGAGACGGTGCAGAACGGCGACGAGGTGGTGATCGACAACGTCGCGTTCGACAGCCCCGCGCAGGCTGCCGGCCTCGACTGGGATCAGCGGATCCTTCTGGTCCGCGCCCCCGCTGCGGCGCCTTCGAAATACTGGATGTACATCCCGGCGGCGCTGGTGCTGGCGCTGGTGGTATGGCTTCAGCGGCGTCGCGCCGGCCCCGGCACCGGGTCGGCGCGCCGCAACGAGAAGGGGTTGAGCCATGCATGACAATGTCCTGTTCCCCATCGACCTGCAGCACGAGGCCAGCTGGTCGCGGGCACTGCCGGTCGCGCGGCAACTGGCGGGCACGGACGGCACGCTGCATCTTCTTGGCATCGTCCCCGACATCGGCAGCTCGATGGTGGCGACCTTCCTGCCGCGCGGCTTCGAGGCCAAGGCCCTTTCGGGCATGAAGGAGGCGCTGGACAGCTTTGTCGACGCGCATCTGGCCGGCGCGCGGGTCGCCGTGCATGTCGGGCACGGCCATGTCGCCGAGACGATCCTGAAATGGGCGCAGGACGTCCAGGCCGATGTGATCGTCATGGCCAGCCACAAGCCCGACGAGTTGCGCAGCATCCTCATCAGCAGCCACGCCAATTCGGTCGTCCGCCATTCCCCGGTCTCGGTGATGGTGGTGCGCTGATCATGGCCGCCGCGCCCGCCCGCAGCGCCGCGGGGCGATGATCGCGCCATGACCACGGATCTCGCGATCGCCCGGCAGGCCCGCAAGCTGCCGATCCCCGAGATCGCGGCCCGGCTTGGCCTGACCCCCGAGGACATCCTGCCCTATGGCCACGACAAGGCCAAGATCACCCGGCAGGCGCTGGCCGCGCTGGAGGGCCGGCCGATGGGACATCTGGTGCTGGTCACCGCCATCAACCCCACCCCGGCCGGCGAGGGCAAGACCACCACCACGGTGGGTCTTGGCGATGCGCTGAACCGGGTCGGCAAGCGCGCCACCATCTGCATCCGCGAGGCGAGCCTCGGGCCGAATTTCGGAATGAAGGGCGGCGCGGCGGGCGGCGGGCGTGCGCAGATCGTTCCCATGGAAGAGATGAACCTGCATTTCACCGGGGATTTCCATGCCATCACCGCGGCCCACAACCTGCTGGCCGCGATGATCGACAACCATCTTTACTGGGGCAATGCTCTGGGCATCGACAGCCGCAGGATCACCTGGCGGCGGGTGATGGACATGAACGACCGGGCGCTGCGCGACACCGTGGTGGGGCTGGGCGGTCCCTCGAACGGCTTCGTGCGGCAAAGCGGCTTCGACATCACCGTGGCCTCCGAGGTGATGGCGATCCTCTGCCTCGCCACCGGCCTCGACGATCTTCAGGCCCGGCTTGGCCGCATCGTGATCGGATACACCGCCGACCGCCAGCCGGTGACCGCGCGCGACCTTGGCGCGGATGGCGCCATGACGGTCCTGCTGAAAGAGGCTCTGCAGCCCAACCTGGTGCAGACACTGGAAAACAATCCCGCGCTGGTGCATGGCGGCCCCTTCGCCAATATCGCGCATGGCTGCAACAGCGTCATCGCCACGGTCGCGGCGCTGCGGATGTCGGATTATGTGGTGACCGAGGCCGGCTTCGGCGCCGATCTGGGGGCAGAGAAGTTCCTGGACATCAAGTGCCGGATGGCGGGTCTGCGCCCCGCTGCCGCGGTGCTGGTGGCCACGATCCGCGCATTGAAGATGAACGGCGGCGTCGAGAAGGCCGACCTCGCCGCCGCAAATCCCGGTGCCGTGCGGCGCGGCTGCGCCAATCTGGGCCGGCATATCGAAAACCTGCGCGGCTTCGGCCTGCCGGTGGTCGTCGCGCTGAACCACTTTGAGGGCGACAGCGACGACGAGATCGCGGCCGTGCAGGGCTTCTGCACCGAGCATGGCGTCAAGGCGGTGCTGGCGCGGCACTGGGCCGAGGGGGGCGCGGGCGCCGAGGATCTGGCCCGCGAGGTGGTCGCGATGGCCGAAGCCGGCCGCGCCGATTTCCACACCCTCTATCCCGACGCGATGCCCCTGTGGCAGAAGATCGAGACGGTCTGCACCCGCATCTATCGCGCCTCGCACGCCGAGGCCGCCCCCGGCATCCGCCAGCAGCTCGAGGCGTGGGAGGCGGCCGGCCACGGCGCGATGCCGGTCTGCATCGCCAAGACGCAATACAGCTTTACCACCGATCCGGCCAGGCGCGGCGCGCCCGAGGGCCATGTTATCCCCGTGCGCGAGGTGCGGCTCAATGTCGGCGCGGGCTTCGTCGTGGCGATCTGCGGCGAGATCATGACCATGCCGGGCCTGCCGCGCCATCCGGCCGCCGAAACCATCCGCCTCGACGCGGACGGCCAGATCGAAGGGCTGTTCTGATCGGCTCAGGCTGCGGCGGCGATTGCCAGGTCACCCTCTGCCAGCCGGGCGATCAGGCAGAGGCGATCCAGATGGGCCAGCGCCGCGCCGGGTGACAGCCGGGCGCCGGACTGCAGCGCCGACAGCGCAAGCCCGGCATCCCGCCGGGCGGCCAGACGCCAGTCCCGCGACAGCGCACCGGCAGGATCGGCAACGGCCAGACGAAATCCCGCGTCGAGATCCGCCGCCGCGCCGCCCGTTGCCGGGGCCGAGCCCAGGGCCGCGCAATCCAGTGCGACGGGCGCCCCGCGCAGCCAGCGCAGCGCCGCGCCGTCCTCGCCGGCTTCCCGATCCCGGGGCCAGTGCCGGGCCAGATCCAGCGTCCGCCTTGCATGCCGCGCCGCATAGGCATCCCCGAACAGCTGCCGCGCCAGCACCACCAGCGGCGCGGGGCCGGGGGCATTGCGCTGCATCCCGAGGCGCTGGAACCAGTTTTCGGATGTCGCGCTGCTCATGCTGGCGGCCATCTGCAGGCGGCCTGCCGGGGTCGCCCGCGCGGCCCAGGCATCGATCCGCGGCGCCAGCAATGCCGCGGCATGGTCGCGGCAGGCGCTCAGCGGCCGGTCGCAGGGCAGGTCCGGCGCCGACCCGCGCCAGCGCCGCCAGACCGCGATGCTCAGCGCCGCCAGAACCATCAGCGTCGGCCATGTGCCCGCCCCCAGATCCTGATCGCGCGACGACACCCCGGCCCGCGCCGGGAACGAGCCGTCGGGCCGCTGGCTTGCGATGATGTCGGCGAGGATGGGCGCGATGTCGTGGTCCGGGTCGATGAGCCGCAGGCAGAAGGCAGTCTGCGCCATCGAGGTCACGCAACCGGCGCGGCAGGCCCAGTCAGAGGCGCGCAGCATCGCCGCAAAGACATCGCCGTAAAGGCGCGGGCGCGAGAAATGCGGCCGGATGGCCCCGAATGCATAGACATGCATCACCAACCACGCCAGATCCCCGATCCGCGCCCTGTCCAGATCGAGGTGCCTCAGCGCCCGGTCGATCTGTCCCTCGGCCTCGGCCAGAAGCCCGGCATCGGGACGGACCCGCGCGGCGATCCGATCGGTCAGCGCGGCAGCCGGATCATCGGCCAGCGCCGAAAGCGCCAGCGCGGCCAGCGGTTCATCCGCCGCCGCCGCGCGCCCTGCGAGAACCAGCCCCGCCGCCCCGTCGCATGTCATGCCATCAGTCGCATCGCCCGTCAGCAGCCGCAGCGCGCTGCTGCGCACCAGCGTTGCGGACAGTCGCCGCCCGACAAGATCGGCAAGCGGCGATGGATGGCCGCGCAGCCCCGACAGCACCGGCGCGATCCGCCCGGCCTGCGCCAGCGCGACCGTCGCGGCATCGTCCGCAGGCAGGGGGTCGGGCAGGTCCTCGACATGCCGGCGGAACCATTCGATCCCGCGCGCCGACAGCAGGCGCATCAACTGGTCATAGGAAGCGTCAAGTGGCATCGAGGCTCGTTCGGTTTCGGACCCCTTGGCGGCGGGCCGCCGACGGGATGGCGCTGACTGGGACGTCAAGCAGGTTTCCGTCGATTAGTCTGCGATTTCATCCGCTTTTCAACTGTGCTGTGGAACACAGTGTAATCGAAATTTAACGACTGGGAAATCATCCTTGCATGCCGCACCGCTGCCCGTGCCACCGCTGCGGCCTGCGGTGCCGGCCGCAGCGCAATTGCGCAGGCCGTCCGGCCGCGCTACATGCCGCTGCATGAGCAACCGCCCCGACCTTCCGCCCGAAATCGCCCGCCGCCGGACCTTCGCGATCATCTCGCATCCCGACGCCGGCAAGACCACGCTGACCGAAAAGTTCCTGCTGTATGGCGGCGCGATCCAGATGGCGGGCCAGGTGCGCGCCAAGGGCGAGGCGCGGCGCACCCGGTCGGACTTCATGAAGATGGAACAGGATCGCGGCATCTCGGTGTCGGCCTCGGCGATGTCGTTCGACTTCGACGGGCATCGCTTCAACCTGGTCGACACGCCGGGCCACAGCGATTTTTCCGAGGACACCTACCGCACGCTGACCGCGGTGGACGCCGCGATCATGGTCATCGACGGGGCGAAGGGGGTGGAATCGCAGACCCGCAAGCTGTTCGAGGTCTGCCGGCTGCGCGATCTGCCGATCCTGACCTTCTGCAACAAGATGGACCGCGACAGCCGCGACACCTTCGAGATCATCGACGAGATCCAGGAAAATCTCGCCATCGACGTGGCGCCCGCCAGTTGGCCGATCGGCGTCGGCCGCGACTTCATCGGCTGCTATGACCTGCTGCACGACCGGCTTGAGCTGATGGATCGCGCCGACCGCAACAAGGTCGCCGAATCGATCGCCATCGAGGGGCTGGACGACCCGCGCCTCGCGCAGCACGTCCCGGCCGCCCTGCTGGACACGCTGCGCGAAGAGGTCGAGATGGCGCGCGAGCTGCTGCCCGCCTTCGACCGGCAATCCTTCCTCGAAGGGCACATGACGCCGATCTGGTTCGGCAGCGCGATCAACAGCTTCGGCGTGCAGGAGCTGATGAAGGGCATCGCCGAATACGGCCCGCCTCCGCAGCCCCAGAACAGCGCCGACCGCCAGATCGCCCCCGAGGAGAACCCGGTGACCGGCTTCGTCTTCAAGGTCCAGGCCAACATGGACCCCAAGCACCGCGACCGGGTGGCCTTCGTGCGCCTGGCCAGCGGCCATTTCGAACGCGGCATGAAGCTGACACATGTGCGCCTGAAGAAGCCGATGGCGGTCAGCAACCCGGTCCTGTTCCTCGCCGCCGATCGGGAACTGGCCGAAGAGGCCTGGGCCGGAGACATCATCGGCATCCCGAACCACGGCCAGCTGCGCATCGGCGACGCGCTGACCGAGGGCGAGGCGCTGCGCTTCGTGGGCATCCCCTCCTTCGCGCCGGAACTGCTTCAGACGGTGCGCGCGACCGATCCGATGAAGGCCAAGCATCTTGAAAAGGCGCTGATGCAGTTCGCCGAGGAGGGCGCGGCCAAGGTCTTCAAGCCTGCCATCGGCTCCGGATTCATCGTCGGCGTGGTGGGCGCGCTGCAATTCGAGGTCCTGGCCAGCCGGATCGAGCTGGAATACGGCATCCCCGTCCGCTTCGAGGCGTCGCAATTCACCAGCGCGCGGTGGGTCAGCGGGCCGAAGGACAAGGTCGAGGCCTTCGCGGCGGCCAACAAGGGGCACCTGGCGCATGATCACGATGGCGATCTGGTCTACCTGACGCGCCTGCAATGGGACATCGACCGCATCGGCCGCGATCACCCCGACCTGCATCTGACAGCGACCAAGGAGATGATGGCCTGATCCCGAAGTGCCGCCGGCCCGCGAACCGGGGCGCCGCGCCGGCGCCCTCCGGCGCCGGACAAGACGGCCACCGCCGGCACCACGCCGGCGGGGCACGCGGCACAGGCCCCTCACCCCGGCTTGCCGACATGGCAACGACCAGACTGCCGACCGCCTGCCTCGCCTCGCCCATCGGCGGATCGGCAAGGCCGGTTGCAATGGCAGTCCACTGGCACAGGGGCCCCATGGATCACCCCGCGCGCCTGCATGGCCGGCCGCCGCTCGGCTTGGGGACGACCGGCGTCGCCCGCGCCTCACAATGGCGCTCTTCGCTTGCCTGCGGCGGCATCTTCTGCTCGATGACCGGCAGATCGCCACCGGGCCCGATCAACCAGCCGTTCCAGGCATCGACCCGACTGCACCACACCCTGCTGTCACGCTTGGCGGCATGGGGCGGTTCCCCGCTGGTGCGACCACAAGCGGCGCCCGATCGCCACGGTGCCCGGTCGCCTCGGCCATCCCGGCACCGTGTCGCGGTCCCCGGATGCCTCACCAAGAGGTCCTCCGCGTCCGCCCTCACGGGCCGCGGCGCCTGCGACAGCCATCAGGATGCGGCGTGGCAGGGATCAACCCGGATGACACGCGCCTCGCCGCAATCCCGACCCGCACGCCTCACGCACCCGCTGCCGCCTGATCACGAACCTGACACCCGTCCCGCCGATGCAGCGGATCCCGCTCTTGATGGCCTGCTTCGGACAAGGGCCTTCCGGACGCCAGTCAGGGCACAGGCCCAGAACCGTTTGCGCATCGGGGCCCCGGTGCATTGCGACCCGTCGCCGGCCCGGTTCGAGGCAAACACGCCCCGTTTGCGTCCGAGGATCTGGTGTCATTTCATCGCCGCTGGCGGTGTGATCCCGGGCGGCCGTCATGGTGTATGGTCGGAGTGGAGCTTGCCGACCTCAGCCTTGGAACACAGAGGACACCGATGACCAAGTGGACCTTGGACTGGACCTGTCACGCATTTGTGCCGCCCCTGTGCTCGCTCAGGCCACCCGGCGTTCGAAGGCCGAAGGTCTTTTGCCTCCCAAGGCTGAGTACCTGCGGCGCGGGTTATGGAAGCCGTTGATGGATTGGAGCGAGGGCATGACTGCCATTGGTCCGAAGGTATGCCCGAACGCGGTTTCAGCCTACCGACGAGTTTCCCAGGGGCGTCGCCAGATCAGTTCGTCCTTGATGGTCTTGAAGAAGGTCTCGACGGCAGCGTTATCGGAGCAGCTACCCTTGCCGCTCATCGACGCCTTCAGGCCATGCTCGCGCAGAACCTTCTGATGGTCGTGCGAACAGGATTGGCTGCCGCGGTCGCTGTGGAAGATGCACCCCTTGGGCGGTGATCGCAGGGCGATGGCCATCTTCAAGGCCCGGATCGCCAGATCGCGTTTCATGCGGTTGCTGACGGCCCAACCGATCACGCGCCGGGAGTGCAGCTCCAGGATCACCGCCAGATACAGCCAGCCTTCGCGGGTCCAGACATAGCCGATGTCACCGGCCCATTTCTGGTTGAGCCGATCCGCCGTGACGTCACGGTCCAACAGGTTCGGCGCGATGTTGAACATGTGGCCGCTGTCCGTTGTCACCCTGAATTTGCGTGTTCGTTCAACGACGATCCCGTCCTTACGCATCAGGCGTCCGACACGCGGGTGCCCCAGGTCAACGCCCACCTTCTTGAGTTCTTCGGTCATCCTGGGGCGGCCGTAGCTGCCCAGGCTCAGGCGCGACTGCTGCTTGATACGCGCCAGAACCACCATGTCCATGTGCTGCCTGCGGCTGGCAGGGCGGCTGCGAAAGGCACGCAACCCGCGGGGCTGACATTCATCACCCGGCACAGGCGATCAACCGGGAAAGCCCCACGCGGTTCTTCGACAAACCGGAACCTCACGGCTTCCGGCTCGCGAAGAGCCGGGTGGCTTTTTTCATTATGTCCCTCTCCTCCTTGCGGATGCGGATCGCGCGCCGAAGCCTTTCGTTCTCGCGCGCCAACTCGCGGTCCTCGGCCGAGACGACATCCGTGTCGCGGTGCGCGTTCACCCACGGGTTCAAGGTCGACAAGCCGACTCCCAGATCATCCGCGACCTGACGCCGCGCAAGCCCGCTGGTCAGCGCGATCCGCACCGCATCCTTGCGAACGTTATCCGTTCCGCCCGTGCAAATGGTTCATCTCCCTTGCTCCACATGACGTGATCAAATGAACGGCACCAGACCGCGACAGGTGCCGCTGGTGCAGGCCATGCGGCTTGACGGCATCTCGAAGAGCATGGTGTCGAAGCTCTCGCAGGACATTGACGAGCGCGTGGGCGAGTCCCTCAACCGGCCGCTCGGCGGCGATTGGCCCTGTGTCTGGCTGGACGCGACCTCCCTCAAGGTTCTTCAGGGCGGCCGGACCGTGCCGGTTGTCGCGATAATCGCCTTGGCCGCCAACACCGAAGAGCGGTGACAGTTCATCGGCGCGGGCATCGAGCCCTTGGACGCCGAGACTTCTTCGACCCGGTTCCTGCGGTCCCTGCGCGCCCGCGGCCCGGGGGGGGGGCAGGCTGGTGATCGGCGACGACCGCACAGGGCTCAAGGCCGCCATCGCCCGTGTCCTCGACAGTGAGGCCCAAAGCCGATCCGGGAGGCCGGCGACGGCTGAACGGGCAGCGTAGCCGCGTTCGCTGGATCGGGAACGCCCTCGCGCACGTCTCGCGCAGCCAGCACAGCGGTGTCGCCGCCGCTGGCCCAAGCTCGCCTGTCTCATGGATACCAGCGAGCACGACCTGTCGGCCTGCCAGTCCCTCCCGCGCCAGCACCGAACCGGGCGGCATTCCACGAACCCGATCAGCCGCCTGGTCAAGGAGATGACGCACGGCGCAGACGGCGTCGGGATCTTCCCGGACGAAGCGTCGATCCGGCGCCTGAACGGCGCCGTGCTGTTCGAGCAGAACGACGAGTGGCAGACCTCGAGCCGTTGCGTGATGGTCGAGGCCTTGGCGCAGGTCGACCGGGAGGAGATCGACCCCATTCTCGGCATAACGACGAATGCCGCCAGATCATGCCCTCAGGCCATCAGGGAAACCACACCAGCTTGGCCGACGTGACGGCACGCCCTCCCCCTCACATCAGGTGGCTGACTTCTGTTGCCGGGATGAATCGCCATGCTCGTCTCGGCCCTGCCATGACGTTGAGATAGTAGAGGTCGAAGCCATGGGGGGCGGCGCAGGGGTGGTGACCGCGGGGCACGAGCGTGACGTCGCCATCGCGGACGGCCATGGTCTCGTCGAGGGTCAGGTCGTCGGTATAGACGCGCTGGACGGCCCAGCCGTCGGCGGGGTTGATGCGGTGATAATAGGTTTCCTCGAGATAGGTGATGCGGGGAAAGTCATCCTCGTCATGGCGGTGGCTGGGATAGGAGGACCAGTTGCCGGCGGGGGTGAACACCTCGGTGACCAGCAGCGAGTCGCAGTAATCCTCGGCCTCCATGGCGATGTTGTTGATGAAGCGGGTGTTGCTGCCCTCGCCGCGCTGGGTCAGGCTGATGCCGTCCGGGCCGATGCGGCGGGCGGGATGGCCGCCGCGGCCGGGGGCCATGCAGACGGCGATGACGCAGTCGGTGGTGGCCTCGGCGGCCCAGTCCTGGCCGTTCGGCACATAAAGGCAATGCGGCGGGGTCCGTGCGAACAGGTCCATGCGCTCGCCCAGCACGCCCCAGTCGCGGCCGGCGGCGCGGATGGCGGCCCTGCCCTCGACGATCACCAGGATCACCTCGTTGCCGCCGGTGGCCTCGGCCGCGGTCTCGCCGGCGCGCAGCCGGTAGAGCGAAAAGCCCACATGGCGCCAGCCGGCATCCTGCGCGGTGATCTGGTGCACCTTGCCATGGGTTCCGAAGGGATGCCTGAGAAGATGGCTCATCGGTTCGTCCTTTCCTTGCGTATCCTTGCGGGGTCTGTCCGGCCAGGCCGGGGCGGCGGGCAGGGGGCGTGCCCCGGCGGCCCCCTCGAAGGGCCGCCGGGGCAGTCGGGGCGGCCGCCCCTCCGGCGCCACCCTCCGCCCTCTTGTCCGGCGCGGCACCCGTCCCCGGCTTGCCTTGGTCCAAATATCCCGGGGGGAGATGCCGGGACGGGATCGGGGGGCAGCGCCCCCCCTTTCCGACATCGCCCCCGGCAAGGTCCCGACGCCGCCCCCCAGGAGTCGGCTGCCGGAATGCCCGTCACGCCAGCCCGTCCCCCCGCAGCTTTCAGGCGGGCACCGTCCGGTCCAGCCCGGCCTCGCGGGCGGCGGCCTTCAGCGCCCCGAGTCCCATCGACTGATAGTGTAGCGGGTTGCGGAGCGCCGGGTCCTGTTCGGCCTCGATCACCAGCCAGCCCTCATAGCCGGCATCGGCGAGTATGCGCAGCAAGGGCAGGAAATCGATCGCTCCCTCCGGATCGCCGGGCACGGTGAAGGCACCGGCCAGCACGCCCTGCAGGAAGGACAGCCCCTCGGCCCGCACCCGCTCGGTCACCGCAGGGCGGATGTTCTTGGCATGGACATGCGCGACCCGGCCGACATGGCGGGCCAGCACCGCCTCGGGGTCGCCCCCGCCAAAGCGGCAATGCCCGGCATCGAACAGCAGATGCGTCGCCGGCCCGGTCGCGGCCATGAAGGCGTCGATCTCGTCGGGGCTCTCGACCACGGTGCCCATATGGTGGTGATAGGCCAGGGTGATGCCATGCACGGCCATCCAGGCGGCGAATTCCTCCATCTTCGCGCCGAACGCTGCCATCCCGGCCGCATCCAGCACCGGCCGGTCGTTCACCGGCACATCCGGGCGACCATGCACGGTATTCGAGCATTCGCAGACGATGCAGACGGTGCAGCCATTGGCCTTCAGCCGCGCCAGATGCGGGCCGGCCGCGGCGATCTCGTCGGCAACCGGACGCGTCAGCAGTTCGGTCGAATACCAGCCCGAGATCAGCCGCAGCCCGTATTCGGCCAGCAGCGCGCGGGTCGCCTGGGCATCCTCGGGCCAGCGATGGCCGTTCTCGATGCCGTCGAAGCCGATCACCCGGCCGGCCTCGTGCAGGATCTGCCCGGTCGGAATATCGGCGCCGATCGAGGGGTCGTCGTCATTGGCCCAGGCGATGGGATTGGTGCCATAGCGGATCATGTCTGTTGCCTCAATTGATCTGGGCCTGGCGCGCGGCATTCGCCAGATAGCGCGCATGGGCCTGTTGCAGTTGCTCGCGCTGGCCGGTGGCCGGCACGGCGACATCCCACCAGTGGCCCGCGCCCTCCAGCCCGTCGCCGGGGCCGGGCACGGCGGTGGTGTCGATGACGATCACCGTCGGGATGTCGCGGCCACGCGCGGCAGCGACCTGGGCTTCCAGATCGGCGATGTCCCGGGCCTTGACCGCATGCGCCCCCATCGACCCGGCATGGGCCACGAAGTCGATCCGCGGCTGCGCCTCGATCCGGCTATCGGCATACATGTTGTTGAACTCGGCCCCGCCGCAACTGATCTGCAGCCGGTTGATGCAGCCATAGCCGCGATTGTCGGTCAGGATCACCGTGAAGGGAACCCGGCGCATCACCGCCGTGGCCAGTTCGGAATTGGCCATCATGTAGCTGCCATCGCCCACGAAGCACAGCACCTCGCGGTCGGGCCGCGCCAGCTTCAGCCCCATCGCGCCGGCGACCTCGTAGCCCATGCAGCTATAGCCGTATTCCATGTGATAGCCGCCCTGGCTGGGCTGCCACAACAGCTTCAGCGCGCCCGGCATGGTGCCGGCGGCGCACATCGCGATGCCCTCGGGTGCGGCGCGCTGGACCGCGCCGATCACCTGCGCATCGGTCGGCAGGGCGTTGCCCTCGGCCGGCGCGGCGCAATGGGCATCGACCGCCGCCAGCCAGGCCGCGCGCGCGCCCGCATCGGCCGCCGCAAAGCGCAGATCGCCCAGCACCGCGTCCAGCCGTTCCAGCGCCACCCGCGCATCCGCGACCAGCCCGACCGCGCCATGCTTGGCCGCGTCCCAGGGCTGGACATTGATGCAGGCCAGCCGTGCATTCCCGAACAGCGTCCACGAGCCGGTGGTGAAATCCTGCAGCCGCGTGCCGATGCCGATCACCAGATCGGCCGCCGCCGCCGCGGCATTCGCCGCCGCCGAGCCATCCACCCCCGCCGCCCCGAAACTCATCGGATGGGCCTGCGCCAGGGCGCCCTTGCCAGCCTGGGTCTCGATTACCGGGATGTTGCGGCGCAGCGCAAAATCGGCCAGCGCCGCCTCGGCGCCGGAATGGATCACCCCACCGCCGCAGACGATCACCGGCGCCCGCGCCGCGCCGATCAGCCCGGCCACCTCGGCCAGTTCGGCAGCGTCCGGCGCGGGCCGGCGGATCCGCCAGATGCGGGGCGCAAAGAACGCCTCGGGCCAGTCGAAGGCCTCGGCCTGCACGTCCTGGCAGAAGGCCAGGCAGACCGGCCCGCAATCGGCCGGATCGGTCATCACCCGCAGCGCCCGCGGCAGCGCCGACAGCAGATGCTCGGGCCGGGTGATGCGGTCGAAATAGCGCACGACGGGGCGGAAGCAGTCATTGGCGCTGACCGTGCCATCGCCGAAATCCTCGACCTGCTGCAAGACCGGGTCGGGCCTGCGGCTGGCAAAGACATCGCCGGCGATGAACAGCACGGGCAGCCGGTTCACATGCGCCAGCGCCGCCGCCGTCACCATGTTGGTCGAGCCCGGCCCGATCGAGGCCGTCACCGCCTGCGCCCGCCGCCGGGCATGGCCCTTGGCAAAGGCGATCGCGGCATGGGCCATGGTCTGCTCGTTCTGGCCGCGCCAGGTCGGCAGCGCGTCGCCGATGCCATGGAGCGCCTCGCCAAGACCCGCGACATTGCCATGCCCGAAAATCGCCCAGACCCCCTCGATGAAGCGCCCGCCCTCTTCCGCCATCTGCACCGACAGCCAGCGCACCATCGCCTGCGCCGCCGTCAACCGGATCGTCCCGCTCATCTCGTCCCCTTCCCGCAGGCGCCCGCGCCCGCCCCCATCTTCTGTGCCCAAATATCCCGGGGGGAGGGCGAAAGCCGGCCCCCATCGAGGGGGCGGCTCTCGCGCGGGGGGCAGAGCCCCCCGCCCCCGCCCCCGGCAAGGTCCCGCAATCCGTCAGACCGCGCCCCGCCAGACCGCATCGCCCAGGTCCTCACCACGTCGCCGCTCATGCCATCGCCCGCGCCGCGGCCCGCGCGGCGTCCCAGATCCCGCAGAGCCGCGCGTAGCGGCCCGCCATCTCGGCCACCGCCGCGGCGTCGTCCAGATCGCCCGCCAGCCAGTTTCGCGCCACCGATCCGAAGATCGTCCGCCCGACCGCAAAGCCCCGCACCAGCGGAAACGCCGCCGCCACCGCGAAGCTGGCCGCCAGATCCGCCTCGGGCGCGTCAAGCCCCAGCACCACGATGCCGCGTGTATGCCGGTCATGCGCCTCGATCGCCGCGATCGCGTTCTGCCAGCCCGCCCGCGTCTGCATCGGCTCGAGCTTCCACCAGTCGGGACAGATCCCCGCCGCGTAGAACTGCCCGATCAGCACCGCCGCCGTCATGTCATCCACCGGACCCACCTTCGAGGGGATGATCTCCAGCAGGAACTCCAGCCCGTTGCGCCGCGCCGCCGCGAACAGCCGGCCGACCTCGGCCTCCTGCGCGACCCGCATCGCCGCCTCGTCGTCGGGGTGGCAGAAGCACAGCACCTTCACCACATTCTCGCGCGCCCATTCGCCCAAACCCCCGCAATCGGGACCCAGCGCCGGCTCGAGGCTCAGCGGCCGAGAGCCCGGCCACTCGGCCGGACGCCCGACCCACAGCCCCGTCCCCGAGGCCGCATGCAGCGCCGCCCGCCCGATGCGGTCGTCGCAGAGGATGCCGTGGCCGCCCGACCCCGCGCCCTGCACCTGCAGCGCCGCCTGAAGGCACAGCCGCTTGAACGCCCCGCCCTTCGCGATCGTATAGCCCGGCATCTCTTCCAGCTGCGCCCGGTGGTCGAAGGCGAACACCCGCAGGCTGGACCAGTCGCCGCCCATCCGGCCCTGCCGGTTGGTCGCCCAGTGGATCTGTTCCAGTTCGGCATCGTTGCGCAGGTCCGGCCGCACCACCCCGCGGGCCAGAAAGAATTCCAGCTCTTCCAGCGAGGGATAGGCCGGCGTGCAGCCATGCCGGCTGACCGCGAAGGCGCCGCAGGCGTTGGCGTATTCCAGCGCGCGGGGCCAGGGCGCATCCTCCAGCCAGCCCTTCAGCAGACCCGAGAAGAAACCGTCCCCGGCGCCCAGCACGTTGAACACCTCGATCGGAAAGCCGGGACCGGCCTCGCCCGCATCGAGGCTGTCGGGGATCGCGCCGGTAAAGGCCACCGCCCCCTTCGCGCCCCGCTTGCAGACCAGCACCGCATCGCTGACCGCCCGCACCGCGCGCAATGCAGCCAGCGTGTCGGTGCTGCCACCGGCGATGTGGAATTCTTCCTCGGTGCCCACGATCAGGTCGAAGAGAGGCAGCGTGCCCTGCAGCCTCGCCGTCACCGCGGCGCTTTCCACGAAGCGGCTCTCGCCCTCGCCATGGCCCGCCACGCCCCAGAGGTTCGGCCGGTAGTCGATGTCCAGCGCCGTCCGCGCGCCATGCGCCCGCGCCAGCGACAGCGCCTTCAGCACCGCAGCCTCGGTCCGCGGATGGCTGAGATGCGTGCCGGTCAACAGCAGCGCACGCGTCTCGGACACCAGAGCCTCGTCGATGTCATCCTCGCCCAGCGCCATGTCCGCGCAATTCTCGCGGTAGAAGATCAAGGGAAAGCTGTCCTCGTCGCGGATTCCCAGGATCACCAAGGCCGTCAGGCGCGCAGGATCCGTCGCCACGCCGCGCACATCCACGCCCTCGCGCACAAGCTGCTCGCGGATGAACCGGCCCATATGCTCGTCGCCAACCCGCGTGATCAGCCCCGACCGCAGCCCCAGCCGGGACGTACCGCAGGCAATATTCGTCGGCGACCCGCCAACATACTTGCTGAAAGACCCCATGTCCTCCAGGCGACCGCCTACCTGATCGCCGTACAGATCAACCGAACTCCGGCCGATCGTCAAAACATCAAGCGTCTTCATGTGATTCCTCCACGATCCGCACCGGCCGGCCGTTCGAGGCCGCCATGGCATGGATGATCCGTTCGATCCGCAGCCCCGCCGCGAAGCCGGGTTCGGCCGCCGGCCCGCCCGCAATCGCGCGCATCAGGTCGCGGCATTCGATGACCTTCTGTTCGTTGAAGCCGAAATTATGGCCCGGCGCCGGACAGAAGGCCGCGAATTCGGGCTGGTCCGGGCCGCTGAGATGGCGGGTAAAGCCCGCCTCGCCAGCGCGGTGGACCCACAGCTCGTTCATGCTCTCCTGATCGAAGACCAGGGTCCCATCGCTGCCCTGCACCTCCCATTGCAGGCGGCACTTGCGGCCGCGCGCCACGCGCGAGGTCGCGAAGCTGCCCTGCGCGCCCGAGGCGAAGCGGATCAGCGCCAGGGCCGAATCCTCGTTCTCGACTGCGCACGGGCCGTCGGGCGAGGGGCGCGTCGGCACCGCGATCTGGGTCATCGCGGTCACCTCGGCGACCGGGCCCATCAGCGCCACCATCTGGCTGACCAGATGGCAGCCCAGATCGCCAAGCGCCCCCAGCCCGCCGCCCGCATGGGTCATGCGCCAGGACCAGGGCAGGTCCGGATCGGCCGAGTAGTCCTCGTCATAGACGCCGCGGAAGGACAGCGGCCGGCCGATCGCGCCCTGCGCGATCAGCCCGCGTGCGGCCTGAAAGGCCGGGTTGCGCAGATAGTTGTAGCCCAGCACGGTCACCTGCCCCGGATGCGCCGCGGCCAGATCGGCCATCGCCTGCGCATCCTCCAGCGTCAGCGCCATCGGCTTTTCCAGCCAGACATGCTTGCCCGCGCGCAGCGCGGCCTCGGCCATCGGGCGATGCAGGCCGTTCGGCGTGGTGATCGAGACCACATCCACCGCAGGATCGGCCAGCGCGGCCTGCCAGTCGGCCGAGGCGCGGGCGAAGCCGAACTGGCCGGCCATCGCCTGCGCGCGGTCCTCGGGCGTGTCGCAGAGCACTTCAAGCCGGGGCTGCGCGCCGCCGAAGACCGTGGCGACATTGCGCCACGCCATCGCATGGCACTTGCCCATGAAGCCCGTGCCGATCAGCGCGACGCCGAGGCTGTCGGGGGATTGCCGGCCCGACACCGGATCAGCCTCGCGCCGACAGGACCGGCGCCAGCCGGTCGGCAAGGTGATCCATGCTGGCGCGCAGCGCGGCCTCGGGGTCGGCCAGCGCGTGGATTTCCGCCGCGAAGGGCTCGAAGCTGAACGGCCCTGCATAGCCGCCCTCGATCAGCGCGCGCATCTGCGCGACATTGCCGAGCCGGTCGTCGGAGTCGACCAGAACCCGGTGCGCATCCAGCATGTCATCGACTGCGACGCCGGGATCGGTCACGCCCGAGATATGCACCAGGCCGCTGCGATGGGGATAAAGTTCCGCCTCGCCGGCCAGGTGATGATGGAAGGTGTCGTGCATCAGACGGAAGGTGCCGTCGTCGCCCGCCTCGGTGATCGCGGCGATCGCCTCGGCCTTGCTGCGCAGCGAACTGATCGGAAAGCCCAGGGGCTCGACCAGCCCGGTCAGGCCGCGATCGGTCAGGATCGGCTTCATCGCATCCAGCGCCGCGACGACCTGCGAATGCGCGACCTTGCTGCCGTCGTTAAGCGGGCACATGACCAGCGCCTTCGCACCGCAGTCGGCCGCGTAGTCGGCCATCCGCTGCGCCCGGTCCGGCAGGTCGCCCGACCAGACGTTGAAGGGATAAAGCGCATTGATCGACAGGATGGTGATGCCCTGCGCGTCTGCCTCGGCGCGGACCGCCGCGGCCGTCATGCTGCCCAGCACGTCGGGGATGTCGTTGCGGATCTCGACCTCGCTGACGCCGAGGCGCCGGCACATGGCAAAGAATTCTGCCAGCGGCAGGTTCGGCGCGCAGATGTGGTTGATGGCGAAACGCATGGTCGGCCCCTCAGTCGTACAGCGCCGGACGCGCCGGCAGGGTGATGGCGACGGTCGTCCCCTCGGCGTCCTGTGCGGCAACACAGGCGTCCGAGGTGATGGCGGCGGCATAGCCGTCCCAGGAGGACGGGCCTGCGGCCGTGCCGCGGGTGGCGGCCTTGATGAAATCGTTCAGCTCGACGTCATAGCTGGCCACGAAACGGTCCTTCCAGTCGGTCAGGATCGGGTTTTGCAGCGTCGCCCCCAGGCGCATCTGGATCGCCATCGGTTCGGGCAGCCGGGCGATGCCGTCCTCGCCCACGACCTCGCACTGGATGTCATAGCCGTAATGGCAGTTCACGAAGATCTCGACATCGATCAGCACGCCCTTGGCGGTCTCCAGCACCACGACCTGCGGGTCGCGCAGCCTGGCGTGGGCGCGGTCGGCCTTGCGCGGGAACAGCACGCGGGCCGAGACGTAATCGTCGTCCAGCAGCCATCGGAACACGTCGATCTCGTGGATCAGCGTGTCGTGGATCGCCATCGGCGTCAGATACTGCTCGGGCACGGTCGGGTTGCGATGCGCGGCATGGACCATGATCGGCGCGCCGGTCCGGGTCTGCACCGCCTCTTTCAGCGCGACATAGCCCGCGTCATAGCGGCGCATGAAGCCCACCTGCACCAGCCGGGTGCCATGGGCGACCTCGGCATCGACGATCCGCCTGGCGCCGTCGGCGGTGGTGGCCAGCGGCTTTTCGCAGAAGCAGGGCTTGCCGGCGGCGATGGCGGCCAGCACATAGGCCTCGTGCGTCGCGCCGGTCGAACAGACGAGGATCGCGTCCACCTCGGGGGCGGCGATCAGGTCCTCGCCCTTCTCGTAGACGGTGGCGGCCGGGGCCAGGTCGGCCTGCACCGCGCGGGCGGCGTCGGGGTTGTAGTCGCTGAGCGCGACGACCTCGGCCCCGGCCAGAACCTGCTGGATGCGGCGGGTGTGGTCGCGGCCGATCATGCCGGTTCCGATGACTCCGATCTTCAGGGTCATGTGCGTGTTCCTATTTCCAGTATTTGGCGATGTAGCGGTTGGTTTCGGCCAGCATGAACCGGGCGCTGTCCTCGGCCCGGTCCTCCCAGGCGAAGACGCAGTTCGACATCACGCCGTCGAACTTCATGTCCGCGAGGGTCGAGAAGAAGCTCTCCCAGTCGATCTCGCCCTGGCCGAAATCGGTGTGCTGGTGGACGCGAACCTTCGCGCCGGGCGGGTTGACGATATAGCGCAGCTGCGACGACCTGGTGTGGTCATAGGTGTCGGCCAGCCGGACATGGACCAGATGGCCTTCGGTCGCGCGCAGGTTGGCCACCATGTCGGGGCCGTAGAAGAAAGTGTGCGGCGCGATGAACGACGCCTTCACGGCCTTCGAGTTGATGGTCCTGATGATGTCGATGGCGGGGGCGATCTCCTCCAGCCAGTCCTCGGGATGGGCCTCCAGCGACAGGGTCAGTCCCTCGCGTTCCAGGATCGGCACCAGGATGTCCATTGCGCGGAAGAACTGGGTCTCGCAGGTCTCGGGGCGGTGCAGGCCGGACCGGTCGTTCAGGCTGCGGTCGGGGCTGCCGCCGCGGCCGAACTCGCTGACGAACATCGGGCACTCCATCTCGACCGCGATCTCGATGGCCCGTTTCCAGTTGTCGATCGCCGCCTCCCATTCATCCGGATAGGGGCTGGCCCATCGATACATGGGTTGCAGCGTGGCAAGGCCCACGCCGTGATCCTTCAGCGCCTTGCGGAAACTGGCGATCCGGTCGGGATAGACCTTCGGTCGCGTCCACCAGGACAGGAAATCGGGGCGGGGCGACAGCTCGACATGATCGTAGCCAAGCTCGGCGGTCTTGCGGCAGGTCTCCTCAAGCGAGAGGTGGCGGATCATGTGCGGGTCCAGTGCCATCTTCATGGGCGTGGTCCTTGTTCGGAATGGATGGGTCTGGCGGTAATCGTGCGGGCGGGCGCGCCTATTGGTAATCCTGCATGTTCCGGGGCGTGACCGGCTCGAAGGGCACCCAGATGTTGCCCTCGGCCGGCTGGCCTGCCGCCAGCGACCGCGCGGTGGCCAGCGCGACCTCTCCCTGACGGGTGGCGTTCTGGAACACGGTCACGTCCAGGTCGCCCGCGGCCATGGCGGCCAGCCCGTCGGGCGTGGCGTCGATGCCCGCGACGACGACGCTGTCCATGTCCCTGCCCGCCGATTTCAGCGCCTGGATGGCGCCAATGGCCATCTCGTCATTGTTGGCGATGATCGCGTCGAACGCGACGCCCGAGGTCAGCCAGTTGGTCGTCAGGTCGGCGCCCTGCGTGCGGTTCCAGTTGCCCACCTGCCGGTCGATGATCTGCATGCCGGTGCAGGGGTCGGCGGCGATCACCTCTTCGATGTCGCGGGTGCGGATGATGGAGGCCTCGTTTTCCAGCGGCCCCATCAGCACCAGAATCTTGCCGGTGCCGCCCAGCATCTCGCAGACCGCGCGGGTCTGCATGGTGCCCGAGTCGACCTCGTTCGAGCCGACGAAGCTGGTGCCAGCCGGCATGGCCGCATGTTCGGCGGGCGGGTGGTTCACATAGACCAGCGGGATGCCCGCATCCACGGCAAGCTGCGTCATCGCCGGCGTGGCCGCGCCATCGACGGCGTTCACGACGATCGCATCGACGCCATTGGCAACCATGTTCTGCACCTGGTTCAACTGCCGCGCCACGTCCAGCTGGGCGTCCTCGACGACCAGTTCCAGGTCCTCGTGGCGCGCGGCCTCGGCGCGGATGCCATTCAGCAGGATGGTCAGGAACGGGTTGTCAAAGCTGGTCATCGAGACGCCGATGCGGGTCTCGGCCTGCGCGGCCTGGGCGAACGTGGCCAGAAGGCAGGCCGCCATCGTGGTTTTCAGCGTGGTCTGCATCGCGTCCGTCCTGTTGCGATCGAGGGTCAGTGGGGGTCCGCGGCGGCGGGAGGGACCGCCGCGGAACTCGTCAGGTCACTTGACCTTTTTCTTCTGGCGATAGGTGTCGATCACCACGGCGGCGACGATGATGACGCCCTTGATCATCTCCTGGTAATAGGCGTCCAGCCGCAGGAAGGTGAAACCCGAGATGATGACGCCGAAGATCACCATGCCGATCGAGGTGCCGATGATCGAGCCGCGCCCCCCGGCCAGCGAGGTGCCGCCGATGACGGCCATCGCGATGGCGTCCAGTTCGTACATGATGCCCATGCCGGCCTGGGCCGTCTGGCCCCGTGCGGCGACCACGATCCCGGCCAGCGCGGCCAGCGTGGCGGCGACGATGTACAGCTTGACCAGATGGCGTTCGACATCGATCCCCGAGACGCGGGCCGCCTGCGGGTTGGCGCCGATCGCGTAGGTGAACTTGCCGTAACGGGTGTATTTCATCGCCACATGGAAGATCGCCGCAACGATCAGGAAGATCACCACGGGCATCATCCCCGAGCCCAGGAAGGCATAGCTTTCGGTCGGAAAGCTGATCGGCTGGCCCTTGGTGTACCATTTGGCAAAGCCGCGCGCCGTGACCATCATGCCGAGGGTGGCGATGAAGGGCGGGATCTTGGTATAGGCGATCAGCCAGCCATTGATGAAGCCCGCGATGGCGCCGCAGACCAGCCCGATCAGCACCGGCACGATCACCGGCAGGTCGGTCAGCGCCGGATAGACGGCGCGGGCGTATTCGGCGCTTTGCGCGAAGCTCATCGACACCATCGCCACCGCGCCCACGATCGAGCCCGAGGACAGGTCGATGCCCCCCGAGATGATGACCTGCGTCACCCCCACCGCAATGATGCCGATGACCGACACCTGCAGGATCATGATCTTCAGCCGGCCGACATTGCCCAGGAATGTCTGGCCCTGGAAGATCCAGCCGAGGATCTCGAAGACCAGGGCGATTCCCACCAGCACCAGCAAAATGTTCAGTTCAGCGGGCAGCCTGCGATGCGCCTTCGGCGCGGCCCGTTCGAAATTCGTGTCTTGCGCAGCCATATCCGGCCCTCCTCCAAAAATGCTGCCGAACTACTTCGCGGCAAGTTCCATGACCCGGACCTGGTCGGCCTCGGCGCGATCCAGAAAGCCGCTGACATGGCCCTCGTGCATGACCATGATCCGGTCCGACATGCCGAGGATCTCGGGCAGTTCGGACGAGATCATCAGCACCGCCACCCCTTCGCCGGCAAGCTGGGTGATCAGGCGGTGAATTTCCGACTTGGCGCCCACGTCGATGCCGCGGGTCGGCTCGTCCAGGATCAGGATCTTCGGCCTGGTCAGCAGCCAGCGCGCGATCAGCAGCTTCTGCTGGTTGCCGCCCGACAGGTTGGCGACCGTCTCGGCAAGGTTCGGGGTCTTGACGCGCAGCTTCTCGGCATATTCCTCGGCCAGCCGGTTCACCTCGCGCTGGTTGACGAAGCCGCGATTGTCCACCTTGCCGGTGCTGAGCAGCGCCACCTGGATGTTCTCGATGCAGTCGAGGTTCAGGAAGCAGCCGGTCTCCTTGCGGTCCTCGGTCAGGAAGGCCATGCCGTGCCGCATCGCGACCGGGGGCGAGGTGATCTCGACCGTCTGGCCCTCGATGACGATCTGGCCCGAGGCGGCGGGGCGGACCCCGAAGATCGCCTCGGCCACGTTCGAGCGCCCCGAGCCGACCAGCCCGGCCACGCCCAGGATCTCGCCCCGGCGCAGTGTGAAGCTGACATCGCGGAACACGCCCGGCAGCGTCAGGTTGCGCACCTCGAGGATCGTCTCGCCGATCTCGCAGTCGATCTTGGGGAACATGTCGGTGATCTGGCGGCCGACCATCATCTTGATGATGTCGTCGCGGGTCACGTCCCTGGCGTCGACCGTCGCGATGTACTTGCCGTCGCGGAAGACCGTCAGTTCGTCCGCGATCTCGAAGAGCTCGTTCATCTTGTGGGTGATGTAGACGATGCCCACCCCCTTGGCCCGCAGGTCGCGGATGATACGGAACAGATGCTCGACCTCGGTTTCGGTGATCGCGCTGGTGGGTTCGTCCATGATCAGCACGTCCGAGTTGAACGACACCGCCTTGGCGATCTCGACCATCTGTTTCTGCGCGACGGTCAGGTCGCCCACCTGCCCGGCCGGGTCCAGCCGGATGTTCAGCTCGTCGAACAGCGCCTGCGTCATGCGCCGCATCTCGCCATGAGCGATCAGCCCGACGCCGTTCTTCGGCTCGCGGCCGATCCAGATGTTCTCGGCCACCGTCATTGTGTTCATCAGGTTCAGTTCCTGATGGATCATCGCGATGCCCGAGTTCAGCGCGTCGATCGGTGTCCTGATGTCCAGCTTGCGCCCGGCAAAGCGGACCTCGCCGCGATCGGGGTTGTAGACGCCGGCGATGATCTTCATCAGCGTCGATTTCCCGGCGCCGTTCTCGCCCATCAGCGCGTGCACCGAGCCGGGCCTGATCTTCAGCTGCACGTCGTCCAGCGCCACGACACCGGGAAATTCCTTGCGGACCCGATCGACCTCGAGGATGTATTCGCCCTCGTAGACGCCGCGCGCCCTGGCGCCCTGACCGTCAAGCATGACTGTTCCTCCCGTTCATGTCCGAAGGCGCCGGGACAGGGTCCCGCCCCGGCGCCGCGCGATCAGTTCTTGTGGTAGTCGGCAAGGTTCGCCGGGGTCACCAGCTCGAACGGAACGTAGATCTTCTGATCGACGGCCTCGCCGCGGGCCAGCTTGACCGCGGCATCCACGGCACCCTGGCCCTGACCGGCAGCGTTCTGGAACACCGTGACGTCCAGATCGCCGGCCTCCATCGCGGCCAGCGCATCGGCGGTGGCGTCGATGCCGGCCACGATCACGTCGTCCATCGCCCGGCCCGAAGTCTTCAGCGCCTGGATCGCGCCGATGGCCATCTCGTCATTGTTCGAGATCAGCGCATCGAACTCCAGCCCGGCCGACAGCCAGTTGGTCATCAGGTCGGTGCCCTGGGTGCGCGACCACATCGCGGTCTGTTCCTCGACGACCTCGATGAAGCCGCACTCGTCGGTGGCGATCACGTCGTGGATGTCCTGGGTGCGCATCCGGGCCGCCTGGTTGGACAATTCGCCCATCATCACCAGCGCCTTGGCGCCCTCGCCGTTGCCGTTTTCCTTCAGCAGGCGGCAGACCTCCCGGGTCTGCAGCGTGCCGGATTCGCGCTCGTCCGAGGCGACGAAGGCCTGGGTCTCGGGCAGGCTGTCGACATTCACCGGCTCGCGGTTGACATAGACCAGCGGGATGCCCGCATCGGCGGCGGCCTGCGACATGGCGACGGTCGCATCGGTGTCGACCGGGTTCACGATGATCGCATCGACGCCCGAAGCCACGAAGTTCTGGATCTGGTTCAGCTGCTTGCCGACATCGTTCTGGGCATCCTCGATCTGCAGCGTGACGCCGTCCAGGCTGCCGGCATAATCCTGCATGCCGTTGCGCAGCACGGTCAGGAAGTTGTCGTCGAACAGCGCCATGGACACGCCGATATTCTCGGCATCGGCGCCGCCGGCCAATCCGGCGACCATCGCGGTCGTCATCAGGAATTTCTTCATCAGGCTCTTCCTCCACTGTCGGCGTCCGGCGCGCCTCTCCCTGTGCCGGAACACGGCGCCGGACAGACCTAGCCTGTCCGCCGGCGGCGGTGTCTTGCGAATTCCGTGTCGATAGGCTGCCGCGGCTCCCGTCCTGCGGCGATGTCGTCAAGATTCCCGAAACGCGCCCTCGGGTCAACGCATTCACGCCCGGGATTCCATCATCCGTGATGCAATCAGCCAGTTTTCCTGATGTAACTACCTCAGGAAATCGCTTTCCGGGGTCAGCACCTCGGCGGGGAAGAAGCGCTGGCCGGGCGTTTCGGCCATGCCGCGTTCCTGGGTGGCGATCATCTGGGCGATCAGATCCGCGGCCAGCGACCGGATCGGCGTCCGCAGGACGATGCTGAGCGTGTGATCCTGAAGCCCGGCCTGCGATTCCGGCGTCAGCTCGTTCACGATCAGCACCACCCGGCCCGCGGCCTTCATCTCGCGCGCGGCCTGGATCGCGCCCTCCATGCCGCCCCCCGCGACATAGAGGCCGACCAGATCGTCGTGCCGGTTCAGCAGGTTCACCGTCGCCTCGTAGGTCAGTTGCCGCGTCTCGAGGTTGATCTGCGTCTCGAGCATCCGGAACTCGGGCGCGGCGTCGCGGAAGAAGCTGCGGAACCCGGTCTCGCGCAGTTCATGGCCGTGAAAGCGCGATCCGCCGATGAACACGCCGACCTTGCCCGGACGTGGCGCCAGTTTCGAGATGAACCACCCCGCGATCCGCCCGACCTTCAGGTTGTTGGTCCCGAAATAGCTTTCGCGGACCCCCTGCGCGAAATCCGACAGCATCGCATAGACTGGGATGCCGGCCGCGCGCAGATCCTGCACCGCCTGCGTGACAAGAGGATGATCCAGCCCGGTCGCCGCGATCGCGTCGACGCGGCCGCGCAGCGACATCAGGATCTCGGCAAGTTCCTCGGGCTGCGAGCTGTCGGCAAAGCGCATGGTCGGCTGCACCCGGCGCAGCGTGCAGGCGCGCGCCTCGGCCTCGAACACCTGCTGCATGTCCTGATAGAAGGCGTGGCGCGGCTTTTGCAGCACGACGCCCAGCTTGAATTCGGGCCGGTCGGCCAGCATCCGGTAGCGGATCGCATTCGCGCCGTGATAGCCGATCTTCTCCGCCGCCTCGTGGACCCGGCGCACCGTCTCCTCGCGCACATTGCTGCGGCCATTCAGGACGCGATCGACCGTCGCGGTGCTGAGGCCCGCGGCCTGGGCCAGATCGGCTATGGTGGGGCGCTTCATCTCGGCTTCACATCACGGACATGATGCGAAACTATCACGCAGAGCCGTCGGTGCCGCAAGCCGTGACTGCGGGGGTGCCGCCCTCAGCCCTGCGCCTGCTCGCGCACCGCGCGGGCCCGGCCATTGGCGTCCAGCGCGACGAAGGTGAAGGTCGCGTCGGTGACCTTTTCGCTCTCTTCCAGGTCGCGCTGGCGCCGCCAGGCCTCGACATGGATCAGCATCGAGGTCCGACCGACCCGGACCAGATCGGCGAACAGCGACACCTCGTCGCCGACCCGGACCGGGCGCAGGAACTTCATCCCCTCGACGGCGATGGTCGCGCTGCGGCACCGCGCGGTCAGCGCCGCGACTGTGCCGGCGGCAAGGTCCATCTGGCTCATCAGCCAGCCCCCGAAGATGTCGCCGGCCGGGTTGGTGTCGGCGGGCATGGCGATGGTGCGGATCGTCGGGCTGTGCGGGGGGGGCAGGTCGGGCATGGCGGGACGGCCTTTCTGTTCCGGGCCTCAAGTGATGCATGCGCGGCGGCACGACGCAAGCAGGCAGTTCTACAGCCAGTTCTTCCAGCGCAGGAAGAACCATGTTCCGACCGAGGTGGCCAGCATCAGCCCCAGCGCGAAAGGATAGCCCCAGGGCTTGTCCAGTTCGGGCATGGCGGTGAAGTTCATGCCGTAGATGCTGGCGATCAGGGTCGGCGGCAGGAACAGGGCGGCGACGACCGACAGGATGCGGACGGTGCTGTTCTGTTCGAGGTTGATCATGCCCAGCGTGGTATCGACGGTCAGGCTGACCCGCGAGGACAGGTAGTCGGCATGCACCTCGAGCGCCTGCACGTCGCGCACCTGGGCGCGCACGACCGGCCGCAGCCGGTCGGCCTCGGGACGGTCGTCGAGGATCGCGGTGTAGAAGGCCAGGATGCGCTCGATGGTCAGCAGGCCGAGGCGCACCCGTGCCATCAGTTCGGCCTCGCGGCCGACCTCGCGCAGGGCCTGCTGCAACCGGTCCGGGCGGCCGCGCGCGTTGCCGGCCGCACCCGAGCGCCGCTCGAACACGCCGGCGCTGGTTTCGTCCAGCACCCGGCCGGAACCTTCGAGGATGTCGGCCAGCCGGGCGATGATCTCTTCAAGCAGGCCGACGAACAGCCGGTCGGGACTGCCGCAGCCCAGGGTCGAGCGTTCGCCGCGATCCGGAAAGGTCATGAAGGGGCGCGGCGAATGGTGACGCACCGTGACCAGCCGCTGCGGGGCGAGGATGAAGCTGACCGGCATCGCCGCGCGCTGCCCGTCGGCCCGTTCGCCGGGCAGCACGGCGGTCATGTAGTCGAAGCCGTCCTCGCGATAGAGGCGGTTCGAGATCTCGATCTCCTCCATCTCGGCCAGCGACGGCACCTCGACGCCAAGGGCGCGCAGTGCCGCGATCTCGCTGTCGGCGGGCTGGATCAGGTCGATCCAGATCGCCTGGCCCAGATCGGCGTCGCGATCCAGGCGGGTCAGGCGTCCCTTGCGCGTGGCATAGGCGTAAAGCATGTGGCGGACTCGCAGTCGGTTCTCCGTCCGGCGGGCTGCGCCGGACCGCGCCATTGGTGCCTGCGCGGCAGGACTTGGCAAGCCCCCTCGCGACGCCGCCCCAAAATGACGAAAGGGCGCCCCAAGGGGCGCCCGTCCGGTATTTGCTCAGACGCTGCGATCAGCGGTCGCGGAAGTAGTCGTCGATCTGGTTGTCGGCCTCTTCCTTCGACCAGCCGTATTTTTCCTGAAGCTTGCCGGCCAGCTTCTCCTTGTTGCCGTCGATCTGGTCAAGCTCGTCATCGGTCAGCTCGCCCCATTTCTCCTTGACCGAGCCGGTCATCTGCTTCCACTTGCCCTGAATGATATCCCAGTTCATTGCGTCCTCCATGAGGTTGTGCGTCCTATGGGCAATGAACGTGCGCGGGGCGGAATGGTTCCGGCAGGCGGGCCGGATCAGCCGACAAGATCGGCAGGAATCCGCCCCTCGTCGAAGGCGATCAGATTGTCCAGCGCGCGCAGGCCCATCCGGGTGCGGACCTCGTCGGTCGCGGTTCCCAGATGTGGCAGCAGCGCGGTGTTGGGCAGGGCCCGCAGCGCCTCGGGCACCTCGGGTTCGGCCTCGTAGACATCCAGCCCGGCACCCGCGATCGCGCCCGACTGAAGCGCCGCGATCAGCGCCGCCTCGTCCACGACATCGCCGCGGGCGATGTTGACCAGATAGCCCTGCGGACCCAGAGCCTGCAGTTCCGCGGCGCCGATCATGTGGCGCGTGCCGGCCCCGCCCGGAACGGCGACCACCGCCACGTCGCAGGCGGCCAGCGTCTCGGCCAGGGACGGCATCTGCCGGGCCGGGATGTCCAGCGACGAGACGGTCGAGCGGTTGTGGAACACCACCCGCATCCCGAAGCCCAGGTGACAGCGCCGCGCGACCTCCTTGCCGATCCGGCCCATGCCGATGATCCCGACCGTCGCGCCGGTGACATGCGCGCCCAGGAACTGGGTCGGCGTCCAGCCCGTCCAGCCGCCGGCCCGCAGGATCGCCTCGCCCTCGCTGGCCCGGCGCATGACCATCAGGATCAGCGTCAGCGCGATGTCGGCGGTGACGTCGGTCACGACATCGGGGGTGTTGCTGACACCGATGCCGGCGCGGCGCGCCGCGGCCACGTCGATGTGGTTGTAGCCCGCCCCGAAATTCGCGAGGAACCGGCAGCGCAGCCCCGCGCCCGCGAAGGCCTCGGCGGTGAAGCGGTCGCCCAGTGTCGGAATGATCGCGTCATAATCGCGCAGAGCCTGCGCCGCGTCCGCGGCCGTCAGGGGCGCCGCGTCGCGGAATTCGGCCTGAAAGCGCGCCGAGATCGCCGCCGTGGCCCGGTCGGTCATGTGGCGTGTGACCAGAAGCTTCATCAATACATCCTCCCGCCGTTCGGAACCTGCGTGTCGGGCGCGATCAGAACCACCTCGCCCTCGGCGTCGGGCACGCCCAGCACCAGAACCTCGGACATCACCGGTCCGATCTGGCGCGGCGGAAAGTTCGCCACGCACAGCACCTGCCGGCCGGCCAGTTCCTCGGGCCGGTAATGCCGGGTCAGCTGGGCCGAGGACTTGCGCTCGCCCAGATCGCCCAGGTCCAGCCACAGCCGGATCGCGGGCTTGCGCGCCTCGGGAAAGGGCTCGGCCCGGATGATCGTGGCCACCCGGATATCGACCTTCAGGAAGTCGTCGAAGCCGATGGTCACGACCCGCCCCTGTCCGCCGCGCGGCCCAGTTCGCGGCCGCGTTCGGTGGCGGCGGCAACGGTGCGCGCCATCAGCGGCGGCAGGCCGGTGCCTTCGTCCATCAGCACCTTCAGCCCGGCCGCGGTGGTGCCGCCCGGCGATGTCACGTTCTCGCGCAGGACCGCCGGGTCCTCGTCGGCGTCGACGGCCTGCGCGCCGGCCCCGGCCACCGTCATCCGCGCCAGTTCAAGCGCCAGCGCCGGCGCCAGCCCCTGCGCCTCGCCCGCCCGGGCCATCGCCTCGATCATGTGAAAGACATAGGCCGGGCCGCTGCCCGACAGGCCGGTGACGGCGTCCATCTGATCCTCGTGATCCAGCCGCACCACCCGCCCGACCGCCCGCATCAGCGCCTCGGCCAGGTCCAGATCGGCCGCGCCCGCCCGCGCATTGCCGATCATGGCCGATATACCCTGCCCGATCGCCGCCGGCGTGTTGGGCATGACGCGCACGATCGCCGCGCCCGGAAACGCCGCCTCGTAGGTGGCGATCGTGGTCCCCGCCGCGACCGATATCACCAGCGTGTCGCCCAGCCGCGGCACCCCGCCAAGCGCCCCGGCCATCATCTGCGGCTTGACCGCCAGCACCAGCACGGCCGGATCCGCGGGCAGCGGGGCGTTCAGGCGCAGTCCCCTGTCGTGCCATTCGGGGGCCACGCGCGGGTCGATGACGGTGACAGCGCCGGGTTCCAGACCTCGTGCCAGCCATCCGCGCAGCATCGCGCCGCCCATCCGGCCACAGCCGACCAGCACCAGACCGCGCGCATTGATCCCGTCGAAATCGTGCATTGCCCCCTCCTTGCATGGCACCGCATGGCTTGGGGGCACCGCCCCTCAGGCTCGTCCGTAGGCCTCGCCCAGGGCGATGTCCAGTGCCGCGGCCGGCGCGGTGTTGCCCCAGCCGACCAGCTGGAACGAGGGGTAGAAGCGTTCGCAGCCGATCAGCGCATTGCCGATCATCTGGTCGACCTGCTCGGCCGAGGCGACGGCATCGCCCGCCAGCACCAGCCCGTAGCGCCAGACCATCAGCCGCTGCTGCGCCCAGAAGGTGAACCCGCCATCCCAGACCTGGTCATTGGCAAGGTTCAGCGTCTCGTAGATCAGCGGCAGCCGGTCGGCGGGGGGATCCATGTCGAAGGTGCAGATCAGCCGCAGAACCTCTTCGCGCGCAGACCATGCCAGCGTCAGCGAATAGCTGCGCCACTGGCCCTCGACCACCATCGCGATCTGGTCGTCGGCCAGACGGTCGAAATCCCATTCGTGATGCGCGGCCACCGCCTCGACGATGTCGATCGGGTGGATCTCGCTGCTGGCGATGAAGTGATCCGTCTGTGCCATGCCTGTCCTGCCTCTTGCGGGTGCGAGTCTGACGCCGCTAACCCTTGGTGGCGATACAACACCGGGCATGGGTGCCCGAATGTTCTCACCACATATCGTGGGGTCGAATCCCGCAACTGTAAAGCGAAAATTCGTTAACGCATTGCGCGGAAAGCCCCCTCGGCCTACCAGATCAGGCAGGGACGCAGGCGGGGGACACAAGATGCGCCGTGACCATGGCGGAGACATCGACGCGGCAGCGGCGCGATTCGGCGCCGGCGACTGGATCGACCTGTCGACCGGCATCAACCGCAGGCCCTGGCCGGTTCCGGGGCTGCCGGCCTTGGCCTGGCGTGCCCTGCCGACCTCCGCAGGCGCGCAGGCGCTCACACGGGTTGCCGCCGCGTGGTTCGGCTGTGTGCCCGCGCATGTGCTGCCCGTGCCGGGGGCCAGCGCCGCCATCCAGCTGATCCCGCGCCTGCTGCCGCGCGGGCGCGCCGCGGTGCTGTGGCCCAGCTACAACGAACACGGCGCCAGCCTGCGCGCGGCAGGCTGGCAGGTCACCGATACACGCGATCCCGCCCAGATGGCCGGAGCGGATCTGGCGGTCGTCGTCAATCCCAACAACCCGGACGGCCGCGACTGGACGCCTGCAACGCTTGCGGCGCTGGCCGCGCAGGTCGGGCATCTGGTCGTTGACGAGAGCTTCGCGGATGCGCGCCCCGACCTGTCCCTGGCCGGATCGGCACCCGGCAACTGCGTGATCCTGCGCAGCTTCGGCAAGTTCTGGGGCCTTGCCGGGCTTCGGCTGGGCTTCGTCATCGCCGCGCCGGACCTGCTGGCGAGGCTGGCCGAGGCGACCGGACCCTGGGCGGTCAGCGGCCCGGCGCTGGCGGTCGGCAGCGCCGCGATGGCGGACCTTGCCTGGGCCGACGCGACCGTCGTCTACCATGCCGAGGCCGGGCTGCGGCTGGACCGGATGGCGCTGCGGGCGGGCTGGCAGCCGGCGGGCGGCACGCATCTGTTCCGCCTCTACGACACCGCCGATGCCACGATCGCGCAGGAAAGGCTTGCCCGACATCACATCTGGACCCGGCGCTTTCCCTACTCGCCGGGCTGGCTGCGTCTTGGCGTGCCCGGAAACCGGCCGGAATGGGATCGGCTGGGCGCCGCACTGACCGTCCGATAGGCAAGGCCGGCCGGATGGGCGGCGGCGGCTTTGCCCGACTTTCCCGCTCGCACCGTGTTCCACAAGATGTAAGGTGACCAGAACAGCAAGAAAGGCGGGACGGTTACACCATGTCGATCAAGGCCAGCATCTATCACCTGACCCATTACCAATATGACCGCCCCGTCAGCCTGGGACCGCAGATCATCCGCCTCAGACCCGCGCCGCATTCGCGCACCCGCGTCATCTCGCATTCGCTGAAGGTCGCGCCCGAGGGGCATTTCGTGAACCATCAGCAGGATCCCTTCGGCAACTGGCTGGCCCGCTTCGTCTTTCCCGAACCGGTGCGCGAGCTGAAGATCGAGGTCGATCTGGTCGCCGACATGTCGGTCTACAACCCGTTTGACTTCTTCGTCGAGGAAAGCGCCGAGACATGGCCCTTCGACTATGCGCCGGAACTGGCCGAGGAACTGGTGCCCTATCGCCAGGTCGAGCCGGCAGGCCCGCTGCTGCGCAAGCTGCTGGACAGCATCCCGCGCGACAAGACCCGCACCGTCGATTTCGTGGTGAACCTGAACGCCCGCATCGCCGGCGGGACCGGCTACACGATCCGCATGGAGCCGGGCGTCCAGACCCCCGAGGAGACGCTGGCCCTGAAAAGCGGCTCATGCCGGGATTCCAGCTGGCTTCTGGTCAACGCCCTGCGCCATCTGGGCTTTGCCGCGCGATTCGTCTCGGGCTACCTGATCCAGCTGAAGCCCGATCTGAAGGCGCTGGACGGGCCTTCGGGCACCGAGGTCGATTTCACCGACCTGCATGCCTGGGCCGAGGTCTACCTGCCCGGTGCCGGATGGATCGGACTTGACCCGACCTCGGGCCTGCTGACCGGCGAAAGCCACATTCCGCTGGCCGCCGCGCCGCATTACCGGTCCTGCGCGCCGATCAGCGGCGCGGCCAGCTTTGCCGAGGTCGATTTCAACTTCGACATGCAGGTGCGCCGCGTGGCCGAGCATCCGCGCATCACCAAGCCGTTCAGCGACGAGGCCTGGCACGAGCTGGACAAGCTGGGCCACAAGGTCGATGCGGCGCTGCGCGAGGGCGATGTGCGGCTGACCATGGGCGGCGAGCCGACCTTCGTGTCGATCGACGATTTCGAAAGCGAGGAATGGAACACGGCCGCGGTCGGCCCGACCAAGCGGGTCCTGGCCGACAGGCTGGTGCGCAGGCTGCGCAGCCGCTTCGCGCCCAACGGCTTCCTGCATTACGGTCAGGGCAAGTGGTATCCCGGCGAGACGCTTCCACGCTGGACCTTCTCTCTCTACTGGCGCAGCGACGGCCAGCCGGTCTGGCAGAACCCCGACCTGATCGCGCAGGAGGCCGATCAGGGACAGGCCACCACGCTGGACGCGCAGGAACTGCTGCGCGAGATGGCGGCCGAGCTTGAGGTCGATCCCGATTACGTCCTGCCCGCCTATGAGGACCCGGCGGAATGGCTGGTCAAGGAGGCGAACCTGCCGGCCAATGTCACGCCCGAGAATTCGAAGCTGGAGGACCCCGAGGCCCGCCACCGGATCGCCACAGTCTTCGACCGCGGGCTGACGACGCCAACGGGCTTCGTGCTGCCGGTGCAGGCCTGGCAGTCGAAATCGCACCGCCGCTGGTTCTCGGAACGCTGGAACCTGCGCCGGGGCCATGTGTTCCTGGTGCCGGGGGACAGCCCGGTGGGGTATCGGCTGCCGCTGAACTCGCTGCCCTGGCTGTCGCCGTCGGTCTATCCCTACATCAACCCCACGGATCCCACGGTCGAGCGTGCGCCCCTGCCCCAGCCCGCGCCGATCCCGGCGGCGCGCAAGTCGCAGCCGATGGCCAGCTTCGTGGCCGGCGGTCCGGTGCAGCAGGTCGTGCCGCAGGCGGTCGCCTCCGGCGAGGCCGACCTGCTGGGCATGGTCCGCACCGCCCTGTCGGTCGAGCCGAAATCGGGCCGGCTTTGCGTCTTCATGCCGCCGGTCGCGACGCTTGAAGAATATCTGGACCTGCTGCGCGCGGTCGAGGCCGCGGCCCTGCGGCTGAAGCTGAAGGTGCATGTCGAGGGCTACGGCCCGCCCCATGATCCGCGCCTGAACGTGATCCGCGTGGCGCCGGACCCCGGCGTGATCGAGGTGAACGTGCATCCCGCCCGCAGCTGGCAGGAATGCGTCGAGATCACGCAGGGCGTCTATGACGAGGCACGCCAGACCCGGCTGGGCGCCGAGAAGTTCATGATCGACGGCAAGCACACCGGGACCGGTGGCGGCAATCACGTCGTGGTCGGCGGCGCCACCACCAATGACAGCCCGTTCCTGCGCCGGCCCGACCTGCTGGCCAGCCTGATCCTGCACTGGAACCGGCACCCCTCGCTCAGCTATCTGTTCTCGGGGTTGTTCATCGGCCCGACCAGCCAGGCCCCGCGCATCGACGAGGCCCGCCATGACAGCCTGTACGAACTGGAGATCGCGCTGGCGCAGATCCCCGCGCCGGGTCAGGGCAATCCGCCCCTGCCCTGGCTGACCGACCGGTTGCTGCGCAACATCCTGACCGATGTGACCGGCAACACCCACCGCGCCGAAATCTGCATCGACAAGCTGTATTCCCCCGACGGCCCGACCGGCCGGCTTGGCCTCGTCGAGTTCAGGGGCTTCGAGATGCCGCCCGACGCGCGGATGAGCCTGGCACAGCAATTGCTGCTGCGGGCGCTGATCGCGCGGTTCTGGTCCTCGCCGCTTCGGGGCGATCTGACCCGCTGGGGCACGGCGCTGCATGACCGTTTCATGCTGCCGCAGTTCGTCTGGGCGGATTTCTGCGACGTGCTGCAGGACCTGCGGCTGCACGGCTTCCCGATGCAGCAGGAATGGTTCAAGGCGCAGGCCGAATTCCGGTTCCCCTTCTGTGGCGAGACCGAGGTCGAGGGCGTGCACCTGGAACTGCGGCAGGCGCTGGAGCCGTGGCATGTGCTGGGCGAGACCGGCGCGCTTGGCGGCACGGTGCGCTATACCGACAGTTCGACCGAACGGTTGCAGGTCAAGCTGTCGGCGCCCGATCCCAGCCGCTATCAGGTGCTGTGCAACGGCCGCGCGGTGCCGCTGTGCGACATCGGCGCGGGCGAGGCGGTCGCCGGCGTGCGCTTCAAGGCCTGGCAGGCGGCCTCGGCCATGCATCCGGTGGTGCCGGTCGATGCGCCGCTGACCTTCGACATCTTCGACACCTGGTCGCGCCGGCCGCTGGGCGGCTGCGTCTACCACGTCGCCCACCCCGGAGGACGCAACTACGAGACCTTCCCGGTGAATGGCAACGAGGCCGAGGCGCGGCGCCTGGCGCGGTTCAGCGCGCATGGCCACCGGCCCGGCGCGATCCACACCGTGCATGCAGAGCGGGTCAGCCGCGAATTTCCCATGACGCTGGACCTGCGCCGGCATCTCGGGGTCTAGGGCGCCATGACGGGCGACGGCGCGGCGCAGATGACGGGGGCCGGGGCGGGCCTCGACGGGTATCGCCCCCTGCCGGGCGTCCCGGACGAGCTGCTGGATGTCGCCGGGCGGGTCAGGCCGATCTGGACCTCGCTGGCCGGGCATCTGGGCAGCCTGTCGCCGTCGGAACTGGCCGGCCACCTGGCGCGCGCCGACCGCTATCTGCGCGACAGCGGCGTGTTCTACCGCCAGTATGGCGGCGTCCAGCCCAGCGACCGCCCCTGGCCCTTCAGCCATGTTCCGGTGCTGCTGGACCAGCAGGACTGGTCGGCGATCTCGGCCGCGCTGGTCCAGCGCGCCGACCTGCTGGAGGCGGTGATGGCCGACCTCTACGGCCCGAACCGGCTGGTCGCGTCGGGACGGCTGCCGCCGGCACTGGTGGCGGGCAATCCCGGCTGGCTGCGCCCGATGGTCGGCATCCGGCCGCGATCGGGCCATCACCTGCATTTCCTCGCCTTCGAACTGGGCCGGGGGCCGGACGGCAAGTGGTGGGTGCTGGCCGACCGCACGCAGGCACCCTCGGGGGCGGGCTATGCGCTGGAAAACCGCGTCGCCACCGCGCGCGCCTTTTCGGGCCTTTTTGCCCAGGAGAACGTGCATCGGCTGGCCGGCTTCTTCCGCGATTTCCGCGATGCGCTGCTGGCCGGCCGGCAGGATCGCGACAGCCGCGTGGCGATCCTGACCCCCGGCCCCCTGAACGAGACCTATTTCGAACACGCCTACATCGCCCGATACCTGGGCTTCACGCTGGTGCAGGGCGAGGACCTGAACGTGTCCGAGGGCCGGCTGATGGTGCGCACGGTCGCCGGGATGCGCCCGGTCGAGGTGCTGTGGCGCCGACTGGACGGCGGCTATGCCGACCCGCTGGAACTGGACGCGACCTCGCGGATCGGCACGCCGGGAATGGTGGCGGCGCTGCGCGCCGGATCGCTGACCATGGTGAACGCGCTGGGGTCGGGGGTACTCGAGGCGCGGGCGATGATGGCCTTCCTGCCGAAGCTGGCGCCGCATCTGCTGGGCGCGCCGCTGGCGATGCCGAACATCGCGACCTGGTGGTGCGGCGACGCGACCGCGCGCAGCGCCGTGCTGGCAGCGCCCGAACGGATGATCCTCGGCGACGCGCTGGACACAGGCATGCCGATGGACCAGCGCAGCGATGCGATCCGGGCCGCCACGATGAGCACCGCCGAACTCGCCCGCCGCCTGCAACCGCAGGGCGCGGGCCTTGTCGCGCAAGAGGCGGTGACGCTGTCCACCACGCCGACGCTGGTGGCAGGGCGGCTGATGCCGCGGCCGATGACGCTGCGGGTGTTTCTGGCGCGCACGGCGACCGGCTGGACGGTCATGCCGGGCGGCTTCGCCCGCATCGGGGCGACCCCCGATCCCGCCGCGATCGCGATGCAGATGGGCGGCAGCGCCGCCGATGTCTGGGTAGTCAGCCCCGATCCGGTGCCGGCGGTCAGCATGGTTACGGCCTATGGCGCGGCGCAGCGCCGCCCCAGCCCAAGCGCGCTGCCCGCCCGCGCTGCCGACAACCTGTTCTGGCTGGGTCGCTATGTCGAGCGCAGCGAGGGGATCGTGCGGCTGCTGCGGGCCTATCACACGCGGCTGGCCGAGGCGGGCGCGGCCAGTGCGCCGCTGCTGGCGGCGATGACTCCGCTTTTCGACCGCAATGGCGTCAAGCCGGGACAGGGGGTCCCGCAAGCCCTGCTGGACAGCCTGGAGGCCGCGATCAGCAGCGCCGGGCAGGTGCGCGACCGGTTCTCGCCCGATGCGTGGTCGGCGCTGGACGATGTCAATCGCAGCGCCCGGCGCATGGCGTTGCGGGTCGCGCCGGGCGATGATTCGGCCCGCGCACTCAGCGCGCTGTTGCGCAAGCTGGCGGGCATCTCGGGCCTCGTGCACGAGAACATGTACCGCTTTGTCGGCTGGCGCTTTCTCAGCATCGGCAGGCTGCACGAACGCGCGATGGGCATTTCGACCGCGCTGGCGGTGCTGGCCGACCCGGACGCGCCCGAAGGCTCGCTGGATCTTGCGATCGAGCTGGGCGACAGCGTGCTGACCCATCGCCGCCGCTACAACGCCACCGCCAGCCGCGACTCGGTGATCGACCTGCTGGCGCTGGACCCGCTGAACCCGCGTGCGCTGCGCCACCAGATCGACGGGCTGCGCGACCAGATCGACATGCTGCCCGCCGCCAACGAACACGGCGCGTTGTCGCCACTGGCGCGCGAGGTGCTGCGCCTTCACGCCGAACTTGCCACCGCCGATCCGGCGCAGATGACGACCGAACAGCTGTGGTCGGTCCAGATGCGCATCGGCGAACTGTCCGATCTTCTCACAACGGCCTATTTCATCTGATGCGCTATCGCCTGCGCCTGACCATCCGCCACGACTTCCGCCGCCCGATCGGCGCCGGGCGGCAATTGCTGCGCATCTGCCCGCGCGACATCCCCGGCCTTCAACAGGTCCTGCGCTGCCACGTCGCGGCCGATCCCGAACCGCTGGAAGAGGCGTGGTTTCGCGACTTCTTCGGCAACGAGGTGATAGAACTGGTGCTGCCCGCGGGGCTGTCCAGCCTGCGCTTCGACATGACGGCGCAGATCCTTCGCCATTCGACCAGCAGCAGCCTCGACCTGTCCGCGCCGCTGCCGCGGCTGGGCGAGGAACTGGCCGAAATCACCGATCTGGGCCCGGATTCGCCGCATCACTTCCTGGCCGCATCGCCCCACATCCCGGCCGTGCCCGAGATCACGGCCTTCGCCGCGCGCAGCAGCCGGGACGCCGGCACCGCCTGTGCCGCGGTCGAGCAACTGGGCCATGCCCTGCACCGGATCATGCGCTTCGATCCCGAGGCGACCGAGGTCGACACGCCGATCGCCACGGCCTTTGCCGGACGGCACGGGGTCTGCCAGGATTTCTCGCAGATCATGATCGCCGCGCTGCGCAGCCTCGGCATTCCTGCCGCCTATGTGTCAGGCTTTCTGCGGACCCTGCCGCCGCCGGGCCGACCGCGCCTCGAGGGGGCGGACGCCATGCATGCCTGGGTGCGTGCCTGGACCGGGATCGAGGCCGGCTGGGTCGAGTTCGATCCGACGAACGCCTGCTTCGTGTCTGCCGATCACGTCACCATCGGCTATGGCCGCGACTATTCCGACACCGCGCCGGTGACCGGCATGATGCGGCTGGTCGGATCGCAGACCGGGACGCACAGTGTCGATCTGGTCGAGGAGGCCGGCTGACCGGCGCCGGTCAGGCCGGGGGCGTTTCCTCGACGATCACCAGATCGCGCTCGGACGCGCCCCTGGCATGGGCCAGCGCGGCCTGGTATTCGGCGCTGTCATAGCAGGCGACCGCGGCCTCGAAGCTGGGAAAGCGCGCGACCACGTTGCGCGGACGCTCGGCCCCCTCCATCTGGCGAAAGCGGCCGCCGCGGGCCAGGAACACGCCGCCATGCGCAGCGATGGCAGGACCCGCGGCCTGCGCGTAGCGGCCATAGGCCTCGGGGTCGGTCACGGTGACATGGGCGATCCACAACGCGGTCATGCGCTTTCTCCGATCAGCTTCTCGACCTCTGCGATGGCCCGGTCGGCATCCGCCAGGCTGGGCGCGCCGCCTTGCGCGCGGTCGGGCCGGCCGCCGCCGCCCTTCCCGCCCAGCGCCGCGGTCGCCGCCTGCACCAGCGCGACCGCGCTGATCCGGGCGGTCAGGTCCGCGGTGACCCCGGCCGCCACCGTCGCCTTGCCGTCGGCCTCGGCCAGCACCAGCACCGCGCCGCTGCCCAGCTGCGACTTCATCTCATCGACCAGAGCCCCCAGTTCCTTGCCGCCGACGCCCTCGACCCGGCGGCCCAGAAAGCGGATGCCACCGACGTCGCGCGCCTCGGACCCGCCGGCGCCGCCGCCCATGGCCAGTTGCCGCTTCAGCTGCGCGACCTCGTTGGCCAGTTGCTTGCGTTCATCGGCAAGGGCCCGGACCCGGTTCACGACATCGCCGGCCTGAGCCTTCAGGACACCCGCGATTTCAGACAGTTGCGCGTCGGAACTGCGAAGATGGTCCAGGGCGGCCTGGCCGGTCAGCGCCTCGATCCGCCGCACACCCGCCGAAGAGGCGCTGTCGCCCAGCAGCGCGAATGCGCCGATATCTCCGGTGCGCGCCACATGGGTGCCGCCGCACAGTTCGATCGAATAGGTCTGGCCGTCCGTGCCCTTGCCGGAATTGCCGCGCCGGCCCATCGACACGACGCGCACCTCGTCGCCGTATTTCTCGCCGAACAGCGCCTGCGCGCCCAGCGCACGGGCGTCTTCGGGCGTCATGATCCGGGTCTCGACGGGCGAGTTCTGGCGGATGAACTCGTTCACCTCGGCTTCGATCCGGGCCATGTCCGCGGTCGAGACGGCGTGATTGTGGCTGAAGTCGAAGCGCAGGCGATCGGGCGCATTCAGGCTGCCGCGCTGCGCGACATGGTCACCCAGAACCCCCCGCAGCGCCTCGTGCAGCAGATGCGTTGCCGAGTGGTTGGCGCGGATCGTGCCGCGCCGGGCATGGTCGACCGACAGCTGCGCACCCTGGCCGCGCTGGACCTGGCCCCGCGTGACCTCGGCCTGATGCACGAAGACGCCGGCGATCTTGCGGGTGTCGGTCACCCGCGCGGCACCGGTCTCGGTCAGGATCAGCCCGGTGTCGCCCACCTGCCCGCCGCTTTCGGCATAGAAGGGCGACTGGTTGACGACGATGCCAACGCGCGTGCCTTCGCCCGCCGAGTCCTGCGGATTGCCGTCGATGACCAGCGCGAGGATCTGGCCCTCGGCCTCTTCGGTGTCATATCCCAGAAACTCTGTCGCGCCATGCTGCTCGGCCAGGTTGAACCAGATCGCGGCATCGGCGGCCTCGCCGCTGCCCGACCATGCCGCCCGCGCCTTGGCCTTCTGCTCGGCCATTGCGGCGTCGAATCCCGCGATCTCGACCGCTCGGCCCTGCTCGCGCAGCGCGTCCTGCGTCAGGTCCAGCGGAAAGCCGTAGGTGTCATACAGCTTGAAGGCCGCCGCGCCGGGCAGGTCGGCCCCCTCGGGCAGGCGCGACACCTCGTCGTCCAGCAGCCGCAGGCCGCGATCCAGCGTCTGGCGGAACCGCGTCTCCTCGCTGCGCAGCGTTTCGGTGATCAGGGCCTGCGCGCGGCCCAGTTCGGGATAGGCCGCGCCCATCTCGTGCACCAGCGCGGGCACCAGCCGGTGCATGACCGGGTCGCTTGCGCCCAGCATGTGCGCATGGCGCATGGCGCGCCGCATGATCCGGCGCAGCACGTAGCCGCGCCCCTCGTTCGAGGGCATCACGCCGTCCGCGATCAGGAAGCTGGTCGAGCGCAGGTGGTCCGCGATGACCCGGTGGTGGACCTTGCCCGGCCCGTCGGGATCGGCGCTGGTGGCGTGGGCGCTGGCCTCGATCAGGGCGCGCATCAGGTCGGTGTCGTAATTGTCGTGTTTGCCCTGCAACAGCGCGCCGATCCGTTCCAGCCCCATGCCGGTGTCGATCGACTGCATGTCCAGCGCCCGCATCGAGCCGTCCTCGAACTGTTCGTTCTGCATGAAGACGAGGTTCCAGATCTCGATGAAGCGGTCGCCATCCTCGTCGGGCGAGCCCGGAGGCCCACCCCAGATGTGGTCGCCGTGGTCATAGAAGATCTCGGTGCAGGGGCCGCAGGGGCCGGTCGGACCCATCTGCCAGAAATTGTCGCTGGTCGGGATGCGGATGATCCGCTCGTCGGGCAGGCCGGCGACCTTCTTCCAGATCGCCGCCGCCTCGTCATCGGTGTGATAGATCGTGACGAGCAGCCGGTCCCTGGGAATGCCGAAGTCGCGGGTCAGCAATTCCCAGGCATAGGGGATCGCCTGATCCTTGAAATAGTCGCCGAAGCTGAAATTTCCCAGCATCTCGAAGAAGGTGTGGTGGCGCGCGGTATAGCCCACATTGTCGAGGTCGTTGTGCTTGCCGCCGGCGCGCACGCATTTCTGCGCCGTGGTCGCGCGGTTGTAGTCGCGCGTCTCGATGCCGGTGAACAGGTTCTTGAACTGCACCATGCCCGAATTGGTGAACATCAGCGTCGGGTCGTTGCGCGGCACCAGCGGGCTGCTGTCGACGACCCGGTGGCCGTTCTTCTCGAAATAGCCGAGAAAGGTAGAGCGGATGTCGTTCAGGCTGGGCATCATGGCGTTCCTGGCAGGGTCTGGACACGGACCGGCGCGCCCGGTCGCGCCTTGGTCTAGACCCGGGCGGCCCATCTGTCCAGCGATCCCGGCGCGGTGCCCGCCCGCACCGCCCGGCCGGCAACGGACAGCGCGCGGGACGATCGCCCGCGCCCCATCCGCCTCCCGGCGGCCGTCTCAGTCCTCGGTCAGTTCGGCCTCATCATGGCCGTCGGGGGCGCCGAAATCCAGCCCGTGGCTGGCGCGGATCTTGTCCTCGATCGCATAGGCCAGGTCGGGATTGTCGCGCAGATACTGCTTGGCGTTCTCGCGGCCTTGGCCGATGCGCTGATCGCCGTAGGAATACCAGGCGCCCGACTTCTCGACCACGCCCGCCTTGACGCCAAGGTCGACCAGTTCGCCCACCTTGCTGATGCCCTCGCCATACATGATGTCGAACTCGACCTGCCGGAAGGGCGGCGCGACCTTGTTCTTGACCACCTTCACCTTGGTGGTGTTGCCGATCACCTCGTCGCGATCCTTGATCGAGCCGGTGCGGCGGATGTCCAGCCGGACCGACGCATAGAATTTCAGCGCGTTGCCCCCCGAGGTGGTCTCGGGGCTGCCGAACATGACGCCGATCTTCATGCGGATCTGGTTGATGAAGATCACCATGCAGTTCGACCGGCCGATGCTGGCGGTCAGCTTGCGCATAGCCTGGCTCATCAGCCGGGCCTGCGCGCCGACCTGCGCATCGCCCATGTCGCCCTCGATCTCGGATTTCGGGGTCAGCGCGGCGACCGAGTCGACAACCACCATGCTGACAGCGCCCGAACGGACCAGCGTATCGACGATCTCCAGCGCCTGTTCGCCGGTGTCGGGCTGGCTGATCAGCAACTCGTCCAGGTTGACGCCCAGCTTGCGGGCATATTGCGGGTCCAGCGCATGTTCGGCATCGACGAAGGCACAGACACCGCCCTTCTTCTGTTCCTCGGCGACGGCATGCAGGGTCAGCGTCGTCTTGCCCGAGCTTTCGGGGCCGTAGATCTCGATGATGCGGCCCTTGGGCAGACCGCCGATCCCCAGTGCGATGTCGAGGCCCAGCGACCCGGTCGAGGTCGCCTCGATCTCGGCGACCGGGTTGTCCTTGCCCAGCTTCATGATCGAGCCCTTGCCGAACTGCCGTTCGATCTGCGCAAGTGCGCTGTCCAGCGCCTTCTGCTTGTCCGCACTGCGTTTGTCGTTCATGTCGAAAATGCTCGCCTGTGCCATCTGGTCCTCACCTTATTTCACAGCCCCCGGACCGGGGCAATCCGCGGCGCGGGTCCTGATGTTCACTTGTTGTTCTAGCGCCTGAATGCGCGATCCGGCGTGGTTTTGCAAGGGCGAACTGGCGGTTCGGCCCGATTCGCACCACATCTTCGCGCGCCAGCGATTAACAAATCGTTTACATCCGCCCGCCCAGCCGATATGCCGCGCCCGCCCGCCCCGCCCCGGCGGACCACACGCTGACAGGACGTTCGGACCATGCTGATTTTCTGGGATCGCCGGCTGGTGTTTCTGGCCACCCCCAAGGCCGGCTCGACGGCGGTCGAGGTGGCGCTGGAATCGCTGGCCTCGGCCTCGATCCAGCGGCCGGCGGCGCTGAAGCATACCGATATCGGCACCTATCGCCGCCATGTCGGCCCGTGGCTGCGCGCCCAGACCGGCGAGGATTTCGCGACCGTCGCGCTGATGCGCGAGCCGGTCGACTGGCTGCGCAGCTGGTACCGCTTCCGCCAGCGCGACGACCATGACGATCCCCTGCACCGGATGGAGGGTGTCAGCTTTGCGCGCTTCGTGCAGGACTATGTCGCCTCGGACGGGCCGGACGACCTTCGGATCGGCACCCAGGCCGAGTTCCTGACCGACGGTGCGGCGCGGGTCGACCGGATCTTCCGCTATGAAGGGATGGAAAGCTTCGTCGATTTCCTTGAGGATCGGCTGGACTGCGCCATCGAGTTGCCGCGCATCAACGTGCCCCCTGCCGTCGATGTCCATCTGGACGCCGGCGACGAGTCGATCCTGCGCGCCCGCCTGGCTGGCGATCTGGCGCTTTACGCGGGGCTGTAGGCGGCGCGGGACGATCAGGGCGAACCCCGACGCTAGGTCCGGCCCACGACATCCTCGATCTGGCGGGCCATCAGCGCAAGGCAGTCGGGCGTCGAGAAGCGGTGGTCCGCACCCTTCACAATCGTCAGGCGCAGGTCGTCGCCCTCGGCGTGATCCAGCAGGTCCAGCGCCCAGGCTATCGGCACATCCACGTCGGCGCTACCCTGCAACATCCTGACCGGAAACTTCAGGCGCAGCGGCGCCTCCATCACCAGATTGTCGCGCCCCTCCTCGATCAATCGGCGCGTGATGACATAGGGCTGATCGTCATAATCGCTTGGCAGCGCGATCCGTCCCTCGCGCAGCAGCAGATCGCGCTGACCTTCCGAGAAACCGGCCCAATAGCCGCGTTCGGTGAAATCCGGTGCGGCGGCGATGGTCACGAGGCCCGCGACGCGATCGGGCATGTCCCGCGCGATCAGAAGCGCGATCCAGCCGCCCATGCTGGAGCCGACGATCACCTGCGGCCCCTCGGTCAGCGCGCCGATCGCCGCGCGTGCATCGGCGGCCCAGTCGCCGATGGCGCCGTCCTCGAAGCTGCCGCTGCTGGCGCCGTGGCCGGAATAGTCGAACCGCAGGAAGGCCCGCCCGCTGCGCTGCGCCCAGTCCTGCAGGAACATCGCCTTGGTGCCGCTCATGTCGGACCTGAAGCCGCCGAGAAACACGACGCCCGGCCCGCGCCCCGGCAGGCGGTGATAGGCAAGGCGCCTGCCCTCGGGCGTGTCGAGATGATCGGTCACGGGTCCTCCTGTCAACGGTGCTGCACCGGTCACGCCGCAGCAGGCTGCCGCGGCCGGGGCTCATCTTGACAGTTTTGCCGGCGGGGTCCAAGGGAGGGCGACATACCCGCAACCGGGCGTTCCGTGGGCGCCAGACCGACGAGGAGGACGACATGTCCCAGATTTCCCTGACCTTTCCCGATGGCAATGCGCGCGATTACCCGGCCGGCGTCACCGCCGCCGAGGTCGCCGAAAGCATCGCGCCAGGCCTCGCAAAGCGCGCCATCTCGGCCAGCCTCGACGGGCGCCACATCGATCTGGCCTGGCCAATCACCACCAGCGGCGCCATCGCGATCCACAGCATGAAGGACGAGGCGCAGGCGCTGGAACTGATCCGCCACGACTTCGCGCATGTCATGGCCCGTGCGGTGCAGGCGATCTGGCCGGATGTGAAGGTGACCATCGGCCCGGTCCGCGACCACGGCTGGTTCTATGATTTCGACCGGGCCGAACCCTTCACGCCCGAGGATCTGGGCGCCATCGAGGCGAAGATGAAAGAGATCATCACCGCCCGCGACCCGGTCCGCACCGAGGTCTGGGACCGCGCCCGCGCCATCGCCCATTACGAGGCCGCGGGCGAGCCCTTCAAGCTGGAGCTGATCGACCGCATCCCCGAGGGCGAGGACCTGCGGATGTACTGGCATGGCGACTGGCAGGATCTGTGCCGCGGCCCGCATCTGCAATCGACCGGCCAGCTGCCCGCCGATGCCTTCAAGCTGACCCATGTCGCCGGTGCCTACTGGCTGGGCGATGCCAGCCGCCCCATGCTGCAACGCATCTACGGCGTCGCCTTCCGCAACCGCGACGACCTCAAGGCGCATCTGCACATGCTGGAGGAGGCCGCGAAGCGCGACCACCGCAAGCTGGGCCGCGAGATGGACCTGTTCCACATGCAGGAAGAGGCGCCGGGCCAGGTCTTCTGGCACCCGAACGGCTGGAACATCTATGTCACGCTGCAGGACTACATGCGCCGCAAGCAGCGCGCAGATGGCTATGTCGAGGTCAATACCCCGCAGGTTGTCAGCCGGAAACTGTGGGAGGAATCAGGGCATTGGGACAACTATCAGGAAAACATGTTCATCGTCGAGGTCGATGAGGACCATGCCCGGACCAAGACCATCAACGCGCTGAAGCCGATGAACTGCCCCTGCCATGTGCAGGTCTTCAACCACGGCCTGAAATCCTATCGCGACCTGCCGCTGCGGATGGCGGAATTCGGCTCGTGCAACCGATATGAACCCTCGGGCGCGCTGCACGGGATCATGCGGGTGCGCGGCTTCACGCAGGACGACGCGCATATCTTCTGCAGCGAGGATCAGATCGAAGCCGAGACGAAGAAATTCATCGAGTTCCTCGCCGGGATCTATGCCGATCTTGGTTTCAGCGGCTGGAGGATCAAGCTGTCCACCCGTCCGGACAAGCGCATCGGATCGGACGAAAGCTGGGACCGGGTCGAGGCTGCCCTGGGCAATGCCTGCAAGGCGGCCGGGCACGACTTCACGATCTTCCCCGGCGAAGGCGCCTTTTACGGGCCCAAGCTGGAATTCGTGCTGACCGACGCGATCGGCCGCGACTGGCAGTGCGGCACCTTGCAGGTGGACCCGAACCTGCCGGAACGTCTGGACGCCGAATATGTCGGCGCCGACGGCCACAAGCATCGTCCGATCATGCTGCACCGCGCCGTTCTGGGCAGCTTCGAACGCTTCATCGGCATCCTCATCGAGAACAGCGCCGGCAAGCTGCCCTTCTGGCTGGCGCCGCGGCAGGTGGTGGTCGCCTCGATCGTCTCGGACGCGGATGCCTATGTCCACGAGGTCGTCGCCACGCTGCGCGCCGCGGGACTGCGCGCCGAGGCGGATGTCCGCAACGAGAAGATCAACTACAAGGTCCGCGAACATTCCGTCGCCAAAGTGCCCGCAATTCTTGCCATCGGCATGAAAGAGGTAGAGGATCGCACCGTGTCGATGCGCCGGCTGGATCAGCAGGGCAGCAGCACCTTGACGCTGGCCGAGGCCAGCGCCCTTCTGAAAGACGAGGCTACAGCGCCCGATCTGCGCTGAAAAACGCCGATGTTACCAAAGCTTCACGCCCCGGATGCAGGCTGTGGGTGTTTCCCGCTTGCGTTTCTTAACGATTCGTTCATCCTCTCTTTCGCGTGAGCGAAGACTTTCTACCGCCTCCCTTCCACGGGCAGCCGGAAGACCGAAAGCGGGCTGCACGGCCTGACGCAATCCTGCGTCGGGATGAGTTGAAGGAGAGAACGGTTATGGCGACCGGAACGGTGAAATGGTTCAACGCCACCAAGGGCTATGGCTTCATCGCGCCCGATGACGGGGGCAAGGACGTGTTCGTGCATATCTCGGCCGTGGAACGCGCCGGGCTGACCGGGCTGAAGGACAACCAGAAGATCGGCTACGAGTTGCAGTCGGGCCGCGACGGCCGTGCCTCGGCCAGCGACCTGAAGTTGCTCTGACCCGGCCTTGACGGCATCTCGAGCGGCCCGTTCGCGCGGGCCGTTTCTCGTTTTCCCGGTCGTCCGCATCGGCAGCGCGCCGGTCGCCAGCCCCCCGGACCGGAGCCTGCCCCCGTGAACCTCGCCGAACATGTCCTGCGCGCAGGGATGGCCGCGCCCGACAGGCTGGCCATGTCGATTGTCGGGGTCGCGCGGGCCGACCGATGGTCCTATGCGCGGCTGGTGGCGGCGGTGCGCGGCACGGCGACCGGGCTGCGCCGCCTCGGGCTGCGTCCGGGCGACCGCCTGCTGGTCCGGCTGGGCAACACGCCGGGCTTTCCCGTGGCCTATCTGGGGGCAATCGCGGCGGGGCTTGTGCCGGTACCGACATCGGCCATGCTGACCCGGCCCGAGATCACCCGCATCGCAGCCGAGACCGGTCCCGCGCTGATCGTGGCCGGACAGGGCATCGCCCTGCCCGACCATCCCGCCCCGGTGCTGGCCGAGTCGCAGTTGGCAGGGTTTTCCGCGCTGCCGCCCGCGGATTTCGCCCAGGGCGACCCGGAACGGCTGGCCTATATCGTCTATACCTCGGGAAGTTCGGGCCGGCCGCGCGCGGTGATGCATGCCCATCGCGCGATCCTTGCCCGCCGGATGATGTTCGACGGCTGGTACGGGCTGCGGCGCGACGACCGGCTGCTGCATGCAGGCGCGTTCAACTGGACCTTCACCCTCGGCACCGGGCTGATGGATCCCTGGACCGTCGGCGCGACCGCGCTGATCCCTGCCGAGGGCACCGGGCTGGACCAGATACCGCTGCTGGCGGCGCGGCACGGGGCGACGTTGCTGGCGGGGGCGCCGGGCGTCTTTCGTCGGCTGCTTCGATCCGGGTGGCCACCGATCGCCAGCCTGCGCCACGGGCTTGCGGCGGGCGAGCGCCTCGATCCCGCGCTGCGCGAGGCATGGCGGGAACGCACCGGCACCGACCTGCACGAGGCGATGGGCGCGTCCGAGGTCTCGACCTTCATCTCGGGAAGCCCGGCGCGACCCGCGCCCCCCGGCACCGCGGGCTATCCGCAGTCCGGCCGGACCGTGGCCATCCTCGACGACTGCGGTGTGCCGGCGACGGCGGGGCAGCCCGGCGACCTGGCCCTGCGCCGCGACGATCCGGGGCTGTTCCTCGGCTATCTGGGCCAGCCCGACGACACTGCGGCGCGGTTTCGCGGCGACTGGTTCCTGACCGGCGACCGGGCCGTGCAGGGTCGCGACGGGGCGATCGCGCTGCTGGGCCGGGCCGACGACATCATGAACGCCGGCGGCTACCGCGTCGCGCCCCCCGAGATCGAGGAGGTGCTGTCCTCCCATCCCGAGGCGGGCGATGTGGCGGCGACCGAGCTGGCGGTCGGATCGGGCCGCAGCATCATCGCCGCCTTCTGGACCGGCGCCGCCGCCGAGGCCGAGCTGCGCGCGCTGGCCGAGGCGCAGCTGGCGCGCTACAAGCAGCCGCGTGACTACATCCGCCTGACGGCATTGCCCCGCACGCCGACCGGCAAGATCAACCGCCGCGCGCTGCGCGAGGCGCATCGGAAGGACGGCGCATGATCAGTCTCGACATCTTCGCGGACCCGGTCTGCCCCTGGTGCCTGATCGGCAAGGTCGCGCTGGACCGCGCGCTGGAAAGCCGGCCGCAGCATCCCTTCGACATCCGCTGGCATCCGTTCCGGCTGAACCCTCAGATGCCGCGCGGCGGGATGGACCGTGTGACCTATCTGAAGGCCAAGCTGGGTGATCGCGCCGAGGCCGCGTCGCGCGCCGTGGCCGAACGTGCCGCCGCGCTGGGTCTGGCGCTGAACCCCGCGCCGCGCGAGCCCGACACCACGGACGCCCATCGCCTGCTGCACTGGGCCGGGCTGGAGGGGGCGCAGACGCGGGTCATGTCGGGCCTGCTGCGCGCCCATTGGCAAGAGGCGCGCGACATCGGTGATGCCGCCGAACTGGCCCGCATCGCCGAGGCCGCGGGCCTTGACGGCGCGATGATGGCGCATCTTCTGGCCGGCGACGCCGATCGCGACGAAATCGCCCGCCGCGAGGCCCATGCCCGGCAGCGCGGCATCGATTCGGTGCCGGCCTTCGTGGTCGCCAATCGCCACGCCGTCAGCGGCGCACAGCCCAGCGAGTTGTGGCAGCGCGTGATCGATGAGCTGATTGCAGCCGAGAACGCCTGATCGGACTTGCAGATCGTGCAAGTTTGCGCTATCTGACGCCCCTGCCCACAGGTGCGCCATGATGTCAGACCGTTTCCATGTTTCGCAGTCGCCACAGCGACGGCTGCCGCTTCCCGAATTCATCGCGATGCTGGCCTTTCTCTTTGCCACCATCGCCTTCTCGATCGACGCGATGCTGCCGGCCCTGCCCCAGATCGGCGCCGAGCTGACCCCCGACAACATCAACCGCGCCCAGCTGATCCTGACGGTCTTCGTGGCCGGCATGGGGGCCGGGACCCTGTTCGCGGGACCGATCTCTGACGCGATCGGTCGCAAGCGCGCGATCACCCTGGGCTTCGCGCTCTACGGTGTCGGCACGGTCGCCGCGCTGTTCGCCAACAGCATCGAATTCCTGCTGGTCGCGCGATTCGTGCAGGGCCTTGGGGCTGCCGGCCCGCGCATTGTCGGCCTCGCGCTGGTGCGCGATCTCTACGAGGGGCGCGAGATGGCCCGGATCACCAGCTTCGTGATGATGGTCTTCATCATCATCCCGGCGCTGGCGCCCTCGATCGGGGCGGGCATGATCTGGCTCGCGGGATGGCACGGGGTGTTCCTGGGCTTCCTGCTGTTCGCGCTGATCGGATGCGCCTGGCTGAACCTGCGGCAGGCCGAGACGCTGCCCCCGGAACGGCGCCGGCCGCTGCATCTGGTGCCGCTGAAGGCCGCCGCCCGAGAGGTGCTGACCGACCGGCAGGTGATGCTGTGCACGCTGATCCTGACCCTCGGCTTCGGCCAGATGTTCGGGCTGCTGTCCTCGGCCCAGCAGCTGTTCGGCGAAGCCTATGGCACCGGCGACGCCTTTCCGTTCTGGTTCGCGGCGATGGCGCTTCTGTCAGGCAGCGGCACGATCCTGAACGCGGCCTTCGTCACCCGCTTCGGGATGCGCCGGATCGCCAAATGGGCCTATATCATGCAGACCTGCGTCAGCGCGGTGATGCTGTTTCTGGTCGCGGGCGACCTGCTGCCCGAGACGCTGCGCTTTCCGGCCTTCTTCTTCTGGTGCGTCAGCGTGTTCTTCATGGCCGGGGTCACCTTCGGCAACCTGAACGCGCTTGCGCTGCAGCGGATGGGGCATATCGCGGGCATGGCCGCGTCGATCGTCGCGGCCATCTCGACGGTACTGGCCACGCTGATCGCAGCGCCGGTCGGGCTGCTGTATGATGGCACCGCGCTGCCGGTGATCACCGCCACGCTGATCTGTTCGGGCCTTGCCTGGGCGATGATGCGGCTATTGAACGACTAGCGTGACATCGGCCCCGGAGGATCCGGCGATCACCCGCCGGGCATTCGCGAGGTCATTGGCCAGATGCGCCTCGATCCGCGCCGTGTCCTTGCCAAGCCCCTGCCAGCGCGCCGCGAGCCTGCGGCGCAGTTCGGCCTCGGGCACGTCCAGCAGGACGCGCAGGTCGTAACGCACCCTGCGCCAGGGCGCGGCGTCCAGAAGCAGGTAATTGCCCTCCAGCACGACGATCCGGTGATCCGGCGCGACCACGCCGGCACCGGCAATGGCCAGCTCGCGGCTGCGGTCGAACAGCGGAAAGACAACCTCGGCCGCGGGCTGCGCCAGACGGGCGGCCAGCGCGGCGAACCCCTCGGCATCGAAAGTCTCGACCGCGCCCTTCCGCGGCAGCAGGCCGCGGGCCGACAGCACCCGGTCATCAAGGTGAAAGCCGTCCATCGGGACCAGCACGGCATCCTGCAACCGGGCGACCAACGCCTCGGCCAGCGTGGATTTGCCCGAGCCGGGCGCACCGGCAACGGCAACCAGCACCCTGGGGCCGGACAGGGCGCCGATCCGCCGGATCAGCGCCTGCCCCTCGCCCGCGTCAAACCAGTCCCCGGGAAGTCCGAAGGCCGGGGGGCGCCGCCCCCCGTCCGCGTCGCTCATGCCGCGATCCCCTCGGGCACCTTGGCGCCGGTCATGTAGGCCACGGCATCCGACATCGAGTGATCCGAGGGCTTGATGACGCAAAGCCGCTTGCCCAGCCGGTGAATGTGGATGCGGTCGGCCACCTCGAACACATGCGGCATGTTGTGGCTGATCAGGATGATCGGGATCCCGCGCGAGCGGACATCGCGGATCAGTTCCAGCACCCGCCGGCTTTCCTTCACGCCCAGCGCCGCCGTCGGCTCGTCGAGGATCACCACCTTCGAGCCGAAGGCCGCCGCGCGGGCCACCGCCACGCCCTGCCGCTGGCCGCCCGACAGCGTCTCGACCGCCTGGTTGATGTTCTGAATGGTCATCAACCCCAGCTCGTTCAGTTTTTCGCGGGCAAATGCCTCCATCTTGGGGCGGTCCAGCTGCCGGAACCACTTGCCCATCACCCCCGGCTTGCGCAGTTCGCGGCCCATGAACATGTTGTCCGCGATCGACAGGGCGGGCGACATGGCCAGCGTCTGGTAGACGCATTCGATGCCATGGCCCCGCGCCTCCAGCGGCGAGGCGAACTGGACGCGCTGGCCTTCCAGCGTGATCTCGCCCTCGTCGGGCTGCACCGCGCCCGACAGCGCCTTGATCAGCGAGGACTTGCCGGCGCCGTTGTCGCCGATCACGGCCAGGATCTCGCCGGGCATCAGTTCGAAGTCGCAATGGTCCAGCGCGGTGACGCGGCCATACCGCTTGACGAGGTTGCGGGCCTTGAGAATGGGTTCGGTCATGACGACACCTTTCTGATCCACTGGTCCACGGCGACGGCGAAGATGATCAGCACGCCGATGAGGAAGAAGGTCCATTGCGGGTCGGTGCCGACAAGGCGCAGGCCCATCTCGAAGACGCCGACGATCAGCGCGCCGAAGAACATCCCGATCACCGAGCCGCGCCCGCCAAACAGCGAGATGCCCCCGATCACGACAGCGGTGATCGACTGGATATTGCCCAGCTGCCCCGTCGAGGCGGTGGGCGAGACCGAGCCGAAGCGTCCGATCATCACCCAGCCCGCGATGGCGCAGAACAGCCCGGCCAGCGCATAGACCTGCACAATGATCCGGCCGGTCTGCACGCCCGCCAGCTTGGCCGATTCCTGATCGTCGCCCACCGCATAGACGTGCCGACCCCAGGCCGTGTGGCGCAGCACATAGGCAAGGATCGCCACCAGCGCGATCATCAGGAATACCGCATACAGAACCTTGACGGCGAAGGGGTCGACGGACTGGCCCCAGAATTGCAGCGAGGGCGCATTGGTCGCGACGTCCTGGCTGCGGATGGTCTCGTTGCGCGAGAAGATGAAGTTGGCCGACAGGAATATCTGCCAGGTGCCCAGCGTGACGATGAAGGGCGGCAGCTTCAGACGCGAGATCAGCAGGCCGTTGATGGCGCCCATCGCGGTGCCAAGCGCCAGCCCCATCGCGATCGCCAGAGGCGCGGGGATGCCAAAGCGGAAGCTCAGCTGCCCCATCAGGACCGAGCAGAACACCGCGATCGCGCCGACCGACAGGTCGATGCCCGCGGTCAGCACGACGATGGTCTGCGCGCAGCCCAGGATGCCTACGATGGCGATCTGCTGCAGGATGGTGGACATCGTGGTGGCGCGGAAGAAATTGTCCGAGAGCAGCGCGAAGACGATGACCGAGGCGACCAGCACGATCAGCGGCACCGCCGACGGGGTCTGGTGCAGCCAGTGCTGAATCTTCTTCAGCAGACTTGTTTCTTCGTGGAACGCCGCCACCGACTCCGAGGCACCCTTCAGGCCCTCCTCGAAGCTGGATGCGGGTTTGGATTCAGTGGCCATTGTCGCCCCTCCTCAGAACGCAGCGCGGACCTTGTGACAAGGGGCGGCACCGGCACCGCCCCTTCGCTGTTCGATCATGCAGGCGATGCCTGCGCGGGCCTCAGCCCCAGCACAGCTCCGCGCCCTTGGCGGTATCGACCGACTCGACGCCCTCGACCGGCTTGTCGGTGACCAGCGTCACCCCGGTATCGACGAAGTCCTTGCCCTCGGTGGGGGTCGGCTTGGTGCCGTCCTTCGCAAAGGCCGCGATCGCCTCGATGCCCATCGAGGCCATCTTCAGCGGGTATTGCTGCGAGGTGGCGCCGATCACGCCGTCCTTGACGTTGGCCACGCCGGGGCAGCCGCCATCGACCGACACGATCAGCGTCGAGCCTTCCTTGCCCACGGCCTTCAGCGCCTCATAGGCGCCCGCCGCAGCCGGTTCGTTGATGGTGTAGACAAGGTTGATGTCCGGGTCCTTGGCCAGCAGCGCCTCCATCGCGGTCAGGCCGCCCTCTTCGTTGCCGGCCGTCACCTCGTTGCCGACGATGCGCGGATCGGTCTCGTCGCCCCATTTGTTGGGATCGCCCAGATCGATGCCGAAGCCCTCAAGAAAACCCTGGTCGCGCAGCACGTCCACGGACGGCTGCGAGATGGCCAGATCCAGCAGCGCAATCTTGGCGTCGGCGGCGGCATCGCCCATGGTCGCGGCCGCCCATTGGCCGATCAGCCGACCGGCCGCGAAATTGTCCGTGGCAAAGGTCGCGTCGGCCGCGTCGATGGGGTCAAGCGGCGTGTCCAGCGCGATCACCAGAATGCCCGCATCGCGCGCCGTCTTGACCGAATCGACGATCGCGGCGGTGTCCGAGGCGGTCAGCAGGATGCCCTTGGCGCCATCGGCCACGCAGGCCTCGATCGCGGCCACCTGGGCCTCGTTGTCGCCGTCGACGCGGCCTGCATAGGATTTCAGTTCGACCCCCAGCTCGGCGGCCTTGGCCTCGGCGCCCTCCTTCATCTTGACGAAGAACGGGTTGGTGTCGGTCTTGGTGATAAGGCAGGCCTTCACCGGCTCCTGCGCCTGCGCCGTGCCCGCGCCAAGGGCCAGCACCGAGGCGGCAAGGGACAGGCGGATTGCGGTCGTGATGGTCATTTCAGAACTCTCCTCCAGACAAGCGGAACATCTGCCCGCCTTGCCCTCACAAAGCATGAGATCTTTTCGCTTGTCAATAACTCAATTAAGTTGATTAATGTCGGCGGGGAGGCAAGACGCCATGCCAGACGACCGAAGCGACCGCCTTGATGCCGGCGATCTCAGCCGAAACGAGCGCCAGATCCTGGGCATGGTGCGGCGTCGCGGACCGATGCCCCGCGCCGCCCTTGCGCAGGCCTGCGGGGTGTCGGCGCAGGCCATCACCAAGCTGACCAGAAAGCTGATATCGCTAGGCTACCTTCAGGAGTCCGAGGTCGTGCGCGGCAAGGTTGGCCAGCCCTCGACGCCGCTTGCGCTGAACCCCGAAGGGGCGCGGTTCCTGGGGCTGAAGCTGGGCCGGAGGCTGGTCGAACTGGCGCTGGTGGACTTTGCCGGGCAGGTCCGCCTGCACCGGCAGGAGGTCTATGGCTTCCCCGACCCTGACCGTGTGATTGCCTTCGCACGGCAGGGTATATCAACCTTCCTGACTAATACTCCCTCCGCCGTGCGGGACCGAATCAGGGGGCTGGGGATCGCCACCCCCTACCGGCTGTGGGACTGGGGCACCGAGATGCGGATCTGGCATGATCGCGACCTGCGGGGCGAACTGGCGCGCGACCTGCCTTTTCCGGTCTTTCTCGACAATGACGCGACGACCGCCTGCGGGGCCGAGCTGATGTTCGGCCAGCACCGGCTGCCACCGGACTTCCTGCATGTCTACATCGCGCATTTCTGCGGCGGTGGCATCGTGCTGGACGGGCGGCTGCGCCACGGACCGACGCGAAATGCCGGCGCGCTCGGTTCGATGCCGCTGGCGGGCGGCGCGCAGCTGCTGGATCGCGCTTCCGTCTCGTCGCTGGAACAGCGCCTCGGCCGGTCGCTGCCGCCCGACGACATCGGCTGGGACGTCCCCGACGCCACCGAGGCGGTCTGGGTGAACGATGCCGCCGAGGCCCTGGCCTTCGCGGCGATGTCGGCGGTCGCGCTGGTCGACCTGCCGCTGGTGGTGATCGACGGCGCGGTGCCGCCCGGCACCCGTACCCGGCTGGCCGACGCGACCCGCCGCGCCATCGCGGCCATGCCAAGCGCGGGCCTCGACCGCCCACAGGTCGTCGAGGGCAGCCTTGGCCGTCACGCCCGCGTGCTGGGCGCCGCCGCCCTGCCGCTGTCGCATTTCTTCGAACTCGACGGCGAGTTGGGCTGACCCTCTGGCATTGCCGCGCCAAATCCCCCAATCTCGCCGCGACGAGAGGGAGGGACGGCATGTTCTTGGGAATCGATCTGGGCACCTCGGGGATCAAGGTCGTGCTGATCGACGACGCGCATCGGGTGCTGGGCACCGGCCATGCCCGGCTGAGCGTGCAGACCCCGCAACCGGGCTGGTCCGAACAGGACCCGCAGGCGTGGATCGACGCGACCCGGGCCGCGATCGCCGATCTGGCCATGCCCCTGGACCGCGTGGCCGGGATCGGGCTTTCGGGACAGATGCATGGCGCCGTCTGCCTGGACGCGGCCGACCATGTGCTGCGGCCCGCGATCCTGTGGAATGACGGTCGCGCCTCGGACGAGGCCGAGGCGCTGGACGCCGATCCGCAATTCCGCGCCGTGACCGGCAACATCGTCTTTGCGGGCTTCACCGCGCCCAAGCTGGTCTGGATGCAGCGCCACGAGCCCGACCTCTTCGCGCGCATCCGGCGGGTGCTGCTGCCCAAGGATTACCTGCGGCTGTGGCTGACCGGCGAGGCGATCAGCGACATGTCCGACGCCTCGGGCACCGCCTGGTTCGACCCTTCCGTCCGCGACTGGTCGGCGCCCCTGCTTGCAGCGACGGGCATGCGGCGCGAGCAGATGCCCGATCTGGCCGAAGGCAGCGCGGTGGCCGGCCATCTGCGCGCCCATGTGGCGGCCGAACTTGGCATGCCCGCCGGCATCCCGGTCGCCGGAGGCGCAGGCGACAATGCCGCGACCGCCATCGGCGCGGGAATCACCGGCACCGGTCCGGGGCTCGTGTCGCTTGGCACCTCGGGCGTGATCTTCGCCGCGACCGACCGCTTCCTGCCGGCGCCCGACACCGCCATCCACGCCTTCTGCCACGCCCTGCCCGACCAGTGGCACCAGATGGGCGTGATCCTGTCGGCGGCGAGCTGCCTCGACTGGTGGGCGGGCATCATCGGCCGCGCCGCGCCCGACCTTCTGGCCGAGCTTGACCCCCAGCCCGGCCAGCCGGGGCGCATCGCCTTCTGGCCCTACCTGACCGGCGAACGCACGCCGCTGAACGACCCGGCGCAGCGCGCGGGCTTCACCGGCATGTCGGCGCGCACCGACCGCCGGCAGCTGACGCGCGCCGTCCTGGAAGGCGTGACGCTGGCCCTGGCAGAGAACATGCAGGCCCTGCGCGCCGCCGGCGGCGGGGCCGATGCGCTGATCGCGATGGGCGGCGGCGCGCGGTCCGACCTGTGGCTGGCGATGCTGGCGCAGGCGACCGGCGTGCCGGTGCTGCGTCCCGCGGGGGCGGAGACCGGGGCAGGCTTCGGGGCCGCCCGGCTGGCGCTGATGGCCGCGACGGGCGCCGGCGCCGAAGTCCTGACCACGCCCGACATCGCCGGGCGGTTCGACCCCGACCCGGCCCTGCTGCCGGCCTGGGCCGAGGCGCTTGCCCGCCTGCAGGCGCAGCGGGCCTGATCGCGACGGGCGGTGCTTGACACCGCGCCGAACCCGTCTATAAGCCCGCACTTCATTGGTGTTGGCGGCCTCCGCAAGGGGATGCCTGTCGGGCGCAAGCCAAAGGACAACGCCCTTTTGAAACTGACAAAAGGAGATCAGCCGTGACCAAACGCACGTCTGCCAAGTACAAGATCGACCGCCGCATGGGCGAGAACATCTGGGGCCGCGCCAAGTCGCCGGTCAACCGTCGCGAATACGGCCCCGGCCAGCACGGCCAGCGCCGCAAGCAGAAGCTGTCGGATTTCGGCACCCAGCTGCGCGCCAAGCAGAAGCTGAAGGGGTATTACGGCGACCTGACCGAAAAGCAGTTCCGCCGCATCTATGCCGAGGCCGAGCGCGTCAAGGGCGACACCGGCGAGAACCTGATCGGCCTGCTGGAGCGCAGGCTGGACGCCGTCGTCTATCGCGCGAAATTCGTGCCGACGATCTTCGCCGCCCGCCAGTTCGTGAACCACGGCCATGTCGAGGTGAACGGCCAGCGCGTGAACATCGCCTCCTACCGCGTCAAGGAAGGCGACGTCGTCTCGATCCGCGAACGCTCGCGCCAGCTGGCGATCGTTCTCGAGGCCGTGGGCCTGCCCGAACGTGACGTGCCCGACTACCTCGATGTCGACCACAACAAGATGACCGCGACCTTCGTGCGCACCCCGGCGCTGGGCGACGTTCCCTATGCCGTGCAGATGGAACCGAACCTGGTCGTCGAATTCTACGCGAAGAACTGATCTTCGCCACGACTCGAGACGCGAAAGGCCGCATCCGGAGATGCGGCCTTTTTTCATGCCCGGTGACGTCGCCGCGACCCGCGCGGCGGCGGCCTAGTCGGCCGGCAGGTGCAAGGCGCCGTTCCAGTAATCCTGCGACAGGGTCGTGGCGTCATAGCCCTGCCGCCACTGGTCGCGCAGCGCGTCGTAGCGGCGCGACAGCGCCCAGACCGCCTTGCAGGTATTCCACAACCCGGCAATCGCCCGCCGCCTGTCCTGCGCCAGATGCATGACCTTGTCGTTCTTCGTGTCGACATAGGTCAGCGAGGCCGACGCCCAGACCGGGCGGATCGCGCCGCGCTGCTCGGACGACAGCACCCGCCGGTTACCGACCCGGCCGAGGAAGGGAATGACCATGCCGCTTCCCGTCACCTTGGCCAGCAGCAGGCCGAGGGGATGGTCCGGGTCGATGCGCACGCGGTCCCTGGGCAGCATCGCGGGCAGGTCCTGCCAGATCTCGGTGCGCGTCAGCGCCTTGATCTGCGCGCGCTGCTCGGCCGCATCGGCATTCGCGGCGAAGAAGCCGGGGCCCTTCATGGCATCGCGAATCGCCAGGTTCACCGCGTCGAGGCTGTCGTAATGGTGGCGCAGGATGCAGCGGGCGGCGAAGCGGAAGCACATCACCGCCAGCGCCCGACGGCCGACCTCCATCCGGGGCAGCGCAAGATGGTGGGCCAGATGGCTGCGCAGGTCCAGGTAGAAGGTCAGCGGGCTGTCCTTCTCGGCGAAGTTGCCCTGATACGAGGCCACGCCGTTCAGCCGCACGATGTCGAAATCATTGGCCAGCGAGAAGCTGACATCGTCGCCGCGCACGAAGAAGGGAAAGGGCAGATGTCGGGCGCGCTCCAGCGGGAAGGCGAAGAACCACCAGCCGCCATACAGCTTGTCGGGCGGCGGCAGCGCGGTGTTGTGCTCCATCGGCAGCACCTGGTCGATCTCGCGCAGGTCGGTGCCCATGAACAGCGGATGGCAGCTCTGGTCGAAGATCGCGCCGTTCTCCCAGATCGCCCATTTATGCGCCTCGTCGATCATCGCGCCGGCTATGGCGGTGCGGTCGTCCAGCGCATGGGCGAGAAACATCCAGCTATGCTCGAGGCTCTCCATGTGGCTGGCGGCGTCGTCATCCATGAACAGGCAGTGCGTCGCGCCCGAAGCCCGCGCCTCGATCAGGCCGCGGGCAAAGCCGCCCGCGCCGCCCAGGTTGGGGTTGGGGTAGACATCGACATGCGCCGAGGGTGCCAGCCCGCTGTCCTGGCCGTTGTCGACCACCTGCATGCGGATCAGCCCGTCAAGCTGCGACGCGGCGATGAACCGTTCAAAGCGCCGCACCGACCGCGCCACCGCCTGGGGGCGGCGGAAGGTGGTGATCGAGACCATCAGCCGGGGGCTGCGCCGCAGCGGGTCGGTCGTCGTCCAGTCGGCCGCGGTGAGAACGCCGTCAGACAGCGCCCGCAGGCTGAAGAACACCACCCCGCCTTGCGGATGCAGAGCCTCGCTGAGATCGAAACCCACCGGCTCGATCCCGTCGAGGTCGATGATCTCGCTGACGATCCGTTCCGACGACCGGCCGGCGCGGGCCTGCTGGATGACCAGATGGAAACGCCCGCTGCCCTCCAGCGACAGGCTCAGCTGGCGCAGCCCGCAGCGGCGCACCCATTTGCTGACGTTGAAGAGGTTGAACCAGGTGCCAAAGCGCGCCTCGCCGCCGGTCGCGAAGGTGATCCGGCGGGCCTTCGAGGACAGGCCCGCACTGCCCTTCAGCCGAAAGAAGGGCGCCTCCTCGGTGCTGACATCGCGATCGGGCCAGATCAGGCCCTGCAGCCGATGGACGGCCTGCGACAGATCCTCGGCGCCACGCCATGTCGCCGCGCCATCGGGGCGCGACGGGGTGATCTGGTTGTCATGCTTCATGCTTGCGGCTTCTTTGGCGAGGGGCTTCCGGTCCGGGGCGCGTCGGACGATGACCGGAGGCGGTCGGGTTGCGTGGTGGCGGTGCCGCCAAGGATCGACTGAGTCAGGCGGCCCCGGCAACAACGCTCGCCGCCCGCGACATGGCCAATCCCAGCCAGCACATCTCTTGACCACGGCGTATAGCGGATCGTCGCCCGAATACAATCGTTCCGGCCGTGCCGCTCCGGGCTTCAGGATGCCGGGTCCAGCGCCTCGCGATAGACCTGCAGCATCTGGTCCACCTTGGCCTCCCAGTCGAAATCGCGCCGCACGATCTGCTGGCCCGCCTGTCCCATGCGCGCCCGCAGCGCGGGATCATGGGCCAGGGTGGCGAAGGCCCCGGCCAGGCGTTGCGGAAACTCCTCGCGCGGGACGGGGTGGACCAGGATGCCGCTTTGCGCGTTCAGATAGTCCAGCGGGCCGCCCCAGGCGCTGGCCACGACCGGCAGGCCCATCGCCATCGCCTCCAGCACGACCGCGCCGCCGCATTCGCGCAGGGAATTCAGCACCAGCGCGTCCGATTGCGCCAGGACCTCGGCGCAGCGGTCCTGCGGCTGGAAGCCGTGGAAGACGACATGCCCCGCGATCCCCAGATCATGTGCAAGCGCCTCGAGCGCCGGGCGCCCCTCGCCGTCGCCCAGCAGGTCCAGCGTCACATCCGCCCCCCCGGCCCGCGCCAGCGCGACGGCGCGCAGGGTGATGTCGATGGCCTTCCAGCCGACGAAGCGCCCCAGAAAGACAAGCCGCAGCCGGCCGGGCGCGGATGGCGGGCGGCCACCGTCACCGTTGGGCGCCGCCGGCGGTGCGCGCCAGCGGGTGAAGTCGATGCCGTTCTCGATCAGCGTCTCGATGCGCGGGTGATGCGGGTCCGGCAGGGCGCGCCTTGTGCGTTCGTTGGCGACCAGCAGAACCGCCGCCCTGTGCTTGCCCGGATTGATCCGGTTCAGCAGCAGCGCCAGGCGCCGCCCCATGAGGATCGAGGCACGGGTCGCGCCGCCCTCGTGATCCTCGTAGCCCGGCGGATAGTCCATCCCGCCATTCATCGGCCCGATGACCAGCGGCACGCCGAAGCGGTGCAGGCTCGACGGGATCAGCGGCGAGACCGGGATCGGCTGGTGGATCACGTCCACCTCGCCCGCCGCGACCAGCTGCCGGATCAGCCGGGCCTGGTAAAGCTCGTTCAGCCAGGTCATCAGCCCGCCGCCGATCAGGTCGCGCACGCGTTCGGGAAAGCGCGCGAAGGCGCGCCAGATCAGCCGGTGCCAGCGCGTGTCGGGCACGAAATGCATCCGCGCCGGGTCGCAATCGGGCAGCGCCAGCAATTCCTCGGCGTTGCGGTGATGGGCGATGAGGTGAACCGGATGGCCGCGCCGCGACAGGATGCGGAAATAGTTCAACGGCAGGAACGCTTCGCCGCCGAAACGGGCCGAGGCATTGGGGGCGACGATCAGGATCTTGGGCGGCGTGGCGTCGGACATGGCATCATTGCTACTCGTGACCTTGCCCTTATCGGCCAGCCGGCAGGCGAGGGCAAAGAAATTCCCCCTAAAGGCCGAAACAAATCGCCGCGCGGCCTCGTGGACATTTCGCCACTTCCCATGATCCGCCCCGGCCATTAGACCGGCGCGGACCGAAGGATGGCCGACATGACCCAGATCACTCCACAGCCCGGCATCATGCAGATCGCGCTTTATGTCAGCGGCGAAAGCCGCCTGGCCGGGCATGACGAGGTGCTGAAACTGTCCTCCAACGAAAACCCGCTCGGCTGCAGCCCCCGCGCGACCGCGGCCTTTGCCGAGGCATCGGCCAGCCTGCACCGCTATCCCTCGACCGATCATGCGTCGCTGCGCCAGGCGATCGGCGCAGTTCATGGGCTCGATCCCGACCGGATCATCTGCGGGGTCGGCTCGGACGAGGTGTTGCAGTTCGTGACCCAGGCCTATGCCGGGACCGGCGACGAGATCATCACCACCCAGCACGGCTTCTCGATGTATCCGATCCTCGCGCGGATGGTGGGCGCCACCCCGGTGACGGTGCCCGAAGCCCAGCGGCGCATCGACGTGGACGCCGTGCTTGAAGCGGTGACGCCGCGCACCCGGATCGTCTTTCTGGCCAACCCGGCAAACCCCACCGGAACGATGCTGGACGGCGATGAGCTGGACCGTCTGGCCGCCGGTCTGCCCGCGGGGGTGATCCTGGTCCATGACGGCGCCTATGCCGAATTCGTGGCCGGCTTCGACGGGGGGGCTTCGCTGGTGGACCGCTATCCCAACGTGGTGATGACGCGCACCTTCTCGAAGATCCACGGCCTTGGCGGGCTGCGCATCGGCTGGGGCTATGCCGGCCGCGCGATCATCGACGTGCTGAACCGCATCCGCCAGCCCTTCAACCTGTCCAGCGCGCAGCTGGCGACGGCAGAGGCGGCGATCCGCGACAGCGGCTTCACCGCCCGCTGCGCCGATCTGAACGCGCGGATGCGGTCGCGAATGCGCGAGTCGCTGATCCAGATGGGCATTGCCTGCGATGAAAGCTTTGCCAATTTCGTGCTGGCTCGCTTTGCCTCGCCGGCCGAGGCCGAGGCCGCCGATGCGGCGCTGCGCGAGGCCGGGATCCTCGTGCGGCGGGTGGCCGGCTACGAGCTGCCCTGCGCGCTGCGCATCACCGTGGGTGACGAGGCCGCCTGTGCGCGGGTGCTGGAGACGCTGGGCGGCTTCATGGCCGGGCGGGCCGGGGCATGAGCGTGATCTATCAGCGCGTCGCCCTGATCGGGCTGGGGCTGATCGCCGGATCGATGGCCCATGCGATGCGTGAAGCCGGTCTGGCCGGCGAGATCGTGGGCCATGCCCGCAGCGCCGAGACCCGCGAGACCGCCCGCCAGATCGGCCTGTGCGACCGCGTCACCGACAGCGCGGCGGCGGCTGTCGCGGACGCGGATCTGGTGGTGCTGGCCGTTCCGGTTGGCGCGATGGGCGCCGTCGCGGCCGAAATCGGGCCGCATCTGAAGCCCGGCGCGACGGTCACCGATGTCGGCTCGGTCAAGCAGGCGGTGATCGACGCGGTCGCCCCGCATCTGCCCGCGGGCGTGCATTTCATCCCCGGTCATCCGCTGGCCGGGACCGAACATTCCGGCCCGCGGGCGGGATTTGCCACGCTGTTTCGCAACCGCTGGTGGCTGCTGACGCCGCTGCCGGACAGCGACGCGGCGGCGATCGGGCGGCTGGGCGATCTGGTTCGCGCGATGGGCGCCAAGACCGACAGCATGGATGCCGGCCATCACGACCTGGTGCTGGCGGTAACCAGCCATGCGCCGCATCTGATCGCCTACACCATGGTCGGCGTGGCCGACCATCTGCGCCGCGTCTCGGGCGAGGAGGTCATCCAGTATTCCGCCGCCGGCTTTCGCGACTTCACCCGGATCGCGGCCAGCGATCCGACCATGTGGCGCGACGTGTTCCTGCACAACAAGGAGGCGACGCTGGACATCCTCGGCCGCTTCACCGAAGAGCTGTTCGTGCTGCAGCGCGCGATCCGCATGGGCGACGGCCAGCAGTTGTTCGACTATTTCACCCGCACGCGCGCCATCCGCCGCGGCATCATCGAGGCCGGGCAGGATACCGAGGCGCCCGATTTCGGCCGCGTCGGCCTGCCGCCCGCGCCGAAGGCCTGACGCCGCGCCCCTATCGCCACGCGGGGAACGCGGGCGCGGCACCAAGGTCGATATCGCCCAGCAACAGCCGCCCCCCGCGCATGACCAGCGGCAGGCGCAGTTCCTGCCCCGCAGCTTCGGGGAGGGTCATGCCGTCGGCCTCTGACTCGGGCGGAAAGGGCATCCGGCCGATCCCAGCCAGCAGCGCCGAGGCCAGCATCGCACCCTCGGCCGGCAGCATTCCCGCCTCGCCCGCCGCACGCAGAAGCGCGTCCCCGTCGCCCGTATAGATCGCCAGGCGCCCCTCGGCCCGGCCGGCGGCGTCGCGGCGGATCATCCCGGCCAGCCGCGCCGTCGCGCCGCCAAGTGTCACCTCGACCCCGTCGGCGCGCAGCGCCACCGGCGCGGGTGGCGCCGCTGCGCCGCGCACCACCGCGAGATCGAGGATGCCGTCCAGCCACACCCGCAGCGCCCCCGTCACCGACAGATCGCCCGGCAGTGGCAGCGTCGGGGCGCCCATCGCGGCCAGCCCGCCCGGCCGCATCCCGGCCAGCGTCAGGGTGGCGTCATAGGCGGCGCGGGCGCCGCGCGGCGCCTCGTGGCCCAGCCCGGCCATCTGCATGTCGACCGATACCGCCTCGGCCAGCGGCGCGCCGTCCAGCGTCAGCATCGCCGCCTGGATCCCCGCCTGCCGGATCGCCCCGCCATGCAGCGGCGACACCCGCAGCGCGCCAGCCCCGCCCCTGAGGTCCACGCGATGATCGCGCCCCGCCTGCCTCAGCAGCGCGCGGTCGGGCAGCGCCACGCGGATCGCGGCCGGATCCGCCGGCGCCACCCATAATTCCAGACCCGGCAGCGCCAGCGACACATCGCCAGACGTATAGGCCGGTTCGACCAGTTCAACGCCGATCCGGCCCAGCTTGCGCAGCGGGCGGGCCTCGGCCAGGGCAAGGTCGCGCCGCGCCGCCGCCTGACGGCCAGCCTCCGAGGCCAGCCAGCTTTCGCCACCCAGCCACAATCCTGCAACTGCCGCCGCGATCAGCAGCAAAAGCACCAGAAATGCGCGCATCGGTTTCCCTGTCCCGCCCCTGCCCCCGCCTGCGCCACGGGCCGCCGGTTCGGTCCGGGCCTCTGCCGCGCAGGTCTTTCATCGGCGGCCATCGTGTCCTAGATTCGACGGACGAGAAAGGGCTTGGCGACCATGCAAAAGGTTTTCTGGATCTTCGGCTACGGGTCGCTGATGTGGGACCCCGGCTTTCACCCCGCCGAGACGGTCAAGGCGCGGCTGGCCGGCTATGCCCGCACATTCTGCATGCGCTCGACCCGCTATCGCGGCACCACCGAGACGCCGGGCCTGGTGCTGGGGCTGGACGTGGACCAGGGCGCCGAATGCAGCGGCCTGGCGCTGCGCGTCGCCGAGGAGGACCACGACCATGTCATGCTGTATCTGCGCGAACGCGAGCTGGTGACCGGCGCCTATCAGGAACAGCTGGTCACGGTGGCACTGGAGGACGGGCGCCGGATCGAGGCGATCGCCTATGTGATGCGGCGCGACCACGAGCAATATGTCGGCAATCTGTGCCACCGCGAGCAGGCCGAGATCATCGCGCGGGCCACCGGCGGGCGCGGACCGAACGCCGAATACCTGTTCAACACCGCGCGCCACCTGGCCGAGATCGGGCTGGCCGATCCTTGGCTCGAGGAACTTTCGGCCGATGTCCGGCGCCTGCTGGACCAGACCCGCCGCCCCGATGGGCCGCGGTGAACCGCGCCGGGCCTCGGGGCAGGCCGTGACAACTTGACCTTTGGATTGCTTGGCAAGTGCGGGGCCGCGTCCTACACTTGCCCGCAAGACGACCTGACGGGCAACGATCACGGGACCGGCACCTCTTGAGCGATCCAGACAACGGCCAACGGCCAGACGATCCCGCGCAGAGGGCCGACCGGCGCCTGCACCTGCCCGACCGGCGCATCAGCGCCACCCGCGCGGGCGGCGGCACGACCAGCACGGCGCCGCAGTTCTCGCAGCCGGTCCGCCAGATCCTGATGATGCTGAGCGTGCTGGCGCTGGTGCTGGTCGGCGGCTGGATCGCCTATGGCCGCATCCTGCCGATCTTCATGGCGAACCGCTGGCTGAACGGCCTGATCCTGACGGTCTTTGCGCTTGGCGTGCTGGCCTGCTTCTGGCAGGTCGGGCAGCTGGTCCGCTCGGTCAGCTGGATCGAACGCTTTGCCGGGCGGCGCCGCAACGCGATCGAAAAGGGCCTGGCGGCGCGCGGTCAGGGCGATGGCGACGCGGCGCCGCGCCTGCTGGCGCCGCTGGCCGCGCTTCTGGGCACGCGCGGGCCGGCGGGCGGGGTCATCTCGACCGGCTCGGCCCGCTCGATCCTCGAGTCGGTGGCGACCCGCATCGACGAGCTGCGCGACATCACAAGATACCTCGCCAACCTGCTGATCTTCCTGGGCCTTCTTGGCACCTTCTACGGGCTAGCGACGACCGTTCCGGCGGTCGTCGAAACAATCCGCGCACTCGCCCCGCAGGAGGGCGAGACCGGGCTTGAGGTGTTCGAAAAGCTGATGGGCGGGCTCGAGGCGCAGCTGGGCGGCATGGCCACGGCGTTTTCCTCGTCGCTGCTGGGTCTCGCAGGATCGCTGGTCGTGGGCCTGCTGGAACTGTTCGTCACCCATGGACAGAACCGCTTCTACCGCGAGCTTGAGGAATGGATGTCGGGCTTTACCCGCGTCAGCCTGGCCGCCTCCGAGGGCGAGGGGCTGGACCAGGCGGTGATCGCGGGCTTTCTGGACCAGATGGCCGGCCAGATGGACAGGCTGCAGCAATTCCACGCCGAACGCGATGCGTTGCGCGAGGATGCGGCGATCATGGCGGATGAACGCATCGTCGTGATGGCCGAGGCGGTACAGGCGCTGGCCGGGCAGGCCGAGGCGGACCGGCAGGCCGCCGACGCGCGCCTTGCCGGGCTGACCGCCGCGCTTGGCCGCATGGTCGAGGCGCAGGAACGCGCGCTTGACCAGGATCGCCAGCGCCCGGCCATGCCCGCCGCCGCGCCAGACATGGGCGGGATAGAGGCGGCGCTGACCCGGCTTGCCGCCGACCTCAGCGAGGGACGCGACGAGATGCTGGCCGAGCTGCGTTCGGACATCCTCGTGCTGACGCGGGCGGTGCGGGCGGCGCGCTTCAACGACCCGTTCCGCGACGATCTGCTGAAGGACCCGCTGATCTCGCGCGGGGAAGGCTGACCATGTCGCTGCGCCGCGCCGCGTCCTCGAACCGCTTTGCGGCGACGATCTGGCCGGGCTTCGTCGATGCGATGACGGCGCTGCTGATGGTGCTGATGTTCGTGCTGACGATCTTCATGATCGTCCAGTCGGTCCTGCGCGAGCAGATCACCAGTCAGGACGACCGCATCCTGCGCCAGCAGGACACCATCGCCCGCCAGGAACAGCGGCTGGACAGCCTGGGGCGGCAGGTCGCCGCACTGGGGCAGGCGCTGACCGCCTCCGAACAGCGCGAGGACGCGTTGCAGGGCGATCTGGACCGGCAGCAGGGCCGTGCCGACAGCGCCGAGGCGGCACTGGCCCGGGCCGAGGCCGAGGCCCGCGACCGCGCCGCCCGCATCACCCGGATGAACAACCAGCTTGCCACCCGCCGCGCGGAACTGGATGCCGCGACATTGCGGCTGACGGATTTCGAGGCCGAGGTCGCGGCCCTGATCGCCGCGCGGGCCGAGGACCAGTCACGCGCCGAGGCCGATCGCGGCGCGTTGCAGGCCGGGCTCAAGGAGGCACAGTCGCGGGCCTCGGCGGCGGAACTGGCGGTGGCAGCGGCGCGGCGCGAAACCGACGCCGAGGCCGAACAGGCGCGGCTTGCCGCGGCCCGCAGCGCCGCGCTGCAGGCCTTGGTTGCCGATCTGCGCCGCCGCAACCAGGGCGCCGAGGCGGCGACCGCGGCGCTGCAATCCGACCTGACGGCGAGCCAGTCCCGGCTGGACGAGGCCGAGGCGGCGCGCCTTGCCGAGGCCGAGGCCGCGCGCCTGCTGCGCGAGCGGCTGGAATCGGCCGACAGCGAACTGACCGCGATGACCCTGGCGCTCGAGGAAAGCCGCCGCGCCGCCGAAGAGACCCTGACCCTGCTGGCGGCGGCCGAGGCGGCGCGCGACGACCTTGACGCCCGGGCCGCCGAGACCGCCGGCGAGGCCGAGAGGCAGGCCGCCCTGCTGGAGACCGCGCGCGAGGCGCTGGCCCGGCAGGAATCATTGTCCGAGGACAGCCAGCGGCGGGTCGCGCTGCTGAACGAACAGGTCGCCTCGCTGACCGCGCAGCTTGGCGCGCTGCAGGCGCTGCTGGACACCGCCGGCGCCGATCAGCAGCAGGCCGAACTGCGCGTCGCCGACCTTGGCCAGCAGTTGAATGCGGCCCTGCTGCGCGCCGCCGAGGAAAAGGATCGCCGGCTGGCCCTGGAAGAGCAGGCCCGGCTGAAGGCCGAAGAGGAGGCCCGCGACCTCGCCCGCTATCGGTCCGAGTTCTTCGGCAGGCTGTCGCAGATCCTGTCCGGGCGCGAGGGCGTACAGGTCGTGGGCGACCGATTCGTGTTCCAGTCCGAGGTGCTGTTCGCCCCCGGCGAGGCAACCCTGTCGGCGGCGGGGCAGGACCAGGTGGCCAGCGTGGCCCGGCTGCTGGCCGAGATCTCGGACGAGATCCCGCCCGAGATCGACTGGATCATCCGCGTCGACGGCCATACCGACAGCACGCCGCTGTCGGGCAGCGGGCGGTGGCGCGACAACTGGGAACTCAGCCAGGCGCGGGCGCTGGCGGTGGTGCGCTATCTGACCGACCAGATCGGCTTTCCGCCCGATCGCCTTGCCGCGGCGGGGTTTTCGGACACCCGGCCGGTGGCGGATGGCACCCGCCCCGAGGACCTCGCGCAGAACCGCCGGATCGAGCTGAAGCTGACCGAACGCTGAACGCTCAGTGCCCGACGGTCTTCGAGAACAGGTTGACCACGATCACCCCGGCAACGATCAGCCCCAGCCCGATCACCGCAGGCAGGTCAAGCCGCTGCCCGAACAGGAACAGCCCGATCAGCCCGACCAGCACGATGCCCAGCCCGCTCCAGATCGCATAGGCAATGCCCAGGGGCAGCACGCGCAGGCTCAGCGACAGCAGGTAGAAGCTTGCCAGATAGCACAGCGCCATGCCCAGGGTCGGCCACAGCCGGGTGAACTGGGCGGATCGCTGCAACAGCGAGGTGCCCACCACCTCGAGGCCGATGGCCAGCACCAGCGCGACATAGGGCGAACCCATCAGCCCCCCTCCTGCGCCGCTGGCGCGTCCTGCCCGGCGATCTCGCGCAGGCGATGTTCGATCGCGGCGTTCAGTTCGGCCCCCGACAGAACGATGGTCGCGCTGAGCCAGAGCCACATCATCAGGCCGATCACCGCGCCCAGCGAGCCGTAGGTCTCGTTGTAGTTCGCGAAATTCGCTGCATACCAGCTGAACAGCATCGAGGTCGCGACCAGCGCGACCGCGGCGATGATGGCGCCGGGCGCCACGCGCCGCCGTTGCGGGCCGCGGATCGCCGGCCCCCAGCGATAGACGGCGGCAAGGCTGAGGACCAGCACCATGAACAGCAGCGGCCAGCGCAGCAGCGACACCAGCGCCGCCCCGTCCGCACTGAGCGGCAGCCAGTCGGGCAGCCATTCCAGCAGGATCGGAACGACCGCGACGACCGCAAGCATGGTCGCCAGGATCAGCAGCCCGCCCAGCGTGAAGCCCATGGCGACAAGGTTCAGGCGCAGGAAGCCGCGCGTCTCGGTCTGGAACATCGCGACATTCAGGGCCGACAGCAGCGCCTTCATGCCGCCATTGGCCGAATAGAAGGCCGCCAGAAGGCCGACCATCCCGGCCAGAGACAGCACCGATCCGGGGGTCGCCGCGATCGATTCGATCTGCGTGCGGATGATGTCCAGCGCCCCCTCGGGCAACAGCGCCTGCAGGATGTCCAGATGCCGCGTGATCGTCGCCGGGTCGGCGACGAGCCCGTAGATGGACACGAAGGCGGTGATGGCAGGGAACAGCGACAGCAGCCCGAAGAAGGTGATCCCGCCCGCCACCGCGGTCACCCGGTCCTCGCCGATCATGTCAACGGTGCGGCGAAGAATGGCGATCACGTCGCCGCCGCCGGGGCCGATCCGCCCGGACCGCGGCCGGGCGCCCACGCCGGCCAGCCCGAAGCGGCGGCGCGTGTCATCGTCGAGATCGTCCAGCAAGGCATCAAGAATGCCGGGTCTGCGGGCGCCTGTCATCTGCTGCCTTGTTCCTGCCTGTCGGGTGGTTTCCGCGCAGGCTAGACCCGCTCATGCCCCGACTACAAGTTGTGCCGGCGCTTTTCATCTCGATCTTGTGGCCGCGGCGTCGCAGTCCCGCGCGCGGCATCCGCGCGTCCCATGACGGTGCGGATCTGATCGGCGGCCTGCGCGAATTCCCGCACGAGGCCGCTTGACTGCCGTGCCACCCGGCTGAATCCGTCGAAGGCACTCACCAGCGATTGCGCCACGCCGTTCAGGCTGGCCGACAACTCGCTGGCGGTGTCGGTCAGGTCACGCGCGAGGTTGCCCGTCTTCCGCGACGCCGCGACTGGCGCGGCTGCGGGACGAACATGCACCGTGTCGGCCGGCCGCGCGGGCCGAGGCGCGCCTTGCCGGACCGTCGGGCCCGGTCGCTCATGCGGGCGATCCGGCGTATCGGCGGCCAGCTTGCGAGCGGCCATCAGCGCCGCCGCCGTCACCCCGGCCACGCCAAGGGCGACGCCGCCCCAGACGATCACCTTGCTGGCCGTCGAGGGCGTGGGATAGGGTCGCCGTCCATCGGGCGACATCGGCGCGTCGGCGATCACGCGGCTGGCCCGCATCGGGCCGTGCTGGCTGCCGGGGCGGTGGCCCTTCGGAACGGACCGGGGGCCGAAACGGGTCTGGCTGACGCGGTCGGCCTCGGTCAGGGGAAGGATGTCTTCTTCGCGGCTCATCGCGGCTGCCTCCGGCTGTGACGCATTGCTGCCCCTGAAACCCCTGACGGCGGCGGAATGTTCCATGCCGGCCTGCGCCGCCCGCATGAAATCTTGCCCCCATGCCGCGCCGGGGCTATGCCCGCCCCAACGACAAGGAGCCCGCCATGATCCCTCGCTATGCCCGCCCCGAAATGACCGCGATCTGGTCGCCCGAGACCAAGTTCCGCATCTGGTACGAGATCGAGGCCCATGCCTGCGACGCCCAGGCCGATCTGGGGGTCATCCCGCGCGCCAACGCCGAGGCGGTCTGGCGGGCAAAGGATGTCGAGTTCGACGTGGCGCGTATCGACGAGATCGAGGCCGTCACCAAGCATGACGTGATCGCCTTCCTCACCCATCTGGCCGAACATGTCGGCAGCGACGAGGCGCGGTTCGTGCATCAGGGGATGACCTCCAGCGACGTCCTGGACACCACGCTGAACGTCCAGCTGGTGCGCGCCGCCGACATCCTGCTGGCCGACATGGACAAGGTGCTGGCCGCGTTGAAGCGCCGCGCCTACGAACACAAGGACACGGTCCGCATCGGCCGCAGCCACGGCATCCATGCCGAGCCGACGACGATGGGCCTGACCTTCGCGCGCTTCTACGCCGAAATGGCGCGCGGCCGCGCCCGACTTCAGGCGGCGCGCCACGAGGTCGCCACCGGGGCGATCTCGGGCGCGGTCGGCACCTTCGCCAATATCGACCCCGCCGTCGAAGAGCATGTCTGCCAAAGGATGGGCCTGCGCCCCGAACCGATCAGCACGCAAGTGATCCCGCGCGACCGCCACGCGATGTTCTTCGCGGTGCTGGGCGTCATCGCCAGCAGCATCGAGAATATCGCCATCGAGATCCGCCACATGCAGCGCACCGAGGTGCTGGAAGCCGAGGAGTTCTTCAGCCCCGGCCAGAAGGGCAGCAGCGCGATGCCGCACAAGCGCAACCCGGTGCTGACCGAGAACCTGACCGGGCTTGCGCGGCTGGTGCGGATGGCGGTCGTCCCGGCCATGGAGAATGTCGCGCTGTGGCATGAACGCGACATCAGCCATTCCTCGGTCGAGCGCGGCATCGCGCCGGATGCGACGATCACCCTGGATTTCGCGCTGAACCGTCTGGCGGGCGTCATCGAAAAGCTGGTGGTCTATCCCGACAACATGCTGGCGAACATGAACAGGTTCCGCGGTCTGGTGATGTCGCAGCGGGTCCTGCTGGCTCTGACGCAGGCCGGCGTATCGCGCGAGGACGCCTATCGCCTCGTCCAGCGCAACGCCATGAAGGTCTGGGAACAGGGCAAGGATTTCCGCGAGGAGTTGCTGGCCGATGCCGAGGTGACGGCCGCCCTGGCGCCCGCCGAGATCGAGGAGAAATTCGATCTGGGCTATCACACCAAGCATGTCGACACGATCTTCCGCCGGGTATTTGATTCAAATCCGATCTGATCGGCCGGCGGCGCTAACGCGCGTTTAGGGAATTTCTGCAAGCTTGGCCACCAGCGCAAACAGGCGGCCGACGGGGCAGACGACATGAACGCACAAGGCGGATTGAACCAGCGGCAGAAGGCGGCGGTGATCGTGCGGCTTCTGCTGGACGATGACGAGGCGGTGCATCTGTCGCGGCTCGACAGCGAAAGCCAGACCCTGCTGGCCGAGGAAATGGCCGGGATGGAACTGATCGACCGGCAGACCCGCGACGCGGTGATCGCGGAATTCTGCGACCGGCTGGAATCGGTCGGCATGACCTTTCCGGGCGATCTTGACGGCACCCTTGCGATGCTGGGCGGCAAGCTGTCCGATGACAGCACCGATCGGCTGCGCCGGCTGTCCGCGATGTCGGGGCGCGGCGATCCGTGGCAGCGCGTGTCGGCGCTGTCGAAGGAGGTGATCCTGACCCTCGCCACCACCGAGTCGATCGAACTGGTCGCCCTGATGCTGTCGAAGCTGCCGGTCTCGCGTGCCTCGGCCGTCTTTTCCGACCTGCCCCGCGACCGGGCCCGCGCCGTCGCGCAGGCCATGTCGATGACCGCCGGCGTCACCCCCGAGGCGCTGCATCGCGTCGGGCTGATCCTGCTGCATGCCGCCGATGCCCTGCCCCGCCCGGCGATCGACACCCCCGCCGCGGACCGGATGGGCGCGATCCTGAACTTCGCCACCGCCGATCTGCGCGACGAGGTTCTGGACTCTCTGGACAGGGAGGATACCGGCTTTGCCGAAGGCGTGCGCCGGGCCATCTTCATCTTCGAACACATCCCCGCCCGGATCGAGACGCGCGACGTGCCGCGCATCATCCGTGAGGTCGAGCAGCCGGTGTTGATCCGCGCGCTTTCGGCGCCCGATGCCGGCGATGCGGCGGCGGCCGCGTTCATCCTGGCGAACCTGTCACAGCGCATGGCCGACGGCCTGCGCGAGGAGATCGATGCCCTGGGCAAGCTGCGTCCCCGCGACATCGACGAGGCCAAGACCGAGGTGATCGCCGCGATCAGGCGGCTCGAGGAGGCGGGCGAGCTGACCCTGATCCTGCCACCCGAGGACTAGGATGACAGGCGCGGCCCGCGGGTGCGGCTTGCCCCGCCGAGCGCGGGCGGCGTAGAACGCGGGCGCGGGCCCGATCCGGGCCGCGCCGCAGGGGAACCCGATGACCAACCGCATCGCCATCGCACTGGCCCTCGTGATCGCAGCGGCGCTCGTGGCCGATCGCCTGTGGCTGCATCTGGACCTGCCCGTCCTCGCGGGACGCCGGCTGAATGCCGTGATCGAGACGCTCAGCTTCTGGCGCTGAGCCGCGCGGGCGCGCGACCGCGCGGGGCACGGCGGGATTTTAGCCCCCTTCGGCAACGGGCATTTGCATCGGACTGGCCCACGGGCTAGAGGATGGCGCAACGTCATCCGCTCGGGAGTGAGAGAACCATGACAGTCAAGGTCGCCATCAACGGCTTCGGTCGCATCGGTCGCAACGTGCTGCGCGCCATCGTGGAATCGGGTCGCACCGATATCGAGGTGGTCGCCATCAACGATCTGGGCCCGGTCGAGACCAATGCGCATCTGCTGCGCTATGACAGCGTGCATGGCCGCTTTCCGGCGACGGTGACCGTCAACGGCTCGTCGATCGATGTGGGCCGCGGCCCGATCGAGGTCAGCGCCATCCGCAACCCCGCCGACCTGCCCTGGGGCCATGTCGATGTGGTGATGGAATGCACCGGCATCTTCACCTCGAAGGAGAAGTGCCAGGCCCATCTGGAAAACGGCGCCAAGCGGGTGCTGATCTCGGCCCCCGGCGAGAATGCCGACAAGACCATCGTCTATGGCGTGAACCACGACACGCTGACCGCGGCCGACATCGTCGTGTCCAACGCCAGCTGCACCACCAACTGCCTGTCGCCGGTCGCCAAGGTGCTGAACGACAGCATCGGCATCGGTCGCGGCTTCATGACCACGATCCACAGCTATACCGGCGATCAGCCGACGCTGGACACCATGCACAAGGACCTGTACCGCGCCCGCGCCGCCGCGCTGTCGATGATTCCGACCTCGACCGGTGCCGCCAAGGCCGTGGGCCTGGTCCTGCCGGAACTGAAGGGCCGGCTGGACGGCGTGGCCATCCGCGTGCCGACGCCGAATGTCTCGGTCGTCGATCTGGTCTTCGAGGCCAAGCGCGAGACCAGCGTGGCCGAGATCAATGCGGCGATCAAGTCGGCGGCCGACGGCCAGCTGAAAGGCATTCTGGGATACACCGAGGAAAGCCTCGTCTCGTCGGACTTCAACCACGACCCGCATTCCTCGATCTTCCACATGGACCAGACCAAGGTGATGGAGGGCAAGCTGTGCCGCATTCTGACCTGGTATGACAATGAATGGGGCTTCTCGAACCGGATGTCCGACACCGCCGTAGCGATGGGCAAGCTGATCTGACGCCTTCCGACGGAAATCGGGGCCGGCTGGCGGTAGACCCTGCCAGCCGGCCCCTTTCATTGAGGCAGCCGGGCCGAGCGGGGCGGGTCTCGCGTCAGGGGCGGGTCAGGACCAGTTCGGCGGTCACGCAGATCCGGTTGCCCAGCGGCGCCAGGCACCCCTGAAGATGCGCGCCACCGATGCCGACGATGTCCAGCCCGACACCCCGTCCGGTCGCATCGATTGCGCCGGGGCGGATCAGGAACTCGGTCGCGTGACTGTCCAGCAGCCGCCCGTCGGCAAGCCGTGCGGTATCGAGGCTGCCCAGCCCCGCAAGACGCGCGCGGTCCCAGCCCAGCCGGCCCATCGCATCGGACAGCCCGCTGGCCAGCTCGACATGCGGCGCCAGCCGCAGCAGCGCCGCCTCGGTCCGGTCCGGTTCGGACATCTGCACCGGTTTGAAAAGGGTAAAGGCGGTTTCCGCATCCGGGCTGGCCTCGAACCGGGCGTCGGTGAAGATCAGCGCCTCGGCGATGCAGGGCTCGCACAGCACCGACTGGTCCAGCAGCAGATGCCCCATGGCCGAGCCCCAGAGACCGTGGCAATGCCCGAAACCCCGGCCCTCGCGCAGCCCCCAGACGATGCCGGCGCGATGGATCGTCGCGGCCGCCAGCGTCTGGACCGGCGAATACCACGCCGCGTGCAGCCCGTCGGTCGCCCGATCGGGCAGGACGAAACGAATATCGGCGCGCGCCCCGCCCAGGACGATCCAGGCGCTGCCGTCGCCCTGCAGGGCCGCCGGGATCGCCTGATCCAGCGGGACGCCCGCCGCCAGCTCAATCCTGCGGCGGCTGACCCGGCTGCGCGCCATCTGCAGGCGCGGGCCGCTGGCCGGGCCGGGATGGCGCAGCGGCTCAGCCATCTGCGCCGGTGTCGGTCAGCGCGTCGCGGCGCACCAGCTCGTCGCGCACCAGCCTCTTGGTGATCTTGCCATAGCCCGACCGCGGCAGCGCGTCCCAGAACAGGAACCGACGCGGCATCTTGTAGCGCGCGATGCGCGATGCCAGCCAGTCGCCCAGGTCCGGGCGGCTGCCGTCGCGGGTCACGCAGATCGCCACCCCGACCTCGCCCCAGGTGGGATCGGGCATGCCCAGCACGGCACATTCGCTGACCTCGGGATGGGTCAGCAATTTTTCCTCGATCTCGCGCGGATGGATGTTCGAGCCGCCCGAGATGAACATGTCGCTTTCGCGGCCAGTCAGGTAGAAGAACCCCTCCTCGTCCATATGGCCCAGATCGCCGGTGCGGAACCAGCCGTTGCGGAATGCCCTGGCGTTCGCCTCAGGGTTTCGCCAATAACCGGCAAAGACCGCGCCGCCGGTCACGCACAGCTCTCCGGTGTGGCCGGGCGGAAGGGGGGCGCCGGTCTCGTCCTGGATCTCGACCTGCATTCCCGTGCGCGCAAAGCCGCAGCTGCCCTCGCGATCCCAGGTGGCAGAGGCGTCGTGCAGCCGCGCCGGCAGGACGGTGATGCAGCCGGTGACCTCGCCAAGGCCGAAATACTGCACCAGCACCGGGCCCAGCCGGTCCAGCGCGCGACGCTGATCGGCGCGGTACATCGGCGCACCGGCATAGATGACGTGGCGCAGGCTGGAATGGTCGTGCCGGTCGACCGAAGGGTGTTCGGTCAGCAGCTTCACGATGGTCGGCACGGTGAACATGTTGCTGACCCGATGCGCCGCGACCAGCCGCCAGACCTCGGCCGGATCGAAGGGTCCGGCGGGCAGGATCGTGGGCACACCGCGCGCGACCTGCAGCATCTGGTGGATGCCCGCACCATGGCTGAGCGGCGCGACCACCAGCGAGGCATCATCCTCGGTGGTGCCGGGTATCAGGTCGGCCAGATGGTTGGCGATCACGAAGCCCATCTGCCCGTGGGTCAGCACCGCCGCCTTGGGCTTGCCGGTCGCGCCAGAGGTAAAGAACAGCCAGGCCGGATCGTCGCGGTCCACATCCGCTGGGCGCAGCGGCGCTGCCTCGTGCAGGGCCAGCCGCGCGTCGATGTCGGGGCCGAAGGCGGCAGCGCCGATCGCCAGCACCGGAAGATCGCAGATCGCGGCATGATCCGGAAAGGCCGCCTCGCAGATCAGCAGCCGGGGTTCGGCCAACTCGGCCATCCAGCGCAGGTCAGCAGGCGTGCCGCGGAAATTCGCCGGCACCCAGATCGCGCCCAGCTTGAGGCAGGCCCACAGGCTTTCCCACATCTGGTTGTTGTTCTGGGACTGGACCAGCACCCGGTCGCCCTTGCCGACACCGTATTCCGCAGCCAGCAGCCGCGCCATCGCATCGACGCGCGCGCGCATCGCCAACCAGCTCCAGCCGTGGTCGCCCCAGATCATGGCCATACGGTCGGGCAGCCGGCGGGCGGTCTGGTCCAGCAGATGTCCCAGATTCATGGTGCGCGTCGAGAACGGCGTCATGCCACCCTCTCGAGGATCGACACGTAATTCGCGACCGCCGCGCCGCCCATGTTGAAGACGCCGGCCAGCGTGGCGCCGGGAACCTGCATCTCGCCCGCCTCGCCGGCCAGCTGCATCGCGGCCATGACATGCTGCGAGACGCCAGTGGCGCCGATGGGGTGTCCCCGCGCCTTCAGCCCGCCCGAGGGGTTCACCGGCAGGCGGCCGCCGCGGGCGGTCAGCCCCTCGGCGATGACGCGCCCGCCCTGCCCGCGCGGGGCAAGGCCCATCGCCTCGTATTCCAGCAGCTCTGCCATGGTGAAGCAGTCGTGGGTTTCCACCAGGGAAAGATCGTCCAGCCCGGCGCCGGCCTGCGTCAGCGCCTCGGCCCAGGCCCGCCGCGCGCCGGCGAAATCAAGAATGTCGCGACGCGAGATTGGCAGGAAGTCATTGGCCTGCCGCTGCGCGCGGAACTCGATGGCGCGGGGCGCCTCGATGTCGGGATGGGCGATGACCAGCGCCGCTGCGCCGTCCGACACCAGCGAGCAATCGGTGCGCCGCAACGGACCCGCCGCGATCGGATTGCGGTCACTGACGGTGTTGCAGAAATCGAAGCCCACATCCTTCTGCATGTGCGCCCAGGGATTTCGCGCGCCGTTCGCGTGGTTCTTGGCCGCGATCATGGCCAGTTCGCGCGACACGTCGCCGTACCGCTGGAAGTAGCTGTTGGCGATGCCGCCGAAGACCCCGGCGAAGCCGCCCGGCGTATCGCCTTCCTCGGCCCGGTAGCTGGCGCCCAGCAGGATGTCGCCGATCTCGGCGCCCGGGGTCGCGGTCATCTTCTCGGCGCCCACGACAAGGGCCACTCGGCCGCGCCCCGAGCCGATGAAATCCAGCGCCGCGGCAACCGCCGCCGAGCCTGTCGCGCAGGCATTTTCCAGCCGCACCGCCGGTACATGCGCCAGACCGTCCCGGCCAAGGGCCACCAGCGCGGCCTCGAAGCCCTGCCTTTGCAGGCCGCCATTGAAGCAGCCGACGAAGATGCCGTCCAGCTGCGCGGCCTCGATGCCGGCGTGATCCAGCGCGGCGCCTGTGACTTCGGCCATCAGCGCCTCGACATCGGGTGCCGCGGATTTGCCAAAGCGCGTATGCGCCCATCCGATGATGCGCCCATGGGGCGCGGCGGGCAGGTCTGTCATGTCTTCCTCCGCAACAGATCGGCAAGGTCCTTTTCGGCCCGGCTTGCCTCGGCGCGCAGCAGCGCGGCCAGTTCGCCCTGCCGGTCGGGCATCAGGCGCCTGTCGATGGCGGCCAGCGACAGCGCCCCCGCGATTCCGCCCAGCGGATGGCGGATCGCCACGCCGATGCCCCAGCTGCCCGGCACGATCAGGCCGGGGTTCAGGGCATGGCCGCGGGTGCGGGTCTCGGCCACGGCGTCGCGCAGCATGGCGGGGCTGTAGGCGGCATAGCGCGGCATCGTCAGCAGCGGCGCAAGCTGGTCCAGCAGCACCGCGATCTCGTCATCGGGCATCGCCGCAAGAATCGCCAGCGAGCCCGCGCCGATCCCCAGCGGATGTTCGTCGCCGGGCTGCAGGGCGTGGGTGCGCACCGGATGGCTGCCCTCCTCGCGCAGTAGGCAGACCGCGTGCAGCCCGCGCGGAACCGTCAGGAAGCAGGTGTCGCCCGTCTCGCGCGCCAGCCGGATCAGGGCCGGCTGGGCGATTCGCATCAGCCCGAACCGGGGCGCGGCCAGCATTCCGGTGACATAGGTCTCGGGTCCGGGGAAATAGCGGCGCGATGCCGGATCCTGATCCACCATCCCCTCGCGGATCAGCGCGACGAGGATCCGGCGCAGCGTCGGCTTGGCCAGCCCGGTCACGGCCGCAAGCTCGGCCAGCGACAGGCCGGAGCGGGCCGATCGCGCGATCTGCCGCCATATCGCGACCGCGCGCGCGACGCTTTGGGTTCCATGATCCGCAGGTAATTCCATCATATGGAATGACTGTCCCATACCTTGATGCGATTCTTATTGCATGGCTGCATGGCATCCGTAAATATCCGGAAATGACGGCGGCTAACGTGCCGCATCGTGGAATGGGAGGAGAAGCGATGTTCAACAAATTGGCCCTTGGCCTGACGACGGCGATTGCCCTGTGCCTGCCGGCCGCCGCCGAAACGCTGCGGCTGTCGCACAACACCGGCGACCAGACCACCTGGCAGAAGGGCGCGGACAAGTTCGCCGAACTGTTGGCGGCCGAGACCGGCGGCGCCTATGACGTGCGGGTGTTTCCGAACGCGCAGCTGTCGGGCGGTGACCAGATGAAGCAGGCCGAGATGACCGGCCGCGGTGCCATCGACCTGGTGCTGACCTCGGCCATCAACGTGACGCCGCTGGCCCCCGAGATGGCCGCGTTCTCGCTGCCCTATCTGTTTTCGGACTACGAGGCCGTGGACCGCGCCACGGGCGGCCCCGCCGGCGACCGGATGAAGGAGATCATGCAGGGCCACGGCATCCAGGTTCTGGCCTGGGGCGAGAACGGCTTCCGCGAGGTCACCAATTCCAAGCGCCCGATCACCTCGCCCGAGGACATGAAGGGGCTGAAGATGCGCGTCGCCGGCCCGATGTATATCGACGTGATGAACGATCTGGGCGCCAATCCGCAGCAGATGCAGTGGACCGAAACCTTCCCCGCGCTTCAGCAGGGCGTGGTGGACGGGCAGGAAAACCCGATCGGCGCGGTGATCATTCCGCAGCGCGTCTACGAGGTGCAGAAATACATCACGCCGTGGCATTACAGCTATGATCCGCTGTTCCTGGGCATCAGCAGCGCCAAGTGGGACAGCCTCGACGACGCCACCAAGGCCCAGTTCCAGAAGGCTGCGACCGAGGCGATGCAGTATCAGATCCAGATCAGCCGCGAGGCCACCGCCGAAGGGCTGGACTACCTGAAAGAGCAGGGCATGGAAGTGCACGAGCCCACCGCCGAGCAACTTGCCGCCTTCCGCGAGGCGACCAAGCCCAGCTTCCAGAAATGGTCGGACCAGATCGGCACCGACATCGTCGACCTGTTCACCACCGCGGCCAGCGCGCAATAGATGCGGCTGCTGAACGAGATCGAGAAGATCCTCTGCGCGGGGCTTCTGCTGGCGATGACCGCGCTTGGCTTCGCCAATGTCATGGTCCGCTACGGCTCGAACAGGTCGCTGGCGGCGACCGAGGAACTGCTGACCGGAGGCTTCGTGCTGGTCACCATCCTCGGCGCCGCGATCGCCGCCCGGCGTGGCCAGCACCTGGCGGTCGAGGTCTTCTCCGATCTGCTGCCGTCGGCGCTGCGGCGGGCGGTCCGCCTGCTTGCGGTCGTACTGTCGCTGCTGTTGCTGGGCGCGTCGGTATGGTTCTGCTGGACACTCGTGCAGAACCAGATCGGCACCGGCATGCGCAGCTATGCGCTCGGCCTGCCGCTGTGGTGGTATTCGGTCGCGCTGCCGCCGGCCTTCGCACTGGTCGCGCTGCGCTTCCTGCAGGCCAGCCTGAGCGGCCCCGATGCCTGAGATCGGCGCCGGCGGCCTGATGGTCGCGCTGTTCTTCCTGCTGCTGGTACTGCGCGTGCCGGTCGCCTTCGCGCTTGGCCTGTCGGCGCTTGCGGCGATGTGGCAGCTGGGCTTCGGGCTGGATCTGGTCGGCGACCTGCTGACCGCGGGGATCGGAAAATTCTCGCTGCTGGCGATTCCCTTCTTCATCCTCGCCGGCAACCTGATGGGCCGGCTGGGGATCGCGGACAGGATGATCCGCTTTTTCCGGGTTCTGGTCGGCGGCCTGCCGGGCGGCATGGGGCTTGTGGGCACCGTCGTCTGCCTGTTCTGGGGCGCGGTCAGCGGCTCGGGGCCGGCCTCGGTCGCGGCGATCGGTCCGATGATCGTGCGCTCGATGGAGGAGGACGGCTATTCGCGCGCCTTCGCCGCCGGGCTGGTCAGCACCGGGGCGGCCATGTCGATCGTGATCCCGCCATCGATCGGGCTGGTGATCTATGGCGTGCTGGCCGAGACCTCGATTGCCGACCTGTTCATCGCGGCGATCCTGCCGGGCATCCTCTGCGGCGTGCTGATGCTGGCGGCGCTGCCCTTCGGGCGGGCCAGGGACGCGGGCGCGACCCGCGCCCTCAGCCCCGACCCCTATCCGGGTCTTCGCTACCGACAGGCCCTGCGCCGCAGCTTTGTCGACAGCTTCTGGGGGTTGATGACCCCGGTGGTGATCCTGGGCGGCATCTATTCGGGCGTGTTCACGCCCACCGAGGCGGCCATCGTCGCGTCGGTCTATGCGCTGCTGGTGGGCGGGCTGGCCTATCGCACGCTGACGCTGCGCGGGCTGTACGACTGCCTTGCCGACAGCGCCGCGGGCTCGTCGGTGGTGATGCTGGTGGTGGCCTATGCCGGGCTGTTCGGCTGGGTGGTGACGGTTGACGATCTGATCGGGCAGTATTCGGGCGCACTGCTGGGACTGTCGCAAAACCAGTGGGTGATCCTCGCGGTCATCATGCTGATCCTGTTGATCGCCGGCATGTTCATGGATGCTGTGACGATCATGTTCATCTGCCTGCCGATCTTCCTGCCGGTGATGCGGCAACTGGGCTGGAACCCGGTCTGGTTCGGGGTGCTGGTGATGGTCAACCTCGCGATCGGGCTGTTCACCCCGCCGGTCGGCATCAACCTCTATGTCGCCGCGAACATCACCCGCCTGCCGCTGGAACGGGTGGCCCGCGGCGTGCTGCCCTTCCTGGTGACCAGCCTTGTCGGGCTGACCCTGATCGCGGCGTTTCCCGGCCTGACGCGGCTGATGCTGCCCTAGAGCGCGCGCATCGCGCCGGCCGCGATCTCGAAGCTGCGCAACCGCGCGGCGTGGTCGTGAATCTGGCCGGTCAGGATCACCTCGTCGGGCGCCAGCCGGGCGATCAGCGCGGCAAGCTGGTCACGCACCTCGCCGGGGTTGCCGACGGCACTGATCCGCAGCGCCTCGTCCACATGCCGCCGCATCCCGGCCGGGATCTCGGCGCCGAGATCGCGCACCGGGCGCGGCAGCTTGCCGGGCTGTCCCTGCCGCAGCCGCGCGAAGGCCAGCTGCATGGTGCTGCGCAGGTAATGCGCCTCGGCCGCGTCGTCGGCGGCAAAGACGTTGACCGCGACCATCACATGCGGCTGCCGTGACCAGGCAGAGGGGCGAAAGCGCGTCCGGTAGATCTCGATCGCCTGCTCCAGGTCGCCGGGCGCGAAATGGCTTGCAAAGGCGTAGGGCAGGCCCAGATGCGCGGCCAGCTGCGCGCCAAAAAGGCTGCTGCCCAGGATCCAGACGGGAACGTTCGTTCCCTCGCCCGGCAGCGCCCTCACGGCCGCGCCCTCGCGCGGCGGCCCCAGATATTCCAGAAGTTCGACCACATCGCGTGGAAAGCTGTCGGCCATGGGATCGCGGCGCAGCGCCCGGATCACCGCGCCATCCCCACCCGGCGCACGGCCAAGGCCAAGGTCGATCCGGTCGGGAAAGACGGTGGCCAGCGTGCCGAAGGCCTCGGCGACGGTCAGCGGCGCATGATTGGGCAGCATGATGCCGCCCGCGCCCACGCGCATCCGTCGGGTCGCCTGCGCGACCAGCCCGATCAGCACCGCCGTGGCAGAGCTGGCGATGCCGGGCATGTTGTGATGCTCGGCCAGCCAATAGCGGTTATAGCCCCAGCCCTCGGCATGCCGCGCCAGGTCCAGCGTGTTGCGGATGGCGTCGGCCGCCTCGTGGCCCTCGGGGACAGGCGCAAGGTCGAGAAGGGAATAGGGAATGCTCATGCAGCTGAATTAGGCGCTTCGCCGCCGATTGCAATGCAGAAATTGCAGATCATGCAGCGCGCGACGGGATGCCGCCTGCCGCGTCGCGCGGCAGGCAACGGGTCAGCCCATCTTGCGCAGATAGGTCCAGGTCGGCACCCGCGCACCGCGCGCGACAGACCAGCTTTCGGCGTCGCCGAGATAGACGAAGCCGCAATTCGTCAACACCCTGGCCGAACCGGGATTGTCCTGGAACGCCTCGGCGAACAGGGTCCGCGCGCCGTGCGGATTGGCCGCCACCAGCGCCTCGACCGCCTCGGTCGCGAAGCCGGTGTTCCAGAAGCCGGCGCCGATCCAGAAACCCAGCTCGGACTGATCGCCCTCCATCCGGGTCAGCGACACCACGCCCAGCAGTTCGGCCAGGCGGTGGGCGGTGCCGTCGATCGCCCAGACATCCTCGACCCGCTGCGGCGACAGTGCCCGCAGCACGAAATCCTCGGCCGCACCCGGCGGCAGCGGATGGGGGATGGCCCGCGTGCCCTCGGCAACGCGGCGGTCCTGCGTGTAATGGGCGATCATGCCGGCATCCGAGGGGCGCAGCGGCCGCAGCACGAACCGCTCGGTCGTGATCACGGGCTGGTTCAGGACGGACGCCGCAATCTTCAGATCGTCCAACCGCGTTCCCTCCCGCATGGGCGCAGACATCACCATCATCCCTCCCCGGACAAAGACTTTTCAGACAAAAGACAACAAACGAACCGGGGGACCGGCTTTCGCCGACCCCCCTAACACCGGAATGTTAATTTTGGGTTACTCGGCGGCCTCGAGGCTCGCGGGGACCACGGAAATGAAGGTGCGGCCCTTCAGGCCCTTGCGGAAGCTGACATGGCCGTCAGTCAGCGCGAACAGGGTGTGGTCCTTGCCCATGCCGACATTGACGCCCGGCCACCACTTGGTGCCGCGCTGACGCACGATGATGTTGCCGGCGATGGCTTCCTGCCCGCCGAACAGCTTGACGCCGAGACGGCGGCCGGCCGAGTCGCGACCGTTGCGGGACGAACCGCCTGCTTTCTTGTGTGCCATGGTTCGATCTCCTTACGCTTCGGCTTCGGCTTTGCTGCGGGCGCCGACGGCGGCCTTGACGCCGGATTTCCCGGCACCCGATTCCAGAACACCGGTGACGCGCAGCAGGGTCAGCTGCTGGCGGTGACCCCGGGTCCGCTGCGAGCTGTGCTTGCGGCGGCGCTTCACATAGGTCACGACCTTGTCGGCCTTGATCTGGTCGATCACCTCGGCCTGCACGCAGGCCCCGTCCACCAGCGGCGCACCCAGGGTCGAGCCGACCATCAGGATGTCATTGAACTGGACCTTGTCGCCGGCGGCGGCATTCAGCTTTTCCACGCGCAGCACATCGCCTGCCTGCACCTTGTATTGCTTGCCGCCCGTCTTCAGAACCGCGAACATCGCATCGTTTCCTTCGTGTTCCGCGCCCTGCGGCCCCGGCGATGCCGGTGTTTCGGGACAATCCCGCCTTCGGGCTGCGCATCCCGGTCACCGGGACGTCATTGAAAAATAACATGCCGGCCAAGGGCGTCTGCCCGGCCGGTCGCGTGCATATGGCGGATTCGCCCCGCCAAGTCAAGAACCCGCCAAGTCAAGAACCCGCCGGGTCAGAGCGCCGGCACAGGGCCGTTCGCCAGGCCCCGGGACGAATTGCGCAGGACGCACTGGAACCCGCCGCCCGCATGAGGCATTGCCTGTCGGTCGGACCTGTCCGGCCAGAATCCGGCCCGCCTGCGGGTCATGCATCCAAGGACTGCCAGAATGCAACGTTTCTCGTGCCCGGCCTGCGGACAACGCGTCTATTTCGACAATCTGTTCTGTGCCTGCGGACAACCGCTGACCTACGAGCCCGAGGCGCGGCAGATGTGGAACGATGCCGCCCCCTGCGCCAATCGCGACAGCATCCAGTGCAACTGGGCAGCGATCCCGGGCGAGACGCTGTGCCGGTCCTGCGCCATGTCGGACGTGGTTCCGGCGCTGAATGTTGGCGACAATCAGGCCCTTCTGGCGCGGGCCGAGCGCGCCAAGCGGTGGGTGACGGCCAACCTGTCGAACTGGCAGTGGTTCACCGACGCCGATCAGGGCCAGCGGCCGCGATTCCAGATGCTGTCCGAGGATACCGGCGGGCGCACCGAGCAGATCACCATGGGCCATGACGATGGCGAGATCATCATCAACGTGACCGAGGCGGACGAACTGATCCGCGTCCAGCGCCAGCACCAGCTGGGCGAACAGTACCGCTCGATGGTCGGGCATTTCCGGCACGAGCTGGCGCATTTCCTGTTCGACCGGCTGTCGAAGGCCGATGGCTTCACCGACGCCTTCCGCGCGCTGTTCGGCGATGAGCGGGCCGATTACGGCGCGGCGCTGCAGGAACATTACGCCAATCCCAAGGAACCGGGCGGGGACTACATCACCGCCTACGCGACCGCGCATCCGCATGAGGACTGGGCCGAAACCGTCGCCCACCTGCTGCACATGGTCGATTTTACCGACAGCTTCGTGAATGCCGGGCTGTCGATGCCCGTCCTACCGCCCGATTACCGGCCCTATGAGGACGGAGACGCCGAACATCTGCTGACCATCGCGGCCGACGTCGCCATCGCGATCAACGACATCAACCGCGCGCTGGACAACAGCGACCTCTATCCCTTCGTGCTGACCCCGCAAATACGCGAGAAGATCGGCTTCGCGCATGGCTGGCTGCGCGATCACGCGACGCGGGGTGCCTGAGCGCGGCTGCGGGCATCAGCCGGCCGCCTTTTCCTCCAGCGTCAGCCATTCCTGTTCCGCATCGGCCAGCGCCGCCTGGCGCTCGGACAGTGCAAGGCTGGCCTTTTCGAACCTGGCGGGGGCGGTCGCGTAAAGCTGCGGGTCGGACAGGAACTCGGTCAGCTTGGCGATCTCGGCCTCGAGGCGCTCGATTGTGGCGGGCAACTGGTCCAGCCGATGCCGCTCGGTAAAGCTGAGGCCGGCCCGCGCGGGCTTGTCACGCGGGGCCTGGGCAGGGGCCGCGGCGGCCGGCGCCGCGGTCGCGGCCGCCGGCACCTCGTCCGCGCCGCGCTGTGCGCGGTAGTCGGACCAGCCGCCGGCATAGACCACCGCGCGGCCATCGCCCTCCATCGCGACGGTGGTATCGGCCACCCGGTCGATGAAGTCGCGATCATGGCTGACCAGCAGCACGGTGCCGTCGTAGTCGCCCAGGATGTCCTGCAGCAGGTCCAGCGTCTCGACATCCAGATCGTTGGTCGGCTCGTCCAGCACCAGCAGGTTCGAGGGCCGGGCCATCAGCCGGGCCAGCAGCAACCGCGCCTTCTCGCCACCCGACAGGCTGCGCACCGGCGCCCGCGCCTGCGCCTCGTCGAACAGGAACTCCTTGAGATAGCCGACCACATGCTTTGGCTGGCCGCGCACCATGACCTGATCGGCCCGTCCCGACACCCGCATCTCGGGATCGCCAGTCAGCGAATCCCACAGCGACTGGTCGGGGTCCAGAGCCGCGCGCGCCTGGTCGAAGACGGCGATATCCAGATTGGTGCCCAGGACGATGCTGCCTTGGTCCGGCGCGATCTCGCCGGTCAGCATGCGGATCAGCGTGGTCTTGCCGGCGCCGTTGGGACCGACGAAGGCGATGCGGTCGCCGCGGCCGACGCGCAGATCGAAAGGCTTCAGGATCACGCGCGACCCGAAGGTCTTGGCGATGCCGCGCGCCTCGATGACCCGCTTGCCCGATTGCTGGCCCGAGTCGAAGGCAAGCGCCGCCGCGCCCTGCCGCCGGATCTGCGACGCGCGTTCGGCCCGCAGCGCGGCCAGCGCCCGCACCCGGCCCTGATTGCGCTTGCGCCGCGCGCTGATGCCCTCGACCGCCCATCGCGCCTCGGCCCTGATCTTGCGGTCCAGCTTGTGTCGGGCATCGTCCTCGGCCGCCCAGACGGCCTCGCGCCATTCCTCGAATCCCTCGAAGCCCCGCTCCTGCCGGCGCAGCTCGCCGCGGTCGATCCACAGCGTCGCACGGGTCAGCCGCCGCAGGAAAGCGCGGTCATGGCTGATGATGACATAGGCGGCGCGGGTCTGGTTCAGCTGCTCTTCCAGCCAGCCGATCGCCTCGATGTCCAGATGGTTCGTCGGCTCGTCCAGCAGCATCAGTTCGGGCGCCTGCGCCAGCAGCCGGGCCAGCGCCGCCCGCCGCCTTTCGCCTCCCGAGGCGGTCGCCACCGGGCGGTCGGGGTCGAATTTCAGCCCCTCGGCCGCCATCTCGACGCGGTATCCCTCGGCCTCGGCCAGGCCGGCGCGGGCAAAATCGCCCAGCGTGGCATGGCCCGACAGGTCGGGGTCCTGCTCCATGTAGCCGACATGGGCCCCCGCCGTCGCCACGACCTCGCCCCGATCGGGTTCGACCAGCCCGGCCATCACCTTCATCAGGGTCGACTTGCCCGATCCGTTGCGCCCCACCAACGCGACCCGGTCCCCCTGCTGGATGGTCAGCGACAGGTCCCGGAACACCGGGTCTCCGCCGAAGGTCAAGGAGATGTCGGTCAGTTGAAGAAGGGGTGCGCGTGCCATGCCCGCGCCCTATCGCGCGGCGCGTCGGCGGTCAATCGCGCCGATGTCCGATTTTTTTTCTCTGGTATTGACCCGCAGCAAAGCACCTGCCAGAAGATGCGGAAAATTCTGACCAAAGGAGTCAACGATGCGTTCCCTGATCCTCGCCTCGCTTCTGGGCGCCACCGCCCTGCCGGTCCTGGCGCAAGAGGTGAACATCTATTCGCACCGCCAGCCCGAGCTGCTGAAGCCGCTGACCGACGCCTTCACCGCCGAGACCGGGATCGCCGTCAACACCGCCTATGTCGACAAGGGCATGACAGAACGCCTGCAGGCCGAGGGCGACCGCTCGCCCGCGGACCTGGTCATGACGGTCGATGTCGCGCGCCTGGGCGAACTCAAGGATGCCGGGGTGACGCAGGCGGTCGAGGACGAGGCGCTGGCCGCCCTGCCTGCCAATCTGCGCGACGCCGACAACCAGTGGTTCGGCCTGACGACCCGCGCGCGGATCGTCTATGCCCACAAGGAGCGCGTGGCCGATGGCGAGGTCACGACCTACGAGGACCTGGCCGATCCCAAGTGGAAGGGCCGCATCTGCACCCGGACCTTCACCAACGACTACAATGTGGCGCTGACTGCGGCCTTCCTGGCCCATCACGGCGCCGAAGCGACCACCGCCTGGCTGGAAGGCATCAAGGCCAACCTCGCCCGCAAGCCCGAGGGCGGCGACCGCGATCAGGTCAAGGCGATCTGGGCCGGCGAATGCGACATCAGCCTTGGCAACACCTACTACATGGGCCAGATGGTCAACGACCCCGAACAGGCCGAATGGGCGAATTCGGTCCGCATCGTCTTCCCGACCTTCGAGAATGGCGGCACGCATGTGAACGTGTCGGGCATGGCGATGACCAAGGCGGCGCCGAACCGCGATGCCGCGCTGAAGCTGATGGAGTTCCTGGTCAGCGACGAGGCGCAGCGCATCTATGCCGAGACCAACCACGAATTCCCGGTCGTCGAGGGCGTGGCGCGGTCCGAACTGGTGCAGGGCTGGGGCGATTTCACCCCCGACGATCTGGCGCTCACCGAGATCTCGAAGCTGCGCCCCGAGGCGCTGACGCTGATCGAGAAGGTGAATTTCGACGGCTGATCCGGGGCGCGGCCCCTTCGGCCCCTCCCGGAAAAGGCGCAGGCTTCGGGCTTGCGCCTTTCGCATGGGCGCAACAGAAAGAAGAGAGCGAGGCGAGGGGGCAGGACATGGCGCAGAAGATCATCATCGACACCGATCCCGGCCAGGATGACGCGGTGGCGATCCTGCTGGCGCTGGCCAGCCCCGAACTGGAGGTTCTGGGGATCACCGCCGTGGCCGGGAATGTGCCGCTGGCGCTGACCGAACGGAATGCGCGCAAGATCCTGGAACTGGCCGGGCGGCGCGACATTCCGGTCCACGCGGGCTGTGCGGCGCCGCTGTCGCGTCCGCTGGTGACCGCCGAACATGTGCATGGCAGGACGGGACTGGACGGCATCGAACTGCCCGAGCCCAGCTTGCCGCTGCAGACCGAACACGCCGTCGACTTCCTGATCCGCACCCTGCATTGCCAGCCCGCGGGCAGCGTCACCCTTGTCCCCATCGGCCCGCTGACCAACATCGCCGAGGCGCTGCGGCGCGATCCGTCCATCGCGGCGCGCATCGGCCGGATCGTGCTGATGGGCGGCGCCTATTTCGAGGTCGGCAACATCACCCCGGCGGCCGAGTTCAACATCTTCGTCGATCCCGAGGCGGCGCAGGTCGTCTTTGCCGCGGGTGTGCCGCTGGTGGTGCTGCCGCTGGACGCCACGCATCAGGCGCTGACCTCGCGGGACTGGGTCGCCCGGATGCGCGCCCTGCCCGGCCGCTGCGGACCGGCCGTGGCCAGCTGGACCGATTTCTTCGAGCGCTTTGATCGCGAGAAATACGGCAGCCTCGGCGCCCCGCTGCACGATCCCTGCACGATCGCCTGGCTGCTGCGCCCCGATCTGTTCGAGGGCCGGCAGATCAATGTCGAGATCGAGACCCGCGGCGAATTCACCACCGGCATGACGGTCGCGGACTGGTGGCGGGTCAGCGACCGGCCGGCCAATGCGCTGTTCATCCGCAGCCTCGACCGCGGCGGCCTGTTTGACCTTCTGGGCAGCCGGCTGGCGCGGCTGCCCTGAGCCCTAGTCGCCTGCCGGCAACGCGGTTGCAGCCCCTGGTGCAGGTTTCTGGCGTCCGGCGCCGTCGCCGAGGCTGGCGTCCAGCCGGCGGATCAGGTCGGAGGTGATGTCGATGGCGTCCAGCGAGATGAAGACCGTGCGCCGATCCAGCACCGCGACCGCGCCCCGATCCTGCATCACCTCGCCCATGATCGGCAGCGCCGCCTGATAGAAGGCCGCCCGGTCCGCATCGGCGGCGGCGTTCAGATCCTGCACCGCCTGCGCGCGCTCGCGACGGACGGCGGTGGCGCGGCTGTCAAAGGCCTCGGCCCGCCGGCGGAATTCGGCCGGGTCCAGTGCAGTGCGCTGCCGGGTCAGTTCGGCCTCTTCCTCGGAGAGCTGCGCGGCCTGCCGCTCGTTCTCGTCTGCGATGCGGGCGCCCTGCTCCTCAAGTTCGCGCAGCGCCCGTCGGCCCCAGGCCGATTCCGCATAAAGCCGTTCCTGGTCGATGGTCAGCACCGCCGCCGTCGGGTCCGATGGGTCGGCACCGTTGGTCGGGATCGTCCGGCTTGGAATCGTCGCATCCGGCGGCGTCGGCCCGGTCGGATCGTCAAGCTCGACGGGTGGCTGCGGCTGTTGCGCCGCCGCCGGTGTCGCCAGCCCGAGGGCCAGCACCAGCCACAGCAGCCGGCCCGCCCCGCGTACCATCAGAACCGCGTCGAGATCGTCAGGTCGAAATTCTGGTCCTCGTCATAATCCTCCTTGCGGATCGCCTTCGAGAAGTTGAACCGCAGCGGGCCGATCGGCGTGGTCCAGAACAGCGAGGCGCCGACCGTGGCGCGCACATACATGTCGTCATCGACCGGTGTGCCGCCCGTCCCGGTGGTGTTGTCCAGCCCCCAGACCGAGCCGACATCGGCGAAGAGGCCGCCCGAGATGCCGTATTCCTCGGGCAGGCCCAGCGGAAACTGCGCCTCGGCGCGTGCCGCCCAGAAGTAATTGCCGCCCAGCCCGTCATCGTTCTCGGCCGCCAGATCGCGCGGGCCGATGCCGTTGGGCTCGAAGCCGCGGATCTTGTTGCCGCCGCGGAAGCGGTCGAGGATCCAGGTCGAATAATCGCCATAGGCATAGATGGCGCCGGCCTCGACCTCGGCGCGCAGCGTGACCTCTTCACGCCAGGCATTGCTTTCGAACCCGGCCAGCGCGGTTGTGGTGACGCTTTTCACGTCGCCCCCAAGGCCTGCGAAATCCTGCGAGAAGCGCAGCTTGTAGCTGGTCAGCGGGTCCAGCCCGGTCAGCCGCGTGTCCCAGTTGTAGCTGTAGCCAAGCGCCGAGGAGATCCGTTCGCCCTGCTCGTCCTGCAGGATCTGCGAACTGGTCTCGTCGACATTCAGAAGCCGGTACTGGGCCAGCTGATAGCGCAGTTCCAGCCGGCCATTGGCCGAGATCGGAAACTCGATCGAGGGACGCACCGAGATGGTGCGCGTGTCATAGTCCGAATTCAGGTTCTCGGTCTCGTTATAGGCCGCGTTGAAGCCGAAGCGCAGGTCGCGGCCGAGGAAATAGGGCTCAACGAAATTGACGATCCCCGCCCGGTCGCCCTCGGCGGTCGAGATGGTCAGCCCCAGCGTCTGCCCCCGGCCGAGAAAGTTCGTCTCGTTCAGCGACGCGTTCAGACCGACCCCGGAATTCACGCCGTAGGACGCGCCGAAGGACAGCGAGCCGGTCGGCTGCTCCTCGACGTTCACATCGACGATCACCTGCTCGGCGCTGCTGCCCTGCCGGCTTTCGACCTGGGCATCCGCAAAGAAGCCAAGCGCACGGATGCGTTCTGCGGCATTGCGGATCTCGCGCGGGTTGAAGGGATCGCCCTCGACGGTGCGGAACTGGCGCCGGATCACCTGGTCCAGCGTGGTCGTGTTGCCCTCGATGTCGATGCGCTCGACAAAAATGCGCGGGCCGCGCGTCAGCGCGAAGGTCAGGTCAAGGGTCTGGGTCGCCGGATTGCGGGTAACGCGCGGTTCGATGTTGACGAAATTCAGGCCCTGCTGGATGGCGACCGTCTCCATCCGGCGGATGGTGTTGTCGATGGCGGCAGGGTTGTAGACATCGCCGCGATCCACGCGGTTCTGCGCCGCGAAGGCCGCGGCGTCCACACCCGCGATCTCGGACACGGTATCGACACGCGCAAAGCGATAGCGCGGGCCTTCCTGGATGTTGAAGGTGATGTAGAAGGCATCGCGTTCGCGCGCGAGTTCCGGGGCCACCGCCTGCACGCGGAAATCGGCATAGCCGCGCGAGCGGTAGAAATCGGTCAGCAGCTGTTCGTCCAGCGGGATCCGCTCGGCCGCGAAGGTGTCGGAGCGGATGAAGGTGCGCAGGATGCCCGCCTGCTTGGTTTCCAGAACCTGCCGCAGGCGCCGGTCGGAAAAGGCACGGTTGCCGGTAAAGCCGATGCGCTCGATCTCGGTGACGTTGCCTTCGCGGATCTCGAAGACCAGATCGACGCGGTTGTCGCTGCGCCGGATGATGCGCGGATCGACGCGGGCGGCCAGCCGGCCCTGCGCCGAATAAGCTTCGGCGATGGCCGAGGCGTCGGCGATGGCCTGGCTGGGCTGATAGACGCGCCGCGACTGGCTGCGCACGACGCCGGCCAGATCCTCGTCCTTGATGCGCCGATTGCCCTCGAAGCTGATCTGGTTGATGGTCGGGTATTCCTGCACCCGGATCACCAGCACCCCGCCCTGCGGCACGATCTCGACCGTCTCGAACAGGCCCGATCCCTGGAGCCGCTGCAACGCGTCGTTCACCTCGCCGGGCGAGACGTTCTGGCCGCGCGCGATGTTGGCGTAGGAGAGGATCGTCGCAGGCTCGATCCGCTGCGCCCCCTCGATCCGCACGTCGTTGAAGACCAGGGCCAGGGCCGCGCCGGGCGCCAGCAAAAGCCCCGCCGGCACCGAGATCGTCAGCGCCGCCACCAGCGCGACCGCGCCCCTGCCCAGTTTCCGTGTCATCGCTGCCCCTCTTTCCAAGCCCGTATCGACGCGCATTGGGCGCGTTCTTTTGGGTCAAGCTTGTGCCCCAAAGCGGCCTGCCTGTCAAAAGCGCATCGCGCCTCAGGGGCAGAAAAGATCGTTGGTGAGCCCGAAAATCATCAGCGACAGCACGGCCGCCATGCCGATGGCGGTCAGCAGGTTCAGCACGCGGTCGGGGGGCGGACGGCCGGTCACCGCCTCCCAGGCGTAGAACATCAGGTGCCCGCCATCCAGCACCGGGATCGGCAGCAGGTTCAGGAACCCGATCGCCGCCGACAGCACCGCGATCCACCACAGGAAGCTGGCGCCGCCCGCGCTGGCCGCCTGCCCGGTGCTTTCGGCGATGCTGATGGCGCCGCCCAGATTGCAGGTGCCGATCTGCCCGGTAATCATCGCCCAAAGCCCCGACAGCGACGAGGCGATGATGTCCCATGTCTGCGCCACGCCGAGCCGAAGCGATTCCAGCAGGCCCGCAGGGCGGGTGGCGGGCGCGAAGAAGCTTTCGCCCCCGGTCACGCCGATCAGCCAGCGCCGCTCGTATCCGCCATCGGCCGCCGGCAGGTCCTGCTGTTTCGGCACCAGCGTGTATTCGGCCTCGCCGCCGTCGGGCCGCCAGACCTGCAACAGCAAGGGCTGGCCCTCGGCGGCCTCGACCTTCTCGCGCATCTGGGTAAAGCGGGTGATCGGATGGCCGTCGATCTGCAGCACCACATCGCCCGCGCGCAGCCCAGCATCGGCCGCCGCGCCGCGCGGCGCGACGCCGCTGATCCGGGGCGGCATCGGGTCCGGGCCGCGCACCGTGATCGGCTCGCCGTCGCGCAGCACGCGCCACTCCTGCTGCGGCGCGACCGGCAGATCGGCAACGCCGCGCGCGAGATCGGCCCATGACTCGACCGGCTGGCCGCCCACCGCCAGCACCGTATCGCCGGGGCGCAGGTCGTTCACGATGCCCGGCGGGGCGGGCGCGATCTCGCCGATCCGGGCCCGTTCGGTCGGCAGGCCCTGGATCAGCGCGAAGCCGCCGAAGATCAGGATCGACAGGATGAAGTTGAAGACCGGTCCCGCCAGCAGCGTGGCAAAGCGCGCCCATAGCGGCGCCCCGGCCAGCGTCTGCCGGCGCAGCGCGGCATCGACCTGCCGCCCGGTTCCGGCACTGGCGGCGTTCGAGTCGCCCAGAAACCGCACATAGCCGCCAAGCGGAATCGCCGCGACCTGCCACAACGTGCCGCGCCGGTCGCGCCGGGCGACAAGTTGCGGCCCGAACCCGACCGAGAAGACCTCGGCACGGATGCCCGACAGCCGGCCGATGATGTAGTGGCCATATTCATGCACCGTGACGATGACTGCCAGCGCGACGACGAAGGCCGCCAGCGTGTACAGCGTGCCGCCGAATTGCGGGATCAGATCGGTCATGCGGCGGCCTCTTGTCGTGCGGCGCGGTCCCAGTCGAGGACGCTGTCCAGATCGGCAGGCGGCGCGCCGAAGCCCGCCCTGCCGGCCATCGCGGCCAGCACCGCCTCGACCCGGGGCGCCATCTGCGTGAACCGGATGCGTCCGGCGATGAAATCGTCCAGCGCCTGTTCCTTGGCGGCGTTGAAGACGGCCCCTGCCATGCCGCCGGCCGCCATCACCTCGCGCGCCAGGCGCAGCGCCGGCCAGCGCCGCTCGTCTGGCTCGCGAAAGGTGAGGCTGCCGACCCGCGCAAGATCCAGCGCCGGGACCGGCAGCGGCGCCCGGTCAGGCCAGTTCAGCGCATAACCGATCGCATGGCGCATGTCGGGCGCTCCCAGGTGGGCGATGCTGCCGCCATCGACATGGCTGACCATGGCGTGGACGATCGACTCGGGATGCACCAACACCCTGATCTGGTCGGGGCGGAGGCCGAAGAACTCCTTCGCTTCAATCACCTCCATGGCCTTGTTGAACATCGAGGCGCTGTCGATGGTGATGCGCTGGCCCATCGCCCAGTTGGGATGGGTCGAGGCCTCGGCCACCGTCGCCGCGGCCAGCCGTTCCACGGGCCAGTCGCGGAACGCCCCACCCGATGCGGTGATCGTCACATCCTTGACGCTGTCGAGGTCTTCGCCGGCAAGCGCCTGGAATATCGCGGAATGTTCGGAATCGACGGGCAGGATGCGGGCGCCGCCCCGCGCTGCGGCCGCGTGGATCAGCGGGCCGGCGCAGACCAGCGATTCCTTGTTGGCCAGCGCCAGCACCCCGCCCTGCGCCAGCGCCTGCAGGCCGGGCCGCAGCCCCGCCGCGCCGACGATTGCCGACAGCACCCAGTCGGCGGGGCGCGAGGCGGCCTCGGCCAGCGCCGCCGGTCCGGCGGCCGCCTCGGTGTCGCTGCCCCGCAGCGCCTCGCGCAGATCGCCCAGCAGGTCGGGATGCGCGGTGACCGCGATGCCGGCCCGCAATTCCCGCGCGACCTGTGCCAGCCGACGGATGTTGCGCCCCCCGGTCAGCGCCACGACCTCGTAGGCGTCGGCACCGCCGGCGCGGCGGATCAGGTCGATGCCGCTGCCGCCGACCGAGCCGGTCGCGCCGAAGATCGAGATGCGCCGCATCGCTCAGGTCACCACGGGCAGATTGGTCAGCAATCCGATCAGCATGGTCGCCAGCACGGCGCCCGTCACTGCGTCAAATCGATCCATGAAGCCGCCATGGCCGGGGATCAGGTTCGAACTGTCCTTCACGCCCGCCCGCCGCTTCAGCCAGCTTTCGGCGATGTCGCCCATCTGTCCCGCAAGACAGACCAGCGGCGAGACCCAGATCAGCGTGGCGTCGCCATGCCCCGAAAGCCACAGCAGCGCCCCGAAGATTGCCGCCGACAGCCAGCCCGCGACCGTGCCCGACCAGGTCTTCTTGGGACTCAGCGCCGGCCAGAATTTCGGCCCGCCAAGGATCCGCCCGAAGAAATAGCCCGTGGTATCGGACAGGATCACGATGCCCATCAGCCAAAGCACGAAGCCCAGGCCGAATTCCTCGCGGAAGCCGACCAGCCCATAGGCGACCAGCAGGATCGCCATGCCGAAGATCGCATAGGTCAGCCGGTCGCGCCGCGCGGCGCCGGGCACGCCGGCGATGATCGGCAGCACCAGCAGCGCCCAGGCCAAGGGATGAAACGCGGTCAGCGCGACGAATTGCGACATGCCCGCGATGGCGGCCAGCGCAACGGGCCGCCAGCGACCGAAGGGCGTCAGATGCATCTCCGGGTGGCGCCAGCCGGTCATCGCGGCCAGTTCCCAGAAGGTGATCGCCGAGATCGCCGCCATCCCCAGCCGCAGCCACACGCCCGAGGCGAAGGCCAGCAATACGCCGATGCCCAGCAGCACCGCGGTCGAGGCAAGCCTGCGCGACAGATCGGCCCATTTGCCGGCCGGCGCTGCCGGCGGCCGCGGTTCCGAGGGCGCCGGCCCCGTCATACGCCCCCGAAGCGGCGCTCGCGCAGGCCAAAGCGATCGAGGATCGCGGCCATGTGGTCGGGCGTGAAGTCGGGCCACAGCGTCGGCGTGAACTCGTATTCCGAATAGGCCGCCTGCCAGGGCAGGAAGTTCGAAGTCCGCGTCTCGCCCGAGGTGCGGATCACGAGGTCGGGGTCGGGGTGGCCTGCGGTGTCGAGACAGGCCGCAAGGTCGTCCTCGCCCACCGCGCCGACCTCGCCCCTCGCGACTTTCTGGGCCAGCCGCCCCGCCGCGCGGGCCAACTCGTCCCGGCCGCCGTAATTGATGGCGACGGTCAGGTTCAGAAGGCTGTTGCCCGCCGTGCGCGCCTCGATCGATGACATCAGCTGCTGAAGTTTCGCGTCCAGACGGTCGCGTCCGCCGATGAAGCGCAGCCGCACCCCCTCGGCCGAAAGGCTTTCGGCTTCGCGTTCGATATAGCGGCGGAAGATCCGCATCAGCCCGAGGACCTCCTCGGTCGAGCGTTTCCAGTTCTCGGTCGAGAAGGCATAGACGGTCAACCAGTTCACGCCCAGATCGGGGCAGGCCTGGACGATCTGCTTGACGCGCTCGGCGCCGCGGCGATGGCCGACAAGGCGCGGCCAGCCTCGCTCGGTCGCCCAGCGACCGTTGCCATCCATGATGATTGCGACATGGCGGGGCCGCTGATCGGCGCCCCCCGATGAAAGGGCCTGTGCGGTTTCGGCGGCCATGTTGCCCTCAGACCTGCATGATCTCGGCCTGCTTGGCCTCTAGCGCCTGATCGACGGCCGCGATCATCTTGTCGGTCAGTTCCTGCACCGAGCCTTCCCAGAACTTCTGGTCATCCTCGGGCATGCCGTTGGCCTTGCCCTTCTTGACCTGATCCATGCCGTCGCGGCGCACGTTGCGGATCGCGACGCGCGCGCTTTCGGCATATTGCGCGGCAACCTTGGTCAGTTCCTTGCGGCGTTCCTCGTTCAGTTCCGGGATCGGCAGCATGATGATGGTGCCGTTCAGTTGCGGGTTGATGCCAAGGCCGCTTTCGCGGATCGCCTTCTCGACCTTGCCGACCATCCCCTTGTCCCAGACATTGATGGTGACCATCCGCGGCTCGGGGACGTTGACCGTGCCCAGCTGGTTGATCGGGGTCATCTGGCCATAGGCCTCGACCTGAACCGGCTCGACCATCGAGGCCGAGGCGCGGCCGGTGCGCAACGAGCCGAATTCATGCCGCAGACTCTCCATCGCGCCCTTCATGCGGCGCTCCAGATCGTCGATGTCGATGTCGATGTCCTCTGCCATTCGGGACTGCCTCTGAATAGAATTTTGACCGCTTGTAACCGCATTGCCGGGTCTTGGCAAAGCCTTTGCCCGCAACGCCGGCAGGAGTGTGCCGGGCTGGTTAACCCCGGCGGCGGGTGCCGATGCCGGACGTTCCCGGCACGCCCCCAGGGACCAACCGGCCATGCGCGCGGGCCGCCCGAGCATCGCCGAGCGACTGGCCGACCCCGCCGATCAGCCGCGGCGCGTGATGTCGGTCGGGGCGGCGTCGCCGGCGGGCGCCGAGGTCTCGGCCAGCCGCCGCTCGATCGCCTCGAGGCGGGCAAGCACCTCGTCGCGATAGGCCTCGGTCGCCTCGTTCTCCTCAAGCTGGTGGGCCTCCTGCATCGAGTTCACGATCAGGCCCACCACAAGGTTCATCACCGCGAAGGTGGTCACCAGGATGAAGGGGACAAAGAACAGCCAGGCGTTCGGGAACACCTCCATCACCGGGCGCACGATGCCCATCGACCAGCTTTCCAGCGTCATGATCTGGAACAGCGAATAGGCCGATTCCCCAAGCGTGCCGAACCAGTCGGGGAAATGCGCCGCAAACAGCTTGGTGGCGATCACCGCGAAGATGTAGAAGATGATGCCCATCAGCAGGAACACGCTGGCCATGCCGGGCAGCGCGGCCAGAAACCCCTCGACAACCCGCCGCAGCCGCGGCGTGACCGACACGATGCGCAGCAGCCGCAGGATCCGCAGCGCCCGCAGCACCGACAGCCCCTGCGTCGCCGGCACCAGCGCAATGCCCACCACCAGAAGGTCGAAGATGTTCCAGCCGTCGCGGAAGAAGCCGAGGCGCCGGGCGTAAAGTTTGGCCGTCAGTTCGATCACGAAGATGGCGAGGCACAGCCGGTCCAGCGCAAGGATCAGCCCGCCCGCCCGCGCCATCACGCTGGCCGAGGTTTCCAGCCCCAGGATCAGCGCGTTGAACAGGATCACCGCCGTGATCACCATGCCAGCCGTGCGGCCATGCACGGCACGATCGACCTGCTCGCGTAGGCTCACCGGCGCCGGCCCCGCCTACACATGCACGCGGGTATAGGTGCCCTCGCCCGCCAGGATGGCGCGAAAGCCGCCCGGCTCGTCCAGCGAGAAGACGATGATCGGCAGGCGGTTGTCGCGGGCCAGCGCGATCGCCGAGGCGTCCATCACCCCCAGATGCTTCTGCAGCACCTCGTCATAGCTGACATTGTCGTAGCGCCGGGCATCCTCGTGCTTCTTGGGGTCCTTGTCATAGACACCGTCGACCTTGGTGCCCTTGAAGATCGCCTCGCAGTTCATCTCGTTGGCGCGCAGGGTCGCGGCGGTATCCGTGGTGAAATAGGGGTTTCCGGTGCCGGCCGCGAAGATCACGATGCGGCCCTTTTCAAGATGGCGGATGGCGCGGCGGCGGATATAGGGCTCGCAGACCTCGTCCATGCGGATCGCGCTGATGACCCGGCAATGCAGGCCCTTGGCCTCCAGCGCCGATTGCATCGCCAGCGCGTTCATCACCGTGGCCAGCATGCCCATGTAGTCGGCGGTCGTGCGCTCCATCCCCTGAGCGCTGCCCTGCAGGCCCCGGAAGATGTTGCCGCCGCCGATCACCATGCTGACCTCGACGCCCATCTTGGCGACCGATTCGACCTCGTCGGCGATGCGCGCGACGGTGGGCGGGTGCAGCCCGTATCCCTGATCGCCCATCAGCGCCTCGCCAGAGATCTTCAGCATCACCCGCCGGTATTGGCTGGGCGCCGAGCCTGTCATCGCGGTCATGTCCTGTCCTTCCTGGGGGCGGTCGGTCGCTTTCATCGCGGCGCAAAATGTCGCAAAAGGCGGGCAGGTTCAACTGCCCGGAACGACGCATGGCTGCCCCTGATCTCGCATGGATCGACCCAGCGCGCCACCTGCTGATTGCCGGGCCCACGGCCAGCGGCAAGTCGGCCCTCGCGCTGGCGGTGGCACGGGCGCAGGGCGGGCTGATCGTGAACGCCGACGCGCTGCAGGTCTGGTCGTGCTGGCGGGTGCTGACCGCGCGCCCCTCGGCCGCAGACGAGGCGGCGGCGCAGCACGCGCTTTATGGCCATGTCACGCCGGATCGCGGCTATTCGGCGGGCGACTGGCTGCGCGAGGTCGAGGCCCTGCGCGACCGCCGGCTGATCGTCGTGGGCGGCACCGGGCTTTACCTGACCGCGCTGACGCGGGGGCTGGCCTTTGTGCCGCCGATCCCGGCCGCGGTCCGCCTCGAGGGGGATGCGCTGCTGACCCGCCCCGACGGCCTCGCCCGGATGGTGGCGGGGCTTGATCCGCTGACGCGCGAGCGGATCGACCTGCGCAATCCCGCCCGCGTGCAGCGCGCATGGGAGGTGCTGCGCGCCAGCGGCCGCGGTCTTGCCGACTGGCAGGCCGACACCCCGCCGCCGCTGATCGCGCCAGAGGACGCGCAGCGCGTGGTGATCGAGGCCGACCGTGACCGTCTGGCGGCGCGGATCGCCGCCCGCTTTGGCGCCATGCTGGATCAGGGCGCGCTGGACGAGGTGGCCGCGATGCTGCCGTCATGGGATCCCGCGCGGCAATGGGCGCAAGCGATCGGGGCGCCGGAGCTGGTGGCGCATTTGCGCGGCGAGATCGACCGTGCCACCGCCATCGAGCGTGCCGTGATTGCCACCCGCCAATACGCCAAGTCGCAGCGAAGCTGGTTCCGCGGCCGGATGCGCGACTGGCAGCCCGTTGGAATGGTCTGAATCTTACACACGTTTAGATTGATTTATGTTACCGAAATTGCAACCCTGACATTGAGGCCGCGACAGGCACAGGGGCGTCGGGGCGGAGCAGGGTCGGGTGGTTCGATGTCGGTCTTTGACAACAGCAATTTCTTTCCTGAATTTCCCTTCTCGCCCAGCAGGCTGCGCCATGTTCAGCCCCGCCCGCCCGTCACAACGGCCAGCCAGCCCTGCAAGACCGCCATCGCTGCCGACCTGCCCGAAGTTGCGGGACCTGCACCCGACGCGATGCCCGACGCCGCGGTGCCCGGCAGCGCGCCCCCGGCGATCCGGATGCCTGCCCCGCAGCGCCCGGCCCTGCGCAGCCTGCGGACGCCGCCGCCGCCGGTCCCGCTGCGGATGCTGCCCCTGGCCACCTTCATCTGGGGCAGCCGCGCCCTGCCGCCGCAACCACGGACCCGCGCCGATCATGCGCTGATCTGGGTGACCTCGGGGCGGCTGCAACTGGACTACCCGCGCCGCCACCAGACGCTGCGTCCGGGTGACCTGCGGCTGATCCCCGCCGGGACTGCCTTCGCGGCGCTGCCGATGCAGGATGCGCGCGGCCATGTGGCGCTGATCCCCGCCGATCTCGCGGCGCTGGCGGGCTTGCCGGCCGCCGGCCTTGCGGCGCATGTCGGCGCGCAGGCGGCGCATCTTCTGAGGCTGCTGACCGCGCTGGCCTCGGCCTCGGGGGCGCGGGATGCCGGCAGGACGGCCGACCTGGCGGCGCTGCTGCCGCGCTGCCTCGCGACGCTGGACCCGGAACGGGCACCCGCCGCCGCGCCGCAGATCCGCACTGGCGACCGCGACCTTGTCGAGCGGTTCCTGACCCTCGCACGCGCCTCGCTGCGCGATTGCCTGTCGCTGGCCGAATTGTCCGGACAGTTGCACTGCGCAACCGCCGCGCTGGACAGCGCCTGCCTGGCCGCGCGTGGCCGGCGGGCGATCGAACTGATCCATGACCTGCGGCTGGAATGCGCCGCCGGCCTGCTGCGGCAGGGCCGGTTGCCCACGACGCAGATCGCGCGGCAGGCGGGCTATTCCAGCCAGACGCATTTCACGCGCGCCTTCGTCGCTGCCACCGGCCGCACCCCCGAGGCGTTCCGCGCTCAGCCCTGCTGATCGGGATCCGCGGCGATGCCGCGGCCGTGAAACCCTTGGGCAACCACGAATTTCTCGGACGAATCGCTGCGGCTGGCCGGCGGCTTCACATTGGCCACGCGGTCGAAATTCCGCTTGAGCATGGCCTGCATCTCGGTCTCGGCGCCGCCTGCCAGAACCTTGGCCACGAAGGTTCCGCCCGGTTCGAGCACGTCGAAGGCCAGTTGCGCCGCCGCCTCGACCAGGGCGACGATGCGGATGTGATCGGTGCCCCTGTGGCCCGAGGAGGCCGCCGCCATGTCGGACATAACCACATCGGCCGGGCCGCCAAGCCACTGCTTGACCAGATCGTCCGCACCTTCGGACAGGAAATCCAGCTGATGGATCTCGGCCCCGGCGATCGGATCGACCTCCTGCAGATCGACGCCGACGACCCGGCCCACGGCCTTGCCCTGCTTCTCGCCCAGCGCGTTCACGCGGCCCACCGCGACCTGGCACCAGCCACCGGGGGCGCAGCCCAGATCGACGACCCGCGCGCCCGGCACCAGAAAGCGGTACTTGTCGTCCAGTTCCAGGATCTTGAAGGCCGCGCGGCCGCGGAATCCCTCGCGGCGGGCGCGGGCGACATAGGGATCGTTCAGCTGGCGTTCCAGCCACAGCTTGCTGCTGAGCTTGCGGCCCTTGGCGGTCTTGACCCGCACCCGCAAGTCGCGCTGGCCCCGCCCGCTGGACTTGCCGGCGCGGCTGCCCGGTCCCTTGCCATTCATCACGCTACTCCGTTCATCCCGTCGGGGGTCAGCACCCCATCGCGCACCATCTGGGCATAAAGCAAGCCCTCGCGCAGACCGCGATCCGCGACCGACAGCCGATTGGTCGGCCAGACCCGCATCAGCGTCTGCAGGATTGCCGCGCCCGACATGATCAGGGCGTGGCGTTCGCGACCGATGCGCGGATCGGCGCGGCGACCTTCGGGGCCCAGTTGCAGATAGGAGTGGATCACCCGGTCGATCTGGTCGCTGGTCATTTCCAGCCCGTCCACCTTGGTCCGGTCATAGCGGCGCAGGCCCAGAAAGCTGGCGGCGACGGTCGTGACCGTGCCCGAGGTGCCGATGATCTGGAACCCCTCATCCGGCGCGCCGTCGGCATAGGGCGCGAAATCGGCCAGCATCTCCTCGAAATACCAGCTCATCAGCGCAAAGCGGCCCTCGTCATCCTCGACATCCGAGAACTGGTCGCGCAGCGTTGCCACCCCAAGCGGCACCGAGATCCAGTCCACGACCCGCGCCCCGCCCGGCTGCGGATTGGCAAAGCCGTCGGACAGCCGCATGATCGCGCGCGAGCGTTCCTTGGGCTCGACATCCTCGAGGTCGATCCAGACCAGTTCGGTCGAGCCGCCGCCGATATCGACGACCATCAGCGTCTCGGTGGTCTGGCTGACCAGCGGTGCGCAGGAAATCACCGCCAGCCGGGCCTCTTCCTCGGCATTGATGATCTCGACCGGCAGGCCCGTCTCGCGGCGGATGGTGCGCAGGAAATCGCGGCTGTTGCGGGCCCGCCGGCAGGCCTCCGTGGCGACCAGCCGCATGTTGCCGACCCGGTGCTGGTCCAGCTTGCGCCGGCAGACCTGCAGCGCGTGAACGGTGCGCGCCATCGAACTGCGGGACAGCCGCCCCGAAGCTTCCAGCCCCTGCCCAAGCTGAACCGGCTTGGAAAAGCTGTCGATGACCTGGAACTGACTGCCGCGCGGTCGCGCAATCAGCATCCGGCACGAATTTGTGCCGAGATCGAGGGCCGCATAAAGCGCCCCCTCCTCGGGTTCGCGGGTGTCCGACGGCTCTACCGCAATTTTCGGGAACGCGTCCGCACCCGCCGGACGCCTGGGCGTCATAACACACGCCCTCCGATGACAAGTTGATGAAAAGGTAACGCGCCGGTCGCCCGCAATCAAGACCCGCGCGGGCCAGCGCCTTGAAATGGCTTGTCCAGCCCGGCCGGGCCGGCGCGGGTCGCAAACCACCGCGGGCATGGTCGCAACCGGACCATCGGCCGCGGCAGGTGATGCCATAACCGGAGGACGGGCGGAAGGCGGGCGCATGGCAAGGCTGACTGTGGTGTTCTGGCGCGACATCCCCGCGCAGGTCCTCGAGGGCAAGGGGCGTTCGGCCCTGCGCGTCCACCTTGATGCGCGCTTCGAGGCGGCGATCGACCGGGCGGCGATGGCCGCGGGGCTGGCCGGAACCGACGACTACCTCGCCCAGTGGCGGCGCCGGTCGGCCGAGGCGGACAGCGCGGCCGTGCTGGCCGCGCGGATCGAGGCCGAATACGACCCCGACCGCCTGCGCGCGCTGGCCGCCGCGGGCGGACGCGATCCCCGGATGACGCAAGGCTGACAAAGATGGCGCTGATGCAGTTTCGATCCCCCCCGCATCACACGGCCGCGATGGCCGCCTTTCTCGACGGCGCCTCGATCGAGGTGATGCCGCGCACGGCCGCCGGGATCACGGACTTCCGCGACCATCTGCCCGCCGGAACGATGGTCTTCGTGGCCCATATCGACGGCACCCCGGCCGAGGCCATGCAGGCCACAGTCGCCCGGCTCGCGCACGAGGGTTTCCGCCCGGTCCCGCATATTCCGGCGCGGATGGTTGCGGACCGCGCGATGCTGGCCGAATGGGTCGCCGCCTATCGCGACGGCGGCGCCGAGGGCGCGCTGTTGCTGGGCGGCGGGCTGTCCTCGCCGCGCGGGGCCTTCAGCGATTCGATGCAACTGCTGGACAGCGGCCTCTTTGGCGAATTCCGGCGGCTGTTCGTGGCCGGCCACCCCGAGGGCAGCCGCGACATCGACCCGGGTGGCGGGGAGGCCGAGGTCATGCGCGCCCTGCGCTGGAAGGCCGATTTCGCGGCCCGCACCGATGCCCGGATGCAGATCGTCACGCAGTTCGCCTTCGAGGCCCAGCCGGTCATCGCCTGGGCAAGGCGGCTGCGCGCCGCCGGCATCGACATGCCCATCCGCATCGGCGTGGCCGGCCCGGCAAAGCTGCAGACCATGCTGAAATTCGCCATCATGTGCGGCGTCGGTCCCAGCCTGCGGGTGCTGCAGCGCCGCGCCCGCGATGTCACCAAGCTTCTGGTCCCCTACCAGCCGACCGATTTCGTCGCCGAGCTGGCCGAGGCCCGCGCCGATGACCCCGACTTTCCGATCTCGGCCGCGCATCTCTTTCCGCTTGGCGGCATCGCGGCGGCGACCGGCTGGCTGTCCGCCGCCCGCGCCCGATGAGTTTCCCCGCCCCCCGGAAGGCCCGCCCATGACCCGCACCGTGCTTGAATCCGCCACCCGGACCGTGACCATCGGCTTTGACGAGCCGTTCTGCGTCATCGGCGAGCGCATCAACCCGACCGGCCGCAAGAAGCTGGCGGCCGAACTGGAGGCGGGCGATTTCTCGACCGTCACGCGCGACGCGCTGGAACAGGTGGCCTGCGGGGCGATGGTCCTCGATGTGAATGCCGGCGTGGTCTACAATTCGAATCCCGACCCCAACCTGACCGAGCCGCCCCTGATGCGCCAGATGATCGACCTGGTCCAGGGGCTGGTCGAGGTGCCCCTGTGCATCGACAGTTCGGTCCCGGGCGCCTTGCAGGCCGGGCTCGAGACCGCGCGGGGCCGGCCCCTCGTGAACAGCGTCACCGGCGAAGAGGACAGGCTGGAACTGGTATTGCCGCTGGTGGCCCGATACAAAGTGCCGGTCGTCGCGATCAGCAATGACGACAGCGGCATCAGCGAGGATCCCGACATCCGCTTTGCGGTGGCCCGCAAGATCGTCCGGCGCGCGGCCGATTTCGGCATCCCCGCGCATGACATCGTGGTCGATCCGCTGGTAATGCCGGTCGGGGCGATGGCGACCGCGGGCCGGCAGGTCTTTGCCCTCGTCCGGCGGCTGCGTGACGAATTGGGCGTGAACACCACCTGCGGCGCCAGCAATATCAGCTTCGGCCTGCCGCATCGGCATGGCGTGAACGCCGCCTTCCTGCCCATGGCCATAGGCGCGGGCATGACCAGCGCCATCATGAACCCCGTCCGCCTGGTCGAGATGGAGGCGATCCGCGCCGCCAACCTGCTGATGGATCACGACCCCAACGGCGCCGAATGGATCCGCCTGTCGCGTGTCGTCGATGCCGTCGCGCAGGGTGCCGGCTTTGCCGAAGCCAGCCGCGCGGCGATGGCCTCGGGCGCGGGCGGCGGCAGGCGGGGCGGCCGTCGCGGGCGCGGCTGAAGCCCGGAGTTGCGGGGCCGGCGCCGGGCGCGGGATCGGTGGCGGACATTCCGGCACCACCCCGGCACGCCGCACGGCCCGCGCCGCGCGAGGCGCTTGACCGGCGCGCGGGGGCGCGGCAAGCAGGCTGCATGATTGACCTGCGCCCCGTCGTCCACCCGATCGGAAAGATCGTCATAGCCTTCGGCGCGGCAATGTCCCTGCCGATGCTGGTCGACTGGTGGGATGGCAATGACCATTGGGTGCTGTTCCTGCAATGCGGGCTGCTGACGGTGGTGATGGGGCTCCTGATGACGGTGGCCACCCGCGGCGACCACACCTCGCTGAACATCCAGCAGGCCTTTCTCATAACCTCGGGGCTGTGGGCGGTGCTGCCGATCTTCGGCGCCCTGCCCTTCGTGCTGGGCGAGCCCGGCGCCAGCCTGACCGACGCCTATTTCGAGGCCATGTCGGGCGTCACCACCACCGGCACGACCGCCTTTCCGGCGCTGGACGACCTGCCCAAGGGGACGCATCTGTGGCGGGCCATCCTGCAATGGTCGGGCGGGCTTGGGATCGTCGTGGTCGCGATGGTGTTCCTGCCGGTGATGAAGGTCGGCGGCATGCAGTTCTTTCGGTCCGAAGGGTTCGACACGCTGGGCAAGGTGCTGCCCCGCGCGGGCGAGATCGCGGCCGAGATGACGCGCGTCTACATCCTGATGACGGCGGCCTGCATCCTGACCTTCATCATGCTGGGCATGAACGGCTTCGACGCCGTGGTGCACGCGCTGACGACCTGCTCGACCGGCGGCTTCTCGAATTATGACGCCAGCTTCGGCGCCTATCTGGGCGGGCCGGAATGGGCGGCCTCGGTCTTCATGGTGCTGGCCTCGATACCGTTCATCCGCATGGTGCAGGCGATGCGCGGGAACTTCGTGCCGATCTGGCAGGACAGCCAGATCCGCGCCTATCTGCGCTGGATCTTCTATGCCTGCGCGGTGATCGTCATCTATCGCCTGCTCTACATGCACCAGGACGCCGATCCGCTGGAAGTGGTGCGCGAGACCGTATTCAACACCATCACCATCTTCTCGGGCACGGGCTTTGCCTCGACCAACGTGCTGGAATGGGGCCATCTGCCCTTCGCGGTGCTGATCGTCTGCGCGCTGATCGGCGGATGCACCGGATCGACGGGCTGTTCGGTCAAGGTCTTCCGCTATCTGGTGCTGTTCCAGGCGGTTCGCGCGCAGGTGCGCCGCATGCATTCGCCGCACCGCGTCTATCCGCTGCGCTACGAGGGGCGGCCGCTGGAGAAGGAGGTGATCGATTCCGTGATGGCCTTCTTCACGCTGTTCGTCCTCAGCTTCGGGCTGCTGATCGTCGGGCTTGCGCTGACCGGGCTGCATCCGCGCACCGCGCTGACCGCCGCCTGGACGGCGATCGCCAATGTCGGCCCCGCCTGGGGACCCGAGATCACCGCCAACGGCTCGATCGCGGAATTTCCGACCGCGGCCAAGTGGCTGATGATCTTCGGGATGTATCTGGGCCGGCTGGAGCTGGTCTCGGTGCTGGTGCTGCTGCTGCCGCGCTTCTGGCGGGCCTAGCCGACAGGCACGCCGGGCAGGCGCTTTTCCAGGAAGATGTCGGGATAGGGATCGTCGTTGTAACGCGCGATCGGCGTCCATCCGGTCGCGCGGTAGAGTGCCAGCGCCTCGCCAAGCGCGCTGTTCGTATCCAGCAGCAGCCGGGTGATGCCCGCCCCGGCGGCGTGCTGTTCAAGCGCGGCCATCAGCCGGCGCGCCAGCCCCTGCCCGCGGGCGGCGGGCGCGACCCAGAGGCGCTTGACCTCTGCCTCGCCCGGCCCAAGCCCCTTCAGGCCCGCGCAGCCGACCGGCAGATCGCCCGCCCATGCAATCAGGAACAGCCCGCGCGGCGGCAGCATCGCCCCGGCCTCGGGGTCACGCGACAGCGAGACGTCGAAGCCCTGCGCGAACCGGCTGGCCAGTTCCGCGTAATAGCGGGCAAGGCAGTCGAGGGCGGCCGGGTCACGCGGATCGGCGGGGTCCAGCCTTGCGCCGCCGTCCAGGCGCGCCGCGCCGGCCGTCATGGCGTGACGGGAAGGGCCGCGTCCATCCCGGCCTCGTTGCCCGCCGGGGCAAAGCGCGCGAGGCTTTCCGAGATTTCGGCGGCAACGCGCGGCTGGTTCCCGGCATCGGTGGCCGGCCAGATCAGCACGAAGCCCTCAGCCCGGCCATCGCGCACCCACCCCTCGGCATGGCCGATGTGATCGTCATTCGCGCCCTGCAGCCGGACCCGGCCCTGTTCGATGGTCCGTTGCGGCTGCGGCACCCAGCCCAGCGCGGTGACCAGCCCGGCAAGGTCCAGCAATTCCTGCTGCCCGCCCTTCTGGCTGAACAGGATCAGCGCCGCGCCCGAACCGTCCTTCGGGCCATAGATCGACAGCGACCGTTCGGCCCGGTCGAATTCCAGCCGATCCATCGGCGCGATCAGCGACAACCCGGTGGCCTCGTCCTCCAGCGTGCTGAGGCCCATCGCGTCGCGCCAGGCGGCGCGGCTGTCGATCAGCCGGCGCATCGCCAGACCCTCGTCGGGTGACAGCCGCAGCGCGGTGACGGCACGGGCGATGGCCTCGCGCGTCATCGGCCCCGACTTGCCGTCGATATCGCCGCCATAATGCCCCGACCAGCGCAGGGCGCGCTGCACCTCGTCCAGCGGCGGCATCGCGGCCGCCGGCTCGGCCGCGGGCAGGTCGGGGGCCGATCCCGCGTCGATCGCCTCGCCCAGGTCGGCAGCGGGTGTGGTGAAGGCGTCGCGCGGGACATCACCGCTGGCCTTGAAGGCGGCCAGCCAGGCCTGCGCGGTCGCGTCGTCCAGCGGGCCAAGCGTGACGCCATACCAGCCACCGGGCACGGCCCACAGCCCCGCCTCGGGAAATCTCTCGCGCCAGGTCTGCAAGGCGGCCTCGGCTTCGGGGCGCGATTGCAGCGATTGCAGGCGGATATGCGTCCCCGGCGCCGGCGCGGGAGGCTGGGGCGGATCCATCGTGATCGCGATGTCCTCGGTCGTGACCGTCTCGGGCTCGGATGTGGATTGCGCCGGAGCCTCGGCCGCCTCGGCGCCGGCTTCGGTCGGGGCGGCTGCCGCAGCCACCGGGCTCAGCACGACGTCGCCGCCGGGCACGGCCACGAAACTGTCGCCCGGCACCTGGCCCGTGGCCTTCAGCGCCGCCAGACGCGCCTCGGCCTCGGCGGGCGGCAGCGGGCCAAGCCCGATCGCCACCCAGCCCCGCGCCAGCGGGAAGGTCACGACATTGTCGAACCGCGACGACCAGGCCGACGCCGCCTCGGCGGCCGCCTCGCCGCCGCGCTTCGCCTCGATGCGGATCACCGCGTCCTGTGCCAATGCGGCCACCGGCAGCCCGGCCGCCAGAACGAAGAAAGCCAATCGCCGCATTCCGGTCTCCTTTGCGGGGCACCCCGGGCCCCTGCGCCTCCGGGCCTTTATTGACCCTGTCCGATGCCACGCCTAGAAGGCGCGAAAGCTTGACCTGATCTATCCGGAAGGACGGCCCGATGACCAGCCCCAACCGACCCCGCAGCTTTCAGGAGGTGATCCTGCGCCTGCAAGCCTACTGGGCCGCACAGGGCTGCGCGGTGCTGCAACCCTATGACATGGAGGTGGGCGCCGGCACCTTCCACCCCGCCACGACCCTGCGCGCCCTTGGCGCCAAAAGCTGGGCCGCCGCCTATGTCCAGCCCTCGCGCCGCCCCACCGATGGCCGCTATGGCGAGAACCCGAACCGGCTGCAGCACTACTACCAGTATCAGGTCATCATCAAGCCCAGCCCCCCGGACCTGCAGGACCTGTATCTGGGCAGCCTGCGCGCCATCGGGCTGGACCCGATGATCCATGACGTGCGGTTTGTCGAGGACGACTGGGAAAGCCCCACGCTTGGCGCGTGGGGCCTTGGCTGGGAGGTCTGGTGCGACGGCATGGAAGTCAGCCAGTTCACCTACTTCCAGCAGGTCGGCGGCCATGACTGCAAGCCGGTCTCGGGCGAGCTGACCTACGGGCTGGAACGGCTCGCGATGTATGTGCTGGGCGTGGAACATGTGATGGACATGCCCTTCAATGACCCCGCCGCGCCGATCCCGCTGAGCTATGGCGACATCTTTCGCCAGACCGAACAGGAATATTCGCGCTGGAACTTCGATCAGGCCGATACCGACATGCTGTTCCAGCACTTCCGCGACGCCGAGGCCGAATGCGCCCGCATCCTTGGCGCCGCAGCAGAGGATGGCGCGGGGCGGCGCATCCCGATGGCTCATCCAGCCTATGACCAGGCGATCAAGGCCAGCCACATCTTCAACCTGCTGGATGCCCGCGGTGTGATCAGCGTGACCGAGCGTCAGGCCTATATCGGCCGTGTGCGGGCCTTGGCCAAGGGCTGCGCCGATCTGTTCCTTACCACAGAAGCTGCCGGGGTCGCGGCGTGAACTGGGGCCGGATCACCATCGTCTGCCTGGGGCTCGTCACCGTGGCGGCGGGCGCCGGCGTGTGGTATGCGCAGCAATACGGCTTCTATGACCGCATCGAACCGGGCGATCCGGCCGCGACGGTGCTGATCCAGACCGCGTCCGGCCCGCAACCCCTGATCGCGACAGGCTTCGAGGGCATCGACGCCGACAGCTCTCCGATCCGCTGGCGGGCGTGCTTCCGCCTGGACGCGCCGCTGCCCGCCGACACCCTGCCCTTCGACGGCGCCACGCCCCTGAATGCCCCCGACTGGTTCGGCTGCTTCGACGCGGCCGCCATCGGGGCCGATCTGGAACGCGGCGCCGCGCGCGCCGTGCTCAGCCAGTCCGAGATCCGCCCCGACGTGGATCGCGTGCTGGCCGTCTATCCCGACGGCCGCGCCTATGGCTGGCACCAATTCAACGACAAGACCCCGGAACGCGGAGTGATGGACTGATGCCCGATGCGCTGATCGAACTCTTTTCAGAGGAAATCCCCGCCCGGATGCAGGCCCGCGCCCGCGATGATCTGAAACGCCTCGTGACCGAGGGGCTGGTCGAGGCCGGCCTGACCTATGCCAGCGCCGGTGCCTTCTCGACCCCGCGCCGCCTGACCCTGACCGTCGAGGGTCTGGCCGCCGGCAGCCCCAACACCCGCGAAGAGCGCAAGGGCCCGCGCACCGACGCCCCCGAAAAGGCGATCGAGGGCTTCCTGCGCGCAACCGGTCTTGGCCGCGACCAGCTTGAGGCGCGCGACGACAAGAAGGGGCAGGTCTGGTTCGCCACCATCGAAAAGCCCGGCCGCCCCGCCGCCGAGATCCTGGCCGAGGTGCTGGACCGCGCGATCCGCAACTTTCCCTGGCCGAAATCGATGCGCTGGGGCGCCGGGTCGCTTCGCTGGGTGCGCCCGCTGCACGCGATCCTCTGCATCCTGACTGACGAGGCGGGCGCCCGCGTGGTGCCGCTTGAGATCGATGGCATCGCCGCCGGAAACACCACGCGCGGGCATCGCTTCATGGCGCCCGACGCCTTCACCGTGACCGGCTTTGACGACTACGCCGCCAAACTGCGCCGCGCCCGCGTCATGCTGGACCCCGCCGAACGCGAAGCCGCGATCCGCCAGCAGATGGGCAACCTCGCCTTCGCGCGCGGCTGGGACATCGTTCCCGACGAGGCGCTGCTGGCCGAGGTCGCGGGCCTCGTCGAATGGCCGGTGCCGCTGATGGGCGTGATCGAGGACCGCTTCCTCGACCTGCCGCCCGAGGTGCTGCAGACCTCGATGAAAGAACACCAGAAGTTCTTCTCGGCCCGCAACCCCAAGACCGGCCGGATCGAGGGCTTTGTCACGGTCGCCAATATCGAGACCCCGGACGACGGCGCAACAATCCTGGCCGGCAACCAGCGCGTCCTGGCCGCCCGCCTGTCGGACGCCGCCTTCTTCTGGGACAACGACCTGCGCGAGGCGAAATCGGGCATGGAGGGCTGGGCCGAGGGCCTGAAATCGGTGACTTTCCACAACAAGCTGGGATCACAGGCCGACCGGATCGAGCGCATCGCGGCCCTGTCGCGCGAGATCGCCCCGCTGGTCGGGGCCGACCCCGATCAGGCCGAACGCGCCGCGCGTCTGGCCAAGCTGGACCTGCGCAGCGCCATGGTCGGTGAATTCCCAGAACTGCAAGGCATCATGGGCCGCTACTACGCGCTTGCAGCGGGCGAACCGGACGCCGTTGCCGACGCCGCCCGCGACCACTACGCGCCGCTGGGTCCGTCCGACGCCGTGCCGACCGCGCCGGTGTCGGTGGCCGTTGCCCTGGCCGACAAGATCGATACGCTGACAGGTTTCTGGGCGATTGATGAGAAGCCCACCGGGTCAAAAGACCCATTTGCGCTGCGGCGGGCAGCGCTGGGCGTGATCCGGTTGGTCCTTTCGACTGGGGCCAAGGTTGATCTCGCCCAAGTTGCACTCTCACACATCGCAACTCTGTTTGGCCAAGTGCAAATGCGTGGTTATGAGACGCAAGCTGCCGATTGCGAGACATTGCCAGACGACCTCGCAAGCGAAGCGCGCATGCGCGTCGAGGCGAGGATGGTCCCGATGGATCCCGACTCGGGCGTTCAGGCACTTGGCAGGCACGAACAGTGGGCGGCAGACATGTCAGCCGACCTCCTCTCCTTCCTCCACGACCGCCTCAAGGTCCATCTGCGCGATCAGGGCATCCGCCATGACATCATCGACGCCGTGCTGGCCCAGCCCGGCAATGACGACCTCGTGCTGGTGGTGAACCGCGCCACCGCGCTGAACGCCATGCTGGCGACCGAGGACGGAAAGAACCTCACCCAGGGCCTCAAGCGCGCCGGCAATATCCTGGCCCAGGCCGAGGACAGGGACGGCGTCGAATACAGCTTTGGCGCCGACGTGAAATTCGCCGAAACCGACGCGGAACGCGCCCTCTTTGCCGCCCTCGACACCGCCGAACCGGCGATCAGGCAGGCCATGGCACAGGAAGACTTCCCCGCCGCCATGACCGCAATCGCGGCCCTGCGCGCCCCCATCGACGCCTTCTTCGACACCGTACAGGTCAACAGCGACAACCAGATTCTGCGCCGCAACCGCCTGAACCTTCTGTCCCGCATCCGCGAAGTGGGCCGCCAGATCGCGGATTTCACCCGCATCGAAGGATAGAGAGAAGGCCGGATTGCAGCCTGCCCGTGTTTCGCGACGCAATTCCGGCCCCTCGAGTGGGGGCATCGCTGTCGAATTTTGACCCCTCGTCTTTCGTCAGGCCGCCTGCTGCTGGTCATCAGACGGAGATGTCCGCGGCAAGCCCCAGACAGTGGTCAGCGATAATGGAACCGAGTTCACCTCGAACGCGATCCTGAAGTTCGTGGATGATCGCAAGTTTGACTGGCACTACATCCCGCCAGGCAAGCCGACCCAGAATGCCTTCATCGAAAGCTTCAACGGTCGTCTGCGCGATGAGTTGCTGAACGAGACCCTGTTCCCGTCCCTGCATCACGCCCGCGTCACGCTGACAGCCTGGCGCACGGACTATAACACCGAACGGCCCCACTCCCGCCTCGGCTGGCAGACCCCAGCCGAGTTTGCCCGAACCTTCGCCCCGCAACGGGGCCTGACGCCGCGCAATCCGCAAAGCTCCGCGCCAGCCCCCGTTGCCCAACCCGCCCAGACCGGCAAAACTCAAACCCGGAGTGGCGAAATCCGGGGCCAGACTGATGCCGGGTGCAGGAGGCATGTCGGCCACGGCCTCGATGAATTCAGCCAGATCCCGCTCGAGGCCCGCGTTCAGTTCGACGATCCGGACCTGCGTCTTGAGGTTGTTCTTGTAATAGACCGACCCCGCCACCCGGATCGGCTGGTGGGCCGAGCGGAAATGCATGTCGCCCCCAACCTTGGCGGCAATGTCGCCGCGCAGGCGCGTGACGCGCGCGACGTCGCTGCCCTCGGAGGGCTCGGTGAGTTTCCACCAGACATGGGCCTTGCGTTGCCCCTCGGCCGTGACACCGCCGCTTTCCACGACCATGGTCGGAGGCCCGAGGTGGCGCTCCAGATGGGCGCGCTTGGCCGCGATGTCACCGCTGTCGATGTCCACGACCACGGTCTGCATCTGCAGGATTTCCGCCGCCTTGGCATGGCCGACTGCGGCGACCGTGCCGGGGATGACATAGACTGCGGCCCCCTCGCGCGACGCCCATGTGGCGAAGGTGGCCATCTTCCCGGCCGCAGCGGCATTGGCATCCAGCCAGATGTTGTGCGGGCGGCCGTCGATGCCCTGCCCCTTGTCGATGAAACTGCGCACCGGGATCAGCCCGTCGCAGTAGCCGAAGACCACCTCCATGAACTGGGTGATCTGCTCGGGGTCCGGCTCGTCGCCGAAGACATCGGCCATCGGGGCGGCATCGTTGAAATCGCGCCAAGGGTTGAAATGGACCAGATTCCCCGTCGATGCGTCGGGCGGTGCGGAGCGGTCTTCGTGACCGGCGGTCATGGGCGTATCCTCAAGTGTCTGGGGTGGATCGGGCGGCTCGACGGGCGCGTTGCTCATCCGGGCAGCCCCCAGCAGCGCGCGGCCCATGGGCAGAAGCGGCATTCGAAGAAGTCACGATTGGTGGCGACGCGAGGCAAAAGCTCGCCCGCGTCGGTCGCCTGGAGGATCCGGACGCCCCGGTCCGACATGCGCTGCGCGAGCCCTGCGTCGAAGGGCACCAGTTCGTGGTGCAATTCGGCCGTGTCCTTGTTGATTGCAGTGAACAGCGCCGGATTGGCCGAGATGCTAGAGATCGCCACTTCCATGTAGGCTTGGTAGAGCGCGATCTGCGCGGCATAGACTGGCTTGGCGACAGCGACCCCGTCCTTGACGCAGGCCCGCCAGTTCTTCGCGTTCATGGTCTTGCATTCCCAGAGCGCCGGAGTGCCGATGCCCAGCGGCGCAGGTGCCGCGGCGATGATCCCGTCGACGTGGCCCCGGATGCGCCCACCCGCGACGGAAAAGCCGAACTGCTCGCCATCGGGGCGATTGCCCTTGCGGGTGTAAAGGTCGAGCCGGGCCGCGCGCAGCCAGCGGATGGCCAGATCCTCGAGCTGGTGGCCGATCTCGAAGATCCGCAGCGTCTGGCCGCCGAAATCCGCGCCATCGTCCTTTGGCGCGCCCGCGAATTCGAACTGCAAGGCGCGCTCGCAGGCATGCCCCAGCCGGGATGCGCCAAGATAGGTTCGGGGCGGCGTGGCCTCGCGCTCGGCGATGAGCGCGGCATCGATGGCAGCGTTGACGCGTTCGGCGATGGTGGGACGGTGATTGTAGTCCAGCATCAGAACGGCACCAGGCATTGAAGCCGTTGGCCATCAGCGCCGCATCATCGCCGAACAGATCGACCCATGCGAAGCTTGACCGCTTCAGAAGGTCGATCTCGGACATGATGAAACCCGAGAGCGGGGTAGCGTCCGCGCCTTCGACCGTCTCGGCAATCTCACGCGGGAAAACCTCGCCGCAAAGTGGGCATTCGGTGGCAGAGAGCGGGATCTCCGCTTCGCAGGCCGGGCAGGTTTTGGTGGGGGCCTCACCGGTCTCGGTCTTGCCGTCCAGATCGACATCCTGTTCCAGCGTGCCGTGGATCAGGCTTGATGTCCCGAAATCCAGCACGATGCAGTCGGTCTTCACGACAGCGGGATGTTCCTCGGGATCCACTGTCCGCAGGCCCCGCCCGACCATCTGGATCATGGTCGACTTGTAGGAACTCGGCCGCAGCAGCACGACGCAGGAGGTGGGCGGATGGTCCCAGCCCTCGGTCAGCACGGCCACGTTGACGATGACCCGGATTTCGCCCGAGGCATAGGCGGCGAGGATGCGGCGGCGCGTGCCGGCATCGAGATCGCCATGGATGACGGCCGCCGAAACACCTGCGCCATTGAAGGCGGCAGCGACATTTTCGGCATGGGCCACGGTGGAACAGAAGACCACGGTCGGCCGCTCGCTCGCCTTTTCCTGCCAATGCCGGACGACCTCGTCCGTCACCGGCGCGCGGTTCATGATCTGCGCGACTTCGGTCATGTCGTAGTCGGCAGCGCTCTTGCGCACAGCGCGCAGTTGTTCCTGCACGCCCACGTCGATGACGTATGTGCGGGGCGGGACAAGGTGGCCCGAGGCGATCAGTTCGCCCAGCCGCACCTGGTCGCCGACATTGTCGAAGATCTCGCGCAGCCCCTTGCGGTCGCCCCGGCTGGGCGTGGCGGTGACGCCGAAGATCCGGCAGGCAGGATTGGCACCCCGGACATGGTCGATGATCCGGCGATAGCTGTCGGCCACGGCGTGATGCGCCTCGTCGATGACCAGAAGGTCGAGCGCGGGCATCGCCGCCAGATTGGCCGGCCGCGAGAGGGTCGGCACCATGGCGAAGGTCGCACGCCCGGCCCAGCTCTTGGCCTCGGCATCGACGACGGAAGTGGTGATTTCAGGCGCAACCTGGCCGAACATCGCCCGGTTCTGCGCGGTCAGCTCGTCGCGATGCGCGAGGATGCAGGCCTTGGCATCGCTGCCCTCGAGGGATTTGGCGACGACCGCTGACAGAGCGATGGTCTTGCCGAAGCCCGTCGAGGCGATGCTGAGGGTGTTGCCGTGATCGCAGAGCGCAGCGAGGCTGCGCTCCACGAAGAGGCTTTGACGGGGGCGAAGGCGCATGGGTCAGGCCCTCACTGCGCCCAGGAGGGCCGACCCGGCACCAGCGACGCGGGCTGTTGCTGGACCGTCTGTTGCTGCGCGGGTTGCGCGGGCGGGTGGTAGCCGGGCTGCGCGGCGAGCCCCATGTGCTGGGCGTAATCCCGATGGTCCGGCGTCACCGCGCTCCGGATTTCGTTCTTGTCATCGCCGCTGGCATCGGTGCCGACATCGATCCGGGCGAGGAACTCGATCCCATCCAGATCCCCAAGCCCGTTGATCCGCCGAGCCGCCTGCGCCTGCGGGGACTGGTCCTTGTCGGAAATCCCCCGCGCCGAGTTCAGCATGCCGCGGATCATGCTGCGGCCCATGTTGGCCCAGTCCGGTCCTTTCGGGCTGTAGAGACCGATCAGGGTGAAGATCTTGCGCCGGGCGTACTGACCCTCTGTGACGGTGAACTCGCCGTTGAGGTACACCGCACCGGTCGAGCCGCGCGTGGCGTAGCCGCCCGTCCAGCCCTGCGACGCGTCGTCGAAACCGCCGGGGCGGATCGTCAGGCGCACCTTGGCCAGCGTGCCCTTGGGGATGAGGTTGGTGTTGGACTGGGCGTCGTTGAAGTCGAGGAACCCATGGGGGTGTCTCCTTTGCGGATCAGGATTGCGGATGGGGGTGATCGGCCGCGCCATCAGCGGGCGGCGTGAATGTCAGGCGACGGGGCGCGGGCGTGCCGGGGGCGCGGATCTTGTCCATCAGACGGCCAAGATGCGGCTCTTCCACCGGGCCGAGGCGGCCGGAACGGTCCTTGGCCGGGAAACCCCACGGGTTAATCGTCTGACAGACAAAGGCGCGGTAGGGATCGCCGCTATCGGCCTTCAGCTCGGCCATGGTGATCACCTCGTCGACGATCCCCGGCAGCTCGAGCCC
>NZ_JAVAMQ010000001.1 GCF_030732095.1 Paracoccus spongiarum | reverse complement strand
AAAGACAGTGCACGGTCATGAAACCCAAGGGAGGACAAGATGACCACGAGAACCCTGATGACAACCGTCGCCGCGCTGGCGATGACCGCCACCGCCGCGCTGGCCGAGGGCCAGACCATCGGCTTTTCGCAGATCGGCTCGGAATCGGGCTGGCGCGCGGCGGAAACGACGCTGACCCAGACCCAGGCCAAGGAACGCGGCTACCAGCTGCAATTCTCGGACGCGCAGCAGAAGCAGGAAAACCAGATCGCCGCGATCCGGTCCTTCATCGCCCAGGGCGTCGATGCCATCCTGCTGGCGCCGGTCGTGGCGACGGGCTGGGATTCGGTGCTGGAAGAGGCAAAGGAGGCCGAGATCCCGGTGGTGCTGCTGGACCGTCAGGTGGACAGTTCGGACGACATGTACCTGACGGCCGTCGGCTCGAACCTCGTGCATGAGGGCGAGGTGGCCGGCACGTGGCTGGCCGAGACGGTGGCGGGCAAGGATTGCCGGATCGTCGAGTTGCAGGGCACCACCGGGTCAAGCCCGGCGATCGATCGCAAGACCGGCTTCGAAAATGCCATCAAGGACCACGCCAACCTTCAGATCGTGCGCAGCCAGACCGGCGATTTCACCCGCGCGCAGGGCAAGGAGGTGATGGAAAGCTTTCTTCAGGCCGAGAATGGCGGCAAGGACATCTGCGCGCTTTACGCCCATAACGACGACATGGCGGTGGGCGCGATCCAGGCCATCAAGGAGGCGGGGCTGGCGCCGGGCAAGGATATCCTTGTGGTGTCGATCGACGCCGTGCCAGACATCTTCAAGGCGATGGCCGATGGCGAGGCCAATGCCACGGTCGAGCTGACGCCGAACATGGCCGGCCCCGCCTTCGACGCGCTGGAAGCCTACTGGAAGGACGGCACGATGCCGGCCAAGTTCATCCAGACCGACTCGCGCCTCTACACGCAGGCCGACGATCCGGCTGGCGAATACGAGGCCCGCAAGGATCTGGGCTACTGATCCGCAGGGCCGGGCCGCCCCCCGCGGGCGGTCCGGCACCCCTCAGGCGCGAGGCCGCGATGCTGTTGACGATCCGCTCGCTGAGCAAAACCTTTCCCGGCACGCGGGCGCTGGACGCGGTCGATCTGGACCTGCGCGCGGGCGAGGTCCATGCGCTTCTGGGCGAGAACGGCGCCGGAAAATCGACGCTGATCAAGTGCCTGACGGGCGCCTATCGCCGCGACGCCGGCACGGTCACGCTGGACGGCGCAAGGATCGACCCGGCCTCGACCCGCGAGGCGCAGATACTGGGCATCGGCACGGTCTATCAGGAGGTGAACCTGCTGGCCAATCTGACGGTCGCGCAGAACCTGATGTTCGGGCGCGAGCCGCGCCGCTGGGGGCTGATCGACAGCCGCGCGATGCGGGCCGAGGCCCGCGCGCTGCTGGCCCCCTACGGGCTGCAGATCGACGTGGATCGCGATCTTGGCAGCTATTCGGTGGCGATCCGCCAGATCATCGCCATCGCCCGCGCGGTGGCGCTGTCGGGCAAGGTCCTGATCCTGGACGAACCCACGGCCAGCCTCGACGCGGCCGAGGTGCGGATGGTCTTCGACGTGGTGCGCGGCCTGCGCGCGCGCGGGCTGGGGATCGTGTTCGTGTCGCATTTCCTGGACCAGGTCTTCGATCTCTGCGACCGCGTGACGGTGCTGCGCAACGGCCGCAAGGTGGTCACCGCCCACATCGCGGGCCTCGACCGGATGCAGCTGATCGAACACATGCTGGGACGCGCGCTGGAGGCCGGGATCCATCACGACGCCCGCGCGGACACCAGCCCGCAGCGCCCCGGACTGCTGCGCTTTGACGGCATCGGCCGGCGCGGCGTGCTGGAACCGTTCGACCTGGCGATCGGCCAGGGCGAGGTCGTCGGGCTGGCCGGGTTGCTGGGCTCGGGCCGCACCGAAACCGCGGAACTGATGTTCGGCATCCGGCCGTCGCAATCGGGGCGGGCCAGCGACGCCGCGGGGCCGCTGGACCTGTCCAGCCCGCGCGCTGCCATCGCCGCCGGCTTCGGCTTTGCCCCTGAGGATCGCAAGACCGAGGGCATCGTCGGCGAGCTGTCGCTGCGCGAGAACATCGTGCTGGGCCTTCAGGCGCGGCGCGGATGGGCCCGGCCCCTGCCGCGCGCCGAACAGAACCGGCTGGCCGACGACTACATCGCCCGGCTCGACATCCGCACCTCGGGCCGCGACAAGCCGATCGGCGAATTGTCGGGCGGCAACCAGCAAAAGGCGGTGCTGGCCCGCTGGCTGGCGATGAACCCGCGCTTCCTGATCCTGGACGAGCCGACGCGCGGCATCGACGTGGGCGCCCATGCCGAGATCCTGCGGCTGATCGACAAGCTGACGCGGTCGGGCATGTCGGTCCTGCTGATCAGCAGCGAGATCGACGAGCTGGTGGCCGCCTCGGACCGGGTGATCGTCCTGCGCGACCGGCGCCATGTCGCCGCGCTTGAGGGACCGCGCGTCACCGGGGACGAGATCATGCGCGCCATCGCCCTGGACGGGGCGGCAGCATGAGCCTGATCGGACGCCTTGCCCCGCAGCTGATCGCACTGGTGGCGCTTGTCGCGCTGGTGACGGCGGTGTTTCCGGGGTTTCTGGACATCTCGCTCAGCGATGGGCGGCTTGTCGGGCCGGTGATCGACGTGTTGAAGCGCGGCGCCCCCGTGGCCCTTCTGGCCGTGGGCATGACGCTGGTGATCGCCACGCGCGGCATCGACCTGTCGGTGGGCGCGACCATGGCCATCTGCGGCGCGGTCGCGGCCCATGCCATCGCCTCGGGCTGGGGCCTGGCAGCCGCGCTTGCGCTGGCGCTGGGCGCGGGCGGGCTTGCGGGGCTCTGGAACGGGGTGCTGGTCGCGGTGGTCGGCATCCAGCCCTTCGTGGCGACGCTGATCCTGATGACGATGGGGCGCGGGATTGCCCAGCTGATCACCGAGGGGCGCATCCTGACCTTCACCGATCCGGGCTTTGCCTTCTTCGGTTCGGGCAATCTCCTGGGGCTGCCGGTGCCTGCCTGGCTGTGGCTGGCGACCGGTGCCACGGTCGCGCTGCTGATGCGGCGCAGCGCGCTTGGGTTGCTGGTCGAGGCGATCGGCGTGAACCGCCGCGCCAGCGCGCTGGCCGGGGTGAACGCGACGGTGCTGCTGATCGCGGTCTATGTCGCCGCGGGCGTCTGTGCCGCGCTGGCCGGGATCGTGGTGACGGCCGACATCCGCGGCGCCGATGCCAACAACGCCGGGCTGTGGCTTGAACTGGACGCGATCCTGGCCGTGGTGATCGGCGGCAACTCGCTGCTGGGCGGGCGGTTTTCCATCGCCGCCTCGCTGATCGGCGCGCTGATCATCCAGACCATCGACACCGGCATCCTGCTGGCGGGCTATCCGTCCGAATACAACCTGGTCATCAAGGCGGGGCTGGTGCTGGTCATCCTGGTGCTGCAATCGCCGCGCATCTCGGCCCGATACCGGCTGTGGCGCGACAGCCGAAGGCTGGGCCGCGAGGTCCGCGCGGCAGGCGGGGGGCGGCCATGATCCGCGCCCGGATGCTGCCGCTCGGCGTCACCATCGCCATCTTCCTGGTGGCCTGGCTGCTGTGCTGGCTGCAGTTCCCCAACATCCTGTCCACGCGGGTGATCGGCAACCTGCTGACCGACAACGCCTATCTGGGCATCGTGGCGGTGGGGATGACGCTGGTGATCCTGTCGGGCGGGATCGACCTGTCGGTGGGCAGCGTCATCGCCTTTTCGGGCGTCTTCATCGCGGTGACGCTGCGCGACACCGCGCTGCACCCGCTGCTGGTCTTTGCGCTGCTGCTGGCGATCACCACCGGGTTCGGCGCGGCGATGGGGCTGCTGATCGACCGGCTGGCGATGCCGGCCTTCATCGTGACGCTGGCCGGCATGTTCCTGGCGCGCGGCGCGGCCTACATGCTGTCGATCGATTCGGTGCCGATCCAGCATCCCTTCTACAAGTCCCTGCAATCGGCCTACTGGCTGATGCCCGGCAAGGGGCGGCTGACGCTGATCGGGGTGCTGATGCTGCTGGCGGTGCTGGCCGGCATGGTGATCGCCCACAAGACCCGCTTCGGTGCCAGCATCTACGCGCTTGGCGGCGGCGAGGCGACCGCGCGGCTGATGGGGGTGCGGCAGGGGCGCACGATCATGCTGGTCTATGCGTTTTCGGGGCTGATGGCAGGACTGTCGGGGATCGTCTTCTCGGTCTACACCGGCTCGGGCTATTCGCTGTCGACGGTCGGCACGGAACTGACCGCCATCGCCGCGGTGGTGATCGGGGGCACCCTGCTCAGCGGGGGGGCGGGCCATGTCTTCGGCACGCTGGTGGGGGTGCTGACGATGGGCCTCATCCAGACCTACATCGTCTTCGACGGCAGCCTGTCCAGCTGGTGGACCAAGATCGTGATCGGCATCCTGCTGCTGGTCTTCATCCTGTTGCAGAAGGCGCTGATGCGCCTGTCGCAATCACGACTGGCCCAAGCCGGAGATCCGCCATGACGCCGTTTGACGACCGCATCTGCGACCTGGGCGAGGGGCCGCTGTGGCATCCGCTGCGCGGGCAGTTCTTCTGGTTCGACATCCTCGGCCGGCGGCTTCTGTCGCGCGAGGCGGGCCTGCCGCTGGACTGGCGCTTCGACCGCATGGCCTCGGCGGCGGGCTGGGTGGATCGCGACCGGCTGATCGTCGCGACCGAGACCGGGCTGGCGCTGCTGGACCTGACCCGTGGCGTCTTGCAGATGCTGGCAGAGGTCGAGGCCGACCAGCCCGACACGCGCTCGAATGACGGGCGGGCCGACCGGCAGGGCGGCTTCTGGTTCGGCACCATGGGCAAGCAGGCGCAGCAGGGGCGCGGCGCGATCTATCGCTGGTATCGCGGTGACCTGCGCCGTCTGGTCAGCGGCATCACCATCCCGAACGCGATCTGCTTTTCCGCCGATGGCCGCAGCGCGCATTACGCCGACACGCGGCAAGGCCGGGTCTGGCGGCTGGATCTGGACGCCGCGGGCTGGCCGCAGGGCGCGCCGCGGCCCTATCTGGACCTGCGCGGCGACGGGCTGAACCCCGACGGCGCGGTGATCGACGCCGAGGGCGCGCTGTGCCTCGCCTGCTGGGGCGCGGGGCGGGTGATCCGCTTCGACCCCTCGGGCGGGCGGCTGGACGAGGTGGCGGTCGGCGGGCTGCACAGCTCCTGCCCCGCGCTTGGCGGTGCGGATCTGCGCGACATGCTGGTGACCACCGCGCGCGAGGGGATCGCCGATCCCGACCCCGCGCAGGGGCTGCCCTGGCTGGTGCGCGCCCCGGCGCCCGGCCTGCCCGAGCCGCAGGTCCTGCTGTGATCGCGCGGCCCTGCGGCAGCCTGCCCGATGGCCGTCAGGTGCAGCGCGTGACCCTGCGCGGCGGACGGCTGACGGCGCGGGTGCTGACCCTTGGCGCCATCGTGCAGGACCTGCGGCTGGACGGCGTGGGCCACCCGCTGGTGCTGGGCTGCCCCGAGCCGGCCGATTACCTGGCCGGCGGCCGCTATCTGGGCGCGATCGTCGGACGCTTCGCCAACCGCATCGGCGGCGCGCGGTTCCGGCTGGACGGGCGCGACCATGCGACCGATGCGAATTTCCGCGCCCGCCACACGCTGCATGGCGGCGCCGAGGGCTGCGACCTGATGCTGTGGCATGTCGAGGCGCTGGCCAGCGACCGGGTCTCGCTGCGGCTTGAACTGCCGGACGGGCATATGGGCTTTCCGGGGCGGCTGCGGATCGGCGCGCAGATTTCGCTGGCCGATGACGCCCTCGGGCTGACGCTTCTGGCCCAGACCGACGCCCCCACCCCCTGCAGCCTGGCCCATCACGGCTATTTCGACCTCGACGGATCCGGCGATGCGCGCGACCATCGTCTGCAGGTCATGGCCGACGGCTACCTGCCCGTCGATGACGACCTGATCCCCACCGGAGAGATCGCGCCGGTCGCCGGTGGCCGCTTCGACTTCCGGGCCGGGCGCGGCATCGGTGATGGCGGGTATGACCACAATTTCTGCCTCTCGGATGCCCCGCAGGCGCTGCGCCCGGTGGCCCGCCTGACCGGGCGGGACGGGCTGTCGATGACGGTCGAGACCACCGCCTGCGGGTTGCAGCTGTACGACGGCGCGCATCTGTCCGGGGTCGCCGGGCAGGACGGCCGCAGCCACGGCGCGCATGCCGGCATCGCGCTGGAAACGCAGCACTGGCCCGACGCGCCGAACCGGCCCAATTTCCCCGATGCCATCCTGCGCCCCGGCCGCATCTATGCCGAAACGACGCGCTATCGCTTTTCGGCCTGACGGCCTAGATCGCGCCGGCCAGATGCAGCAGCAGGCCGGCGAGCCCCGCGCCCGCCAGAACCGCCGCGATGCCAAGCCGCAGCACGAAGATCGCCACAAGCGCCGCCGCCGACAGCAGGGCCGCGGCCGGGTCGAAGGAGGCCGCGATCGGCATCTCTAGCCGCAGCGGACCGGCTGACAGAACCATCGTGTCGCGCCAGATCAGGTGAAGCGCGAACCACAGGCCGAGGTTCAGGATGACCCCGACGACCGCCGCGGTCACCGCCGTCAGCGCGGCCGACAGGCCGCGATGGCCGCGCAGCGCCTCGATCGCGGGTGCGCCGAGGAAGATCCAGGCAAAGCAGGGGGCAAAGGTCACCCAGCTTGCCAGCAGCCCGCCCGCGGTCGCGGCCAGCAGCGGCTGGTCCCAGCCCGCCTCGCGCAGCGCGGCCATGAAGCCCACGAATTGCAGCACCATGATCAGCGGCCCCGGCGTCGTCTCGGCCATCCCGAGCCCGTCCAGCATCTCGCCCGGTGCCAGCCAGCCCAGCGGCCCCGCCGCCTCCTGCGCGACCCAGGCAAGGACCGCATAGGCGCCGCCAAAGCTGAGCACCGCCAGCTTCGAGAAGAACAGCGCGATCTGCGCGAAGATGCTGTCCGGCACCAGCAGCCACAACGCGGCTACCGGCGCCAGCCACAGCAGCAGCGCGATGAGGCCCGCGTGCCGGGCGGCCCTCGCGGCCCGCGGCGGTGGGGCGGTGTCCGGGCCCAGCAGGGTCTGCGCATCCTCGACCTGCCGCGGCCCGGTGCCGTGCCCGCCCAAGCGGGGCCGGAACCCTGCCAGCCCTGCCGCCGCGCCGGCCCAGCCGGCCAGTGCGGCCGCCGCCACCACGAGCGGGAAGGGCGCCCCGAACAGCAGCAGCGCAAGAAACGCCGCGGCGGCCACCGCCCGCAAGGCGCCGGATGGCAGCGCGCGCCCGCCCAGGCGCAGCACCGCCTGCACCACGATCGCCAGCACCGCCGCCTTGATCCCGAAGAAGATCGCCGCGACCGGCGGCGCGTCGCCATGAACCGCATAAAGCCAGCTGAGCGCCATGATCGCGACGAGGCCGGGCAGGATGAACAGCAGCCCGGCGATCAGCGCCCCGCGCAGGCCATGAACAAGCCACCCGACATAGGTCGCCAGTTGCTGCGCCTCGGGTCCGGGCAGCAGCATGCAGAAGTTGAGCGCGTGCAGGAACCGGCCGTCGCCCAGCCAGCGGCGCTCGTCGACGAGGATGCGATGCATCACCGCGATCTGACCGGCCGGCCCGCCGAAACTGAGAAGGGCGATCCGGCCCCAGACCCGAAACGCCTCGGCAAGGCCAGGGCGGGCCGGGGGCGCGGGGGGGCGGGGGTCGTCGGTCGCGCGGATCATCGGATCGCCATGCCGGAAAGTGTCGCGGCCATCATGCCGCGGCGCCGGGATGCGTCAAGATCAGGCAGGCTGACCGGGGCGGCGCGGGCGCCTCAGCCGAGGTTCCCCGCCATCGCGGTGACGACAAGCCCCGCGACGATCAGGCCCAGCCCCGCGACGCGGGTGAGGTTGATGACCTCCTGCTGGAACAGCGCGCCGATCACCGTCAGGCAGACCATCGCCAGCGCGGTGACGGCGGTGTAGGTCAGGCTCAGCGAATAGATGCGGATCGCGGCGACGAAGGCCGACAGCAGGCTGACCGCGCTCAGCACCGCAAGCCACATCCAGCCGGACCGGAGGATCGAAAGGATCAGCGGGAAGAAGCCATGCGTGTCAAGACTTTGCCCGCCTTTCTTCAAGAAGAGATTCAGGGCCACGTTCGAGCCTGCGGCAATGAAGATCAGCAACCAGTGGCTCATCATGCGGGTCCCATCCTTGCAACCGGGTGGCCGGATCGCGCCTGCCAGCGGCGCCACAGCGCCACCAGCGCCAGCGCCGCCATCATGGCGATGAAGGCCGAACTGGGCATGTGATAGCGATCCTCGGCCACCACCACGGCGTGCAGCGCGGTGAAATAGCCCCACAGGGCGACCGGCGGGTTGAACAGGGCCGCGATCCAGCCTGCGCGGCCGACCAGCACGGCGATGCCGGCGAAGCCGCCCAGAAAGACCAGATACCAGTAGCCGGTGGCCACCAGCTTCAGCAGGGTCATGCCGGTGCCGCCGATCCTCGGTTCCAGCGCGTCGCCGTTCCAGACCACGCCGATGGTCTCGCGGTTGTTCAGCTTGAACAGCTTGATCGCGGCCAGTTTCAGGGCCTGGCCGGGATGATCGCGCATGAACTGCCTGGCCTTGTCCTTCAGGAATTCGGCGCGCTCGATCTCGGACATGGTCTCGACCTCGGGGGGCAGCGGCATGTAGCCGCCGCGGCTGTCGGGGTTGTTGCCCATCCACAGGTTCGGCCCGAAATTCGTCGACACCATCACCGGCGCGCCCAGCACACGGTCGTTGCGGATCGTCCAGGGCAGCGCGACCAGCAGGATCAGCAGCATCGCGACCCCGGCCTCCAGCGCGGTGCGGGCGAAGCCGCGCGGCCCGCGCGCCAGGTCGGCCAGCGCCAGCGCGACGGGCACCAGCAGGATCACCGGGCGCACATAGCCGGCGATGCCCCAGATCAGCCCCGCCAGGATCAGGTTGGCCAGCGGGTGGCCCGCCGGGCGCTGCCAGAAGAACAGTCCGGCCAGGGTCAGGGCGATGAAGAACAGCTCGCTCGACAGGATCGTGGTAAAGACGATCAGGTTCGGCCAGATCGCCACGAGCGCCATGGCCGCAAGGCCCACCGTGGCGCCGAACCAGCGCGTCGCCAGCGCATGGGTCAGCACGATGGCCAGCCCGCCTGCCAGCAGGTTCAGGATCACCACGCCCCAGTAGCTGTCGGTGAACAGATAGGTGAACGCGATTGCCGCCGAGGTGCCGACGGCCCAGTAGGCGGTCGGTTCGCTGGCGGTCCAGCCATAGATGCCGTGATCGACGATGTTGCGGGCGAACTGGTGATAGGCCCAGCTGTCCGACATCGGCATCACCGGCACCGCCACCGCCCAGGCCAGCCGCAGGCCCATGCCGATGGTGAGGATGATCCAGAAGGTGCGGGCCGGGCTCATGCGCTGGCCCCCATGGCGGCAAGGCCGAAGATCAGCAGCATCGCCAGCCCGCTCAGCAGGCTGACGCGGTCGCGCAGGGTGAAGACGATGGGATCGTCGGTCATGAAGCCGCGGCGGGTCAGCAGCTGCATCCGGCCCAGCCAGAAGAACAGCACGGGGCAGATGAACAGCAGCCAGTCGGGCCGGCCGAAATGGGTCTGCACCTCGGCATCCTGCGAATACAGCGCAAAGACCAGCACTGCCAATTGCGCCGCGCCGATCGACATGGCCTGAAGGATGGGCAGGTCGCCCGCCTGCATGTTGCGCCCGGCGGTCTTGTCGCTGCCGCGGCGCGCCATGTCCTCGAGTTCGGCCTGCCGCTTGATGGTGGCGAGCGCGAAGAACAGGAACATCGAGAAGACCAGCAGCCAGGGCGACAGCGTGATCGCCGTCGCCGCCGCGCCGGCCACGATCCGCAGCGTGTAGAGCGCCGCAAGCCCCAGCACGTCGGCGACCATCTTGCGCTTGAGCCAGAAGGAATAGGCCGAGGTCGCCAGCAGGTAGACCAGCAGCACCGCGAGGAAGGCCGGCGGCAGCAGCGCCGCCGAGATCAGCAGGGTCGTGACCAGCAGGCCCGCGGCGACGACCAGCCCCTGCCGGGCATTGGCCGCGCCCGAGGCGAAGGGCCGCAGCCGCTTGCGCGGATGGGCGCGGTCCGAAGGCAGGTCGACCAGATCGTTGACGATGTAGATGGCCGAGGCCGCCAGCGAAAAGCACAGCATCGCCAGCAGCGCCGCCGGCAGGCCCGCGATGTCCTGCGCGGTCAGCACCGGCAGCAGGATCAGCAGGTTCTTGGCCCATTGATGCGGACGGCACGCGCGGGTCAGCGCCGCGACGGGCCAGCCGGTCTCGGCGCCGACCGGCTGCAGCGTCAGACCCTGCGCCTGCGCCGCCTTTCGCAGGGCCTGCCCGGCGCGCACCCCGTAGGCCCGCCGCGCGACGGCCCAGACTGGCAGGTCGGTGGCGCTGTCGCCGACATAGTCGAACCCGCCCTCGCCGAAATTCTCGGCCAGAAATCGCGCCTTGGCGGCGCCGCGCAGATTGCCCTCGGCCACCGGGCTGCCGGTTCCGATCGCCAGATCGAAGAGGCCGAGATGCGCGGCAACTGCCTCGACCTGGCGGTGATCGGCGGCCGAGACCAGCGCGACGGGCCGGCCCTCGGCCCTCGCATCGCGGATCATTGCCAGAACGTCGTCGTCATAGGGCAGGGCGGCGGGATCGACGATCCGGCGGTCGGCGACGTGTCGTTTGAACCCCTCGCGGCCCTCGCGCAGCCAGATCGGCAGGTGCAGCGCGGTGCCGGGCCGGTCGGCCATCAGGCCCAGCAAGCCTTCATGGAGCGTGTCGGTGCGGCACAGCGTGCCATCGAGATCGACGATCAGCGGCACCGCATCCGGGGCGAAGCCCTCGCCGCCGATGGGGTCAAGCAGATCCGCCTGCGGGGGATGCGCGCTCATCGGCGGCTCCACGCGGGGCAGCGGGCGGCAGGGCTGGGCGCAACAACGCTGGGCACGGCAGGCATTTCCTCGCGGCCCGCCGGCGGGCGCGGGCCTTTACTCGTGACATCGACAGGCGCGCGGTCGCCCGCGCAGGGCTGACCGGAACCTATCGCCAAGCCCGTGTTGTCGCAATCTGAAATGCACGCAATGGTTTACGCACATGCCTGTCATTATGGGCAAGTCCGGTCGCTGCCCGCAGGATCGGCAATCTGCCTTCGACCTTCTAGAAGCCCTGATGGGTCTTCAGGAACTCGGCCTCCTCGGGGCGGGTCTCGCGGCCCAGCACGGCGTTGCGGTGCGGAAAGCGGTCGAACCGCGCGATGATGTCGCGGTGCTCGCGCGCGAATTTCAGCGAATTCTCGTTGCCGAGTTCCTCGTAAAGCCGCACCGAGCGGTCCTGGTCGTCCAGATCCTCGCTGTGCATGAAAGGCAGGTAGAAGAACTGCCGGGCTTCAGGATCCACCTGCCGGTCGTGGCCGCGATCCAGCGCGGCGCGGGCGTGGCGCAGGGCCAGGTCGTTGCTTTCGAAACTGCGCGCCGATCCGCGGAACATGTTTCGCGGAAACTGGTCCAGCGCGATCACCAGCGCCAGCGCGTCCTGCGGGTCGCCCATCCAGTGATCCAGATGGCCGCCATGCGCCGCCTCGTAGGTTTCCCCGAACAGCTGGATGATCTGTCGGTCGATCTCGTCCGACTTCGCGAACCACCAGGGCTTCATCGCGTCCGAAAACCAGAAATCGCGCACATCCTGCGGGGTCTTGACGGTCATGGTCTGTCTCCTCAATCGGGCAGCGGAATATGCTCGCCGCGGTCATCGGCGGGCAGGTCGAACATGCCCTCGCCCCAACGTTCGGCCCGCCACTGGCGTTTCGCCTCTTCGATGCGCTCGCGCGAGGAGGCGACGAAATTCCACCAGATGTGGCGCGACCCGTTCAGCGTCGCGCCGCCAAGCGCCATCAGCCGCGCGCCCCGGTCGCCTGCGGCGACGGTGATCGCGTCGCCGGGGCGGAACACCATCATCTGCCCGGCCTGATAGTCCTGCCCGGCGATGCTGATGCTGCCCTCGGTGATGTAGATGCCGCGATCCTCGTGATCATCGGGCAGCGGAAGACGCGCGCGCGGGTCCAGCCGCACGTCCAGATAGAAGGTGTCGGAATACATCGTCGCGGGGGCGGTCGCACCATAGGCATGGCCCAGGATCAGCCGCGCGTCGATGCCCTGGTCGCGGATCTGCGGCAACGCCTCGGCGCCGTGATGTTCGAAACTGGGCGCCATGTCCTCGTGGCTTTCGGGAAGGGCGATCCAGGTCTGGATGCCGAACAGGCTGTTCGGGCCCTTGCGGGCCTCGGCCGAGGTGCGTTCCGAATGGGTGACCCCCTTGCCGGCCACCATCCAGTTCAGCGCGCCGGGGCGGATGATCTAGTCGCTGCCGATGCTGTCGCGATGGTGGAAATCGCCGCGATACAGATAGGTGACGGTGCCAAGGCCGATATGGGGATGTGGCCGCACGTCGATGCCCTGACCGGTCAGGAACTCGGCCGGGCCGGCCTGGTCGAAGAAGATGAACGGCCCGACCATCTGGCGGCGCGGGGCGGGCAGGGCGCGGCGCACCTCGAAGCCGCCGATGTCGCGGGCGCGGGGGATGATCAGCGTCTCGATGGCGTCGGCGCCGATCTGGTCGGGGCAGCCGGGGGTCAGGGCGGGGTTCCAGCTCATGCGCGTTCCTTTCGTGGCTGGCCGGGTCTCGTGACAGGTTGGGCGCAAATCCCCGAACGGGCAAGGGCCGCGGCGTTCGCATCCGCCGAACGCCGGGTTATCGTGGGTCCGGCTGGCGGCGACGGGCCGCCGGCGCCATCTTGGCCGCGAAAGGAGAACCGCGATGACGACGGGACTTCACCATGTGACGGCCATCACGCGCGACGTGCAGGCCAATGTCGATTTCTGGATGGGTTTTCTGGGCCTGTCGCTGGTCAAGCAGACGGCGGGCTTCGAGGATGCCGACCAGTTGCACCTGTTCTATGGCGATCCGGCGGGCAGCCCCGGCTCGCTGGTCAGCTTTCTCGTCTGGCAGGACGGCGCGCCGGGCCGCGTCGGGCTGGGCCAGGTGGCCGAGATCGCGCTGGCGATCCCGCGCGCCCGGATCGGCGACTGGCTGACCCGCGCCATGCAGCGCGGCCTGCGGATCGAGGGGCCGATGCGCGAATTCGGCGCGCCGGTGCTGCGGCTGCGCGACCCTGACGGGATCATCGTCAAGCTGGTCGGCGGCGATCTGCCCGATCCCGGCTGGCCGGCGGCGCCCGCGCGGCTGCATTCGGTCACGCTGTGGTCGGGCGATCCCGCCGCGACGGGCGCGTTCCTCGAGGGGTTCGGCTTTCGCGCGGGACCGGTCGAGGACGGCGTGACCCGGCTGGTGTCGGACAGCGACGTGCTGGACATCCGCGCGGCCGGCGGCTTCGTGGCGGGCATTCCGGGCACCGGGATCATCGACCATGTCGCGCTGCGCGTTCCCGATGCCGTGGCGATTGCGGCACAGCGCGACCGGCTGGCCCTGGCCGGGTTCGCGGGCGACACGACGCTGCACGACCGGCGCTATTTCACCTCGCTCTACCTGCGCGAGCCGGGCGGCAGCCTGATCGAGCTTGCCAGCGACGGCCCCGGCATGGCGGTGGACGAGCCCGCCGACCGGCTGGGCCGGGTGCTGATGATGCCGCCGCATGTCGGCGCGCGGGGCGACGACCTGCGGGTCAGCCTGCCGCAATTCGCCCGTCCGGGCGCAGAAAGGACCGTGATGAGAGACCTGCCCTTCACCCACCGCCTGCATCGTCCCGAGGACCCCGATGGCAGCACGATGCTGCTGCTGCACGGCACCGGCGGCAACGAGGCCGACCTGATGCCGCTGGCCCACCGCATTGCCCCCCGCGCCACCCTGCTGGGGCTGCGCGGGCGGTCCACCGAAGAGGGCGTGGCGCGGTTCTTCCGGCGGCTGTCGATGACGAGGTTCGACCAGCAGGACATCCGGTTCGAGGCCGAGGCTTTCGCCGCCTTCTGGCAGGGCGCGGTCGCGGCCTATGGGCTGGACCCCGCGCGCATCACCGTGCTGGGCTATTCCAACGGCGCGAATTTCGCAGGCGCGGTGATGGCGCTGTCGCCGGGGCTGATCCGCCGGGCCATCCTGATGCGGCCGATGGCGGTGCTGGAGGATCTGCCGCGCGTCGATCTGTCGGGAAGCCGGGTTCTGACGCTGGCCGGGGCGCGCGATCCCTATGGCGCCCATGCGCCGGCCCTGAACGACTGGCTGCGCGCATCCGGCGCCGATCTGGATGCCCGGATCGTCGCGGCGGGGCACGAATTGTCGCCCGCCGATCCGGAAGCTGCCGCCGCATGGATGGCCGCGGCGGGCTGACGATGCCGAACGCCGCCCCTGTCGAAAGGGGCGGCGGTCGTCATCTCAGACAAGGCGGAACCGCGTCCCCCACGGGTCGCCCAGCGTGGCCCCCGCGTGCGAATGGCCGCGGATCACCACCTCGGCCAGCCCGGCATGGCCATCGGGGCGCGGACCGGCGCCGCGGCTGTTCCAGACGTTGCCGGCGAGGTGGTGGTGATAGCCGTCCCAGCCATACCACGCCCCGCCCGGCCCGCCGAAGGTCTGCGCAAGGCCCAGCCCCTCGCGGAAGAACCGGTCGGCTTGCGGCAATTCGCCGACCTGCAGGTGGACATGGCCCACCACGCTGCCCTCGGGAATGCCGCGCCATGCGCTCGTCCCGCTGGCCGCCAGATCGTTCAGGTCCAGCCGGCGGGTGAACATCTCGATCCGGTCGCCGTCGCGGGTCCAGTCTGCGGGATCGCGGTCGCGATAGATCTCGATGCCGTTGCCCTCGGGGTCGTCCAGGTACAGTGCCTCGCTGACGCCGTGGTCGCTGGCACCGGTCAGGCGGATGCCCGCGCCTGCGGCGTGGCGCAGCCAGCGGCCCAGATCGGCCCGGCCGGGCAGCAGGAAGGCGGTGTGGAACAGTCCCGCATCGCGGGGATCGCGGGGCCGGGCCTGCCGGTCGCCGCGCAGTTCCACCAGCACCTGCCCGCCGGTGCCCAGCCGCCGCGTCCCGCCATCGCCGCCCATCGCGACGAGGCCCAGCGCGGTTTCGTAGAATTCGGCCATGCCCGGAAGGTCGCGCACGGTCAGGGCGATGTGGTCGATGCCGGTCATGGCGATGTCCTTTCCTCAGTCCTGCGTCACTGCGGCGCGGCCGCTGCCCAGCAGGGCCTGCACGATCAGCGCCAGCGTCCAGAAGGCGGGATATTCCCAGCCGCCGCCCTCGTTCGAGAAGAAGAAGCCCTTGGCGCCGTGGCTGAAGGCGATGGTGCCCAGCATCACCGGCACCAGCGCCAGCGCCACCAGCCGGGTCCGATAGCCGAGGATCAGCGCAAGCCCGCCCAGCAGTTCGGCGGCGATCACCACCCAGGCCAGGGCGCCGGGCAGCCCGATCGAGGCGAAGAATTGCGCGGTGCCGGCGGGGGTGAAGACGAAGATCTTCAGCCCGGCATGGGCGAGGAACAGCACGCCCATCGCGACGCGCAGGATCAGCGCGGCGGTGGCGGGGTCGTCGAGGCGGTGGTTCAGTCGGGTCAGCATGTCCTGTGTCCTTGTGGATGTGATCTGGCTGCACAGATGCACCCGCAGGCGGCAAATGATAATCCGGCCTTATGGCAGATGATTGTTGCCGATATGGAAATGATCAGGCCAGCCAGTCGTGGTCCGGCCCCCACAGGGCGCGCAGGTGATCCAGCAGCAGGCGCAGCCGCACCGGCATGTGACGGGCGGCCGGCGTGAGGGCGAAAACCCCGGAATCGCCATCCCGGAAGGGGGCCAGGATCTCGACCAGCCGGCCTTCGGCGATGGCGCGGGCGGCGATGAAGTCGGGCAGCCGGGCGATGCCCAGCCCGGCCTCGGCCGCCATCGCGCAGGCCTCGGCGTTCGACAGCCGCATCTGCCCCGGCAGGAAGATCGTGCGGCTCTGGCCGTCCTGGCGAAAGCTCCAATGGTCGGGGCGGGCGAAATTGGTGTCGGTGATGATGCGGTGGCCGGTCAGATCGTCCGGCAGGCCGGGCGTTCCCCGGGCGTCAAGATAGGCGGGCGCCGCCGCGACCTTGGTGCGCATCACCCCCAGCTTGCGCGCCAGCAGCGCCGAATCGCGCGGCGTGCCGACCCGGATGGCGGCGTCGAAGCCATGCTCGGCCAGGCTCATCACGCTGTCGGTGAACTGCACGTCCAGCGCAATGCCCGGATGCAGCCGGCCAAAGCCGATCAGCGCCGGCATCAGCTGCACCGTGCCGAAGGTCAGCGGCGCGGTCAGGCGCAGCTGGCCGCGCGGGTTCGCGCCGGTCTCGCGCAGGCCCTCCTCGAGATCGGCGAGATCGTCGAGGATCGCGGCGATGCCGGCGAAATAGGCCTCGCCCTCGGCGGTCAGGGCGATCGCGCGGGTCGATCGCGTCAGCAGCCGCACCCCCAGATGCGCTTCCAGCCGCGACACCAGCTTCGATGCCTGCCCGGCCGAGGTGCCAAGCTGTGCCGCCGCTGCCGAGAAGCCGCCAAGGCGGACGACCTGCGCGAACATGCGATCGGCGGCCAGGCGGTCCATCACAGGCTCGCGGCAAAGCCCGCGACGAAACCGGCCAGCCGCTGCCTCGTGCGCGCGTCGGTCAGGGTGCCGTCGGCGTCGAACAGCTCGCCCGCCCGCGACACCATCAGCCGCCCCTCGTGCCAGGGCCGGGTGTTCAGCGTCCGCAGTACCGGAAGCCAGTGCGACTGGGCCAGCGTGGTGCCGAATGTGCCGGGCGAGGCACCGGTCACGGCGACCGGCTTGCCCCTGAACAGCGCCAGCCCCTCGCCGCGCGACATCCAGTCGATGGCGTTCTTGAACACGCCGGGAATGCCGTTGTTGTATTCGGGACTGGCCAGCAGCAGCCCGTCGGCGGCGGCAAGCTGCGCGATCAGCCGGGCCACCGCCGGCGGCGTGCCGTTGGCCGCCTCGTCGTCGCCATCGTAAAGCGGCACCCCCGCGATGCTGCCGATGACCACCGTCACGCCCTCGGGCGCGACCTCCTGCGCGGCGCGCAGCAGGCCGGAATTGAAGGATGCGCGCCGAAGGCTGCCGCTGAGGCCGAGGATCGTGGTCATGCGGGTCTCCGTTTCCAGTGCGGCGGTCGTGATCTTGCGGCGGGGCGGCGGCCGCCCCGCAGTCCCGCCGTCAGTCCAGCGGCTTCAGCCCGGCCTCGATCCGGGCGCGCCTGCCCTCGAGGAAGGGGGGCAGGGACAGCGCCTCGCCCATCGTCTCGCGCGGTTCGTCCACGTCGAAGCCGGGATCGTCGGTGGCGATCTCGAACAGATTGCCCGCCGGTTCGCGGAAGTAAAGCGAGCGGAAGTAATAGCGTTCGACCTCGCCGGAATTCGGCACGCGGAAGCCCGCCACCCGTTCGGCCCATGCGGTCAGTTCCGGCTTGCCCGGCACCCGGAAGGCGACGTGATGCACGCCGCCCGCGCCCTGCCGCGCGGCGGGCAGGCCGGGCTGCACCGCGACATGCAGCTCGGCCGCCGCGCCGCCCTCGCCCATCTCGAAGACATGCACCTGCCCGGCCCCGTCCGGGCTGGCATAGTCGCGCACCCTGCGCATGTTCATCACCTGCGTCAGCACTGCCTCGGTCGGTGCCAGGTCGGGCACGGAAATGGTGATGGGGCCCAGCCCGCGGATCTGGTGGCCGTCCGGCACCGGGCTTTTCGCCCAGGGCTCGCCGGTCGGATCGGGCGCCGCGACAAGGCGCAGCCGCTGCCCCTCGGGGTCCTCGACGTCAAGGCTGGCGCGGCCGTCAAGGGCCACGATCCTGCCGGTCGAGACGCCCAGATCGGCCAGCCGCCCGGCCCAGTAGTCGAGGCTGTCCTCGGCCACGCGCAGCCCGGTGCGGCTGATCGACTGGGTGCCGCGGCGTTCGGGCGCGGCGGGCCAGTCGAAGAAGGTGATGTCGGTGCCGGGGCTGCCGGCGCCATCGGCGAAGAACAGGTGATAGGCCGAGGTGTCGTCCTGGTTCACGGTCTTCTTGACCCGGCGCAGACCCAGGGTCTGGGTGTAGAAGCGGTTGTTGCCCGGCGCATCGGCGGTGATGGCGGTCAGGTGGTGGATCCCGGTCAGCTGCATCGCGCGGCTCCTTGATTGCGTGCCGGGGCCAATATGGCGCGAAACGGCCGTTCGCGACACCCGGTCTTGATGCAAAGCCGCGTTCGGATATTGCGAACGCGCGCGGCCCGGCTATCCTGCGCCGCATGAGTTGGACGATCAGCGACATCCGGACCTTCCTCGCCGTGCTGGACGCGGGCAGCATCTCGGCCGCGGCGGCGCGGGCCGACCTGTCGAAATCGGTGGTCAGCAAGCGCATCAGCGATTTCGAGGCGGCGCTTGGCGTGGCGCTGTTCACGCGCCATGCCGGGCGGATCGCGCCGACCGACAGCGCCTTCGCCCTGGCCGAGCGGCTGCGCCCGGCGCTGGCCGACCTGGTCGCCGCCACCGAAAGCGTCGCGGGCCCCGAGGCGCCCCTGCGCGGACGGCTGGCGGTCGCCGGGCCGATGAGCTTCGGGTTGCGGCATCTGGGCCCGGTGATCGCCGGCTTCGCCCGCGCCCATCCCCAGCTTGAGGTGGTTCTGGATTACGACGACCAGCTGACCGATCTGGGACGGTCGGGCTTCGACGTGGCGCTGCGGATCGGCTGGCTGCGCGACAGCAGCCTGATCGCGCGCCGGCTGTGCGAGGACCCGCATGCGCTGGTTGCCAGCCCCGACTATCTGGCCCGGCACGGTCCGATCCTGTCGCCCGCCGATCTGGCCGGTCACGAGGCGATCGGCTATCTGAACGCGCGGCTGTCCGAAATCTGGCCCTTCGGCCCCGAGGTCGCGCCGCCGCGGCAGGGCCGGATCACCGCCAACAATGGCGATGCGATGCGCGATCTGGCGATTGGCGGGCTGGGTCTGGCGCTGCTGCCGCTGTTCATCGTGCATGACGCGCTGCGCGACGGCCGGCTGGTGCGGATCCTGCCCGACCTGCCGCAGCGCCGGCTGCCGGTCAGCGTGGTCTGGCCGCCGACCCGGCCGATGCCGCGCAAGACGCGCGCCTTCATCGACCACATTGCCGATGCCTTTGCCGAAGACCCGCCCTGGCAGCGCGGCGTCTGAGCGGCCCAAGCGGAGACGAGGATGACCAACACGCTGTTCGACGCGCTGATGGCGCGACATGCGGGAGACGACAGGCCGGCGCTGATCCTGCCCGGCGGCGCGACGCTGGACCATGACGGGCTGTACCGGCTGTCGGGCCGGCTGGCCAATCTGCTGACCGCCTCGGGCGTCGGTCCGGGGGACCGCGTGGCCGTGCAGGTCGCGAAATCGCCCGAGGCGCTGGCGCTGTACCTGGCGACGCTGCGGGCCGGCGCGGTGTTCCTGCCGCTGAACCCCGCCTATACCGCCGCCGAGCTGGCCTATTTCATCGCCGATGCGGCGCCCGCGCTGCTGGTCTGCGACCCGGCCATCGTCGCGCAGCGTGCGGATTTCGCGCCCGATGCGCTGCGCCTGCTGACGCTGGACGCGGCGGGTCAGGGCAGCCTGACCGAGGCCGCAATCCGTCACCCCGAGACGCAGGCCCCGGTGCCGCGCGCGGGCCACCAGCTTGCGGCGATCCTCTACACCTCGGGCACAACGGGCCGCCCCAAGGGCGCCATGCTGAGCCATGACAACCTGCTGTCCAACGCCCGCGTGTTGGCCGATGCCTGGCGGTTCAGCTGTGACGACGTGCTGCTGCACGCGCTGCCGATCTTTCACACGCACGGGCTGTTCGTCGCCTGCAACCTGTCGCTGCTGTCCGGGGGCGCGATGATCTGGCTGCCGCGCTTTGACGCGGACGAGGTGCTTCGGCTGCTGCCGCAGGCGACGGTGATGATGGGCGTGCCGACCTTCTACACGCGGCTTCTGGACAGGCCCGGCCTGGACCGCGAGGCCACCGCGCGGATGCGGCTGTTCATCTCGGGCAGCGCGCCCCTGCTGGCCGAGACGCATCGCGCCTTCGAGGCGCGCACCGGCCATGTGATCCTGGAACGCTATGGCATGACCGAGACGAACATGACCACCTCGAACCCCTATGACGGCCCGCGCCGGGCCGGGACCGTGGGCAGGCCGCTGCCGGGCGTGTCGCTGCGCATCGTCGATGCCGCGGGCGCGGATGTCGAACGCGGGCAGATCGGCATGATCCGGGTGCGCGGCGCGAACGTGTTCAAGGGCTACTGGCAGATGCCCGACAAGACCGCCGAGGATCTGGACGCCGAGGGCTGGTTCACGACCGGCGATCTTGGGATGCAGGACGCCGAGGGCCATGTCACCATCGTCGGGCGCAGCAAGGATCTGGTGATCTCGGGCGGGCTGAACATCTATCCCAAGGAGGTCGAGGAGGCGATCGACGCGCTGCAGGAGGTGCTGGAAAGCGCGGTGATCGGCGTGCCGCATCCCGATCTGGGCGAGGCCACGGTGGCGGTATTGGTGCCCGCGCCCGGCACCGCGCCCGACCCGCAGGAGATCCTGGCGGCGCTGTCGGACCGGCTGGCGCGGTTCAAGCTGCCGCGGCGGGTGATCCTGGCCGACGAGTTGCCGCGCAACGCGATGGGCAAGGTGCAGAAGGCCGCGCTGCGTCAGCGTCACGAGGGGCTGTTCGCCAAGGGCTGAGGGGGGGGGCGGTCTTTGCACCCCGCCGCGTCGGCCGCTATAGAAGCACGAGGCCCCCCGCGTCGGGCGGGGGGTCGCTTGCAGGCCGGAAAGGGCTGGACATGCTGATCGATCCGAACGCGCCGTTCTTCCGGCGGCTCTGGGTGCGGGTGCTGTGCGTGGTGCTGCCGCTGCTGTGGGCGGGGGTCGAGGTCTCGACCGGCAACCCCTTCTGGGCGGTGCTGTTCGGCGCGGCCGGGTTGTATCTGGCCTATGAGCTGTTCATCCGGCGCAAGCCCGACTGAGACGGGCGCAGGACGGGAGGCCGCAGGGCGCGGGCGGGCGCGTGGCCCGGACCCCGCCGTATCAGCCGCGCAGCGTCGGGCTGCCCTGCAGCCAGGCATGGCCGTTGGCGGGCAGGTCCAGCGTTCGGTCCGACAGCGTGGCCAGCGATGGCCCCAGAAGGGCGGTCTTGCCCTTCAGGCCGACCTGCCGCGCGACCGGCGAGAGGTTGAAGACGCAGGTCACGGTCTCGCCGTCATGGCTGCGGCGGAAGCCCAGCAGCGGCTCGGGCAGGTCGAGGAATTCGGCCGGGCCCCATCGCAGCGGCGGCGTCGCCTTGCGGAAGGCGATGAGGCCGCGATAGGCCGCCAGCACGCTGTCATTGTCGGCCTGCTGGCCTGCGACCGCGCGGGCGGCCTGCGGCGGCTTGACCGGCAGCCAGGGCCGGGCGCTGCTGAATCCGGCCTGCGGCAGGTCGGCATCCCAGACCATCGGCGTGCGGCAACCGTCGCGGCCCTTGACCTCGGGCCAGAAGCGCAGGGCAGGCGGGTCGGTCAGTTCGGCATAGACCAGTTCGGTCTCGGTCTGGCCCAGCTCTTCGCCCTGATAGAGGCAGATGGTGCCCGGAAACGACATCAGCATCGCCGCCGCCTGCCGGGCGAGGATCTGCGGGTCCGCGGCATGTTTCGCCCAGCGCGTCAGGTGCCGCGGCACGTCATGGTTCGAGAAGGACCAGCAGGAATGGCCGTCCGGGGCGCCCTGCTGGACCCCCCCGATGGTCCGCCGGAAATGCCCCGCCGAGAAGTCGGGGCTGAGCATCTCGAAGCTGTAGCACATGTGCAGCCGGTCATCGCCCTCGGTGTATTCGGCCATGATGCGGATTGCGGTCTCGCCGCCGTCGCCGACCTCGCCGACCATCATGCGGCCGTCGTAGCGGTCGGTCAGCTTGCGCAGCCGCTTCAGGAAGCCGATGTTCTGCGGCCGGTTCTTTGACCGCGTGTGATGCTGGAAGCCGTAGGTCTCGGGGCCGGTATGGTCGGGATTGGGCGGGTTGTTGCGCAGCTTGCGGTCGTGGAAATAGTAGTTCACCGTGTCCAGCCGGAAGCCGTCCACGCCGCGATCCAGCCAGAAGCGCATGGTTTCCAGCAGCGCGTCCTGCACCGGCTTGTGGTGGAAGTTCAGGTCGGGCTGCTCGATCAGGAAGTTGTGCAGGTAATACTGCCGCCGGCGCGGTTCCCATTCCCATGCCGGGCCGCCGAAGACCGAGGGCCAGTTGTTGGGCGGCGTGCCGTCGGGCCGCGGATCGGACCATACATACCAGTCGGCCTTGGGATTGGTTCGGTCGCGGCGGCTTTCCTCGAACCAGGGATGCTTGTCGCTGGTGTGGCTGATGACCTGGTCGATGATGACCTTGAGGCCCAGATCATGGGCACGGGCCACCAGCGCGTCGAAATCGGCCAGCGTGCCGAACAGCGGGTCGATGTCGGTATAGTCCGACACGTCATAGCCCATGTCCTTCATCGGCGAGGTGAAGATCGGCGACAGCCAGATGGCGTCCGCGCCGAGGTCCGCCACATGGCCAAGCCGCTGCGTGATGCCCTGAAGATCGCCGATGCCATCGCCGTTGCTGTCCTGAAAGCTGCGGGGATAGATCTGATAGATCACCGCGTCACGCCACCATTCGACCATCCGGTTGCTCCTCTGTCGGGGGACATTCCCGCCCCATCAAGCATGACAGTAGCGGCAGAGAAAAGGAAATGTTAGCGTTAACCCACGCATTGCCCGAATCTTTGCAGCAGATAGAGTGAGGCCATGGGACAGACCACGCAGCCACGCACGTTGACCGAGCATGATCTGGCGCTGTTGCACGAAGGACGGCACGACCGGCCTTTCGACGTGCTGGGTCCGCACAAGCAGGGCCGGCGAATCGTCGTGACGGCGTTCCAGCCGGACCTGGCTTCGCTGAGCGCGCTGACCGCCAAGGGTGAGGTGCCGCTGGAACGCATCGCGGGCGATGTCTTTGCCGGTCCGGTCGGGGCCGGTCCCTATCGGCTGAAGGCCGTGTCGGGCGGCGGGGTCGCATGGGAATTCGACGATCCCTACCGCTTCGGGCCGGTCTTGGGCGATGTCGACCTGTACCTGATGGGCGAGGGCACCCACCGGCGGCTGTGGGACGCGCTTGGCGCCCATGTGACGACCCATGAAAAGACCGCAGGGACGCATTTCGCGGTCTGGGCGCCGAATGCGCGGCGGGTCTCGGTCATCGGCCAGTTCAACCAGTGGGACGGGCGGCGCCACCCGATGCGCCGCGTCGGGGCCAGCGGCGTGTGGGAGATCTTCCTGCCCGGCGTCGCCGATGGCGCGCTGTACAAATACGAGATCCTCGGGGCCGACGGCGGGCTGATGCTGAAGGCCGATCCGGTCGGCTTCGGCAGCCAGCACCCGCCCGAGAAGGCCAGCGTGGTGCGCGACATCTCGGGCTATGGCTGGAAGGACGCGGGCTGGATGGAGCGCCGCGCCGCGGCCCATGACCGCACCGCCCCGATCAGCATCTACGAGGTGCATCTGGGCAGCTGGCGGCGCAAGTGGGACGACCGGGGGCGGCCGCTGTCCTACAAGGAACTGGCCGCCGATCTGGTGAACTACGCCCGGGACATGGGCTTCACCCATCTGGAACTGCTGCCGGTCAGCGAGTTTCCCTTTGACGGGTCATGGGGCTACCAGCCCGTGGGCATGTTCGCGCCGACGATCCGCTTCGGCCCTCCGCACGAGTTCCGCGACCTGGTCGAAGCGGCCCATGCGGCGGGGCTGGGCGTGCTTCTGGACTGGGTTCCGGGGCATTTCCCGACGGATGCGCATGGGCTGGCGCGCTTTGACGGCACCGCGCTTTACGAGCATGCCGACCCGCGCGAGGGCTTTCATCAGGACTGGAACACCCTGATCTACAACTACGGCCGCACGGAGGTTCAGAACTACCTGATCGCCAACGCGCTTTACTGGCTGAAGGAATACCACATCGACGGGCTGCGCGTGGATGCGGTCGCCTCGATGCTGTATCGCGACTATTCGCGCAGCGAGGGCCAGTGGGTGCCCAACAAGGATGGCGGGCGCGAGAATTACGAAGCCATCGCCTTCATGCAGAACATGAACATCGCCACCTATGGCGAGGTGCCGGGCATCATGACGGTGGCCGAGGAAAGCACCTCGTTTCCGAAGGTCTCGGCGCCGGTCGACGCGGGTGGGCTGGGCTTCGGCTACAAGTGGAACATGGGCTGGATGAACGACACGCTGCGCTATGTCCAGCAGGACCCGGTGCATCGCAAGTATCACCACGACCAGATGACCTTCGGGCTGATGTATGCCTTCAGCGAGAACTTCATCCTGCCGATCAGCCATGACGAGGTTGTGCACGGCAAGGGCAGCATGCTGCGCAAGATGCCGGGCGACGAATGGCAGCAATTCGCGAACCTGCGCGCCTATTACGGCTTCATGTGGGGCCATCCGGGCAAGAAGCTGCTGTTCATGGGCTGCGAGTTCGGCCAGCCCGAGGAATGGAACCACAATGGCGAGCTGAACTGGCACGCGGCCGACCAGCCGCTGCACAAGGGGCTGCAGTCGCTGGTGCGCGACCTCAACCACCTCTATCGCGCGACGCCCGCCCTGCATGTGCTGGATTGCGACGGGGCGGGCTTCCAGTGGATCGCCACCGATCCCGCGCAGTCCACCTTTTCCTGGATCAGGCGCGGCCATGAGGGCGATCCGCCCGCGGTCGTGGTCTGCAACTTCACGCCCGTCCCGCGCGAGAATTTTCGCCTCGGCGTGCCGCGGGCGGGGCGGTGGCGCGAGGCGATCAACACCGATGCCGCGATCTATGGCGGCAGCGGCATGGGCAATCTGGGAGGCGTCGAGGCGGATGGTCCGGCGCAGGACGGGCAGCCCGCCTCGATGGCGGTGACGCTGCCGCCCCTGTCGGTGGTGATCTTCGTCGCCGGGGAGCAGATTTCGTGAGGAGGAATTTGGAATGGTCGAAACGAAAAGACTGACCCGCCGGGCCATGGCCTTCGTGCTGGCCGGCGGACGCGGCAGCCGGCTGAAGGAATTGACCGACAAGCGCGTGAAGCCGGCCGTCTATTTCGGCGGCAAGACCCGCATCATCGACTTCGCGCTGTCGAACGCGATGAATTCGGGCATCCGCAAGATCGCGGTGGCCACCCAATACAAGGCCCACAGCCTGATCCGCCACTGCCAGCGCGGCTGGAACTTCTTCCGCGCCGAGCGCAACGAGTTCCTCGACATCCTGCCCGCCAGCCAGCGCATGTCCGAGGATCACTGGTATCGCGGCACCGCCGACGCGGTGACGCAGAACATCGACATCGTCGACAGCTATGACGTCGATTACGTCATCATCCTGGCGGGCGACCACATCTACAAGATGGATTACGAGGTGATGCTGCGCGAGCATGTCGAAAGCGGCGCCGACGTGACCATCGGCTGCCTGACCGTCCCGCGCGAAGAGGCCAGCGCCTTCGGCGTCATGGCGGTGGACGACAGCGGCCGGATCACCTCGTTTCTGGAAAAGCCCAAGGACCCGCCGGCCATGCCCGGCCATCCCGACAAGGCGCTGGCCTCGATGGGGATCTATGTCTTCAACTGGGCATTCCTGCGCGACCTGCTGCTGCGCGACGCCGAGGACAGCAATTCCAGCCATGATTTCGGCAACGACCTGATCCCCGACATCGTGAAGAACGGCAAGGCGATGGCGCACCGCTTCGACGTGTCCTGCGTGCGCCAGCCGGGCGAGCCGGCCTACTGGAAGGATGTCGGAACCGTCGATGCCTTCTGGCAGGCCAATATCGACCTGACCGACTTCACCCCCGAACTGAACCTGTGGGACCAGGACTGGCCGATCTGGACCTATTCCGAAAGCGTGCCGCCGGCCAAGTTCATCCATGACGAGGCCGACCGGCGCGGCATCGCGGTCTCCTCGATGGTGTCGGGCGGCTGCATCATCTCGGGAACCGAGATCCGCAACTCTCTGCTGTTCACGCAGGTCCATACCAACAGCTATGCCTCGCTGGATCATGTCGTGGCGCTGCCCTATGTGACCGTCCAGCGCCGGGCCCGGCTGAGCCGCGCGGTCATCGACCGGGGCGTCGTCATCCCCGAGGGCCTCGTCGTCGGCGAGGATCCGGCCGAGGACGGCAAGTGGTTCCGGGTCAGCGAGGGCGGGGTGACGCTGATCACCCAGGACATGCTGGACCGGCGGGCGGCCAGCCTCTGATGCGGGTGCTGTCGGTTGCCTCGGAATGCGCGCCGCTGGTCAAGACCGGCGGGCTTGCGGATGTGGCCGGGGCGCTGCCCGGGGCGCTGGCGGGGCAGGGGGTGCAGATGCGCACCCTGCTGCCCGGCTACCCGGCGGTGCTGGGCGCGCTGGCCGGGGCCGCCCCGGTCGAGGCCATCGACGACCTCTTCGGCGGGCCGGCCCGGCTGCTGGCCGGCAAGGCGGCGGGGCTGGACCTGCTGGTGATCGACGCGCCGCATCTGTTTGGGCGCGAGGGCAATCCCTATCTGGGCCCGGACGGGCGCGACTGGCCCGACAATCCCGAACGCTTTGCCGCCCTGTCCTGGGTCGGCGCGCAGGTCGCGGCGCGGGGCGCGGGCGGCTGGCGGCCGCAGATCCTGCACGGGCATGACTGGCAGGCGGGCTTCGTCACCGAATATCTGCGGCGGATGCAGGCGCAGGATGTCCGCACCGTCCTGACCATCCACAACATCGCCTTCACCGGCCCCGCCGATCCCGGCCGTCTGCATGCGCTGCGGCTGGACCCGGCGCGGTTCCACAGCGAGGGCTTCGAATACTGGGGCGGCATCTCGGCGCTGAAAGCCGGGCTGATGGGCGCCGACCGGCTGACCACCGTCTCGCCCACCTATGCGGCCGAGCTGATGACGCCCGAATTCGGCATGGGCCTCGACGGCGTCATGCGCCATCGCCGCGACGCGCTGACCGGAATCCTGAACGGCATCGACGAGGCGGCGTGGAACCCCGCAACCGATGCCGAGATCGCCCGCTATCGCGACCCCGCGGGCAAGGCCGCCAACAAGGCCGCGCTGCGGGCCGAGATGGGGCTGCCCGACGCGGAGGGGCCGCTTTGCGTGATCGTGTCGCGGATGACCCACCAGAAGGGGCTGGACCTGGTGCTTCAGGCGCTGCCCGAACTGCTGGCGGGCGGCGGGCAACTGGCGGTGCTGGGTTCGGGCGATCCGGACTTGCAGGCGGCCTACCAGGCCGCTGCCCGCGGCCCGCAGGTGGCCGTCAGGATCGGCTATGACGAGGGCTTCTCGCATCGGCTGATCGCCGGCGGCGACGCGATCCTGGTGCCCTCGCGCTTCGAGCCCTGCGGGCTGACCCAGCTTTACGGGCTGCGCTATGGCACGGTGCCGCTGGTCGCGCTGACCGGCGGTCTGGCCGATACCGTCATCAACGCGTCGCCCGCGGCACTGGCGCGTGGCGTGGCGACAGGCATCCAGTTCGCCCCGATCGACGCCGACACCTTGCGTCACGCGCTGGCCCGGCTGTGCGCCCTTTACAAGGATCAGGAAACATGGTCCCGACTGCAACGAAACGCGATGGCGCAACCGGTCGGCTGGGACCAGTCGGCAAAGGCTTACGCCGCCCTCTACGCCGAGCTGACCGGAACCGAATGACCGAACATCACGTGATTGCCGCAGGGCACCCGACGCCGTTGGGAGCCACTTTCGACGGTGCGGGCGTCAACTTCGCCCTCTTCTCGCAGCACGCCGAACGGGTGACGCTGTGCCTGTTCGACGAGAAGAACCGTGAGACGCGGATCGACCTGCCCGAACGCGACGGCCATGTGTGGCACGGCTATATTCCGCAGCTGCGGCCGGGGCAGAAATACGGCTATCGCGTGCATGGCCCCTATCGCCCGCAGGAGGGCCACCGCTTCAACCCGCACAAGCTGCTGATCGACCCCTATGCCAAGCGGCTGACCGGCACGCCTGCGGCGCATGACGCGCTGTTCGGCTATCGCGCGGGCCACGGCGAGGCCGACCTGTCCTTCGACCGGCGCGACAGCGCCCAGCACATGCCGAAATCGGTGGTCGTCGATCCCAGCTTCGCCTGGCGGTCCGACCGGCCTCTGCGCTATCCGCTGACCGACACGGTGATCTACGAGGCGCATGTGAAGGGCCTGACCGCCGGTCGCCCCGACATCCCCCATGCCGGCACCTATCTGGCGCTGGCCTCGGACCCAATCCTCGAACACCTGAACACGCTGGGCGTCACGGCGATCGAACTGCTGCCGGTCCACGCCTTCACCGACGACCGCTTCCTGACCGACAAGGGGCTGAGGAACTACTGGGGCTACATGTCCTACGGCTTCTTCGCGCCCGAGCCGCGCTACATGCGCGATGGCGACATCGCCGAGTTCCAGCAGATGGTGGCGCGTTTCCACCAGGCCGGGATCGAGGTGATCCTCGACGTGGTCTACAACCACACCGCCGAGGGCAACGAGCTGGGCCCGACCCTGTCCTTCCGGGGGCTGGACAATGCCAGCTACTACCGTCTGGCCGACGACCGGCGCTACTACGTCAACGAGGCCGGCACCGGGAACGTGCTGAACTTCGACAACCCCTTCACGCTGCGGCTGGTGATGGACAGCCTGCGCTACTGGGTCGAGGTGATGCATGTCGACGGCTTCCGCTTCGACCTGTGCAGCGTGCTGGGACGCACGCGCGGCGTCTTCGACCGCGACGCGCCGCTGTTCCGGGCGATCCGGCAGGACCCGGTGCTGAACCGGGTCAAGCTGATCGCCGAGCCGTGGGACATCGGCGAGGGCGGCTATCAGCTGGGCAGCTATCCGGCACCCTTCGCGGAATGGAACGACCGCTATCGCGACCAGATCCGCGGCTTCTGGCGCGGCGATGCCGGGCTGATCGGCAAGCTGGCGAAGCGCATCGCGGGCTCGGCCGCGCGGTTCGACCATGACGGCCGGCCCGCCACCTCCAGCGTGAACTTCATCGCCGCCCATGACGGCTTCACGCTGATGGACACGGTCAGCTACAACGACAAGCACAACGAGGCCAACGGCGAAGAGAACCGCGACGGTCACAACCACAACGTCTCGAACAATTGCGGGGTCGAGGGGCCGACAGACGATCCTGCCGTGCTGGCGCTGCGGGCGCGGCGGCGGCGCAACCTGATGGCCACGCTGCTGCTGTCGCAGGGCACGCCGATGATCCTCGCCGGCGACGAGATGGGCAATTCGCAGGGCGGCAACAACAACGCCTACTGCCAGGACAACGAGATCGGCTGGATCGACTGGACCGGCATCGACGACGACTTCCTGGCCTTCTGCCGCCGCGCCATCGCGTTCCGCAAGGCCCATCCGATCCTGCGCCAGAAACGCTTCCTGCACAGCCAGCCGCGCGAGCAGGACGGCCTGCCCGACCTGTTCTGGCGTCGCGCCGACGGCGCGCCGATGGGCGATGCGGACTGGACCGATCCCGAGTTGCGGCTGCTGGCGGCCGAGATGCGCATGGCCTCGGGCACGCCGTCCTATGCGGCGCTGCCCGGCGCGGTGTTCGTGGTCTTCAACGCCGGCGACGAGGCGCAGGTCCGGCTGCCCGACACGCCGGCCGGGTCGCATTGGCGCCGGCAGCTGGACAGCGCCCGCAACAGCCCCGTCGACGGCCCCGCCGACGAGATCGAGACCATCGCCGCGCATTCGGTCGCGGCCTTCACCCTCAGCGATCCCGGAGCGGGCGCATGAGCGAGGCACCGTCCCACGCCATCTTCGACATGCGGCTGGCCCGCAGTGCCGCCGACCTGTGGCCGATGCTGGAACGGCTCTATGGCCAACGCCCGGATTATGCGGCCTTCCGCGCCGAGCTGGAGGAGACCCTGCGCGCCGCATGGAAGGCACGCCCCGCCGACCTCAGGCGTCTGGACCTGGCGCGCGACCTGGAACCCGACTGGTTCCAGCGGCCGGGCATGATCGGCTATGTCTTCTACATCGACCGCTTTGCGGGCAGCCTGTCGGGCGTGCATGAACGGCTGGACTACCTGGCCGATCTGGGCGTCAGCTATGTCCATCTGATGCCCTGCCTGATGCCGCGTCCGGGCGACAGCGATGGCGGCTATTCGGTGATGGACTACCGCCGCGTCAATCCCGACTACGGCAGCATGGCCGACCTGACCCGGCTGGCCGGCGCGCTGCGGTCGCGGGGCATGTCTCTGTGCGTGGATCTGGTTTTGAACCACACGGCCAAGGAACATGACTGGGCGCGGCGCGCGGCGGCGGGCGAGGCCGCGTATCAGGACATGTACCTGATGTTCGACGACGACACGCTGCCCCGCGCCTATGAACAGAGCCTGATCGAGATCTTTCCCGACACCGCGCCCGGCAGCTTTACCCATTACCCCGACTTCGGCAAATGGGTCTGGACCACCTTCAACGAACATCAGTGGGATCTGAACTGGGCCAATCCGCGGGTGTTCCTGGAAATCCTGCGGATCATGCTGAACCTCGCCAACAGGGGCGTGGACGTGCTGCGGCTGGACGCGGTCGCCTTCATGTGGAAGCGCATGGGGACCACCTGCCAGGGCCAGCCCGAGGTGCATGTGCTGCTGCGCGCCCTGCGTGCCGCGACCCGCATCGCCGCCAGCGCCGTGATCCATCTGGAAGAGGCGATCGTCGGGCCCGCCGAGATGCTGAAATATTTCGGTCGCGGCGAACATGACGGGCGCGAGGGCAACCTTGCCTATCACAACAGCCTGATGGTGCATTACTGGGCGGCGCTGGCGACGCGCGACACCCGGGTCATGGGCCATGTGCTGCGGACCCATTTCCCGACGGTGCTGAACAATGCGACCTATGCCACCTATCTGCGCTGCCATGATGACATCGGCTGGGCGATCACCGACGAGGATGCCCGCGATCTGGGCTTTTCGGGCCATGCCCACCGCGCCTTCCTGTCGGATTTCTACGATGGCAGCTATCCGGGCAGTTTTGCCCGCGGCGCGCTGTTCCAGGTCAACCCCGAGACCGGCGACAAGCGCATCTCGGGCAGCCTCGCCTCGCTTGCCGGACTTGAGGCGGGGCTGGAGGCCGGCGACGAGGCCGCCATCGGGCTTGCCATCGACCGCATCCTGATGGGCCATGCGCTGATCGCGGCCTTCGGGGGCATCCCCCTGCTCTACATGGGCGACGAGATCGGGCTGCTGAACGATCACGGCTATCTGGACCGTCCGGACCACGCCCATGACAGCCGCTGGATCCACCGCCCGGCGATGGACTGGGACCGTGCCGCGCGGGCGGCGGCCGACCCCGCCACCCCCGAGGGCCGCATCCTCGAGGGGGTCCGCGCCATCCTGCAGCGCCGGCGATCCCTGGACTGCCTGCATGGCGGGCACCCGACCGAGATCCTCGACAGCGGCAACCACGCGATCTTCGCCTTTGCGCGCCGTGCCCCGTCGGGCGGCATTCTGTGCCTTTTCAACTTCACCGAAAGCTGGCAACAGGTTTCAGGGCCCTGGTTGCGCTATCAGGGCGTGACGGACATGCGCGACCTGCTGTCGGATACGACCGTGACGCTGCATGACGACGCGCTGCTGCTGCCGCCCTATGGCCGCGTCTGGATGTCCTGATTTACAAAGCCGCAAGAGGCCCGATTTGACCCAGCTTCCCTCCGCGCAGCAGTTGCGCGACCAGATCCTGTATCACCTGACCCACACGCAGGGTCGCGGTTCGGAATTCGCCACCACCTTCGACTGGCGGCTTGCCGTCAGCTACACGATCCGCGACCTGATCGTGACGCCCTGGATGGCGGCGATCCGCGCCTCGCGGGACCAGGGCGCCAAGCGGGTCTACTACCTGTCGATGGAGTTCCTGATCGGCCGCATCCTCGGCGATGCGATCATCAATCTGGGCCTCGACGCGGCGATGGACGAGGCGCTGGACCTCTTGGGCCTCGACAAGCAGGAGGTGTTGGACAACGAACCCGACGCCGCGCTTGGCAATGGCGGCCTGGGCCGGCTGGCCGCCTGCTTCATGGAATCGCTGTCCTCGCTGCAATGCCCGGCCTTCGGCTATGGCATCCGCTACGAGCATGGCCTGTTCCGGCAGCGGTTCGAGGCCGGCCAGCAGGTCGAGACACCCGAGGACTGGCTGAACCAGCCGCATCCCTGGGAGTTTGTGCGCATCGACTACAGCTATACCGTCGGTTTCAAGGGCCATGTCGAGGACCGCGACGGCCGCGCCGTCTGGCTGCCGGGCGAAAGCGTCGTGGCGCGGGCCTATGACACGCCCGTGGTCGGCTGGGAAGGCCATTGGGCGAACACGCTGCGGCTGTGGGGCGCCCATCCGACGACGCTGTTCGACCTGCACCGCTTCAACGCGGGCGATCACGCCGCCGCATCGGAACCCGAGGCGCTGGCGCGGACGCTGTCGCGGGTGCTGTATCCCGATGACGGCACCGAATCGGGCAAGGAGTTGCGGCTGAAGCAGGAATATTTTCTGACCTCGGCGGCGCTGCAGGACATCCTGCGCCGGTTCCTCGCCGAACATGACGACCTGAGCCTGCTGCCGCAGAAGGTGGCGATCCAGCTGAACGACACCCACCCCGCCATCGCCGGGCCGGAACTGATGCGCCTGCTGATGGACGAACACGGCCTCGATTTCGCCGAGGCTCGCGATCTGGCGCGCGGCACGCTGAACTATACCAACCACACGCTGCTGCCCGAGGCGCTGGAACGGTGGTCCACCTGGCTTCTGGGCCGGGTGCTGCCGCGGCACATGCAGATCATCCAGATGATCGACGAGGATCACCGCAAGACCTCGGGGCGGCCCGACCATGTCGCGATCCTGCGCCATGACGAGGTGCAGATGGGCGAACTGGCCTTCATCATGGCGGGCAAGGTAAACGGCGTCTCGGCGCTGCATACCGATCTGGTCAAGGAGACCGTCTTTGCCGATCTGCACCGGCTGCACCCCGACCGGATCGTGAACCAGACCAACGGCGTGACCCCGCGCCGCTGGCTGCGGATGTCGAACCCGGCGCTGGCGCGGCTGCTGGACGACAGCATCGGCACCGGCTGGACCAAGGACCTGGCCCAGCTGTCCAGGCTGGAAGCCCATGCCGACGACGCCGCCTTCCTGGATCGGCTGCGCGCCGCCAAGCGGGCCAACAAGGTCGTGCTGGCGAACGGGCTGCTGGCCGGGCTGGGCATCAAGGCCGATCCCGACGCGATCTTCGACGTGCAGGTCAAGCGCATCCATGAATACAAGCGGCAATTGCTGAACATCCTCGAGGCGATCGCGCTGTGGCAGCGCATCCATGACGACCCGAACGCCGACTGGACGCCGCGGCTGAAGATCTTCGGCGGCAAGGCGGCGCCGGGCTACTGGCTGGCCAAGACGGTGATCCACCTGATCAACGACGTGGCCGCGACGATCAACAAGGACCCCGTCACCTCGAAGTTCCTGCAGATCGCCTATCCGCCGAACTACAACGTGTCGATGGCCGAGGACCTGATCCCCGCCGCCGATCTCAGCGAACAGATCTCGACGGCCGGCAAGGAGGCGTCGGGCACCGGCAACATGAAGTTCACCATGAACGGCGCGCTGACCATCGGCACGCTGGACGGCGCCAATGTCGAGATCCGCGAGCATGTGGGCGCCGAGAACTTCTTCCTGTTCGGGCTGACCGCCGACGAGGCGGCGCGGGTCCGCGCGAGGCCCGGCCATGCCCGCGCCGCGATCGAGAAAAGCGAGGACCTGCGCGCCGCCCTTCAGATGATCGCCGAGGGCAAGTTCTCGGGCGGGCGGGCCGATCCCTATTTCTCGCTTCTGGACCGCACCTGGCATGACGATCCGTTCCTCGTCGCCTCGGATTTCGAGGATTATTTCGCCACGCAGCGCAAGGTCGACGCGGCCTATCGCGACGCGCCGCATTGGGACCGGATGGCCGCGCTGAACATCGCGCGGTCGGGCTTCTTCTCGTCGGACCGCACGATCCGCGGCTACATGCAGGATGTCTGGCACATCGAGCCCGTCACCCTCTGACCGGGACGCCATGCGAAGGGGGCGAGCCTTCGCGAAGGCTCGCCCCCTGTTCCCGGCGCGGCGGCGTCCTCAGGCGAGGAAGCGGCGGGCCGAGGGCAGGTTCTTCATCAGCAGGTAGTAGGTGACGCCGGCCGGGATCAGGCTGGCATACCAGCTGACCCCCGAAAAGATCAGCGCGGCGAGGACACCGACCACGGTGGCGATGACCGCCGCGGGATTCACGCCCCGATAGGGCCCTTCGGCGTCATAGAGGTGGTCGAGGTTCAGAACCTGCCTGCGGATGATGTAGTAGTCCACCACCAGGATCGCGAAGATCGGGCCCAGGAAGGCGCTGTAGGTCTGGATGAACAGGCTGAGGCCCGCCGCCGATTCGTCGCGCACCAGCATCCAGGGGAAGGTCGCGAAGGCCAGCAGCCCGACGATCACCGCCGCCGCCTTGAAGGGCAGCTTGAACACGTCCATCATCGCATAGGCCGGCGGCACGACGTTGTTGAGAATGTTCGTGGTGACCTGCGCGAAGGCGATGAACAGAAGCGTGACGACCAGCAGGATCTTGTTGTCCACGGCGCTGGAGAACACCTTGATCGGATCGACCTCGCCGGTGGCCGAGGACACCATCAGCCCGATCAGCCCCATGAACAGCGTCGCGGGCAGGATCGAGTTGGCATAGATCACCACCTGCCGCACCGGCCCGACCCTGTGCTGCAATTCGCGCGAGTAGTCCGACACGTTCAGCATCATCGTGGAATAGACGCCCAGGAACAGCATGGTCGCGCCCCAGAACGGCGCCCCCCAGGTGCCTTCCGCGTTGATCAGGTTCGCGCTGATCTCGTCGCCATAGCGGTTGATGACGCTGAAGAACATGTAGACCAGCGAGCCGATGATGAACACGGCGCCGATGTTTTCCAGCCATTTGATGCCGTGGAAGCCCAGCACCGACAGGGCGATCTGCAGGAACTGGAAGCCGATGAAGAACACCCAGATGTTGGAATAGCCGAACATCGTCTCCGAGACGAGGTTCAGCGCCCCGGCGCCGATCCAGCTCTGGAAGCCGTACCAGACGATCGCGGGGACCGAACGGACGAGGGCGGGCAGGCGGGTGCCGGAAAAGCCGTAGGCCGACCGGGCCTGCACCATGAAGGGGATGCCATAGCGATGTCCGGCGCGGCCGTTGATCATAAGCGCGACACCGATGACGCCGCAGCCGATGGCGATGGCCAGGAAGGTCTGAAGCAGGTTCAGCGTGCCGACGAGGCCCGATCCCACCGTGAAGGTGCCGATCGACACGCAGCCGCCCAGCCAGGCGAAGAGATAGGACCACGGGTCCATGATCCGGGTCTGCTGGGGCGCCAGCGATTCCTCGCCCAGCCCCTTTTCATGTTCGGCGCCAAGGGGCGCGGCGCCGGCCGTCATCTCGGTCTGTGTCATGGTGTTTCTCCCTGTCATCTGAACCTGTTCTCGGGTCATTTCGCGTTCGGGACGGCATAGGCCCCGATCTTGCTGGTCTTCAGCCCGGCGCCCACCAGCGCCTCGGCGAATTTCGTGGCGGCGCTGACGCCGTCGATGACCGGGATGCCGGTCTCGAGGCTGAGCCATTCGGTCAGGTCGGCCATGCCCGCGCAGCCCAGCACCACCGCCTCGCAGCCATCCTCGTCGATGGCCCGCAGGATCTCGTCGCGGATCAGCAGGCGGGCGTTCGAGCCGGGCTCCTCGAGCGCCAGCACCGGGATCGCGGCCGAGCGAACCCTGCGGCACTGATGGTCAAGGCCATAGCGGCGCACCAGCTCCTCGATCACCGGGACCGACCGCGGCAGCGTGGTCACGACCGAGAACGAGGTGGCGATCATGCTGGCGGCCTTCACGGCGGCCTCGCAGATGCCGATGACCGGACCGGTCGCGACCTCGCGGCAGGCGCCGATCGCCGGGTCGTCGAAACAGGCCACGACGATCGCGTCGGCCTGCGCGCGCTCGGCCTCCTGCACCTCGCGCAGAAGATGCGCGGCGCACATCACCTCGTCGAAATGCCCTTCGATGCTGGCCGGCGCGCCATGCGCGGTGCGGCCCTCGATCTGCACGCCCGGCGCGGCGACGGCGCGGGCCGAGGCGATGATCTTCTCGGTCATCGAGGCGGTCGAGTTCGGGTTGATGACAAACAGTTTCATGGCGGCTCCCCTGCTGAGTCGCCATATTGTTATCATAAGTTGTTAACAATCGAGAGTCATATTTTTCTGCTCGGATTTGCGGCGAAATAATGTTGCCCTCGCTTGTGGATGGTGCAATTTGAGGATCATGGACAAGCCCCTGGACCTGCTGATCGTCGATAGCATCCTGGACGCAATTGCGGACCAGCGGCTGCCGGCCGGCACCAAGCTGGGGGAACAGGCGCTGTCGGACATCTTCGGCTGCAACCGCGCCAATGTGCGCCGCGCGCTGGCCACGCTGACCGCGCACCAGGTCGTCGATCTGCTGCCCAATCGCGGCGCCTATGTCGCCACCCCAACGCCCGAGGATGCGCGCAACGTCTTCCAGGCCCGCCGCGCCATCGAGACGACGATCTGCCGCAATGTGGTGCGCCGGGCCACGGCGGAAGACATCGCCGCGCTGCGCCGCCACCTGATCGAGGAGGACGCCGCACGGGGCCGTGACAACCGCCCCGCCGCCATCCGCCTGTCGCGCGGCTTCCACATCCTGATGGCGCGGCTGGGCGGCAACCCGGTGCTGGCGCGCTATCTGGAAGAACTGACCATGCGCAGTTCGCTGATCATCGGGCTTTACGCGACCGCGCCGGTGACGCTGTGCGCCGAGGACGAGCATCGCGGCATCGTGGCGGCCATCGAGGCGGGCGACGAGGCCACGGCGCTGCGCCTGCTGGACGAACATCTGCGCCATCTGGAAGCCGGTATCGACTTCGACCGCGAACGGGTGGTCGCCGGCAGCCTGTCGGCGGCCCTGCGCGGCTAGGGCCGGCCGAGGCCCCCAAAAGAATGCAGCGCGGGGCAGCCTTCGCCGCCCCGCACCATGTCCTGTCAGGCGCCGGATACCGCCCTGCGGGTCAGCCCATGCCCAGAAGCCTCGGCAGCAACAGCGAGATTTCGGGGATGTAGGTAACCAGCATCAGGAATGTCAGCGCGGTCAGCAGCCAGGGGAACGTGGCTCGGCTGACCTCGGTCAGACCCAGCCGCGAAATGGCCGAGCCGACATAGAGGTTCAGCCCCACCGGCGGCGTACACAGCCCGATCTCCATGTTGACGACCATCATGATCCCGAAATGCACCGGATCGACACCCAGCTTGACGGCGACGGGATAGAGGATCGGCGCCATGATCAGCACGATGGCCGAGGGCTCCATAACCATGCCGACCATCAGCAGCATGACGTTCACGATTAGCAGGAAGCCGATCTTGCCAAGGCCCAGGTCCACGATCCAGGCCGACATCGCCTGCGGGATCTGTTCGCTGGTCAGGATGAAGGCGAACATCACGGCGTTGGTGATGATGTAGAGCAGCATCGCCGCCATCGCCGCCGAGGACAGCAGCACCTTGGGCACGTCGCGCAGCCGGATGTCCTTGTAGACCCAGACTGCGATCACGAAGGCATAGACGGCGCTGACCGCGGCGGCCTCGGTGGGGGTGAAGATGCCGCCATAGATGCCGCCCATGATGATGACGATCAGCATCAGCCCCCAGACCGACTCGCGGAAGGCGCGCCAGCGTTCGCCGAATGTGGCGCGCGGCATCCGCGGATAGCCGTTCCTCCACGCCTTCCAGACGGTCGTGCCGCCCAGCATCGTGGCCAGCATCAGGCCGGGGATGACGCCCGCCATGAACAGCGTGCCGATCGAGGCAGACAGCACCTGCTCGCCCTCGGGGCCGGTCACGACCATGCCCGAGGTGGCGACCGAATACATCACCATCACGATCGAGGGCGGGATCAGGATGCCGAGGCCGCCGGCCGTCGCGATCGAGCCCACGCCGAATTGCGGCGGATAGCCCTGCCTGACCATCGCCGGGATCAGGATCGAGCCGACCGCCATCACCGTCGCGGGCGACGAGCCCGAGATCGCGGCGAACAGCGCGCAGGCCAGCACCGCGGCCAGCCCCATCCCGCCATACCAGTGCCCCACCATGGCGCTGGCAAAGCGGATCATCCGCCGCGCCACGCCGCCATGGGTCAGGAAGTTTCCGGCCAGGATGAAGAACGGGATCGCCATGATCTCGAACTTCTCGATGCCGGTGAACAGCTTCAGCGCGATGCTGTCCATCGGGATCTGGGTAAAGCCGAACAGGAAGGCAAAGACCGTCAGGCCCAGCGCGATCGAGACCGGCATGCCGGTGATCAGCAGCGCCGACAGGATCAGGAAGATGATCAGCGCGGTCATGACTTGCCCTCCGAGGCGGCTTCGGCCTCTTCCTCGATGCCCTCGACCGAGCCGAGGTCGTGATGCGCGATCTCGCCCGTGGTCAGGAAGAGCCACAGGGCCTGCACGAAGCGGAAGCACATCAGCGCCGATCCAAGCGGCACGGCCAGATAGATGATCCACATCTTCAGTTCCAGGTCGGGCGAGGTCTGGCCGCCCTTGTAGACATGCCAGACGAAATCGGTGCCGATCCAGGCGATGATGAAGGTGAACAGGATGCCGCCCGACATGGCGATGACGGTGATGGTCTTGCGCGCCGCGCCCTCGAGCCGTTCGGCCAGGATGTCGACGCCCACATGGATGCCGATGCGGACGCCATAGGCGGCGCCGAACTTGGCCATCCACACGAACAGGTAGATGCACGCCTCTTGCGCCCAGGTCAGCTTGATCGCGTTGATCGACTTGAAGATCGACCGCGCCCAGTCCTGAAGGCCGGGCAGGTCGTTGGCGCGGGCGTAGCCCACGAGATCGGCGGCGAAGCCGATCGAGAATCGGTGCACGACCGCAATGAAGATCAGGACGACCGCAAGGGCCATCAGGAACGAGATCAGGATTTCTTCAAAGCGGTCGAGGATGCGCAACAGCATGGCAAACCTCGGAGATGATGCGGGGGGCGCGGAACTGCGCCCCCCGGGGTGACGATCAGCTGTTGGTCCCCAGGGTGTCGTAGACCTTCTGGATCAGGTCGGCGCCGATCCGGTCGGCCATCTCCTCATGGACGGGGCGAAGGGTGGCTTCCCATTCGGCGCGCTCTTCCTCGGTCAGCTCGTGGAATTCGGTGGTGCCGGCATCCATCATGGCCTGCAGCGCCTTGTTGTTTTCCTCTTCGGCGATGCCGTTGGCATAGTCGGTGGCCTCGGCCATCGCCTTGTCCAGATTGGCGCGCACATCCTCGGGCAGGCCGTCCCAGAACGCCTTGTTCACGATCACCGCATAGCCCAGATAGCCGTGGCGCGACAATGTGGCGTGCTTCTGCACCTCGTTCATCTTCTGGGTATACATGTTCGAGGGCGGGTTCTCGGTGCCGTCCACGACGCCGGTCTGCAGCGCCTGATAGACCTCGCTGAACGCCATCACCTGCGGCACGGCGCCCAGCGCCTCCATCTGCGCCTCGAGGATCTTCGAGGACTGGATGCGCATCTTCAGGCCCAGGAAGTCGTCGGGCACCTGCAGCGGGCTGTTGGCCGACATGATCTTGAAGCCGTTGTCCCAGTAGGCCAGCCCGGTGATGCCCTTGTCCTGCAGCATCCCCAGAAGCTCCTCGCCCACCGGACCCTCGGTGATCTGGCGCAGCTGGTCGCGGCCGTCGAACAGCATCGGCAGGTCGAACAGCTCGAACTGCTGGACGCCCAGCGGGCCGAACTTGGCCAGCGACGGCGCCAGCATCTGCACCGCGCCCAGTTGCAGGGCCTCAAGCTCTTCCTTGTCCTTGTAGAGCTGGCTGTTGGGATAGACTTCGACCTTCACCTTGCCTTCGGTGTACTGCTCGGCCAGTTCCTTGAACTTCTCGGCGCCCTTGCCCTTGGGCGTGTCGGGCGCCACGACATGGCTGAACTTGATGGTGATCGGCTCCTGCGCGGCGGCGGGCAGCGCGGCGGTCAGCGCGATGGCGGCGGCGCCCGCAAGGCGCACGAGGCTGCGGCGGTTCAGCATGGTTCTCTCCTCCGTTGGTCCCGCCCTCCCGGCGGGTCAGCGATTCCTTGCCACGCGCGGCGGCCTCTCGCTATTGTGGGTTTCCGCAACAGGGCGGGCGGCGGCAGGTGCAAGGGGGGCAGGTGCAGGGGCGGCAGGACAGCGCGCGGCAGGGCAGGACCGGGCCGGACCGGGCGCGGCCGGATCGGGCGGCGGGCGTCGCGCTGCCGGGCGATCCGTGGGCGCGCGACCCGCAGCGGCCGCGGCTGCGCCGGCTGGATCTTCTGTCGCTGGTGCCGCTGGTGGCGATCATCGCGCTGGTGGCGCTGGTGTCGGCGGTGATCTGGGCGGTCGGCCGCAACGAGGCCGAACAGGCCCGTGTCAAGCTGGCCACCGACGCGCTGTGGGTCGAGCAGACCCTGCGCTTCCAGATGTCGGTCGACGAGGACATGCTGACCCGGCTGGCGCTGGAGGCGGCGGGCGGCACCGACACCGCGGCGCTGGACCTGCGGGCGCGGCTGCACATCGCCACCAATCCCGAGATCCTGTCGATCATCTGGCACGACGCGGACGGGCGCCGGGTGCGCACGCTGCCGGGCACCGGCGCGCCGGGCGACGATGCGCTGATCGCCCGGCTGGCGCAGTCGGGCGCGCGGGGGTCGCGGCCGATCTATGGCGATGTCCAGCCCGGCGGGACGGTCAGCATGGGCATGGCGCTGGCGGGCGGCACCGGCCATGTCACCGCCACCATCTCGCTGCCGCTGCTGCTCGAGCGCCATGTGCCGTGGTGGATCGCCGAGCAGTATGGCGTGCGGATCTTCTCGGCCTCGGGGCAGGAACATGCCGCCCGGCAGCGGTTCCAGCCCGATCCAGACAACCCGGCCCATGCGATCAGCTTCGATCCGCCCCTGCGCGGCACGCTGCTGGGCATCACCGCCTACGAGGCGCCGGCCGCCGTCCGCTCGGCGCTGGTGCTGGGGGCGATCGCGGCGCTGGCGGTGTTTGCGGTGCTGGCGCTGCTGGTGCTGTTCGCCAATGCGGCCCGCCGCCGGCGGGCCGAGGCGCGGCTGTCGGCCGAGACCGCCTTTCGCCGCTCGATGGAGGAAAGCCTGACCGTGGGGCTGCGCGCCAAGGATCACCAGGGCCGCATCCTCTATGTCAACTCTGCCTTCTGCAAGCTGGTCGGCCGCGAGGCGGGCGATCTGGTCGGCCGCGACCCGCCAATGCCCTATTGGGACCCCGCGCGGATCGCCGAGACCGAGGCGCGGCATCGCCGGCTGGAGGCATCGGGCCGGGTGTCGCAAAGCTTCGAGACGCAGTTCCGCCACCGAGACGGCCACGCGATCGACGTGCAGGTGTTCGAGGCGCCGCTGATCGACGCGGCCGGCCAGCACCGCGGCTGGATGGGGTCGGTCATCGACATCACCGACCAGAAGCGCGCCGCCCGCATGGCCCGCGCGCAGGACGAGACGATGGCCCGCACCGGCCGGCTGGTCACGCTGGGCGAGATGGCCTCGACCCTGGCGCATGAACTGAACCAGCCGCTCTCGGCGATCGCCTCCTACGCCGCGGGCATGGCCAACCTGATGGAACGCGGCGAGGCCGATCCGCAGGTGCTGCGCCCGGCGATCGACAAGATGGCCCGGCAGGCCGACCGCGCCGGCCGCATCATCCGCCACATCCAGGACCTTGTGAAGAAGCGCGAGCCGCGCTTTGCGCCCACGCGGCTGGATGAGGTGGTGACCGAGACGGTCGGTTTTCTGGCCGCCGACGCGCGCGAACACCGGGTGCGGCTGGAAAGCCGCATCGAGGCCACCCCCGAGATCGCCGCCGATCGCATCCTGCTGGAACAGGTGCTGATCAACCTGATCCGCAACGGCATGGAGGCGATGTCGGACCGGCGCAGCGGCGACAGCCTGACCGTGCGGCTGCTGACCGACCGCGGCCAGGCGGTGATCGAGGTGACCGACCAGGGCAGCGGCATCTCCGACGAGATGGCCGGCCGGCTGTTCGACGCCTTCGCCACCACCAAGGCGCAGGGCATGGGCATGGGGCTGAAGATCTGCCGCTCGATCGTCGAGCTGCATCGCGGCCAGCTGAGCCACGCGCCGGCCGCCGGGGGCGGCACGGTGTTCCGCATCGGCCTGCCGCTGCGCGGTGCAGAGGAAGGAGCGACCTCATGGGCGGCATGATCGAAGTCGTCGATGACGACGAGGCGATCCGCGACGCGCTGGCCTTCCTGTTCGCCTCGCGCGGGCTTGCCGCCCGCGCCTGGCCCTCGGGCGAGGCCTTTCTGGGCGCCCAGCCGCTGGATGGGTCGGCCTGCATCATCCTGGACGTGCGGATGGGCGCGTTGACCGGCCCCGAGGTTTTCGAACGGCTGCGCGCCGCCGGCAGCCTGGTGCCGGTGATCTTCCTGACCGGCCATGCCGACGTGCCGGTCGCGGTGCGCACGCTGAAGGCCGGGGCGTTCGATTTCCTCGAAAAGCCCTTCAACGACAACCAGATCGTCGATCTGGCACTGCGCGCCATCGCCAGTCACCGCGAGGCCGAGGCCGGCGCAGCCTTGCGGCGCGACCTTGCCGCGCGCCGCGCCACGCTGTCGCCGCGCGAGGAAGAGGTGATGGCGCTGATCCTGTCGGGCGCGCTGAACAAGCAGATCGCCGACACGCTGAACATCGCGATGCGCACCGTCGAGGTGCATCGCGGCCGGGTTCTGTCGAAGATGGGCGCCCGCAACGGGATCGAGCTGGCCGCGATGCTGGCCGGCGAGGGGCGCGAGGCGGGCTAGGCTTGTGCGGCCATCGCCGCGCGGCAATCCGCGATCCAGCCCCGCAGCACCTGCAGCGATTGCGGCTCGTCCAGCCAGGGCACATGGGCGCGTCCGGGCACCTCGGCCGCGCGCAGATCGGGCCGTTCGGCCGCCATCCGATCGGCCACGGCGCGCGACAGCAGGTCGGAATTCGCCCCCCGGATCAGCGCGACCGGCATTCCAGCCGTCGCGGCCCAAAGGGGCCACAGGTCGGGAGCCTCGCCCTCGAAGGCGGCCAGAAACGCCTCGCGCAGTCCGGGATCATAGCGGATCACCAGGCCCTGCGGCGTTTCCTCGTAATGCTTGCGGGCATCCGACAGCCAGCGGCCTTCGGGGACATCCTCGAAGCCGGGCATCGCCGCCGGCAGACGTTCGGCCAGCGCAGCATGGGTCGGCGCGGCGGGATTGCGGCCCACATAGTCGAAGATCCGCTCCAGCCCCGCCTTCTCTATTTCGGGACCGACATCGTTCAGGCACAGGCCCAGCATCCGGTCGCGCGCCACCGCCGCCAGCAGCAGCCCGATCAGCCCGCCGCGCGAGGTGCCAAGGACCGCCGCGCGGGCGATCCCCAGGTGGTCCAGCAGGGCCAGCGCGTCGCGCCCCTCCTGCGGGACGGTATAGGTCGCGGTGCCGGTGCGGTCGGACTGGCCGCGCCCGCGGTAGTCCATGCGGACCATCCGGCAGCCGTCCAGATGCGGCGCGACATAGTCGAAATCGGCCATGTTGCGGGTCAGCCCGGCAAGGCATAGCACCGGCAGGCCCTCGCCCTCGTCGCGATAGGCAAGGCGCGCGCCATCGGCTGCGGTGAAGAACTGCGTCATCGGACCCCCTTCGGCTGCGGCCACAGGGCCGGCACGGTTACAGGTTTTCGGATTGTGGCATGCCGAGGACGTGATAGCCGCCATCGACGGTCACGATCTCGCCGGTCGTGCAGGCGCCCCAGTCGGACAGCAGCCAGCAGGCGGTGCCGCCGATCGCCTCCAGCGTGGCGTTGGCGCGCAGGGGCGCGTTCGCCTCGGTGTGGCGATAGGTCTTGCGCGCCCCGCCGATGGCCGCGCCGGCCAGCGTCTTCATCGGGCCGGGGCTGATCGCGTTGACGCGGATGCCGTCGGGGCCGAGATCATTGGCCAGATAGCGCACGCTTGCCTCCAGCGCCGCCTTGGCCACGCCCATCACGTTGTAGAACGGCGTCACCCGGTTCGAGCCGCCATAGGTCAGCGTGATGATGCCGCCGCCCGGCGCCATCATCGGATGCGCGCGCCGCGCCACCTCGATCAGCGAATAGCAGCTGATTTCAAGGCTGCGCTTGAAGTTCGCCCGGCTGGTGTTGACAAAGCGCCCGGTCAGTTCGTCCTTGTTGGAAAAGGCGATGGCGTGGACCAGGAAATCCAGCCGGCCCCAGCGTTCCGAGATCGCGGCGAAGGCCGCGTCCAGCGAGGCATCGTCGGTCACGTCCACATCCACGAGGAAATCCGACCCGACCGAGGCGGCCAGCGGTTCGACCCGCTTGCCGAACGCCTCGCCCTGATAGCTGAAGGCCAGCTCTGCGCCCTCGGCCGCCACGGACCGCGCGATGCCCCAGGCGATGGACCGGTCGTTGGCCACCCCCATCACAAGCCCGCGCCTGCCCTTCAGAAGTTCGCCCATGTCCTGCCCTCTGTGTCGTTTCCCGCCGTCAGTCGCGATAGCGCGACATCAGCAGCGTGGCGTTGGTGCCGCCGAAGCCGAAGCTGTTCGACAGCACCGAATCCAGCCCGGCATTGTCCACCCGCGCGGTCGCGATCTCGCCGGGCTGCAGGTCGGGGTCCAGCGTGGTGACATTGGCCGAGGCCGCGATGAAGTCGTGCTGCATCATCAGCAGGCAATAGATCGCCTCGTGCACACCGGTCGCGCCGAGGCTGTGGCCGGTCAACGACTTGGTGGAACTGACGGGCGGTGTGCTGCCCTCGCCAAAGACGCGGCGCAGCGCCCGGATCTCGCCCAGATCGCCCACCGGTGTCGAGGTGCCATGCGCGTTCACATAGCTGACCTTGCGGCCTTCCGGCAGCGTGGCCAGCGCCACCCGCATCGAGCGTTCGCCGCCCTCGCCCGAGGGGGCAACCATGTCGTATCCGTCGCTGGTGGCGCCGTAGCCCGTCACCTCGGCATAGATTCTGGCGCCGCGCGCCCTGGCGTGTTCCAGTTCCTCCAGCACCACGACGCCGCCGCCGCCGGCGATCACGAAACCGTCGCGGGTCGCGTCATAGGGCCGCGAGGCGGTTTCGGGCGTGTCGTTGTATTTCGACGACATCGCGCCCATCGCGTCGAACAGGCAGGACAGGGTCCAGTCCAGTTCCTCGCCGCCGCCGGCGAAGACGATGTCCTGCTTGCCCATCTGGATTTGCTCGACGCCGTTGCCGATGCAATGCGCGCTGGTCGAACAGGCCGAGGTGATCGAGTAGTTCACGCCCTTGATCTTGAAGGGCGTGGCGAGGCAGGCTGAATTCGTGGAGGACATGCAGCGCGTCACCATGAAGGGCCCCATGCGCTTGGGGCTGCCCTTCTCGATGACGATCTGGTGCGCCTCGAAGAAGTTCGAGGTGGACGGCCCGCCCGATCCCATGATCAGACCGCTGCGCGGGTTGGACACGTCGCTGTCCTCAAGCCCGCTGTCCTTGATCGCCTGTTCCATGGCGATGAAGTTGTAGGCCGCGCCGGGACCCATGAAGCGCAGGTTGCGCTTGTCGATGTGATCCTCGAGCACGATCTGCGGCATGCCGTGGACCTGGCTGCGAAAGCCGTGTTCGGCGTATTCGGGGGCAAAGACGATGCCCGAGCGTCCGGTGCGCAGGCTTTCGGTCACCTCGGCGGCATTGTTGCCGATGGGTGAGACGATGCCGATCCCGGTGATGACGACGCGCCGCATGGCAGCTCTCCTCCTGAAGATGTCAGCTGGTCGACAGCGCGACCTTCATGTCCCTGACCTGGTAGATCACCTCGCCATCGGCCTCGACGCGGCCGTCGGCCACGCCCATCGTCAGGCGGCGGGTCTGCACGGCCTTGGTGAAATCGACGGTATAGCGCAGCAGCTTGCGGTCGGGCCGGACCATCCCGGTCAGCTTGACCTCGCCCACGCCAAGCGCATAGCCGCGCCCCTCCCAGCCGCGCCAGCCGAGGTTGAAGCCGGTCAGCTGCCACAGCCCGTCAAGGCCGAGGCAGCCCGGCATGATCGGGTTGCCGGGAAAGTGGCAGGCGAAGAACCACAGGTCGGGGGTGATGTCGAACTCGGCGACCACATGGCCCTTGCCATGGGCGCCGCCATCCTCCGAGATGTCGGTGATCCGGTCCATCATCAGCATCGGCGGTTCGGGCAGCTGGGCGTTGCCGGGCCCGAACAGCTCGCCCCGGGCGCAGGCCAGCAGGTCGTCGCGGTCAAAGCTGGTTTGCGTCATCGCCATGCGGTCCTGCCTTCCTTCGCGGCGGTCGTTCCGTCCGCGTTCACGTTGCAGCCCGGTCTATCACTCGCGGCAAAGTCGGTGCAAGTCAAAGAGATGACGCCACCCGGCCCGCCGCGCCGCCCGTCCGAGGCGCCGGGGGGGCGGTCAGAACCACTGGCCCGGCTCGATCAGGCCCATATCCATCAGCTGCTGCGAGGACCAGTCGAACCGCTGCGAGTTGCGCCAGGTAAAGCCGCCGATCCGCTCGCGCGAGCCGGGATTGCCGACAAGCGCCTTGGCGACCCGGAAGGACAGGATCGCGGCGGTCAGGTTGTGATGCCAGGCGCAGGCATAGGTGTTGTATTCCTCGATGTTGAAGCGGTGGTCGGCGGTGATCCGCAGGCCCTTGCGGGCGCGGAACAGGCCGATCCGGTCGATGCGGCGGCGGTCGGCGGGCAGGTATTCCTCGAACCGCCAGCGCAGCCCGCCGTGGAAGTCCAACTGGCGGGGCAGAAGCTGGCCGTCGGGGCCGGGCCGGCCAAGTGCGAAATAGCCGCTGCGGTCGAACATCGCCTCGTTCAGGTCCACGGCGTCGGGCGCGCGATCAAGGTCGGGGGCGTAGAGGTCGATCACATAGGACAGCATCGCCTCGCGCCGTTCCTCGGTGTGGAAGGCCAGCATCTCGCCGATGCTGCGCGACTCGGCGAAGGGGTAGAAGAGAAACTCGGCGTTGAAGGCGTAAAACAGCCAGGTTCCCTCGGGCACCGCCGCGATCACGGCGTTGACCGCATCGACATGGGCCGCGGGCCGGCGGGTGTTCCACAGCAGGTTGGTGACCCGATCGTCCATCTCGTCGGGCAGCAGGACGGGTTCGGGCGACAGCGCCAGGATGTGCCTGAACCCCGCCTGCAGGTGATGGTCCAGTGTCTCGCGGATCGCCGCGCCATCCTCGATCAGCAGGATCGCCAGCGGCCCGCAGGACAGCGCCGCGGGGCGGCCGCGCAGGTAGCGTTCCAGCGTCGGCGTCGGCGGTGCCGCGGCCGCGGGCGTCATGGCATCACGGCCCTGACCTGCGCCAGCGCCTCGCGCAGCAGGTCGGGATTGCCGGCCGAGGTCTCGACCAGCCGGCGCAGGGTCGCTTTTTGCGTCTCGGGGATGGCGGCGCGGTCGATGATCGACATGACCTGCGCGGCGTCGAAGCCCTCGGGCGTCAGCAGCGTCTCGATGCGGGCGGCGGTGGCGGTGGCGTCCGCCGCTGCGGCGGCAGCCGCGGCCGCCTCGGCGGCGGCGTCGCCGGCCACGGTCGCGGCCTCGGTGGCGGTGGGGGGCGCGGCCACCGCTTCGGCGGCGCGGTCCGCGGCGGCGATGGCGGCCTCGGCGGCGGCCTCGGCCTCGGTCGCGGCGACGGCGCCTGCGTCGCTGTCCTCGGCGGCGCGCACCGCCTCGGCGGCGGCGTCGGCCGCGATGGCTGCCGCATCGGCTGCCGCATCGGCCGCCGCGGTCCCCGCCTCGCCGACTTCGGCACGCGGCGCATCGCCGGTCGCGGCCTTGGCTGCGGTGTCGGCCGCCTCCCGGGCCTCCTCGGCCGCGGCGTCGGCGATTTCCGCGGCCTCGCCGGCCGGCGTGGCGGGCAGGGCCGCCGGTTGCGCGATGGCCTCGGAATCCTCGGGACCGGGCTGCGTCCACCACCAGGCGCCGCCCAGGCCAAGGGCGAGAATCACGGTCAGCGGCAGAAGAAGGCGCATGGCAACGGTCTTTCGCAAGCGGCGCGCAACGGCGCCCGTCGGGGTTATGTCACAGCAACCGAACGCGGAAAAGCCGCCCGCGATCCGGTTGCCCCGCCGAAATCGCCGCGAAACCCGCCCCTTGCGGCGCGCAGGGCGCCAAATCCGGTTGAATCGCACTGTCCTCACGATTATTTTCGGTCTATTCCAGCCATGGCCATAAAAGGAGCAACGCCATAGCCCGCCGACCGCATAATGCACCGCCCACCCGTGACACCGGCCCCCGTGTCAACGAACGCATCCGCGTTTCCGAAATCCGCCTGATCGGACCCGATGGAGAGAATGTCGGCGTCGTGCCGCCCTCGGTCGGTCTCGACATGGCGCGCGATGCCGGGCTGGACCTGGTCGAGATCTCGCCCAACGCCACCCCGCCGGTCTGCAAGGTCATGGATCTTGGCAAGTTCAAGTACGAACAGCAGAAGCGCGAGGCCGAGGCGCGCAAGAAGCAGAAGATCATCGACATCAAGGAGGTGAAGTTCCGGCCCGGGACCGACACCCACGACTATGACGTGAAGATGCGCAACGTGATGAAATTCCTCGAGGGCGGCGACAAGGTGAAGGTCACCCTGCGCTTTCGCGGCCGCGAGATGGCCCACCAGGACCTGGGGCTGGACCTGCTGAACCGGGTGCGCGACGATGTCGGCGAGGCCGGCAAGGTCGAGGCCATGCCCAAGCTGGAAGGCCGGCAGATGGTGATGATGATCGCGCCACGCTAGGGCCGCGTCCGACCGGTGCCACAGGCCGCGCAGGCATCGCCGCGCGGCCTTTTTCGTGGCGCGCAGCCCCTCGGGATCGGTCATGGCGGCAGCCCCCGGATCGCGGTGCTGCTGCCAGTGTGGCCGGATGGCGCCGCGTCCTTGTCCGCCGCCGCCCGAACAGCGCCCGCCCGGTGCCGCTGCCCGGGTCACCGCCTTCGTCAGCCGATGCCGCGGCGTCGGTCCTCGTGACCTATGCGGAAGCCCGCGCCCCATCCCTGGCGAGGGGTGACTTGCGCTTCGGGATGCCGGCGCGATGCCGATGAGGCAGGCGGATGCGTCACGGTGCTCCCCCGCGTCCGGTCCTTTCAGGGCCGACGCATCCGGCCGACCGGCTCGAGCGCCGACCTGGGGACCACGTTGTGGGCCGTCGGCATAAGCTGTTCGGGAAAGCCGGTGCCGTTCTGCGGCACGCGGCCCGCAGGCATGGACCCGATACCGCCGTCCAGCATCCGGTCCCGGGTCCGGCGCAGCCCATCGCGCGCCGCGCGGACCCGGGCGAAGGTCGGACCAGGACGCGGCGCGGGTTCCATCTTCATGCGGCCGCGACAGATCCCGACAAAGGCTTCCGCGGTCCTGCCGACGGCACGCAGCCGCCAGCCATACCCTTCCTTCCGCGCGGCTCGGCCTTCGCCCGCGGCGCGCGCCAGGATTTCGGTCAGGCGGGCCTGGCTCCGGCCGCAAACGCCCTGGGGACGGGGGGTGCGGGACAGCAGGTCGCGGTCAGCAATCTGCTGCGCATGACGATGGGCGCCTTTCCCGGGTGCTGCGGCCGCGATGTCCTTCGCGGGTCCCGCCGGGGTTCGCGCAGCGTCGGCGATTGTGCAGGACCAGGATCGCCCCCCGCGTGGAAGATCATGCGATCAGGTCGACGGAAGGGCCAGTCCGCGCCCCGCAGCAGGCAGCACGATGCATCCTCAAGGCCATCGCGACGGCCGGCTTGGTCGCGCTGTCTGGCCCTGCCATGTCCACGGCCCGTCCGGGACGCAGGATTTCAGGTCGCGCGACCCAAGATGGCTCGTGTCATCCGCGCCGGGCGGGGCCGGGACTTCATCGACCGCCAGCCCGTGCGATCCTGCGCGAGGGGGCGCTGTTGACGGCAGGATGCAGGGGACACCGAGGACCGGCGCCGGAGGAGGGGTGGCCCATGTCGGAGGTCGCCGATGTGTCGGCATGTGCAGGGCCGGTCCACGTTCCCGTCGTCGTCGTCCATGTCCTCGTCCCGGACATCATGGACCGCGCCTTTCAACCTCGATGACCAACAGCCCCGGGCCGGACGCGCGGGGCACTGCGCTCATCGGGCACTTGCCTGACAGGCGGCGGGTTGACCCCTTGTTCCGGCCCGCGGGCCCCGGTCTCTGTCAATCGGCTGCACCGGGGGCCAGGCTGCTGCAGGCATCGACATCCGGGTGGGCGGCGCAGCGGAACGAAGACAACGCGACGCCTGGGAGTAACAGCATCCGGCCCCCGGTTTGCGCTGCAGTGGCACCGCACCGGCGCCGCAACGATGGGTCCCCCGGGCGACAGGCGGATCCTCGTCCGGGGGCCTGCGGTGGGATGCCACCAGATACCGACGCTCGCTCTTCGGGCAAGGCCGGGGCGGGGGTGAGAATGCGGGCGTGCTCGGGATCGACGGCAAGCAGGCGGCCCTGCGACGCATCCTTGCGCCCCGAGGCGCAGAGATCGACCGCCCGTTCCGAGGGGGCGACGCAAGGATCCAGCGACAGGCGCAGTGTCGGCCTGCGTGCCAGATCCACGCTGATCCCAGGGGGCTCGCCCCCTGTGTCGCGGCCGGCCTGAACCCGGTTGCCTTGATCGGGCGCGACGCGCATGACGCCGGGCGGCGCAAACCGACGCCGAGGTTCGTCCGTCCCGCATCGACCGACTGCGTTTCGGCTTTCATGTCTGCAGCGAAAAGGTTGGGCAACAACCGCATTCATGCCCCCCTGGAGGGCAGTTGGGCGGATATTTCCCATGCGAAACGGGCGGGAAGCGCGCGTTTCGGTCGTGCTGCCGATGCCGGGACCGGAACGCTCGGCGTCCACCGACCGATCCCGTCCGGGCGGTGCGCCCGGCGGCCTTCCGGCGCTGCAGCGGGGCTTGGCGCCGGGGCTATCGGCAAAGTCACCGCCGACGATCCCGATCTGCGGCGGACGCATGGCCGAGCGGCCCGTCGACACCCGGAGACAGTTCCTTGACCGCTGCCTGCGGGGTGATATGTTGGCCCGCGTCGGGGAACAAGGGCCGGACGCGGCTTGCACCCGAGGTGAAACTGACATGGATTACCCCCCCCTCACGGTCGAGGTCAAAGTCCTGGATCCCCGACTTCGGGACTGGGGGCTGCCGCGCTATCAGTCGGCGATGGCCGCCGGGATTGATCTCTATGCGTGTCCGGATGCGCCGATGACGATCCCGCCCGGCGCCCCTGCCGTCCTGGTTCCGTCGGGCATGGCGATTCACATCGCCGATCCGTCTGTGACCGCTGTCATCGTCCCGCGATCGGGGTTGGGCCACAGGAAGGGGCTCGTGCTTGGAAACCTGACCGGTGTGGTCGACGCCGACTACACCGGACAAGTGTTCATAAGCGTCTGGAACCGCAGCAGCCCCGATACGCAGCCGATCGTCATCGCGCCCGGGGAGCGGATCGCGCAGATGCTTTTCGTCCCGGTCCTGAGGCCCTGCTTCACTGTCGTGCAGGAGTTTTCGGCCACGACCCGGCGGAGCGGGGGTGGCTTTGGCTCGACGGGCGTCGGCATGACCATCAAGACCGCCGACACGGACCGGGTTGATGAGCGTGAGTAGTTGGCATGACGCAGGCGAAAGGGTGAACGAGGGGAGGATCGACACCGGCAGTCGGTTCACCCGCGCCCCGTTCAGGGAGGGTGACCGTCGCGGGCCTCTTGGGGTCGCGCCGATCGCCCTTGGGGCAGACCGCCGCCCCATCGCGGATGGCGGCCGCATCGCGCCGATGGTGGCCGCGACCGCGCCGCAGGCGGTCTGTGACGAGGTTGCCGAACCCGGCGCGACCGCGCGCGGCGCGGGCGGTTCCGGCCTGACCGGGGGCGGGTGATGGCCGGGCTGTGGCTGCTGGCGGCCATCCTTCTCCTGGGGCGGTTCCTGCGCCTTCCCGGCCCGCGCCTCGCGGCGCTGCTGGGCGGGCTGTGGCTGACGATCATCCTGCTGCACCTGCTGGCGCCGGCCAGTCGGGCGGCGGCCCTAGTCGGCGGGTCGGCCGCGACCTGGGCGGTCGGCGGCGGCGTGGTGGCGGCGATCCTCGGCTATCGCGCGCTGCTGCGCGGCTTGCGCGCCCGCGCGCCCGAGGCGGCGCTGCGGCCTGCCGCCCCGCCCGAGGGCGGCGATGCCGGGATGGGCGGGGACGAGCTGGACCGCTATGCCCGGCATCTGGTGCTGCGCGAGATCGGCGGAGCCGGCCAGATGCGGCTGCGCGGCGCACGGGTGCTGGTGGTGGGCGCGGGCGGTCTGGGCGCGCCTGTCTGTCTTTACCTCGCGGCCGCCGGGGTCGGGCGGATCACGCTGGCCGATGACGACCGGGTCGACCTGTCGAACCTGCAGCGGCAGGTGATCTTTCGCGCCGATCAGCGCGGGTTGCCCAAGGCCGAGGCCGCCGCCGCCGCGATGGCGGCGCTGAACCCGCATGTCGCGGTCACGCCGCTGCTGCGGCGCGTCACCGCGGCGGATGCCGCGCTGCTGGCCGGGCATGATCTGGTGATCGACGGCACCGACAGTTTCGCCGCCCGCGACGGCGTGAACCGTGCCGCGGTGGCGGCCGGGGTGCCGCTGATCGCCGGTGCCATCGCGCAATGGGAAGGCCAGGTGACCCTCTATGACCCGGCGCGGGGCGGGCCCTGCCTCGCCTGCCTGTTTCCGCTGCCGCCGGCCGCGGGACTGGCGCCCGCCTGCGCCGAGGCCGGGGTGGTCGGCGCGCTGCCCGGCGTGGTCGGCAGCATGATGGCGCTGGAGGCGATCAAGCTGCTGACCGGGGCGGGCCAGGGCCTGCGCGACCGCATGCTGATCTTCGACGGGCTGCATGGCGAGACCCGGATGATCCGCACAAGGCGGCGCGCGGATTGTGCGATCTGCGGGACCGTGGCGGCGGCACTGGAAACCGCCGCGCAGCCATCCTAGGCTGGCCTCCCGGCCACAGGAGAGCTGCATGAACCCCGAACTGACCCGCTGGACCGGCCCCGAGGGGCTGCCGCGCTTCGACCTGATCGAGGACGCGGATTTCGCGCCGGGATTCGCCGCAGCCCTGGCCGAGGCCGAGGCGGTGATCGAGGCGATCGCCGCCAATCCCGAACCCGCCAGCTTCCTGAACACGGTCGCGGCTCTGGAGACGGCCGAGGAGGGGCTGAACCGCGTCCTGTCGATCTTCTACACGCTGGCCTCGGTCGATTCGACGCCCGCGCGCGAGGCGCTGCAGCGCGATTTCGCACCGCGTCTGGCGGCGTATCACAGCCGCACCAGCATGGACCCGCGGCTTTACGCGCGGGTGAAGGCGGTGGCCGCGGCGGCGGGCGGGCTTGCGCCCGAGGACCGCCGCATCACCGAACTGGCGCTGCGTGACCTGACCCGCGCCGGTGCCGGGCTGGAGGGCGCGGCCCGCGACCGGATGGCCGAGATCCGCAGCCGGATGGCCGTGCTGACCACCGGCTTCGCCCAGAACGTGCTGGCCGATGAGCGCGACTATGTGCTGCCGGTGCCCGAGGACGGCCTGCGCGGCCTGCCCGGCTGGCTGGTCGAGGCGATGCGCCTGGCCGCGCGCGAACGCGGCATGGACGGGCAGGTGGTGACGCTGAACCGGTCGCTGATCGTGCCCTTTCTGGAGCATGCCGAGGATCGCGCCCTGCGCGAGGTCGCGTTCCGGGCCTGGACTGCACGCGGATCGGGGCAGGGGGCGGGCGGCGCGGCGACCAGCAACCTGCCGCTGGCCCGCGAGATCCTGGCGCTGCGCCATGAACGGGCGCGGTTGCTGGGCCACGAGGATTTCGCGGCCTACCGGCTCGAGCCCGAGATGGCGGGCTCGGCCGTGCGGGTCGAGGCTTTGCTGGGCGAGGTCTGGCAGGCCGCGCGCCGCCGCGCCGCGGCGGACGAGGCGCGGCTGACGGCGATGCTGGCCGAGGATGGCGGAAACGGCCCGCTGGAGCCCTGGGACTGGCGCTTCTACGCCGAAAGGCTGCGCCGGCGCGACCATGATTTCGACGCCTCCGACGTGAAGCCCTATCTGACGCTGGATGCGATGCTGGGCGCGGTCTTCGATGTCGCGAGACGCCTGTTCGGGCTGGAGTTCGAGCCGGTCGAGGCGCCGCTATGGGCGCCCGATGTGCGGGCCTGGCGCATCACCCGCAAGGGGCGGCTGATGGCGCTCTTCATCGGCGACTACTTCGCCCGTCCCGGCAAGCGGTCGGGGGCGTGGTGTTCGACCCTGCAGACGCAGCACGGGATCGGCGCGGGCCGGCGGCCGATCGTGGTCAATGTCTGCAACTTCACCCCGCCCGCAGGGCAGGACGGGCCGGCCCTGCTGTCCTGGGACGACGCGCGCACGCTGTTTCACGAGTTCGGCCACGCCACCCATCACATCCTGTCGGATGTGCACTGGCCCTCGATCTCGGGGACGTCGGTGGCGCAGGATTTCGTCGAACTTCCCAGCCAGCTCTACGAACACTGGCTGGAACAGCCCGCGGTGCTGGATGCCCATGCCCGCCACCACGCGACCGGCGCGCCGCTGCCGGCGGATCTGCGCGACCGGCTGCTGGCGGCGGGCAGGGCCGATGCCGGCTTCGCCACCATCGAGTACCTGGAAAGCGCGCTGGTGGACCTGGCCTTCCATCGCGGCGCCCCGCCCGAGGACCCGATGGCGCGGCAGGCCGAGCTGCTGGCCGGGCTGGGGGCGCCGGCGGCCATTCCGATGCGCCACGCCACGCCGCATTTCGCCCATGTCTTCAGCGGCGACGGCTATGCAAGCGGCTATTACAGCTACATGTGGTCCGAGGTGATGGATGCCGACGCCTTCGCGGCCTTCGAGGAGACCGGCGACATCTTCGACGCGGCCACGGCCGAACGGCTGGAGCGCACGATCCTGTCGCGCGGCGGCGCGGCCCCGGCGGACCGGCTGTGGCTGGATTTCCGCGCGCGGATGCCGGGGGTCGAGGCGCTGCTGAAGGGGCGCGGCCTGACCTGAGCCAGCCGGGCGGGCTGGGCCTGCCGGCGTTGCCGGACTGCGCGAACGAGGCTGAGCGGTCCGCCCGCGCGGTGGTGCCGCGGCGGAAGGGCGCGCGGCCGGAACCGGCTGAAAAGGGGCTTCGGCGCCTCGCCCGCCCCGGCGTGCGTCGCGGCGGGGCGGGCGGTGGCCGAGGGGGGGCCGACCGATGGTCGGCGTCCTGCCGGACGGGCGGTGGCGCGCCGCTGGCGCGGCGCGCGGCGGCACCCGGACCGCAAGGGCGTCACGGGCCGCATGGGCGAAAGCCCGACGGCGCCCGGCTGTCGCGGGTCAGTCGCGGATCTCGCCGGGATCGACCCCCCAGATCACCGATTTGGGCACCCATCCCCGCTGGCCGCCGCCCGCGATGCGGCACCAGTCTCGATTGCATTCGCCCAGCCGCACGATCGCCCCCATCTCGGCCCGCGCGACGATGTCGGCACCGGTGTCGGGACGGCTGCGCAACTCGACCATGTCCTCGGTGACGAGGGCGGTCCTGACGCCCGACAGCAGCGCGTAATGCACCCAGCCGCCGGCGCCGTCCTTGTCCTCGACCCGCCGCCAGTGGCCGAACTCGGCGACCACGCGCAGCGGCATTCCGGCATGGCGGAACACCCAGTCGATGCGATGCGACAGGCTGGGGCCGCGCCGCGCATTCCCCTCGCTGCCCTTGAGGCTGACATAGCGGGGCAGGGGCAGGTTGGTGACCGCGCCGCGCGCCCCGCCTTCGGTCGCGCCCGCGTCGTCTGCCTGCACGCGGATGATCCGCGCAACCTCGCCGCGGGGCGCATCGCCGCCGGGGCTGACGGCGCCGCCGGGGCCGCCGACCGCGGCCAGAACCGCCAGCGGCGCGATCGCAAGCCCGGTCGCCAGAACCGCCGCGGCCCCGATGCGCCGGCCCGTCAACGCGCTGATCTTCATTCGTCGTCCAATCCTGCCTGATCCGGCCAGGGGCCTGCCCTGTCCGCCTGCCCGGCCATGACCTGCACCCCGAAGCCCTGCGCGCCGGTCGCGCGCTGCCGATCCGGTGGCTGCATTTCACGGCCTCCTCGTGGGGTCTTGTGCCTGCCCCGCAACGGGGGCAGTTTGCCAAAAGCCGCCCGACAAGGAAAGGGCGGCACCGACAGGACCGCGAGAAAGTGAGGTTTCGATGCACAGCACCCAGCCCGCGAGACAGAAGCTGCGCGTGTCGGTCACGCGGCGCCTGCCCGAGACCGTCGAGACCCGGATGAGCGAACTGTTCGACGCCGTGCTGCGCGACGACGACCGCAAGCTGTCGCGTGACGAACTGGCCAGCCTGATGCAGAACAGCGACGTGATCGTGCCCACCGTCACCGACCATATCGATGCCAACATGCTGGCCCAGGCCGGCGAGCGGCTGAAGCTGATCGCGAATTACGGCGCGGGCGTCGATCACATCGACGTGCTGTCGGCGCGGCAGCGGGGGGTGCTGGTGACGAACACGCCCGGGGTGGTGACCGAGGACACCGCCGACATGGCGATCGCGCTGATCCTTGCGGTGACGCGGCGCATTCCGGAAGGGCTGGCCGAGATGCAGGCCGGCCGCTGGGGCGGCTGGGCGCCCACCGCGCATCTGGGCGGCCGCGTCGGCGGCCGCCGGCTGGGCATCCTGGGCATGGGCCGGATCGGCCAGGCGGTGGCGCGGCGGGCCAATGCCTTCGGCATGCAGGTCCATTACCACAACCGCCGCCGGCTGCGCCCCGAGATCGAGGAGGAACTGCAGGCGACCTGGTGGGAAAGCCTTGACCAGATGCTGAGCCGCATGGACATCGTCAGCGTCAACGCGCCGCACACGCCCTCGACCTTCCACCTGCTGAACGCGCGGCGGCTGAAGCTGATGAAGCCGACGGCGGTGGTCGTGAACACCTCGCGCGGTGAAGTCATCGACGAGAACGCCCTGACCCGGATGCTGCGGGCGGGCGAGATCGCGGGCGCCGGGCTGGACGTGTTCGAGCATGGCCACGAGATCAATCCGCGCCTGCGCGAACTGCCCAATGTCGTGCTGCTGCCGCATATGGGCAGCGCCACCGTCGAGGGCCGCGCCGAGATGGGCGAGAAGGTGCTGATCAACATCAAGACCTATGCCGACGGCCACCGGCCACCGGACCTGGTCGTGCCCTCGATGCTGTGAGGATCGCGTGACACCCTTTCCCGGTGCGCGTCGGGCGGTCTCGGCGCTGTTCTTGCTGAACGGGTTGCTGGTCGGAAGCTGGGCGCCCAAGCTGCCCACGCTGATGCAGCGGCTCGAGATTTCCGAGGCGGTCGCCGGGCTGATGGTGCTGGTGCTGGGCATCGGATCGGTCACGATCATGCCGCTGTTCGGGGCGCTGACGGCGCGGCGCGGATCGGCCCATGCGGTCAGGCTGGCGGCATGGCTGGCCATGCCCACGCTGCTGCTGATCTCGCTGGCGCCGGGCCTGTGGACGGTGTTTGCGGCCGTCCTGCTGTTCGGCGGCGCCATCGGCGGGATGGATGTGGCGATGAACGCCAATGCGGTCGCGGTCGAACGCGCGCGCAGGCGGGCGATCATGTCGTCCTGCCACGGCTTCTGGAGCCTTGGCGGGCTGGCCGGGGCCGGGGCGGGCGGGGCCGTCATCACCCTGATCGGCGAGACCGGGCACGCCCTGATCGTCACGCTGGTCTATTCCGCGGGCCTCGTGCTGGCGCTGCCGCGCATCCTTCGCGACGCGCCGGGGGCCGATCAGGCGGCCGCCGTGCCGCTGCGCCTGCCGCGCAGCCCGCTGCCCTATGTGATCGGGCTGATGGCGCTGTGCTCGATGATCCCCGAGGGCGCGATCCTCGACTGGGCGGCGGTCTATCTGCAGCGCGAGATGGGCGCCTCGCTGGCGCTGGCGGGCTGGGGATTTGCGGCCTGCGCGGGAACGATGGCGGTGATGCGCTTTCTCGGCGACGAACTGCGGCGGAGGATGGGCGCGGTGCGGACGCTGCGCATCAGCACGCTGGTCGCGATGGCGGGGCTTGGGCTGGCGGGCCTTGCCGATCAGCCGCTGCTGGCCATCGCGGGCTTCGGCGTGGCGGGCATCGGCATCGCCAACATGGTGCCCATCGCCTTCTCGGCGGCGGGCAACGTGCCGGGGCTGGCGCAGGGGGTCGGACTGTCGGTCGTGACCACGATGGGCTATTCGGGCATCCTGCTGGCACCGGGCAGCATCGGCTGGCTGGCCGAGCATACAAGCTTCTCTTTGATCTACATGGGGCTTGCGGCGCTGCTGCTGGTGCCGTTGCTGCTGTCGCCGCTGGCGCGCACCGCCGATTTCGACGATCGGCCCGACGCGGCGCCGGCGCAGACCGCCTGACCCTCTCAGCGATACAGCTGGTCGGCTGCGGGAAAGCTGCGGTCGCGCACGGCGGCGGCGTAGTCCGCGATGGCCGCCTCGGCACGGGGGCCGAGATCGCCGAACTTGCGCACGAAGCGCGGCACCCGGCCTGACAGGCCCAGCATGTCGTCCAGCACGAGGATCTGGCCGTCGCAGCGCGCGCTGGCGCCGATGCCGATGGTGGGGATGGCGACGGCCTCGGTGATGCGGTCGGCCAGGCCCTCCATCACCCCCTCGACCACGACCGAGAAGGCGCCGGCCTCGGCCACGGCCACCGCGTCGGCGACATGGGCCGGCCAGGATGCCTCGTCGCGGCCCTGCGTCCTGAAGCCGCCCATCACGTTCGTGGCCTGCGGGGTCAGGCCGACATGCGCCATCACCGGGATGCCGCGATCGACCAGAAAGCGGATCGTCGGGGCCATGCGCGCCCCGCCCTCCAGCTTGACCGCGCCGCAGCCGGTCTCGCCCATCACGCGGGCGGCGTTGCGGAAGGCCTGCTGGGGCGATTCCTCGTAGCTGCCGAAGGGCATGTCGATCACCACCATCGCGCGGGCGCTGCCGCGCATCACCGCCTGGCCGTGCAGGATCATCATCTCCAGCGTGACGCCGATGGTCGAGGGCAGGCCGTGGATCACCATGCCGAGGCTGTCGCCCACCAGGATCACATCGGCATGGGCGTCCACCAGTGCCGCCATCGGCGCGGTATAGGCGGTCAGCGCGACGATCGGCGGCGCGCCCTTGCGGCCGGCGATCTGCGGAACGGTGACGCGGCGGACGGGCGCCTGGGCGGACATGGCAGGACCTTTCAGGGTTGCGCGACGCGCTGGTCGATCAGCAGCACATCGCCAAAGCGGGCGGCCAGAAGCATGACCACGGGGCCGTCGATGCGGGTGATGCGCGACAGATCGCCCGCATCGCGGATATCCAGCGAGCGCAGTTCGCAGCGCGGCTCGGACCGCAGGACGGCGCGCATCGCCCGGCGCACGGCAGCCAGCCCTGCGCCGGCCGCGATCATCTGCTGGCCCGTGTCCAGCGCCCGGTTCAGGACCGGGGCCGCGGCGCGATCCCCGGGCGTCAGGCGGCGATTGCGCGAGGACATGGCCAGCCCGTCGGCCTCGCGGACCGTCGGGACGCCGATGATCTGGATCGGCATGTCCAGATCGGCCACCATCTGCCGCACGATGGTCAGTTGCTGGTAGTCCTTCTCGCCAAAGGTGGTGGCATCGGGGCCGACGATGTTGAACAGCTTGGTCACGATCGTCGTCATGCCGCGGAAATGGCCGGGCCGCAGCCGGCCGATCAGCATCCGCGACAGGCCGCCCACCTCGACCGTGGTCTGCGCGCCGGGGCGATAGATGTCGGCGACGGTGGGCAGGAAGGCCGCGTCGCAGCCAGCCTGCCGCAGCAGGGCAAGGTCGGTGTCCTCGTCGCGGGGATATCTGTCCAGGTCGGCCTGCTGGTCGAACTGCGTCGGGTTCACGAAGATCGAGGTCACGACACGCCCGCCGCCCTGCGTGTCCAGCCAGTCCCGCGCCCGCGCCACCAGATGCATGTGCCCCGCGTGCAGCGCACCCATCGTGGCCACCAGGGCCACGCGCTGCCCCTCGGCCCGCCATGCGTTCACGCAGTCACGCATCGCCTGCTTGCTGCGGCAGATCCGCATCGGCTGTCCTCCCCGCCCCCCGGCGTGGGGCGCAAGCTAGCGTCACGACAGGGATTCGCACAAGTGCCGCGTTGCAGCATGTCGTTTTTCGCCGCCAATGGTCGGGGCGATGGGACAGCCCGCCACCGGCCGTGGCAGTAACGGGCAGGAACAGGCCAGAGGAGTCGCCCCGGATGAAGTCGCATGTGAAGGTTCTTGTCGTCGGAGGCGGCGCGGTGGGTTGCGGCATCGCCTATCACCTCGCCAAGGCGGGCTGGGAGCCGCTGCTGGTCGAGAGGGACGAACTGACCGCCGGCTCGACCTGGCATGCGGCGGGGCTGCTGCCGCTGTTCAACATGGGTTATGCGACCAGCCACATCCACGACTATTCGGTCAGGCTCTATGCCGGGCTCGAGGCCGAGACCGGGCTGAACGCTGGCTTCACCCGCTGCGGCAACCTGCGGATGGCGCAGACCGATGCGCGGATGGACGAATACATGCTGTACTCCGCCACCGCCGAAACCATCGGGATCGAGCATGAATTCCTGACACCGCAGCAGATGAAGGACCGCTGGCCGCTGCTGCGCACCGACGACCTGAAGGGGGCGCTGTTCCACCCGACGGACGGCTATATCAACCCCGCAGACGTGACGCAGGCGATGGCCAAGGGCGCGCGCATGGCCGGCTGCACGATCGAGCGCAAGGTCCAGGTCAACGGCTATCGCTGGACGGGATCGGAATGGATCGTCAGCTGCGAGAGGATGGCCGAGAAGGGCGGCAACCTGGTCCCCTCGGGCGAGACCTTCGAGATCCGCGCCGAGCATGTCGTGACCGCGACCGGCAACCATGCGCAGCGCACCGCCCGCCTGCTGGGCATCCGCATCCCCGCGATCCCTGTCGAACACCAGTTCATCGTGACCGAACCCGACCCGATGCTGATGAAATGGCGGGCCGAGGGCAACCCCGAACATCCGGTGCTGCGCGATGCCGACGCCAAGTGGTATGTCCGCGAGGAACGCGGCGGCTGGATCCTTGGCCCCTACGAGGAAGGCGCGCCGGCGCGATTCCCCTACGAGGTGCCCGACAGCTTCCGGGCCGACCTGTTCCCGCTGGACCTCGAGCGGATCGAAGAGGAATACATGTCGATGATCCATCGGCTGCCCTCCTCGGAAGAGGTCGGGCTGAAGGACGATTTCAACGGCCCGATCTGCTATACCCCCGACGGCAACCCGCTGGTGGGCCCGGCGCCCGGCCTGCGCAACATGTGGCTGGCCGAGGGCTTCAGCTTCGGCATCACCGCGGCGGGCGGCGTCGGCCATTACCTGACGCAGATCATGACCGAGGGAGAGGCCGAGATCGACATGGCCTCGCTGGACCCGCGCCGCTTCGGGTCGTGGATGACCACCGAATATGCGGTGAAGAAGAACGAGGAAAGCTATGCGCACGTCTTCATCCTGCACCATCCCGACGAGGAACGCGAAGCCGCGCGGCCGCTGCGCACCTCGCCCGCCCATGACCGCCAGAAGGCGCGGGGCGCGCAGTTCGGGCAGGTGAACGGCTGGGATCGCCCGAACTACTACGCGCCCGAGGGTTTCGACGACCACGCCAGCCGAAGCTTCCGTCGCGGCGGCTGGTGGCAATATGCCCGGGCCGAGGCCGAGGCGATCCGCCAGACCGCCGGGCTGGTCGATGCCACCGCCTTCGCCAAGCACATGGTCAAGGGCCCGGGCGCGACCGCCTTCCTCGACTGGCTGACGACCAACAGGCTGCCCAAGGTCGGCCGCATCAACCTGACCTATGCGCTGACCGACGCCGGAACCACGCGGACCGAATACACCATCGTCCGGCTGGCCGAGTCCGAATACTACCTCGTCTCGGCAGGCGCCTGGGCCGATTACGACGGCGACAACCTGATCAAGTCGGCCGAGGATTTCATGGCCGCGGGCGGCGATCACGTCGCCATCCAGGACGTGACCACGCAATGGGGCGTCTTCGCCATCGCCGGGCCGAAATCGCGCGAGATCCTGTCCCGGCTGATCCGCGACCCGCAGCCCGAGACCGCCCTGTCGAACAAGCGGTTCCCCTGGCTGTCGGCCAGGCGGATCGAGCTGGGCATGGTGCCCGTTAACGCGATCCGGGTGGCCTATACCGGCGAATTGGGCTGGGAGCTGCATCACCCGATCGAGATGCAGAACCACCTGTTCGACCGGCTGATGGAAGCCGGCGAGCCGTCGGGCCTGACGCTGGTCGGCGCGCGGGCGCAGAACTGGCTGCGGCAGGAAAAATCCTATCGCGCCTTCGGCACCGAGCTTGGCCGCGACGCGACCCCGTTGGAAGCCGGGCTGGACCGGTTTGTCGATCTGGAGAAGGAGTTCCGGGGCAAGGCCGCGATGCAGGCCAAGGGCATCCGGTCGCTTTGCGTGACGCTGCTGATCGACGGACCCGCCGACGCCGATCCCTGGGGCCGCGAGGCGCTGTTCCTTGACGGCGAGAAGGTCGGGCGGCTGACCTCGGGCGGGTATTCGGTGGCCTTCGGCAAGCAGATCGGCATGGGCTATGTCCGCCCGGATCTGGCCCGGCCGGGCACGAGGCTGAAGCTGCGCATGTTCCGCGAACTGTGGGATGCCGTCGTCACCGAGGACAGCCCGTACGACCCTCAGAACCAGCGCATCCGGCAGGACGGCTGACAGCGGGCAAAATTTCCGCGCCGCAGCAATTGGTCAAATTGTTCATGCGGCGCGGAAAAATGTTCAGAAACAGATATCTGATCGATCCTGCGGCGCATCCGGTGCGCGCCGCTGTGGCGCCGTTGCCATGATTGTTGCTGCATCGCAGCATGAATCTTGACCCCAGCCCTGCCGGGACGCATCCTGCATCGGCGCCCGGGTCACGAGTGCGCGATGCCGGGCCGCAGGGTCCGGGGATCGGCGCGGATGTTGTGCAGGCGGTGGGTGCATCAAGCCGGGTTCTGGCCTGAGCGTTGCCAGTCAGATTTCGTTGTCGTCCTTCAGGCCAGAACCGCCGCCCGCGTCGATGCGATCCCGCGCGGCCCAACGCAAAAGGCCGGACCCGAGGGTCCGGCCTTTTGATGTTGGAGCGGGCGATGAGATTCGAACTCACGACCCTAACCTTGGCAAGGTTATGCTCTACCCCTGAGCTACGCCCGCATCCGTCCCGAGGCCGTTTCGCCTTCGGTGAGCGGTGATTTATGGGACTGCGCCGGGGGGTGCAAGGGGGAAATGCGCCCTCGCACCGATTTTTTGGCGACGATTGACAGCTGTGCGTCGCCGGGCAAATCTGCGCCGGCAACGACCGGGGACGGGTGATGACGGACACCGGCGATCTGTCGCAATTCATCCGCGCGGCGCTGGCTGCGGGACGCGAGCGCACGGCCATCGCCGAGGCGCTGGCAGAGGCCGGCTGGTCGCCGCGGGAGATCCAGGGCGGGCTGGCCGGCTGGCATGACAGCGCCGGGATGCCGCCTGTGCCGCGCGCCCGGCCCTATGTGTCGGCCCGCGAGGCCATGCTGCACGCGCTGCTGCTGGTCGCGCTGTCGGTGGTCTGCTGGTACACCGTCAATCTGGGCTTCGGGCTGATCGACGTGCTGCTGCCCGACGAGACGGCCAGCCTTCCGTGGCACGCGCGCATGCGCAGCGGGGTTGCGATCCTTGCGGCCTTCCTTCCGGCGCTGCTGGTGCTGGACAACCGGCTGGCACGGCGCTTCTCGGACGACCAGTTGCGGCGGCGGTCGCGGGCGCGGCGGGGCTTTGCCGCCGCCACCGTGCTGATCTCCGCGCTTGTGCTGCTGGGCGATCTGGCCGCGTCGATCCACGCCCTGCTTTCAGGCGACCTGACCGCGCGCTTTCTCGCCAAGGCGCTGTTGGTCGCGCTGACCGGGGTGCTGGTGCTGATCTACTACAAGGCCGATCTCGATGGCTGAGCGTCCGGGGATCTGGGGCATGCGCGGGTTGACGGTCCTGGCGCTGCTGGCGATCGCGGGCGGTCTGTGGGTGTCGGGCGGGCCGATGCAGGGTCGGGCCGAGCGGCGCGACCAGATGCGCAGCGCCGACCTGTCCGCGCTGACCGCGCAGGCCGAATGCCGCGGGACCGAGGCAGGGGCGGCGACCGCCGATCTGGGGCCGACGGCGCTGTGTCCCGAAACCCCGCGCCTTGCCGATCCGGCGACCGGGGCGCCCTATCGGATCACGGTTCTGGACCGCAACAACCTGCGACTCTGCGCCGATTTCGAGCTGCCAGCAGACAAGCGGCTTCTGGCGCATGAATGGCAACCCGGCATCGATGCCGATGGCTGCATCGTCTATCGCCTCAACCGGCCCTTCTGACCGGCCGGGCGGGCGGCCCTATTCGGCGGCGCGGATCCGCGCGGGGGCCAGCATCGGCGCCAGATAGCGGCCGGTATGGCTGGCCTCGATGCCGGCCACGGCCTCGGGGGTGCCCGTGGCCACGATCATGCCGCCGCCATCGCCGCCCTCGGGGCCGATGTCGATGATCCAGTCGGCGGTCTTGATGACATCCAGATTGTGTTCGATCACGATGACGGTGTTGCCCTCGTCGACAAGGTGGTGCAGCACCTCCAGCAGCTTGCGCACATCCTCGAAATGCAGGCCGGTTGTCGGCTCGTCGAGGATATACAGCGTTCGGCCCGTGGACCGGCGCGACAGTTCCTTGGACAGCTTGACCCGCTGCGCCTCGCCGCCCGACAGCGTCGTGGCCTGCTGACCGACCTTGATATAACCAAGGCCCACCTGCATCAGCGCATCCATCTTCTCGCGGATAGAAGGAACAGCGGCGAAGAAGGTCTGCGCATCCTCGACCGTCATGTCAAGAACATCGGCTATGCTCTTGCCCTTGAAGCGTATTTCCAGCGTCTCACGGTTGTATCGCTTGCCCTTGCAGGTTTCGCATTCGACATAGACATCGGGCAGGAAATGCATCTCGATCTTGATGACGCCATCGCCCTGGCAGGCCTCGCAGCGGCCGCCCTTGACGTTGAAGCTGAACCGTCCGGGCTTGTAGCCGCGGGCCTTCGCCTCGGGCAGGCCCGCGAACCAGTCGCGGATCGGGGTGAAGGCGCCGGTATAGGTCGCCGGGTTCGACCGCGGGGTGCGGCCGATCGGGCGCTGGTCGATGTCGATGACCTTGTCCAGGTGCTCCAGCCCCTTGATCGTCTCGCAGGGGGCCGGGGTCTGCCGCGCGCCGTTCAGGCGCAGGCTGGCAGTCTTGAACAGCGTCTCGATGGTCAGGGTGGACTTGCCGCCGCCCGACACGCCCGAGACGCAGACGAACTTGCCCAGGGGAAAGTCCGCGGTCACGGCCTTGAGGTTGTTGCCGGTGGCCCGGACCACGCTGACCTTCCTGCCGTTGCCCTTGCGCCGTTCCGCCGGCACCGCGATCTCGCGCGCGCCCGACAGGTATTGCCCGGTCAGGCTGGCCGGGTCCGCGGCGATCTGGTCGGGCGTGCCCTGGCTGACCACGGTGCCGCCGTGGACGCCCGCGCCGGGGCCCATGTCGAAGACGTAATCGGCGTGGCGGATCGCATCCTCGTCATGTTCCACCACCAGCACCGAATTGCCCTGGTCGCGCAGGTTCATCAGCGTTCGCAGCAGCCGGTCGTTGTCGCGCTGGTGCAGCCCGATCGACGGTTCGTCCAGCACATAAAGGACGCCCGTCAGCCCGCTGCCGATCTGGCTGGCCAGCCTGATCCGCTGCGATTCACCGCCCGACAGCGTGCCGGCGGCGCGCGACAGCGTCAGGTAGTTCAGCCCGACATTCACCAGGAAACCAAGGCGTTCGCGGATTTCCTTGAGGATCGCGGCGGCGATCTCGTTCTTCTGTTTCGACAGGTGGTTCGGCGCGTCCTCGACCCAGGCCAGTGCCTCCTGGATCGACAGTTGCACCACCTCGCCGACATGGCTGCCGGCGATCTTCACGGCCAGCGCCTCGGGCTTCAGACGATAGCCGTTGCAGGCGCCGCAGGGGCGGTTGTTCTGATACCGCTCGAATTCCTCGCGGACCCACTGGCTGTCCGATTCGCGCAGCCGCCGCTCCATGTTGGGGATCACGCCCTCGAAGACGCGGCTGATCTCGTAGACGCGGCCGGCATCGTCGAAGCGGAACCTGATCTCGTCCTTGCCGGACCCGCGCAGGAACATCTGCCGCACCGCGTCGGGCAGGTCCTTCCAGGGGGTCTTCTTGTCAAAGCCGTAGTGCTTGGCCAGCGCGTTGACGGTCTGGGTCAGATAGGCCGATTTCGACTTGGCCCAGGGCAGGATCGCGCCCTTGTCCACCGACAGCGCCGCGTCGGGGACGACAAGGCGTTCGTCGAAGAACAGCTCGACCCCCAGCCCGTCGCAGACCGGGCAGGCGCCGAAAGGGGCGTTGAAGCTGAACAGCCGCGGCTCGATCTCGGGGATGGTGAAGCCGCTGACCGGGCAGGCGAAATTCTCGGAGAAGGTGATGCGCTGCGGCTCGTCCTCGGCGGTTTCCAGCACGGCGATGCCGTCGGCCAGATCCAGCGCGGTGCGCAGGCTGTCGGCCAGCCGGGTTTCCAGCCCCTCGCGGACCACGATGCGGTCTACCACCACGTCGATGTCGTGGCGGAACTTCTTGTCCAGCGTCGGCGGCTCGTCCAAGTCGTGGAACGCGCCGTTGACCTTGATGCGCTGAAAGCCCTGCTTGCGCAGTTCGATGAATTCCTTGCGGTATTCGCCCTTCCGGTCGCGCACGATAGGGGCCAGCAGATAGGCTCGGCTGCCCTCGGGCATGGCCATGATGCGGTCCACCATGTCCTGCACCTGCTGCGCCTCGATCGGCAGGCCGGTCGCGGGGCTGTAGGGGGTGCCGGCGCGCGCGAACAGAAGCCGCAGGTAGTCGTAGATTTCCGTGACGGTTCCAACGGTTGATCGGGGGTTCTTCGAGGTCGTCTTCTGTTCGATGCTGATCGCCGGCGACAGGCCGGAAATGTGGTCCACATCGGGCTTGCCCATCATGTCGAGGAACTGCCGCGCATAGGCCGACAGGCTTTCGACATAGCGGCGCTGCCCCTCGGCATAGATCGTGTCGAAGGCGAGGCTGGACTTGCCGCTGCCCGACAGCCCGGTGATCACCACCAGCCTGTCGCGCGGAATGTCCATGTCCACGCCTTTCAGATTGTGCTCGCGCGCGCCGCGAACCTCGATGAACTTCTGTTCCATGAGCGAGCCTTTGACCGACCAGTGGCATCACATAGTCAGGCGGGATGAAAAAGCAACCGGAACATGTGAACATAACAGGAACTGCGCCGCAAGAGGCTGCATCGGCAGGCCGCCGACCCCACCTTGGGATGGCACGGGCAGCGCGGCTCTGGTCATTCGTGAGGCATGTTTTATCGTCCTGCCGGGTTGCGGGGCCGGGGCCGCTGCTATCGCTTGCGCTGCGGTGCGGCATCGCTAAGGATGCCGCCTGACGAACCAAGGGGGACGGCATGTTCAGCAAGATACTTGTGGCCAATCGTGGCGAGATCGCGATCCGGGTGATGCGGGCGGCCAACGAGCTTGGCAAGAAGACGGTCGCGGTGTTCGCCGAAGAGGACAAGCTGGGCCTGCACAGGTTCAAGGCAGACGAGGCCTATCGGATCGGCGAGGGGCTGGGCCCGGTGGCCGCCTATCTGTCGATCCCCGAGATCATCCGGGTTGCCAGGGAATCGGGCGCCGACGCGATCCATCCGGGCTATGGGCTGTTGTCGGAAAACCCCGATTTCGTCGATGCCTGCACAAGGGCCGGGATCACCTTCATCGGCCCCAAGGCCGAGACCATGCGCGCGCTGGGCGACAAGGCCAGTGCCCGGCGCGTGGCCATCGCGGCCGGTGTGCCGGTGATCCCCGCGACCGAGGTTCTGGGCGAGGATTTCGACGCGATCAAGGCCGAGGCCGCCGAGATCGGCTATCCGCTGATGCTGAAGGCCAGCTGGGGCGGGGGCGGGCGCGGGATGCGCCCGATCAACGGCCCCGACGAGCTGGTCGAGAAGGTCCGCGAAGGCCGCCGCGAGGCCGAGGCCGCCTTTGGCAATGGCGAGGGCTATCTGGAAAAGATGATCCTGCGCGCCCGCCATGTCGAGGTGCAGCTCTTGGGCGACACCCATGGCGGCCTGTATCACCTCTACGAACGCGACTGCACCGTGCAGCGCCGCAACCAGAAGGTCGTCGAACGCGCCCCCGCGCCCTATCTGACCGAGGAGCAGCGCGCCGAGGTCTGCGGGCTGGCGCTGAAGATCGGTCAGGCGGTCGGATACCAGAACGCCGGCACGGTCGAGTTCCTGATGGATATGGACAGCCAGCAGTTCTATTTCATCGAGGTGAACCCGCGCGTGCAGGTCGAGCATACGGTGACCGAGGAGGTCACCGGCATCGACATCGTGCAGGCCCAGATCCGGATCGCCGAGGGCGCGACGCTGGCCGAGGCCACCGGCACGCCCAGCCAGCAGGACGTGACCCTGTCGGGCCATGCGCTGCAATGCCGGGTCACCACCGAGGACCCGCAGAACAACTTCATCCCCGATTACGGGCGCATCACCGCCTATCGGTCCGCCACCGGCATGGGGATCCGCCTGGACGGCGGCACCGCCTATGCGGGGGGCGTCATCACCCGCTATTACGATTCGCTGCTGGTCAAGGTGACGGCCTGGGCGCAGACGCCCGAACAGGCCATCAAGCGGATGGACCGGGCGCTGCGCGAATTCCGGGTGCGTGGCGTCAGCACCAATATCGACTTCGTCATCAACCTGCTGAAGCACCCGACCTTCCTGAACGACACCTACACGACCAAGTTCATCGACACGACCGACGACCTGTTCACCTTCCGCAAGCGCCGCGACCGGGCCACCAAGATCCTGACCTATCTGGCCGACATCACCGTGAACGGCCATCCCGAGACGGCGGGCCGGGCCCTGCCGCCGGCGCAGGCGCGGCCTCCGGTGCCGCCCGCGCCGCTGGCCGATCCGGTCCCCGGCACCCGCAACATGCTGGAGGAGAAGGGCGCGCAGGCCGTGGCCGACTGGCTGGCCGCGCAGAACCGGGTGCTGATCACCGACACGACGATGCGCGACGGCCACCAGTCGCTGCTGGCGACGCGGATGCGCTCGATCGACATGATCCGGGTCGCGCCCAGCTATGCGGCCAACCTGCCGCAGCTGTTCAGCGTCGAATGCTGGGGCGGGGCGACCTTCGACGTGGCCTACAGGTTCCTTCAGGAATGTCCCTGGCAGCGGCTGCGCGACATCCGCAGCCACATGCCCAACCTGATGACGCAGATGCTGCTGCGGGCCAGCAACGGGGTCGGCTACACCAACTATCCCGACAATGTGGTGCAGTTCTTCGTGCGCCAGGCGGCGGAAACCGGCGTCGACGTGTTCCGGGTCTTCGACAGCCTCAACTGGGTCGAGAACATGCGCGTCGCCATGGATGCCGTGGTCGAGTCGGGCAAGATCTGCGAAGGCACGGTTTGCTATACCGGCAACATGCTGGACCCGGACCGGGCGAAATACGACCTGAAATACTATGTCGGCATGGCGCAGGACCTGAAATCGGCCGGCGCGCATATCCTGGGCCTGAAGGACATGGCCGGGCTGCTGAAACCCGCCGCCGCGCGCATCCTGATCCGCGCCCTGAAGGAAGAGGTCGGCCTGCCGGTGCATTTCCACACCCATGACACCTCGGGCATGGGCGGGGCGACGATCCTTGCCGCCGCCGAGGCGGGGGTGGATGCGGTCGACTGCGCCATGGACGCGCTGTCGGGCAACACCAGCCAGCCGACCATGGGTTCGGTGGTCGAGGCGCTGGCCGGGACCGAGCGCGACACAGGGCTGGACATCGGCGCGATCCGGGCGATCAGCAACTACTGGGAACGCGTGCGCGAGAATTACGCGGCCTTCGAATCCGGCCTGCAGGCGCCGGCCTCCGAGGTCTATCTGCACGAGATGCCGGGCGGGCAGTTCACCAATCTCAAGGCGCAGGCCCGCAGCATGGGGCTGGAGGATCGCTGGCACGAGGTGGCGCAGGCCTATGCCGACGTGAACCGGATGTTCGGCGATATCGTCAAGGTCACGCCGTCCTCCAAGGTGGTGGGCGACATGGCGCTGATGATGGTGTCGCAGAACCTGACGCCCGAGGATGTCATGAACCCCGACAAGGAGATGTCCTTCCCGGAGTCGGTCGTCGACATGATGCATGGCAATCTGGGGCAGCCGCCGGGCGGCTGGCCCGAGGCGATCCAGAAGAAGGTGCTGAAGGGCGAGACCCCGATCACCGACCGCCCCGGCGCGCATCTGGCCCCGGTCGATATCGAGGAGACGCGCGCCAGGGTCTCGGCCGAGATGGAGGGCAAGGCCGTCGATGACGAGGACCTGAACGGCTATCTGATGTATCCCAAGGTGTTCCTCGACTACATGGGCCGGCACCGCATCTATGGCCCGGTCCGCACCCTGCCGACCCGAAACTTCTTCTACGGGATGGAGCCGGGGCAGGAGATCACCGCCGAGATCGACCCCGGCAAGATCCTGGAGATCCGCCTGCAGGCCCTCAGCGAGACCGACGAGAAGGGCGAGGTGAAGGTGTTCTTCGAACTGAACGGCCAGCCGCGCAGCATCCGCGTGCCGAACCGCAAGGTCACGGGCAGCTCGGCGGCGCGTCCCAAGGCCGACCCCGCCAATCCCGCCCATCTCGGCGCGCCGATGCCCGGCGTGGTGGCCTCGGTCGGGGTCGCGGCGGGGCAGGCGGTCAAGCAGGGCGACCTGCTGCTGACCATCGAGGCGATGAAGATGGAAACCGGCATCCATGCCGATCGCGACGGCACCATCAAGGCGCTGCATGTCGGCGCCGGCCAGCAGATCGACGCCAAGGACCTGCTGATCGAGATCGAGTGACGGGCGCGGCGCGCGGCGCCGGCCGCGCGCCCCCCCGGGCCGCCTCACGCGGCGTCGCGCCCGTCCAGCAGGCGGCGCAGCCGGTCCAGCGCCTGCGCCGCCCGCGCCTGTCGCTGATCGGCGTCGGGGGGCGGGTCCAGACCGATGACCCGGCGATGCTGCAGATCGCCCACCAGCAGGTCCAGATACAGCCCCAGCGCGGCCTGCGGATCGTCAAAGCGCAGCGCGCCCCGGTCGCGCGCGGCCACCAGCACCTCGGCGATCAGCGGCCCGATCGTGCCACGCCCGGCGGCGGCGATGGCGGCGGCCAGATCGCCCCCCGGATCGGCCGCCGCCGCCCGGTTCAGCGCGATCGCGCGCGGATGGGTCAGAAGGTCGACCAGGTCCGGTCCCAGCCGGGCCAGCGTCTGCATCGGGTCGTGGCCCCGGGCGATCTGCGTCGTCAGCATCTGCCGCACCGCCTCGGCATTGCGGACTACCAGCGCGCGGAACAGCCCGGTCTTGTCGCCATACCAGCGATACAGCGTCTCGTGCGAGGCCCGCGCCTCGCGGGCGATGGCCAGCATGGTCGCGCCGGCGAATCCCCTGCGTTCCAGAACGCGATAGGCGGCGTCCTCGATCTGCTGCTGGCGTTCGGTGCGCGGCGTCATCGACTTCCCGCTGGACGGAGGGGGCTTGACCGGATCCGTAACAATCATTACGGCCTTGCGCAAGCGTAACGACAATTACGGAAATGGAGGGCGCATGCCGGTGCTGCAGAGGATCGTCGCGTTGCTGTCGCTGCTGCTGGCGGCGGCGCTGTTCGGATTCTTCTATGCCTGGGTCTGCTCGACCATGTGGGGGCTGGACCGCGCGTCGCCCGACGTCGCGATCGCCGCGATGCAGGCGATGAATACCTCGGTCCGCAACGCCGTCTTTGCGCCCGCCTTCTTCGGCAGCGGTCCGGCGCTGCTGCTGGCGGGCTGCTGATGGCCCGGTCGGGGCACGGCCGGGCGGCCATGCTCTTCGCGGCGGCGGGGGCGCTGTGCCTGTTCGGAGCCGTGCTGCCCACCCTGCTGGTCAACGTGCCGATGAACGAGGCACTGGGGCAGGTCGACCTGCCCCTGGAACCGGCCGAGGCCAGGCGGCTCTGGGGCGACTACTCGCCCCGCTGGCAGGCCTGGAACCTGCTGCGCTGCGTGGCGATGGGCGGGGCGGTCCTGCTGGCCGGGCTTGCGATTGCCGCGACGGCGCGACGCAGCGTCGCAGCCGTGGCGGGCTAGGCTTTCGCACGGCGGCGGCGGGTGGCGGAAAAGCCGCGCTTTCGTGGGTTTGCGGCGGGCCGCCGCCCGTTGACCCCGCTGGCTGTGAACGCTAAACCGGCCCTTAGCCAACCCGTCGCGGGCAGCCAGGTTTCCCGCGACCCGCAAGGGAAATCGCCCGTGGAAACTCTGTTGCAGGAATATCTGCCCATCCTCGTCTTCGCGGCGATGGCTTCGGGGCTGGCGCTGGTGCTGATACTGGCGGCCGTGGTGATCGCGGTGCGCAATCCCGACCCCGAAAAGGTCAGCGCCTATGAATGCGGCTTCAACGCCTTCGACGATGCGCGGATGAAGTTCGACGTGCGCTTCTACCTCGTGTCGATCCTGTTCATCATCTTCGACCTGGAAGTGGCATTCCTGTTCCCCTGGGCAACCAGCTTTGCCGGGCTGTCGGACGCGGCTTTCTGGTCGATGATGGTGTTTCTGGGCGTGCTGACCGTGGGCTTTGCCTATGAGTGGAAGAAAGGGGCGCTGGAATGGGCGTGATGACCGGGGCCAATACCGCGGGGGCCGACCGCGAATTCGCGACCAAGGCGCTGAACGCGGAATTGCAGGACAAGGGCTTCCTGCTGACCACGACCGAGGACATCATCAACTGGGCCCGCAACGGCAGCCTGCACTGGATGACCTTCGGGCTGGCCTGCTGCGCGGTCGAGATGATGCAAAGCTCGATGCCGCGCTATGACCTGGAACGCTTTGGCACCGCGCCGCGCGCCTCGCCGCGCCAGTCGGACCTGATGATCGTCGCGGGCACCCTGACCAACAAGATGGCGCCGGCGCTGCGCAAGGTCTATGACCAGATGCCCGAGCCGCGCTATGTCATCAGCATGGGCAGTTGCGCCAATGGCGGCGGCTATTACCATTACAGCTATTCGGTGGTGCGCGGCTGCGACCGCATCGTCCCGGTGGACATCTATGTCCCCGGCTGCCCGCCCACGGCCGAGGCGCTGCTGTATGGCATCCTGCAACTTCAGCGCCGGATCCGGCGCACCGGCACGCTGGTGAGGTGATCCATGGCCCTCTATCCCGATCTCGACGCGCTTGAGCAACTGGCCGAGCATATCAAGCTGCGCCGCAGCGCCGAGGTGCTGGACGCCGAGGTGGCCTTTGGCGACCTGACCGTCACCTCGACGCTCAGCGGCGTGCTGGACCTGATCGAGTTCCTGCGCACCGACAGTTCCTGCCGCTTCTCGACGCTGGTTGACATCACCGCGATCGACTATCCGCAGCGCCCGCAGCGGTTCGACATGGTGTGGCATTTCCTGTCGATGTACCAGAACCACCGCATCCGCGTGAAGGTAAGCCTGCGCGAGGACGAGCTGGTGCCTTCGCTGGTCAAGATCCATCCCGCCGCCAACTGGTTCGAGCGCGAGATCTTCGACATGTTCGGCATCCTGTTCTCGGGCCATCCCGACCTGCGGCGGCTGCTGACCGATTACGGCTTCCGCGGCCATCCGCTGCGCAAGGATTTCCCGACCACCGGCTATGTCGAGGTTCGCTATGACGAATCCGAAAAGCGCGTGGTCTACGAGCCGGTGAACCTGACCCAGGAATATCGCCAGTTCGATTTCCTCTCGCCATGGGAGGGCGCGAAATACGTCCTGCCCGGCGACGAGAAGCAGGGGGCAAAGTGATGGACGGCGACATCCGCACCAACAGCTATGACGACGGCAGCGCCGACATGCTGACCGGCGAACAGCGCATCCGCAACTTCAACATCAACTTCGGCCCGCAACATCCCGCCGCGCATGGCGTCTTGCGGATGGTGCTTGAACTGGACGGCGAGATCGTCGAACGCGCCGACCCGCATATCGGGTTGCTGCATCGCGGCACCGAGAAGCTGATGGAAAGCCGCACCTATCTGCAGAACCTGCCCTATTTCGACCGGCTGGACTATGTCGCGCCGATGAACCAGGAACATGCCTGGTGTCTGGCCATCGAGAAGCTGACCGGCACGGTGGTTCCGCGCCGCGCCAGCCTGATCCGGGTGCTGTATTCCGAGATCGGGCGCATCCTGAACCACCTGCTGAACGTGACCACGCAAGCCATGGATGTGGGCGCGCTGACGCCCCCGCTATGGGGCTTCGAGGAACGCGAAAAGCTGATGGTGTTCTACGAACGCGCCTGCGGCGCGCGCCTGCACAGCGCCTATTTCCGTCCCGGTGGCGTCCATCAGGACCTGCCGCCCGACCTGCTGGACGACATCGAGGCATGGTGCGACCCGTTCCTGAAGGTCGTCGACGACCTGGACGGGCTGCTGACCGAAAACCGCATCTTCAAGCAGCGCAATGTCGATATCGGCATCGTGCGCGAACAGGATGCGCTGGAATGGGGCTATTCGGGCGTGATGGTCCGCGGGTCGGGCATGGCCTGGGACCTGCGCCGCGCGCAGCCCTATGAATGCTATGACGAATTCGACTTCCAGATCCCGGTCGGCAAGAATGGCGACTGCTATGACCGCTATCTGTGCCGCATGGAGGAGATGCGCCAGTCGGTGATCATCATGCGCCAGGCCATCGCCAAGCTGTGCGAGCCGGGCGGGCAGGGTGACGTGCTGGCCCGCGGCAAGCTGGCCCCGCCGAGGCGCGCCGAGATGAAGCGCGACATGGAAAGCCTGATCCACCACTTCAAGCTGTATACCGAGGGCTTCCACGTCCCGGCGGGCGAGGTCTATGCCGCGGTCGAGGCGCCCAAGGGCGAATTCGGCGTCTATCTGGTCAGCGACGGCACCAACAAGCCCTATCGCAGCAAGATCCGCGCGCCGGGCTTCCTGCACCTGCAATCCATCGACTGGATGGCCAAGGGCCACATGCTGGCCGACGTGTCCGCCATCATCGGCACCATGGACATCGTGTTCGGCGAGGTGGACCGGTGATGCCCGACGCTCGGACCATGCTGGCGGCGATTGCAGCAGCGATCGTGCTGCCGTTTTCTCCGGCGCCTGCACATGCGGCGGACGTCCCGGATTTCGACAGAGCGTTTCTCGACTACCTTTACGCAAATGATTGCGCCGCGACGGTGGGCGATCTGACCGACCTTCATGCGCAACTTGTCCGCGATCACAAGATCAGGCGTCCTGCTGACGCCCGTCTGGTCGTCCTTGGTTTCGCCGCAAGCGATGTCCTTGAACCCGGGGCGTCTTTCACGATTGGTGATGGTCCGGCCTCGATAACCAACGTCGATTTCATCCGCCCCGAGGTGGCAGTTCGCCTCACGAATACCAAGGGATGCCCCTGATGCTGCGCCGCCTTTCCCCCGTCCAGCCCGACAGCTTCGAGTTTACGCCCGCCAATCTGGACTGGGCGCGGGCGCAAATGACCAAATACCCGGAAGGCCGCCAGCAATCGGCGATCATCCCGGTGTTGTGGCGCGCGCAGGAACAGGAGGGCTGGCTGTCGCGTCCGGCGATCGAAGCCTGTGCGAACCTGCTGGGGATGCCCTATATCCGGGCGCTGGAAGTGGCCACATTCTACTTCATGTTCCAGCTGCAACCCGTTGGTTCGGTGGCGAACATCCAGATCTGCGGCACCACCTCCTGCATGATCTGCGGGGCCGAGGCGCTGATCGAGGTCTGCAAGCGCAAGATCGCACCGTCGCCGCATACGGTGTCGACCGACGGCAAGTTCAGCTGGGAAGAGGTCGAATGCCTCGGCGCCTGCTCGAACGCGCCGATGGCGCAGATCGGCAAGGATTATTACGAGGACCTGACGCCCGAAAAGCTTGAAGCCCTGATCGACGCCCTCTCGGCCGGCCAGGTGCCGCTGCCGGGGCCGCAGAATGGCCGCTTTTCGTCCGAACCCGCCGGCGGGCTGACCAGCCTGACCGGGCTGAAGGGGCAGGGCGATGGGTTGAACGCCAGCGCCCGCCTGGCGCGCGATCTGGGCGAGACGGTGCGGCGCATCGACGGGACCGAGGTGCCGATCCTGACCAAATGGCTGCGCCGCGAACAGCCGCAGGCCGCAAGCGACGACCAGAGCGGCGTCGACACCGCGCCCGAGATCGAGCCGCGCCCGGCTGCCGACGCGCCCGCCGACGATACCGGCGTGACCGAGCAGGAGGCGCAGGCAGCCTCGGCCGGTCGCCCGCCTTCGGCGCGCGAACCGGATGGCGCGCGCAGGGACGAAGCCGACGCCGCCACCAGGGACGACGCAAGCTAGGACCGCCACGCCACCACAGACCGAAACAGGGACCCCGCGACATGCCCACCGCGACAAGCACCAGAACCTGTTGGATGGCCGCCGCCGTGCTGGGCGTTCTGGTCTGGCTGCTGACGGCCGGGATCGGCCCGATGCGCTGGTTCGAGGGGCTGGTGCTGGCGGCCGTCGCGACGGCCCTGCTGGGCGCGTTCCTGATCTGGCTGCTGTGCCGCGGCGAGGCGGCGCAGGACGGCTCGCACTGGCAGCCGGCCGAACCCGCCCCTCCTTCGCCGACGATGCCGTTGCAGGCCGCGTCCGCATCGGCCCTGCCGGTCGCCGCGCTGCCTGCGGCCGATGATCCGGTCGGCGCCGGTGATGCGGCCGTTGCGCCGTCGGGCGATGCGGTGGCGGGTGGCGAGACGGCGGCGCGTCCCAGATCGACCCGCAACGACATCTATGGCGGCGGCGCCGGCCGGCAGGCCGGCACCGCGCCTGACGCGGCCGACGACCTGAAGAAGATCAAGGGCGTCGGCCCCAAGCTCGAGGAGGTTCTGCATCAGCACGGCATCAGCCGCTTTGCGCAGATCGCCGGCTGGGACGATGCCGAGATCGACCGCATGGCCGAGGCGATCGGGCGGATGGGCGGGCGGATCCGCAGCGATGACTGGGTGGGCCAGGCGCGCATCCTTGCGGCGGGCGGCGAAACCGAGTTCTCGGGTCGCGTCGAGGACGGAGAGGTCTATTGATGGCGCGCCCCGCCGATCGCGACGCCGCGCAGATGCGGCTTGCCGCCGTGGTGATCGCGGTCGCGATGCTGGCCTGGATCGGCGTGCAATGGCTGGGTGCCCGGCATGGCTGGGCGGCGAAATGGGCCTATCTGGCCGACCTGGCCGCGATTGGTGCTTTTGTCTGGTCGCTGCTGGTGACCTGGCGTATCTGGCGGCGCAGGAATGGCGCGTAGCGCCGCGATGAAGAGGAATGATGGCTAGATGCTGAAAGACCAGGATCGGATTTTCACGAACCTCTACGGCATGGGCGATCGCAGTCTGGCCGGGGCGAAGGCACGCGGGCACTGGGACGGCACCGCTGCCATCATCGCGCGCGGCCGCGACAGGATCATCGACGAGATGAAGGCCTCGGGGCTGCGCGGCCGGGGCGGGGCGGGCTTTCCGACCGGGCTGAAATGGTCGTTCATGCCCAAGGAATCCGACGGCCGCCCGTCCTACCTGGTCATCAACGCCGACGAATCCGAACCGGCGACCTGCAAGGACCGCGAGATCATGCGCCATGATCCGCACACGCTGATCGAAGGCGCGCTGATCGCCAGCTTCGCGATGAACGCCCATGCGTGCTACATCTACCTGCGCGGCGAATACATCCGCGAGCGCGAGGCCCTGCAGGCGGCGATCGACGCCTGCTATGACGACGGGCTGCTGGGCGCGAACGCGGCGGGATCGGGCTGGGATTTCGACCTCTACCTGCATCACGGCGCCGGGGCCTATATCTGCGGCGAGGAAACCGCGCTGCTGGAAAGCCTGGAAGGCAAGAAGGGCATGCCGCGGATGAAGCCGCCCTTCCCTGCGGGCGCGGGGCTCTATGGCTGCCCGACCACGGTGAACAACGTCGAATCGATCGCCGTGGTGCCGACCATCCTGCGCCGCGGCGCGGAATGGTTCGCGGGCTTCGGACGCCCCAACAATGCCGGCGTCAAGCTGTTCGGCCTGACCGGCCATGTGAACAGCCCCTGCGTGGTCGAGGAGGCCATGTCGATCAGCATGAAGGAACTGATCGAGAAGCATGGCGGCGGCATCCGCGGCGGCTGGAAGAACCTCAAGGCGGTGATCCCCGGCGGCGCGTCCTGCCCGATCCTGACGGCGGAACAGTGCGAAAACGCGATCATGGATTATGACGGCATGCGCGAGCTGAAATCCAGCTTCGGCACCGCCTGCATGATCGTGATGGACAAGGACACCGACGTCATCAAGGCGGTGTGGCGGCTGTCGAAATTCTTCAAGCATGAAAGCTGCGGGCAATGCACGCCCTGCCGCGAGGGCACCGGCTGGATGATGCGGGTGATGGAGCGGCTGGTGACCGGCCAGGCCGAGGTCGAGGAGATCGACATGCTGCTGGACGTGACCAAGCAGGTCGAGGGTCACACGATCTGCGCGCTTGGCGACGCCGCCGCATGGCCGATCCAGGGCCTGATCCGCAATTTCCGCGACGAGATCGAGGACCGGATCAAGGCGAAGCGCACCGGGCGCACCGGCGCGCTGGCGGCGGAATGATCGCGGCGGCGGCATATGCTCACGCCCGGCGCACGGGGTCGTGTGGGGTCAGGCAGTGCGCGTCCTGCTATGCCGGGCGGCATCGCAGAACGGAGAGACGCCCGATGACCCCAATTGCACGCCGCCGCATGGTCGCGGCCCTTGCCGCCACCATTACCCTTGCCGCGACCCCGGCCCTGGCGCTGGAACCGCTGAGCCAGGAGAAATACATCAACGACCGCCTGGTGGCCGCCCGCGTCGCCGACCGGATCCGGCGGGAATGTCCCTCGATCGAGGGGCGCGTCGTCTATGCCTTCATGAAGGCGCGCGAATTGAAGGCCTATGCCCGCGGCAAGGGCTATTCCGAGGCCGAGATCGAGGCCTTTCTGGACAGCCGCGCCGACAAGGACCGCATCTATGCCGTGGCCGAGGACTACATGGCCCGCAAGGGTGTCGCGGCGGGCGACGCCGAAAGCTTCTGCCGCCTCGGGCGGGACGAAATCGCACGGAACACGGTCACCGGATCGCTTCTGAGTGCCAGGTAAGGAAATGCAGTGATGGCCGATTTGCGGACAATCAAGATCGACGGGATCGAAGTCGCGGTGGACCCCAACCTGACCCTGATCCAGGCCTGCGAACAGGCCGGGGTCGAGATCCCGCGCTTTTGCTATCACGAAAGGCTGTCGATCGCCGGCAACTGCCGGATGTGCCTCGTCGAGGTCGTGGGGGGCCCGCCCAAGCCCGCCGCAAGCTGCGCCATGCAGGTCAAGGACCTGCGGCTCGGGCCGGAAGGCGCGCCCTCCGAGATCCGCACCAACAGCCCGATGGTCAAGAAGGCCCGCGAGGGCGTGATGGAGTTCCTGCTGATCAACCACCCGTTGGACTGCCCGATCTGCGACCAGGGCGGCGAATGCGACCTGCAGGATCAGGCGATGGCCTACGGCGTCGATTTCAGCCGCTATCGCGAGCCCAAGCGCGCCTCGGAAGAGCTGAACCTCGGCCCGCTGGTCGAGACCCACATGACCCGCTGCATTTCATGCACACGCTGCGTGCGCTTCACGACCGAGGTCGCGGGCATCACCCAGATGGGCCAGACCGGCCGCGGCGAGGACAGCGAGATCACCAGCTATCTGAACCAGACGCTGGCCTCGAACCTGCAGGGCAACATCATCGATCTGTGCCCGGTCGGCGCGCTGGTGTCCAAGCCCTATGCCTTCACCGCCCGCCCGTGGGAACTGACCAAGACCGAGACGATCGACGTGATGGACGCCCTCGGCAGCGCGATCCGCGTGGACACCAAGGGCCGCGAGGTGATGCGCATCCTGCCGCGCAACCATGACGGCGTGAACGAGGAATGGATCAGCGACAAGACGCGGTTCGTCTGGGACGGGCTGCGCCGCCAGCGGCTCGACCGGCCCTATATCCGCGAGAACGGCAAGCTGCGCCCGGCCAGCTGGCCCGAGGCGCTGACCGCCGCGGCCCGGGCCATGCAGGGCCGCAAGGTCGCCGGACTGGTCGGCGACCTGGCCTCGACCGAGGCGGCCTTCAGCCTCAAGACACTGGTCGAGGGGCTTGGCGGCACGGTCGAGTGCCGGACCGACGGGGCGCGGCTGCCGGCCGGCAACCGCGGCGCCTATGTCGGCACCGCGACGATCGCCGATATCGACAGCGCGCGGCGCATCCTGCTGATCGGCACCAATCCGCGCGACGAGGCGCCGGTGCTGAACGCCCGCATCCGCCGCGCCTGGGCACGCGGCGCGCAGGTCGCGCTGATCGGCGAGGCGGTCGATCTGACCTATGATTACCACCAGCACGGCACCGACCGCACCGCGCTTTCGGGACTGCTGGATCAGGACATCGCGGGCGACACCCCCGGCATCGTCATCGTCGGGCAGGGTGCCCTGCGCGAGGCCGATGGCGCGGCGGTGCTGGCCACGGCCGCGGCGGTTGCCGAGAAGGCGGGCTGCAAGCTGATGATCCTGCACACCGCCGCCAGCAGGGTCGGCGCGATGGATGTGGGCGCGGTGACGGAGGGTGGCCTGCCCGCCGCGATGGAGGGGGCCGAGGTCGTCTTCAACCTCGGCGCCGACGAGGTCGAGATCGCCGCCGGCCCGACCGTCATCTATCAGGGCAGCCATGGCGACCGCGGCGCGCATCGCGCCGACATCATCCTGCCCGGCGCCGCCTATACCGAGGAACACGGGCTGTTCGTGAACACCGAGGGCCGCCCGCAACTGGCCATGCGCGCCAATTTCGCGCCCGGCGAGGCCAAGGAAAACTGGGCCATCCTGCGCGCGCTGTCGGCCGAACTGGGCCACACGCTGCCCTGGGACAGCCTGGCGCAGCTGCGCCGCGCGATGGTCGAGGCGGTGCCGCATCTGGCGCGCATCGACGAGGTGGCGCAGAACGAGGCGCAGCCGCTGGAGATGGCCGGGATGGGGCGGGCCAGCTTTGTCTACCCGGTTCGCGACTTCTACCTGACCAACGCGATCGCACGCAGTTCGCCGCTGATGGCGGAGCTGTCGCGCATGGCGGCGGCGCGCGGCGCGACCGCCATGGCGGCGGAGTAGCGCGGATGCGTCGGTCCCTTCCCCTTTCCCTTCGCCCCGGCCTCTGCGCCGCCTCTGCGGCGACGCTGCTGCTGGCCGGCTGTTTCGGCGGCGGCGCCGATGACGGCCGCCCGCGCCCCAAGCCCGACCAGCTGAATGCGCGCGTGGTCACCGCTGATCGCGGCGCGGGCAAGGCGCCGCTGACGCGGGCGCGGATCTCGACCAAGTCGGGCGAGATCCTGATCCTCGAAGCCGATGGCAGCGTCACCACGATGGATCTCGACAGCCCGGCCGGGCAGGATGCCTTCGCGGTCAGCGAGGCCGACCTCCTGGCGCTGAACGCCAATCTCGACATCGACCTGTCGGGCGTCGTGGCCCCCAACCTGCCGCGCCGCCCCACCGCGCAGGAAAAGGCGCTGGAAGAATTCGCCAAGCGGACCCAGCCCGCCCTGCCCGAATGGAAGAAGGGCACCGAACTGGCGGCCGAGGACTTCATCGGCGCGCGGGTCGTGACGCTGAACAAGGGCGGGCGCGGCGATCTGGTCGAGGTGACGGCAAATCTGCGCGAAGGGGTGGACGCCGATATCGCCTTTTCGTATGCCACCTGCGCACTGGCCGGTTGGGCGAAGTCGGAAGGCGCAAGATATGGCCGTCATATCCGCACCTTGCAGCAGGAACGCAACGGCAAGCTGCTGATCGGGGCGGCCTTCACGATCTCGGATGACAAGCCGCTCGGGCTGCGGGTCATGGAAACGAATGAGACCTTGCGCGAATGCAAGGCACGCGGCATTCCCGCGGCTTAGGCAAGAGGGACGGGCGTCATGGACGGTTTTTGGGCATCTTCCTGGGGCATCGCCATCATCCTGCTGGCGCAGGGGCTGGCGCTGATCGCCTTCGTGATGCTGTCGCTGATCTATCTTGTCTATGGCGACCGCAAGGTCTGGGCGGCCGTGCAGATGCGCCGCGGCCCGAACGTGGTCGGTCCCTGGGGGTTGCTGCAGACCTTTGCCGACGCGCTGAAATACGTCGTCAAGGAAATCGTCGTCCCGGCGGGCGCGGACAAGTTCGTGTTCTTCCTGGCGCCGTTCCTGTCGATGACGCTGGCGCTGCTGGCCTTCGTGGCGATCCCCTTCGCGCCGGGCTGGGTGATGGCCGACATCAATGTGGGCATCCTGTTCATCTTCGCCGTCTCCTCGCTGGAGGTCTATGGCGTCATCATGGGCGGCTGGGCCTCGAACTCGAAATATCCCTTCCTCGGATCGCTGCGCTCGGCCGCGCAGATGATTTCCTACGAGGTCAGCCTGGGCCTCATCATCATCGGCATCATCATCTCGGCCGGGTCGATGAACCTGACCGCCATCGTCGAGGCGCAGCGCGGCATGGGCCTGCTGTCCTGGTTCTGGCTTCCGCATCTGCCGATGCTGGTGCTGTTCTTCGTCAGCGCCCTGGCCGAGACGAACCGCCCGCCCTTCGACCTGCCCGAGGCGGAATCGGAACTGGTCGCGGGCTTCATGGTGGAATACTCGTCCACCCCCTACCTGCTGTTCATGGCCGGCGAATACATCGCCATGTGGCTGATGTGTGCGCTGATCAGCCTGCTGTTCTTCGGCGGCTGGCTGTCGCCGATCCCGGGCATCCCCGACGGGGCGCTGTGGATGTTCGTGAAGATGGTGTTCTGGTTCTTCATGTTCGCCATGGTGAAGGCGATCGTGCCGCGCTATCGCTATGACCAGCTGATGCGTGTCGGCTGGAAGGTGTTCCTGCCGCTGTCGCTTGGCTGGGTGGTGATCGTGGCGTTCCTTGCGAAATTCGGTGTGCTTGGCGGGTTCTGGGCCCGCTGGGCGGGAGTGTAGGATATGGCGTTCGATATCGCGCGGGCCACCAAGTATTTCCTGATGATGGATTTCATCAAGGGCTTCGGGCTGGGCATGAAATACTTCTTCGCGCCCAAGGCGACGCTGAACTATCCCCATGAAAAGGGGCCGCTGTCGCCGCGGTTCCGGGGCGAACACGCGCTGCGGCGCTATCCCAATGGCGAGGAACGCTGCATCGCGTGCAAGCTGTGCGAGGCGATCTGCCCGGCGCAGGCGATCACCATCGACGCCGAGCCGCGCGAGGACGGCTCGCGCCGCACCACCCGCTATGACATCGACATGACCAAATGCATCTATTGCGGCTTCTGCCAGGAGGCCTGCCCGGTCGATGCCATCGTCGAGGGGCCGAACTTCGAATTCGCCACCGAGACGCGCGAGGAGCTGTTCTACGACAAGCAGAAGCTGCTGGACAACGGCGCCCGCTGGGAGGCCGAGATCGCCCGCAACCTCGCCATCGACGCGCCCTACAGATGACCGACGCCTTCCAGAAGCTGTTCCAGCAGATGCTGCAATCCGGGCAGGAGATGGCGCGTGCCTTCAACCCGGCGCTGGAGCATGTCGATACCAAGGCCTTCGAGAGGCTGTTCCCGACCATGCCGTCGGACATGCTGGAAATGTGGTTCGGCAAGACCTTCAACCGCGACGGGCTGGACGCGCGGACCCGGCTGCTGGTGACCATCGCCGCGATGACCGTGCAGGGCGCCCATGCCGAGCCGCAGCTGCGGCTGACCATCCGCCACGCCATCGAGGCGGGCGCCACCCCGCGCGAGGTGGCCGAGGTGATCTACCAGATGGGCATGTTCGGCGGGCTTCCGGCGATGCAGAAGGCGCTGGAGATCGCGCAGGGCGTATTCACCGAAACCGAAGGGAAGGGGACCGAATGATCACCTTTGCATTCTACCTGTTCGCGGCCTCGGTCTGCATCGCGGGCTTCATGGTCGTGCTGGCCCGCAACCCGGTGCATTCGGTGCTGTGGCTGATCCTGGCCTTCCTGTCGGCGGCGGGCCTCTTCGTGCTGCAGGGGGCGGAGTTCGTCGCGATGCTGCTGGTCATCGTCTATGTCGGCGCCGTGGCGGTCCTGTTCCTGTTCGTGGTGATGATGCTGGATGTCGACTTCGCCGAGCTGAAGGGCGAATTCGCGCGCTATCTGCCGCTGGGCGGGCTGATTGCGCTGGTGCTGCTGGCGCAGCTGGCAATCGGCTTTGGCGCCTGGGAAAGCGCCGAGCAGGCGCCGGGCCTTCGCGCCGTGCCGGTCGGCGCCGAGATCGCGAATACCAACGCCATCGGCGCGGTGCTGTATGACCGCTATCTGCTGCCCTTCCAGCTGGCCGGGCTGATCCTGCTGGTCGCGATGATCGGGGCGATCACCCTGACGATGCGCCACCGCAAGGATGTCAAGCGCCAGGACGTGCTGACGCAGATGTATCGCGACCCGGCCAAGGCGATGGAGCTGCGCGACGTCAAGCCGGGGCAGGGCCTCTAGAACAGCCGGCCCGCCGGCCTCGGGCCGGCGCCGCGCGGAATTGCAACGGGTGAAAGACCCGAAGGGACAGAAACGATGATCGGATTGACACATTACCTGGTCGTGGGGGCGATATTGTTCGTCGCCGGCGTGTTCGGCATCTTCGTGAACCGCAAGAACGTCATCGTCATCCTGATGTCGATCGAACTGATGCTGCTGGCCGTCAACATCAACTTCGTCGCCTTCTCGGCGCATCTGGGCGATCTGGCCGGGCAGGTCTTCACCATGTTCATCCTGACCGTCGCCGCCGCCGAGGCCGCCATCGGCCTGGCGATCCTGGTGGTGTTCTTCCGCAACCGCGGCACCATCGCGGTCGAAGACGTCAACGTGATGAAGGGGTAAGGGAACATGGCGCAATTCATCCTGTTCGCCCCGCTGCTGGCCGCGATCATCGCCGGCTTCGGCTGGCGGGTGATCGGCGAGAAAGGGGCCCAGTACCTGACCACGGGCGTGCTGTTCGCGGCCTGTTTCTTCAGCTGGATCATCTTCCTCGGCTTCGACGGCGAGGTGCGGCACATCCCGGTGCTGGACTGGGTCGTGTCGGGCGACTTCGTCAGCGAATGGGCGATCCGGCTGGACCGGCTGACCGCGATCATGCTGATCGTCGTCACCACGGTCTCGGCGCTGGTTCACCTGTATTCCATCGGCTACATGGCCCATGACGAGAACTGGACCCATCACGAACACTACAAGGCGCGCTTCTTCGCCTATCTGTCGTTCTTCACCTTCGCGATGCTGATGCTGGTGACGGCCGACAACCTGCTGCAGATGTTCTTCGGCTGGGAGGGCGTGGGCGTCGCCTCGTATCTTCTGATCGGCTTCTACTATCGCAAGCCCTCGGCCAATGCCGCGGCGATGAAGGCGTTCATCGTGAACCGGGTCGGCGATTTCGGCTTCCTTCTGGGCATCTTCGGGCTGTTCTGGATGACCGGAGGGATCCAGTTCGACACCATCTTCGGCGAGGTGCCTGCGCTGGCGCAGACGCAGATGCAGTTCCTGTGGCGCGGCTGGAACGCGGCCGAGGTGCTGGCGGTGCTGCTGTTCATCGGCGCGATGGGCAAGTCGGCGCAGCTGTTCCTGCACACCTGGCTGCCCGACGCGATGGAGGGTCCGACCCCGGTCTCGGCGCTGATCCACGCGGCCACGATGGTCACCGCGGGCGTGTTCCTGGTCTGCCGGATGTCGCCGCTGTTCGAATTCGCGCCCGACGCCAAGACCTTCGTCACCGTCGTCGGCGCGACCACCGCCTTCTTCGCGGCGACGGTCGGCCTCGTCCAGAACGACATCAAGCGCGTCATCGCCTATTCGACCTGTTCGCAGCTGGGCTACATGTTCGTGGCGGCGGGCGTCGGCGTCTATTCGGTCGCGATGTTCCACCTGCTGACCCACGCCTTCTTCAAGGCGATGCTGTTTCTGGGCGCCGGCTCGGTGATCCATGCGATGCATCACGAACAGGACATGCGCAATTACGGCGGGCTGAAGGACAAGATCCCGCTGACCTTCTGGGCGATGTTGATCGGCACGCTGGCGATCACCGGCGTCGGCATCCCGCTGACCCATATCGGCTTCGCGGGCTTCCTGTCGAAGGACGCGGTGATCGAAAGTGCCTGGGCGGGCAATTCCTATGCCTTCTGGCTGCTGGTCGTGGCCGCCGCCATGACCAGCTTCTACAGCTGGCGGCTGATGTTCCTGACCTTCTGGGGCAAGCCGCGCGGCGATCATCACGCGCATGAGCAGGCGCATGAAAGCCCGCCGGTGATGACCGTGCCGCTGGGGGTTCTGGCGGTCGGCGCGGTGTTTGCCGGGATGGTCTGGTACGGACCGTTCTTCGGCAGCCATGACCGCGTGGCGCAGTTCTTCCACATGGGCCACGGCGGGGCGCAGGCCGCGGCCGAGGAGGGCGGGCATGGCGAGGCCGCAGCCGCGGACGGCGAGGCCGGCGGCCACGCAACCGCAGAGCCGGCCGCGGAACCCGCGGCAGAGCCCGCCGCGGCCGGGACTGCGGTTGCGGACAGCACCGCCGAGGATGACGGCGCAGCCGCCGACACCGGGGACGCCGCCGCGGGCGAACACGGCGTGGCGACCGATGTCGCCGCCCCGGTCGGTGGCGCGATCTACATGCATCCCGACAACAAGACCCTCGACGAGGCGCATGCGGCCCCGACATGGGTGAAGGTCGCGCCCTTCTTCGCGATGCTGGGCGGGCTGGCGCTGGCCTGGATCTTCTACATCCGCAGCCCGGACGCGCCGCGCAAGCTGGCCGAAAGCCAGCCCGCTCTGTACCGCTTCCTGCTGAACAAATGGTATTTCGACGAGATCTACGAGGCGGTCTTCGTGCGTCCGGCCAAATGGTTGGGCCGCAAGCTGTGGACGGGGGGGGACGGAGCCGTTATCGACGGCGCGATCAACGGGCTGGCCATGGGAATCATCCCGCGCCTGACCCGTTTTGCCGGCCGCGTGCAGTCGGGATATCTGTTCCATTATGCCTTTGCGATGGTCCTGGGCATCGTGGGCTTGCTGATCTGGGTGATGATGCGGGGCGCGTACTGACATGACGAACCTTCTTTCGATCATCACCTTCCTGCCGATCGTCGCGGCGGCGATCCTGGCGCTGTTCCTGCGCGGCGACGACGCCGCATCGCAGAAGAACGCCAAATGGCTGGCGCTGATCGCGACCACCGCGACCTTCCTGATCTCGCTGTTCCTGCTGGCGGGCTTCAACCCCGCTGATACCGGCTTCCAGTTCGTCGAGGATCACGCCTGGATCATGGGCCTGCGCTACAAGATGGGCGTGGACGGGATCTCGATCCTGTTCGTGCTGCTGACCACCTTCCTGATGCCGCTGACGATCCTTTCCACCTGGGACGTGACCGCCCGCGTCAAGGAATACATGATCGCCTTCCTGGTGCTGGAAGGGCTGATGATCGGCGTGTTCACGGCGCTGGACCTGATCCTGTTCTACCTGTTCTTCGAGGCCGGGCTGATCCCGATGTTCCTGATCATCGGGATCTGGGGCGGCGCGAACCGCATCTATGCGGCCTTCAAGTTCTTCCTCTACACCTTCCTCGGCTCGGTGCTGATGCTGGTCGCGATGATCGCCATGGCGCGCACGGCGGGCACCACCGACATCGCCGCGATGCTGCAATTCGACTTCCCGTCCGAGACCCTGCGCGTCCTGGGCTTCTCGGTCGTGGGGGGGATGCAGACGCTGCTGTTCATCGCCTTCTTCGCCAGCTTCGCGGTGAAGATGCCGATGTGGCCGGTTCATACCTGGCTGCCCGATGCCCACGTCCAGGCGCCGACGGCGGGCTCGGTCGTGCTGGCTGCGGTGCTGCTGAAGATGGGCGGCTATGGCTTCCTGCGCTTTTCGCTGCCGATGTTCCCGGTCGCCTCGGACATGCTTCAGGGGCTGGTCTTCTGGATGTCGGCCATCGCCATCGTCTACACCTCGCTGGTGGCCCTGGCGCAGTCGGACATGAAGAAGCTGATCGCCTATTCCTCGGTCGCCCATATGGGCTATGTGACGATGGGCGTCTTTGCCGCCAACCAGCAGGGGCTGGACGGGGCGATCTTCCAGATGCTGTCGCACGGCTTCATCTCGGGCGCGCTGTTCCTCTGCGTGGGCGTCATCTACGACCGGATGCACACGCGCGAGATCGACGCCTATGGCGGCCTCGTGAACCGCATGCCTGTCTATGCGCTGGTCTTCATGTTCTTCACCATGGCCAATGTCGGCCTGCCCGGCACATCGGGCTTCGTCGGAGAGTTTCTGACTCTGATGGGGACCTTCAAGGCCAACACCTGGGTGGCCTTTGTCGCCGCGACCGGGGTCATCCTGTCGGCCGCCTATGCGCTGTGGCTGTATCGCCGGGTGACCATGGGCGCGCTGATCAAGGAAAGCCTCAAGACCATCGCCGACATGACGCCACGCGAGAAGTGGATCTTTGCGCCGCTGATCGCGATGACGCTGCTGCTGGGGGTCTATCCACGGCTGGTCACCGACATCACCGGCCCCTCGGTCGAGGCGCTGCTGGTCAACTATCACGATGCCCTGCCGCACGAGGCGCGCGACGGGCTTGCCGTGACCGCCTCGGCGGAAGCGGCGGACGCCAGCCATTGAGGAACGCAAGATGACCGCGCTCGATCTTTCGACCATCCTGCCCGAGCTGCTGCTGGCCATCTTCGCCATGGCCGCGCTGCTGGCGGGGGCCTGGTTCGGCAAGGATGCCATCGCCCGGCAGATCCTGTGGGCCACCGTCGCCGCGCTGCTGCTGGCGGGGCTGTATGTGGGCTTTGCAGACCGACCCGCGCAGATCGGCTTCTTCGGCATGTTCCATGACGACGCCTTCGCCCGCTTTGCCAAGGTGACGCTGCTGATCTCGGCTGCCGCCGTGCTGGCGATGAGCGCGGACTACATGGGCCGGCACGGGCTCATGCGCTTCGAATACCCGATCCTGATTGCGCTGGCCGCGCTGGGGATGATGATGATGGTGTCGGCGGGCGACCTGCTGGCGCTGTACATGGGTCTCGAACTGCAGTCGCTGTCGCTGTATGTGGTCGCCGCGATGCGCCGCGAAAGCGTGAAATCCTCGGAGGCGGGGCTGAAGTATTTCGTGCTGGGCGCGCTCAGCTCGGGGATGCTGCTCTATGGCGCCTCGCTGGTCTACGGCTTTGCCGGCACGACCAGCTTCGAGGGCATCTTCTCGACCATCTCGGCGGGGCAGATGTCGCTGGGGCTGCTGTTCGGGCTGGTGTTCCTGCTGGTCGGGCTGGCCTTCAAGGTCTCGGCCGTGCCCTTCCACATGTGGACCCCGGATGTCTACGAGGGCGCGCCGACCCCGGTGACGGCCTTCTTCGCCACCGCGCCCAAGGTCGCGGCCATGGCGCTGCTGGCGCGGCTGATGTTCGACGCCTTCGGCAATGTGCCGGGCGACTGGGGCCAGATCATCGCGGCGCTGGCGGTGCTGTCGATGTTTCTGGGCTCGATCGCCGGGATCGGCCAGCGCAACATCAAGCGGCTGATGGCCTATTCCTCGATCGCGCATATGGGCTTTGCCCTGGTCGGGCTGGCTGCGGGCACCGCCTATGGCGTGCAGGCGATGCTGACCTACATGGCGATCTATGCGGTGATGAATGTCGGCACCTTCGCCTTCATCCTGTCGCTGGAACGCGACGGCCGGCCGGTCACCGACCTGGACAGCCTGAACCGCTTTGCCCAGGCCGAGCCGCTGAAGGGCTTTGCGGTGCTGTTCCTGATGTTCAGCCTTGCGGGCGTGCCGCCCTTCCTGGGCTTCTTTGCCAAGTTCGGCGTGCTGTCGGCGGCGGTGCAGTCGGGCATGGCGTGGCTGGCGGTGCTGGGCGTGATCGCCTCGGTGATCGGCGCCTTCTACTACCTGCGGATCGTCTACTACATGTTCTTCGGCGCCGAGACCGAGGGGGTGCAAAGCCGCATGGGGCTGGTGCAGTTCCTGGCGCTGGTCGTGCCGGCGGCGATCCTGCTTCTGGGCGCGGTGACGATGCTGGGGGTGGACGACGCCGCCGCCACCGCCGCGCAGTCGCTGGTCGGCCCCGAGCCGACGGCGGCCGAGGCGGGCATGGATGGCGCCGGTCCGCAGGTGTCCGGCGAGGCACCCGAGGCCGTCACCCTTCCGGCGCCCGCGACGCCGCCCGAGACGCCGCGTGAGTGACTCCTCGGCGGTCTTGTGGCCCGAGGGGGTGGCGCGCCACGTCCTGGACCGCGTCGACAGCACCAATGCCGAGGCCCTGAGGCTGGCCGCGCATCTGGCCGGCCCGGCCTGGATCATGGCGCGGCATCAGCAATCCGGGCGTGGCCGCAGGGGCCGCGCCTGGTGTGATCCGCCCGGCAATTTCGCGGCCACCCTGCTGATGCGCCCCCAAGGCGACCCGGCCGATGCGGCGCGGCTGTCCTTCGTCGCGGCGCTGGCCGTCCATGAGGCCCTCCTGCGGCTGTGCGGGCCCAGCCTGAACCTGTCGCTGAAATGGCCCAACGACGTGCTGCTGAACGGCGGCAAGCTGTCGGGGATCCTGCTGGAAAGCGCGGGATCGGGCGCGACGGTCAGCGCGCTGGCCATCGGCATCGGCATCAACCTGGCGGCCGCCCCCGACGGCGACGGCATCGAGGCCCGCGCGACCCGGCCCGTCAGCCTGAAGGGCGAAACCGGCGTGACCGTCACCGCCGACGAAATGCTGGACGCGCTGGCCCTGTCCTTTGACCAGTGGCTGCGGCAGATGCGCGATTTCGGCTTCGGTCCGATCCGCGCGGCCTGGCTGTCGCGCGCCGCGCGGCTGGCCGAGACAATCACCGCCCGCACCGGCAACACGACCCTGACAGGGCGCTTCGACGGCATCGACGAGACCGGCGCGCTGCTGCTGACCACAGCGCAGGGACGCCAGGCGATACCCGCCGCCGACATCTATTTCGGGGGCCACTGACGCCCATGCTTCTGTGCATCGACACCGGCAACACCAACACCGTCTTCGCGATCTGGGATGGCGACAGGTTCCTGGCGCAATGGCGCATCTCGACCGATCACCGCCGCACTGCCGACGAATATTTCGTCTGGCTCAGCACGCTGATCGCCGTGCAGAAATTCGACCTGCAGATCGACGCCTGCATCATCAGCGCCACCGCGCCGCGGGTGGTGTTCAACCTGCGCGTCCTGTGCAGCCGCTATTTCGACACCCGCCCGCTGGTGGTGGGCAAGCCCGACTGCCTGCTGCCGGTCGCGCCGCGCGTCGATCCGGGCACGACCGTGGGCCCGGACCGGCTGGTGAACACCGTGGGCGCCTTCGATCGCCACGGCCCGGACCTGATCGTGGTCGATTTCGGCACCGCGACCACCTTCGACGTGGTCGACAGCGACGGCGCCTATATCGGCGGGGTGATCTCTCCCGGCGTGAACCTGTCGCTGGAGGCGCTGCACATGGGCGCGGCCTCGCTGCCGCATGTCGACGTGACCATGCCCGCGCAGGTGATCGGCACCAACACCGTGGCCTGCATCCAGTCGGGGGTGTTCTGGGGCTATGTCGGGCTGGTCGAGGGCATCGTCGGCAAGATCCGCGCCGAACGGCACCGACCGATGCGGGTGATCGCGACCGGGGGGCTTGCGCCGCTGTTCGATCAGGGGTTTGACCTCTTTGACGCGATCGAGGACGATCTGACGGTTCACGGATTGCGATTGATTCACGATTACAACAAGGAGATGGGCGATGGCTGAGCGTCTGATCTATCTGCCGCTGGGCGGCGCGGGCGAAATCGGCATGAACGCCTATGTCTATGGCTATGGCGCGCCGGGCAAGGAAAGGCTGATCCTCGTCGATCTGGGGGTCACCTTCGGCGACATGGACGGCAGCCCCGGCATCGACCTGATCATGCCGGACATCGCCTGGCTGGTCGAGAACCGCAGCCGGCTGGAGGGCATCTTCATCACCCACGGCCATGAGGATCACCTGGGCGCGCTGGGCCATCTGTGGTCGCGGCTGGACGTGCCGATCTATGCCCGCCAGTTCACCGGCGCGCTGTGCCGGCTGAAGCTGGAAGAGGCCGGGCTGCCCGGCGAGGCCGTCAACATCACCGGCCCGCGCCCCGAGGTGACCCAGCTTGGCCCCTTCACCGTGCAGTTTGTCCCGGTCAGCCACTCGATCCCCGAAAGCGCCGCGCTGATCATCGACACGCCGGCGGGGCGGATCGTGCATACCGGCGATTTCAAGCTGGACGGAACGCCGGTGGTCGGCGATCCCTTCGACCCGATCATGTGGCACGAGATCGCCAGCGAGGGCCGCGGCATCAAGGTGCTGACCTGCGATTCGACCAACGTCTTCTCGACCCATCCCGGCCGGTCCGAGGCGCTTCTGGCCAATCCGATCCTGGAATGGGTAATGGCCCAGAAGAACATGGTCATCGCCACCACCTTCGCCAGCAACATCGCCCGGCTCAAGACCCTGTCCGAGGCGGCGATCGCCTCGGGACGCAAGGTCTGCCTGTTGGGCCGCGCGATGCGGCGGATGGTCAGCGTCGGACTGGAGACCGGGGTGCTGACCGATTTTCCCGACACGATCAGTCCCGACGAGGCCGCCGCGATGCCGCGCGGCAAGGTGATGCTGCTGGTCACCGGCAGCCAGGGCGAACGCCGCGCCGCCAGCGCGCAGCTGTCGCGCGGCCGCTATCTGGGCCTGTCGCTGAAAGAGGGCGACAGCTTCCTGTTCAGTTCCAAGACGATCCCCGGCAACGAACGCCCGGTCGGCCGGATCATGAACGCCTTCAGCGAGCTGGGCGTGGATGTCTATGACGCCGATGACGGGCTGTTCCATGTCTCGGGCCACGCCAACCGCCCCGACATCGAGGCGCTGCACGACCTGCTGAAGCCCGAGATCGTGATTCCCATGCATGGCGAGCACATGCATCTGCGCGAACATGTCCAGATTGCCCGGGCCAAGGGACTGGGTGCCGAGATCGTCACCAACGGCACCATGATCGACCTCGGCGGCGAACGGCCGCGGATCGTCGATCAGGTCGAGACCGGCCGCCTCTATCTGGACGGCTCGGTGCTGATCGGCTCGATGGACGGGATCGTGCGCGACCGCATCCGGATGGCCCTGAACGGCCACGCGCTGGTCAGCGTGATCGTGGACGAGGACGACAACGTGCTGCCCGATGCCTGGGTCGAGCTGATGGGCCTGCCGGGGCGGACCCGCAGCGGCGAGGACCTGGCCCGCCACATCGAGGGCGAGTTGTCCGAGTTCCTTGAATCGGCGGACAACCGCACGGTCCGCGACGATGCCAAGATGGACGAGGCGATCCGCAAGATCGCGCGTCAGGTGTCGATGGAGGAAATCGGCAAGAAGCCCGAGGTGACGGTCATCATCAGCCGGCTGATGGCCGACTGAGCCGCCCCCGCCGCGCCTGCCGTCACAGCCTGCGGCGGGCGCGCAGCGCGGCGCTGATCGTCCCGTCGTCCAGATAGTCCAGTTCGCCCCCGATCGGTACGCCCTGCGCCAGCCCGGTGACGGCGACGCCGCTGCCGGCCAGGGCCTCGGCGATGTAATGCGCGGTGGTCTGGCCATCGACGGTGGCGTTCAGAGCCAGGATCACCTCGGTGACGCGGTCGCGGGCAATGCGATCGACAAGCCCGGGGATGCCCAGATCCTCGGGGCCGATCTCGTCCAGCGCCGACAGCGTGCCGCCAAGGACATGATAGCGGCCGCGAAAGGCCCGGCCGCGTTCCAGCGCCCACAGATCGGCCACGTCCTCGACCACGCAGAGCTCGCCGGTGGCGCGGGCCGGATCGGCGCAGATCGCGCATTCGTCGCGATCGGTGATGTTGCCGCAGGTCAGGCATTCGCGCGAACCTTGCGCCACGTTCTCCAGCAGCCGGGCAAGCTGGATCATCTGGCCGCTGCGCTTGCGGATCAGGTGCAGCACCAGCCGCCGCGCCGAGCGCGGCCCGAGGCCGGGCAGCCGCGCCATCTGCGCGATCAGCGCCTGGATGTCGTCGCTGCCCTCGGCCATCGGATCAGAAGGGCAGCTTCATGCCGGCCGGCAGGCCCATCGCCTCGGTGATGCGCGACATCTCGGACTGCATCCGGTCCTGCGCCCGGCGCTGCGCGTCCTTGATCGCGGCCAGGATCAGATCCTCGACCACCTCCTTCTCGGAGGGCTGGAAGATCGACGGGTCGATGTCCAGCGCCGTCAGCTCGCCCTTGGCGGTGCAGGTCGCCTTCACCAGGCCCGCGCCGGATTCTCCGGTCACGGTGATGCGTTCCAGATCCTGCTGCATCTGCTGCATCTTGTCCTGCATCTCCTTGGCGGCCTTCATCATCTTGGTCATGTCGCCAAGCCCGCCCAGTCCTTTCATCATGCCTCAGTCCTCATCCTCGAAGGGGTCCCATTCCGCGACTTCCGCGACCGGACCCTGGGTGTCATGGGGGTTCTCGGCGCCTTCCGCCGCGATTTCGGCTGCGGAGGCCGGCGCCGGCGCGATGCGGCTGACCGTCTTCAGGGTGGCGCCGGGAAAGGCCGCCAGAACCTGCCGGACGATTGGCAGCTGCAGCGCCCGGTCGCGAGCCTCCTGCATCTCGGCGGCCCGCCGTTCCGCCACGGTCGGGGCGCCGCCCGAACTGGTCACGCTGACGGCCCAGCGCTGCCCGCCGGACCAGCCGCGCAGGCGTTCGCCCAGCTTCTGCGCCAGATCGGCAGGGGCGTTGCCGCGCGGCTCGAACTCGATCCGGCCGGGCGCATAGCGCACCAGAGCGACGTGATTTTCGACCTGCACCAGCAGCAGCATGTCGCCCATGCGGCGGATCAGCTCCAGCACCGAGGCGAAGTCGGGATAGGCCGCGAAGGCGTCGGGCGCGAGGGCCAGCGCGGTCGCCGCGCCCGAGGGCTGCCCGGCCGACGGCCGGGCCTGCATCGCGGGCGGGGCGGGGCGCGCGGCGCGGGGCGCCGGCTGGCTCGCCATGACGGGTGCCGCCTGTCCTGCGCCGGCAGCCGGGCCCGGGCGCGCGAAATCGCCGGCCGCCTGCGATTGCTGGACCTTGCGGATCAGCGCCTCGGGATCGGGCAGGTCGGCCACATGGGTCAGGCGGATCACCGCCATCTCGGCCGCCATCATCCCGTTCGGGGCCGCCGACACCTCTTCCAGCGCCTTCAGCAGCATCTGCCACATCCGGGTCAGCACCCGCATCGCGATGCGCTGAGCCAGATCCTTGCCGCGCGTCCGTTCGTCCGGCGAGATCGTCGGGTCGTCCGAGGCATCCGGCGTGATCTTCACGACCGAGATCCAGTGGGTGATCTCGGCCAGGTCGCGCAGCACGGCGACCGGATCGGCGCCATCGGCATATTGTGCCTGCAATTCGGTCAGTGCCGAGGCCGCATCGCCGCGCAGGATCATCTCGAACAGGTCGATGACCCGGCCGCGATCGGCAAGGCCCAGCATGGCGCGCACCTGATCGGCCCCGGTCTCGCCGGCGCCGTGGCTGATCGCCTGGTCCAGAAGGCTGGTCGCATCCCGGGCGCTGCCCTCCGCGGCGCGGGTGATCAGCGCCAGCGCATCGTCCGAGATGTGCGCCCCCTCGGCGGCGGCGATGCGGCGCAACAGCCCGATCATCACCTCGGGTTCGATCCGGCGCAGGTCGAACCGCTGGCAGCGCGACAGCACCGTGACCGGCACCTTGCGGATCTCGGTCGTGGCAAAGATGAACTTCACATGCGGGGGCGGTTCCTCCAGCGTCTTCAGCAGCGCGTTGAACGCGCTGGTCGACAGCATGTGCACCTCGTCGATGATGTAGATCTTGTAGCGCGCCGAGGCCGCCCGGTAATGCACGCTTTCGATGATCTCGCGGATGTCGCCCACGCCGGTGCGCGAGGCGGCGTCCATTTCCAGCACATCGACGTGGCGGCCCTCGCTGATCGCCACGCAATGCTCGCAGGTGCCGCAGGGCTCGGTGGTCGGGCCGCCCTGGCCGTCGGGGCCGATGCAGTTCATGCCCTTGGCGATGATCCGCGCGGTCGTGGTCTTGCCGGTGCCGCGGATGCCGGTCATCACGAAGGCCTGCGCGATGCGGTCGGCGGCGAAGGCATTCTTCAGCGTGCGCACCATCGCGTCCTGGCCGACCAGATCCGCGAAGGTCTCGGGCCGGTACTTGCGGGCCAGAACCTGATATGCCGGCGTCGTCTCGTTCATCCGTCACCCGTGTTTCGCGGCCACTCTAGCCCTGCCGCGCGGGGGCGACAACCGCTCAGGCGGGGCTTTGATCGCCTGTCGCGTGCATGTCGCGAAACTTCTGCCAGGCCTCGTTCAGCCGCCGCGTGCGCGCCTCGGCGAGGCGCACCGCCTCGGGGGGCAGGCCGCGGGCGATGGCGCGGTCGGGATGCGCCTCGCGCACCAGGCTGCGCCACCGCTTGCGCGCCTCGGGCAGGGGGGTGTCGACGTCGATGCCCAGAACGTCGCAGGGCGGGCAGCCGGCCTTCGGATCGTGTCGGGCGCGCAGGGCGGCGATGCGGCCGGGCGCAAGACCGAAGATGCGCCCGACCTCGTCGATGAAGGCGATCTCGTTCTCGTGCATGTCGCCATCGGCGACGGCGATCACGCACAGCCCCTCCAGCACGTCCGCCAGCACCGGATCCCCGGCCGGGAACATCGCCGCGATGCGCCGCGCCCAGGCGTCGAAGCCCGCAACGTCCTGCCGCGCCAGGTCGAAGACGCGGGCGGCATTCTTTTCCTCGGCGCGCGGGATGATGAACACCCGCCGGAAGGCCGCGACCTCGGACCGGGCCACGGCGCCGTCGGCCTTGGCCAGCTTGGCGCCAAGCGCGATCACCGCGATGGTGAACGCGACCGAGCGTTCGGGCGGCGTCGTCGCCCGCCGCCCGCCCAGCATCGCCGCCATCCGGTCGGCAATGCGCTGCCAGAAGCTGCGGGGCTTCGGCAGGCTGGGGCAGGGGGCGTCGGTGGCGCGCGTGTCCATGGCTGCGAACTTAGCCCTGATCCGGGGCCGAGGGTAGGGGCCGAATGGTCGCGCCGCCGTCCGAGGGCGCTAGAGCCGCACCGGACCCCCTGGCGTGGCGATGATCGCGCCGAAACGCGGATCCCGCGACAGGCGCGGATCGGCCAGCGGCATCCGGTCCAGCGGCAGGCAGAGGCCCGCTAGGCGCAGCCCCCGATCGGCCAGCCGGTCGCAGGGATGCGCGCCGCCGTGCCAGTCGATCAGAATCGGCTGCGCCCCCTCATCGGGCATCTGGCCGGCTTCGGGCAGGGTGATCCGCCAGCGCAGATCGCCCCGGCTGGCCTCGGCGATGGTGGTGCCGGCCGGGGCGGTCAGCGGTCTGGCCCGCACCACCCACCCGGCCAGACGCGGCGGCCCGTCGAACCCGTCCAGCCCGAACCAGCGCCGCCGGGCGGGCGGCGGCGCGTCCGGGTCGATTGCGATGATCTCCAGATATTCGCGCGGCCCAAGCGACAGAAGCAGGTTGTGGGTGCCCATCAGCGGATGGCGGCCGCCGGCCTCGGCCTCGACCCCCAGCAGGTCGCGCAGCCACCGGGCGCCCTCGTCGAGGTCGCGCGCCGCGATCGCGATGTGGTCCAGTTCATGCCCTGCCGCGGCCGCGCCCATCAGCCGCGATGCGCGCCGGCAGCCAGATCGCGCACGAAGCCGAGGATCTCGGGCACCGGCCGGTCCTCGCCGATCTGCTTGACGATGGCGCTGCCGACCACGCAGCCATCCGCGACCGAGGCGATCCGCTGCGCCGCCTCGGGGGTCGAGATGCCGAAGCCGACCACCACCGGCAGGCCGGCGGCCTTGCGGATGCGCGCGACCTCGGGGGCGACCTCGGCGGCGTTGGCGGCGGGGCCGCCGGTGATGCCGGTCACGCTGACATAATAGACAAATCCGCTGGTGTTGGCGACGACGGCCGGCAGGCGGCGGTCATCGGTGGTGGGCGTCGCCAGCCGGATGAAGTTCAGCCCCGCCGCGGCGGCGGGCAGGCACAGCTCGGCATCCTCCTCGGGCGGCAGGTCCACGACGATCAGCCCGTCCACGCCGGCCTCGACCGCCTCGGACAGGAACCGCGCCACGCCGCCCTCGCGGGCATAGATCGGGTTGTAATAGCCCATCAGCACGACCGGAGTGGTGTCGTCCTGCTTGCGGAATTCGCGCAGCATGTCCAGCGTGGCGGTGACGCTGCCGCCCGCCGCAAGGGCGCGCTGGCCCGCCGCCTGGATGGTCGGGCCGTCCGCCATCGGGTCGGTGAAGGGCATGCCCAGTTCGATGATGTCCACCCCGGCTTCGGGCAGGCCGCGCATGATCTGCAGCGCGGTGGCGGCATCCGGGTCCGAGGCCATCATGTAGGCCACGAAGGCCTTGCGGTCCTGCGCCTGCAGCCGCGCGAAGGTCTTGTCGATTCTGGTCATGGCCCGCCCCCTTGTCGTCGGCTGACAGCACTAGCCAACATGGCGCGGCGGCGCAATCGGCCCCGTCAGGCTGGACTTGCGGCGCGGTCGGCCCTAAGACGGCGCGCAATTCAGGAAAGGGTGCAAAGATGGGCTTTCGCATGGGGATCGTCGGGCTGCCGAATGTCGGCAAGTCCACGCTGTTCAACGCGCTGACGAAAACCGCCGCCGCGCAGGCCGCGAATTTCCCCTTCTGCACCATCGAGCCGAATGTCGGCGAGGTCGCGGTGCCCGATCCCCGTCTGGACCGGCTGGCGGCGATCGCGGGCAGCAGGCAGATCATCCCGACCCGGATCACCTTCGTCGACATCGCCGGGCTGGTGAAGGGCGCCAGCAAGGGCGAGGGCTTGGGCAACCAGTTCCTGGCCAATATCCGCGAGGTCGATGCCATCGCCCATGTGCTGCGCTGCTTCGAGGATGGCGATGTCACCCATGTCGAGGGCCGCGTCGATCCGCTTTCGGATGCCGAGGTGATCGAGACCGAGCTGATGATCGCCGACATGGAATCGATCGAACGCCGGCTGGCCAATATCGCCCGCAAGCTGAAGGGCGGCGACAAGGAGGCCGTCGCGCAGGAACGGCTGCTGAAACAGGCGCTGGCGGCGCTGGAGGCGGGCCAGCCCGCCCTCAGCATCGCCGTGTCCGAGGACGACCGGAAGGCCTGGTCCATGCTGCAGCTGCTGACCGCCAAGCCGGTCCTCTATGTCTGCAATGTCGCCGAAAGCGAGGCCGCGGCGGGCAATGCCTGGTCCGACAAGGTAGCCCACATGGCCCGCGCGCAGGGCGCCGGCCATGTGGTGATCTCGGCCCGCATCGAAGAGGAAATCAGCCAGCTTGATGCCGAGGAACAGCAGATGTTCCTGTCGGAAATGGGGCTGGACGAGGCCGGGTTGGACCGGCTGATCCGCGCCGGATACGCCCTGCTGGGCTTGCAGACCTATTTCACCGTTGGCCCGAAAGAGGCGCGGGCTTGGACCATTGGCAAGGGCACGCTGGCGCCGCAGGCGGCGGGCGTGATCCATGGCGATTTCGAGAAGGGCTTCATCCGCGCCGAGACCATCGCCTATGACGACTACATCGCCGGCAAGGGCGAAGCCGGCGCCCGCGAGGCCGGCAAGCTGCGCGTCGAGGGCAAGACCTACGAGGTGAGGGACGGCGACGTCCTGCATTTCCTCTTCAACGCCTGAAGCCCTGCCGCCGAAAACCCGCTTGCACCGGCTGACCGGCGCGTTTAGACGGATCAGCGGAGACGTGGCCGAGTGGTCGAAGGCACACCCCTGCTAAGGGTGCAGACGGGAAACCGTCTCGAGGGTTCGAATCCCTTCGTCTCCGCCACCACATAATCCATTGATTTTAAACAATTTGATACCTTGAGCACTGTAGCGTGATTTCCGCGGCTTGCGGGCCGCTCCGGCCTCTAGAGACATGAATTTGCAGGCGAAATAGCCGCCCGGAATGCCGCAAGTCTCTGTTTGGCACTTGGCGCGATACGGTTTTCTGCCCCCGCATCTGGCGCTGGATTTGACTTTGGGCCAGTTCGAAGCTGACGCGGCTGTCCGAAGGGGTGGGCTTGCGATCACGGAACCGTCGCAAAAGTGTTCATGCTCGTAAAAGGTGCAAGGCTCCGAGCATGCTGGTGATGCACACCGGGACTGGAATGGGCGGCCTCGCGTTCCCGACCGCCACGCTTCCGGTGATCAAAGCCCGCCGACGATCTGCCGCTGCTGATCCCAGTCTGCGGGCAACTGGTGCCGCTTGACCCATTCCGACGTGAAGGCAACCGGCTGATTACCTGTGGCGACCTGATCGGGAACATCCGGTGCAAGGAAGGCGAGGCCGATCATCTGCTGGATGCGGCTGGTGGTGGCCTTTTCCCTGGTGGCGAGGGCGCCGAACGAGTCGCCGGCTTTGACGGCGGCATACCAGCGCTGTGCTATCAGGATGCTCTTCGCCAGCACCGGATCGACCCGCGGCACCGCAGCACCGAGGATGATGAGGGCCTCGACGCCGCGGCGCTGCATTTGGAACGAGGCGGTGATCCGCCGTGCCGCGCTGTCGATCCGATCCGCTGCGATGCCAAGCCGTTCCGCCAAAACCTTGCGGTCAAGCCGCAGGAGAATGCTGCCTTGCTGGAGATGGGCCCGGCGCAGCAGAGGTGCCCAGAGATCGACGCTGCCCTCCGGGTCGCAGTCGTTCGCCAGATGCCGCATCTTCTCCTGCAATCCCGGAATCTCGGCCGCCGACACATCGCGGATCAGATCGGTGAGCACGGTGGGCTTCATCAGGTGGTCCCGCAGAATCCGGGCAATGCCGGTCTCGAGATCGCGAGCCGGCAGTCTCCAGACATCGGAATGCCTCTCACGCCGGTCGGTGACCAGCCGGCGCGAGATGTAATAGCGCAGGCGCTTGCCGCTCTTGCGGGAATGGCTCGGTGTCAGTCGATCCCCGGTCTCGTCGAAGAGCTTGCCGACCACGGGCGAGCGTTCTGCCGCATTCGATCGCCCCCTGTTTCGGGCCGCTTTCGCAGCAAGACGCTCCTGCAGCGCGTCCCACACGGCCGGATCGAGGATCGCCGGATGCTGGCCCGGATAGACCTTGTCGTGGTGCCGGATCCGTCCGGCGTAGAGCGGATTGGTCAGGATCTGGTAGACAAGGCCGCGGCTGAAGGGCGTTCCGCCGTTCCGGCTGCCCGAGGCCGACGGTCGCGCCCGTGTCCGATAGCCAAGGCCTTCCGCCTCCTCTGCGACCGCCCGGACCGAGCCATGCTGGAGATATAGGTCGTGGATATGGCGTATGATCGGCGCCTCGGTCTCGTGAATCGTCAGGCTGCGACCGTCGGGCTTGTAGCCGAAGGGCTCGGTCCCACCCATCCAGAGCCCCTTCTTCTTCGACGCGGCGATCTTGTCGCGGATCCGTTCGGCCGTCACCTCGCGCTCGAACTGGGCGAAGGACAACAGCATGTTCAGCGTCAGCCGTCGCATGCTGGTGGCGGTGTTGAAGGACCGGGTGACCGAGACAAAGGAGGCGCCCGCCGCATCCAGCCGGTCGACGATCTTGGCAAAGTCGGAGAGCGACCGTGTTAGCCGGTCGATCTTGTAGACGACGATCTGGTCGACAAGGCCCCGCCTCGATATCCGCGAGCAGCCGCTGCAGCGCCGGCCGCTCCAGCGTGCCCCCGGACGGACCGGTGTCATCGTAGCGGGTTGGGACCAGAACCCAACCCTCGGCCTTCTGGCTGGTGACATATGCCGCACAGGTATCTGCCTGCGCATCGAGCGAGTTGAAGTCTTGGTCGAGCCCCTCTTCGGAGAATTTGCGCGTGTAGATCGCACAGCGGATCCGGCGCACCATCTCAGGCCCCCTTTCTGCGACGCGAGGTTCCGGCAGGCCCATCATCCGCCCGGGTCTCCTCGGTCAGCCCGAAGAACCGGGGCCCTGACCAGCGGGCCCCCGTGATCTTCCGGGCGAGGGCTGTGAGCGAGGCATAGCGCTCGCCCCCATCAGGAACGCGCCCTCGATCACCTCGACCGTCCAGGTGCGGCCCCGCCATTCCCGGACCAGCTTCGCACTGGGGCGCAGCCGGGTGCCGACCGACGCATGCGACACGCTGCCCGCGGCGATGCGCCCGAGATCCTAGAGGGTTCAGGCCTCTGAACCGCCGTGAGCCTGGCATTGCAACTCAAACGCCAGCGCTCGGCGCATGAAGGGAGCCGAGAGATTCTTCGGGGCAGGTGATCCGATCAAGTTGCCCCAGAGATCGAGCAGGTCGGAGCGGTCAGCGCTCTCCAGCGCTGCCAGGGCTGCGGGCAGCTCCTTGGCGGTAACCGGCGAAACGATCACGCTCATTCCCGCGTTCATTGCGCGGCCTCCGTGCCGGTCACGCCATCAGCCGGTTCGTCGGATTTGGGGGCGACGCGGTAGATCAGCCCGATGCTGCCATCCACAGGCTTGGCCGTCTCGACCGTATTGGGTGCGTTCGACGCGTGAGCGTCAGAACCGTGTCTTCCCAACCAAGCCGCTCGTTGGCTGCATCCCGAAAAAGACCGATCTGAATGGTGGTTGGGGACAGAAAGCCGCAGCGGCCGCACGCATGCACGATGCTGGCTTCGTTGTCGTGGATCGGGACGACAAACCTGCCACTCCGCGCGATAAAGCCGAGTACCCTTTACGGGATGCGGATCGTATCCGGGGCTGTGCGCTTAACTATTTCATCGAGCCGGCTCGCGAGCGCGGGGCATCCAGTGTGGCAATACGCGCTGGCGATCTCGCTGAAGCCATGGGGCTCAGAGACCCATTTCCGAACATTTGTCCGGGTAATCCCCCCAATCTTAAGGCGATTATATACATTGCAAATAGGCTCGTGATCGGCTAGATTGAGGGTAAGGAAAAGGAACCTTGCCATGTCGATCCTGAGCCGCCCCTACTTCCACGACGAAGAAGCCGCCTTTGCTCATCTGGAGCAGGTGATGTGGCCGAACGGCACAGAATGCCCGCACTGCGGCGTGGTCGGCACTGGCGTGAAGATCCCCGCCAATATTGAGAAGCGCGTCCGCTACGGCTTGTGGAAGTGTGGCGACTGCAAGAAGCAGTTTACCGTCCGCGTCGGCACCGTCTTCGAGGCATCCAAGGTTCCGCTGCACAAGTGGCTGCAAGCGGTCTACCTGATGACCAGCAGCAAGAAAGGCGTGAGTGCGCACCAGATGCACCGCGCGCTTGAAGTGACCTACAAGACCGCATGGTTCATGGCGCACCGCATCCGTGAGGCGATGAAGGACGACACACTTGCAGGCTTCGGCACTGGTGGCGGCGTTGTTGAGGTGGACGAAACATTCATCGGCAACGACCGTAACGTGAAGCCAAAGGGCGAGAAGAAGGGCCGTGGCTACGCGCACAAGCACAAGGTTCTGTCGCTGGTGGATCGTGGAACGGGCCGCGCCAAGAGCATGGTCGTTGACGATCTGAAAACGACGACCCTGCTGCCGATCTTGCGCGAAAATATCGCCCGTGAGGCGACCGTCTACACCGACGAAGCGGGCCAGTATCGCAGCCTGTCTGATGATTTCGCTGCCCATGACTTCACCCGTCATGGCGCTGGCGAGTATGTGCGCGGCGACGTCCACACCAACACGATTGAAGGCTATTTCAGCATCTTCAAGCGCGGCATGAAGGGCGTCTATCAGCATTGCGGCAAGAAGCATCTGCACCGCTACGTGGCCGAATTCGAGTTCCGCTATAACAACCGTTCGGCCAATGGCGTTGAGGATGCGGACCGGTCGGCTCTTGCGCTTCTTGGCGCAAAAGGCAAGCGCCTAACATATGAAGGACCTGATTCGAAAGCCTCGCGCGCGTAGCATTAACTAGTCTATTGTGTCAAGTAACTCCCTGTGTTACTGTCAGTTTGACTCCCTCGGTAGGAGCCTCCAACCTAGGGCTGGAGGAGCTAGCGACAGCTAGTGGCAGCCGTAGCGCTTGCCTACTACCGGGGGACGACCTTAGCGAAGTTGACGATGCCAGATTGTGAACTTGCCACCCTTGGCTGTGTCTATTTGGGGGTTTCTTACGCCTGAACGATAAAGAATATAGTCTGATAGTTCGGATCGCGCGGGTGATGCGTCTGGCTTGGCGCGATGTCCATTAAGATGGAAAGCTATCGCTCCAGCAAAGATATCAGACACCCACAGCAGCGGAGTGTTTTTACTGTTTCGGAATTGGCAGCGCCGATAAGGCCAATCACGGGGGTCCCCCGCTTTGCGCCTGCCGCGATTGAGGATAAGTCTCAAGTCATCCGGGGTCTGATTGGTGTTTCTCTGGTCCAGGTAAATATAAAAGTATGCCCTGCCGTAGAGCCGCGCAAATTTACTAGCCAGCTGGTATATTTCCTTATTGAACCCCACCTCTGATGAACCGTCATTATAAGCGCGATGGTTAACCCTGCTGGTGTCAACAACGAGGCTGTGAAACTGAGCAGATGCGAAGGATGGATCATCAAAAAAGCAGTCCACAAGCCGTGTATAGGTGGCCATCTTGGAGCGTGAGACTTTGCCCCACTTCATTTCGCCGTGTGGAAGTTCTGGAGTTCGGGACTCAATCAGCTTTGCGGCGGCTTCTGGCGCTGCCTCTGTCGGTATCACAACGCCGCCCAGCATGAGATAGCGGCACTGTGTTTGACTACTTTCATCAATATAAACATCAACGAACATGGAAGAACATGAGTAACAAACAGTCGCAAAGTCAATCCGACAAGTTCAAAGACCTCGCCCGCGAAGTGAAGGCGGACGAGGACGAAGCGGCGTTTGATCAAGTGCTAGGACGCATTGCCAAAAACAAACCAACAGATGGTGCGCAGACGCCAGACCGCACGCCAAAGCCAAAGCGCTAGGCGGCGGAGGTTATCAGCAGTTCGGCATCTTCCGGGTGATGTGCATCCACCTGCAATCCTGCTGATTTCTCATAGGACAATCCGACAGCATCCATAGCGGCGAAAAGCGCCCTATTCGCGTTGGTCAGGTTGTTTAGATCGGCGACTTGGACCCTAAGCCCAGACGATGGTGGGTTATTAAGGCCCAACACCATGGGCAGGGATACTTCCCAGCCCGCTTCGCGCAATGCTGATGTAAAGCTTCTGGAAAACACCTGGCCGTCAAAGCAAGCGCCATCAACCGCGATGGAAATCGCGCCGGGCGCGCTGCGAAGATGCTCAACCATAGCCTTGCGCTGGACTTCTGAAAGTCGCCTCGGCTCCAATCTCGCTAGTCGCGCTTCCAGATCCTTGATATGCGCCCGTGCTTCGTCTGGCTCTGCACCCTCAAGCTTGGTCTTGTATTCGGCTATCTTCTCATCCCGTGCTTGAAGGCGTTCCCGCTGACTGTCGATGATCCCGCCAAAGCGTAGATTTACCAGCCACCAGACAACGGTAGCACTGGCTAGAACAGCCATTGCGAAAATCAATGGAGCGTCCGCGATCACAGACGCCTCCGAGGCCACGTAGGTGAAGAAGTCTCCCAGCATGAGGGCATGCTACTCAGTGCCCCCATGTTTGCAAGGTATATAATCGCCAAAAAAAAGGACCTGCTGCGCCTGCTGACGGGCAATGGAACGTGGCTGGCTTGGCCTGACAAGGACGCTGACTCCAACGATGCCGGTAGCAAGCCGACCGCGGGATGCCGCGAGCGGGTCGAGGACAAGCTGAACGATACCTTGCACTCGACCAATGTGGTCGTGCTGCTTGGGTCTGGTGCTTCGTTCTGCGCGAAAAACGCGGACGGTCGAAGGCTCCGGGGATGTGGGACCTCTGGCACGCAGTCCGCGATGGATACCCTGGCCGACGGACGGCAGCACTGGGACGATGTCTCCGGCGCACGGTCGGAAGACGCACTCACATGGTTCGAAGCAACGGCTGCGGTGTCGCTCGACATGGTGCGCGACCATCTGCAACCCGGCGAGCCGTTCATCGACATCGGGGCCGGCGCGTCCCGGCTCGTCGATGTGCTGATTGAGGAGGGTTTCGGACCCATCACGGTGCTGGATCTCTCCGCGGCCGCCCTGACCGTCAGCCGGCCGCGGCTCGGCCCAAGGGCTCACGATGTTGCGTGGATCGCCGCGGACATCACGACGTGGCAGCCCGAGCGCGATTAGGCGGTGTGGCACGACCGCGCGTTGTACGGTCGCGAGGTACAAGCTTGTGCCACCGAGGACCTTGCTAAGCTGCAGGGTGGCGCGGCGAAAGCGGAGACGCTGAGCGTCTGACTTGCAATGGACGAACAGCCCCTGGCGCGCGGCAGGGGCGTGGATCCCCAACCGTGGCAACGTCGGTCGGAACGACGCAATCTCGCTGCGGTTGCCGACCACGCAGCCGGCTGCAAAAACGTCGGGTGCTTCACGCGCGGGGGAAAGGATGTGGCACGGCCCGATCACGTGCGCCACACTCAAAAGACGTTGGTCGCTGTCGGGCCGCTGGTGTCTTCGGCCTGTTCATACCCTCAGGTCCTCCGGGAGCAGGTCCTTGGGCAGGTTCTGATAGCAGACCGGGCGCAGCCAGCGTCGGATCGCCATTGTCCCCACCGAAGTGGCCCCGAAATTCGTGCTGGCCGGGTAGGGGCCGCCATGCACCATCGCATCGGCCACCTCGACGCCCGTTGGAAACCCGTTGGCGAGGATGCGACCGGCCTTGCGCTCCAGCACCGGAAGAAGTTGCGCGGCGGCCTCGGTGTCGGCGTCGTCGATGTGCATGGTGGCCGTCAGTTGCCCATCCAGGCACGTGGCCAGCGCCACCATTTCGTCAAGGTCATGCACGGTCGCGAAGATGCCGAGCGGGCCGAAGACCTCGTGCATCAGTTGTGGATCGGCCCGGAGCGCGTCGCCGGTTGTACGCAGGAGCATTGGAGAGGCGTTGCGGCCGTTGCAGGACGTGGACAGGAGCACCCCCACACCAGCGGTTGAGGCGGCACGGTCGCGCCCGGTCCGGAAGGCCTTGGCTATGCCGTCGGTCAGCATCACCTGTGGCGGGACGGTGCCGAGCGCCTCGGCTGCCCGCGCCGCGAAGGCATCGGCCGCGTCGCCTTCCACTGCGATGGCAAGGCCCGGATTGGTGCAGAACTGGCCTGCCCCAAGGGTAAGCGAGGCCGCCCAACCCTCGGCAATCGCCTTGGCCCGGGTGGCCATCGCACCGGGCAACAGGAACATCGGGTTGACCGATCCGAGCTCGCCGAAGAACGGGATGGGTTCGGGCCGCGCCGCGCACAGATCGAAAAGCGCCCGGCCGCCGCGCAGCGATCCGGTGAAGCCCGCCGCCTTGATCAGCGGATGCTGCACCAGCGCCGCGCCCACCGCCTGACTGCCGCCATGAACCATCGAGAAGATACCGGGGTGCAGTCCCTCGGCAGAGATCGCCGCGGCGATCGCCTCGGCCACGATCTCGGAGGTTCCGGGATGCGCCTCGTGCCCCTTCACGACGACGGGGCAGCCTGCCGCGAGCGCCGAGGCAGTGTCGCCGCCGGCGACAGAGAAAGCGAGCGGGAAATTCGAGGCGCCAAATACGGCCACCGGGCCGACGGGGCGCTGCATCAGCCGCAGGTCGGGCCGGGGCAGAGGTGCGCGGTGGGGGAGGGCGGGGTCGTGTCGCCGGTCGAGATACTCGCCGGCCTCGATGTGATCGGCGAAGAGGCGCAACTGCCCGGTCGTTCGGCCACGCTCGCCCTCCAGCCTTGCCGCAGGCAGCCCGGTTTCGCGCGTGGCGATCTGGGTGATCCGGGCGCCGCGCGCCTCGATCTCGTCCGCGATCCGGCGCAGGAACCGCGCTCGCCGCGCGCGCGACAGTGCCGCGTAAGGGACGAAGGCCGCCTCTGCCGCCACCACCGCGCGGTCGACCAGGTCCGGGCTGCCGGCATGGAACCTGTCGGCCACGCCATCGACCGTGGCGTTATCGAAGATCTCTCCCTCGGCGACCCAGTCGCCGGCAATCAGGTGTCGTCCCTTGGTCATCTTCATCTGTCCTCAGATCAGGTCGCGCGCCGCGAGGTTGCGCATCAGGGCGGCGGTGCCGAAGCGCCATGCAGGCGCCTCGGTCGACAGGCGAACGGTGTTCGTCAGGGTGCCGAGCGCGCTAGCGTGGATCCGCACCGCATCGCCCAGCTTGTGGGTGAAGCCCTCGCCCGGCACGTCGCGATCTTCGGTCGGGGCGAAGAGCGTGCCGAGAAAGAGGACCATTCCGTCGGGATACTGGTGATGTCGCCCCATGGCCTGGGCTACCAGATCGGCGGGGTCGCGGCTGATCTCGGCCATTGTGGAATGGCCCGTCAGCACGAAGCCGTCCGTTCCGGTCACGGTCAGGTCCAGTTCGGCCCTGCGAATATCGTCGAGGGTGAAGTCCCCGTCGAACAGCCGCAGAAACGGCCCGATGGCGCAGGCCGCGTTGTTGTCCTTGGCCTTGCCCAGCAGCAGCGCCGAGCGTCCTTCCACGTCGCGCAGGTTCACATCGTTGCCAAGGGTGGCGCCGACGATCCTTCCTTTTGAGGACACGGCCAGAACGATCTCGGGCTCGGGGTTGTTCCACGCCGAGACCGGATGCAGGCCGACGGCGGCCCCCGTTCCGACCGCGCTCATCGGCTGGGCCTTGGTGAAGACCTCGGCATCCGGGCCGATCCCGACCTCGAGATATTGCGACCAGATGCCGACCGCGATCAGCGCCTCCTTCAATTCGACGGCCTTGTCCGAGCCAGGCACGACATTGCGCAGGCTGTCGCCCAAGATCGCGGTGCAGCGGGCGCGGATGTCCTCGGCCTTTGTCGGGTCGCCCGCGGCCTTTTCCTCGATGACGCGCTCCAGCATGGACGACACGAAGGTCACGCCGCAGGCCTTCACGGCTTGAAGGTCATTGGGGGCGAGGGGCCAGGGCCGGTCGGGGTCGGGCGTCTCGGTTGCATTGTCGGCAAGGTCGGCCAGCCTGCACAGCGGCCGACCCTCGGTCGCGCGCGCGGCCGCGGCGGGGTCGTCTGCCTCGAGCAGCGTCTGCAGGGTGGGGATCTTGCGGGAGGTGATGTCGAGAACCGTGTCGCCCTTCAGCCGAGAACACGGTCAACGCCGCGGCCTGACGACGGATCGCGGGGCTCGCGCCTTCGACGCCCGACAGCATCCAGACCCGCGACGGCCCCCGCAGATGTTCCACGATCCACTGGGCCGTCACGCGCCCGATGCGGCTGTCCGAAGCGGTGACGAAGGACACCAGGCAGGACGGGTCGCTGGGTCGGCGGTCGAGCGCGATGATCGGCAGGCCGGTGGCCGACAATTCAAGCAGCCGCTCGTTGAGTGACCGGTTCAGCACGTTGGGGCAGCTGACGATCAGGATGTCGATGCCGGTGCGGACCAGGTCGTCGATCTGCGCGATCTGGGCGTCGGGGTCGTCGTCGGCGGTCCTGATGTCGAACGCGGCGATTCGGTCTTCGTTCAACTGATGGCCGTAGCGCATGCTGGCCAAAAGCGCGACGCGCCACGGGTTGGACAGGGACGCGTTCGCGAACCCGATCGTCACCTTGCCCGGTCTGGCAAAGCGGGCCGTGTCCACCAGTTCCACCAGGTCGGGCCGCCACGGGTCCTCCCCGGCGAGGCTTGCAGGTTCTGCGCGTTTGATGCCGGGCAGGGCGGCCAGACGCACCGGTGCCTCGTCAAGCGCAAGGGCGGGCTCAAGCGGGCCGAACATCAGGTCCGCCGCCTTCGGTCCAAGCTGCAGCAATCCGTGATCGACGCGCGCAAGCCACCCCTTTGCAACCAGTGCACGGATCAGGGCGTGGCCCGTCGCCCGTGTCAGCCTGGCCCGGGCCAGGATCTCCACGCTGCGCAGGGGTCTGTTCGCCCCGTCGAATTGCACGAGGATATCGACAATCCGACTGAGGTTCGAGCGCAAGCGCTCCGGCATGGTGGTTCCTCCGGGTCATGCCCTGCTCCGCGTCATGTAGACGGCGGCAGCCAGGATGATCAGGCTTCCCTTGATCAGCATCTGCAGCTCGGTCGAGAGCCCCAAGATCACCACGATGTTGAAGAGCGACACAAGGATCAAGGCCGCAAGCAGCGCCCCCGGCACCGAACCCCGGCCGCCCGACAGCGCGGCGCCGCCGATCACGGCGGCTGCAATCGAGTCGAGCTCGTAACCGCGGCCGGTCCAGTTGTCGACGATGCCGACATAGCCCACGAGCACCAGCCCGCCGATCGCTGCCATCAGGCCCGAGATCGTGAAAGCCATGACCACCAGAAATCGCACCGGAGCGCCGGTCATCCGGGCCGCATCGGGGTTGACGCCATAGAGCTTGAGCCGTCGGCCGAACACCGTCCGCTCCAGCATCCAGTGCGCCGCCGCGCCAACGACCAGCAGCAGGAGCACCGCAACGGGAATTCCCGCGACCGTCCCCGTCGAGAGGTAGCGCAACCCCTCGGGCAGCGTGCCGGAGGGCGCGCCGCCGGTATAGGCAAAACGCAAGCCTTGCAGCACGATCATCGTTGCCAGCGTAGCGAGGAAGGGCGTGACATGCCGGAAGGCCACGAGATAGCCGTTCACCGCGCCCATTGCGGTGCCCAGGATCAGCCCGAGCACAAGGATCACGGCGATGTTGTCGCCCATCCCGATCGCCAGCACCGCGACCGTGGCCATGATCGAGGCGACCGACAGGTCGAGGCCGCGCACGATGATCACGATCATCTGTCCGATGACCACGAATCCCAAGGGTGCCGCGAGGATCAGGATGTCGCGAATGTTGGCGGGGTTCAGGAAGCGCGGGCTAAGTGCGGCGGTGACCGCCCAGATCGCCACGAGGAACCCGAAGAGCATCAGAAGCTCGCGCCGATTGCGTGCGCGCACGGTGCCCGAGTTCCGGGACTGCGCGGCCGGTCCGGCGGTTGCGGACGTCATGGCCATCAGCGGGCCCTCCCTGCGAAGAACGATACGGCGGCGACGATGATCAGCCCCTCGATGATCCACTGCCATGCGCTGGACACGTTCTGGAAATTCAGCACGTTCCCCATCAGCGCCAGCAGGATCACGGCGAGGAAGGTGCCAAGCACGCCACCCTTTCCACCGGCCAGAAGCGTGCCACCGACGATTACCGGCGTGATCGAGCGCAGATCGAAGCCGACCCCCGCCCGCGGATCGCCCACACCGAAGCGCCCGGTCATGTAGATCGCGGCCACTGCGGCTAGAAGCCCGCTCAGCGCGTAGACGGCGAGTTTGGTCTGCCGCACCGGCACGCCCGAGATCGCGGCGGCGGGTTCGTTGTCGCCGATGGCGTAGACGCGGGTGCCGAACCGGGTCTTCCACAGCATGATGCCGATCAGCAGGTAGAGGGCGAGCACCAGGATCATGCCGTATGGCACTGGGCCCAGCCGGCCATAGATGAAATCCTCGAAGAAGAGGGGCACCGACCCGCGCGGCTGGTTGGTGAGCAACAGCGCGGTTCCGGCGAGAATGGTCGAGGTTCCCAGCGTCACGATCAGCGGATGGATGCCGACAAGGGCGGTGATCGCCCCGTTCACGAGGCCTATCCCGACCCCGAGCGCCAGCACCACGGTGATCCCTGCGACAACGCCTTGGCAGAAAGCATCATCGGCCTGGTCAGGACCGAGGTCATCAAGCTCCTCGGCCCCTGGAAGTCCGTTGGTCGGGTCGAATGGGAAACCCTGAAATGGGCCGACTGGTATAACAACACCCGCCTGCACAGCGCCATCGGATACATCACACCGGACGAAGAAGAGGCCTTCTACGCAAGCTTGAACGCTGCCGAAAAAGCAGCGTAATCATTGAAACACAAACTCTCCGGCAAACCCGGGGCGGTTCACTCCGGGCGACGGATTATCCCGTGAACCGCCTCCGCGGTGTTGGTGTGCGCATCAGCACCCGGCCCTCCGGCGTCGTGATCGACATATTGCCCGGCCGAATGATTGACGGTGAGATGCCGGTGGCCGGGCGCAACGCGGCGATAGGCCGGCAGTGCATCGGTCATGACCGTGGCGGCGGGGTCAAGCCGAGCCGAGGCCGCCGTGCTGATCGACTCACTAGAATGACTGGCGATCCGTGCGAGAACGACCCGGCCACCGCGTTCGACCATGGTCAGAACCAGCAGTCGGCCTGCGCCATGCCCAGAGGGAACGCCGCTCGGACCGGCGTCCTGACCCTTGCGAGGCGGTGCGCCTGCGCAAATCTCGTCCATTTCCACCAAGGCCACACATACGGATATGGCGGTCACTCATCCTCTCGCGGACGCGGTGGCCGCGATGCCAAGCGACCTCGTATGTGATACCCCACATCTCAGGCAAGCCTTCATAGAGCCTCAGTCGAACCCCCGCTCGGGCTTTTCGTGCCGCAGCTCGCGCGCCAAATGGGCGATGACCTGCGCCGTGATGGACGGGGGCGCATCACCCGCCGGACCTCGGTGACCACGGGCGCTTCCGCGAGGTCTGCGGATCAGCGACGCGGGACGCCCCCATCGCTGTCCGCCCGAGACTTCGATCGTCAGGTTGAGGAGTTCCGCCTCAGGGTCACCGTGCTCAGCGGCTTCACCGCGCCCGGCACACCCGTCGCGGAGGTCACTGGATGCTTCTGTCCAGGGAACGGAAGAATCTGGTCCTCGGGCGATTTGTGGAAATGAGCGAGGGAAGGGGGCAATCGCCATTGTTTCCCGAGAAGCGGGTCAGTGCGCTCGAGATACGCGCCGTGGTCGTCGGGGCGCCGGATGCCCTGCTTATGGACCTGTCGCGGCTGACCGAGGACGCTCTGGGAAGGCGTCCGACGAAAATCCCATGGTCTTGATCCCTGATGATCCATCGAAAGGCCTGCCATGTTCCACGACATCTTCGGGATTCTGGCGGATCTTCAGGAGGCTGGATCGACCGAGGTCGTCAATGTCGGGCAACTGCCTGACGTGCCGATGCCTGAACTGGTGGAGCCGAGGGGAATCGAACCCCTGGCCTCATCATTGCGAACGATGCGCTCTACCGACTGAGCTACGGCCCCACAGGCCGGAGGTTCTAACCCTCTGCCGGCGGTTGTCAAGGCGTTGGCTGACGGCGCGTGAGAGCGAGGCAAGACCCGTCGCGCCGGGCTGGCCCCCGTCGCCGGAAGGACCGCCCCGTGCAATCAGGCGGGCGGCGTCGGCCAGCGGCAGCAGCGGCGGCATTCCGGTCGCGGTGGCCAGGTAACGCGGCACCCAGGCGGGGTCGAACTTGGCCTTGAAGGCGCGCAGACCCTCGAAATTGTAGAAGCTGCCGCCGTGGCGATAGACCAGCGCGCCGAACCGGTCCCAGAGGCGCCGGCTGCGATCCGGGGCCAGACCGGACAGCGGCGCCATGCCAAGCGAGAAGGAGCGGTAGCCCAGTTCGCGCAGGCGCAGGATCAGCGCGGTGAACAGGAACTCCATCGTGCCCGAGGGCGCGTCGGGCACATGCCGCATCAGGTCCAGCGCCGCGCGGTCGGGAAGGTCCGTTACCAGCACATTGGCGAATGCCACGACGCGGCCATGCCGGCGCACCACCGCCACGGGCCAGCGGTCCAGCCAGGCGCGGCTGTAGCGGCCGACCGAGAAACCCTTCTCCTGCGCCCGCTTGCCATCCAGCCAGGCCGATGACACCGGGCCGATCTCGGCAAAGAGGGCGTCGTCATGCGGCGGCAGGTGCAGGTCCAGGCTCAGCCCGTCACGGCCGGCGCGGGCATGGCTGGTCCGCAGCCGCTTGCGCGACGGCCCGTCCAGCGAAAAGGCGGTCAGGTCGATCACCGCCTCCTCGCCCATCTTGTGCAGCGTCATGCCCAGATCCAGCATCTGCGGCACCGATTCGGGCCCGATCTCGTAGAAGACCGGCCGGGCACCGGCGCGGCGGGCGGCATCGACGAAGTCGAAGCCGACCTCCTGCGCGGCGGCGGGTTCTCCGACGGCCGCGCCATAGGCGATCCAGGACGAGCCTGCGGTGCCGAACATCACGAAGGCCTGACCGTCATCGGACAGCAGGATGGTCTTGTCGCCGGTCAGCGCGAAACCGGCCAGCGGCGAGGTGCCGCGGCGCAGGATCGCCTCGGCCCGGGCCAGTTCCTCGGGACCTGGCGGCGCGGGACGGAAGCGCGGCGCCCGCAACAGCAGGTAAAGCGCCGCCAGCGCGATCACCATGCTGGCCAGCAGCCCCGACCGCAGCGCCCGCGGGGCCCGCTCGTCGGCGGCGAACTGCCACCACAATTCGTTGACATAGGGCGTGCCCTTGTGCGCGAAGAACAGCACGAAGCCCAGCCCGACGATGGCCGCGATCATCAGCACGATCCAGCCCGGCGTCAGCGCCGCATGGGTCAGCATCGAGCGGCGGTGAAAGGCCGGGCGGAAGGGCAGCAGCATCGCCAGCCCCGCCAGCATCGCCGCCGCCTGACCCGTCTCCTGGCCCTGGAACAGCGCCATGCCCGCGCCGAGTCCCATGGCCAGCAGGGTCAGCGTCCAGGCACCCAGGCTGCGGCGCGCCAGGCCCAGCGACAGCAGGATCAGCAGGGCGCCAAGGGCGCTGCCCAGCAGCGCAGAGCCCTCGATCAGCGCGAGGGGCAGGAAGGTCTCGGCGGTCTCGGCGGCCCGGGTCAGCGGCGGCAGCAGCGACGAGCCGGACATCAGAAGCCCGGCCCCGAAGACCATCACCGCCAGCAGCATCGGCGCCAGCGGCTGGATCGCCCGAAAGGCCGGCTCGGTCGCGGCAAGGGCGCGGGCGGCGCGGCGTGCGCCCCCGCCGCGGCCCAGCAGCCGCCACGCCTCGAAGGCCGAAAGGCTCGCTAGCGCGATCGCGAAGGGCAGCAGGTAGTAGATCAGCCGGAACAGCAGCAGCGCCGCCGCGATGCTGCCGATCGGCGCGCCGGCCGGCAGCGCGGCGATCAGCACCGTCTCGAAAACGCCGACGCCGCCCGGCACATGGCTGACGACGCCGGCCATGGTGGCGGCCGCGAAGATGGCCAGGAAGGTCAGGAAATCGGGCAGATCGCCCGGCAGCAGCACATAGAGGGCCAGCGCCGACAGGCAGACATCGCCGATGCCGAACAGCAATTGCCCCGCCAGCAGGCCGGGCGAGGGCGCGCGCATGCGGAATGGCCCAAGTCTCAGGCATCGGCCGCTGATCGAGGCCAGCAGAAGCGGCAGGGTGATCGCGAGGCAGGCGGCGATGGCCAGCCCGCGCAGCAGGCCCGGCGACAGCGGCAGGATCGGCGCCAGCGCGTCGGGATGGGCGGCCAGCGCAAGCAGCCCGACCAGCGTGGCCGCGATGCCGAAGGACGCCGCCGCGAAGGCCGAGACGGCGGCGATGTCCAGCCCGCTGAGGCCCAGCCCGGCATAGAACCGCCAGCGCACCGCCCCGCCCGTCAGCGCCGTCAGGCCGATGGTGTTGCCGAAGGCATAGGCCATCAGCCCGCCCGTCAGCACCACCGGCGCCGGCAGCGGCCGGCCGATATGGCGCAGCGCCGACCAGTCATAGCCGGCGAGGCACAGATATCCGGCCAGCGTCGCCGCGACCGACATCGCGATCATCGGCCAGGGCGTCGCCCGGATCTGTCCGGCCACCGCCAGCAGGTCGACCGGCGCCAGCAGCCGGTGCAGCGCATAGAGTCCAAGACCGAACAGCGCCGCCGCCAGCAGATAGGGCAGCAAGTCGCGCAGCCGGCTGCGCCGGGCGGGCGCGGAGGCGTCAAGGCGATCCGCGTCGGGCGCGGCCGGATCAGGCCGGGAAACGGGGGCAGGGCCGGGAACTGGGGCAGGGATGGGCACGGAACCTCGCGGCTTTGGGACGCGGCTCCATCTATGGGATATCGACCCCGCGCGTCGATAGCCTATCCGACAAGGCCTAAGGTTGTGTTGACGCGGCCGCAGAGTCCGACCGATTCGGTAAGACAGGTTGCCACTTCGGCGCGGTGCGGCTAGCGTGCCCGGGACTCGGCCGGCCGGTCCTGCCGTTTTGCCCCGCGCGACCCCTGATCCTTTTCCTGCGAAGCGGAACCGCCAGCATGACCTCGCTGATTCGACACCTTGGGATGGCTACCCTGTTCGCCGCCATGCTGGCCGCGCCTGCCGTGATGGCGCAGCAGCCGGGCGGCGAGGCGCCGCCGCCCGCGGTCACCGTGGTGACCCTGAAGGCCGAGGATGTCACCCTGACCGCCAGCCTGCCGGGCCGCGTGGTCGCCTCGGCCGAGGCCGAACTGCGCCCGCAGGTGGGCGGGCTGATCACCGAACGGCTGTTCGAGGAAGGCACCCAGATCGCCGCGGGCGCGCCGCTTTATCGCATCGATCCGCGCAGCTACGAGGCCGCGCTGGCGCAGGCCGAGGCCGCGCTGGCACAGGCGCGCGCGCAGGCCGATGCGGCCGGGCGCGAGGCCGACCGCGTCGCGGCGCTGCGCGACCGGCGCGTGGCCAGCGAACAGACCGAGGACAGTGCCATCGCCGCGCGCGACGCGGCGAATGCCGCCGTCAAGGCCGCGGAGGCGCAGGTCCAGTCGGCCCGGATCGACCTCGACCGCAGCACCATCACCGCGCCGCTTGGCGGCGTGATCGGTCTGGCGCAGGCCAGCCCCGGCGCGCTGGTGACGGCGGGCCAGGCGACCCCGCTGGCGGTGATACGGCGCATCGACCCGGTGCGCGTCGACGTGACCCAGTCGGCCGCCGAGATCGTCCGCTGGCAGCGTCAGGGCGCCGCGGCCGCGCTGCCCGCGGGCGTCGACCGCACGGTGACGTTGCGGCTGGCCGACGGCTCGGCCTATGACCAGACCGGGCAGCTGACCGCGGCCGAGCCGCATGTCGACGAGACCACCGGTGTCATCACGCTGCGGATGGAATTCTCCAATCCCGACGGGCTGCTGCTGCCGGGCATGTATGTGCTGGCCGACATCCCGCAGGCACAGCTGAAGGGTGCGATCCTCGCCCCGCAGGAGGGTGTCAGCCGCGACCGGCGCGGCCGGCCCGTGGCGATGGTGGTGAATGCCCAGAACGTGGTCGAGGAACGGCTGCTGGAGATCGTGCAGGATCGCGGCAACGCCTGGGTGGTGCGCGAGGGCCTGGCCGATGGCGACCGGATCGTGGTGGCCGGGCTGCAGAAGATCGGCGCGGGCATGACCGTGGCACCCGAGGAACGCGCCGCAGCCGCGGCCGCCGGGGCCGAGGCGCCCGCCGACACCGAAGCCCCGGCCGCACCGGATGCGGCCTCGGCTGACGCGGAAGCCTCGGCTGACGCGGGGGCCGCGGCTGCCGGCGAGGCTGCCCCCGGCGCCGAAGGCAACTGAGCGCGCAGCGAACAGCGAAAGACCAGCCATGGCCCGCTTCTTCATCGACCGTCCGGTTTTCGCCTGGGTCATCTCGATCATCATCATGGGGATCGGCGTGCTGTCGATCCTGTCGCTGCCGATCGCGCAGTATCCGCAGATCGCGCCGCCCTCGGTCACGGTCCGCGCCGCCTATCCGGGCGCCTCGGCCGATACCGTCGCCAATACCGTCACCCAGATCATCGAACAGCAGATGACGGGTCTGGACGGGCTGCGCTACATGTCCTCCAGCTCGACCTCGGCGGGAAGTTCCTCGACCACGCTGACCTTCGAGACCGGCACCGATGTCGACATCGCGCAGGTGCAGGTGCAGAACAAGCTGTCGCAGGCCACGCCCCTGCTGCCCGAGGCGGTGCAGCGCCAGGGCGTGCAGGTCGAGAAGTCATCCTCGGGCTTCCTGATGGTGATCGGCCTGATCGGCGACGACGATTACGACCAGACCGACCTGTCGGACTATCTGGTGACCAACCTCGTCGACGATCTCAGCCGGATCGAGGGCGTCGGCAGCGTGCAGGTGTTCGGCGCGAAATACGCCATGCGGATCTGGCTCGACCCCTCGAAGCTGGCCGCCTACGAGATTGCGCCCTCGGACGTGGTCGCCGCGGTCTCGGCGCAGAACACGCAGATCTCGGCCGGCGCCTTCGGGGCGGAACCGGCGATGGACGGCCAGCAGCTGAACGCCACCGTCACCGCGCAGTCGCTGTTGTCCACGCCCGAGGATTTCCGCCAGATCGTGCTGCGGGCCGAGAAGAACGGCGGGCTGGTGCTGCTGCAGGACGTCGCGCGGGTCGAGATCGGCGCCGAAGGTTATGACGCAGAGGCGACCTTCAACGGCCGGCCGGCCTCGGGCATGGCGATCAGCCTCGCGCCCGGCGCGAACGCGCTGGACACCGCCGAGCGCGTGAAGGAGCGCATGGCCGAATTCGCCGAATTCTTCCCCGAGGGCGTCGAATACGTCATCCCCTTCGACACCTCGCCCTTCGTCGAGATCTCGATCGAGGAGGTGGTCAAGACGCTGATCGAGGCCATCGTGCTGGTGACGGTGGTGATGTTCGTCTTCCTGCAAAGCTGGCGGGCGACGCTGATCCCGACGCTGGCGGTGCCGATCGTGCTGCTGGGCACCTTCGGGATCATGGCGGCCTTCGGCTTTACCATCAACACGCTGACCATGCTGGCGATGGTGCTGGCCATCGGTCTGCTGGTCGACGACGCCATCGTGGTGGTCGAGAACGTCGAACGGATCATGGAGGAAGAGGGGCTGTCCCCGCGCGAGGCAACGCGCAAGTCCATGGGCCAGATCACCGGGGCGCTGATCGGCATCGCGCTGGTGCTGTCGGCGGTGTTCGTGCCGATGGCCTTCTTCGGCGGCTCGACCGGGGTGATCTACCAGCAATTCGCGATCACCATCGTCTCGGCGATGGGCCTGTCTGTGGTCGTCGCGCTGACGCTGACGCCGGCGCTGTGCGCCTCGATGCTGAAGCCCGCGCATGGCGAGAGGCGCGGATTGTTCGGCCTGTTCAACCGCGGCTTCGACCGCACCACCCGCGGCTATACCGGTGTTGTCGGCTGGATGGTCCGACGGCCGCTGCGGATCCTGCTGATCTATGCCGCGCTGGGCACGGTGATGGTGCTGCTGTTCCTGCGCACGCCCGAGGGCTTCCTGCCCGACGAGGACCAGGGCATCGCCTTCGTGCTGATCCAGGCCCCGACCGGCGCCACGACCGGACGCACGGCGGCCGTGGTCAGCGATGTCCAGCAATATTTCCTGACCCAGGAGGCGCAGAACGTCGAATCGGTCTTCGGCGTCACCGGCTTCAGCTTTGCGGGGCAGGGCCAGAACGTCGGCCTTGCCTTCGTGCGGCTGAAGGACTGGGCCGAACGGCCCGACCCCGCGCAATCGGTGCAGGCCGTGGCCGGTCGCGCCTTCGGGGCCCTGAGCCAGATCCGCGATGCGATGGTTTTCCCGATCGTGCCGCCCTCGGTGATCGAGCTTGGCAACGTCTCGGGCTTCGACTTCTATCTCCAGGCGCGCGGCGGGCAGTCGCAGGAACAGTTGCTCGACGCGCGCAACCAGTTGCTGGGCGCCGTCGCGCAGAACCCGATGATCGCGCAGGCGCGGCCATCCGGGCTCGAGGACGCGGCGCAGTTCCGGCTGGACATCGACTGGCGCCGCGCTGGGGCGATGGGCGTGACCGCGACCGATGTGGCGAACCTGCTGCAGATCGCCTGGACCGGCGCCTATGTGAACGACTTCGTCGATCGCGGCCGCATCAAGCGCGTCTATGTGCAGGGCGAGGCCGAGGCCCGCGCCGGTCCAAGCGATTTCGACAAGTGGCGCGTGCGCAACGCGACCGGCGGGCTGGTGCCCTTCTCGACCTTCGCCGAGGGCGAATGGAGCTTCGGGCCGCAGGGGCTGAACCGCTATAACGGCATCCCCTCGATGCAGATCCAGGGCAGCCCCGCCCCCGGCGTCAGCAGCGGCGAGGCGATGGCCGAGATCGAGCGGATGGTGGCCGAACTGCCGGGCGGCTTCTCGGTCGCCTGGACCGGGCTTTCGCTGGAGGAACGCGAGTCGGGCGACCAGACCACGCTGCTCTACGCGCTGTCGCTGGCCGCGGTGTTCCTGTGCCTTGCGGCGCTTTACGAAAGCTGGTCGATCCCGCTGGCGGTGATCCTCGTCATGCCCATCGGCATCCTCGGCGCACTGGTGGGCGCCTGGGCGGGGCAGTTCGACAATGGCGTGTTCTTCCAGGTGGGGCTGCTGACGGTGATCGGGCTGACCGGCAAGAACGCCATCCTGATCGTCGAATTCGCGCGCGAGCGGTCCGAGGCGGGGGTGCCGCTGTTCTCGGCCGTGGTCGAGGCCGCGCGGCAGCGGTTCCGCCCGATCATCATGACCTCGATCGCCTTCTCGCTGGGGGTGCTGCCGCTGGTGCTGTCCAGCGGCGCGGGGGCGAACGGCCGCAACGCCATCGGCGCCACGGTGCTGGGCGGCACGCTGTTCGCGACGGTCATGGGCATCCTGTTCGCGCCGCTCTTCTATGTGCTGATGCGCCGGCTGCTGGGCCGCAAGGACCGCTTTGACGAGGCCGCTGACAACACCGCCGAGGGGGCGTCCGGCGGGGCGTCCGGGCCTGCCGCGCCCGACCGCGCCTGAGGACCGGACCGATCAGCCGGCGCGCGGCAGGGCCATGATCGCGCGCAGGCCCGGGCCGGCGTTTTCCAGCCGCAGCCGCCCGCCCGCCGCCTCGACGATCTCGGCGGTGATGGCAAGGCCGATGCCCTGCCCGTCGCCGCCCTCGTCCAGGCGCACGCCGCGATCCTGAAGCCCGCCCAGCGCCGTGTCGGGCACGCCCGGCCCGTCATCGCGGATCGCGACCAGCACCCGCCCGGCCTCGGCGTGCAGCCGCGCCTCGACGCGGGTGGCGGCGTGGCGCATGGCGTTCTCCATCAGGGCGCCAAGCGCCTCGGTCAGGTCGTCCGCGTCGATGCGGGCCTTCAGACCGGCCGGCGCGTCCAGGCGCCAGTCGAGACGCGCGCCCTCGGGCATCCGGCGCAGCACCCGGACCAGCCGCGAGAGAACCTCGGCGGGGTGGCAGGCGGCATGGCCGCGATCGGACTGGATCCGCGCCCGGGCCAGTTCCCGGTCCACATGGCGGCGCATGGTCAGCACGACGGCCTCGATCTCGGCGGCGATGCCGGCCTGGCCCCGGTCCCGCAGCTGCGCGGCATCGCCCAGCAGGGCCTGCAGCGGCGTCTTGAAGCCATGCGCCAGATCGCCGGCCCGATGCCGGGCGCGGGCCAGTTCGCGGTCGCGGTCGTCCAGCAGCCGGTCGATCTGCCCGGCCAGCGGCATCACCTCGGCCGGCAGGTCGCCGCCGATCCGCGGGCGCAGCCCCTGGGCAAGGCTGTCAACCCGCGCGCCGATCCGCGCCAGCGGCCGCAGCCCGATGCCGGCCTGTGCGGCGAATGTGGCGACCAGAAGCCCCCCCAGCAGCGCCAGGAACGGCACCAGATCGCCCAGGAAGGACTGGCGCGCGGCGGCCAGCTCGGCGCGGTCCTCGGCAACGGCGATATGCATCGTCACCGGCTGCGCCCCGCCGCCGACCAGCAGGCTCGTCTCGGCCAGCAGCAGCCGTTGCCCGCGCGGGCCATCGGCGCTGCCGATCCGCCAGCGGCCCGGCGGCGGCGGGTCGTCCGCAAGCGGCAGGGCGGCATCCCACAGCGACCGCGACCGCGCGAGCGCATCGCCCAGGCTGATCTGCCAGTAATGCCCGGAAAAGGGCCGCTCATACAGCGGATCGCGCGGCGGCGGGCCGAGGCGCGGCGGCGCATCCCCGCGCGGCTCGGCCATCGCGGCCAGCGCGGTGGCGCGCGCCTTCAGGTCGGCGACCGCGACCCGCTCGGCATGGCGATCGAACAGCACCGTCAGCCCCAGGGCCGAAAGCGCCAGCACCACCAGCACCGCCACGCCGCCCGCCAGCATCAGCCGCCAGCGCAACGAGGCCGGCCGCATCACGTCCCGACCAGCATGTAGCCGAAGCCGCGCCGCGTCGCGATCACCCCGGCGCCCAGCTTGCGCCGCAACCGGGCGATCACCGCCTCCAGCGCGTTGGCCTCGCGCGCGTCGTCATCGCCGTAGAGATGCTCCAGAAGCTCGGTCGCCGGCACCACCCGGTCGCGATGCGCCGCCAGATGCGCGATCAGCCGGAATTCCAGCGGGCTCAGCGCGACCGGCACGCCGTCCAGCGTCGCCTGCATCCGGCTGAGGTCAAGCCCCAGCCGGCCCAGCTGCAGCCGCGTGTCGGCACGCCCGCCCTTGCGCCGGACCAGTGCGCGGGCGCGGGCGACCAGTTCCTCCATGCGGAACGGCTTGGGCAGGTAGTCGTCGGCGCCCGCGTCGATGCCCTCGACACGCTCGGTCCAGGCGCCGCGCGCCGTCAGGATCAGCACCGGGCTGTCGCAGCCCTCGGCCCGCCACCGCTTCAGCACGCTGAGCCCGTCGATGCGCGGCAGGCCCAGATCCAGAACGATCAGGTCGTAATCCTCGGTGCCGCCGCGGAACCAGGCGGTCTCGCCGTCGCCGACGGTCTCGACGCGGAATCCGGCGGCGGCCAGCGCATGACGCAGGTCCGCCGCGATCCGCGGATCATCCTCGACCACAAGGGCGCGCATCAGTCCGTATCGTCCTTGTCCTCGACCCGCAGGATGCGGCCCGTCGCGGCCTGCAGCCGCACCTCGATCAGCCGGCCCTGGGGGGTCACGATCTCGACCTCATATTCCCAGACGCCGTCCTCCTGCTCCAGTTCAATCTCGACCAGCTCGCCCGGATGGTCGCGCGAGACGATCGTCAGGATCCGCTCCATCGGCAGGAAGGCGCCGCGTGCCACGGCATCGCGGGCGATCTGGGCGTCGGGCCGGGTGTCGGGTTGGGCATCGGGCTGGCCTTGCGAGGCGGTGCACAGCAGCACGAGCAGCGCAAGGCTGGCGGGGGCAAGGCGAACAGGGGCAAGGCGAACTGGGGCACGGCGGAAGGCGGCGGGGCGAACTGGGGCGGGGCGATGGGGGGCGAGGCGAATCCGTGACATGCGCCGCAACCTAGCGCGGCCTGCCTGACATTTGCCTGACGCCCGGCGTCAGCGAACCGTCAGGCCGGCCATGCTAAGCCCGCGCCACGGGCCCCGGCCGCAGGCTGCGCCGGGGCGATCACGCGACACGGAACACGAAGGAGAACAAGATGGTGCGTCGAATCGGAACCAGCGGCAACGACACCCTGACGGGCACGAATTTTTCCGACCTGCTGTGGGGCAATGGCGGCAACGACCTGCTGCGCGGGCTTGGCGGCAGTGACGACCTGGAAGGCGACGGCGGCAATGACCGGCTGTTCGGCGGCGGCGGCAATGACGAGCTCGAGGGCGATGACGGCAGAGACCTGCTGCGCGGCGGCGCCGGCAATGACGAGCTTGACGGCGATGACGGCGACGACCGGCTGTTCGGGCAGGCCGGCCGCGACACGCTGGATGGCGGCGACGGCAACGATCTGCTGGTCGGCGGCGGCGGTGCCGACGAGTTCGAGTTTGGCGACGGCGACGGCCGCGACCGGGTCCGCGACTTCACCAATGGCGTCGACCGGCTGGACCTTGACGACCTGAGCCGCGCCGAGGTGCAGCAGGTCATCAACAATGCCCGGCAGGTCAACGGCAACACGGTCCTGCGCATCGAGGGCGACGACGATGACGGCCCCACCATCATCACCCTCGTCGACTTCCAGCGCGGCCAGCTGGACCTTGGCGACTTCGTCTTCGACTGATCCGGCCCGGCGCCGGTTGACGCCCGGCGCCCGCGCGGGCTTGATGCGACAGGCCGCGCGGGGGGCAGGGTGTGATCGACAAGCTCGAGATGTTTCTGGCGGTGGCCAAGGAGGGCCATTTCGGCCGCGCCGCCGCCAGTCTCGGCATCACCCAGCCCAGCCTGTCGGCGGGGATCAAGCAGCTTGAGGAACAGCTGGGCGTGCTGCTGATCTTTCGCGGCTCGCGCTATGGCGGGCTGACCCCCGAGGGCCAGTCCGCACTGGTCTGGGCGCGGCGCATCGTCGGCGACACGCGGCAGCTGCGCGAAGAGATGCGGGCCACCCGGCACGGGCTGTCGGGCCGGCTGCGGATCGCGGTGATCCCCACCGCGCTGACCTGGGCGGCCAAGATTTCCGCGCGCTTCGGCACCATGCATCCCAATGTCGGCTTCACCATCCTGTCGCGCACCTCGGTCGAGATCCTGCAGATGATCGACGATCTCGAGATCGATGCCGGCATCTCGTATCTGGACAACGAACCCCTGGGCAAGGTCAGCACGGTGGCGCTGTATGACGAACGCTACATGCTGGTCTGCGGCGAGGACACGGCCTTCGCGCGGCGCGACAGCGTGGCCTGGCCGGAACTGGATGGCCAGCGGCTGTGCCTGCTGACCTCGGACATGCAGAACCGCCGGATCATCAACCGCAATCTGGTCGCCGCCGGGGTGACGCCGCAGGCGACGGTCGAATCCGGCTCGACCGTGGTGCTGGTCGCGCATGTGCTGGAGGGCGGCTGGCTGACCATCCTGCCCGAGGACATCGCCAGCTTCCTGACACAGGGCAAGCCGGTGCGGATGGTGCCGCTGGAGCAGCCGCAGATCACCCATGCGGTGGGCCTCGTCGCCCCTTGGCGCGAGCCGCATACCCCGGTTCTCGACGCCCTGCTGGGCGAGGCGCGGCGCATGGTTTCCGATAGATAGCGACTATCGTGTAACGGAATTCCGATATTGATTTTGGATCGACAAGCCTGTTTGCTGAAGCCGGGATATTGTCGAGAGGCCAGCTATGCATGTGAATGCGCCAGCCCCGACCGCAGAGGACATCCGCGCCGTCGTCGTGCCGCTGACCTCTCTGGAAGGGCCACTTCTGCCGATGCTGCACGCGGTGCAGCACGCATGGGGCCACGTGCCGCAGGCTGCCGTGGCGGTGCTGGCCGATGTGCTGAACCTGACCCGCGCCGAGGTGCATGGCGTCATCAGCTTCTATCACGATTTCCGCGAGGCCCCGGCCGGGCGGCATGTGCTGAAGATCTGCCGGGCCGAGGCCTGCCAGTCGATGGGCGGCGAGGCGCTGGCCGCGGCGGCGCTGGACCGGCTGGGCATCGGCTGGCACGACACCACCGCCAATGGCGCCGTCACCGTAGAGCCGGTCTATTGCCTCGGCATGTGCGCCTGTGCGCCCGCCGCGATGCTGGATGATCGCGTTGTGGCGCGGCTGGACGGCGCGCGGATGGGGCGGCTGCTGGACGAGGCGGGCGCATGAGGATCTTTGTTCCCATCGACAGCGCCGCCCGCGCCGTAGGCGCCGACGCCGTGGCCGAGGCGATCGCCCGCGAGGCCGAGGCGCGCGACATCGACGTGCAGATCACCCGCACCGGCACGCGCGGGATGATCTGGCTGGAGCCCCTGGTCGAGATCGACGCCGGCGAGGGCCGGGTCGGCTTTGGCCCGGTCGCGCCCGAGGACGTGCCGGCGCTGCTGGACGGCCGACTCGACAGCCTTGGCCCGGTCGACGATCTCGACTGGATGCGCCGGCAGACGCGACTGACCTTTGCGCGCTGCGGGGTGATCGACCCGCTGGATCTGGACGACTACCGGGCGCATGGCGGTCTGGCCGGGTTGCGCCGCGCCCTCGGCATGACGCGCGAGGCCATCGTGCAGGAGGTTACCGACAGCGGCCTTCGCGGGCGTGGCGGCGCGGGCTTTCCGACCGGCATCAAGTGGAATACGGTGATGCAGGCCGAGGCCGCTCAGAAATACATCGTCTGCAACGCCGACGAGGGCGACAGCGGCACATTCGCCGACCGGATGATCATGGAGGGCGACCCCTTCACCCTGATCGAGGGCATGGCCATCGCCGGCATCGGTGTGGGCGCCACGCGCGGTTATGTCTATCTGCGGTCCGAATATCCCGACGCGATCGCGGCGATGACCCGCGCCGTCGGGATCGCGCGGCAGAACGGCGTGCTGGGCGGGTCGGTGCTGGGCTCGGGCCACGCCTTCGACATGGAGATCCGCACGGGTGCCGGCGCCTATGTCTGCGGCGAGGAAACCAGCCTGCTGAACAGCCTCGAGGGCAAGCGCGGCGTGGTGCGCGCCAAGCCGCCGCTGCCGGCGCTTGAGGGCTTTCTCGGCAAGCCCACCGTGGTCAACAACGTCATCAGCCTGGCCACCGTGCCGGTGATCTTCGAGAAGGGCGCGGCGCATTACGCGGGGTTCGGCCTAGGCCGGTCGCGCGGCACCGTGACGTTGCAGATCGCCGGCAACGTCGCGCGCGGCGGGCTGTTCGAGACCGCCTTCGGGCTGACCCTTGGCGAGGTGGTCAACGACATCGGCGGGGGCACCGCCTCGGGGCGACCGGTCAAGGCGGTGCAGGTCGGCGGGCCCCTGGGCGCCTACATGCCGGTGTCGAAATTCGACACGCCGATGGGCTACGAGGAATTCGACGGGGCGGGCGGGCTGATCGGCCATGCCGGTCTGGTGGTCTTTGACGACACCGCCGACATGCTGCGCATGGCGCGGTTCGCGATGGAGTTCTGCGCCATCGAAAGCTGCGGCAAATGCACGCCCTGCCGGATCGGCGCGGTGCGCGGGGTCGAGACCATCGACCGCATCGCGGCCGGCGATCCGGCCGCCGCCGATCTGCTGACCGATCTCTGCGAAACCATGAAGGACGGCTCGCTCTGCGCGCTGGGGGGGTTCACGCCCTTCCCGGTGATGTCGGCGCTGACCCAGTTCCCCGACGATTTTGCCTGCCGGAAGGAGGCCGCCGAATGAAGGACTTCATCATCCCGCAATACCCGCCGGGCGCCGAACCGCATGACGACCGCGATCTGGGCACCCCGGCCCGCGCGGGTGCGCCGGTCAGCCTGCTGATCGACGGCATCGCCGTCACCGTCCCCGAGGGCAGTTCGGTCATGCGCGCCGCGGCCCTGGCCGGCATCACCGTGCCCAAGCTGTGCGCCAGCGACAATCTGGAGGCCTTCGGGTCCTGCCGCGTCTGCGTGGTCGAGATCGAGGGCCGCCGCGGCACGCCCGCCTCCTGCACCACGCCGGTGGCCGAGGGCATGGTCGTCCACACCCAGTCCAGCAAGGTCCAGCGCATCCGCAAGGGCGTGATGGAGCTGTATATCAGCGACCACCCGCTGGACTGCCTGACCTGCGCGGCCAATGGCGATTGCGAATTGCAGGACACCGCCGGCATGGTCGGGCTTCGGGACGTGCGCTATACCCCCGGCCAGAACCATTTCGACCCCTCGGGCAGCGGCGCGCGCAGCCAGGCCGAGGCGCGGCTGCGGATGCCGGTCGCCGAGGCCAATCCGCGCTACACGCCCAAGGATGAAAGCAACCCCTATTTCACCTTCGACCCGTCGAAATGCATCGTCTGTTCGCGCTGCGTACGGGCCTGCGAAGAGGTGCAGGGCACCTTCGCGCTGACCATCGAGGGACGCGGCTTTGACAGCAAGGTCAGCGCCGGGGCGGCGGGCGATGATTTCCTGACCTCGGATTGCGTCAGCTGCGGTGCCTGCGTGCAGGCCTGCCCGACCGCGACCCTGCAGGAGAAATCGGTGATCGAACTGGGCACGCCCACGCGATCGGTCATCACCACCTGCGCCTATTGCGGCGTCGGCTGCAGCTTCAAGGCCGAGATGAATGGCGACCGGCTGGTGCGCATGGTGCCGTGGAAGCATGGCAAGGCCAATCGCGGCCACAGCTGCATCAAGGGCCGCTTTGCCTATGGCTATGCCAACCACAAGGACCGCATCCTCAAGCCGATGATCCGCGACAGCATCGACCAGCCCTGGCGCGAGGTCGAATGGAACGAGGCGCTGGCCTTCGCCGCCGACCGGATGAAGGGGCTTCAGGACAAATACGGCCGCCGCTCGATCGGGGTGATCACCTCGTCGCGCTGCACCAACGAGGAAACCTATCTGGTCCAGAAACTGGCCCGCGCGGTGTTTCTGAACAACAACACCGACACCTGCGCACGGGTCTGCCATTCGCCCACCGGCTACGGCCTCGGCAAGACCTTCGGCACCTCGGCCGGCACGCAGGATTTCGACAGCGTCGAGCACAGCGACGTCGTGATGATCATCGGCGCCAATCCGACCGACGGCCACCCGGTCTTTGCCAGCCGGCTGAAAAGGCGGCTGCGGCAGGGCGCGCGGCTGATCATCGTCGATCCGCGCCGCATCGACATGGTGCGGTCCGCCCATGTCGAGGCCGACTACCACCTGCCGCTGCGCCCCGGCACCAATGTTGCCGTCGTGACCGCGATGGCGCATGTCATCGTGACCGAGGGCCTCTGCGACGAGGGCTTCATCCGCAGCCGCTGCGACTGGGACGAATTCCAGCATTACGTCGACTTCGTCAGCCAGCCCCGCCACAGCCCCGAGGCGATGGAGGCGCTGACCGGCGTGGCCGCCGCCGACCTGCGTGCGGCGGCGCGGCTGTTCGCCACCGGCGGCAATGGCGCGATCTATTACGGCCTCGGCGTGACCGAACATTCGCAGGGCTCGACCACGGTCATGGGCATCGCCAACCTCGCCATGCTGACCGGCAATATCGGCCGGCCCGGCGTGGGCGTGAACCCGTTGCGCGGCCAGAACAACGTGCAGGGCAGTTGCGACATGGGCTCGTTCCCGCATGAATTGCCGGGCTATCGCCATGTGAAACTGCCCGATGTGCGCGCCATCTTCGAACAGGCCTGGGGCGTCGAGATCGACCCCGAGCCCGGCCTGCGCATCCCCAACATGCTGGATGCCGCCGTCGAGGGCAGCTTCAAGGGGCTCTATTGCCAGGGCGAGGACATCCTGCAATCGGACCCCGACACCCACCACGTCGCGGCAGGGCTTAAGGCGATGGAATGCGTCATCGTCCATGACCTGTTCCTGAACGAGACGGCCAACTACGCCCATGTCTTCCTGCCGGGCAGCAGCTTCCTGGAAAAGGACGGCACCTTCACCAATGCCGAACGCCGCATCAACCGCGTCCGCCGGGTGATGGCGCCGCTGAACGGCTATGAGGACTGGGAGGTGACGCAGGCGCTGGCCAATGCGATGGGCGCGGGCTGGCACTATACCCATCCCGGCCAGATCATGGACGAGATCGCCGCGACCACGCCCAGCTTTGCCGGCGTCAGCTACGAGGTGCTGGAGGAGCTGGGCTCGGTGCAATGGCCCTGCAACGAGGCCGCGCCCGAGGGCACGCCGATGATGCACATGGACGGCTTCATGTCGGGCAAGGGGCATTTCATCGTCACCGAATATGTCGCCACCGACGAACGCAGCGGGCCGCGATTCCCGCTGCTGCTGACCACCGGCCGGATCCTGTCGCAATACAATGTCGGCGCGCAGACCCGGCGCACGGCCAATGTCCTGTGGCATCCCGAGGACATCCTGGAGATCCACCCCCACGACGCCGAGTTCCGCGGCATCAACGAGGGCGACTGGGTGCGGCTGGCCAGCCGCGCGGGCGAGACCACGCTGCGGGCGACGCTGACCGACCGGGTTGCGCCGGGGGTGGTCTACACGACCTTCCACCACCCCGCGACACAGGCCAATGTCGTCACCACCGATTTTTCGGACTGGGCCACCAATTGCCCGGAATACAAGGTGACGGCGGTGCAGGTCAGCCCCTCGAACGGACCGTCCGACTGGCAGGAACGCTACAGCGAACAGGCCGAACGCTCGCGCCGCATTCTGCCCGCGGCCGAATAGCGCGATGGCCCGTTCCGGTCCCGCCGGTGCCGGTCCCGCCGGCCCGGCTCTTGCCACACCCGGCCCTGCCGGCGCCGCGCAGGCGGCGCATCTGCGGGTCGGCGGATCGCGCCGCCCGGTCAGCCGCGTGCTGCCCGAGGAGACCGCCGTGGCGATGGTCTATGACGGCACCACCCATGCGGTGATGATGGCCAGCCCCGCCGATCTCGAGGATTTCGCGGTCGGGTTCTCGCTGACCGAGGGGATCGTCGCGGCGCCCGCGCAGATCGCCGGCTGCGAGATCGTCGCCCAGCCCGAGGGTATCGAGGCGCGGATATGGCTGGCGACCGATCGGGCCGAGGCGCTGGCCGCGCGGCGCCGCACCCTTGCGGGGCCGGTCGGCTGCGGACTGTGCGGCATCGACAGCCTGGCGCAGGCGACCCGCGCGCTGCCTGACCTGTCGGATCGCGGCCCGCTGCTGGCGGCGGCCGAGCTGGCCACCGCGACCGGGGCGCTGCGCGGCTGGCAGCCGCTGCACGACCGCACCCATGCCGTCCATGCGGCGGGCTTCATGCTTCCTGGCGAGGGGATCGTGCTGGCCCGCGAGGATGTCGGCCGGCACAACGCGCTGGACAAGCTGATCGGCGCGATGGCGCGGCAGGGAATCGATGCGGGGCGGGGCGCGATCGTGCTGACCAGCCGCGTCTCGGTCGAGATGGTGCAGAAATGCGCCATGGCCGGCTGTGCGGTGCTGATCGCCGTCTCGGCACCGACCCTGCACGCGCTGCGCCTGGCCGAGGGCGCCGGCATCACCCTGGCCGCCTTTGCCCGCGGCGACGGCTTCGACCTGTTCTGTCACCCCGAAAGGCTGCGCGCCGAGGTTCCCGATGTCGCCTGAGAAGATGGTCCACATGGCCAACCAGATCGCCACCTTCTTCGCCAGCCAGCCGGGCGACCCGGCCGAGAAGGTCGCGGCGCATCTGCGCGACTACTGGGAGCCGCGGATGCGGCAGCAGTTTCAGGACTATGTGGCCACGGGCGGCGAGGGGCTTTCGCCGGCCGCGCAGGAGGCCGCGCGGCTTTTGTGAAACTTCTGCCGGGTGGGCGGGTTGAGGGGCAAACCCTCGGACCCCGGATCATCATGCAAGAGCCCCTGTTCGACCTGTCGCGACATCGCGTCTGCGTCATCCTGAACCCCGGTTCGGGCAGCAAGGACGACCGCGCCGTCGCCCGCGCCATCGAGGACGCGCTGAAGCCGCGCTGCGCGGGCTTCGCGCTGCGCCAGACGGCACGCGGCAGCGACATCGTGGCGGTGGCCCGCGGTGCGGTGGCCGAGGGTTTCGAGGTGATCGTGGCGGCGGGCGGCGACGGCACGCAATCAGCGGTGGCCGGCGCGCTGGCCGGCACCGACGCGATCATGGGGGTGCTGCCGGGCGGCACCTTCAACTATTTCGCCCGCGGTCTTGGCGTGGGCGAGGAAATCCCCGAGGCCCTTGACAGCATCGGGCACGCGCGCGTGGCACGGGTCGATATCGGCCAGATCGAGAATCTGGTGTTTCTCAACAATGTCAGCCTGGGCGCCTATCCGCATATCCTGAAGACCCGCGAAAGCATCTATCGCCGGTGGGGCAGGTCACGCCTCGCGGCCTACTGGTCGGTGCTGGTGGCGCTGCGGCGGCTGCGCCGGCCGATGACGCTGACCGCGACGGTGAACGGCGAAAGCCGGGACTATACCACCGCCCTGGTCTTCGTCGCCCGCAGCGCCTACCAGCTTGACAGCTTCGGGCTTGACGGGGCGGACGCGATCCGCGACGGGAAGTTCGCGGTGCTGATCGCCAAGGCCCGCCAGCCGCTGCCGCTGCTGCGCTCGGCCTTCCGGCTGGCCTTCGGCTTTTCGGCCAAGGACAGCGATTTCGACATGATCGTGACCGACGACCTGACCATCGTCACCCCGCGCAAGCGGATGCTGATCGCGCATGACGGCGAAAAGACCATGATGGCCTCGCCGCTGCATCTGAAGGTCTGGCATGGCGGGCTGCGGGTGCTGTTGCCCGCGGAGGCGCCCGCCGAGACGAAAGACCGCGCCGCGTGACCCGGATCCTGCATCTGTCGGACCTGCATTTCGGCTATCACCGCGAGGATCTGGTGGGGCCGCTGCTTGCGCTGGTGAACCGGGCGCGGGCCGATCTGGTGGCGGTGACCGGCGATCTGACGCATCGCGGCAGGCCGGGCCAGTTCAGGCAGGCGGCGGCCTTCCTCGACGCGATCGCCGCGCCGCTCGTGGTGGTGCCGGGCAATCACGACGTGCCGCTCTACAACATGCCGGTGCGCTTTCTGGCGCCCTATGCGGGCTATCGGCGCGGGCTGGGGCGCGATCTGCAACCGGCGCTCTCGGCGGGCGGCGCGCGGGTGGCCGGGCTGAACAGCGTCGATCCCTTCAGCTGGCAGCGCGGCATCCTGCGGGCGGGCGATCTGGACCGGCTGGCGGGGGGCGTCGATCCGCTGCGCTGCAACCTCGTGGCGCTGCATCATCCGCTGGAACATGCGCCGGGCGTCGACAAGACCCTGCCGCGCGGCGGCGCCGCGGCGCTTGCGCGGCTGGTCTCGATGGGCGTGCGGATCGCCCTCAGCGGCCATCTTCACCGCTGGACCACCGAGGCGCTGCTGGAAACGACCGCCCATCCGGGGCTGTTGCAGGTGCAGTCCGGCACCGCGCTCTGCGCCCGGCCGGGCGATGCGCAGAACGAGGTCACGCTGCTGGAGATCGTGGGCGACCGGGTGGCGATCGAGCGGCATGTCGCGCCGATGCCCGGCCTGCGCTTCGCGCCGTCAGACCGGCTGGATGTCGCCTTCGCGGCCGGTCGGTGGCGCCGCTGTGGACAGGGATCCGCCGTGTTTTAGGGATCTTCCGGTCGTGCCGCCGGATCAAGCGGGCTATGATTGCGGGGTCACCCCATGCCCGAGAGGCCGCCCATGTCCGTTTCCACCGCCGACGAACGCTATTTCGTGGACCTGGTCAATCGCAGCCGCGCCCAGCACGACCTGGACCCGCTGACGGTCGATTTGTCGCTGAACGCCTCGGCCGAGCGGCACAGCCGCTGGATGCTGGCCGAGGACGTCTTTTCGCATACTGGGCAGGGCGGATCGACCGCGTCGCAGCGCATGGTCGCAGCCGGTCTCGACCTGTCGGGGTCGTGGAGCACGGCCGAGAACATCGCCTATGTCAGCGTCTCGGGCGAGGCGGATCTGCGCGACGAGATCCGGCAATTGCACCAGATGCTGATGGACAGCCCGTGCCACTACGCCAATATCGTCGATGACCGCTCGACCCTGATCGGGATCGGGCTCGAGACCGGCGGCTTTACCGCCGGCGGGCGGGAATACCGCGTGCTGATGGTGACGCAGAACTTCGCCGATACGGACGGCCGGACCCGGCCGGAGGATGGCAGCTTCGCGCTCTCGGGCATCGGCGGCATCGGCGTCGCCGCACCGGCCCGCAGCGACTGGCTGGCCGATTTCGACGGCATCCGGGTCGCGGGCGCGGGGCCGTTCGCCGGTACCGCCCGCAATGACGATTTCAGCCTGACCGGCGGGGCCGATCGCGCCACGGGCGGGGGCGGCGACGACTGGATCGCGGGGCGCGGCGGCCGCGACCTGCTGCAGGGCGGGGCGGGCGCCGACCTGCTGCTGGGGCAGGGCGGGGCAGACGACCTGCGCGGCGGGCAGGGCGGCGACGCGCTGACGGGCGGTACCGGCCGCGACGGGCTGGCGGGCGAGGGCGGCCATGACGGGCTGCGCGGCGGCGCGGGCCATGACCGGCTGGCCGGCGGCGGGGGCAACGACCTGATGCGCGGAGAGGCCGGGCGCGACCGGCTGGCGGGCGGAGACGGCGCCGACACGCTGTCGGGCGACCGCGGCAACGATTTGCTGGACGGGGGCGGCGGGGCCGACAGCTTCGTCTTCGCGCGCGGCGGCGGGGCCGACCGGATCGCCGATTTCCGGCCCGGCACCGACCGGCTGGTGATCGATCCCGCGCTGCTGCGGGGCGAGACGCCGGGCGGGCTGGTCAGGGACCACATCCGGGCGACCGATGCGGGGCTGGTCATCGACTTCGGCGATGGCGACCGGCTGACCCTGGCGGGCACCGACCTGCGGGCCGACCAGATCGCCTCGGACATCTTCCTGCTGTGACGGCCCCTGCGGGCGCGGCGGGCGCAGTTTTCCGTTGAGTTTGGCGGCCCGCGCGCCTATATCCACCGGCAGTCAATCGGACGACATGGTCACAACAGGCCACAGCAAGACGGGTCGCGCGCCACGCCGCGACCCTTTGTCGTTCCAGATCGGCACCAGACAGACCGGCGGAGCCAACCGTCAGGCCAGCAAGACAGACGTAAAGGAAACTGGATACATATGTGCGCTAAAGCGACCATGGAGGAATTCGAGGCCCTCCTGAACGAAAGCCTCGACATCGACACCCCCGACGAGGGGTCGGTCGTCAAGGGCCGCGTCATCGCCATCGAGGCGGGGCAGGCCATCATCGACGTCGGCTACAAGATGGAAGGCCGCGTCGATCTGAAGGAATTCGCAAATCCCGGCGAGGAAGCCAGCATCAAGGTCGGCGACGAGGTCGAGGTTTACCTGGACCGCGTCGAGAACGCCCGTGGCGAAGCCTCGATCAGCCGCGAGAAGGCCCGCCGCGAGGAAGCCTGGGATCGCCTGGAAAAGGCCTATGCCGATGAAGAGCGCGTCGAAGGCGCCATCTTCGGGCGCGTCAAGGGTGGCTTCACCGTCGATCTGGGCGGCGCCGTGGCCTTCCTGCCCGGCAGCCAGGTCGATGTCCGCCCGGTGCGCGATGCCGGCCCGCTGATGGGCCTGAAGCAGCCGTTCCAGATCCTCAAGATGGATCGCCGCCGCGGCAACATCGTCGTGTCGCGCCGCGCCATCCTCGAGGAAAGCCGCGCCGAGCAGCGCGCCGAGGTCATCGCCAACCTGACCGAGGGCCAGTCGATCAACGGTGTCGTGAAGAACATCACCGAATACGGCGCCTTCGTCGATCTGGGCGGCGTGGACGGGCTGCTGCACGTCACCGACATGGCGTGGCGCCGCGTCAACCACCCCTCCGAGATCCTGTCGATCGGCGAGACGGTGAAGGTCCAGGTCATCAAGATCAACAAGGACAGCCACCGCATCAGCCTGGGCATGAAGCAGCTGCAGGCCGACCCCTGGGACACCGTCGCCGACAAGTTCCCGATCGGTTCGGTCCATCAGGGCCGCGTGACCAACATCACCGACTACGGCGCCTTCGTCGAACTGGAAGCCGGTGTCGAGGGTCTGGTCCATGTCTCGGAGATGAGCTGGACCAAGAAGAACGTCCATCCGGGCAAGATCGTCTCGACCTCGCAGGAAGTCGAGGTCATGGTGCTCGAGATCGACGAGGCCAAGCGCCGCGTCTCCCTGGGCCTCAAGCAGACCATGCGCAACCCGTGGGATGTCTTTGCCGAAACCCACCCGACCGGCACGGTCATCGAGGGCGAGGTCAAGAACATCACCGAATTCGGTCTGTTCGTCGGTCTCGAGGGCGATATCGACGGCATGGTGCACCTGTCGGACATCAGCTGGGATGCCCGCGGCGAGGATGCGATCCAGGACTTCCGCAAGGGCGATGTCGTCAAGGCCGTCGTCCAGGACGTGGATGTCGAGAAAGAGCGCATCTCGCTGTCGATCAAGTCGCTCGAGAACGAGCACATGGCCGAAGCCGTTGACGGCGTGAAGCGTGGCTCGGTCGTCACGGTCGAGATCACCGCGATCGAGGATGGCGGCGTCGAGGTCGAATACAACGGCGTCAAGTCCTTCATCCGCCGCAGCGATCTGGCGCGCGACCGTCAGGACCAGCGTCCCGAGCGCTTCCAGGTCGGCGACAAGGTCGATGCCCGCGTCACCAACATCGACACCAAGACCCGCCGTCTGGGCCTGTCGATCAAGGCCCGCGAGATCGCCGAAGAGAAGGAGGCGATCGACCAGTATGGCAGCTCGGATTCGGGTGCCTCGCTGGGCGACATCCTCGGCGCGGCGCTGAACCGCAACGGCTGAGCCGGGCGTTTCGCCGCCATGAACGGCCCGTCCCCCTGACCCGGGGGGCGGGCTTTTTTCTTGCGCGCGTCGGGGGTTGCGCGGCGCTAGCGTCTTGCACCGGCCTGCCAAAGCTGGCATCGCTAGGAAACCGAAGAATAGATTGATGCGTTTCCTGCGGGTCGGGAACCGGATTGCCGCGCCCGGTTCCGACGCCACGATGGTCCAATTGTGCTGAATGGGGGGACGGGATGATCCGATCCGAGCTGATCCAGAAGATTTCCGACGACAATCCGCATCTGTTCCGCCGCGATGTCGAGCGCATCGTGAACACCGTCTTCGAGGAGATCATCGACGCCATGGCGCGCGGCGACCGGGTCGAGCTGCGCGGCTTCGGCGCCTTCTCGGTCAAGAAGCGCGATGCGCGCACCGGCCGCAACCCGCGCACCGGCGAATCCGTCGATGTCGAGGAAAAGCACGTTCCCTTCTTCAAGACCGGCAAGCTGCTTCGTGATCGGTTGAACGGCGAGGCCTGACCGGCATAGACTGCGACACGCCCCGGCCGCGCTCCGGCCCCGGACGGCCGCGCCAGTTCAAGGATATCCCATGCGCTTCATCCGCCTTCTGTTCGTCGTCTTCCTGGCCATCGTGCTGATCGCCGTGGCGCTGGCCAACCGCGACATCGTCACCCTGTCGGCCTTCCCCGCGAATTTCGGGCAGTATCTTGGCGGTCAGTGGAGCGTGGACCTGCCGCTGTTCCTGATCATCTTCCTGGCCTTCGCCTGCGGCATGCTGGCAGGGCTGGTCTGGGAATTCCTGCGCGAGGCCCATATCCGCCGCGAGGCGCGCCTGCGCAGCGCCGAGGTCGCGCGGCTGGAATCCGAGGTGGGCAACCTGCGCAGCCGCCATGCCGCGCCCCGCGACGAGGTGCTGGCGATCCTTGATCGTCCGAAAGGCGCCGTGCCGGGCGCAACCGGCCCGGCCGCGTCCGGGTCCGCGCTGCCGGCGCCGCGCTAGGCGCCGTCCTTGGCGCAGGTCAAGATCTGCGGGCTCAGCGCGCCCGACCATGTCGCGGCAGCGGTCGATGCCGGGGCGCGCTATGTCGGCCTCGTGTTCTTTCCGAAATCGCCCCGTGCCGTGACGCCCGACCGGGCGGCGGCGCTGGCCGGTGCCGTGCCGCCCGGCATCGCCCGCGTCGGGCTGTTCGTCGATCCCGACGACGCGCTGTTGCAGGCGGTTCTGGCCACGGTGCCGCTGGACCTGATCCAGCTGCACGGCCACGAGACCCCCGACCGGGTGGCGGCGGTCCGGGCGCTGACCGGCCTGCCGGTGATGAAGGCGGTGGGGATCGCCTCGGCGGCGGACCTGCCGGCGCTGACCGATTACGGGCTGGTGGCCGACATGCTGCTGGTCGATGCCAAGCCGCCGCGCGACGCGGTGCTGCCGGGCGGCAACGGGCTGGCCTTCGACTGGCGGCTGCTGGTCGGGCGGCGCTGGCTTCGGCCCTGGCTGCTGGCGGGCGGGCTGACTCCGCAGAACGTGGCCGAGGCGATCCGGCTGACCGGCGCGCAGGCGGTCGACGTGTCCTCGGGGGTCGAGACCGCGCCCGGCCTGAAGGACCCGGCGCTGATCCGCGACTTCGTGGCGGCGGCCGCGCGCGCAGGGGCCGTGGGCGCCCCGCGCTGAGGCGGGGCGGCGGCATCCGATCCGGCGCTACATCGACGGCCAGACGGTGATGTCGCGCAGCGCGACATCCAGCCCGTCGATCTGCCAGCTTTCGCTGACCGCGCCGGTCTCGAGGTCGACGGTGTGCAGCCCGCCAAGCGCGGCCAGCCATGCCGTGTTGGCGCCCTCGCCGTCGGCGGCCACGTCGAAGCCGATCGGTCCCTCCAGGGCCACGCCCAGGCTGCCGATCGTGGCGTTGGTGCCGTCATTCGGCGCGGTCTGTTGCAACAGCGACGACAGCGCGGCATCGATGTTGAACATCGCCGTCGTCTCGGGCTTGCCGTGGCTGTTGGTATAGCCCGTCCCCGCGACCATGAAGGGCGCCCCGGCATTCGCGTCGCCTTCGGCCCAGTTCAGCGCGCCGTCCACCGTCGCCTCGCCGCTGTCCATGTCGACGCGATGGTTGGTGGTGCCCGACATGAAGCGCAGCTTGTCGGCGGCCGGGTTCACATCGACGATGACCGGCGCGCCCTCGGCGATCGGCAGTTGCGCGGTCATGGCGGCGATCTCGGTCGCGGCGCCGGTCTCGGGGTCGATGGTGACGATGGTCTGGTTGTCGGTCACGCCGATCAGGGTCCCGTTGGCGGGGCGGTAGTCGATGCCCAGCAGGCGGTCGGCGCCGCTGACCTCGATCATGCCGGTCACGGCGGCGCTGGCGGGGTCGATCCTGACGATGGTGCGGTCGCCGGCAAGGCCGATGACGGTCGCGGCACCTGCCGCGCCGCTGATGGCCGTGGTCGCGATGAGGGTGGCAATGATCCTGTGCATGGGTCGTCCTTCCTGTGGGGTTGGGGCGACCGCTTGCCGACCGCCTTGACGACAGCCACGCAAGACCGCGGCAATCCGACGCACCCCCTGCGTTGACGAAGCCGTGAGGATGGCGCAAACCCGCGGGCACCCCGCCACCGATCGCCGGATGACGCCATGCCGCCAGTCCGCCCCGTCTTCCGCCCCGCCCTTCGCGCCGATGTCCCGGCGATCATCGCGCTGCTGGCCGATGACGTGCTGGGCCGGGCCCGCGAGGCGACCGATCCAGCCCCCTACCTGGCCGCCTTCGAGGCGATGCAGGCCGAGGCCGGTAACCTGCTGATCGTGGCCGAGATCGCCGGCGAGGTCGCTGCCTGCTATCAGATCACCTTCATCTCCGGGCTGTCGCTGTCGGCCAGCCGCCGTGCGCAGGTCGAGGGCGTCCGGGTGCTGGCCGCGCTGCGCGGCATGGGCCTGGGCGCGGCACTGATGCGCGACGCCGAGGCCCGCGCCCGCGACGCCGGATGCCGGCTGATCCAGTTCACCACCAACAGGGCGCGGACCGACGCGCACCGCTTCTATGAGCGCATGGGCTTCACGCCCAGCCATATCGGCTATAAGAAGCCGCTCTAGGCCGTTCTCGGGCCGCCGACATCCATTCCAACCGCAAGGGCGCACAGCATGGCCGACGATCTGGTGAACAGCTTCAGGCAGGGGCCCGACCAGCAGGGCCGCTTTGGCATCTATGGCGGCCGCTTTGTCAGCGAGACGCTGATGCCTCTGATCCTCGATCTCGAGGCCGAATACGAGCGCGCCAAGACCGATGCCTCGTTCTGGGCGCAGATGGACGATCTGTGGACCCATTACGTCGGCAGGCCCTCGCCGCTGTATCATGCCGAACGGCTGTCGGACCGGCTGGGCGGGGCGCGGATCTACATGAAGCGCGACGAGCTGAACCACACCGGCGCGCACAAGATCAACAACGTTCTGGGGCAGATCCTGCTGGCGATGCGCATGGGCAAGACCCGGATCATCGCCGAGACCGGCGCGGGCCAGCATGGCGTGGCGACGGCCACGGTCTGTGCGCGCTTCGGGCTGAAATGCGTGGTCTACATGGGCGCCCACGACGTCGAGCGGCAGGCCCCGAACGTGTTCCGCATGCGGCTGCTGGGCGCCGAGGTTGTGCCCGTCACCTCGGGGCGCGGCACGCTGAAGGACGCGATGAACGACGCGTTGCGCGACTGGGTGACCAATGTGCGCGACACCTTCTACTGTATCGGCACGGTCGCCGGCCCGCATCCCTATCCGGCGATGGTGCGCGACTTCCAGTCGATCATCGGCAAGGAGGTACGCGAACAGATCATGGCCCGCGAGGGGCGGCTGCCCGACACGCTGGTGGCGGCGATCGGCGGCGGCTCGAACGCGATGGGGCTGTTCTTTCCCTTCCTCGACGATCCCGAGGTGGCGATCATCGGGGTCGAGGCGGGCGGCAAGGGCGTCGACGACCGGATGCAGCACTGCGCCAGCCTTTCGGGCGGTCGCGCGGGCGTGCTGCACGGCAACCGCACCTACCTGCTGCAGGACCCCGACGGCCAGATCCTCGAGGGTCATTCGATCAGCGCCGGCCTCGACTATCCGGGGATCGGGCCGGAACATGCCTGGCTGAAGGATGTCGGCCGGGCGCAGTATGTCAGCATCACCGATGACGAGGCGCTGGCGGCCTTCCGGCTGTGCTGCGAGACCGAGGGGATCATCCCCGCGCTGGAACCCAGCCACGCGCTGGCCCATGTCACGAGGATCGCGCCGGACCTGCCCGCCGACCACCTGATCGTGATGAACATGTGCGGGCGCGGCGACAAGGACATCTTCACCGTCGCCAAGCATCTGGGCTTCGACATCCAGGGCTGACCGGGGCCGTGGCACCGTCGCGGGCGGTCGGCAAGACCCCGCCGACCGGGTGACGTGGCGTGACGACAGTGAACCGGCGCCCTCCCGGCGCCGTTCTCTTGCCATACCGCATGACGGAGGCAAGACCATGCAGAACCCGACCCTCAGGACCCTGATCGCAGGCGGCCGCATCGCCGCAGTTGCCGCACTGCTTGGCGGCACCGCGCTGGCCCAGACGACCGAGACCGTGATCGTGCCGGCGCCCGCGCTGGAGGCTGACGGCCCGGCCAGCTTCGTGGCCGAGACCGGCGTGCCGATGGCCGTCCAGCTGGACAACGAACAGGAGATCGCCGAGACGCTGATCGCGCAGGGCTTCACCGATGTCTACATCAAGCGTGAAGGCGCCCTGATGACCATCACCGCCAACCGCGCCGGCGAGCCGATCGAGCTGGTCTACAGCGTCGCGAATGGCAGCCTCGTGTCGGTCAACGGCGAAGAGCTTCGCCCCGATCCCGAGGCAAGTTCAAGCGATGACACGCCGGCTGCTGCCGCCGGCGACGATGCCACGGATGACGATGCAACGGATGACGACGCAACGGACGATGGCTCCACCGATGATGGCGCAACGGATGATGGCACCGATGACGGGGCCACCGATGACGGGGCGACCAATGACGGGTCCGCGGATGATGGGGCGACCGGCGGGGATGCCGATGGTGACGCCTCTGGTGCCGGCGATGACGGCAGCGACGCGGCGGCCGGCGACGGCTCGGACAGCGACGGTTCGGATGGCGACGGTTCGGATGGCGGGTCTGACGGCGGCAGCGACAGCAACGGCTGACCTGAAAACCCTGTTGATGGCGAGACGGCCGGTGCGGAAGCTCCCGCGCCGGCCGTTTCCTGTCGGCGACACCGGCCGGACAGCGGCGCGCATCAGCGGCCGGGTCGGATCAGGATTGCTGCGGGCCCTGATCCTGCGCATCCGTCACCGCATGGGCGCGCAGCAGCTCCATCGGCACGATGGCAAGCGCCCGGCGATGCGTCGCCTCCAGCACCACCTTGGGCGCGGCGAATTCCTGCGCCGCCTGCAGGAAGCGCGCGGCGCAGAGGCACCAGCGGTCGCCGGGCTTCAGGCCGGGAAACTGGAATTCCGGCCGCGGCGTCGACAGGTCGTTGCCCAGATAGCGTGACATGGCGAGGAACTCGGCCGTGACGATCACGCAGACGGTGTGGCTGCCGCTGTCGCTGGCCCCGGTATCGCAGCAGCCATTGCGGTAGAAGCCGGTCAACGGCCTCATCGAGCAGGGCTCGAGCGTGCCGCCCAGGACGTTCAGCGATGGCTCCATGACGATCTCCTCCGATGCTGCAAGGCTACTGCCCGCGAGGTCGCAGGCCAAGCCCCTTCGTCCCGCCCCGCTCAGACGCGGCGGGGCCGCCAGTCGATCCAGCGGCCATGGAAATCGGCGCGGCCCAGATCCCAGGCTTCGCAGCTGCCGTCCCACAGGGACAGACGCAGGGCCGCACCTGTGCCGCCATCGGCCTCCATCGCGAAATGCGCCAGTGGCGCCCGCGGGCCTGCGACGGCCGCGGCGCGCGTCAGGGCGGCGGCGACCTGCTGGCGCGTGGCGGGCGGGAAATACTGCGCGGCAATGGTGTGAAAGACCAGGGTCAGCCGTCCCGGCGCGGCGATGGCAAGCCGGTGTGCCAGCCACACGCCGGCATCCCCGGCATCGACCTGCGGCGGATGCGCCCGCGCGACCGCCAGCGCCGCGCGCAGCCGCTGCATGCGTTCGGTCTGGTCGGCCCAGCAATAGGCCATCAGGCGCAGCCCGTCGCGCCGCGCATCGACCGGGCGCAGGTCGACGCCGCGCGTCTCGGCGACGCGAAGGGGCGCGTCGGGCAGGGTGCCCGACCAGTCGGGCGTCAGCCGCACCGCATCCGCCGGCAGCGGCGCATCGGGGCCCGGCAGCAGGTAATAGCGGGCGAAGTTCAGGTTCAGCCCCGCCGAGGCACCCAGTTCCAGAACTCGCAGCGGCAGCGGCAGCCGCGCCGCCAGGAACCGCGCGGCCCCGATCACCGCAGCAGCACGCGCGACCTCGTTGGTCTGTGGCGGACTGTCCAGCCAGGCGAGGATCTCGGCTTCGTGGCGCGACAAGGCCGCCAGCACCACCGCGGGGTCCGGCTGCCGCGCCTGCCAGGCGGCCGCCAGCGCGGGATCGGTCTCGCGCAGCACCAGCGCATGCAGCGCCCCGCAGAGCCGCAGCGGCAGCGAGTCGCCCCGACCGGTCGGATCGCCTTGCCAGCCCAGCACGCGGTCGGCCACCGCCCCGCCGCCCGGCCACAGCGCATCGGCCAGCATCTCGCAGAGCGCTGCGGTGAAGGGGGAACCCAAGCTGCGGCAGGCCTCGGCCTGGCCGCGAAACGCCGCGCGGATGGCGGCCTGGGTCACCGGAACCGGTCGGACAGGGCGCGCAGCCGGTCGGCCAGACTCTGCGGTTCGGAGGGCTGGGGCCGGGGCTGCGGCTGCACCGGCCCCGACAGGTCGCGGGGGCTGTCGGCCGATGCCGCCCCGCCGCGCTGGCCGGTCCCGCTGCGCGGTGGTGCGGTGCGGGCGGCCACGGCATTGAGGAACCGCGCCGTGTCATCCGCGACAAGTGCCGCGACCCCGTCCGACACGCCGCGCAGCAGATCGTCAAGCCAGTCCTGATCGGCCTTGGCGAAATCCGAAAGCACATGGCCCGCAACGCGGTCCTTGTGGCCCGGATGCCCGATCCCCAGCCTGACCCGCATGTAGTCCGCGCCCACATGCTGATGGATCGAGCGCAGCCCGTTATGGCCGGCATGGCCGCCGCCCTGCTTGACGCGGCATTTGCCGGGCGCAAGGTCCAGTTCGTCATGCAGCACGATGACATCACCGGGCGCGATCTTCAGATAGCGCATCGCCTCGCCCACGGATTGCCCGGACAGGTTCATGAAGGTCTGCGGCTTCAGCAGGGTGACGCGCACCGACCCCAGCCGCCCCTCGGATGCCGCCCCCTGAAAGCGCGCCTTCCACGGCCCGAAGCCATGATCCGCCGCGATCCGGTCGACGGCCATGAAGCCGATATTGTGGCGGTTCGCGGCATATTTCGCGCCCGGGTTTCCAAGGCCGACCAACAGCTTCACAAGCGCCTCCCGGGTTGCGCGGCGCGGATGGCATCTGCGGAATTGCGATCCATCCCTTGCGGCGGACCTTGCCGGTTACTAAGACTCTGTCAACCTTTCGCGGATATGACAGGGCGTCAGCCCCGGACGAATCGCGGGACCAGAAACTTCAGGCGCGACACAGAGCAGGGACAGATGATGAGCGATCCGGCCGAATTCTACATGAACACCCTTGTCCCCATGGTGGTCGAACAGACCTCGCGGGGCGAACGCGCCTATGACATCTTCTCGCGGCTGCTGAAGGAACGGATCATCTTCGTGTCGGGCCCCGTGCATGACGGCATGTCGACGCTGATCTGTGCGCAACTGCTGTTCCTCGAGGCCGAGAACCCGACCAAGGACATCAGCATGTACATCAACAGCCCCGGCGGCGTCGTCACCTCGGGGCTTTCGATCTACGACACCATGCAATACATCAAGCCGCGCGTCTCGACGCTGGTGGTGGGGCAGGCTGCCTCGATGGGCTCGCTGCTGCTGGCCGCAGGCGAGCCGGGACTGCGCTATTCGCTGCCCAACAGCCGGGTGATGGTCCACCAGCCCTCCGGCGGCTTCCAGGGCCAGGCCACCGACATCCTGATCCACGCCCGCGAGACCGAGAAGCTGAAGCGGCGGCTGAACGAGATCTACGTGACCCATACCGGCAAGTCGCTGGCCGAGGTCGAGGAGGCCCTGGAACGCGACCGCTTCATGTCGCCCGAGGAGGCGAAGGACTGGGGTCTGATCGACGAGGTGGTGGCCCCGCGCGGCAAGGCCGAGCCCGAGAAGAAATAGCCCTGTTGGGGATTGTGACGGGACGGCGTCGCCCCTAACATGGCGCCAAGACCTCGAGGCGGCCCGGACGGGCCTGCCCGGACGATCACCGAAGCGGCGCGGACAGACATCCGCGGCCGCCCGCGGGCCAGGGGGCCGGCGGCAACGAAGGAAGTGGACGATGGCGAACCAGTCCGGCGGCGACAGCAAGAACACCCTCTATTGCAGCTTCTGCGGCAAGAGCCAGCACGAGGTGCGCAAGCTGATCGCGGGTCCGACGGTGTTCATCTGCGACGAATGCGTCGAACTGTGCATGGACATCATCCGCGAGGAGACGAAATCGACCGGGCTGAAATCGGGCGACGGCGTGCCGACCCCCAAGGAGATCTGCGCGGTCCTCGATGATTACGTGATCGGCCAGGAACACGCCAAGCGCGTGCTGTCGGTCGCGGTCCACAACCACTACAAGCGGCTGAACCACGGCAGCAAGTCCGACATCGAACTGGCCAAGTCGAACATCCTGCTGATCGGGCCGACCGGCTGCGGCAAGACGCTGCTGGCGCAGACCCTGGCGCGGATCCTCGACGTGCCCTTCACCATGGCCGACGCGACCACGCTGACCGAGGCCGGCTATGTCGGCGAGGATGTCGAGAACATCATCCTGAAGCTGCTGCAGGCCAGCGAATACAATGTCGAACGCGCACAGCGGGGCATCGTCTATATCGACGAGGTCGACAAGATCACCCGCAAGTCCGACAACCCCTCGATCACCCGCGACGTCTCGGGCGAGGGCGTGCAGCAGGCCCTGCTGAAGATCATGGAGGGTACCGTCGCATCGGTGCCGCCGCAGGGCGGACGCAAGCATCCGCAGCAGGAATTCCTGCAGGTGGATACGACCAATATCCTGTTCATCTGCGGCGGCGCCTTCGCGGGGCTGGACCGGATCATCTCGCAGCGCAACAAGGGCACGGCGATGGGCTTCGGCGCCAGCGTCAAGGAGAACGACGATCGCGGCGTGGGCGAGCTGTTCAAGGAACTCGAGCCCGAGGATCTGCTGAAATTCGGCCTGATCCCCGAATTCGTCGGCCGCCTGCCGGTGATCGCCACCCTGACCGACCTCGACGAAGAGGCGCTGATCATCATCCTGACCAAGCCCAAGAACGCGCTGGTCAAGCAGTATCAGCGGCTGTTCGATCTGGAGGGCGTGCAGCTGACCTTCACCGAGGATGCGCTGAACGCGATCGCCCGCCGCGCCATCAAGCGCAAGACCGGCGCCCGTGGCCTGCGCTCGATCATGGAGGACATCCTGCTGGACACCATGTTCGAACTGCCCGGCCTCGACAGCGTCGAGGAGGTCGTGGTGAACGAGGATGCGGTGCAGAACCCGGCCGTCAAGCCGCTGCTGATCCATGCCGACCAGAAGAAGGAAAGCGCCTCGGCGGGTTGACCGCCCGGGCCTGCGGGGCCGGCGCCACGGCGCTGGATCCGGTCGGCCGCGGCGGTCCCGCAGGCGGACGACGCCAAGGCTGGACCTGGCGTGCAAACTCGGCCATATCTCGTGCAGATCTGAAGGATGAGGCCCGCATCGATGTCGTTCCTGCTTCGCGCTTTGACCTGGTGGAACAGCCAGACGCTCAACACCCAGTTCTGGACCTGGCGCAACGGCACCAAGGTCGGCGAGGATGCCGAGGGCAACATGTTCTACCAGAACCGCGACGGGTCGCGCCGGTGGGTCATCTATCACGGCGAGGCCGAGGCAAGCCGCGTCAGCCCGGAATGGCATGGCTGGCTGCACCACACCTGGAACGAGCCGCCGACCGAAAGGCCGCTGCCGCGCAAGGCCTGGGAACAGCCCCATCTGGCCAACCTGACCGGCACGCCCGGCGCCTATCATCCCGAAGGCTCGCTGTACCGCGCCGAGCCCGCGACCCGGCGCGACTATGATGCGTGGCAGCCCGAATAGATGAGCGTTGCGGCCGAGCAGCGGGCCGAACGGCGCGCCGAACTTCTGGCGGGCGGCATCGTGCTGGCCGTCGCGCTGGGCTTTCTTGGCTGGGCGGCGGGCGGCGACCTGCTGCGGCGCGGCGGCTATGAGGTCACCGCTTCGTTCCCTGATGTCGACGGCGTCGAGGTGGGCACCGAGGTGCGCCTCGCCGGGGTGAAGGTAGGGCGCGTGACGCAGGTGCGCCTGAACCCGCAGACCTTCATGGCCGATGCGCGGCTCAGCATTCCCGAGGATGTGGCCCTGCCGATGGACAGCGCCGCGATCATCCAGTCCGACGGTCTTCTGGGCGGCGCCTATATCCAGATCCAGCCCGGTGGCAGCCTCGAAAATCTGGGCCCTGGCGACGAGATCGAGGAGGTGCAGGGCGCGGTCAGCCTGTTGCAGCTGATGATGAAGTTCGTCGACAGCCAGGCCGATGACGGACCGGCGCCGGAGGGCGCCGCGGCGCCATGATCCGGGCGGCCTTCGCAGGGCTGGTGGCCATCGGCCTTTGCGCGCAGCCGCTGGCGGCGCAAGAGGTGGCGCGGGCCGGGGGTGCGCTTCTGCGCGGGCTCGACAAAGTGTCGGGCAAGACCACCGACCTGCCCTTGCAGGTCGGGCAGGTGGCGCGGTATGGCCGGCTAGAGGTGCGGCTTGGCGAATGTCGCTATCCGGCCGGCGATCCCAGCTCGGACGCCTATGCACAGCTGACGATCAGCGACCTGGCGCAGAACGTGACCCTGTTCAGCGGCTGGATGATCGCCAGCTCGCCCGCGCTGTCGGCCCTGGACGATGCGCGCTATGACGTCTGGGTGATCTCCTGCCAAAGCTGATCCGCGTCCGGCAGCGGCGCGGCGGTGAAATCGGCAGAGCTGTCCAGCGCCTCGGACAGCCTGCGCCGGTAGTCGCGGCGCGAGATCTCGATCCCGCCCATGCGCGCCAGATGCGGGGTCAGGAACTGCGTGTCGAACAGCCGGAACCCGCAGCGGCGCAGATGCGACGAGGTCCACAGCAGCGCCATCTTGGACCCGTTGCTGCGCAGCGAGACCATCGATTCCCCGAAAAAGGCCGTGCCCAGCGTCACGCCGAAGATCCCGCCCGCAAGCCGGCCGTCGCGGACCACCGCGATGGCATGCGCGTGGCCCGCGGCGTGCAGCTGGCGATACAGATCCGACAGGGGCGCGTTGATCCAGGTCACGTCGCGATCGGCGCATCGGGCCACGACCTCGTCGAAATCCCGGTTCAGCCGCGCCGACCAGCCGCCCCGCCGCAGATCGCGCCGCAGCGAATGCGAGGCATGGACCCCGCCGATCGGCATCACCCCGCGATGCGGCGGATCGAACCAGTAAAGCCTTGGGTCGTCGGCGCATTCGGCCATCGGAAAGACGCCGCGCGCATAGCCAGACAGCAGCTGCGCAGGTGACAGCATCGCGCGCCGGTCACCCGTATTTCTGGTCCAGCCAGCGTTCCAGCCAATGGATCGAATAGCTGCCGCTGTGGATGTCGGGCTCTTGCAGCAGGGCGCGGAACAGCGGCACGGTGGTGTCGACCCCGTCCACGATCAGCTCGCCCAGGGCGCGGTCCAGCCGGGCAAGCGCCTCGTGGCGGTCGCGGCCATGCACGATCAGCTTGCCGATCAGGCTGTCGTAATAGGGCGGGATCGAATAGCCGTCATACAGGGCGGAATCGATCCGCACCCCCAGGCCGCCGGGGGCGTGATACTGGGTGATGCGGCCGGGGCACGGGCTGAAGCCCGGCACCTTCTCGGCGTTGATGCGCACCTCGATGGCGTGGCCGCGGATGGACAGATCCTCCTGGCGGAACTCCATCTCGGCGCCGGCGGCGACCAGGATCTGCTGTCGGACCAGATCGACGCCGAAGATCGCCTCGGTCACCGGGTGTTCGACCTGCAGGCGGGTGTTCATCTCGATGAAGTAGAACTCGCCATCCTCGAACAGGAACTCGATGGTGCCGGCGCCGGCATAGCCGATCTTGGCCACCGCATCGGCGCAGACCTTGCCGATATGGGCGCGCTGCTCGGGCGTGATGACCGGGCCCGGGGCTTCCTCCAGCACCTTCTGGTGACGGCGTTGCAGCGAACAGTCGCGCTCGCCCAGATGAACGGCGCGGCCCCTGCCGTCGCCGAACACCTGGATCTCGATGTGGCGCGGCTTCTGCAGGTATTTCTCGATATAGACATCGGGGTTGCCGAAGGCGGCCTTGGCCTCTGCCCGGGCGGTGCGGAACGCCACCTCGAGGCCCTTGGCGTCGGTGGCCACCTTCATGCCGCGCCCGCCGCCGCCGGCGGTCGCCTTGATGATGACCGGATAGCCGATCTGGGCGGCGACCCGGGTGGCCTCGTCGACATCGTCGACGCCGCCATCGCTGCCCGGCACGCAGGGCACGCCAAGCGCCTTCATCGTGTCCTTGGCGGTGATCTTGTCGCCCATGATGCGGATATGTTCCGCGCGCGGCCCGATGAAGGTGATGCCGTGATCTTCCAGCATCTGCACGAAGCCGGCATTCTCGGACAGGAAGCCGTAGCCCGGATGGATCGCCTGCGCGCCGGTGATCTCGCAGGCCGAGATGATCGCGGGCATCGACAGATAGCTGGCCGCCGAGGGCGCCGGGCCGATGCAGACCGATTCGTCGGCCATGCGCACATGCATGGCGTCGGCGTCGGCGGTCGAATGCACGGCGACCGAGGCGATGCCCATCTCGCGGCAGGCACGGATCACGCGCAGGGCGATCTCGCCGCGGTTGGCGATCAGGATCTTGTCGAACATCCGGGCCTCACTCGACGACCATCAGGGGGGCGCCGAATTCGACGGGGCTGCCGTCATCGACGAGGATGCGCCGGACGGTGCAGGCGCGGGGGGCCGGGATGTGGTTCATGGTCTTCATAGCCTCGACGATCAAGAGCGTCTCGCCCTCGGCGACGGTCTGGCCGATCTGCACGAAGGGTGCGGCGCCGGGCTCTGCCGACAGATAGGCGGTGCCGACCATCGGCGAGGTCACCGCGCCCGGCAGGCTGGCCGGATCCTCGCTGCCGGCGGCGGCGGGTGCGGCGGGTGCCGCGGGCGCGCCGGGGGCAGGGGCCGCTGCCGGAGCCGCCATCTGCATCGGCGCCGCCGCGACGGCCTGCCGGGCATGTTTCGAGAGGCTGACCGTCAGGCGGTCATGTTCGCCATATTCGCGCTTGACCGAGATCTCGCTCAGTTCGCTGGCGTTCAGCAGTTCGGCCAGCGACTGTATGAAGGCCACGTCGCCCTCGTGATGCTTGCCGTTCGTGGTGTCGTTGCTCATGCCGTCCTCTGCCGTGTTCTCGTGCCGCCATCCTCGCAATCGCGGCGGTTGCGTCGCTTATAGCCTTGCCGGGGGGCAAGAGGGAAGGGTTTCGCGCGATCCGGCCGTCCGTGCCCTCAGCGGCGCGCGGCCTTCTCGGCCACGCCCGACACCCCCTCGCGCCGCGCCAGCTCGGCCAGCACGTCCGCCAGCGGCACGTCGCGCGCGGCCAGCATGACCAGCAGGTGAAACAGCACGTCGGCGGCTTCCGAGGTCAGCCGCGCGCGATCGCCGCGCACCGCCTCGATGATCGCCTCGACGGCTTCCTCGCCGAATTTCTCGGCGCATTTCTCGGGGCCCTTGGCCAGCAGGGCGGCGGTCCAGCTGCTGTCCGGGTCGGCGGTCCTGCGCGCCTCGATGGTCCGGGCCAGCCGCTCCAGCGCGTTCATGCCAGCCTCATCGGGATGCCCGCCGCGGCCATGTGGGCCTTGGCCTCGGCGATGGTGAAGGTGCCGAAATGGAAGATCGAGGCGGCCAGAACGGCGCTGGCATGGCCCTCGGTCACGCCCTCGACCAGGTGATCCAGCGTGCCGACCCCGCCCGAGGCGATGACGGGGATGCCCACCGCATCGGCGATGGCGCGGGTCAGCGGCAGGTTGAAGCCCGACCGCGTGCCGTCGCGGTCCATCGAGGTCAGCAGGATCTCGCCAGCGCCGCGGGCCTCGACGGTGCGGGCGAAGTCGACGGCGTCGATGCCGGTGGGCTTGCGCCCGCCATGGGTGAAGATCTGCCATTCGCCGGGCGCCACGGTCTTGGCGTCGATCGCCACCACGATGCACTGGCTGCCGAAGCGGTCGGCGGCGGCGGCCACCACGTCGGGATCGGCGACGGCGGCCGAATTGAAGCTGACCTTGTCGGCGCCGGCCAGCAGCAGGGCGCGCACGTCCTCATGGGTGCGCACGCCCCCGCCCACCGTCAGCGGCACGAAGCACTGCTCGGCCGTGCGGGTCACCAGGTCGAACATGGTGCCGCGGTTCTCGTGGGTGGCGTGGATGTCCAGAAAGCAGATCTCGTCGGCGCCGGCCGCGTCATAGGCCCGCGCCGCCTCGACCGGGTCGCCGGCGTCGATCAGGTCCACGAAATTCACGCCCTTGACCACGCGGCCATCGGCGACATCAAGGCAGGGGATGATGCGGGTCTTCAGCATGGCGCGGTCATAGCGCGCCGGTGTGCAGCGCGAAAGGGGCTTTGCGTCGCGGAACCGGCGCGCCGTCCGGATCATTGCACCCCGCGCCGCAACCTGCGATCAGGCGGCATGTCCCAGGGGGTGAAGATGCGTGTGAAGATCGGGGTCGAACTTGAATATCGTCTGGCGCAGCCGGGTCCGGTGCTGCTGATGCTGGAGGCGGCGGGTGCCGGCGGCCAGGACCTGCGCAGCACCGCGATCGATTTCGGCCGGGTCGAGCATTTGGCCCGCGTCCCCGGCGAGGAGGGCATCGGCGAGCGCATCATCCTGCGCGCCGCCGACCATATCCGCTGCCGCTATGACGCCGAGGTGGCGATCTCGCGCGGTTGCCCCGATCTGGCCGGGCTGGCGGCCGATCAGGTCGATGAAATGCCCGGCGACGCGCTGCGCTATCTGCTGTCGTCTCGCTATTGCCAGGCCGAACGCTTCGTGTCCTTTGCCACGCAGCGTTTCGGCGACCTGGAGGGCGGCGCCAAGGTGCAGGCGATCCGCGACTGGGTGGAACAGCGGCTGGACTATGTGCCCGGCGTCAGCACCGCCAGCACCACCGCCGCCGACACCTTCCTGGAACGCCGCGGCGTCTGCCGCGACTATGCCCATCTGATGATCGCGCTGTGCCGCGCCGCGCAGATCCCGGCCCGCATCGCCAGCGTCTATGCGCCGCCGGTCGAGCCGCCCGATTTCCACGCCGTGGTCGAGGTCTACCTGCAGGGTGGCTGGCATCTGGTCGATCCGACCGGCATGGCCCGCGCCGATCAGATGGCGCTGATCGCGGTGGGCCGCGATGCGACCGACGTGGCCTTCATGACCACGATGACCGCCGCCGAGATGGTCAGCCAGGAGGTTCGCGTGACCGCCGGCTGAGCGGCGCCTAGATCACCGCCAGCACCGCAAGCCCCGCCGCCGCCAGCGCGGTCGCGCGACGGTACAGGCGCAGTGCGCGCAGGATGTCGGCAGCCTGCGGGTCGCGGGCCGCTCCGTTCAGCCAGGGCTCGTCCGCGATCCGGTCGGCATAACGGCGCGGGCCCGACAGCCGCACCGCCAGCGCCCCCGCCATCGCCGCCTCGGGCCAGCCCGCATTCGGCGAGCGGTGCGCGCCCGCGTCGCGGCGCGCCACCGCAAGGGCAGGGCGGCCGCCGACCGCCGCCAGCAGCAGCGCCGTCAGCCGCGCGGGCAGCCAGTTCGCCACATCGTCGAGCCGCGCGGCAAAGCGGCCGAACTCCTCGTGCCGGGGGGTGCGGTGCCCGATCATCGAATCCAGCGTGTTGATCGCCTTGTAGGCCGCGATGCCAGGCAGCCCCGCCACCGCCGCCCAGAACAGCGGCGCGATCACCCCGTCCGAGGCGTTCTCGGCCAGGCTCTCGATCGCCGCGCGCGACAGCGCGGCCTCGCCGGCACCGCTGACATCGCGACCGACGATCATCGCGGTGGCGCGGCGCGCGGCAGTCAGATCGCCCGCCAGCAGCGGCCGGGCGACCGCGCGCAGATGCTGGTCGAGCGACCGCGCCGCCACCAAGGGCCAGGCCAGCAGCCCGGCGATCAGCGGCCCGAACAGCGCCGCCAGCAGCAGCGCGGGGGCCAGCGCCGCCGCGATCACCACAAGGCTGGCCAGCGCGCCGCGCAGAACCCGCGCCCGGCCCCGGTTCATCCGCGAGTCCAGCGCCGCGATCAGCCGACCCAGCCATGTGACCGGATGGCCGATCCGGCGAAACAGCGCGTCGGGCCAGCCGATGGCGGCGTCGACGGCCAGCGCGATTAGGGCGGTCAGGGCCATCATGGCGCGGTCACGTTCACGGCCTCGACGGACCAGTCGGGGCCTGCGCGGCGCAGCACGGTCAGCGACAGCGGCGCCACCGCGAAGGACAGCGCCGCGGGTCCCACCACCATCGCCAGCGCCGCGCGGACCGTGCCGGCATGGGCCACGATCAGGCAGTCGCCGCGCAGCGCCTCGATCTCGGGGCGGACGCGCGCGGCCATGTCGTCGAAGCTTTCGCCGCCGTCGGGACGGTGCCGCGCCAGGTCGGCCGGGCTCATCCGGCCCAGGTCGGGCAGGCGGTCAAGAGCCATGCCCTCCCAGGCGCCGTGATCCTGTTCCCAGAGGGCCGCGCGGGTCGGCGGGTCGCCAAGCCCAAGCGCCACCGCGGTCTGCAGGCAGCGCCGCGCCGGACTGCTCAGCACCTCCCCGATCTCGCCCAGCCGCGTGGCCATCCGCGCGAAGGCGTCGCGGTCGCTGCAATCGGCATCGACATCGCGGCGGCCGGCTAGCCGCCCCCCGGTCAGCGCCGGCGCGTGACGCAGAATCATCAGCTTCATCAACGGGCCTCCGCGCCTTTCCTGTCGCCGCGCCGATGCGGGCGGCGGGCAGGATGCGGGGCGTTATGCGAAAGCGCAAGCCGCGCCGGTTGACCGGATGGGCGATCCGGCGCAGGCTTCGCTTGACGCGGCCGGGGGGAATAGGCTACACCCCCATTAAATGAACGATCGTTCAATAAACGGAGGGTGCGGCGATGTTCACGCAAGGCATGCAGTTCGATCTGGGCGAGGATGTGAACGCCCTGCGCGAGATGATCCACCGCTGGGCGCAAGAGCGCGTCAAGCCGCTGGCCGCCGAGGTGGACCGCACCAACGCCTTTCCCAACGAGCTGTGGGCCGAGATGGGCGAACTGGGCCTGCTGGGCATTACCGTGTCCGAGGAGTTCGGCGGCTCGGGGATGGGCTATCTCGCGCATGTCATCGCCACCGAGGAACTGGCCCGCGCCTCGGCCAGCGTCAGCCTGTCCTACGGGGCCCATTCCAACCTCTGCGTGAACCAGATCAAGCTGAACGGCAGCGATGCGCAGCGCGCGAAATACCTGCCGGACCTGTGCAGCGGCGCGGCCGTCGGCGCGCTGGCCATGTCCGAGGAGGGCGCGGGCAGCGACGTGGTCGGCATGAAGCTGCGGGCCGAGAAGAAGAACGACCGCTATGTCCTGAACGGCAACAAGTACTGGATCACCAACGCGCCGGACGCGCATACTCTGGTCGTCTATGCCAAGACCGACCCCGATGCGGGCAGCAAGGGCATCACCGCCTTCATCGTCGAACGCGGCATGGCGGGCTTTTCGACGTCGCCCCATTTCGACAAGCTGGGGATGCGCGGGTCCAACACGGGCGAGCTGATCTTCGAGAATTGCGAGATCCCCTTCGAGAACGTACTGGGCGAGGAAGGCCGCGGCGTGCGCGTGCTGATGTCGGGGCTGGACTATGAACGGCTGGTGCTGTCGGGCATCGGCACCGGCATCATGGCGGCATGCCTCGACGAGGTGATGCCCTATGTCCGCGACCGCAGGCAGTTCGGCCAGCCGATCGGATCCTTCCAGCTGATGCAGGGCAAGATCGCCGACATGTATGTCGCGCTGAACACCGCGCGGGCCTATGTCTACGAGGTCGCGCGGGCCTGCGATGCGGGCAAGGTCACGCGGCAGGACGCGGCGGGGGCCGTGCTTTATGCCAGCGAGCAGGCGATGGTGCAGGCCCATCAGGCGGTCCAGGCTCTGGGGGGCGCGGGCTTCCTGAACGACAGCGTGGTCAGCCGCCTCTTCCGCGATGCCAAGCTGATGGAGATCGGCGCCGGCACCAGCGAGATCCGCCGCATGCTGATCGGCCGCGAACTGATGGGGCTGGTCTGATGGCACGGCGGCTTGCGGCACAGGCCGTCGCCATCGGCGGCATGGCCTTCGCGACCATGGCCCCCGCGCAGGACCGCGCCGTCGATGAGGCCATCGTGGCCGCCTGTTTCGACACCGCGCCGCGGGGCGGCATCACCACAGACTGCATCGGCCTTGCCGCGCGCCTCTGCGAGGATGCCGACCGGCCCACCACGGTCGGCACCATGAGCTGCACCATGGCCGAGACCGCCGCATGGGACGCGATCCTGAACCGCGAATACAAGGCCACGCGCGACCAGTTCGCCGACATGCCGGGCCTTAGCGACACCCTGCTGACGGCGCAGCGCGCCTGGATCGCGCTGCGCGACGCCGACTGCAAGTTCGCCTATGACCGCTATGACGGCGGCAGCATGCGCAGCGTCGCGGCCGGCTTCTGCCAGATGGAACACACGGCGCGCCGCGCGCTGGAACTGAAGAAAATGCGGGGATACTGACATGAAGCTGACCTCTGCGGCACTGACCGGTTCCGACGGCTTCCGCACCAATCGCGAGGCGCATCTGGCGCTGCTGGCGGTCGCGCGCGAGGCCGCCGAGGCCGCGGCGGCCGGTGGCGGGGCAAAGGCGCTGGAACGCCATGTCGGCCGCGGCAAGATGCCGCCGCGCGAACGGGTCGCCAACCTGCTGGACCCCGGCTCGCCCTTCCTGGAAATCGGCGCGACCGCCGCGCATGGCATGTATGACGGTGCCGCCCCGGCCGCGGGCGTGATCGCCGGGATCGGCCGGGTCCACGGCCAGGATGTGATGGTGGTCGCCAACGACGCCACCGTGAAGGGCGGCACCTACTATCCGATGACCGTGAAAAAGCACCTGCGCGCGCAGGAGATCGCCGAGGAGTGCCAGCTGCCCTGCGTCTACCTGGTCGATTCCGGCGGCGCCAACCTGCCCAACCAGGACGAGGTGTTCCCCGACCGCGACCATTTCGGCCGGATCTTCTTCAACCAGGCCCGGATGAGCGCGCTGGGCATCCCCCAGATCGCCGTGGTCATGGGGTCCTGCACGGCCGGCGGCGCCTATGTGCCGGCCATGTCGGACGTGACGATCATCGTGCGCGACCAGGGCACGATCTTCCTTGCCGGCCCGCCGCTGGTCCGCGCCGCCACCGGCGAGGTTGTCAGCGCCGAGGATCTGGGCGGCGGCGATGTCCACACCCGCCTGTCCGGCGTCGCCGACTACCTGGCCGAGGACGACGCGCATGCGCTGGCCATGGCGCGCCGCGCGCTTGGCAACCTGAACCGGCGCCGCCCCGACACTGTCCAGTGGCAATCGCCCGAGCCCCCCGCCCATGATCCCGACGAGATCCTCGGTGTGGTGCCGGCCGATCTGCGCACGCCCTACGATATCCGCGAGGTGATCGCCCGCGTCGTCGACGGCTCGCGCTTCGACGAATTCAAGGCCCGCTTCGGCGAGACGCTGGTCACGGGCTTTGCCCATGTCGAGGGCTGCCCGGTCGGCATCGTCGCCAACAACGGCGTGCTGTTCTCCGAGGCCGCCCAGAAGGGCGCACATTTCATCGAACTCTGCAGCCAGCGCGGCGTCCCGCTGGTATTCCTGCAGAACATCACCGGCTTCATGGTCGGCCGCAAATACGAGAACGAGGGGATCGCCCGCCACGGCGCCAAGATGGTGACGGCGGTGGCCACGACCAGCGTGCCCAAGATCACCATGCTGGTCGGCGGCAGTTTCGGCGCCGGCAATTACGGCATGGCGGGCCGCGCCTATTCGCCGCGCTTCCTGTGGACCTGGCCCAATTCGCGCATCAGCGTGATGGGCGGCGAACAGGCCGCGGGCGTGCTGGCGACCGTTCGCCGCGACGGGATCGAGCGTCAGGGCGGCACCTGGTCGGCCGAGGACGAGGCCGAGTTCAAGCGCCCCACCATCGAGATGTTCGACCGCCAAAGCCACCCGCTCTACGCCTCGGCGCGGCTCTGGGACGACGGCATCATCGACCCCCGCAAGACCCGCGACGTGCTGTCGCTGTCGCTGCGCGCCAGCCTGAACGCCCCCATCGCGCCGACCCGCTTCGGCATCTTCCGCATGTGATCGCGGCGATGGCCCGGGCCCGGATCACCTGCCGCCGCGCCAGGCACCCCCAGCCCGGGGCCGACCGGGCGCGCGCCCCATCTTCTGTGTCGAAATATCCTGCGGGGCTCCGGGGGCGCACGGCCCCCGGCGGCTGCCCTGGAAAGGAAGGACTGCCATGTTCTCGAAGATCCTGATCGCCAACCGGGGCGAGATCGCCTGCCGGGTCATCGACAGCTGCCGCAGGCTGGGCGTCGCCACCGTGGCGGTGTTCTCGGATGCGGACCGCGGCGCCCGCCATGTCGCGATGGCCGACGAGGCGGTGCACCTGGGCGGTCCGGCCCCCGCCGACAGCTACCTGAAGGGCGAGGCGATCATCGCGGCGGCGCGAGCCACGGGCGCGCAGGCGATCCATCCCGGCTACGGCTTTCTCAGCGAGAACCCCGATTTCGTCGAGGCGGTCGAGGCCGCGGGCCTCGTCTTCATCGGGCCCTCGGCGCGGGCGATCCGCGCGATGGGGCTGAAGGATGCCGCCAAGGCGCTGATGGAAGAGGCCGGGGTGCCGGTCGTGCCCGGCTATCACGGCGCGGGGCAGGATCCGGGGCAGCTGGAAGCCGAGGCGGGCCGCATCGGCTATCCGGTGCTGATCAAGGCTGTGGCCGGCGGCGGTGGCAAGGGGATGCGGCGCGTCGACGAGCCGGCGCAATTCGCCGACGCGCTGGCCTCGGCGCAGTCCGAGGCCCGCAACGCCTTCGGCAACGCCGCCGTGCTGATCGAGAAATACGTCCTGCAGCCCCGCCATATCGAGGTGCAGGTCTTCGGCGACGGCCACCGTGCCGTGCATCTGTTCGAACGCGACTGTTCGCTGCAGCGTCGCCACCAGAAGGTCATCGAAGAGGCCCCGGCCCCCGGCATGTCCCCCGAGATCCGCAGGATCATGGGCGCCGCCGCCGTCCGCGCGGCCGAGGCCATCGGCTACAAGGGCGCCGGCACCATCGAATTCATCGTCGACGGCAGCGACGGGCTGCGCCCCGACGGCTTCTGGTTCATGGAGATGAACACCCGCCTGCAGGTCGAACACCCGGTCACCGAGGCGATCACCGGCATCGACCTGGTCGAATGGCAGCTGCGCGTGGCCTCGGGCGAGCCGCTGCCCGCCCGGCAGGAGGATCTGCACATCACCGGCCACGCCTTCGAGGCGCGCCTTTACGCCGAGGATGTCCCCGCGGGCTTCCTGCCCGCGACCGGGCGGCTGGCGCATCTGCATTTCCCGGGCGGCGCGCGGATCGAGACCGGCGTGCGGCAGGGCGATGCGATCTCGCCCTGGTACGACCCGATGATCGCCAAGGTCGTCACGCACGGGCCGACCCGCGCGGTGGCGCTGCGCGCGCTCGAGGCGGCGCTTGTCGATACCGAGGTGGCGGGGTCGGTGACCAATCTGGACTTCCTGATCGCCCTGACCCGGCATGAGGGCTTCCGCAAAGGCGAGGTCGACACCGGGCTGATCGGGCGCGATCTGGACGCGCTGATCGCCTCGGCCGAGCCCGATCCGCGCAGTCGGGCGCTGGCGGTGATCGGGCTGGCGGGGCTGGCCGATCCGGCCGCGCGCGGCGGCGCGACGCTGTGGCAGCCGCTGCGCCGCACCATCGCCTGGGAGGGCGGCGAGGCCCTGCTGGAGGTTCTCGGGCCGGGGGCGGCGCGGGTCACGCTGGACGGGACCGCCCATGAGGTGCGCTGGCAGGGCGACCGCTGGTGGGTCGATGACGCGCTGCGCCGCAGCCGCATCGTCAGCCACGACGCCGGGGTCAGCGTCTTTGGCGGGCGCAACGTGCAGCTTGTACCGCTGGATCCGCTGGCCCGCCGCAGCGCCGCGGGCGGCGATGCCGCGCTGACGCTGTCGCCGATGCCGGGGCTGGTCAAGTCGGTCCATGTCGAGGCTGGCCAGCAGGTCCGCGAGGGCGACCGGCTGGCCGTGCTGGAGGCCATGAAGATGGAGCACAGCCTGACCGCCGCCCGCGACGGCGTGGTGGCCGAGGTGCTGGCGCGGCCCGGCGACCAGGTCGAGGCGGGCGCCGCGCTGATCCGGCTGGAAGCGGCCGAGGCGGCGGCGTGATCCGCCTGCACCATGTCCCCGGCTCGCGCTCGATGCGGGTGCTGTGGCTGCTGGAGGAACTGGGCCTGCCCTGCGAGCTGCGCGTCTGGTCGCTGACCGATGGCGGGCTGCGCAGCGCCGAATTCCGGGCGCTCTCCCCCGCCGGCCGGGTGCCCGCGCTCGAGATCGACGGGCGGGCGATCTTCGAATCCGGCGCGATCGTGCAATACCTGACGGAACGCGAGGGGCGCCTGGCACCCCGGCCCGGCGAGGCCGGGCGGCCCGACTTCCTCGAATGGGTGGGCTTCGCCGAAACGCAGGCCAACATCCTGCAATCGCTGAACATCCACCACATCTTCCTGCGCCCCGACAGCGCCCGGTCGGTGCCGCTGATGCGGCTCGACACGCGGCGGCTGGCGGTCACGGCGCAGGTGCTTCAGGCGCATCTGGCCGGGCAACCGACGCTGCTGGATGGCGGCTTCTCGGCTGCCGACTGCATGATGGGCTTCAACATCGAGGCGCTGTTCCGCTTCCTGCCGGCCGCGGAATATCCCGCGCTGTCCGCCTATCGCGATGCGATGACGGCCCGGCCCGCCTACCGGCGCGCGGTGGCGCGGGGCGGCGCGGACAGCATCTATGCGCGCGACTTCTACGAGGTGCCGGATGCCTGATGCCGTGGAGATCTTCGAGATGGGCCCCCGCGACGGCCTGCAGAACGAAAGGCGGCTGATCCCCGCCGCCGACAAGATCGCCCTGGTGGACCTGCTGTCGCGGGCCGGCTTCCGGCGCATCGAGGTGACCAGCTTCGTCAGCCCGAAATGGGTCCCGCAGATGGCCGACGCCGCCGAGGTGATGGCCGGCATCCGCCGCGCGCCCGGCATCCGCTATGCCGTGCTGACACCCAACATGAAGGGCTATGAGGCGGCGCGGGCCGCGCGGGCGGGCGAGGTGGCGATCTTTGCCAGCGCCTCGGAAGGCTTCAGCAAGGCCAACCTCAACGCAACCATCGCCGAAAGCCTGGAACGGCTGGCTCCGGTGGCGCAGACGGCGGCGCGTGACGGGGTGCCGCTGCGCGGCTATGTCAGCGTCGTCACCGACTGTCCCTTCGATGGCCCGACCCCGCCTGCCGCGGTGGCGCGCGTGGTGGCCTCGCTGCGCGACATGGGCTGCCACGAGGTCAGCCTGGGCGACACCATCGGGCAGGGCCGCCCCGAGACCATTGACGCGATGCTGGCGGCCGTGCTGGACGAGATGCCGGCCGCGCGCCTCGCAGGGCATTACCACGACACCGCGGGCCGGGCGCTGGACAATATCGACGCCAGCCTCGCGCGCGGGCTGCGGGTCTTCGATGCGGCCGTGGGCGGGCTTGGCGGCTGCCCCTACGCACCCGGCGCGGCCGGCAACGTGGCGACCGAACGGGTCGCCACGCATCTGGCGCGGGCCGGCCATGCGACCGGGCTTGACATGGCGGTCATCGCCGAGGCCGCGGCGATGGCGCGGGCGATGAGGGGGACAGAGCATGTTTGAAACGATCCGCATCCAGACCGATGCGCGCGGCGTCGCGACCCTGTGGCTGTCGCGGCCCGACAAGCACAACGCGCTGTCGCAGCGGATGATGGAGGAACTGACCGAGGCTGCGGCGCAGCTTGGCGGCGATCCCGGGGTGCGGGTCGTCGTGCTGGCGGCCGAGGGTGCCAGCTTCTGCGCGGGGGGTGACCTGGCCTGGATGAAGGCGCAGATGACCGTCGATGCCGACACGCGGCGGGCGGGCGCGCGGCTTCTGGCGGGGATGCTGTCGGCGCTGAACCTGCTGCCCAAGCCGCTGATCGGGCGCGTGCATGGCAATGCCTTCGGCGGCGGCATCGGCATGATGGCGGTCTGCGACGTGGCCATCGCCGCCGCGGATGCGAAATTCGGCCTGACCGAGGTGCGGCTGGGGCTGATCCCCGCGACCATCGGCCCCTATGTGCTGGCCCGGATGGGCGAGGACCGGGCGCGGCGGGTGTTCTTTTCGGCCCGGCTTTTCGATGCGGCCGAGGCGGTGACCCTGAACCTGGCCGCCCGCGCTGTGGCGCCCGGCGATCTGGATGCCGCCATCGAGGCCGAGGTGGCGCCCTATCTGCTGGCTGCGCCCGGCGCGGTCGCGGCGGCCAAGGCGCAATGCCGGGCGCTTGGCCCGGTGATCGACGCCGCCGTGATCGAGGACAGCATCGACCGCCTGGTGGCCGCCTGGGAGGGCGGCGAGGCGCCCGAGGGCATCGCCGCCTTCTTCGAGAAGCGCAAGCCGCGCTGGCAGGGCTAGGCGGCCGCGGCGCGGCTTCGGCGGGCGCGGGCCTCGGCGCGCAGGTTCAGGTAGTTGCCGCACAGGATCAGCGCCGCGCCAGCGATCACCAGCGCGCCGATCTCTTCGCCGTAAAGCAGCAGCCCGATCAGCGCGGCCGCGGGCAGCCGCAGGAAGTCGAAGGGCATGACCACCGTCGCCGGCGCGACCTCCAGCGCCTTGCCGATGCAGAAATGCGCGGTCAGCCCGGTGGCGCCGATCAGCAGCACCCAGGGCAGCGTTGCGGCCGAAGGCCATGCGATTCGCCCGTCAAGCCCGGCGCAGGCGAAGCCGAAGATCGTCTGCAGCACCGTCATCCACCACAGGATCGCGAGGATCGAGGTGACCGCGGTCATCCGCTTGGTGAAGATATAGGTCGCGGCAAAGCCAAGCGCCGCACCCGCCGCCGCCACAAGCCCCGGGGTGATCGGCGCCGCGCCGGGACGCGCGACCAGCAGGATGCCCACGAAGCCGATCGCCGCCGACAGCACCCGCGCCCGCGTCAGCCGCTCGCCCAGAAACAGCGGCGACAGCAGCAGCGCCCACAGCGGTGCGGTGAATTCCAGCGCGAAGACCTGCGCCAGCGGCACCGTCACGATGGCGAAGAACCACAGGTTCTGGGCGGCGAAATGCACGATGTTGCGGCCCAGATGCAGCCCCGGATGGCGCATCGCCATGCCGGCCCAGCGGCCGCGCAGGCTGGCGATGGCGGCGATGATGGCGATGCCGAACAGCGACCGCCAGGCGAGAATCTCGAAGCTGTCGAGTTCGATCGACACCGTGCGGCCCGCCACCGCCATCGAGGTGAACGAGGCGACCGCACCCATCATCCAGGCCGCCGCGACCATCGGCTTGCTGTCCGGGGCCGCGGTCGGGGCCGGCGGGGCGGGTCTGTCGGGTGTGGTCATCGCGGCGCCTCGGATGCGGTCGGGCCTGCAAGCGGCCCCGGTGGCGACTTAGCGGATGGCGGATTTGCACACAATGCAGAACCCGCCGCGATGGCGCGCGGCGGGTCCTTTGATCGGGGTGCTGCGGCGTCTGCGCCTACATGCCGGCATACAGTGGAAAGCGGGCACAAAGCTGGGCCACCTCGGCGCGGACCTTGTCCTCGACCTCGGCATTGCCGTCCTCGCCATGGGCGGCCAGCCCGTCAACGACCTCGACGATCCAGCGCGCGATCTGGCGAAACTCGGCCTCGCCGAAGCCGCGCGTCGTGCCGGCGGGGGCGCCAAGCCGGATGCCCGACGTGACGAAGGGCTTTTCGGGATCGAAGGGCACGCCGTTCTTGTTGCAGGTGATATGGGCGCGGCCCAGCGCGGCCTCGGTCGCCTTGCCGGTCACCTTCTTGGGGCGCAGGTCGGCCAGGCACAGATGGTTGTCGGTGCCGCCCGACACGATGTCGATACCGCCCTTCATCAACTCGTCCGCCATCGCCTGCGCGTTCCTGACGACCTGCGCGGCATACTCCTTGAACTCGGGGCGCAGCGCCTCGCCGAAGGCCACCGCCTTGGCGGCGATCACATGCATCAGCGGGCCGCCCTGAAGGCCGGGGAACACCGCCGAATTCACCTTCTTGGCGATGTCGGCATCATTGGTCAGGATCATCCCGCCGCGCGGGCCGCGCAGCGACTTGTGCGTGGTCGTGGTCACCACATGGGCATGGGGCAGGGGCGAGGGATGCTGGCCGCCGGCCACGAGGCCCGCGATATGGGCCATGTCCACCATCAGGACGGCGCCGACCTCGTCCGCGATCCGGCGGAAGGCGGCCCAGTCCCAGACCCGGCTGTAGGCGGTGCCGCCCGCCACGATCAGCTTGGGCTTGTGGGTGCGGGCGCTTTCGGCGATCGCCTCCATGTCCAGAAGCTGGTCCTGCTGGCGCACGCCATAGCTGACGACATTGAACCACTTGCCCGACATGTTGACCGGGCTGCCATGCGTCAGGTGCCCGCCCGAATTCAGGTCCAGCCCCATGAAGGTGTCGCCGGGCTGCAGCAGCGCCAGGAACACCGCCTGGTTCATCTGGCTGCCGCTGTTGGGCTGGACATTGGCGAACTCGCAGCCGAACAGCTGCCTGGCCCGCTCGATCGCGAGGTTTTCGGCGATGTCGACATACTGGCAACCGCTGTAATAGCGTTTGCCCGGATAGCCCTCGGCATATTTGTTGGTCAGCACCGAACCCTGCGCCTCGAGCACGGCGCGGCTGACGATGTTTTCCGAGGCGATCAGTTCGATCTCGTCGCGCTGGCGGCCGAGTTCCTGCGTGATCGCGGTGGCGATGTCGGGATCGCGGCTGGCCAGCGTTTCGGTGAAGAATCCGGTGTCGCGGGTGGGAGCGTTCATCTGTCTCGCATCCTCTCGGGCTAGGGACGGCAGGGAATGGCGCCGTCATAGCGCATGGATCGGCAGCCGGAAAGCGGCAATGCGACCTGCGACCGGCCGCCCGCGTCCCCGGTCCTGCGGGGCTTGCCAAGGACGCGGGCGCGGCCGATGCTGCGCGCGACCCCAGGAAGGCCGCCGCCATGATGCCCCCCGTCCATTTCACCGCCAGCCATGCCGAACCGGCGCAAGAGGCGCTGCAGCGGCTGATCGCCCGCCATGGCGACACGCCGCTGGACGCGGCGGCGATGGTGGTCGCGCTGGGCGGCGACGGCTTCATGCTGCAGACGCTGCACGCGATGCAGGGCCGCAACCTGCCGGTCTATGGCATGAACCGCGGCACGGTCGGCTTCCTGATGAACAGCTATGCCGAGGACGACCTGCCGCGCCGCCTGCTGGCCGCCGAAGAGACGGTCATCAACCCGCTGCGGATGTGGGCGCGCTGTGCCGACGGCACGCAGCACGAGGCGCTGGCGATCAACGAGGTCAGCCTGCTGCGCGAGGGGCCGCAGGCGGCAAAGCTGCGCATCCATGTCGATGGCCGGATGCGGATGGAGGAACTGGTCTGCGATGGCGCGCTGGTTTCGACCCCGGCCGGATCGACGGCCTACAATTATTCGGCGCATGGCCCGATCCTGCCGATCGGGTCCGAGGTCCTGGCGCTGACGGCCATCGCGCCGTTCCGCCCGCGGCGCTGGCGCGGGGCGCTGCTGCCCAAGGCTGCCGAGGTCGAGATCGAGGTGCTGAACCCCGAAAGGCGGCCGGTGATGGCCGACGCCGATTCGCGCTCGGTCCGGCATGTGACGACGGTGCGCATCCGCAGCGCCGCCGACATCCGCCACCGGTTGCTGTTCGATCGCGGCCACGGCCTCGAGGAACGGCTGCTGCGCGAGCAGTTCGTGTGACCGCGCCGCCCCGGCGCCCGGTTGGGCGCCGGAATGGGCGGGCGCCGGGAAACCTGCTGCGACCGGACGCCGTGCAGGCGCGTTGCAGGACATGAGTTCGGAAGGGAGAACGGGGATGAAGATCGTATCCATGATGGCCGCGGCGGCCGTGGTGCTGACGACGGCGGGCGCAGCGCCTGTCTGGGCCGATCCGGGCAGGGGGCATGGCAAGCAGGATCAGTTCCTCAAGCACGAACAGCGCGGCGCGCTGATCCAGCATCGGCGGCATCCCGGCCATGCGGCGACCTGCCCGCCCGGCCTGGCAAAAAAGACCCCGCCCTGCGTGCCGCCCGGACAGGCGAAGAAGGCCGGCATCGGCTACGGACACCGGGTCGGGCAGGTGCTGAGGGCGGGTGACTACCGGGTGGTCCGCGACCCGCGCCGCTTCGATCTCGAACCGCGCCTGGACTGGCGCTATTATCGCGACGACGCCAGCATCTACCGGGTCGACAGCGAGACGCGCCGCATTCTCGCGGTCCTCAGCCTCGCCCGCGCGCTGGCCAACTGAGCCCGGTCAGCCGGCGCAGATCTGCTGCAGGGCCAGCCATTGCTGGTCGGTCAGCAGGGGGCGTGGCGGCGGCGCCAGCCGGAACGGGTCGCCCTCGATCAGCGGCAGGACCGATTGCCCGGTCGGGTCGATGCTGCGCGCATAGGCTTCGCTGCCGAACCCCGCCTGTTCCATCGCCGCCAGAAGCGGCCCGGCCTCGGGGCGCGGCACCGGCCGGGACAGCAGCGTCTCGCCAAAGCCGCGCATCGCGGCGGGCGGCAACTGCCCCAGCGTCAGCAGCCGCAGCACGGCGGTGAAACCGGCATGGTCCAGCGCCTGCCACAGGATCGCGCCCGGATCGGTCGCCAGCGAGGCGGCCAGCAGATGCCCCGCCGCGGCATCCGGGCCGGGCGAACCCTCCAGCAGGTCGCCGCCCAGCACGTAGAGGTTTCCGGGCAGGCGAAGCACGCCGTTCAGCGGGCCGGGCACCACCCGCACCGACGCATCCGGGCCGATCAGTCGCGGGGTGATCCAGTCCAGCACCGCCTGGCCTGACGCGCGGGTGCAGATCGCGCCGGTGCTGCGCTCGATGTCGGCCAGCACCGCGCCGCCGATCTGGCGGGCCTGGGCGGGTGGCGCGATCCGCGCGGCATGGCGGATGATGGCGTCGGGCAGCCAGACCACCAGCGCGACCAGCATCGCGACGACCGCCACCACCGTCAGCCCGCCGCGCAGCCGGCCCGGATGGGCGCGCCGGGTGGCGATCGCGCGGTGGACACGCTCGATCGCCTGAATCATCAGCGGATCGTCGATCTCGACGGTCTCGTCGCCGCCATCGCCGCCGGGCGCATAGATCGCCGGCATCTCGCCGGGGTTCAGCCGGGTGACCGCGGGCAGCGACCAGTGCGACAGGGGCAGGTCGGATTTCGGATCGCTCAGCACCAGCGTCGCTTCCCCGACGGCGACGACGACCTCGCGCAGCCGCGCATCGGGCGCCGACCGCCACGATCCCTGTGCCTCGAGCCGTTGAAATTCCGTCAGAGCGGTCATCTGTTCTGGTCTGCCTGCCTGTCAGGCGACCATAGCGCGCGGCACCCCCGCGTCAATCGCGCCGCGCGCGCGGGCCGCGGCTCAGGCGCCGGCCTCGGGCACGCGCATGCCCTTTTCGCGCGCCAGAACCCGCATCCGGTCCTGCAGCTTCTCGAAGGCGCGCACCTCGATCTGGCGGATCCGCTCGCGCGAGACGTCATAGCGCGAGGACAGATCCTCCAGCGTCATCGGCTCGTCGCGCAGCCGGCGTTCCATCAGGATGTCGCGCTCGCGCTCGTTCAGAACGTCCATCGCCGACAGCAGCATCTGCCGGCGGGTGTCCAGTTCCTCGGTCTCGGCATAGGCCTCGGCCTGGTTGGCGTCCTCGTCCTCCAGCCAGTCCTGCCACTGGGCGGTCGATTCGCCGTCGCCCGCGCCGACCGTGGCATTCAGCGAGGCATCGCCGCCCGACAGGCGGCGGTTCATCTCGATCACCTCGCGTTCGGTGACGTTCAACTCGGTGGCGATCTGGGCGACGTTCTCGGGGCGCAGGTCGCCCTCTTCCAGCGCGCCGATCTTGGACTTGGCCTTGCGCAGGTTGAAGAACAGCTTCTTCTGGGCGCTGGTGGTGCCCATCTTCACCAGCGACCAGGACCGCAGGATGTATTCCTGGATCGAGGCGCGGATCCACCACATCGCATAGGTGGCCAGCCGGAAGCCCTTCTCGGGATCAAAGCGCTTGACCGCCTGCATCAGCCCGACATTCGCCTCGCTGATGACTTCGGCCTGCGGCAGCCCATAGCCGCGATAGCCCATGGCGATCTTGGCCGCCAGCCGCAGGTGGCTGGTGACCAGCCTGTGTGCGGCCTCGCTGTCCTCGTGATCGGCCCAGGCCTTGGCCAGCATGTATTCCTCTTCGGGTTCCAGCAGGGGAAACTTGCGGATCTCCTGCAGATAGCGGTTCATCCCCTGTTCGGGGCTGGGAGCCGGAAGATTTGCATAGCTTGCCATGTCGGGTGGCCTTTCGGGGTCAGTCGGGAACGCGGCTCCGGCGTACGGGGTTCCGCCCCGGGCCGGGCGTCCCCGCCGCGCGGCAGGGCGTCGCGTCGCGCGACCATCCTGACGCAGGTTTCGGGCGATGTAACGTGGTGACGGATCACGTTGCTGTCAAGGACCGGTGCCATCCCCAGCCGCGCCGCCCAGCACTGCCAGCAGCGCCTGCATGTCGGCGGGCAGCGGGCTGTCGAAGGCCATCGGGCGGCCCGAGACCGGGTGATCGAAGCCCAGATGCGCGGCATGCAGCGCCTGGCGCGGAAAGGCCGCTGCGGCCGTTGCCGCCGCCGTGCCCAGCGCGCGGGCCGAGCCGCGGCGGGCGCCGCCATAGACCGGGTCGCCGATCAGGCCCAGCCCGGCATGGGCCATGTGGACGCGGATCTGATGCGTGCGCCCGGTCTCCAGCCGGCATTCGACCAGCATGGCCGCGGGGGGGCGGCCAAAGCGGTCCAGAAGCCGCGCCCGCGTCACCGCGTGGCGGCCCCGGTCGAACCAGACCGCCTGCCGCTGCCGGTCGGTGGCGTGACGGGCAAGCCGCGTCTCGATCCGCAGCACGCCGCCCTCCTCGAAGCTGACGCCGGGAACGCCGCGCAGGCGCGGATCGGCCGGATCGATCGCCCCGTGCGCCAGGGCGAGATAGCGGCGCTGCGCGCTGTGCGCCTCGAACTGGGCGGCAAGCCCGTGATGGGCGCGGTCGGACTTGGCCACCACCAGCAGCCCCGAGGTGTCCTTGTCGATGCGATGCACGATGCCGGGCCGCCTCTCGCCGCCAATCCCCGACAGGCTGTCGCCGCAATGGGCCAGCAGCGCGTTGACCAGCGTGCCCGAGGGGCTGCCCGGCGCCGGATGCACGACCATGCCGGCGGGCTTGTCGATCACGATCAGGTCGTCATCCTCGAAGGCCACCGACAGCGCGATTGCCTCGGGTCGGGTCTCGACCGGGGCCGCGACGGGCAGGGCGATGCGGTATTCCTCGCCCTCGGCGACCCGCGCCTTGCCGTCACGGACCACGCCGCACGGCCCGCTGATCGCGCCCTCCGCGATCAGCCGCGCCAGCCGCGACCGCGACAGCGCGGCTTCCTCTGGCACCGCCATGGCAAGGGCCTTATCAAGGCGGTCGGGCGGGTTGGCCCGGATGGTGACGACAAGGTTCGACATGGCCGATGATGATAGCGACTGGAAACGGGCGGCGAAAGCGGTCCCTGAACTGCGATTCCTGAAGGCGCTTGTCACCGGGCTGACCCTGGTCATGGGGCTGGGCATGATCGCCATCGTCGCGCTGCTGTGGCTGCGGCTGGGACAGCCTGCGCTGCCCGACCTGCCCGATGTCATCGCCCTGCCCGAGGGTGCCGCCGCCGAGGCCGTGACCTTCGCCGACGACTGGATCGTGATCGTCACCGACCGCGACGAGGTTCTGGTCTACGACCGCTCGGGCAGCCTGCGCGACCGGATCAGTCTGCCGACCCGCTGATCGCGCCGTCGCGCCGAGGGTGCCGCGCCGCGGATCAGCCGGCGCGCTGGCCGGCCTCCAGCGCGGCCAGCCGGGCCTTCAGCTCGGCGTTCTCGGTGCGGGCCTTGATGGCCATGTCGCGGACCGCCTCGAACTCCTCGCGGGTCACGAAATCGCGATCGGCCAGCCAGCGGTCGACCCAGCCCTTCATCGCGGTTTCCGCCTCGCTGCGGGCGCCCTGCGCGACGCCCATGGCGTTGGTCATCAGCTTCGAGATGTCGTCGAAGAACTTGTTCTGCGTAGTCATCTGGCCTGCGCCTCCGATTTGCGTTCGCCCCTATATGGTCGGCGGGCGCGGCGGGTTCAATGACCGCCGCGGCCTGCCCTGTCCTCGCGTCGGCGCGGCCGGCCGCAGTTGACACCGGCCCCGCCGCCGCTAGCGTGCGCGGCGCAACCAATCCCCCGAGGCCGCATGATCCCCTTTCCCGATATCGCCCCCGAGATCTTCACGATCCGGATCGGCGGGCTGTCGCTGTCGCTGCGCTGGTACGCGCTGGCCTATCTGGCCGGGCTGCTGATCGGCTGGCGGATCATGCTGCGGATGATGCGCCGTGATGCGCTGTGGGGCGACCGCGCGCCGATGCGGCCCGAAGCGGTCGATGACCTGCTCAGCTGGGTGATCCTTGGCGTCATCGCGGGCGGCAGGCTGGGCTTCGTGCTGTTCTACGAGCCGGGTTACTACCTCGCCAATCCGGCCGAGATCGTGAAGGTCTGGCAGGGCGGGATGAGCTTTCACGGCGGTTTCGCGGGGGTCATCGTCGCCGCATGGCTGTTCTGCCGGGCGCGCGGCATCGCGCCGCTGCGGCTGGCCGACGCGATGGCGGTGGTCGCGCCGATCGGGCTTTTCTTCGGGCGGATCGCGAATTTCATCAATGCCGAGCTGTGGGGCCGGCCGACCGACGCGCCTTGGGGGGTGATCTTTCCCGGCGACGCCGCGCAGGCCTGTCCGGGCGTCGAGGGTGCCTGCGCCCGCCATCCCAGCCAGCTTTACGAGGCGGGGCTCGAGGGGCTGTTGCTGGGGCTGGTGCTGTGGCTGGTGGTGCGGCGGGGCGGGCTGCGGCGTCCGGGCCTGTGCCTCGCGATCTTCCTTGCGGGCTACGCCGCGGCGCGCATCTTCGTCGAGCTGTTCCGCGTCGCCGACGCCCAGTTCATCACGCCGGGCAACCCGCTTGGGCATGTCCTGGGCGGGCCGGTGGTCGGCCTGACGATGGGCCAGCTTCTGTCGCTGCCGATGCTGCTGGTCGGGCTGGCCTTCCTGCAGCGCGCCCTGCGCCGCCCGCCGGTCGCATGACGCCGCTGGCGCGGATCATCGCGCGGCGGATCCGGGCGACCGGCCCGATCAGCCTTGCCGACTACATGGAGACCTGCCTGCTGCATCCGCGGCACGGCTATTACGCGACCCGTGATCCCTTTGGAAAGGCGGGGGATTTCACCACCGCGCCCGAGATCTCGCAGATCTTCGGAGAGCTTTGCGGGCTGGCGCTCACACAGGCCTGGCAGGATCAGGGCAGCCCGTCGCCCTTCACCCTGGCCGAGCCGGGGCCCGGGCGCGGCACCCTGATGGCCGACATGCTGCGGGCCATGCGCGCCGCGCCAGGCATGGCCGAGGCGGCCCGTGTGGCGCTGATCGAGGCCTCGCCGCATCTGCGCGGCGTCCAGCGTGACCGCCTGGGCAGCGTAACGCATCTTGATCGTGTCGAGGATCTGCCGCACAAGCCGCTGTTCCTGATGGCAAACGAATTCTTCGACGCGCTGCCGATCCGGCAGTTCCAGCGGGTCGAGGCGGGCTGGGCCGAGCGGATGGTGGGCCTCGGCCCCGACGGGCTGCGACTGGGCCTAGGCGCGGCGATCGATCTGCCGCGGGCCGGGCGGCCCGGCGACATCATCGAGGATCGGCCCGCCGCCGCGTCGATCATGGCCGTCATCGCCGGACGGATCGCCGCCCATGGCGGTGCGGCCATCATCGTCGACTATGGTGGCTGGAACGGATTCGGCGACAGCTTTCAGGCACTTCGCGGGCATGAGCCGGTCGATCCGCTGACTTCGCCGGGCGAGGCGGACCTGACTGCGCATGTCGATTTCGCGCCGCTGGCGGTGGCGGCGATGGCGGCCGGGGCGGTGGTGTCGCGGCCGGTTCACCAGGGCGAGTGGCTGATGGCCCTCGGCGCCGGCGCGCGGGCGCGGCGGCTGGCCGAGGCCGGCGACGAGGGCGCGATGGCGGCGCTTCGGCGCTTGACCCATGCCGAGGAAATGGGTCACCTGTTCAAGGCGATGGCCGTCTGGCCCAGAGGGGCGCCGCCGGTGCCCGGATTTGACCCGCTGAGGCGTGATGCAGACAACGCTCGAGATTCTGACCCATCCTTTGCTTGACGACGTAAGGCACGGATTTTTCACCAGAAAGGGCGGCGCGTCCTCGGGGTTGTTCGCGGGGCTGAATTGCGGGCGCCGGTCCAGCGACCAGACCGACATGGTGGTGGTGAACCGGGCGCGCGTGGCCACCGCGATGGGCGTGCCGGCCGAGGCGCTGGCGACCGTCAAGCAGGTCCATTCGGCGCTGGCGGTGACGCTGGATGCGGATGATGACATTGAAAATATCAGGGATATTCAGGCTGATGCGATCGTAACCTCGCGCGATGACGTGGCTCTTGCGGTGCTGACGGCGGATTGCCAGCCGGTGCTGCTGGCCGACCGGGCGGCGGGCGTCATCGGCGCCTGCCATGCCGGGTGGCGGGGCGCGCTGGGCGGGGTGATCGAGGCCACGGTCGCGGCCATGCGCGATCTTGGCGCGAGCCGGATCCGGGCGGTGGTCGGCCCCACCATCAGCCAGCGCGCCTATGAGGTCGGCGATGAGTTCATGGATGAATTTCTGGCCGAAGATGACGGATATCAAAGGTTTTTCAGCGGCGGCCCCAATGGGCGCCCGATGTTCGACCTGCCCGCCTTCGGGCTGTCGCGGCTGCGCGCGGCCGGGGTCGAGGCCGCGTGGTCGGGGCATTGCACCTATTCCGACCCGGACCGCTTTTTCAGCTATCGCCGGGCGACGCATGAGGGTCAGGTCGATTATGGCCGGCTGATCTCGGCCATCGCGCTTTAGGGGCAGGGTGGCGGCGGGCGTTGCGCGGTGGCTGGCGGCGGGGCCGCGCTGCCGGCGGCCAGCGATTGCAGGGTTTTCTGCGGCACCGGCCGTCCACCGAGGCTGCACCGGGCGTGCACAGGGCGTACACCGACAACGCACGCCGGCTTAACGGATGCGAAAGACCTGCGGGCGGGACAGCGGGCCGGGCGCGACCCGGCAGACATCGCGGCGGAAGCGGAGGGCGAGGAGACCGGCGTGGCTCGCCGTGGCAAGAGGCGCCGCCCGGAACGGAGCGCGGAACGGGGTGCGGGGCGCCAAGGGGCCGGCCCGGCTGGCCGTCGCCTAGCCGTCCATCTTCAGCGCCTGGATGAAGGCGGTCTGCGGAATCTCGACCTTGCCGAACTGGCGCATCTTCTTCTTGCCGGCCTTCTGCTTTTCCAGCAGCTTCTTTTTGCGCGTCGCATCGCCGCCATAGCATTTGGCGGTCACGTCCTTGCGCATCGCCGACAGCGTCTCGCGCGCGATCACGCGGCTGCCGATGGCGGCCTGGATCGGGATCTTGAACATGTGGCGCGGGATCAGTTCCTTCAGCTTTTCCACCATCACCCGGCCGCGCGCCTCGGCGCGGTCGCGATGGACCATCAGCGCCAGCGCGTCCACCGGTTCGTCGTTCACGAGGATCGACATCTTCACGAGGTAATCCTCGCGGTATTCGCTGATCTGGTAGTCGAAGCTGGCATAGCCCTTGGTCACCGATTTCAGCCGGTCGTAGAAATCGAACACCACCTCCGCCAGCGGCAGGTCATAGACGACCATCGCGCGCGATCCGGCATAGGTCAGGTCCATCTGGATGCCGCGCCGGTCCTGGCACAGCTTCAGCACGTCGCCCAGATAGTCGTCGGGGACCATGATCGTGGCCTTGATGCGCGGCTCGGTGATGTGGTCCACCAGCGTCAGGTCGGGCATGTCGGCGGGGTTGTGCAACTCGCGCACCTCGCCATCCTTCATGTGCAGCCTGAACACCACGCTGGGCGCGGTGGTGATCAGGTCCAGATCGTATTCGCGTTCCAGCCGGTCGCGGATCACCTCGAGATGCAGAAGCCCCAGGAAGCCGCAGCGGAAGCCGAAGCCCAGCGCGGCCGAGGTTTCCATCTCGTAGCTGAACGAGGCATCGTTCAGGGCCAGCTTCTCGATGGCGTCGCGCAGCGCCTCGAAATCATTGGCATCGACCGGAAAGAGACCGCAGAACACCACCGGCTGCGCCGGCTTGAAGCCCGGCAGCGGCGTGGCGCAGGGCTTGCGTTCATGGGTGATGGTGTCGCCCACGCGGGTATCGCGGACCTGCTTGATCGAGGCGGTGAAGACGCCGATCTCGCCCGGGCCCAGTTCCTCGATGTCGCGCATCGCGGGGGTCAGCACGGCCAGCTTGTCGAGGCGGTAGGTGGCGCCGGTCTGCATCATCTTGACCTGGTCGCCCTTGCGGATCACCCCGTCCATGACGCGGATCATCACCACCACGCCCAGATAGCTGTCATACCAGCTGTCGACCAGCATCGCCTTGAGCGGCGCGGCCCGGTCGCCCCGGGGCGCGGGCAGGCGGGTGACGATGGCTTCCAGCACGTCGGGGATGCCCAGCCCGGTCTTGGCGCTGATCGGCACCGCATGGCTGGCGTCGATGCCGATGACATCCTCGATCTGGGCCTTCACACGCTCGGGCTCGGCGGCGGGCAGGTCGATCTTGTTCAGCACCGGCACGATCTCGTGGTCGGCGTCGATGGCCTGGTAGACATTGGCCAGCGTCTGCGCCTCGACCCCCTGGGTGGCGTCGACCACCAGCAGCGATCCCTCGACCGCGCGCATGGACCGGCTGACCTCGTAGGCGAAGTCGACATGGCCGGGCGTGTCGATCAGGTTCAGCACATAGGTCCGGCCGTCCTTCGCCGGATAGCTGATGCGGACCGTGTTGGCCTTGATGGTGATGCCGCGTTCCCGCTCGATATCCATGCTGTCGAGCAGCTGGGCCTTCATGTCGCGTTCGGCGACCGTGCCGGTCAGCTGGATCAGCCGGTCGGCAAGGGTGGATTTGCCGTGGTCGATATGGGCCACGATCGAGAAGTTGCGGATCAGGGAAAGCTCGGTCATGGGCGCGCTATACAAGGGCGCAGGGCGCGCGAAAAGGGGCTTTCGCGCGCCGCCCGGCACCGGCTCCGGCGCACCCGTCGCCGCACCCCGCGCCGGGCCGGTCAGCGCAGCCCGGCCAGCGCCTCGGACAGGTCCAGCGCGCCGTCATACAGCGCCCGCCCCGAGATCGCCCCGGCGATCACCCGGGTGGCCGACAGCGCCCGCAGGTCGGCCATCGAGGAGACACCGCCCGAGGCGATCACCGGGATGCTGACCGCGCGGGCCAGCGCCTCGGTCGCAGCCACGTTCGGCCCCTGCATGGCGCCGTCGCGGTCGATGTCGGTATAGATGATCGCGGCCACGCCCGCATCCTCGAAGCGGCGGGCCAGATCGGTCGCGGTGATGTCGGTCTCGGTCGCCCAGCCGCGCGTTGCGACGCGGCCCGCCCGCGCGTCGATGCCCACCGCGATGCGGCCCGGAAAGGCGTCCGCGGCCTCGCGCACGAGATCGGGGTTCTCGACCGCGACGGTGCCGAGGATCACGCGGCGCAGGCCGCGCCCCAGCCAGCTTTCGATGGTCGCCATGTCGCGGATGCCGCCGCCCAGCTGGGCGGGAATGTCGATCGCGGCCAGGATCGCCTCGACCGCGCCGGCATTGACCGGGCGGCCCTCGAAGGCGCCGTTCAGGTCGACCAGATGCAGCCATTCGGCGCCTGCCTGCTGGAAGGCGCGGGCCTGCGCGGCCGGGTCGCTGCCGAAGACGGTGGCCGCCGCCATGTCGCCGCGCAGCAGCCGCACGCAATTGCCGTCCTTGAGGTCGATGGCGGGGTAGAGGATCATCGGGTCACCTGCATTCGTGATTGCGCGCCCGCTTTGCCATTTCGGGGCGCGAAGGGGAAGGCCAAGACCTCACGTCACGCTTGCCTCGGCAAAGCTTCGCGCCGCAACATCGCCGCCGGTTTGCCCCGGGAGGAACACCATGAGACTGATCGCCACCGCCGCCGCGATGCTGCTGGCCGCCACCGCCGCCCTTGCCGACCCGATCGAGGGGGTCTGGCAGACCCAGCCCGACGACGGCGCCTTCGCCCATGTCAGCATCGCGCCCTGCGGCGGCGCCTTCTGCGGGGTCATCAGCCGGACCTTCAAGGACAAGGCCGAATACAAGTCGCCCAATCTGGGCCGCCAGATCGTCATCGACATGGCGCCGGCCGGCGGCGGCGCCTATGCCGGCAAGGTGTGGCGGCCGGCAAACGACAAGATCTATCAGGGCAAGGCCAGCGTCAGCGGCGACCGGATGAGCCTGTCGGGCTGCGTCGCGGGCGGGCTGATCTGCAAGAGCCAGACCTGGGTGCGCGTCCGCTGAACGCCCCGGCCTGCGTGGCGGCTTGCGGGGTGGCTTGCGTGGCGGCTTGCGTGGCGGGGCGGGGGCGCTAAGCTGACCCTCGGGGCCGCGACGGGCCGCGCAGCAGGGGGGCAGCCATGCCGAACAAGGTCGTCTCGCCGCGCGATGCGGCCGCGCTGGTCCATCGCGGCGATACCGTCACCACCTCGGGCTTTGTCGGCGCGGGGGTGCCCGACGGCCTGCTGAAGGCGCTGGCCGACCGTTTCGCCGAGACCGGCGAGCCGGGCGGGCTGACGCTGCTGTTTGCGGCCGGGCAGGGCGACGGCAAGGGGCGCGGGCTGGACCGGCTGGCCGCGCCGGGGCTGGTCGAACGCATCATCGGCGGGCATTGGGGCCTGATCCCGGCGCTGGCCGCGCGGGCCGTGGCGGGCGAACTGGCCGGCTGGAACTTTCCGCAGGGCGTCATCAGCCACCTGTTTCGCGACATCGCCGCGGGCAAGCCCGGCACGCTGACCCATGTCGGGCTGGAGACCTTCGTCGATCCGCGCCGCGAGGGCGGCCGGATCAGCGCCGCCGCCACCGATGACCTGGTCGAGCTGGTCAGCATCGGCGGGGCCGAGCGGCTGTTCTATCACGCCATGCCGATCCATGTGGCGCTGCTGCGCGGCTCGACCGCCGACGAGCGCGGCAACATCACCATGGAGCGCGAGGCGCTGATCCTCGACAATCTGGCGCAGGCGATGGCGGCGCGCAATTCGGGTGGCGTGGTGATCGTGCAGGTCGATCAGGTGGTCGCCGGCGGCAGCCTCTGCGCGCGCGACGTGGTGATCCCGGGCGCGTTGGTCGATGCGGTGGTCGAGGCCCCGGCCGAACTGCATCCGCAGACCTATGCCAGCCAGTACAACCGCTATTTCACCGGCCGCTACCGGGCCCCCGAGGATGGCGCCGCGCCGCTGCCGCTGGACATCCGCAAGGTGATCGCCCGCCGCTGCGCCTTCGAGCTGCCGGTGGGCGGCGTCGTGAACCTGGGCATCGGCATGCCCGAGGGCGTCGCCGCCGTCGCCGCCGAGGAAGGCCTGCTGGCCCACGTCACGCTGACCGCCGAGCCGGGCGTGATCGGCGGCCAGCCGGCCTCGGGCCTGGATTTCGGCGCCGCGACCAACACCGAGGCGATCATCGCCCAGAACCAGCAATTCGACTTCTACGATGGCGGCGGGCTGGACATGGCCTGCCTGGGCATGGCCGAGGCCGACCGGCAGGGCAATGTGAATGTCAGCCGTTTCGGCACGCGGCTGGCCGGGGCCGGCGGCTTCATCAATATCAGCCAGAACGCCCGCAAGCTGGTCTTTGCCGGCAGCTTCACCGCCGGCGGGCTGGCGGTCGAGGCCGGCGGCGGCGCGCTGCGGATCGCGCAGGAGGGGCGGGCGCGGAAATTCATCGAGGCGGTGCAGCAGGTCACCTTCTCGGGGCTTCGGGCGGCGCGGATGCAGCGCCCGGTGCTGTTCGTGACCGAACGCTGCGTGCTGGAACTGACCCCCGCGGGGCTGCGGCTGGCCGAGGTCGCGCCGGGCGTCGATCCCGCGCGCGACGTGCTGGCGCTGATGGGCTTTGCGCCCTGCGAGGGCGAGCCGCGGCCGATGGATGCGCGCATCTTCACCGACGCGCCGATGGGCCTGCGCGGCGACCTGCTGGAGATCCCGCTGTCGCGACGGGTGCAGTTCGACGCGGGCCGGGACCTGCTGTTCATCAACCTGTCGCGGATGGCGATCCGCGACCGTGCCGCCATCGCCGCGGTGCGCGCGGCGGTCGAGGCCGCGCTGGCGCCGGTGGGCCGGCGGGTCGATGTGGTGGTGAATTACGACCTGACCCGCATCGACGAGACGCTGCGCCATGACTGGGCCGAGATGGTCGGCGATCTGGAACGCCGCCTCTATGGCCGGGTGACGCGCTATTCCGGATCGGCCTTCCTGCGCCGGCAACTGGGCGAGACGCTGGAGGCCGGGCGCCGCGGCACGATCTTCGACAGCGAGGCGGCGGCGCGGGCGGCGCTGCGCGGCTGAACGCCGCGCGGGTGGGCGGCGCGGCGCGGGGTCACGCAGACGTGAGGCGGGGGGATTTGGGCGATGAGGCCGGGTGGGGCTATGCTGCGCCTCTCAGCCGGGGACATGACGATGCCGTTCAGGACCGCGATCGCCGCCATCTGCCTTGCCTGTCTGGCCCTCCTTCCGGTGCGACCCGCCGAGGCGCAGCAGCCGCGCCGGATGAGCCACTGCATCGCCATCGCCGATGCCGCGCCGGGGATCGAGTACCTGCACCGCGCCGCCTGGACCGATCCGGTCCCGGGCGGCGAGCTGCGCCTCAGCTATCTGGGCCATTCGATGGTGCTGATCCAGACCGCAAGCGGGCTGTCGATCGTCACCGACTACAACGGCAATCTGGGGGCGACCGGGTTCCGCCCCGACGTGGTCACGATGAACCGCGCCCATTCCAGCCATTGGAGCACCGATGTCGACGGCATCGCCCATGTGCTGCGCGGCTGGTCCGAGCAGCAGTTCGGCACGCCCGCCGATCACCATCTGACGCTGGGCGAGGTGCTGATCCGCAATGTCACCACCGACATCCGCGGCCCCGGCACCGTCGAGGAACACGGCAATTCGATCTTCGTCTTCGAGGCCGAGGGGCTGTGCGTCGCCCATCTGGGCCATCTGCACCAGGAGCCGAACGACCGCCAATATGCCGCGCTGGGCCGCGTTGACGTGCTGATGGTGCCGGTCGATGGCACCTATACCATGGACCTGGGCACGATGATGCGGGTGGTCGGCCGGCTGCGCAGTTCGCTGGTGATCCCGGTGCACTGGTTCTCGCAGGATCGGCTGGGCGCGTTCCTGGCCGGCATGTCGGGCCAGTTCCTGATCCGGCGCGCCGGCGGCAGCGAACTGCGCGTCTCGGCCGACAGCCTGCCGCGCCAGCCGACGGTGGTGGTGCTGGACCCCGCGCCGCTGACCGAATGAGCCCTGCGCGGCCCGGTGGCCTCAGCCGACCATGCCGCGTTCCATGTTTTCCAGATGCACGTCGATCGCGTCCGCGATGTCGTGGTAATAGCTGAGATGGCCGCCCTCCAGCACCGCGCCGGCCTCGCAGCTGTCGCGCAGCATGCGCATGGAATGCGACACCACGACCGCGCCGGCATTGGCCAGCCGGGCGTTGAAGACGCGCTTGGACTTGGCCTTGAACGAGGCGTCGCCCACCGCCGAGACCTCGTCCACCAGATAGGTGTCGAAGGGAATCGCCATCGACAGCCCGAAGGACAGCCGCGACTTCATCCCCGAGGAATAGCTGCGCAGCGGCAGGTAGAAATGTTCGCCCAGCTCGGCGAAATCCTCGACGAAATCGCGCACCTCGTCGGTGTCGGCGCCATAGACCCGCGCCACGAAGCGGCAGTTCTGCTCGCCCGTCAGCTCGGCGTGGAACGAGCCGGCGAAGCCCACCGGCCAGCTGATCGCGCCCGAGGACAGGATCTCGCCCGAGGTCGGCAGCATCGCCCCCGAGATCATCCGCAGCAGCGAGGACTTGCCCGCGCCGTTGCGCCCCAGCAGCGCCACCGAGACGCCGGTGGGAAAGACCGCGTTGATGTTGTCGGCCACCACCTTGTGACGGCCGTGCAGGGTGTAGATCTTGGTGAGGTTGCGCAGCCGGATCATCGCCTGTCGCGCAGGCTGTAGAACACCAGAAGCCCGACCACCCAGATCAGCAGAAGGAAGCCGCCGATGATCAGCATCAGCTTGGCGCGTTCGGGATATTCGGCCTCTTGCGCCAGGGTCGGCTTGACATAGGCGGCCAGATACAGCGACTGGCGCACCGCCTCGGCCCGCGCGGTGTCGTGGGCGGCCAGCGCGGCGGTATAGGTGCGTTCGGCGAACTCGCGGTCGACCGACAGCGATTCATACTGCCCGACCAGGTCGGACAGCAATTCGCCGCTGGCGGTTTCCGATCCGAATTTCTGGCGCTCGGCCTCGATCTGCTCGCGGATCACGCTGATGCGCAGCTGCGCCTGTTCGATCCGCTGGTCGCCGGGCTGGGCATTGGCGCGCAGCAGGCCCAGCGCGACCAGCTCTTCGGCCAGCTGCTGCTGCAACGAGCTGACGACGCCGATCTGGCCCTGCACATCGGCCGAGGGATCGACCAGCTGGTGACGGTTGCGGAACTCTGTCACCGCCTGCCGGGCCAGCTTCAGCCGTTCCAGCGCGTCGTCGAGTTCGGTGCGCGAATAGCGCAGGGCATCCTCGCGCGCGACATCGTTCAGCTGGTTTATCAGCACCGTGCTTTCGTCCAGGATCGCCTGCGCGACATTGCGCGCATCGGCCGGGTCGAAGGCCAGCACCCGAAGGTCGATCATGCCGTTGTCGTAATAGACCCGGACCTTGCGTTCCCATTCGGTCAGCAGATCCTCGAGCGAGTCGTTGCCGCGATAGCCGAAGACCGGATCGCCCGGCGCCTTCGACCAGATGGCGCGCAGGTCCAGCCGGCTGTCGATGCGTTCGACGAGGTCGCGGCTCTGGATGAACTTGTAGAGGATGTCGGTGTCGCTGGAGGAGCTGCTGGTCATGCCGATCAGCGAACTGGTCAGCCCGCCCAGCAGGTCGCTGGACGAGGGGCCGGATTCGCTGCGCACCGAGAAGCCGAGGACCGAGGCATACTGGTCGACCGCGCGGGCATAGAGATACCAGCCGCTGAGCGCGACCGGCGTCACCACCACCAGAAGAAAGCTGAGCAGCAGGCCCAGATGGCGCCGCTCGAAGCGCGCGCGGCTGGCGGGCGGGCGGACGGCCGGCTGCGGCCGGGCCAGCCGGCGGGCCTCGCGTTCGGCCTGGCGGCGGCGCACCTTCTCGCGGCGGGTGTCGGCGCCCGAGGCCGGCGCGTCATCCGCCTCGTCGTCGTCGTCGCCGCGGCGGCGCGCGGCGCGGGACCGCGGCGCGGGGTCCGGCGCGGGTGCGGCGGGGGCGGGGGTCGCCGCGGGGGAGGGTGCGGCCGTGGCTGCGGCGCGCTGGTTCTTGCGCATCCGCCGGTTGCGGCGGCTGCCGCCGCTGCCGGCACGGCCATCGGGGTCTGCATCGGGATCGGCGTCGGAGGCCCCGGCGCCCCCGTCGTTGCCCGTGGCGGTGGTCCAGCGGTCCTCGGCCTCGGCCTCGGGCGCGCTGGCGCGCAGCGCGGCAAGGCCCTGGGGTCCGGGGCGGTCCAGGAAGGCGGGCCGGCGCGGCTGGTCCTCGGGGGGACGATCATCCGCGCGGCGCTCATCCGCGGGCAGGCGGTCTGCGGCGGCATCCTGTGCCAGCCTTCCGGGTCTGTCTGGGGCGGACATGATTGCGCGCCTGCGCCTCTCTGTTGATCTGTCGGCGTTTCTCATACATAAGACGCCGCGACAGTTCCAGCGTCCATCCCTGACAGGAACGTGACAAGCACAGGCGGCGCCGCAGCGCAGATGTCCCGAAACCCTGCCCCTTCGATCCCCTCCCGCGCGGCCCCCGGCACGGCCGGGACGCCCGCCGCCACGCCGCGGCTGCGCCCGGTGCATCGCCAGCGCAGCTTTGCCAGCCTGCGCGCCATCTCGGCGCTGGTGCTGCGCGAGATGGCGACGAGCTATGGCCGTTCGCCGGGGGGGTATTTCTGGGCCATCGCCGAGCCGGTGGGCGGCATCGTGCTGCTGACGGCGATCTTCTCGCTGGGCTTCCGCTCGCCGCCGATGGGCACCAATTTCGCGATCTTCTACGCGACCGGCGTGGTGCCCTTCTTCGCCTTCATGAGCCTGTCGACCAAGGTCGCGCAGTCGATCCGGCAGTCACGGCAGCTGCTGGCCTATCCGGCGGTCACCTTCATGGACGCGATCCTCGCCAAGGTGTTCTTCAACGTCGTGACGCAGCTTCTGGTCGGCTATCTGGTGCTGAGCATCATCGTGCTGACGCAGGAGACGCGCACCGATCCGCAGGTGCTGCAGATCGCGCTGGCCTATGCGATGGCCTTCACGCTGGCGATCGGGGTGGGGACGGTGAACTGCTTCCTGTTCACCGCCTTTCCGTGGTGGCAGCAGGTCTGGTCGATCGTGACCCGGCCGCTGTTCCTGCTGTCCTGCATCTTCTTCATCTTCGATGACATCCCCGACGCCTTCCAGCCCTATCTGTGGTTCAACCCGCTGGTGCATGTGGTGGGCCAGATGCGCAGTGCCTTCTATCCCGCCTACCGGGGCGACTATGTCACGCCGGTCTATGTCTTTGCGGTTGGGCTGGTGCTGATGGCGATCGGGCTGCTGCTGCTGAACCGCTATCACCGCGACCTGCTGAACAGCTAGGCGCCGGGGCGCGCCCCCTGCCGGGTCGGTTGGCCGGGTCGGGTGGTCGTTCGGGTGGTCGGTTGGGGGCGGTTGGCCGGGGCGGGCGGGTCCGGTCAGCCGCGCGGGTCGATCAGCCGGGCCAGCACGCCGTCGCGGGTGATCCTGCCGCCGCCCTCGACGGGCAGCGCGCTGGCATCGGCCAGCAGCCCCATCACCTCGCGCACCGGCATGTCGCGCGGCACGGGGTTTCCCTCGGCCTCGCCGGGCTGGGCCACATCGGCGGCGGTCAGCACGCCAAGCGGGTTCATGTGGGCCACGAAATCGGCCACATAGTCATTGACCGGATTGGCGATGATCTCTCGCGCCGTGCCGACCTGCACGATCCGGCCGCCCTCCATCAGCGCGATGCGGTTGCCCAGCTTGAACGCCTCGTCGAGGTCGTGGCTGACGAAGATGATCGTGCGCCGGGTCTTGGCCTGAAGCTCCAGCAACTCGTCCTGCAGCCGCGCGCGGATCAGCGGGTCCAGCGCGCTGAAGGGTTCGTCCATCAGCAGGATCGGCGCCTCGGTGGCGAAGGCGCGGGCCAGGCCAACGCGCTGCTGCATGCCGCCCGACAATTCGCCGACCTTGCGTTCGGCCCATTCGGACAGGCCCACGGTCTCCAGCTGCCGGTCCACGCGGGCGCGACGCTCGGCCGGCGCCATGCCTGCCAGTTCCAGCCCCAGCCCGACATTCTCGCGCACGCTGCGCCAGGGCAGCAGGCCGAATTGCTGGAACACCATCGCCACATGGCGCAGCCGGATGTCGCGCAGGTCGCGCCGTCCGGCCCCGGTGACCGGGATCATCCGGGTGCCGTCCCAGACGCGGACCTCGCCCCGGCAGACATCGTTCAGCGCGTTGACGGCGCGCAGCAGCGTCGACTTGCCCGAGCCCGACAGGCCCATCAGCACCAGGATCTCGCCCTGGCGGACATTGATGCTGCAATCATGCACGCCCAGCACCTGCCCGGTCTCGGCCTTGATCGGGCCGCGTTCCAGCCCCTTGTCCATCAGCGGCAGGGCGCTTTCGGGGGCGTCGCCGAAGACGATGCAGACCCGGTCGAATTCGACGGCGTTCGGGGTCGACTGGCTCATCTCGGGCCCTCCATGCGCAGCATCCGGTCCAGCAGGATGGCGACGACGACGATCACGATGCCCGATTCGAAGCCCAGCGCGGTGTTGACGCTGTTCAGCGCCCGCACCACCGGCACGCCCAGCCCCGAGGCGCCCACCAGCGCCGCGATCACCACCATCGACAGCGACAGCATGATGGTCTGGTTCAGCCCGGCCATGATCTGGGGCAGCGCGCTGGGCAGTTCGACCTTCCACAGCAGCTGGCGCGGCGTGGCCCCGAACGCGGTCGCCGCCTCGATCAGCGGGGCGGGGGTCGAGGCGATGCCAAGCTGGGTCAGCCGGATCGGCGCGGGCAGCACGAAGATCACCGTGGCCAGCAGCCCCGGCACCATGCCGATGCCGAAGAACACGATGGCCGGGATCAGGTAGACGAAGGTCGGCAGCGTCTGCATCAGGTCAAGCACCGGACGCATCCAGGCGTAGAGCCGCGGGCGATGCGCGGCGGCGATGCCGATCGGCACGCCGATGGCCATGCAGACGATGCAGGCCGACAGCACCAGGGTCAGCGATTGCAGCGTCTCGTCCCAGTACCCCTGGTTGAGGATGAACAGCAGCCCCGCCGCGACCAGAAGGCAGGTCTTCCAGCTGCGCTGCAAGGCCCAGGTCAGCGCCACGGCCAGCGCGATGAACAGGAAGGGATGGGGAAATTCCAGCGCCGCGAGGATCCGGCCGATCAGCCATTCCATCACCGCCGAGATGGTGTTGAACAGCACCGCCGCATTCGCGTTCAGCCAGTCGAACGCGGCCTTTGCCGTGCGTCCGACCGGGATCTTGTTGTCGGTCACCAGCTGGGTCAGCTGTTCCATTCCTCGGTCCTTCCTGTCCGGCCCGTCTGCCGTGGTCCCGTGTCGCGCCGCCCGTCGCGCCGCCCGTCGCGCAGCCCGTCGCGCCGCATCGTGCCGGCCCCCGCCCGCGCCGCGCGCAGGGGCCTGCGGATGCACTCGTTCAGCCTGCCAGCGCCTCGGTCAGCGCCGCCTGGGCGTCGTTGCCGTCCACGGTGGTCACGCCGTCAAGCCAGGGCGTCGCGGCGTCGGGATTGGCGGTCAGCCAGTCCCTGGCGGCGGCCATCGGGTCCTGGCCGTCATTGAGGATGCTGGCCATCACCTCGTTCTCCATCGCCAGGGTGAATTCGAGGTTCTGCAGGAACCTGCCGACATTGGGGCATTCCCCGACATAGCCCTGTCGGGTGTTGGTGCGCACCTCGGCGCCGCCCAGATCGGGGCCGAACACCTCGTCGCCGCCGGTCAGGTAGGTCATCTCGAACTGCGCGTTCATCGGATGCGGCTCCCATCCCAGGAACACCACGGGCGCGGCGGACCCGGCGCGCTGCACCTGCGCCAGCATCCCCTGTTCGCTGGATTCCACCACCTCGAAGGTGCCGAGGCCGAACATGTCGTTGGCGACCATCTCGAGCAGCAGGCGGTTGCCGTCATTGCCCGGCTCGATGCCGTAGATCTTGCCGTCCAGCGCGTCCTTGTGTTCGGCGATCTTCGCGAAATCGGTGATCCCCAGATCGGCGCCGGCCTTGTTGGTGGCCAGCGTGTATTTCGCGCCGGTCAGGTTGGTGCGGACGGTGTCGACGGTGCCGGCATCGGTGTAGGGCGCGATGTCGGCCTGCATGGTGGGCATCCAGTTGCCCAGGAACACGTCCACGTCGTCGGTGGACATCGCGGTATAGGTCACCGGCACCGACAGGATCTTGGTCTCGGTCTCGTAGCCGATCGCCTGCAGCACGGTCGAGGCCAGCGCCGTGGTCGCGGTGATGTCGGTCCAGCCCACATCCGAGAAGGTGACCTTGCGGCACTGGTCGGGTTCGGCGGCAAGGGCGGCGGTGCTGCCAAGCGCGGTCGTCAGCGCCAGGGCGGCGGCCATGCGGCATAGGGTCATCGGTGGCTCCCTGTTCTTGATTGACCAATCAATTAAGGATCGGTTACAGTCGAAAAGCAACATCAAATTCCGACAGCGGGTGAAGACCATGCCGAAACTTGGGGCCGAGCCTATCCGAAAAGCGGCGCTAATCAACGCCGCGATCTTCGAGGTGGGCCGGGCGGGGTCGCTGGACGTGACGGTGGCGCAGATCGCCCGGCGGGCGGGCATGTCGCCGGCGCTGGCGCATCACTATTTCGGCTCGAAGGAGCAGATCTTCCTGCAGGCGATGCGCTATATCCTGCGGGTCTATGGCACCTCGGTCCGCGAGGGGCTGCTTCGCGGCGACGCGCGCGACCGGCTGCGCACCATCATCGTGGCCAGCTTCGCGCCGCAGAACTTCCAGCGCGAGACGGTCAGCGCCTGGCTGAACTTCTATGCGCTTGCGCTGACCAACCCCGAGGCGGCGCGGCTGCTGCGGGTCTATCACCGACGGCTGCAATCGAACCTCGTCCATGCGCTGCGCCCGCTGAGCGATCGCCCCCACGCGCTGGCCGAGACGATCGGCGCGCTGATCGACGGGGTCTATCTGCGCACCGTCCTCAGGCCGGGACCGACCGATCCGGTGGCCGCGACCACGATCATCACCGACTATCTCGACGAGGCGCTGAAATGAGCCTGACCGCCCAACCCCCCGCAAGCCTGTTCATCGACGGCCGGCCCGTCGAAGGCGAGGGCGCCGCCCTGCCGGTGCGCTATCCCTATACCGGCGCGGAAATCGCCCGGCTGCACGAGGCCAGCGCCGCGCAGGTCGCCGCGGCCTGCCGCGCGGCCGCCGCCGCGCAGCCGGCCTGGGCCGCGCTGGCGCCCGCCGAACGCGGCCGGGTACTGGCCCGGGCCGCCGCGATCATCCGCGACCGCAACGCCGACCTGTCGCGGCTGGAGACGCTGGATACCGGCAAGCCGATCCAGGAAACCCTGGTCGCCGACTGGGAATCGGGGGCGGCCGCGCTGGACTTCTTTGGCGGGCTGGCGGCCGGCGTGACCGGGCAGATGATCCCGCTGGGCCGCGACTGGGCCTACACGCGGCGCGAGCCGCTGGGCGTCTGCGCGGGCATCGGGGCCTGGAACTATCCCAGCCAGATCGCCTGCTGGAAGGCCGCGCCGGCCCTGGTGATGGGCAATGCGATGGTCTTCAAGCCCTCCGAGGAAACCCCGCTGGGCGCGTTGAAACTGGCGGAAATCCTGATCGAGGCCGGGCTGCCCGCGGGCGTCTTCAACGTGGTTCAGGGACGCGCCGAGGTCGGCGCGGCGCTGATCTCGGACCGGCATGTGGCCAAGGTCTCGCTGACCGGATCGGTGCCGACCGGCCGGCGCGTCTATGCCGCCGCCGCCGAGGGGATGCGCCATGTCACGATGGAGCTGGGCGGCAAGTCGCCCCTGATCGTCTTTGACGATGCCAGTCTGGAGGACGCGGTCGGCGCGGCGATGCTGGCGAATTTCTATTCCTCGGGGCAGATCTGCTCGAACGGCACGCGGGTCTTCGTGCAGGACGGCATCCGCGACCGCTTTCTGGCCCGGCTGGCCGAGCGGGTGCGGCAGGTGAAGATCGGCGATCCGCTGGACCCCGAGACCCAGCACGGCCCGATCGTCAGCCCGGCGCAGGCCGACCGCATCCGCGCGATGATCGCCGCCGGTCAGGCCGAGGGCGCGCGGCTGCTGTGCGGGGGGCCGGGCGCGGGCGCCTTCGTGCCGCCGACCGTCTTCGTGGACGCGACCGACGCCATGAGCATCGCCCGCGACGAGATCTTCGGCCCGGTGATGACGACGCTGGTCTTTCACGACGAGGACGAGGTGGTGACCCGCGCCAATGCCACCGGCTTCGGGCTGGCGGCGGGGGTGTTCACCCAGGACCTGACCCGCGCCCACCGGGTCGTCGCGCGGCTGGAGGCCGGCACCTGCTGGATCAACGCCTACAACCTGACGCCGGTGGAGATGCCCTTCGGCGGCGTCAAGATGTCGGGGATCGGCCGCGAGAACGGCGCCGCCGCGATCGAACATTACTCGCAGATCAAGTCCGTCTATGTCGGCATGGGAGGCGTCGATGCCCCCTATTGAGGCCAGCGGCGACGCCCCCGACTACGTCATCGTCGGCGCCGGCAGCGCCGGCTGTGCGCTGGCCTACCGGCTGACCGAGGCCGGCTGCCGGGTCACCCTGATCGAATTCGGCGGCAGCGACATGGGCCCCTTCATCCAGATGCCCGGCGCGCTCAGCTATCCGATGAACATGAAACGCTATGACTGGGGCTTCTCGACCATGCCCGAGGCGCATCTGGGCGGCCGCAGCCTGGCGACGCCGCGCGGCAAGGTGCTGGGCGGGTCGTCCTCGATCAACGGCATGGTCTTCGTGCGCGGCAACCGCAAGGACTTCGACCACTGGCACGAGGCCGGCGCGACCGGCTGGTCCTATGCCGACGTGCTGCCCTATTTCCGGCGCATGGAAAGCTGGCATGGCGGCACCTCGCCGCTGCGCGGCAGCGACGGGCCGCTGCACATCACCCGCGGCAAGCGGCGCAACCCGCTGTTCAACGCCTTCATCGAGGCCGGGCAGCAGGCCGGCTGGCCCTATACGCCCGACTACAACGGCGCCCGGCAGGAAGGCTTCGGGCCGATGGAGGCGACGATCTGGAAGGGCCGTCGCTGGTCGGCCGCCAATGCCTATCTGCGCCCGGCCCGCAAGTCGGGGCGGCTGCGGGTGATCCGCGCGCTGGCCCGGCGGGTGCTGTTCCAGGGCAGCCGCGCCACCGGCGTCGAGATCGACCGGGGCGGCCGGATCGAGACCGTGGCCGCGGGGCGCGAGGTGATCCTGTCGGCCAGTTCGATCAACACGCCCAAGCTGCTGATGCTGTCGGGGATCGGCCCGGCCGCGCATCTGCGCGAGCATGGCATCGCGGTGCGCGCCGACCGTCCGGGCGTGGGGGCGAACCTGCAGGACCATCTTGAAATCTACATGCAGTACAAGGCGCTGAAGCCGGTCAGCCTGTATACCTATTACAACCTGCTGGGCAAAAGCCGGGTCGGGCTGGAATGGCTGCTGCAGAAGACCGGGCTGGGGGCCTCGAACCAGTTCGAGAGCTGCGGCTTCGTGCGGTCCTCGGACGCGGTGGACTATCCCGACATCCAGTATCACTTCCTGCCGCTGGCGGTGCGCTATGACGGCAAGGTGGCGGCCAAGGGACATGGCTTCCAGGCGCATGTCGGGCCGATGCGGTCCAAGTCGCGCGGCACGGTGCGGCTGGCCTCGGCCGATCCGGCGACGGCGCCGCGCATCCATTTCGACTACATGTCGCATCCCGACGACTGGGCCGAATTCCGCGCCTGCGTGCGGCTGACCCGGCGGATCTTCGACCAGCCGGCCTTCGCCGAGTATCGCGGCGACGAGATCCAGCCGGGCGCGGCGGTGCAAGGCGACGACGAGATCGACGCCTTCATCCGCGAGCATGCCGAATCGGCCTATCACCCCTGCGGCACTGCGCGGATCGGCCAGCCCGGCGACCCGCTGGCGGTGGTGGATCCCGAATTGCGGGTGATCGGGGTCGAGGGGCTGCGGGTGGCCGACAGCTCGGTCTTTCCGCGCATCACCAACGGCAACCTGAACGCGCCCTCGATCATGACCGGCGAAAAGGCCGCCGATCACCTGCTGGGCCGGCCGATGCTGTCGGACCCGGAGACCGCGGCGCTGGCGGCGGGCCGGGATTAGGAGGGGCGCCGCCCCTCTTGGCCTGCGGCCAATTCACCCCGGGATATTTCCGCACAGAAGATGGGCTGCGGGCGGGTGCGGGCCGGTCAGCCCTTCTGCCCGGCCCGGATGCGTTCGACGGTGGCGGTCAGCCCCTCTGCCGGGACGCCGCGCAGCAGGTCGTCGCCGATCACGAAGGTCGGGGTGCCCATGATCGCCATGCGTTCGGCCAGTTGCCGGTTCTCGCGCAGGATGGCGCTGACGGGCTCGGTGTTCATCATGTTCGTGACCTCGGTCGGATCGAGGCCGATCTCGGCGGCGAGGGGGCCGAGCGCCTCGAGCGTGGCCGGACCGCGCATCGCGATCAGCGCGTCATGGGCCTTGCGGTAGGCCGCGTTGCCGCCGAGTTGCAGCGCGGCGATGGCGAAGCGGGCCGACATCTCGCTGTCCTGGCCGAGGATCGGGAATTCCTTCAGCACCAGCCGGATGTTGCCGTCGGCCGCGACCACCTCGTGCACCTCGTCGTTGAAGCGCCGGCAGACGCCGCAGCGGTAGTCGATGAACTCGACGATGGTCAGGTCGCCCTCGGGATTGCCGCCCACCCAGCTGTGGCCGTCCTGGAAGATCGCCTCGCGGTTGGCGGCGACCAGGGCCACGTCGTTCTGCGCCGTCTCGGCGGCCCGGCGTTCCTCGAGCACGTTGATCGATTCGATCAGCACCTCGGGATTGGCCATCAGGTAGTCGCGCACCGCCTCGCCGAATTCGGCCTTCTGGCTGTCGGACATGGTCTTGAAGTCGAAGGCTGCGGCGGGGCCGGCGCAGAGCAGCAGCGCGGCGATCAGGGGTGTCAACGGCAGGCGTGTCATCGGCGGGCGTGTCATCGGGTCCTCGTCCTTGCGATGCGACCAGAGTGGCGCGGGGCGCGGGCCTTGGCAAGCAGGCGCGGGACACGGCTGCGTGACGCCGCTGCCACCGGGGGTTGAAAAGGGTTGGTGGGCGCGGGGCGGACAGGCTATGAGGGCGAAAACGTCAGCGAGGCCGGCAGATGCGACATTCCCAGCGGGGACAGGTTGACCCCTTCATCGTGATGGACGTGATGCAGGCGGCCGCCGATGCCGAGGCGGCGGGGCGGCGGATCATCCACATGGAGGTCGGCCAGCCCGGCACCGCCGCCCCCGAGGGCGCGCGGGCGGCGCTGGCCCGGGCGCTGTCGCAGCCCCTCGGCTATACGGTCGCGCTGGGGCTGCCGCGGCTGCGGCAGGGGATCGCGGGACTTTACCGGCGCTGGTACGGCGTCGAGCTGGACCCGGCGCGGGTTGTGGTCACCTCGGGCAGCAGCGGCGCCTTCATCCTGGCCTTCTCGGCGCTGTTCGACGCGGGCGACCGGGTGGCGATGGGCTTTCCCGGCTATCCCAGCTATCGCCAGATCCTGCGGGCGATGTCGCTGACGCCGGTGGGCATCCCGACGCGGGCCGAGGACCGGTTCCAGCCGCGCCCGGGGGACCTGCCGCAGGACGCGCAGGGCCTGATCCTGGCCTCGCCGGGCAATCCCTCGGGCACGGTGCTGCGCAGGGACGAGTTGCGGACCCTGGCCGAGGGGGCGCAGGCGCGCGGCATGGCGCTGATCTCGGACGAGATCTATCACGGGCTGTCCTATGGCGAGGCCTGCCATTCCGCGCTTGAGGTGACGGATGAGGTTTTCGTCATAAACTCCTTCAGCAAATACTTTTCCATGACGGGCTGGCGGGTCGGCTGGATGGTCGTGCCGGAAAGCCATCTGCGCACGGTCGAGCGTCTCGCGCAGAACATGTTCATCTGCCCGCCCCATGCCAGCCAGGTTGCCGCGCTGGCCGCGCTGGACTGCATCGCCGAGGCCGAGGCCAATCTGGCGGTCTATGCCGAGAACCGCCGGCTGATGCTGGAGGGGTTGCCGAAGGCCGGCTTTACCCGCATCGCGCCGCCCGAGGGGGCCTTCTACATCTATGCTGATGTCTCCGGGCTGACCGGCGATTCGGTGGCCCTGGCGGCCCAGATCCTCGAGGGCGCGGGCGTCGCGGTGACGCCGGGCGTCGATTTCGACCCCGATCGCGGCGCGCGCACGCTGCGCTTCAGCTATGCCCGCAGCACCGCCGAGATCGCCGAGGGGCTGGACCGGCTGGCGGCGTTCATGGCGGCGCGATGATCCGGGTCCTGATCCTGTGGCTTTCGCTGTGCATGGCGGCGCTGCCGGCTGCGGCCGAGGGACCGGCGCGGCTGGACCTGGGCGCCTCGGCGCTGACGCGCGAGGGACGCGGCTGGTTCGGGCCGCCGCCCCTGCGGCTGCGGCTGGTGCTGGACCGGGCGGTGCCCTACCGGGTGTTCATGGTGGCCGATCCGATCCGGCTGATCGTCGATCTGAAGGGCGCCGACCTCGCGGGCCAGAAGCCGGGCGATCTTTACGGGTCGGATCTGGTGCCGGCGATCCGCTGGGGCCGGCAGCAGCGCGGCTGGTCGCGGATCGTGCTGGACCTGCCGGCGCCCTACCGCATCGCCGAGGCCGGCCAGCGCACGACGGCGCCGCAGCCGGTCATCGACATCGCGCTGCGGGCGGTGGATGCGGCCGCGTTCGCGCCGCGTGCCAGCGCCGCGACCGCGCTGCGCGACCTGCCGCCGCCGGCCGACACCGGGGCCGGGGCGGCCGCCGAGGCCGCGCCCGAGGCGCTGGTGGTGGCGCTGGACCCGGGGCATGGCGGCTTTGACCCCGGCGCCGAGGCGGGCGGCGCGACCGAGGCCGATCTGGTGCTGACCTTCGCGCGCGAGTTGCGCGAGGTGCTGGCGGCGCGTGGCATCGGCGTGGCGATGACCCGCGACGACGACAGCTTCGTCAGCCTCGAGGACCGGATGACCAGGGCGCGGGCGGCGGGGGCGCGGCTGCTGGTGTCGCTGCATGCCGATGCCCTGCCCGAGGGGCAGGCGGCCGGGGCCACGGTCTATCTGTGGAACCCCGCCGCCAACGAGCGCGCCGGGCAGCAGCTGGTGCTGCGCCATGATCGCGCCGACCTGTTGGCCGGGGTGGATCTGGGCGGGCAGGACGACCTGCTGGCCGGCACGCTGATCGACTTCGCGCGCGTCGACACCCAGGCCCGTTCGGCCAATTTCGCCCGCTTCCTGACCTCGCGCATGGCGCTGATGGGCATCGGGCTGCATGGCCGGCCGGTGCAGGGAGCGGCCTTCTCGGTGCTGAAATCGCCCGACATCGCCTCGGTCCTGCTGGAGCTTGGCTTCATCTCGGACGATCGGGACCGGGCCAACCTGACCGATCCCGACTGGCGGGCGCGGATGGTCGCCGTGCTGGCCGATTCGATCTCGGGCTGGGCGCGCGACGACGGCGCGCGGGCCGCGATGCTGCGCCGCTGAGGCCGCCCGCAGCGGACCGGCGCACAGCCCCCGGCCCACAGCGCCACCCCACAGCGCCACCCCACAGGCCACAGGCCCTTCGCACAGCCGCTGCGCACAGGCCCGTGATCGGCCAGTGTTGTTTTGACCCCCGCACCCCCCGCCGCTATAGACGGGGCAGTCGAGTGAAAGGCCCCGTCCCCGTGCTGCGCAGCATCCTGTCCTTCTTCGGTGCGATCTTCTCGTGGTTCGTCACCGCCAGCTTCTTCATCGCGCTGACCGTGGGCGGCATCTTCTGGATCTATTCGCGCGACCTGCCGGGCCACGAGGCACTGGCGCAATACACCCCCAAGACGATCAGCCGCATCTATTCGGGCGAGGGGCGCCTGATCGACGAATTCGCCGAAGAGCGGCGCATCTTCGTGCCGATCGAAGAAATTCCCGAACAGGTCCGGCAGGCCTTCATCAGCGCCGAGGACAAGAACTTCTACAGCCATCCCGGCTATGACCTGCGCGGCATCGTGGGCGCCGCCTGGCAGGCGCTGAGTTCGGGCGGCGCGAATGTGCGCGGCGCCTCGACCATCACCCAGCAGGTGATGAAGAACTTCCTGCTCAGCAGCGACCGCAGCGTGGAACGCAAGGTCAAGGAACTGATCCTGGCCGCGCGGCTGGAACATTCGCTGACCAAGGACCAGATCCTCGAACTGTACCTGAACGAGATCTTCCTGGGCCAGAACAGCTTTGGCGTGGCCGCCGCCGCGCAGGTCTATTTCAACAAGTCGCTGTCCGAACTGGCGCCGCATGAATCGGCGATGCTGGCCGCGATGCCGCAGGCGCCCGGCCGCTATCACCCGGTCCGCGCGAAGGAGCGCGTGACCGAGCGGCGCAACTACGTGCTGCGCGAGATGTGGCAGAACGGCTTCATCGACCAGGCCACCTACGAGGCCGAATCGCGGCTGCCGCTGAAATCGGTGCAGAATGGCGACTATCCCTCGGCCGGCAGCCAGATGCCGCCGCGCGACTATTTCACCGACGAGATCCGCCGCCAGCTGAGCCGCGAATTCGGGCAGGAGGAGTTCTTCGGCGGCGGGCTGACGATCCGCGCCACGGTCGAGCCCCGGCTGCAGCAGGCCGCCGCCGACGCGCTGCGCCAGGCGCTGGAGGATTTCGACCGCGGCCGTGGCGTCTGGCGCGGCACCGGCGAGACGCTGCCCGCCGAGGCGCTGGCCGACGAGGCGACCTGGCGCGGCGCGCTGTTCGACACCCAGGTGCCGCGCGACATTCCCGGCTGGTATCCCGCCGTGGTGCTGGAGGTCGGCGCGTCCGACGCGCGCATCGGCATCGAGGGCATCGAGGAGGACGCCGACGGCCACTGGATCCCGGCCGCGGATGTGACCTGGGCGCGCAAGCTGCGCGCCGACGGCACGCTGGCCGGACGCGCCGGCGTCGCGGGCGATCTGGTCGAGGTCGGCGACGTGGTGCTGGTGCGCGCGATGACCCGCGACGGCAGCGGCGATTTCATCCGCTGGACGCTGCGGCAGGTGCCGATCGTGCAGGGCGGCTTCATGGCGATGGACGTGAACACCGGCCGGGTGATGGCGATGCAGGGCGGGTTTTCCTACCAGTCCTCGGTGTTCAACCGCGCCACCCAGGCGATGCGCCAGCCGGGATCGTCCTTCAAGCCCTTCGTCTATGCCGCCGCGCTGGACAACAACTATACCCCCGCCACGATTGTCGTGGACGAGCCGATCCGCCTGAACACCCCCTTCGGCCTGTGGGAACCCAAGAATTCCAGCGGCCGCCATTACGGCCCGACGCCGCTGCGCACCGGGATCGAGCAGTCGCGCAACCTGATGACCATCCGCATCGCGCAGGACATCGGCATGGAGCGCGTCGCCGACTATGCCGAAAGCTTCGGGGTCTATGACACGCTGAAGCCGTTCCTGGCCAACGCCCTCGGCGCGCAGGAGACGACGCTGTTCAAGATGGTCGCCGCCTATGCGATGTTCGCCAATGGCGGCGAGCGGGTCGAACCGACGCTGGTGGACCGTGTGCAGGACCGGCGCGGGCGCACCGTCTATCGCCATGACCGGCGGGTCTGCGAGACCTGCGGCCAGCAGGCGCTGCCGGCCGGGCAGGGACCGGTGATCGAGACGAACCGCGAACGGGTGATGGATGCCGTCACCGCCTACCAGCTGACCTCGATGCTGGAAGGGGCGGTCAAGCGCGGCTCGGGCAAGGGCGTGAACCTGCCGGTGCCGATCGCCGGCAAGACCGGCACCACCAACGACGCCAAGGATGTCTGGTTCATCGGCTATTCCAGCAACATCGTCGCAGGGTGCTACCTCGGCTATGACCAGCCGCGCACGCTGGGGGCCAATGCCTATGGCGGGACGCTGTGCGTGCCGGTGTTCAACGCCTTCATGCGCGAGGCGGTGGCCGAATATGGCGGGACCGAGTTCAGGGTGCCGCCGGGCGGCCACTGGGTCAAGATCGACCGGATTACCGGCCAGCGGCTGTCCGACAATGCCACCGGCGACAACGTGATCGCCGAATATTTCCGCGACGGCACCGATCCCGACTGGCTGTCGCCGGTGGTGATCTCGGGCTTTGGCGACAGCAAGGTGGTGCTGCCCTGGGAGGCGGGGGCGGCGTCGGGGCAGGCGACCTCGATCACCACCTCGACCGGCCAGCGCAAGGTGATCCCGAAGCGCAGCGATTTCGGCACCATGTCCTCGGGCGGGCTGTACTGAGACGGCGCGGCGGGCGCGCGCGGGTCGCCCCGCCCGCCAGCGGGCGGACGGGGCCGTGCAGCCTGCGGCCGGCTCAGGGGCAGAATTCGTTGGTCCAGGCGTCGGGATCGGGCGCGCGGTAGCAGCGCAGCCGGGTGCCATAGCCGGTTGCCACCGCAAGGACCCGGCCCGGCACCTGCGCGTCGGGGCGCAGGTCGAACTCGACCAGATGCTGCACGCTGCGCACCGAATCGTCGGGAATGCCCTCCTGCGTCAGCACGACCGCACCGCGGCCGTCGTTCTCGAAGCTTTGCACCGTCTCGCTGTAATTGCCCTCGACCTGCTCGCCATTGGTGAAGCGCTGCTTGACGGCGGCGGCGGCCTCGGCCAGCTGCTCGGCGCCGCTGAGCCCCACGGTGGACACGTCCATGAGGATGTAATCCTCGGCGCTCAGCGGCGGCACGCCCGACCACCCCCCGGCCGGCCCTGCCATCGGCTCGCAGGCCGCCAGCGCCAGCCATGCTCCGGCCAGCAGCGGAAATGCGTGAAGTCTCATCGTCTTGTCCCCTCTGTTGCGTGGCGCGACACTAGCGCGGTTCGGCGGGCCTGTCGCCCTCGGCGTTCCCGGCGCGGGGATGGACCAGCGGCCTGATGACGACGCGGATGATCCACAGGATCACCAGCGCCATCGCCGTGCCCATCGCCGCCAGCAGCCCGCTGCCGGTGCCGCAGGCCAGCCCGATCGCGCCCGCCAGCCACATCGACGCGCCGGTGGTCACGCCGCGCACGGTGCCGCCGCTGATGATGATCGAGCCGGCGGCCAGGAAGGCCACGCCCGCGGTGACCGCCTCGATCAGCCGCAGCGGGTCGATGCGCAGGCTGTCGCGATCGTCGGCGGGAAAATGGGTGAGTTCCATCGCGACGATGGTGAACATCGCCGCCGCCAGCGCGATCAGCATGTGCGTGCGCAGCCCGGCCGCGCGGGCCTTCACCTCGCGTTCCCATCCGATCAGCGCGCCCAGCAGCAGCGCCAGCAGCATCCGCGACAGCGCCGCCGCCACCGACATGGATTGCAGCGGCGAGAACAGGTCGGCCAGCGCGGCCGGGATCGGCGTCATGGACAGGCACCCCTTCATGGCGATGCTGGCCGAACGCCCGTCAGAGCCTCAGGGTTGCGCGCAGCCTTCCGGCAGGCTCAGCGCCGCCTTGCCCGGGCCGGCCCCCTGCAGTGACCGGTTCAGGTTCCGTTCGATGCCGCAGAGGCTGTTGCGGTCCAGATACCAGCTGAGCGTGTAGTTGATGCCGTCCATCGGCAGTTGGAACAGGGCGATGCCGACCGCCCGGTCGCGCCAGCGCGCCTTCATGCGTTCCCGCACCATCTCCAGCCGCGATTTCCACGCGCCCAGAAAGGCCGACAGCGGCGTGCCGAGGCTGCCCTTCAGCGCCGCCTCGGCGCCGGGCGCGGGGGGCCGGGTGGTCAGCGCGATCACCTCGACCGGGCCGGTCCCGGCGCCCTCGCGGGATTTCAGCACCTCGAGGATGTCGTTGATCGTCTCCATCCCGGAATTGTCGAAATAGCCGCCATCGACGATCTGGCGGATGCCGTCCGGGGTCGCCAGCCGCGCCGCCGCCGTCACCAGCGGAAAGCGCGCCGAGACGAAGGCCGCCGTGGCGACCGGCAGGCCCGCGCCGGCCATCTGCGGGTTCGGCCAGTCGCTGCTGTCGCCGGCAAGCGCGCCGAAGGGCGACAGGATCTGCCGCCTGCCGTCCGAGACACGGGTGGCATTGAGGAACAGCGCCGGCAAGCCGGCATCCGCGTCCCAGCTGTCGGCCAGCGGGGCGTCGAGGCCCGAGGCCCCCAGGAGCGCCGCATCGGCGTGGCGGATCAGCGACCGTTCCAGCTGGCGCCCGCGCTCGATCCGCCGCTGCGGCAGCGCCGAGGACAGCGGCAGGGCCTTGTCGATCAGGTCGGTGGTGAGCATCACCGCGATCACCGGGCTGAGGTAATCCCGGCCCAGGATCTGCCGCGCCTTCTGCTGGTGGCAATCGGGCGCGGCATCCGCCGCCGCGCAGTCGCCCGCGCGCAGGATCGCCCAGAAGACGGCGGCGCCCACCGATCCGCCCGACACCCCGCTGATCGCCAGGACCGAGCGCGCGAAGCCCGCACCCTCGGCATCGGCGCGCTTGGCCAGATAAAGCGCGGTGTAATAGGCCGCGAAGATGCCGCCCCCCTCGGCCGCGATCAGCCGCAGGGGCTGGCCCCCGGGCATCGCCGCGCGCCATGCGGGGTAGGCCGCGGCCAGCGCCGGGACGGCGGGCCCGGTCTCGGTCGGGCGGATCACATGGCAGCCGGCCAGCGCCGGGCAGTCGTCGCGGCGATACAGCCCCCAGGACAGCATCCCCGCCGCCACCAGCAGCGCCACCGCCGCCGTCGCCCGTTCGGGCGGGGTGGTCCGGGCGGGGTAGATGAACACCGTCGCCGCATAGATCGCCGCCAGCAGCAGGAAGCCCAGCGTCCCGGTCAGCCCGGTGCCGGCCCAGACCATGCCGAGAACCAGGAACACCAGCGGCACCTGCCCATAGCACAGCCGTGACGACAGCCGCGTCAGCAGCGCCAGCGCCATCGCCGCGACGACCACGAACAGGATCACCACGCTGATCGGCCCCAGCAGTTCAGCGATCGGCGGATAGGCCGCGACCGCGGCAAGCACCGCCGCGCCCGACAGCGCCGCGACCCGCTGCCCCGAGGTGCCGGCATCGCGGATCAGCCTGTAGAGGCGATGCAGCGGGCGATGCGGCAGTCGCGGCACCGCGCGGTCGCGCAGGGGCCCGAGCCGTGCCCGGAAGCCCGGCGTCAGGAACACCCAGATGCCGCTGATCGCGAACAGCCCGGCAACCAGCGCCAGCAGCGCCAGAAGAATGCGCGCGCCGCCGGATGCCTCGCCGCCGGCCAGCACGCGCAGCACCGCGACCACCACCGCCAGCAGCGGCAGGCGGCCCACCCATGTCGTCAGCACGGCCTCGATCCAGGCGGCGTGCGGGCCGAAATGGCGCGGCGTCTCCAGCGCGAAACGGGTAAAGAGGTGCAGCGTCGGCGGCAGGAAGAAGAAGGCCAGCACCGTCGCGCCCATCGTCACCGCCCCCGCCCCGGACCGCAGCGCATTCTCGGCCAGCGACATCAGCGCCTCATGCGCGGGGTCCGGCACCGCCAGCGCCAGCGAGAACAGCACCGAGACGAGGATCGGGCCCCAGCCATATTCCAGCGCATCCCCGAATTCCTCGCTGAACGAGGCATGGTCGGTCGGTTTCCGGCTGGGCCTGCCATTCATCGCGCGATCTCGCTATAAATATTTAGGACAGAGATTATTAATATAATTTATTTTGTTTTCGCTGTGAAACGATTTTTTACCGATTTCGCGTCGAAATCCGCTGCGATCGCGGGGCCGGCCGGGGCAGGGCACTTGTTTGCGCGCCCGCTGCAGGCTATCTGTCCGGCCTGAGTTTTTCGCGAGGATCCGCCCCATGCGCGCCGAGACGCTGTCCACCATCGACTCCATCCGCAAGTCGCTGAGCCTGCTGGGCCAGCGGATGGACTGGCAGACCGCGCCGCATCGCCTTGAAGAGATGAACGCGATGATCGAGGCGGGCGACCTGTGGTCCGACCCGGCCCGCGCGCAGAAGCTGATGCGCGAGCGTCAGGCCCTGGCGGACGCGATCGAGACCTATCGGCGCATCGACACCGACCTGGCCGCCAATGCCGAGATGGTCGAACTGGCCGAGGACGAGGGCGATGCCGAACTGGTCGCCGAGGCCGAGGCCAACCTGAAGGCGCTGGCCGAACTGGCGGCGCAGAAGGAACTCGAGGCGCTGCTGAACGGCGAGGCGGACGGCAACGACACCTTCCTGGAAATCAACGCCGGCGCGGGCGGCACCGAAAGCTGCGACTGGGCGGCGATGCTGGCGCGGATGTATGTGCGCTGGGCCGAGAAGAAGGGCTACGAGGTCGAGCTGATCGCCGAGACCGCAGGCGACGAGGCCGGCATCCGCAGCGCCGGCTACAAGATCAGCGGGCACAACGCCTATGGCTGGCTGAAATCGGAATCCGGCGTGCATCGTCTGGTCCGCATCAGCCCCTATGACAGCGCGGCCCGGCGGCATACCTCGTTCTCGTCGGTCTGGGTCTATCCGGTCGTCGACGACAATATCGAGATCGACATCCCCGACCGCGACATCCGCATCGACACCTACCGCTCGTCCGGTGCGGGCGGCCAGCACGTCAACACCACCGACTCGGCGGTGCGGATCACCCACCTGCCGACCGGCATCGTGGTGACCAGTTCGGAAAAGTCCCAGCACCAGAACCGCGCCAACGCCATGGCCGCGCTGAAATCGCGGCTGTACCAGATGGAGCTGGATCGCCGCAACGCCGAGATCAACGCCCAGCACGCCGCCAAGGGCGATGCGGGCTGGGGCAACCAGATCCGGTCCTACGTCCTGCATCCCTACCAGATGGTGAAGGACCTGCGCACATCCGAGGAAACCAGTGACACCCAGGGTGTGCTGGATGGCGATCTGGATGCCTTCATGGCCGCCACGCTGGCGCTGGATGTCGCCGGCAAGAGCCGCGCCGAGGCACAGGCCGAGGACTGAACCGGGCCGTCTTGTCACGTTGCCGTGCCGCTCTGCCGTGCTATGACGGTGGCATGGCATGGCATGGCTTGGCATGGCAGTTTCGCGGGGGAAGAACATGGTCAGGACTGGTCTCTGTTGGGCGGCGGCCCTTTTGCTTCTGGCGGCGACGCCGGCCCTGTCGGACACCGCCAAGGCGCGCTGCGACATCTATCCCGCCGGTCAGGACGCGCTGCAATCGACCGGGGATTGCGACTTTTCGCAGCGCCAGGGCTTTGTCACCATCACGCTGGCAGACGGCACCGCGTACGATCTTGAACCGGTCGGCGATGCGCCGGGCAATTTTCGCGACGCGCAGGGCCATGCGGCCTATCGGCAAAGCGGGCTGGGCGATCTGGGCCAGATCTTCCGCCTGAAGGACATCAGCATCTTCGTCTACTGGGCGCGCGACGCGGCGCAGGGCGATGCCGAAAACGCCACCGCGCCCTTCAGCACCGACGAGTTCGACGCGACGGCGCTGCTGCGCTGCAAGCCCGCGGGCGCGGCCGCGTTCGGCCAGTGCCCCGCCGGAGTGATGCGCATGGAAGACCAGCAGGCCTCGGTCACGGTGCTGGACCCCGAGGGCCAGCAGTTCACGATGAATTTCATGAACGACATGGCCACCGGCGAGCCCTATGTGAATGCCACCGGCCGCGAGGTGGTGGCGGTGAAGGAGGGCGAAAGCTGGATGGTCACCGCAGCAGGCAGCCAGACCTACGAGGTGCCACTGGTGTTCCTGACCGGCGACTGAGCCCGCGCGGCGGGTGCGCCCGCCGCCCGCCGCCCGACGCAACGCCCGCTGCCCGGCGCAACGCTTGCGGCCGGGGGCGGTCGGGGTAGTATGCCGCAGGTGCGAAATGGCGGCAGGACGGGACATGCAGGACAAGACGATCAATCTGGCGCTGCAGGGTGGCGGCGCGCATGGCGCCTTTGCCTGGGGCGTGCTGGACCGGCTGCTGGACGAAAGCTGGCTGCATGTCGCGGCGATCAGCGGCACCTCGGCCGGGGCGCTGAACGGGGCGGCGCTGAAGGCCGGGCTGTCGCGCCATGCCGGCGCGGCCGGGCGGCGCGCCGCGCGCGAGAACCTCGACTGCCTGTGGCGCGAGGTCGGCCAGCTGTCGGACAACCGGATGGTGCGCTGGCTGCATTCGCTGATGCCGATTCCGCGCGGCATGCACCGGCTGACCGAGATGTTCTCGCCCGCCGCCTGGCTGGACGGGCTGAGCCGGGTGTTCAGCCCCTATGATTACGGGCCGTTCTACGTCAACCCGCTGGGACCGGTGCTGCGCGAGCTGCCCTATCCGAACTTCACCAACGAACGCGGCCCGCAACTGTTCGTGACCGCGACCAATGTGCGGTCGGGGCGGATCCGGGTGTTCACGGACCTGGCGGTGACCCCGGATGCGGTGATGGCCTCGGCCTGCCTGCCGACGCTGTTCCGCGCGGTCGAGATCGCGGACCCCGATACCGGCCGCGTCGAGGCGTTCTGGGATGGCGGCTTCACCGGCAACCCGGCGCTGTTCCCGCTGTATCGGCCCGATCTGCCCTGCGACATCGTGATCGTGAACATCAACCCGCTGATGCGCGAGGGGCTGCCGAAATCCCCGATGGAAATTTCGGACCGTGTGAACGAGGTCAGCTTCAACAGCGCGCTGATGGCCGAATTGCGCTCGATCAATTTCGTCAAGAAGCTGCATGGCGAGGCGCGGCTGCACAATCGCGGCATGAAGGTGCCGCTGCTGCACATGATCCTGGACGACGTGCTGATGAACGACCTGAACGCGCGGTCCAAGATGATGCCGGCACCGGGCCTGCTGGCGCGGATGAAGACCGCGGGCCAGGCCGCCGCCGACGGCTTTCTCGAGGCGCATGCCGATGCGCTGAACGTTCAGGACAGCGTCGACCTGCCCGGATTGCTGCTGGGTTCGGGCGTGGTCGGGTAGACCAGCCCGGCCGAGATCACCAGCTTGGCCGCGTCCTCGACCGACATGTCCAGCAGGATCACATCGCTTGCGGGCGCGTAGATCAGGAAGCCCGAGGTCGGGTTGGGCGTCGTCGGCACGAACACCGCCAGCAGGTCGTGGCCGGTGCGGCTGACCAGCTCGCCCTTTGCCGGGCCGGCGACGAAGCCGATGCCCCACAGCCCCTTGCGCGGATATTCGATCAGGCAGGCCCGGTCGAAACGCGCCTCGTCCTGCGACAGGATGGTTTCGGCGATCTGCTTCAGCGCGCCGTAGATGCTGCGCACCACCGGCATCCGCGCGACGATCCGTTCGCCGGTGCGCAGCAGCGACCGCCCGACCCAGCCCTTGGCCAGCCAGCCGATCAGGACCGTGAACAGCAGGAAGACCACCACGCCGACGCCGCGCAGGTTGATGCCGACATAGCGTTCGGGCAGCCAGCGGTCGGGGATCATCGGCAGCACCCAGCTGTCCATCCAGCCGGTCAGCGTCCAGATCAGCCAGACGGTGATGCCGATCGGCGCCACCACGACCAGCCCGGCCAGGAAATTCGACCGCATCATCGCCAGCAGGCCGCGCCGGCGGGGCGGTGGCATCATCGGGCCTGGATCGGGAACGCGCATGGCCGACAGAAGCGGTCAGCCGCGCGCCAAGGTCAAGCGGCCTTCGTCATCGCGACGGCGATTTCGGCGGCCAGCCGGGCATTGTTCAGCACCAGCGCGATGTTCGAGCCGAGCGAGCGCCCCTCGGTCAGCTCGAAGATGCGCTGCAGCAGGAAGGGCGTCACCGATTTCGCGGCGATGCCCTGCGCCTCGGCCTCGTCCAGCGCCTTGAGGATCACCGGCAGGATCTGCGACTGGGTGATCTCGGCCCCGGCCGGGATCGGGTTCGCGACCAGCTGCCCGCCGCCCAGCCCCAGCCGCGCCCGCATCGCGGCGGCGGCGGCGATCTGGTCGGGGCTGTCCATGCGCAGGGGCGCGGGGATGCCGCTGTCGCGCGACCAGAAGGCGGGCAGGGTGTCCTGCCCGTAGGCGATCACCGGCACGCCCAGCGTTTCGAGCACCTCCCAGGTCTTGGGCAGGTCGAGGATCGCCTTGGCCCCCGCCGCCACGACCGTCACCGGGGTCTGCGCCAGTTCCTGCAGGTCGGCCGAGATGTCGAAGCTGTGCTCGGCGCCGCGATGCACGCCGCCGATGCCGCCCGTCGCAAAGACCCGGATGCCGGCCAGATGCGCGCAGATCATCGTCGCCGCGACGGTGGTGGCGCCGGTGCGGCCCGAGACGAGGCAGGCGGCCAGGTCGGCACGGCTCAGCTTCATCGCCTGCTCGGGCGGGGTGCGGGCCAGCGCCTCCAGCGCGTCCTCGGACAGGCCGACATGGATGCTGCCGCCCATCACCGCGATGGTCGCGGGCGTGGCGCCGGCCGCGCGCACCGCGGCCTCGACCTCGCGGGCCATGTCGAGATTCTGCGGCCAGGGCATCCCGTGGGTGATGATGGTCGATTCCAGCGCGACGACCGGGCCGCCGGCCGCAAGCGCCGCGGCGGCTTCGGGGGAATGGGTCAGCGGGGCGTCATGCATCGGCGTCATCCTGTGGCTTCGCCCCGGGTCGTGGCATGGCGGACCGGGCGAGACAAGCCCTCAGGGCAGGTCGCGGCCGGCGACATGGGCCGCCGCCGCCTCGACCGCCGCCCGCAGCGCCGCCTCGCGGGGCTGGCCCGCGAGGCCCGCGGCAAGATGGGCGGCCAGAAAGCAGTCGCCGGCGCCGGTGACGCGGGCAATGGTGACCCGCGGCGGCGGGACGGCCAGGGTCGGGCCGCCGGCGATGGCATCGGCGGCCGGGTTCGCGCCGTCGGTGACCAGCACCCGCGCCGCGCCGCGGGCCACCACCGCCTCGGCGGCGCTGGCTGCGTCGGGGCAGGCGCGGTGCGCGAGGATCTCGGCCTCGAGGCGGTTCAGGTAGAAACAGCCGCGCCGCGCCGCGATCAGCGGCTCCAGCCGTTCGGCCTTGCCGGGGCTTGCCGGCACCACGCGCAGATCGGCCGCGGCCAGGCGCGGATCGGCGGCGATCGCAGCCAGCAGATCCTCGGTCAGGTTGCCGTCCAGCACCACCGGCCCGGTCCAGGCGGGCAGGTCGTCCAGCGGCGCAAGGATCGCCGCGCCGGCCTGTTCGAGGCTGTGGGCGTCGGCGATGGCCGCGATCAGCCCGGCGCTGTCCTCGACGGCCATATAGCAATCGGTCGGCAGGCCGGTGTCGCGGACGATCCAGCCGGTCAGGACGCCAAGCCGCCGCGCCTCGGCCAGCAGCGCATCGCCTTCGGGGTCGCGGCCCACCGCCGACAACAGCGCCGCGGCCAGACCGCGCCGGGCCAGCGCCACCGCGACATTCAGCGCCACCCCGCCCGGCACATGGCGGATGCGGCCCGGCACGTCGGCCCCCGGCGCCATCCGTCGCGGCGCGCGGCCGATCACGTCCCACAGCAGCGCGCCGATGCACAGGACTTCGGGCCGGCTCATTCGCGCCCCCATGCCTGCATCTCGGTTTCCAGGAAGCGTTCGAAATCGTCCAGGTCGACCGGGTCGAACTGCCCGAAGCCCTGCATCCAGACCGAGGCCGCGCGCATCCCCTCGGGGTCCAGCATGCACCAGGTGATCCGGCCGCGGCGTTCCTGCCGGATCAGCCCCGCCGCCGCCAGCACCGCCAGATGCTTCGAGATCGCCGCAAGGCTCATCGCGAAGGGCTGGGCCACGTCGCTGACGGCCATGTCGTCCTCGAGCAGCATCGACAGAACCCGCCGCCGCGTCGGGTCGGCCAGGGCCGCGAAGATCAGGTCCAGCCGCTGTTCGGCGGGGTCAGGCATGGGGTGAAGGCTCCGGGGCAGGGCGGAATGGTCAACCGACGGGTTGAATAATGGCCGCCCGCGCCGCGCTTGGCAAGGCCCGGCATCCACGGCGCCGCCTGACAAAATGTCGCGATTACAGAAGGTTGCGACGACGCCCCAGTTGCTTGACTTGCGCGCCGTTCCCCCCTAGACACCGCCCTGACGATAACGGGGGCGTGAGAGATGGCCGAAGGGCCCCGGAACGACGGCGACAGGGACCACGATGCGGCCCGGTTGCGCGATCTGGAGGAACGGCTGTCGAAGATGACCCCGGGAGCGGAGGCCGCAAGGCCGATGGCGGGCTATGACAAGGGGCACATCGCCTGGCGCATGGTCACCGAGATCGTCGCAGGCATCGTGATGGGCTGCGGCATCGGATACGGCCTGGATCACCTGTTCGGCACGCGGCCGTTCCTGATGATCCTGTTCATTTTTCTCGGCTTCGCGGCCGGCATCAAGGTGATGATGCGCACCGCGGCCGAACTTGGCAGCAAACCCGGCGCGCAGCCGGGGACCGACGAGAGGGATTGATCGTGGCGACCGAAGCGGAAACCGGCCTGTCTTTCCACCCGATGGAGCAGTTCATCGTGAAGCCGCTGTTCGGCGACGGTCCGGTGCACTGGTACACGCCGACCAATGTCACGCTGTGGATGGCGGTCATCGCGCTGGGGATCATCGCGCTGCTGGTGATGGGCACCCGCGGCCGCGCCATCGTGCCGAACCGCAGCCAGTCGATCGCGGAACTTGCCTATGGCATGGTCTACAAGATGATCGAGGACATCGCCGGCAAGGACGGGCTGAAATATTTCCCCTACATCATGACGCTGTTCATGTTCATCGTCTTCGCGAACTTCGTCGGCCTGCTGCCCAAGGCCTTCACCGTCACCTCGCATATCGCGGTGACCGGCATCCTGGCCTTCGCGGTGTTCTTCACGGTCACGGCGATCGGCTTCATCAAGAACGGCGCGCATTTCCTGGACCTGTTCTGGGTCCGCTCGGCACCGCTGGCGATCCGCCCGGTACTGGCCGTGATCGAGGTCATCAGCTATTTCGTGCGCCCGGTCAGCCACTCCATTCGTCTTGCCGGCAACATGATCGCGGGCCACGCCGTCATCAAGGTCTTTGCGGGCTTCGCGGCCATCGCCGCGGTCGCGCCGATCTCGATCGTCGCGGTGGTCGGCATGTATGCCTTCGAGATCCTCGTGGCCTTCATCCAGGCCTATGTCTTCACCATCCTGACCTGCGTCTATCTGAAGGACGCGCTGCACCCCTCGCACTGAGGCGGGCCGTCAGGTCGCATTCACCCCGAATTCACAACTTCCAACCGCAAGGAGCATCATCATGGAAGGCAATATCGGAGAACTGGGCCAGTATATCGGCGTCGGCCTGACCGCCATCGGCATGGGCGGGGCCGCCATCGGTGTGGGCAACGTCGCCGGCAACTTCCTGTCGGGCGCGCTCCGCAACCCCTCGGCCGCCGCCGGCCAGACCGCAACGCTGTTCATCGGCATGGCCTTTGCCGAAGCCCTGGGGATCTTTTCGTTCCTGGTCGCGCTTCTGCTGATGTTCGCGGTCTGATCCTGCGCCATCCTTGCGGCGGGGTGGCGCCACGGCGCCGCCCCATCGTGACCTGTAGGGCCAAGGGGTAGGACATGATCAGCCTGTTGCAAGAGGCCGCCACCACCGCGGCCGACCATTCCCAAGATGCCGCCGCCGCGGCCATGCCGGGCGAGACCGCCGCGCATGGCGCCGAGGCGGCCGTTCAGGCGGGCGAGGCCACGACCGGCCTGCCGCAGCTGGATCTGAGCAGCTTCCCGAACCAGATCTTCTGGCTCGTCGTCACCATCCTGGTGCTGTACTGGGTGCTGTCGCGCGTGGCGCTGCCCCGGATCGCCGCCGTCATCTCGGACCGGCAGGGCGCCATCACCGGCGACCTGATGGCCGCCGAGGAATTCAAGCAGAAGGCCCGCGAGGCCGAGGCCGCCTATGACAAGGCGCTGGCCGATGCCCGGTCCGAGGCCCAGAAGATCGTCGCCGCCAACCGCGCCGAGATCCAGAAGGACCTGGACGCCGCCATCGCCCATGCCGATGCCGAGATCGCGGCACGCACCGCGGAATCGGAAAAGCGGCTGGCCGAGATCCGCGACGCCTCGGCCAGCGACACCCGCGAGGTGGCCCGCGATGTCACCGCCGAACTGGTGCGCGCCTTCGGCGGCACCGTGGACCAGGGCGCCGTCGACCAGGCCGTCGACAGCCGCATGAAGGGGGCCGTGCAATGACACGTCTGGGTGCAATCGCGATCCTGATGGCCAGCGCCGTGCCGGCCTCGGCTGCGACGGGGGCGTTCTTCTCGCTGCGCAACACCGACTTCATCGTGCTGATCGCCTTCCTGGTGTTCGTGGGCGTGCTGGTCTATTTCAGGGTGCCGCAGCTGATCGGCACCATGCTGGACAAGCGTGCGCAGGGCATCCGCAGCGACCTGGACGAGGCACGCCGCCTGCGCGAGGAAGCGCAGGAGATCTATGCCAGCTACGAACGTCGCCAGCGCGAGGTCAGCGGGCAGGCCGACCAGATCGTCGCCAATGCGCGGCGCGAGGCCGAGGCGCAGGCCGCCAAGGCGCAAGAGGATCTGAAGGCGTCGATCGCGCGCCGCCTGAAGGCCGCCGAGGACCAGATCGCCAGCGCCGAGAACGACGCGGTCCGCGCGATCCGCGACCGGGCGGTGCAGACCGCCGTGGCCGCCGCCTCGGAATTGCTGGCCCGTCAGGTCAGCGCGGGCGAGCGGTCCGCAGGAATCGACGCCGCCATCGAGGACGTGGCCCGGCGCCTGAACTGAGCCCGTCGGGCCGCAAGGCCCCCGGGCGACCGGTCGTGCCGCCGACGCAAAGGGGCGGGCATCACCGGGCAGCGCGCGGCCCCGGCACAAGGGGCCCGATGCAGGACAGAAGATCACGAGGGACGTGACATGCCCCCGACCCGCAAGGGCCGGGGGCTCTTTCTTGCCGCGGTCGCTCGTCTGCTCGTGCGGAAGAAAGATGCGCGACCTGACCTGCGCCTTGCGCAGATGGCCTGGCTGTCGCGCCGGGAAGAAAAGGGCGACCACTCTGGGGGTGGTCACCGCAGGACGCCTGTCCCGCACGGCGCATCTGCCTGATGCGTCTGAAAAAATCTACAGCTTAGGTAAAATCATACAAATAACGTTGCGTCAGGTTTTCCTGACCCTGCTGCCGTCACGGCTGGCTGGTCCCGGGGGCGGGCCAATGGCCGCCCCCGGACTGCCTGCGCGCCGCTCAGCCGGTCGGGCGGATCAGGATCTCGACCCGCCGGTTCATCGCGCGGCCCTGCGCGGTGGCGTTCGAGGCGGCCGGCTGATCCTCGCCGCGACCCACGGCGACGATCCGGCCCGGCGCCACGCCCGCAGCGGTCAGGATGCCCGCCACCGATTGGGCGCGGCGCTGCGACAGGTCGTAGTTGTAGGCGGCCGCGCCCGAATTGTCGGTATGGCCGACCACCTCGACGCGGCTGTTCGGATACTGGTTCAGGTTGCGCGCCACGGCGTAAAGGTCGTTCTGCGCCAGGCCCGACACGGCGGCGCTGTCGGTCGCGAACAGGATCCCCTCGGGCAGGATCACCTGCAGATAGGAGCCGCGGTTGACGATCTGGATGTTGGGGTTGGTGATCGCCTGATCCAGCGCGCGGGCCTGCTGGTCAAGAATGTTGCCGGCCACCGCGCCGGCGATGGCGCCGACCAGGGCGCCCTTGGCGGCGTCGCGGCCCTCGTTGTTGCTGTCGCTGTCGCGCGTGGCGCCCAGCACCGCGCCGATGGTGGCGCCGGCGATGGCGCCCTGCTGGGTGCGGCTCATCCCGGTGCCGGTGCCGGTCATCGAGGGATCGGTGCAGGCGCCGAGGGCCAGAAGCCCGGTTGCGGCGAAAGCGGCGGTCGTGCGGAAGTTCATCTGTCTCCCCTTCCCAGTTTGCGGGCGGGCCGTGGCGGCCCGCGCCGGATATGGCTTGGCCCGTCATCGGGGCCGGTTTCAACGCGCCGGACGGTGCCCCGGTTCCGGCCAGAATGGAAGCCACGGATGCGTGGGCGGCCGTGATCCGCGCCCGCCCCGCCCCGCTTGCAAAGCCGCGCCGGGCCGGTCAAAAGCGGCGCCATGACCCCGCCGCGCCGCCTGCCCCCCGCCTTGCCCTTCGCCGATCAGGTCGCGATCTTCGCGCGGCTGCAGGCGGCCCAGCCCGCCCCGGTGACCGAGTTGCACTTTACCAACCCCTATACGCTGGTGGTGGCGGTGGCGCTGTCGGCGCAGGCCACCGACATCGGCGTGAACAAGGCGACGAAGGGGCTGTTCGCACTGGCCGACACGCCGCAGAAGATGCTGGCGCTGGGGCTGGAGCGCGTGACTGAGCAGATCCGCACCATCGGCCTTTTCCGGCAGAAGGCGCGCAACGTGATCGCGCTGTCGCAGATCCTGGTCGACCGCTATGACGGCGAGGTTCCCGACAGCCGTGCCGCCCTGACAAGCCTGCCCGGCGTCGGGCGCAAGACCGCCAATGTGGTGCTGAACTGCGCCTTCGGCCATCCCGCACAGGCGGTCGACACGCATATCTTTCGCGTCGGCAACCGCACCCGCATCGCACCCGGCCGCGACGTGGACGAGGTCGAGCGCGCCATCGAGGACCACGTGCCCGTCCGGTTTCAGGACCATGCCCATCACTGGCTGATCCTGCATGGCCGCCATGTCTGCCAGGCGCGCAGGCCGCGCTGCGGCGTCTGCATCATCAATGACCTGTGCCCATACGAGGAAAAGACCGCATGACCACCCCCTCTGTCGTCGGGATCGGCAATGCCGTGATGGATGTCATCTCGCCCACCGACGAGGCGCGGCTTGCGGCGCTGGGGGTGCAGAAGGGCATCATGCAGCTGATCGAGCGCGAGCGGTCGGAATACCTGATGGCCGCGCAGGCCGACGATCACGGGCCGGGCCGGGCCCAGGCGCGGCTGGTGCCGGGCGGCTCGGTCGCCAACACGCTGGCGGGGATCGGTGCGCTGGGGCTGCGCACCAGCTTCATCGGCCGGGTGGCCAATGACGCGCTGGGGCTGTCCTACGCCGAGCAGACCGAGGCGGCGGGCACGGTCTTCGTCAACCCGCCTGTCGCCGGGGATCAGTTGCCGACCTCGCGCAGCATCATCCTGGTGACGCCGGATGGCGAACGCTCGATGAACACCTATCTGGGCATCTCGGCCGAGTTGGGGCCGGACGACGTGAACCCGTCGGTCTTCCAGGGCGCGGGCTGGCTGTTTCTGGAAGGCTATCTGTTCGACAAGCCGGCGGGCAAGGAGGCGTTCCTGAAGGCCGCGCGCTGCTGCCACGCGGCGGGCGGGCAGGCGGGGATCGCGCTCAGCGACCCGTTCTGCGTCGATCGCCACCGCGAGGATTTCCGCCGGCTGGTGGCCGGGCCGATGGATTACGTGATCGGCAATGTCCATGAATGGACCGCGCTCTACCAGTCCGATGATCTCGAGGCGGTGCTGGCGCAGGCCAGCGCCGATTGCGGCACGGTCATCTGCACCCGCTCGGGCGAGGATGCGATCCTGATCCGCGACGGGCTGCGCGTCACCGCGCCGGTCGATCGGGTGGTGCCCGTCGATGCCACCGGGGCGGGCGACCAGTTCGCGGCCGGGTTAATCTTTGGGCTGGCCAGCGGCCTGCCCCTGGAGGTTGCGGGCCGCATGGGTTGCATCGCTGCAAGCGAGGTGATCGGCCATGTCGGGCCGCGGCCCGAACGTGATTTGCGCCATGATTTCAGGGCTGCAGGGCTGATCTGATGCCAAGATGCGCAGGGTCCCGGCCAGCATGGCTGGAATGAAATTTCACGCTGGACTTTGAACAGGGTGGCGGGCAAATATTAATGCGACCGAAAGTCTTAGGTCCGCTTCGTTGCCAGCATTGGTGGCCTGCGGCGATTTCAGGAGCCACGAATGCCGACGACTTGGAGTGCCATCTACCTGGGCAATGGCGGGGCGTTCAACATCGACCCCGTCGAGGGTGATTTTGACAGCGAGAACGCGGCCGGGCTGGTCGGCCAGACGCGCGGCACCGCCACCGACCCGCTTTACGAACAGATCGTCACCGTGACTACATTCGACCGGGGCGGTGCAGCGGGGTCGCTGGACACGAACCGCGCCGGGAACGGGTTCGATCAGGTCCAATACACCCTGCCGGGCGCCACCACGTCGCTGATTTCGACCTTCGAGGGGATGGGCGTCTATAACGCAGAGGTCACCTTCGCGAACGGATCGACGGCGACCGTCAGCGCGGTCATCTTTCAGGACGAAGCGCGCAACGTGTTCCTGGCGCCTGAATTGACCGCCAATGCCGATTCCGCCGCCTATCAAAGCGGTCCCATCGTCTCGGTGACGCTGACCGGGCTGATCACCAATACCAGCGACCTGACGACCAACCGCAACGGCGCGGATTTCATCACCTGTTTCACCGCCGGGACGCTGATCGACACGCCCGAGGGGCCGCGCCCGGTCGAGGATCTGCGGGCGGGCGATCTGGTGCTGACCGGGGATCGCGGCGCGCAGGTGCTGCGCTGGGCCGGCTCGCGCAGCCTTGACCTGCAGGGGCGCGATCACCTGAGGCCGGTGCGCATTCGCGCGGGCGCCCTGGGGCAGGGACTGCCCGTCGCCGATCTGCTGGTCTCGCCGCAGCACCGCGTGCTGGTGCGGTCCGCCATCGCGCAGCGGATGTTCGGGACCGACGAGGTTCTGGTCGCCGCGCGGCATCTGCTGGCGCTGCCCGGGATCGAGGTCGCCGAGGACGCGGCGCAGGTGACCTATGTGCATCTGCTGTTCGACCGGCACGAACTTGTGACCTCGAACGGGGCGGTGACCGAGTCGCTGTTCACCGGCCCCGAGGCGCTGAAAGGCGTCGGCGAGGCCGCGCGGGCCGAGATCCTGGCGCTGTTTCCGCAGCTGGCCGGGATCGGCGCCGAATTCGAGGCGTTTTCCCCCGCCCGGCCGCTGGTGCCGGGCCGGCAGGGCCGCAGGCTGGCCGCGCGTCACCTGTTGAACGCAAGGCCTGTCGTCGCGCCGCACTAGGCGCCGTCGGCGGCGCGACGGGGTCGCCCTCGCGCCGTCATCGGGCTGTCATGCGTTGCGTGGCGGGTTTCGGGCGTGTATCACCGCCGGAAAACCGAACAGGCAAGGACATGAACATGCGCAGGGTAGTTGTCACCGGGCTGGGAATGGTCACGCCGCTGGCCTCAGGCGTCGAGGCGACATGGCAGCGGCTTCTGGCCGGCAAGTCCGGCGCCGGGCCGATCACCCGCTTTGATCCCCGGGACGTGGTGACGCAATATGCCTGCGAGATCCCGTTCGGGGATGGCAGCGACGGCAGCTTCAATCCCGACGAGTGGATGGCGCCGAAGGACCGGCGCAAGGTCGATGATTTCATCCTGTACGGCATGGCGGCCGCCGAACAGGCGGTGCGCGATGCCGGCTGGCAGCCCGAAGACGAGGAAGGCCGGCTGCGCACCGGGGTGATGATCGGATCGGGCATCGGCGGGCTGACCTCGATCGCGGAAACCGCCGTGCTGATCAAGGAACGCGGTCCCAAGCGGGTCTCGCCCTTCTTCATCCCCGGCGCGCTGATCAACCTGATTTCGGGCCAGGTCAGCATCCGGTTCGGCTTCAAGGGACCGAACCACGCTGTCGTTACCGCCTGTTCCACCGGCGCCCACGCGATCGGCGATGCGGCGCGGCTGATCATGCTGGGCGATGCGGATGTGATGGTCGCAGGCGGCGCCGAGGCCCCGATCAGCGAGATCGGCATCGCGGGCTTCAACGCCTGCAAGGCGCTGTCCACCAAGCGCGCCGACGACCCGCAGGCCGCCAGCCGTCCCTATGACGCCGACCGCGACGGCTTCGTGATGGGCGAGGGGGCGGGCGTCGTCGTGCTGGAGGAATACGAACACGCGCGCGCGCGCGGGGCACGGATCTATGCCGAGGTGCTGGGCTACGGGCTGTCGGGCGACGCCTATCACATCACCGCCCCGGCCGAGGATGGCGATGGCGGATACCGCGCCATGCAGAACGCGCTGCGCAGCGCCGGCATCGGGCCCGAGCGGATCGACTATATCAACGCGCATGGCACCAGCACCATGGCCGACACCATCGAACTGGCCGCGGTCGAGCGGCTGATGGGCGATCATGCCGGCAATGCGGTGATGTCCTCGACCAAGTCCAGCATCGGGCATCTGCTGGGTGCGGCCGGCGCGGTCGAGGCGATCTTCTGCGTGCTGGCGATCCGCGACCAGATCTGCCCGCCGACCATCAATCTCGACAATCCGGCGGTGACGCCGCGGCTGGACCTGGCCGCCAATGCCGCCGTCCGCCGCAAGGTCGATGTGGCGCTGTCCAACAGCTTTGGCTTCGGTGGCACCAATGCCAGCCTGGTGCTGGGGAAGGTCGCCGGATGATCTGGCGCAACATCGCCTCGAATTTCCTGACACTGCTGGTGGTGTTGCTGATCGCGGCGGCGGCGGCGGTGGCCTGGGCCAGGCATGAATTCAGCGGGCCGGGCCCCAGTGCGGTTGCGCAATGCGTGCAGATCGCCCCGGGCGCGAGCCTTAACGCGGTCAGCCAGCAGCTTGCCACGCAGGGGGCGGTCAGCAGCGCCTATGTGTTCCGCGCCGGTGCCGACTACATGGACAAGGCCCGCGACCTGAAATTCGGCAGCTATCTGGTGCCCCCGCAGGCCAGCATGGAGGATATCGTCGGCGTCATCACCGCGGGCGGGCCCTCGACCTGCGGCACCGAGGTCATCCTGCGGGTGGGCGTGCGCGAGAACAGCGTCCTGTTGCGCGACATCAGCCCCGAGACCGGCGTCTTCGCCGAGGTGGCCCGCCATGATCCGGCCGCAGGCGCCTTGCCCGAGGCGATTGCCGCGGCCCAGCAGAAGCCCGATGCGCGGCTGCGCGTCACCGTGGCCGAGGGCGTGACCAGCTGGCAGATCGTCGAGGCGCTGAAGCAGGTGGATTTCCTGTCGGGCGAGGTCCCGGAGGTGCCGGCCGAGGGCAGCCTTGCCCCCGACACCTACGAGATCGAGAAGGAGTCGCCGCGCGCCGCCCTGCTGGCCGAGATGAGCCGGCGGCAGGCGGCGATCCTGGCCGAGGAATGGGAGGCGCGGCCCTTCGGTCTGCCCTATGACACGCCGCAAGAGGCGCTGATCATGGCCTCGATCGTCGAGAAGGAAACCGGCATCGCCGAGGAACGGCCGCAGGTCGCCAGCGTCTTCGTGAACCGCCTGCAACAGGGCATGCGGCTGGAGACCGACCCGACGGTGATCTATGGCATCACCCGCGGCGAGGGCGTGCTGCACCGCGGCCTGCGCCGGTCGGAACTGAACACCACGACGCCCTACAACACCTATCGCGTGGACGGGCTGCCGCCGACCCCGATCGCCAATCCGGGCCGGCTGGCGATCCGCGCGGCGCTGAACCCGGCCGACACCGACTACATCTTCTTCGTTGCCGATGGCAGCGGCGGGCACGCCTTCGCGCGCACCCTCGAAGAGCACAACGCCAATGTCGCGCGCTGGCGCGAGATCGAGGCACAGCGCGGCCAGCCGACCGACGCGCCGGTGCAGGGCGACGGCTGAGCCGCGCCTGCGCCGCGCCTGCGACAGTGGGTTCCGTAGCGTTTGACAAAGCCCGCCCCAGACCGCAGGCTGACCGCGGAAGGGGCGGGCCTTGTGCGATCCGCGCGCGCAACGCGGACCCGGCCTCTGATTCAGGAGGAAACGCGATGAAACTGTCCGACATGTTTTCGACCCTCGCCGACAACGCCCGCATGTTCGAGAAGCGGGCCGCCGAATGGCAGGACGAGATGTCCTCGAAGAATGACGAGATGATGGCCAGCGCCCGCAAGTGGCAGGAAACCGCGATGCAGCGCCAGGAAGAGATGAACCAGCAGATGCGCGGCTATTTCGAGCAGGCCGGCGACAATGTCCGCAACCAGTGGCACAGCATGCAGACGGCCTGGGAGGACCAGTTCCAGAAGATGCGCGAGAAGGGCGAGGAAATGCGCGCCGCGGCGATGAAGAACGGCCAGTTCCCCGACTGGGCCGAGGCCTATGCCGCGCAGATGGTGTCATTCGCACAGAAGATGCAGGACGAGGCCAGCAACGCCATCGCCGCCGCCACCGAGGCGCGCGGCAAGGCGGCGTCCCCGAAGAAGAAGACCTGACCCCCGGAAGGGCGTGGACGATCGGCCCGCCACCCGCGCGGTGGCGGGTCTTTTGCGTGCCGGAACGGGCGTTCCGGGGTGCTGTTGCGTGTCGCGCCACCGCCGTGCGCTGGGGGTGTTGCGCGGCTCAAGCATCTGTTTTCAAAGCCTGATGATCGGTTAACGGATCGCCCTTCGGTTTAGCGATTGACTTACCGAACGCCCCAGGGTAGAACATTTGCATGCTGGGAGAAATGGGCGAGCGGCCGGGTCGAAACCCGCGCCGCTTTTCCCGTTTCTCGGCTCGTGCGGACAGGACACGAGGCGGGACAGTTTGCATGAACGATATGGAATGGAGCGGGATCGGTGATCCCGAAGGGCCCCTGGTGGCCGGATCGCACGTCACCGACGACGCAACGGACCAGGTCGGGGAAGCGCGCGGCGCATGTGACCCGGAAGAGGTGCTTGCGGTCGCGGAGGGGCTTTTCTGGTCCTATGTGAAGGATCTGGAAAGCCACAAGCTGGCGCTGGAGGCCCGCGAGAAGGGGGTCCTGGACCCAGCCGAACTGAAGGCGGCGATGCTGGCCGCGAAGGGCATCCGCGAGGCGGTTGCCCTGCTGATGCAGGAAAGGAACCGCGTTGACAAACTTCGCAAGGACATCGCCGGCGGGGTCGGAGGAGGCAGTCTCGACCTTGACGCGGCACGAGATGAGGTCGGGCGCCGCCTGGCTTGCCTCCGCCGAGCCTGAGGAGGTTGACGCCTTCCTCGAGGGGCTGTCCGAAAACGCGCTGATGGCGCTGCCCTGGCTGTTCGAGTTCTGGGCCCTGCCGCACCAGCTGCCGCCGGAAGGCGACTGGAAAAGCTGGGTGATCATGGGCGGGCGCGGCGCGGGCAAGACCCGCGCCGGGTCCGAATGGGTGCGGCGGATGGTCGAGGGGCCGACCGCCGCCGCACCCGGCCGCTGTCACCGTGTGGCCCTGGTGGGCGAGACCTTCGATCAGGCCCGCGAGGTGATGGTCATGGGCGAAAGCGGCATCCTGGCCTGCTCGCCCCCCGATCGCCGGCCGGTCTGGGAGGCCGGGCGCAGGCGGCTGGTCTGGGCCAATGGCGCGACCGCCACGGTCTATTCGGCGCACGAGCCCGAGGCGCTGCGCGGGCCGCAATTCGACGCGGCCTGGGTGGACGAGCTGGCCAAGTGGAAGAAGGCCGAGGACAGCTGGGACATGCTGCAATTTGCGCTGCGGCTGGGGCAGCATCCGCAGCAGGTGGTGACCACGACGCCGCGCAATGTGGGCGTGCTGAAGCGGATCCTGGGCAATGCCTCGACCGTGACGACCCATGCGCCGACCGATGCCAACCGGGCCTATCTGGCCGAGAGTTTCCTGGCCGAGGTGCAGAGCCGCTATGGCGGCACCCGGCTGGGGCGGCAGGAGCTGGACGGGGTGCTGCTGGATGATGTGGAAGGGGCGCTGTGGACCACGGCGATGCTGGAAGCCGCGCGGATCGACCGCGCGCCCCGGCTGACGCGGGTGGTCGTCGCGGTTGATCCGGCGGTGACGGCCGGCAAGGCCAGCGACGAATGCGGGATCGTGGTCGCGGGCGTCCTGGCCGAGGGCGAGCCGCGCGACTGGCGCGCGGTGGTGCTGGAGGATGCGACCCTGCGCGGCGGTCCGACCGACTGGGCCCGGGCCGCCATCGCCGCGATGGACCGGCACGGCGCCGAGAAGCTGGTGGCCGAGGTCAACCAGGGCGGCGATCTGGTCGAGAGCGTGATCCGCCAGATCGATCCGCTGGTGCCGTTCCGGGCGCTGCGCGCCGGACGCGGCAAGGGCCTGCGGGCCGAGCCGGTCGCGGCGCTTTACGAGCAGGGCCGGGTGCAGCATCTGCGCGGCGGCAATCTGGGCGCGCTGGAGGATCAGATGTGCCAGATGACGGTGCGCGGCTTCGAGGGCCGGGGCAGCCCGGACCGGCTGGATGCGCTGGTCTGGGCGATCCACGAGCTGATGATCGAGCCGGCGGCGGGCTGGCGCCGGCCGCAGATGCGCAGGCTGTGAGGAGAGGCCGGGGGGCCGTCTGCCCCCCGGACCCCCCGAGGATATTTGAACCAAGGCAAGGGGGCCGTCCGCGGGGCGGCCTTTTTCGTGGCCGGTTGATGGAGGCAAGCATGGCGTTTCGGTTGTTTTCGCGGGAGCAGAAGGTCGCCCCCGTAGAGGAGAGGAAGGCCAGCGCGACGGGCCGGGTGGTGGCCTTCGCGGCGGGCTCGGGGCGGCCGGTCTGGTCGGCGCGCGACACCGGCTCGCTGACGCGGGGCGGCTTCGTGGGCAATCCGGTCGGGTTCCGCTCGGTCCGGCTGATCGCGGAGGCGGCGGCGGCAGTGCCGCTGGTGTGCGAGGATGCCGCGCGCCGCTACGAGACCCATCCGGTCGTCGATCTGCTGCGGCGGCCCAATCCCGGCCAGGGCCGTGCCGAGCTGTTCGAGGCCCTCTATGGCCAGATGCTGCTGTCGGGCAATGCCTATGTGGAGGCGGTCGGGCTGGGCGCGTCGGGCTTGCCGGAGGAGTTGCATGTGCTGCGCGCGGACCGGATGAGCATCGTGCCGGGCGCCGATGGCTGGCCAGTGGCCTTCGACTATGCGGTGGGCGGACGCAAGCACCGCTTTGACATGACGGGAAGCCCGGATCCGATCTGCCACATCAAGAGCTTTCACCCGCAGGACGATCATTACGGGCTGTCGCCGATGCAGGCGGCGGCGGTGGCGCTGGATGTGCACAACAGCGCCTCGGCCTGGTCGAAGGCCTTGCTGGACAACGCCGCCCGGCCGAGCGGGGCGATCGTCTACAAGGGGCTGGACGGGCAGGGCGTGCTGAGCCCCGAGCAGTATGACCGGCTGGTGGGCGAGATCGAGATGAACCACCAGGGCGCGCGCAACGCCGGTCGGCCGATGCTGCTGGAGGGCGGGCTGGACTGGAAGCCGATGGGCTTCAGCCCCAGCGACATGGAGTTCCACGAGACCAAGATGGCCGCGGCGCGCGAGATCGCGCTGGCCTTCGGCGTGCCGCCGATGCTGATGGGGATCCCGGGCGACGCGACCTATGCCAATTACGCCGAGGCGCATCGCGCCTTCTATCGGCTGACGGTGCTGCCGCTGGTCACGCGGGTTGCCGCCGCCATCGCCTGGTGGCTGTCGGAGCATCTGGGCCAGGAGGTCGCGCTGCGGCCCGATCCCGACCAGATCCCGGCTCTGGCCGCCGAACGCGACCAGCAATGGGCGCGGATCAGCGCCGCGAGCTTCCTCAGCGACGCCGAGAAGCGCACGCTGCTGGGGCTGCCGCCCATGGCGGAGGCGTGATCCGATGGAGGGGTCGCGCTTCGTCAAGGATGCCTTCGGCTGGCATGACCAGCGCTTCGAGGCGCAGGAGCGGATCATGGCGCTGCAATTCGGCACCGTCGAGAAGCGCCTGGAGCGGATCGAGGCGTTGATCGAGGGGCTCGAGCGGCGCCTGTGGATGACCGTCTATGGGGTCGTCGCGGTGATCCTGACGCAGGCCGTGCAGGGCATTCTGGAATTCGCGCCAAAAGGAGGCTGAGGGATGGTACCGGGACTTGAGGTGAAGTTCGCGGGCGGGGCGCCGACCCTGACCGACGGGCTGGTGATCGAGGGCTATGCGAGCCTGTTCGGGCTGGTCGATCAGGGCGGCGACGCTGTGGTGGCCGGGGCCTTCGCGGCCTCGCTGGCGCGGCTGGCGGCGCGTGGGGACAGGGTGAGGATGCTGTGGCAGCACGATCCGGCCAGGCCCATCGGTGTCTGGGACGAGATCCGCGAGGATGAGCGCGGCCTGTGGGTCAAGGGCCGCCTGCTGGCGGATGTGGCGCAGGCCCGGGAGGCGGCGGCGCTGTTGCAGGCCGGGGCGATCGACGGCCTGTCGATCGGCTATCGCACCATCCGCGCCGAGCGCGACCGCACGGGCCGGCGGGTGCTGGCCGAGGTCGAACTGTGGGAGGTGTCGCTGGTGACCTTTCCGATGCTGCCCGAGGCGAAGATCGGCCGCAAGGACGGCGACGACCTGCGCGAGGTCGCGGCGCTGTTTGCCGCCGCCGCCGAGGCGTTGCGCGAGGGGTGAGGCCCGGGCGCCCGCCCGTGGCGCCTTGGATGGACAGGGGGGGCCGGCTGGTCCGCCCGACAGGTTCGGGCCGCTCGCCGAGAGGCGGTCCGTCAGCAGGGGCGGGTCGGCCCCGATCATCGCGATGAGGAGAAGACCATGACCGAGGTGAAGGCCGCGGGCGGCGGGGACGCGCCCGCCGATGCGAGGGGCATCGATCTCAAGGGGGCCATGATGGGGTTCGTCGGCGAACTCAGGGGCTTCCGTGAGGATATTCAGCAGAAACTGCAAGCACAGGAAGAGCGCATGAACATGCTTGATCGCAAGACCGCCATCCGGGGCCGCGCGCCCCTTTCGACCGTGGCCGAGCCCGAGGTTCCGCACCAGAAGGCCTTCAACGCCTATCTGCGCAGCGGCGATGATGACGGCCTGCGCGGGCTGGTGATCGAGGAGAAGGGCCTGACGGTCGCCAGCGATGGCGGCTTCCTGGCTGCGCCGCAGGTTGCCGAGACGGTGCAGAACGTCCTGCGCTCGGGTGCCTCGCTGCGCAAGCTGGCAAAGGTGGTGGCGGTCGAATCCTCGGCCTACGAGGTGCTGGTCGACAAGGGCGAGATCGGCGCCGGCTGGGCGACCGAGGCCGATGCGACCGAGACCGCCTCGGGCGGCATCGAGCGCATCTCGATCCCGGTGCACGAGCTGTCGGCCATGCCCAAGGCCAGCCAGCGGCTGCTGGACGATGCCGCGTTCGACGTCGAAAGCTGGCTGGCCGAGCGGATCGCCGAGAAGTTCGCCCGTTCGGAAGCGGCGGCCTTCGTCAATGGCGATGGCGTGGCGAAGCCGCGCGGCATCCTGTCCTATCCGGTCGCGCCCAACGCGGTGGCCACGGACGGCCAGATCGGCGTGATTACCACGGGCGGACTGGGCGATTTCGACGGCACCGCGCCGGGCGATGCGCTGATCGACCTCATCTATGCGCTGGGGGCGGAATATCGCGCCAATGCCAGCTTCGTGATGAACTCGAAAACCGCGGCGCGTGTGCGCAAGATGAAGGACGCCGAGGGTCGGTTCCTGTGGACCGACGCGCTGGCCGCCGGCCAGACCCCGCAGCTGCTGGGCTATCCGGTGCTGATCAGCGAGGACATGCCCGACGTGGACCTGGAATCGCTGTCGATCGCCTTTGGCGACTTCCACGCCGCCTATACCATCGTCGAGCGTCCCGACCTGCGCGTTCTGCGCGATCCCTTCAGCGCCAAGCCGCATGTGCTGTTCTATGCGACCAAGCGCGTGGGCGGCGGTGTCACCGACTTCCGCGCCGTCAAGCTGCTGCAGTTCGCCTGATCCCACGGGATCAGGCGAGGGAAGGGGTCGCGCACCGGTCGCTGGCCATGCCGGCTTTGCAACTGTCCGCGCGTGCTGATGGCCGGCGCGCGGGCGCGGCCCCTTTCCGCAGCCGAACAACCGACGGGGCCCGCAGCGGGCCCCGTCGCGGTGTGGTGACGATGCGGACGGCAGGACGGGAGGTTCGCGAGATGATGCTGATTGAGGAAACGGCGCCGGCGGCGGAGGCGCTGCCTGTCGCCGCATTGCGCGAGCATTTGCGCCTCGGCTCGGGCTTCGAGATCGCCCAGGACAGCGCCGAGACGGCCGCGTTGACCGGATTTCTGCGCGCCGCGATGGCGGCGATCGAGGCGCGCACCGGGAAGGTGCTGCTGACCCGGCGCTTCCGGATGCAGCTGGATGACTGGCGCGACCGGCTGGGCCAGCCGTTGCCGCTGGCCCCGGTGATCGCGGTCGAGGCGATCGAGATCGACGACGGCGCCGGCACGGTGACGCAGTTGCCGGTCGCAAGCTGGCGGCTGCTGCCGGACAGCCAGCGACCGATGATCCTGCCGACCGGCGTGATCCTGCCGCATGTGCCGCGTCGCGGAATGGTCTCGGTGGTGTTCACCGCGGGCTTCGGTGCGGACTGGGCCTCGGTGCCGGCCGATCTGGCGCAGGCGGTCCTGATGCTGGCGGCGCGCTACTACGAGGATCGCAGCCTGGATGGCGGCAGGGGCGCGATGCCCTTCGGGGTCACCTCGCTGATCGAGCGATGGCGCCAGGTCCGCATCCTTGGCGGCCGCGGCAGCCGGGAGATGCGCCGATGACGGTCCCGAGGCTGAATGTCCGGCTGGCGCTGGAGGCGCCCGAGCGGCAGGGCGACGGGATGGGCGGCCATGCGGTCGTCTGGCGGCGGCTTGGCTGGCTGTGGGGCGCGATGGATGCGGGCGCGGGCCGAGAGCGGTTCGCCGAGGTCGGACCCGAAAGCGTCGTCGCCTGGCGGATCACCCTTCGGGGCGCGCCCGCGGGCGATCAGCGGCGCCCGGCCGCCGGGCAGCGGCTGCGTCTGGGGGCGCGGCTGTTCCGCATCGAGGCGGTGGCCGAGCGCGATCCCGAGGGGCGCTGGCTGACCTGCTTTGCACGAGAGGAGGACGCGACATGAGCTATGGCGCGGGCGTGGCCCTTCAGACGGCGGTTTACCAGCATCTGCGCGCGGATGCGGCGCTGGCCGATCTGGTGGGCGATGCGATCTTCGATGCGATGCCGGTGCAGGCTCCGGTCGGGGTTTATGTCTCGCTTGGGCCCGAAGAGGCGCGCGACGCGGGCGACATGACCGGGCGCGGATCGCAGCATGATTTCGTGGTCTCGGTGCTGTCGGGCTCGGACGAGAGCGCCGGGTTTTCGGCCGTCAAGGCCGCGGCGGTTGCAGTGACCGATGCCCTGGAAGGCGGCGCGATGTCGCTGGATCGCGGCCATCTGGCCGGATTGTGGTTCCTGCGCGCGAAGGCGCGCCGGATTGAAAACGGCGCGGCGCGGCGGGTCGACCTGACCTTTCGTGCGCGCATTGATCTGGGCTGAGGAGACGACCCATGGCGGTACAGAACGGACGCGACCTGCTGATCAAGATGGACATGACGGGCGACGGCGCCTTCGAGACGGTGGCGGGGCTGCGCGCCTCGCGCCTGTCGTTCAACGCCGAGACTGTGGATGTCACCAGCCTTGAAAGCGAGGGGGGCTGGCGCGAGCTGCTGGGCGGGGCAGGCGTGCGCAGCGCCTCGATCTCGGGTTCGGGGGTGTTTCGCGACGCCGACACCGATGGCCGGGCGCGGCAGATCTTCTTCGATGGCGAGGTGCCGCAGTTCCAGGTGGTGATCCCCGATTTCGGCACCGTCGAGGGGCCGTTCCAGATCACCGCGCTGGAATATGCCGGCAGCTACAATGGCGAGGCCACATACGAGCTGACGATGGCCTCGGCCGGTGCGCTGAGCTTTACGGCCCTGTGATGGTCAACCCGATGCGCGGAGAGGTCGAGATCGTGCTTGACGGGCAGGCTCATGTCGCGCGCCTGACCCTGGGGGCGCTGGCCGAGCTGGAGCATGATCTGGGCGCCGACAGCCTGCTGGCCGTTGCGGAACGCTTCGAGGCGGGCCGGTTCGGCAGCCGCGACGTGCTGGCGGTGCTGGTCGCGGGGCTGCGCGGCGGCGGCTGGCAGGGGCGCGCGGCCGACCTGCTGGCTGTCGAGATCGGCGGCGGACCGGTCGCCGCGGGCCGGGCCGCGGCCGAGTTGCTGGCCCGCGCCTTCCGGATCGACACATGATCCGCAGCGAGGCGCGCGGCGGGCTGGACTGGCCGGGGCTTATGCGCGCGGGGCTGCGCGGGCTGGGCTTGCGGCCTGACCAGTTCTGGTCGCTGACACCGGCCGAGCTGGCCCTGATGCTGGGCGTCGAGGCCGGGCCGCCCGCCATGACCCGCAGCCGCCTGGCCGCGCTGGCGTCGCGCTTTCCCGATCGGGGCGGCGCGGCGCGCGAAGGCAATCACAACTGAAGATCGGGGGCCACCAGATGGCGAACAAGGACGGGTTCGGAACCACGCTGGACCAGCTGGACGAGGGGTTTGGCCAGACCGGCCGGATGACCGCGGAATTCGAGGCCGAGCTGGCGCGGCTGCGACAGTCGATGATGTTCACCACCCGCGAGGTGGGCGCGCTGAGTTCGGGCCTGGAAAGCGGGCTGCGACGCTCGTTCGACGGGTTGATCTTCGACGGCATGAAGCTGTCGGACGCGCTGAAGGGCATCGGCCGGTCGATCGCCGACACGGTCTATGCCATCGCCATGAAGCCGGTCGAAAGCGCGTTGGCCGGGTCGCTGGCGCAGGGCGTGACCGGGATGCTGGCCGGCGCCCTGCCCTTCGCGAAGGGCGGGGCGTTCGTTCAGGGGCGGGTGATGCCCTTTGCCAAGGGCGGCGTGGTTGCCGAGCCCACGCATTTTCCGATGCGCGGGGCGACCGGGCTGATGGGCGAGGCCGGCCCCGAGGCGATCATGCCCTTGCGCCGCGGCGCCGATGGCCGGCTGGGCGTGGCGGCCGCGGGCGGCGGTCGCGCGGTGAACGTGACCGTGAACGTCACCACCCCCGATGTCGCGGGCTTTCAACGCAGCCAGGCGCAGATCGCGGCGCAACTGGGCCGGGCGCTGGCGCGCGGCGATCGCAACGGGTGAGCGGAGGACAAGAGATGGCATTTCACGAGGTGAGGTTTCCCGCGAACCTGTCCTTCGGGTCGATCGGAGGCCCCGAGCGGCGCACCGAGATCGTCGCGCTGGCCAGCGGCTTTGAAGAGCGCAACAGCCCCTGGGCCCATGCGCGCCGCCGCTATGACGCCGGGATGGGGCTGCGTTCGCTGGACGATCTGTCGGCGCTGGTGGCGTTCTTCGAGGCGCGGGCCGGCCAGTTGCACGGGTTCCGGTGGAAGGACTGGTCCGACTACAAGAGTTGCGCGCCATCCCGCGCGCCGGCCTTCGACGACCAGGAGATCGCGCGCGGCGACGGAGACACCGTGACCTTCGCGCTGACCAAGACCTATGCCTCGGGTCCGGCGCGCTATCACCGGCCGATCACCAAGCCGGTGCGCGACACGGTTCGCGCCGGCGTGGGCGGTGTCGAACGCTTCGCCGACGCCGATTACACCGTGAACCACGCCGTCGGGACCGTGACCTTCAGCCAGCCGCCCGAGCCGGGCGCAGCCGTCACCGCAGGCTTCGAATTCGACGTGCCGGTGCGTTTCGACACCGACCGCATCTCTGTCTCGGTCGCCAGTTTCCAGGCCGGCGAAATGCCGCAGATCCCGATCGTCGAGGTGCGCGTATGACCACCACGACCTTCTGCCGGGCGTGGAGCATCCGGCGCGCGGATGGCCTGACCCTGGGCTTCACCGATCACGACGTGACGGTGCGCTTTGGCGGGCTGAGCTATCGGCCCGACCACGGCATGACCGCCCGCGCACTGGTGCAGGGCTCGGGGCTGTCGGTGGACAATTCCGAGGCCGAGGGCGCGCTGTCGGACGACGCCATCACCGAGCGAGACCTGCTGGCAGGCCGGTGGGACAACGCCGAGCTGAAGATGTGGGAGGTGGACTGGTCCGATCCCGCGCGGCGCAGGCTGGTCTTTGCCGGCCGGCTGGGCGAGATCGCGCGGTCGCGTGGCGCGTTTCGCGCCGAATTGCGCGGGCTGTCCGAGCCGCTGAACGCCGCTCAGGGCCGGGTCTTTCATCCGCGATGCTCGGCCAGGCTGGGCGATGGCGCCTGCAAGGTGGACCTGGCCGGCACGGCGTTGCGCATCGAGCGTCAGGTCCTGGCGATCGAGGACGAGGTGCGTCTGCGGCTTGCCGAATTTCCCGATCACTCGGGCGGCTGGTTCGAGCGCGGGACGCTGCTGGTCCTTGACGGCCCGGCCGAGGGTCTGGGCGGGGCGATCAAGAACGACCTGGCCATCGCCGGGGCCGGCCGCGAGATCGAGCTGTGGCAGCAGTTGGGAACCAGCCTGCGTGCGGGCGACACGGTGCGCCTGACCGCGGGCTGCGACAAGCGCGCCGAGACCTGCCGGATGAAGTTCGCGAATTTCCTGAACTTCCGCGGCTTTCCGCATCTGCCAAGCGAAGACTGGCTGATGGCGCCGCAGGCGGGGGGCAATCGTGGCTGACGCGGCGCGGATCGTGGCGCTGGCGCGCGACTGGATCGGCACGCCTTATGTCCATCAGGCCAGCGTGCAAGGGGCGGGATCGGACTGCCTGGGGCTGATCCGGGGGCTGTGGCGCGCCCTTTACGGGTCTGAGCCCGAGGCGGCACCGCCCTACACACCCGACTGGGGCGAGTTCGGGGCGACCGAGTTCCTGATGGCGGGGGCCGCGCGGCATCTTCCGGCGGTGCCGCGCGAGAGGGCTCTGTCTGCCGGGCAGGTGCTGCTGTTCCGCATGCGACCGGGCGCGGTCGCAAAGCATCTGGGGGTGCTGGTCGAGGACGGCGCCGAGCCACGCTTTGTCCATGCCTATACCCATCACGGGGTCATCGAAAGCCCGCTGACGATGCCCTGGCGGAACCGGATCGCAGCCCGGTTCCGCTTTCCCTGAAGATCTGAACGAAGGAGGCCGCGATGGCCACGATTGTGCTGTCCGCAGTGGGTGCATCCATCGGCGGCGGGTTCGGCGGTGCCTTTCTCGGCCTTTCGGGCGCCGTCATCGGCCGCGCGGTCGGGGCCACGGTCGGCCGTGCCATCGACCAACGCCTTCTGGGCGGCGGGTCCAAGGCGGTCGAGACAGGGCGCATCGACCGGCTGCGCTTGCAGACCGCCGGCGAGGGGGCCTCGATCCCGAGGGTCTGGGGCCAGATGCGCCTGCCCGGCCACGTCATCTGGGCGGCGCCGCTGGAGGAGGTCGCCCGGACCGAAGGCGCGGGCGGCGGCAAGGGCGGGCCCAGCCAGCAGGTCACGCAGATCAGCTATCGCCTGTCAGTCGCGCTGGCGCTGTGCGAAGGCGAGATCCTGGGCGTCGGCCGCGTGTGGGCCGATGGCGAGGAGATTGCGCCGGCCGACCTGAACATGCGCGTCTATCATGGCGATGACAGGCAGATGCCCGATTCCGCGATCACCGCGCATGAGGGCGAGGCGGCACCGGCCTATCGCGGGCTGGCCTATGTCGTGCTGGAGAACCTGGCGCTTGAACGCTGGGGCAACCGGCTGCCGCAGCTGAGCTTCGAGGTGACCTGCCCGGCGCAGGACGGCACCGGCCTTTGCCGCGATGTTCGGGCTGTCGCGCTGATCCCCGGAACTGGCGAATACTCCCTTGCGACGACCCCGGTCACGAAGGACATGGGGCTGGGCGATGTCGAATCGATCAATGTGAACACGCCGATGGGCGGCACCGATTTCTCGGCCGCGCTGGACATCATGGGCCGCGAACTGCCCCGCGTGGGTTCGGTCTCTCTGGTGGTGTCGTGGTTCGGGGATGACCTGCGCATCAACCGCTGCGCGGTGCGCCCGAAGGTCGAGCAGGTCCTGTCGGACGGCAGCGAGATGCCGTGGCGGGCGGGCGGGGTCGCGCGGGCCGAGGCGCAGACCATCGCGCAGGTCGACGGACGGCCGGTCTATGGCGGCACGCCCTCGGACCAGTCGGTGATCGAGGCGTTGCGCGCCATCGCCGAGTCGGGGCGCCGGGCGGTGTTCTACCCCTTCATCCTGATGGAACAGCTGGCCGGGAACGGCCGCCCCGATCCCTACGGACCCGGCGAGCAGCCGGTGATGCCTTGGCGGGGTCGGATCACCACCTCGGTCGCGGCGGGTCGCGACGGATCGCCGGACGGCACTCAGGCGGCGGTCGACGAGGTGACGGCGTTTTTCGGCGCCGCCGCGATCGGCGATTTCAGCCGCGACGGCGACACGCTGTCCTATGCAGGGCCGGACGAGTGGTCCTATCGGCGCTTCATCCTGCATTACGCGCACCTCTGCGCGGCGGCGGGCGGGATCGACGCCTTCCTCATCGGGTCGGAAATGATCGGCATGACGCAGATCCGGGGACCGCAGCACAGCTATCCGGCGGTCGCGGAACTGCGGCGGCTGGCCGCCGATGTGCGGGCGATCCTGGGTCCCGGGGTCAAGATCGGCTATGCCGCCGACTGGTCCGAATATTTCGGGCATCACCCGGGCGATGGCGAGCTGTTCTTTCACCTCGATCCGCTGTGGTCGGACGACAACATCGACTTCATCGGCATCGACAACTACATGCCGCTGTCGGACTGGCGCGACGGGGAGGATCATCGCGACGCGGGCTGGGGGCGGATCGACAATCCGGCCTATCTTCTGGCGAATGTCCGCGGCGGCGAGGGACATGACTGGTATTATGCCACCGACGCGGACCGCCACACGCAGACCCGCACACCCATCACCGACGGCACCTATGACGAGGCCTGGGTCTGGCGCTACAAGGACATCACGAGCTGGTGGCAGAACCTGCATTACGACCGGCCCGGCGGCGTCAGATCGCGTGAGGCAACCGCCTGGGTGCCCGCATCGAAGCCGATCTGGTTTACCGAATATGGCTGCGCGGCGCTGGACAAGGCGACCAACCAGCCCAACAAGTTCCTTGACGCGCACAGTTCGGAAAGCGTCCTGCCGCATTATTCCAGCGGCCAGCGTGACGACGCGATCCAGGCCGCCTATGTCCGCGCGGTGACCGAGTACTGGTCGGATCCCGCGAACAATCCGGCCATGCAGGATGGCGGCCGCATGGTGGATCTGGATCGGGCCCATGTCTGGTGCTGGGATGCGCGGCCCTATCCGGCGTTTCCGGCGCGGTCGGACCTGTGGTCGGACGGCGCCGCCTGGGAACGCGGGCACTGGCTGAATGGCCGGGCGGGCGCGGTGACGCTGGGCGCCGTGGTCGGCGACATCTGCCGCATCGCCGGCGTGGCGGCATTCGACACCAGCCGCATCTCGGGCGTGGTGCGCGGCTATTGCCTTGCCGGCGGAGAGACCGGGCGGGCGGCGCTGCAACCCCTCATGCTTGCCCATCGCTTCGATGCGGTCGAGCGTGACGGGGCCTTGCGTTTCCTGTCGCGCGACGGCCTCGCCGCCGCCGAGATCGGCCCCGAGGATATGGCCGTCACCGAAGAGCTGTCGGGTCTGGAGAGTGTTCGCGCTGCCGAGCCGCAACTGGCGGGGCGGGTTCGGCTGACCCATGTCGAGGCGGGTTCGGACTATCCGGCCGCCACCGCCGAGGCAAGCCTGCCGGAGGCCGATCAGGACACGGTCAGCGGCAGCGAGTTCCCGATGGCGCTGACCCGTGCCGAGGGCCGTGTCATCGCCGAACGATGGTTGTCCGAGGCGGTCGTGTCGCGCGATACGGCGCGTTTCGCGCTGCCGCCGTCCTGGGGCCATCTGGGCGTCGGCGATGTGGTCCGGCTGCGGCAGCACGGCGTAGAGGCGCGGCGCTGGCGCATCGACCGGCTCGAGCGTGCGGGCGCGATCACCGTCGATGCGATGCGGGTCGAGCCCGGGGTCTACCGGCCCGCGATCTCGAACGACGACGACGCGAAGGTGCGGCGCTATCTGCCGCCGATGCCGGTGATGCCGGTCTTTCTGGACCTGCCGCTGCTGCGCGGCGACGAGGTGCCACATGCGCCCTATCTGGCGGTGACGGCGCGGCCCTGGCGCGGCGCGGTCTCGGCCTATGTGTCGGTCGAGGAAGAGGGCGGCTATGGGCTGAACCTGACACTTGACCGGCGCGCGGTGATCGGGCTGACCGAAACCGACCTGCCGGCGGCGCGACCGGGGCTGATCGACCGGGGCGCGCCGTTGCGGGTCCGGATCAGGTCGGAGGCGCTGCGCTCGGTCACGCGGCGGGCGTTGCTGGCCGGGGCCAATGTCCTGGCGATCGGCGACGGCTCGACCGAGAACTGGGAGGTGATGCAGTTCGGCAGCGCCGTTCCGGTCGGCGGCGGCGTCTGGGAAATCGGCGACCGGCTGCGCGGTCAGGCAGGCACCGACGCGATCATGCCGGACGCCTGGCCGGCGGGCAGCATGGTGGTGCTGATGGATGGTGCGCCGCGGCAGGTCAGCCTGCCGCCCGGCGCGCGCGGCCAGGAGCGGTTCTGGCGAATCGGTCCCGCGTTGCGGTCCCCGGATGATCCCAGCTATCGCGCCCGGACGACAGAGGCCCGCGGCATCGGCCTGCGGCCCTACGCACCCTGCCACCTGCGCCGCGAGGGCCGCAGTTTCAGCTGGATCCGCCGCACGCGCATCGACGGCGACGGCTGGGACGGGCTGGACGTGCCGCTGGGCGAGACGCGCGAGATGTATCTGCTGCGGGTCTTCCAGTATGGCGCCCGGCTGCACGAGGCGCAGACAAGCCAGCCGCATTACACCCTGCCCGCCGATGTCTGGCAGGTCGTCATGGCCGGCGGCAGCTTCGACGTCGCCGTGGCGCAGCTGTCGGACCAGTTCGGGGCGGGCCCGTTCCACAGGAGGACCTTCAATGCCGATGACTGAAACGAACCGCCTCGCGATGCCGCTGTTGCAACCGGCGCAGGCGCAGAAGCATGTCACCGTCAACGAGTCGCTGATGCGGCTTGACGGCCTGGTCAATCTGGTGCTGGCCAGCGTCACCACCGCCCAGCCGCCGTCGGCCGTTGTCGACGGGCAGTGCTGGGGCGTGCCGGGTGGCGCGGTCGGCCCCTGGGCGGGACAGGCCGGGCGCATCGCCATCGGATCAAATGGCGGCTGGGTATTCGTCCCGCCTACTGCCGGGATGCGTGGTTTTGTGGTCGATCAGGGCCGTGCGGCGATCCATGACGGCACCGGGTGGGTCGCGGGCGCGGTGACGATGGGCGCGCATGGCGGGGCGATGGTCGCGGGCATTGCCGAGGCCGAGGTCGTCGTCGCCGCCGGCGCCAGCTTCGATACCGGCGTTGCGATCCCGTCGGGGGCCATGGTGATCGGCGCGGTGGCGCGCGTCACGCAGGCGATAACCGGCACGCTGGCCACATGGCGACTGGGCAGCCAGGGCGCGAACAACCGCTTCGGTCAGGGGATCGGCACGGCCACGAATTCCTGGGCACGGGGCATGCTGGGGTCGCCGATGACCTATTACCAGCCCGACAGCCTCGTGATGACAGCAGAGGGCGGCTCGTTTTCCGGCGGTCGCGTGGCTCTTGCGCTGCACTGGTGGGAACTGCGGCTGCCGACTTCGGTCTGACCCGGCACCCGTGCGGCTTTCCCCGCCTGCCGATCTGGGCTAAACCGGGGACAAGGCAAGCGCGGGTGATTGCGATGAACATGCAGCATGATGGCAAGAACGCTCTGGGTCTGGATCGCGATGCGGTCTGGTCCCAGGTGCGTGACGAGGCGTCCGCCGCGGTGCGGGACGAGCCGCTTCTGGGCGCGCTGATCCATGCGGGGCTGCTGCATCATCACAGCCTCGAAGCGGCCTTGGCCTACCGCTTCTCGCTGAAGCTTGCCAGCGGCGAGATGAGCGAGCAGATCCTGCGAGAGATCGCCGATCAGGCCTATGCCGGCACCTCGGCGCTGGGCGACGCGGCCCGTGCCGACCTTCTGGCCGTCTATGATCGCGATCCTGCCACCCACAGGCTGATCCAGCCCATCCTGTTCTTCAAGGGATTTCAGGCGCTTCAGGCCTATCGGATGGGTCACTGGCTCTGGCAGCAGGGCCGCAAGGACATGGCCTATTTCGTGCAGATGCGCTGCTCGGAATGCTTTGGCGTCGATATTCACCCGGCTGCGACGATCGGCACCGGCGTGATGATCGACCATGCCCATTCCATCGTCATCGGTGAGACGGCCTCGGTCGGCAACGATGTGTCGATGCTGCATTCGGTGACCCTGGGCGGGACCGGCAAGGAGGATGGCGATCGGCACCCCAAGATCGGCGATGGCGTGATGATCGGCGCCGGCGCGAAGGTGCTCGGCAACATCCGCATCGGCCACCACTCGCGCATCGCGGCCGGATCGGTCGTGCTGCACGACGTGCCCTGCTGCAAGACGGTCGCGGGGGTTCCGGCGCGCGTGATAGGGGATGCGGGCTGTCCAGAACCCTCGCAGAGCATGAACCAGCTTCTGGGGATCGAGGACTATATCTAACAGGCCGCTGAAATAGTCGGTTATGCAGAACGGTTTCCTTTCGGCACAACTGTCCGGGTTTGGCTTCGGGCGCCTCGGCGCAGAAAGCATGCCTGTTTGACGCTGTTAGCCATCGTCACGCGGCCAGCAGCCGGGGCAGTCGGGCGAGGTTGTTGGCGGCCATCGTCATGATGAAGCGGGAGCGCACCCTTTCGAGGCCGCGATAGACGGTCTGTGCCATGCCGCCGACGGTCTTGGCCCAGCCGAAAGCCTCTTCGATCCGTTTGCGGTGCTTGATCGACAGGGCATATCCCTTGTGCCGGGTGGTTCTGGCGTCGATTGCCGAATATCTGGATTTCTGCGCGACATGCGGGGTGACACAGGCCTGCCTGAGATCAGCGACGAACTCGGCCGCGTCGAAGCCCTTGTCCGCACCCAGCGTCAACTGTCGGGTCGACCCCGGGGAATGGCGATGGATCATGTCGAGGGCAGCGCGCCGTTCCGCATGACCGTCGGCCTGCGTCAGATCGCCCTGCACGATCAGACCGGAGCGGTTTTCCATCAGAGCATGACCCATGAAGCAGAGCATGGCGCCGGTGCCGGGGGACTTTTTGTAGAGCCGTGCATCCGGGTCGGTGGTCGAGGCATGCGTGGCATTGGACCGCTTCTCGCCCCGGAAGTCGACTTCGGCATTGCGGTTCTGGCGGCTGGGACGGGGCATCGGAGCGGTCCCGGAAACGGTCGGTTCGGGGTGGTCTTTGGCGGTGGCGTCGGGTCCGGGTGGGCTGCCGGGGTCATCGTCGGGCGGCGTGTCGGAGCCCTTGGGCTGGAAGCTCTTCATCGAGGCCCAGGCCTTCACCAGCGTGCCGTCGACCGAGAAGTGATCATCCGACAGGAGCGGCGCGACTTCGCGATGGGCCAGGATCGCCGCCATCACCTTGCGCGACATCTCGGTCGTCAGCAGCCGGTCGCGGTTCTTGGTGAATACGGTCGGCACCCAGACGGCGTCGTCGATGCCGAGCCCTACGAACCAGCGGAACAGCAGGTCATATTGCATCTGTTCCATCAACTGCCGCTCGGAGCGGACCGAGAACAGGATCTGAAGCAGGCTGGCCCGGATCAGCCGTTCCGGCGGGATCGAGGGGCGACCGAAATCGGTGTAAAGCGCCTCGAACTCGCCATCCAGGCTGGCCAGCGCCTCGTTCACCACCTGACGGATCTTGCGCAGCGGATGCTTCGCGGGGACGCGCGCCTCCAGGTCGACATGCCTGAACAGCGTCCCGCTCGTCTCGTCCGTCCCGCGCATCATAACACCCGCTGTTATCGTGACGAGGGTGAACCATGTTCTCAAACCACTGTCGAGGCGAAACTATTTCAGCGGCCTGCTAGAGCCAGTCGGCGGTGGCGCTGCCGGTCAGTTCGGGCAGCGTCATGCGCTCGCGCGACAGCCGCTCATCAAGGTCCCGGGCGATCCGGGTCGCCAGCGAAAACCCCCGATAGATCAGCGCCGAATAGATCTGGATCGCGCTGGCGCCCGCGGACAGCTTGTCCCATGCCTGCCGGGCCGATCCGATCCCCCCGACACCGATCAGCGGGATCCGGCCGGCCGTCTCGCGATGAAGCCGAGCCAGAACCTGAGTAGAGCGCAGGAACAGCGGCGCGCCGGACAGCCCGCCCGCCTGATTGCACTGCGGTGACGCCAGCCCGTCGCGCGACAGCGTGGTGTTGGTGGCAATGATCGCGTCCACCGATGCGTCGCGGGCCACCGCCGCGATGTCGGCGATGGCGCGGTCGTCGAGGTCCGGCGCGATCTTGATGAAAACCGGGCGGCGCCGGGGCAGTGCGTCGCGTGCCGCGATTACGCCCTCCAGAAGCACCGAAAGGGCCTCGGGACCCTGCAGGTCGCGCAGGCGTTCGGTATTGGGCGACGAGACATTGACGGTCAGGAAATCGGCCGCATCGCCCGCGATGCGGACCACCTCGGCAAAATCGGCGGCGCGGTCGGCGCTGTCCTTGTTCGCGCCGATGTTGAGGCCGACCGGCACACCGCTGGGCCGCCGCCCGAGCCGTTCCGCGATGGCTGTCGCGCCCTCGTTGTTGAAGCCGAAACGGTTGATGATTGCCTGATCCTCGCTCAGCCGGAAAAGCCGCGGTCGCGGGTTGCCCGGCTGGGGACGGGGCGTCGCGGCGCCCAGTTCGATGAAGCCGAAGCCCGCCCGCATCAGCGGCGCGACGGCCCGCGCGTTCTTGTCATATCCCGCAGCAAGGCCGACCGGATTGGCCAGGTCCAGTCCGGCCAGTCGCGTCCGCAGCCGGTCGGTCGTGACCGCCTCGCCGGGCAGCGGGACGAGCCCGGCGACAAGCGCCCGGATCGACAGATCATGCGCGCGTTCCGGGTCCAGCCGATGCAGCGCCTTCAGGCCCAATCGTTCGACGATGCTCATCGTGGAAGCTGCCCTGCATCACGCGCCGGTCGCGTCCACACCACATCCGAAAGCCTCAGGCTGCGGAAGAGATGCGGAAACAGCTGTCCGCCGCGCGCCTCTTCCCATCTCAGGTCACCGGCCAGCGCCTCCGCATCGCACGCCAGCAGGGTCAAATCCTCCTCACCGGCAAAATGGCGGTCGAGGGTGCCGGCGAGCTGCGGGCCCGTCGACAGGTGGATGAAGCCGTCGCGCAGGTCGACGGGCGCGCCGTCCGTGTGACCGTCGGCCTGCATGGCGGCCCATTCGGGGGCGCGGAGAATCTTGTAGATCAGCATGGCCGCATTTGCCGCCCGCGACGGGGGCGGGTCAAGGGCCGCCGTCGCCCTTCCCCCGGCTTCCCCGGCCATGACCCGACGCGATGTTTGACCGCCTCACGGTGCTGCGCCAAGCTGTCGGTCGAGAACTCACGGGATGGAAAGGAATCAGGGATGACATTGCGCTTTCTGACGGCGGTCTCTGTCGCGGCCCTGTCCGCTGGCAGCGTTCAGGCCGAGATGGTCCTGCATGTCCTGCACACGAACGACGTGCACAGCCGGGTCGAGCCGATCAACGCCTATGACAGCACCTGCGACGCAGAGACGCTGGCGGCCAATGAATGCTTCGGCGGCGTGGCGCGCATCGCCTCCAAGATAAAGGAACTGCGCAGCCAGATCAGGGCCGAGGGCGGCAATGTCATCGTGCTGGATGCCGGTGACCAGTATCAGGGCAGCCTTTTCTACACGACCTACAAGGGCGAGGAGGTGGTCGAGTTCATGAGCGCGACCGGCTATGACGCCATGGTGGTCGGCAACCACGAATTCGACGACGGCCCCGAGGGCCTCGCCCGGCTGGCCAGCGGGGTCGAGTTTCCGGTGACGGCGGGTAACATCGACGTGTCGCAGTCGAACATCCTCAGGGACGTGATCGCCAACAGCGTGACGCTGGAGATCAATGGCGAGAAGATCGGCATCGTCTCGGCGCTTGCCACGGATACGCCGGAACTCGCGGCGCCCGGCCCCAATATCATCTTCTCGGACGACATCGACAGCCTCAAGGGCGATGTGCAGGAACTGACCGAGGCGGGCGTCGACAAGATCATCGCGCTGAACCATGTGGGCTATCGTCGCGACCAGCAGATCGCCGCGCAGGTGCCCGGTCTGGACGCCGTCATTGGCGGTCATTCGCACACGCTGCTGGGCGACATGGATGGCGCCGAGGGCCCCTATCCGACAATGGTCGCCGGGCCCGACGGCACCGAGGTCCCGGTGGCGCAGGCCTATTCCTATTCGAAATATCTTGGCCATCTCGTCTTGACCTTCGACGATGACGGCAAGCTGATCAGCGCAGAGGGTCAGCCGATCCTGCTGGACGCCTCGGTTGCCGAGGACGAGACGCTTGCGGCCCGGATCGAGGAAATGGCCGCGCCGATCGACGAGCTGCGCCAGAAGGTCGTGGCCGAGACGGCAGCCCCGATCGACGGCGACAGGGCCAATTGCCGCGTCCGGGAATGCGAGATGGGCAATCTGGTGGCCGAGGCGATGCTGGACCGGGTCAGGGATCAGGGGATCTCGATCGCGATCGCGAATGGCGGTGGGCTGCGCGCCTCGATCGATCAGGGCCCGGTGTCCATGGGCGAGGTCTATACCGTGCTGCCGTTTCAGAACACCCTGGCCACGTTCCAGCTGACCGGCGCGGATGTCGTCGCGGCGCTGGAGAACGGGGCCAGCCAGATCGAGGAAATCGCCGGCCGCTTCGCACAGGTCGCCGGGCTGAAATACACCGTCGATCCGGCGGCTGCGGCGGGAAGCCGGATCAGCGAGGTGATGGTGCAGGTCGAGGGCGAGTGGGTCGCCATCGACCCGGCCGCGACCTATGGCGTGGTGTCGAACAACTACATGCGCGGGGGCGGCGACGGCTATGCCGTCTTCGCGACGAATGCAAAGAATGCCTATGATTTCGGCCCCGACCTGGCTGAGGTGCTGGCCGAATATCTGGCCGGGCAGGGGCCCGGCTTCACGCCGGTCCTGGACGGGCGGATCACGGTGAAATGAGGTCCTGACGCCTCGCCCCGCCGCGGCAGGCAGGGCGGGGGGATTGCCGGCGGGCGACGCGGTGATTTGCCCGCCCGCCGCGCTGCGCGATCCACTCGGCCCATTGACGGCCCGGCCGGCTTGCGCCATGCCCCCGGCATGCTGCGCATCGACGACATCTCATTCGCCATCCAGGGCCGCCCGCTGTTCGAGCATGCGTCGGCCAGCATTCCCGCGGGCCACAAGGTCGGACTAGTCGGGCCGAACGGGGCGGGCAAGACGACGCTTTTCCGGCTGATCCGGGGCGAATTGTCGCTGGACGGGGGCGAGATCGCCCTGCCGTCACGGGCGCGCATCGGCGGCGTGGCTCAGGAGGCGCCGGGAACCGCGCGATCCGTCCTCGACACGGTGCTTGACTCCGACCTGGAACGCGCCGCGCTGATGGCCGAAAGCCTCAGCGCCACCGATCCGCACCGCATCGCCGACATCCAGACCAGACTGGCCGACATCGACGCCTGGTCGGCCGAGGCGCGGGCTGCCTCGATCCTCGATGGTCTGGGCTTCTCGACCGCCGATCAGGCCCGTCCCACCAGCGACTTCTCGGGCGGGTGGCGGATGCGGGTCGCGCTGGCCGGCGTGCTGTTCGCCCAGCCCGACCTGCTGCTGCTGGACGAGCCGACGAACTATCTGGACCTCGAGGGCGCGCTGTGGCTGGAAACCTATCTCGCCCGCTATCCGCATACCGTCATCATCATCAGCCATGATCGCGACCTGCTGAACCGCGCGGTGGGTCACATCCTGCATCTCGAGGCGCGGCGGCTCACCCTCTATACCGGCGGCTATGACAGCTTTGCCCGCATCCGCGCCGAAAAGCGCGCCCTGCAGGCCGCCGACGCGAAAAAGCAGCAGGCCCGCCGCGACCATCTGCAAAGCTTTGTCGACCGCTTCCGCGCCAAGGCCAGCAAGGCCCGCCAGGCGCAGGCCCGCGTCAAGATGCTTGAGAAGATGCAGCCGATCACGGCGCCCGAGGAGGCCAGGTTCCACCGCTTCGGCTTTCCGCAGCCCGAAGAGCTGTCGCCGCCGATCATCGCGATGGAGGATGTGGCCGTCGGCTATGGCGACCGGGCCGTGCTGCGCGGCCTGAACCTGCGCATCGACCAGGACGACCGCATCGCATTGCTGGGCCGGAACGGGCAGGGCAAGTCGACCCTGTCCAAGCTGCTGGCCGAACGCCTCGACCGCATGGCCGGGCGGGTCGCGCGGTCGGGCAAGCTGCGGGTGGGATACTTCGCCCAGCATCAGGTCGACGAATTGCGACTGGCGGAAACCCCCATCGACCACATCCGCCGGCTGCGCCCGGGCGAGGCGCCCGCGAGGTTGCGCGCGCGGCTTGCCGGGTTCGGGCTGATGGAGGCGCAGGCCGAGACCCACGTAGGCCAGCTGTCGGGCGGCCAGAAGGCCCGGCTGTCGCTGCTGATCGCGACGATCGACGCGCCGCACCTGCTGGTGCTGGACGAGCCCACGAACCATCTCGACATCGAAAGCCGCGAGGCGCTGTCCGAGGCGCTGAACGACTACACCGGCGCGGTCGTGCTGGTCAGCCACGACATGCACCTGCTGGGCCTCGTGGCCGAGCGGCTGTGGCTGGTCAATGACGGCGCGGTGACAAGCTACGAGGGCGACCTGGACGATTACCGCCGCTTCCTGCTGGCCGGTGACGAGGCGCCGCGTGCCGACCGCCGAGCCGCCGAAAGGCAGGCCGACAAACAGGCGGACAGGCCCGCCACGCGCCGTCCGGGGCGCGACGAGATGCAGGTCCTGCGGGCCGAGCTGCGCCGCGCCGAGGAACGCGTCGAGAAGCTGACCGAGATGCTGGAAAAGCTGGACCGCAAGCTGGCCGATCCGGCAGTCTACGGCAATCCCGCCGAGGCCGAGAAATGGGGCCGCAAGCATTCCGAGGCGGTCGAGGCGATGGGCCGGGCCGAGGCACTGTGGGTGCGTGCCGCCGAACAGCTGGACCTTGCCGGGGGCGGCTGACTGTTGCCGGTTTGCGGCAGTGCCGCGCGCAGCGCCGCTGCGGCCCGATGCCCGCTTGCCGGCCCGGGCGATTCGGCCCTAGGGACGGCTGATACGCCCTCCTGCCGATGTCTGGATACCTCATGAAAGCTGCCCTCGCCCTCGCCGTTCTTGCCCTGCCGCTGGCCGGTGCCGCTGGCGCACAGGACCTGTCGGCTTTCCGGTCGTTCTCGGCGGATCTGGGGCTGGGGATCAGTGTCGGGCCGAGCTATCCGGGCTCGGACGAGGCCGAGGCGGGGCCGTGGCTGATCTGGCGCAACGCCCATCTCGGCAGCGGTGCCGCGACACCGTCCCAAGGCTTCTCGCTGTCGCCGTCCTTCGGCACCGAAGGCGAGCGCAGCGCCGAGGACGATCCCGAACTGGCCGGCCTGAACGACATCGACGCGGCCTATGAATTCGGGCTCAAGGCCCATTACATCACCGGCCCTGTGAACGCCTATGCCGCGCTGCGCAAGGGCTTCGGCGGCCACAGCGGTCTGGTGGGCGAGGTCGGCGCGAAATACCGCACCGAACTCAGCGACCGCGTCACCCTGTGGTCCGGCGTCGAGATGGGCTATGGCGACGGCGACTACAACGCCACCTATTTCGGCGTCACCCCGGCCGAATCGGCCGCCAGCGGATTCCCGGCCTATGCGCCGGGCGGCGGCTTCAACCGGGCCGCAATCACCTTCGAGGCCCGCTATGCGCTGGGCGAAAGCACCGCGCTGCTGGGCGAGATCCAGTATGGCAAGCTGATCGGCGATGCGGGTGATTCGCCGGTCGTGCGCGATGAATACCAGCCGCTCGTCCGGGTCGGCGTGGTGCGCAGCTTCTCGTTCGGCTTCTGACCGGCTGGCAACCGCTGCCGCCCCGTTGGCATGGCTCTGCGCCGGCCGTTGGCGTTGGTGCCGTTTGCGATCTGCCGCAGCATCCTGCGAACGGCGCGGCATGACCGCGACAGGAGCCAGATGGCCGGAAAAAACCCGGTCCCCACCCGTCATTCTGACCTTTAACCCCGCGCCGACTTCGCGTAAGCACGGGCCAAGGCAGTCTGCACCCGTAGCTCAGCTGGATAGAGTGTCGCCCTCCGAAGGCGGATGTCAAGTCCGGCAATGTGAACGAGTGAGTAAAAAAGTAGAAGTAAAACAGTAACTTGCGGGCTTCGATTTTTGGGGTTAACACTCGCTCGAAAACCGCGTAAGCACTGCGTAAGCAGTAGGCACCCATAGCTCAGCTGGATAGAGCGCCACCCTCCGAAGGTGGAGGCCTCAGGTTCGAATCCTGATGGGTGCGCCATTCTCCCCTAATCGTTGATTGCTGGTTCTTCGAAACGGGCAGAGAATCTCCCGTGCTGCGGCGGATGGCGAGAATGTCAGCGGGAAATTCACCAGCGAACGATAATCCCTTTCTCGCAAGCTAGTCTCTACGGTGAAGGTGACATCGGCCAAGGTGCCTAGGTCAAGCACCTGCTCCATAGTTTTATCGGGGCGGAGCCGCAGACTTCCTGAGCGAACAGGACCAATCGACTAGCTGTGTGCGAACATGCTCGGGACGAAAGCCAAGTCCGATGAGGCGGCCGGTCAGCCGGGGCAACAGTGGCGACCGGGCAATCAGGCGCATGAAGAGAGGAGGCTTCGGACTTCGTGCGCTGTCTGCCTCACCCGCACGCTTTCGGCTGCGCATCATCAGTTGTAGTTTTTGGGTCGCTCTGGTTGGAAAGGCGCGTCGGCGCTGCACGGCCTCCAGCAAGCGCGTTTTCATTCGTCCTTCGCGCAAGGCTTCAGCCAGTAGGTTGGCCGTCGCTATAGCGTCCTGAATAGCGAGGTTCACACCAACGCCGCCAATCAGCGACATGGCGTGTGCGGCATCCCCGATAAACAACAGGCCGGGTTTCCACCACGTCTTCAGGCGGTCGATCCGAACGCTCAGCAGATGCACGTCATCCCAAGAGCGGATCTCCTTGAAGCGGTCCGCAGGCAAAGGTGCGACCTCAGCGATCCTTGCGCGAAGCGCACCAATTCCGCCGTCCTTCAGCGCGTCGACGGTCCCCTTGGTGATGACGTAGCCGCACTGCCAGTAGTCGCCTCGGTCGATCAGAACCAGCCCCTGTCGCGGGCCGGCATGGCTCATCGCTTGCTGGGGATCGCCGGCCTTTTTCGAGACCTTCATCCATAGAATATCTGTGGCCGTGCCAAAGCTCTGAAACTCAAGTCCCGCAGCCTTGCGGGTGGCGGAATTGCGTCCGTCGGCACCGATTACGAGATCGGCATCAAGAACCAGATTGCGGTCGCTCTGGCGAGCATTCACGCCGACAACTCGACCTGCTTCCCAACGGAGCGACGTTATCTCGGTCGACATCAGCAAGCGGAAGCGCGGAAATCCCGCTGCCTTCCGTGCCAGAAAATTCAGGAAATCCCATTGGGGCATGAACGCGATGAACTTGGCGCGCGTCGGCAGTTTGGAGAAGTCTGCGATCGTGACCTTGCGTCCTTCGATCTCAGCGTGGAGCTGATAGGCTTTCTGATGGGGAAGCGTGAGAAGTTCGTCGAGATAGCCAAGCTCGTGCATTGCTTCGAGTGTCGAAGGATGGATGGTATCTCCACGAAAATCGCGCAGGAAGTCCTGGTGCTTCTCGATGACCGTTACGTCGACCCCGGATCGGGCCAGAAGGAGTCCGAGCATCAGGCCGGCCGGTCCCGCCCCCACGACGACGCAGCTCTGGCTCCTTTCCAGATTGGAATAAAGGTATCTCAACTCCATACCTCCTGTCGTTTCGAGGCTAGTGGAGGGGCTTATCCGCATGATCTGTCGCCGTGCTGCAGCAATAGGGCGCGTCGTCCCCATCGCTCTCGCCTTCGGCGACCCGCTTGATCACCTTTTCAAGGTCTTCCAGTTGAGCGATCTTCTCCTCGACGGAAGCGAGCTGCTGTTTTGCGATACGGAGTGCCTCGGGCGAACGCGAGGCCGAGACGTCGGCTAGATGAAGCAGATCCCTGATCGCATCGATGTCAAACCCGAGATCCCGCGCCCGGCGAATGAACAGTAATCGTTTGACCGCATCATGATCGTAGCGTCTCTGATTGCCCTTGTTTCGCAAGCCCTCGGGCAAGAGACCGATCTGCTCGTAATAGCGGATCGTTGGAATCTTGACCCCCGTGATCTGGGAGAGTTTGCCGATGCCCAGGTCCATGGCTGTTGTCCTTTCTGAAGGGTGGTGCCAGTTCATGAATGGGTTTTCCGAGCGCGATGTTCGCCGTTGCTACGATTGGTTCCGGCCGGGCAAAGCCGCCCGTCAAGTTTGACGGACGGCTTCTTCGACGGGAGGGATCAGTAGCTCTCGGCTGGTATCAGGGGGCGTGAAGACGTGCCGTCGTCACGTTCGTCGTCGTTCGACTTCGCCCCCTTGAAGCGCAAGAGCCGGAGCGCATTCAGCGTCACGATCGCGGTGGCGCCGGTATCGGCGAGGACTGCGATCCAGAGGCCGGTGATCCCTAGGACGCTGGTAACGAGAAACAGGCCCTTCAGCGCCAAAGCGAAGACGACGTTCTGATGGATGTTGGCCATTGTCGCACGGGACAGCGCCACAAGATGGGCAACATCCGTCACTCGGCTCTTCAGCAGGGCGGCGTCCGCCGTCTCGATTGCCACGTCGGTTCCGCCGCCCATGGCGATCCCGACATCGGCGGTTGCGAGCGCAGGGGCATCGTTGATTCCATCACCGACCATAGCCACCTTGGTCGTTCGTTTCATCTCGTTCACGAGATCGAGCTTGTCCTGCGGCAGAAGCTCGGCGCTCCATTCGATACCAAGACCCTTGGCGATCGCCTGAGCGGTGCGCCGATTGTCGCCGGTCAGCATCACGGAACGAACGCCCATCGCTTTGAGCCGGGCAATCCCCTCGGGCGCGTCTCGCCGCGGTTCGTCGCGCAAGGCGATCAGGCCGATTGCTTCCCGCGTCCCCTCATCAAAGAGGACGGCAACGGTGTTGCCGCGATCTTCGAGCCCTTCGATTGCGCTCTGCTCGTGCTTACCGATCACTACCACGTTCGCGGCATGGCTCGGGGAGCCGACGGCAAGGCGGCGCCCGACGACCGTGGCATGGACTGCCTTCCCGGCCGTCGCAGAGGCGTCCTGCGCCGGAGGGACCGCTATGCCGGAAGCCTCTGCTCGGTTGATGATCGCCTTGGCAAGCGGATGGCTGGAACCCGTCTCGACCGCTGCCGCCAATGCGATGACGTCCTTCTCCTCGTTCTTGCCGAAGGCCACCGTTTCGGTGACGCGCGGCTTGCCCTCAGTAAGCGTCCCTGTCTTGTCGAAGGCGATAGCATTCACCTTGCCGATGGTTTCGAGGGCGTTGCCGCCCTTGATCAGCAGGCCGCGGCGGGTGCCGACGGCAAGGCCCGAGGCGATCGCCGCAGGCGTCGAGAGAACGAGCGCGCAGGGACATGCGATCAGCAAGAGCGCGAGGCCGCGATAGATCCAGGTGTCCCAATCGCCGCCCATCGCCAGTGGCGGCACGATGACGATCAGCGCAGCGATCAGCATCACGGCCGGGGTATAGTAGCGGCTGAAATTCTCGATGAAACGTGCGGTAGGAGCCTTGGCGGACTGAGCCTGCTCGACGAGCTGGATGATGCGCGAGATCGTGTTGTCGGCAGCGGCCTTTTCGACGCGAACCTTGAGAACGCCATCGACATTGATGGACCCAGCATAAATGCTCTCGCCCTTGGCTTTGGCGCGCGGGACCGATTCTCCGGTGATGGGCGATTCGTCGAGGCTGGAAGTGCCTTGGACGATCTGTCCGTCGGCCGGCACTCGGTCGCCGGGCCGCACAAGAACAAGGTCGTTCACGCGCAAGGAAGTCGCCGGGACGCTGCGCTGAGCGCCGCTGGGATCAAGCAGAATTGCGGTCTTTGGCACCAGCGACGCAAGGGCCTTTATGCCAGCGCGAGCGCGTCCGGCTGCAACGCTTTCAAGCAACTCGCCGACCGCGAACAGGAACACCACCGCAGCCGCCTCTTCGGCCTCGCCGATCACCAAGGCGCCGATCGCGGCCACGCTCATCAGTGTCTCAATCGAGAATGGCGACCCTGACGTCGCGAGAGCAAACGCCTTGCGGGCGAACGGCAGGACGCCTGCGACGACGGCGAGTGCAAAGATCCACTCTGCATAGAGGGGGATAAACTGGGCGATGAGGTAGGCCGAGCCCATCAGCAGACCGAGGCCGATGACGTGCTTGCCCTTGCGAGTCTGCCACCAGCGTTGATTGCGCATGGCTGGCGCGGGCGCAACGTCCACGGCGACGTCGGACGAAGACGAAAGTTCGCGTGTGTTGGATACCCCGAAGCCGAGGCTCTTGATGGTCCTTTCGATGTCGGCAACCTTGGTGCCCGAGCCGGGAACCAAGTTGAGTTCAAGCATTTCGGTCGTGAAGTTCACGCGAATGTCGGAAACATCGGGCATTCTTGCAAGTGCGACTTCGATCTTGCCGACGCAACTCGCGCAATCCATGCCCTCGACCCGCATCGAGACATTGGGCGGAGATGTCGGATCTGTGCGCGAGACCGGCGTTTGCGCGAGCTGACCATGATCGTGGCCACCGCAGTCGCTGTGATCATGATGATGCGCATGGTGGTGATCGTGCCCATGATCATGCTCACCGGAGCAGCCGCTGTGGTCATGCCCGCTGTGCGCTTCGGAATGCCGGGCGGGCGTCGATGGAATGACGGCGGGCGGTAGCTCGGTCACATCGAAGCCGAGCGCGCGGATCTTCCTGGCGATGTCGTTCGACGTCGTTGTGCTGGCCGTATCGCGGGAAAGCTGCAGCGTCTCGGTGGCAAAATTGACGGTAACGTCAGTGATGCCTCCCAGACGGTTCAGTGCAGTCTCGATCTTGCCGACGCAACTTGCGCAATCCATGCCCTCGACGCGAAAGCCCAAGCGCTCACCGCCGCTAGGTGCTGAAAGTCCCGTTGTCATTCCGATCTCCTTTCTCACCACGCGGTGGGCGCGTGCGCAGGCCCCGCATGGCCACGAAAGGAGTCAATACCACGATTGAACAACTATTCAAGCGTATGTTGATAGTATCGGCTTTCGCGGTTTCAGATCACTCCTCGGCGTGATCCTCGGAGATGTGCGTCGCCATGTCGTGGAGAACCTGACGGACATGCTCGTCGGCGATCTCGTAAAAGATCTGCTTGGCCTGGCGCTCGCCCTTGACGAGACGGGCACCGCGCAGCAGGCGCAGATGATGGCTGACCAGGGATAGGGACAGGTCGATTTTCTCCGCGATCTCGCCGACCGAAATCGGACCGGGCATGCAGCTCAGGAGGATTTTCAGCCGTGAAGGATCGCCGAGAAGCCGGAAGGTTTCCGCCAGGATCGTCACCTCGTTCTGCGAGAGCGAGGAATGGTCGAGGTGGCTGCGTGTCTCTGTTGCGCTCGGGGTTGCGGCCTCGGCCTGCTTTTCGACCCGTAGTTTCGGTTTACCGGCAGTCATCAGCGATTTTCACCTGTGTCTTGAGGCGGTTCACGCCCGTTTGATGGCAACGTGTCGGCCACGTCGATTTGTCTCGTCCAATCTACCGGAAGGCTGCGCGATCTCAATGCGCAACAGGCCCGATACTTCCCGATCAGCGAGTCGGAGCGATCGTAGCCGGCACCACGTCAGTCTTCATCTGCTGATGTCGTCCTGCGCTTCGGAAATTTCGACCCCGGAGCAAGAACAGCCTTGACTTTACAAGCGCTGGAAGCCGCACGCTGACGGCAATCCACTCTTCCGGGAGGCCGTTTGACGGTCTGCCGGAAGCCAATCCACGTCTAAAGCAAGAAGGGCAAGGACATGCCAGAAGCCAACACGCCACACATCCTCATCTATACGACGCCGACCTGCCCGGACTGCCATGCACTCAAGCGTTGGCTGGCCCAGCAGGGTCTCGCCTATGAGGAGCGTGACCTGACCGACCCCAAGATCGCCGAGGAGGCAAAGGCACGCACGGGTGTCAGGGTCGCTCCTATTACAATCGTAGGGTCGGAAGTTTTCTACGGAACCTTCCCAAGCCAGAAGCCGGGACTCGTCAAGGCTCTAGGTTTGACCGGGAGTGCATGATGACGACCAGGTTCGTTGATATTCGGCAGGCACGGGTCAGTCTGGAGGTCCAGGAGGGACAAACCATCCTCGACGCAGCACTTGCCGCAGGCATACCTTATCCCCACGGCTGCCGTTCCGGCCGCTGCGGCTCGTGCAAGTCACGTCTGATCGAGGGCGAGGTGGAACTGCTCCAGCATTCTCGCTTCGCCCTCAGCGAGGAAGAGAAGGCCGACGGCCTGATCCTGGCATGCCGCGCGGTGCCGCAGACCGATGCGGCTGTCGCCTGGCTTGGCAGCGATGACGATGATGCGGTTGAGGCTCCTCGACGGGTGGAGGCCATCGTGTCCGGCCTCGATGACCTTACCCACGACATCAAACTGGTGCGAATCTCGCCTGTGGATGGCTCCCCGTTGCTCTTCACGGCCGGACAGTATGCCCAGGTCGGATTCGATGGTGTGCCCGCGCGCAGCTACTCCATGGCCAATCGTCACGGCGACGACAGCCTCGAATTTCACATTCGCAAGGTTCCGGGCGGCGTCACCTCGCAGCACGTCCATGAGGCACTGAAGGCCGGTGACAAGCTGACGCTCGAATTTCCACTAGGCTCCTCCTATCTGCGCCAGCATCATTCCGGCCCGATCCTGTGCATCGCCGGCGGTTCCGGTCTGGCGCCGATCAAGTCGATCGTGGAAACAGCCCTTGCGCACGGCATGAAGCAGCCGATCCATGTCTACTTCGGCGCACGCGGCGCGCGTGATCTCTATCTCGTCGAGCATTTCGAGACCCTGGCGGACCGCCACAACAATCTCAGCTTTACGGCTGTCTTGTCCGATACACAGGTAGCCCCCCATCGGCACGGGTTCGTGACCGACGCGGTGGCCGAGGATCTCGCGGACTTCGACGGGTGGAAAGCCTATGTCGCAGGCCCGCCCCCGATGGTTGATGCGGCGATGGCAATGGCATTTGCGCGCGGGCTGCGACCCGAGGACATGCACGCCGACGTTTTCTTCACGCCCGAAGGGCAGGAAGGCTAGTCGCCTCGTTCAATGAAATCAGGCGAGAGCCTGCGCTGCGAGGAATCGCGGCGCAGGCTTTTTTCATTCATTTCAGGCGGATATGCTGAGCTCGGTCATCATGCCGGTCTGGAGATGCGGCATATGATGGCAGTGCAGCATCCAGCGCGCCGCCTCTCCGGCGTCGAGCGCGACGGTCACCATGGCCATCGGAGGAACATAAACGGTGTCGCGCCGTGCCCCATCGAAGCGCTTGCCGTTGATGTCCACGACCTGGAAGACATGGCCGTGCAGATGCATCGGATGCCCCATCATCGACATATTGTGAAACATGATCTCGACCCGCTCGCCCGTCTTTGCAAGGAGGGGCTTGTGATCTCCCCAGACCTTGCCGTCGATGGTCCAGACATAGGGCTGCATCGAGCCGCCCAGCATAACCATGTGGCTGCGCTGTGGCGCACGCGAGGGAAGGCCGTCCGAGGCGCGCAGCTTCAGCTCTTGCGACAGGTCGATGTCGAACGCAGGCGCATCCGCTTCGCCAAGCGCCGGGATCTTCTCAATGGTCGCGCCGGGCGTGGCGAGGATCAACCCCGTGCGCTCCTTCGACCCCTCGCGCGACGCAAGCACGGGCCACGCCCCTTCACCGGCAAGCTCCAGATCCAGATCGAGGCGTTGGCCCATGGCGATACCGAAACGACTGCCTTCGAGGCCCGCGATGGCATGGCCGTCGACTGCCACGAGTCTCGCAGACAGCCCACCCGTATCGATCCAGAAAACAGTGGCCGAGGCGCCGTTGATCACCCGCAGCTTTACCCGTCCGCCCTTCTCGACCATGATGATCTCCGGGTCGGACAAGGTGCGGTCGTTGGTCAGGTAGGCGTCCCAATTGTAGTCATTCAGATCCATGGCCATGCCCTGCATCGAGGACATATCCATCTGCATGCCTGAATGGTCCATCGAGGCGCCGGGGGCGGCGTGGCCTCCCATGGCGCTCATATCGTGGCCGCCGCCGTGCCCGCCGGTGATCTCCTGCATGACCTCTTCGGGCGCCTTGAACGAGAAGTCATGGAGAAACATCACGACTTCCTGGCGGTCGGCCGCCACGTCTTCGGCGCTGCGCACGATCAGCGGCGCGGCGAGCAGGTTCATCTCCTGGAGCGGGATGTGCGCGTGCATCCAGTATGTGCCGGGGAGCGGCTCGTAGTCATAGGAGCGCGTTTCGTCGGGTTGCAGCATCGGCTGTGGCAGATCCGGGACGCCATCCTGCTCGTTGGGCGGGATCTGGCCATGCCAATGGATGAGGGTCGGAACATCCAGGCGATTGGTAAGACTGGCGCGAAAGCGTTGGCCTGGATTGAGAACCAATCCCTGTCCACTCGGGCCTTCCAAGCCGAAGACTGTGGCGGCGCGTCCATTGACGTCCAGCACCCGTGTCGCGGCGCTGAGCGATATGGCGTTTTGCGCCATGGCAAAGCGCGGTAGAGCTGCTGTGGACAACGTGGCAGCGCTTGCGGCAAGAAAGCCGCGTCGTGAAATAAGTGTCATTTTCGGTCTCCTGGGAGAACTATGCTCCCTCTGAGTTCAGATCGGCGTGCGCTTATGCAGCCACTGGTTTTCAGCGAGACTGGGATTGGGAGGGCGTTCATTCCGTTCGGGGCTGAGACCGGCGAGGTTCGTCGTCTCCGGTAGTGCCCAACGCGCCGAGGTAGGCTGAATCGCATTTCCGGGCTGGTCAGACACGAACCAAGAGCCCATGCCAGAGCATACGAAGTAGCAGAAGCCATCGCTTCCGGAACAGATTCGATCTTCCTGACATGCCTCGGGAGAGGAGTATGCGGTGCGATGCGGCGCTTCGTGTTTTGAGGCGATCGTTTGGGAGACGGTGGCCATGCGGGCGCCGTGCGCCGGCACAGCCAACGCCACCGTGACGAAGGAGAAGATCATCAGCACTGCGATGAACAGACGACGCATCGGCGTCAAAACTCCTTGTCAGACAACATTCCGCGCATCCTTGGCTGGATGAATCTTATATGTCGCAACCGCCGCCGCGCATCATTGCTGACGCACCGCGGCGGTTCCTACATATCAAAATCACTGGCCGCGCGCGGCGAGCCATTCCCGCATCATAGCGATCTCACCTTCTTGGGCCGAGATCACCTCCTCGGCGAGTTTGCGGACCTCGGGGTCAGTGCCGTATTGCAGCACGATCCGCGCCATGTCGATCGCGCCCTGGTGGTGCGGGATCATGCCGCGCATGAAGTCGATGTCGGCGTCGCCGGTGAAGTCGACTGTCATGTCGGCGTGCATACGGTTATTGGCTTCGATGTAAGCCTGCGTGGATGGGTTGTCGGAGGCCGGCATCGAATGCCCCGGCATGTCGTGGCCTTGCATGGTGGTATCCGTGTTCAGTTGGCTTTGTGCGATGGCGAGGCCGGCGCTGATGGCGAGTGCGCCGCCAATGAAAATCGGGGTCAGCTTGTGCATGATCTTGCTCCTGTTCACTTCACGGTCGCCGGATAGCCAGCCTCTTCGAGAACCTGCCGAAGGGCTGCCGGGGTTGCGGTCGTCTCGACCTTGACCATCCGCTGGGCGGGGTTGGTATCGATCTTGGCGGTCGGATCGACCGACTGGATCGCCTTGGTGACGGACTTGGCGCAACCGCCGCAGGTCATGCCTTCGATCTTGAGTTCCATGAGCTTTCTCCTTTGGGTTCGGTTCTCATGGTCCTCAAGTTGGGGTTTCCAACGATGGTAAGGTCAAGAGGAAACGAAAAGGAATTTTTACCCTTGACCTTCCCATCGTTGGAAGGAGCATATCAGTGTCCGAACTCGAATTCTGACTTAGAAAGGAGGCGGCAATGGATGCCCCTGTTCGAGCTGCGGACAAGATGAATGCAGCAATTTCCCTGCCTATCGAGGGCATGACCTGCGCATCCTGCGTCGGCCGTGTCGAGAGAGCCCTGAAGGCCGTCCCCGGCGTCGCCAACGCGGTCGTCAATCTGGCGACCGAGAAGGCCAGCATCACGACGAACGACACGGTTGATCGCATAGCGCTCGTCAAGGCGGTCGAAAATGCTGGCTATGAAGTGCCGGCCAGCTTCAGTGCGCCGAAAGCTGCCCTCCTTGAAGTGCCGATCGAAGGCATGACCTGCGCTTCTTGTGTGGGGCGGGTGGAAAAGGCCCTCAAGGCCATCCCCGGCGTTGCCAATGCCGTGGTCAACCTCGCTACCGAGAAAGCCAGCATCACGACGAGCGGCCCGGTGGACCGAGCGGTCGTCGTGAAGGCCGTGGAGGACGCAGGCTACGCGGTTTCGGCAAGTTTCACCGCGCCGGCGGCGGCTTCGCTTGAGGTCGCGATCGAGGGCATGACCTGCGCCTCCTGCGTGGGACGTGTCGAAAAGGCGCTCAAGGCCGTGCCGGGCGTCACCAACGCCGTCGTCAACCTCGCCACCGAGAAGGCCACCGTCCAGGGAACCGCCGATGCTGCGGCCATCGTCGCGGCAATCGCGAACGCGGGCTACGAGGCCAAGGTGATCGCGGCGGCGACCGGGGCGGGCCAGGCCGAGGTCGATGACCGCGCCGAGAAGAAGGAAGCCGAACGCCGTGAGCTGACCCGCGATTTCACCATCGCGGCGGTTCTGACCGCGCCGGTCTTCATCCTGGAGATGGGGTCGCACCTCATTCCGGGCGCGCACGACATGATCGCCGCGACCATCGGCATGCAGAACAGTTGGTATCTTCAGTTCGTGCTGACGACGCTGGTGCTGTTCGTGCCCGGCATCCGCTTCTACGACAAGGGCCTCCCGGCGCTCTGGCGGCTGGCTCCCGACATGAACTCGCTGGTCGCCGTCGGCTCGCTGGCCGCCTACCTCTATTCGCTGGTGGCGACCTTCGCGCCGGGCTTCCTGCCCGCTGGGACGGTGAACGTCTATTATGAAGCCGCCGCGGTTATCGTCACCCTGATCCTGCTCGGCCGGTTGCTCGAGGCCCGCGCCAAGGGGCGCACTTCGGAAGCGATCAAGCGGCTGGTCGGACTTCAGGCCAAGACCGCGCGTGTCCGCCGCGACGGCAAGACGGTCGATCTGCCGATCGATTCGGTGCTGTCCGGCGACATCGTGGAGGTCCGCCCCGGCGACCGTATCCCGGTCGATGGTGAAGTCATCGAGGGCGAAAGCTATGTCGACGAGTCGATGATCACCGGCGAACCGATCCCGGTGTCCAAGACGAGCGGCAGCGAGGTCGTGGCCGGAACCGTGAACCAGAAGGGCGCCTTCGCGATCCGGGCCACGGCGGTCGGCGGCAACACGGTGCTGTCGCAGATCATCCGCATGGTCGAGGAAGCACAAGGGTCGAAGCTGCCGATCCAGGCGCTGGTCGACAAGGTGACGATGTATTTCGTGCCGGCGGTCTTCGCCGTCGCCGCCCTCACCTTCGCTGCATGGCTCTATTTCGGCCCGTCGCCTGCGTTGACCTTCGCGCTGGTCAATGCCGTCGCCGTGCTGATCATCGCCTGCCCCTGCGCCATGGGTCTGGCAACGCCGACCTCGATCATGGTCGGCACCGGCCGGGGCGCGGAGCTGGGCGTGCTGTTCCGCAAGGGTGAAGCGTTGCAACTGCTGAAGGATGCCAAGGTGGTGGCCGTCGACAAGACCGGCACGCTGACCGAAGGCAAGCCGGCGCTGACCGACCTCGAACTGGCCGCCGGCTTCGACCGGACGACGGTGCTGGGCCTGGTCGCAGCCGTCGAAGCCAAGTCGGAACACCCGATTGCCCGCGCCATCGTGGATGCGGCCGAGGCGGAAGGCATTGCACTGCCCGCCGTGTCGGACTTCGAGTCGGTGACCGGCTTCGGCGTGAAGGCCGTGGTCGACGGCAAGCGCATCGAGATCGGCGCGGATCGCTACATGGTCGAGCTTGGCCATGACGTGGCGGGCTTCGCCCAGGTTGCCGAACGTCTGGGCAACGAGGGCAAGTCGCCGCTCTATGCGGCGATCGACGGCAAGCTGGCGACGATCATCGCCGTGGCCGACCCGATCAAGGAGACGACGCCGGCGGCGATCAAGGCGCTGCACGACCTCGGCCTGAAGGTCGCGATGATCACCGGCGACAACAAGCGCACGGCCAAGGCCATCGCGGCTCGCCTGGGCATCGACGAGGTGGTGGCGGAGGTGCTGCCGGACGGCAAGGTCGACTCGATCCGCCGGCTCAAGGCCGAGCATGGCAAGGTCGCCTTCGTCGGCGACGGCATCAACGACGCTCCGGCGCTGGCCGAGGCGGATGTGGGTCTCGCCATCGGCACGGGCACGGACATCGCCATCGAGGCGGCGGACGTGGTGCTGATGTCGGGCAGCCTGACCGGGGTGCCGAACGCCATCGCGCTGTCCAAGGCGACGATCGGCAATATCCGGCAGAACCTGTTCTGGGCCTTCGCCTACAACACGGCCCTGATCCCGGTCGCCGCGGGTGCGCTCTATCCGGCCTACGGCATCCTCTTGTCGCCGGTCTTTGCCGCCGGCGCCATGGCCCTGTCGAGCGTCTTCGTCCTCGGCAATGCGCTCCGGCTCAAGACCTTCAAGGTCCAGGGCTGATGAAACCAGACAGCCGATCCTATATTTAGGGTCGGCTGTCCTTACATATGGGAGATTGTTCATGAACATCGGACAGGCAGCAAAGGCATCGGGCGTTTCGGCCAAGATGATCCGCTACTACGAGCAGACAGGTCTCATCCCGGCTGCTGATCGGAAGGACTCCGGCTACCGCGATTATTCGGCTACCGATGTCCACATGCTGCGCTTCATCCGCCGCGCGCGCGACCTCGGTTTTTCGGTGGCCGAGATCGGCGACCTGCTCAACCTCTGGCGCGACGAGACGCGACAGAGCGCAGAAGTGAAGCGCTTGGCGCAGGGCCATATCGACGCGCTGGAGAGGAAGATCGCGGATATGCAGGACATGGCCCACACGCTCACCATGCTGGTGAACGCCTGCCAAGGGGATCATCGGCCGCATTGCCCGATCCTACAGCGCCTTGAGACCGATCAGGACGATGAAGATCTTTCGATCCGGCCTCGGTCCGGCGCGGTCAATCGCTCGCTGCAATAACCGCATGCCCAAGCAGCCTTTCGGCTGCGAGGGCGCAGAGCGAGGACCTGACCCGGTGCGTCCCCGCCAAAATGGCGGGGACATTGCGTTTCAGGCTTGCGGTTTGCGTGCCGCTTGCCAGAGCAACGGCACGAGGATCAAGGCGACCGGCGGAAACAATAGCCAGTTGATTGCCGCCCAGCCCGAGTTGTGCAGGACGCTGCCTGCCAGAAACGAGACGGCGGCGGTCGTGCCGAAGACCATGAAGTCGTTTGCGCCCTGCGCCTTGGCGCGCTCGCCCGGCGTATGGCAGTCTGTGACCATCGCCGTCGCTCCGATGAAGCTGAAATTCCAGCCGATGCCCATGATGGCCAGAGACCCCCAGAAATTGATTAGCTCAAGCCCGGCCAGCGCGACGATGGCCGAGACGGCGATGAGCAGCATCCCCGCCGCCGTCACACGCTCCTTGCCGAAGCGTGTCATGAGGCGGCCGGTGACGAAGCTCGGCGCGAACATCGCCAGTAGATGCCACTGGATTCCGAGTGCTGCGCTGTCGACCGAATGGCCGGTATTGACCATCGCGATCGGTGCGGCCGTCATGACGAAAGCCATGAGGCCGTAGGAGACGACGCCGGCCGCGACGGCAAGCATGTAGCGGGGCATCATCAGGATCTGGATCAGGGAACGGCCGGAGCTTTCCGACGCGGATTGCGAAGCGGATTGCGGCGTGCGCAGCATCAACAGAATCGGGATCGACAACAACGGAAGCGCCGCCTGGCTGAGGAAGCTGCCGACATAGGGGGTGCCGGGGAAGGAATCGCGTGTCCAGATGACGAGCTGCGGACCGATTACAGCCGCGATCAGCCCACCGACCATCACCCAGGAGATTGCTCGTGCCTTCAAAGCGCCTTCGGCAGCATCGGCGGCAGCGAAGCGATAGCTTTGGACGTAGGAACCGTAGAGACCGGCGGTAAAGCAGCCGACGCAGAACAGTAGGAACGACGATACGAAGATGCCAAACGCCGCGATGAGTCCCGCTGCGAGGCCGAACAACGCGCCGAACAGATAACCGCCACGGCGCCCCCAGGCGCGCATGACGAAGGCGGCGGGCAGCGTGCCGATTGCGAGGCCGAGACCGAAGAGACTGACCGGCAGCGTCACCCATGCGGGGTTGTCGGCAAGCTGCTGGCCGACCAGGCCGCCGAGCGACATGACGATCGGCGCGCTCGATCCTCCGAGCGCCTGCGCGGCAGTAAGGACGGTGATGTTGCGCCGGACAGTTACCGTATCGTCCATTGGACCTCCCACGATTATTTGCTTCGACGTTGACATGCCGGCAAAACTCTTGGGTTTTGCGGGAACCAAACTTTTGCTCTAACGTATATATACCCATACCGGGTAGGGGTAGCTGGATGTGCAACAAAAATTCCAAGCAGATCATCGCGTCGCTCAACCGGATCGCCGGGCAGGTTCGCGGTGTCGGCCAGATGGTCGAGGACGAGCGATACTGCATCGACATTCTCAACCAGATCCACGCGGTTAAAGCCGCGCTCTCCAAGGTGGAGAACCAGGTGTTGCGATCGCATGCCGCCTGCTGCGTCGAGGAGGCGATCGCATCGGGCGATGCAGACCTTCAGCGCGCCAAGTTCAATGAACTGGTGGAGGTGTTCGCGAAAGCGAAACTTTAGATCGAAGGGATCAGACTATGGCGACCCATGCAGCCAAACGCGCCGAACTTCATAGAATGGTGATGGAAAACCATACCTGCCCCTACGGGTTGAAAGCGCTCGATCTGCTCAAGCGGGAAGGCTACGAGGTCGACGATCACCATCTGACGACCCGCGCGGAGACGGACGCCTTCAAGGCAAAGCATGATGTTCAATCGACGCCGCAGACCTTCATAGGCGGCAAGCGGATCGGCGGTTACGATGATCTCGTCCGGTTCTTCGGCGGCAAGGTCGAGGACAAGGATGCCGTTACCTACAAGCCGGTGATCGCGCTGTTCGCGATGGCTGCCCTAATGGCTTTGGCCGCGAGTTGGGCGGCGTTCGGGAACCTCGCGACGGTCCAAGCCGCCGAATGGCTCATCGCCATCGCGATGTGCCTTCTTGCCCTTCAGAAACTGAAGGACGTGGAAGGCTTCGCGACCATGTTCCTGAACTACGACCTTCTGGCGCAGCGATGGGTCCGATATGCCTACATCTATCCCTTCGCGGAGGCGCTCGCCGGCGTCCTGATGATCTCCGGTGCCCTGATGTGGGTGTCGATCCCCGTCGCGCTGTTCATCGGCGGCATCGGCGCGGTCTCGGTGTTCAAGGCGGTCTATATCGACAGGCGCGAGCTGAAATGCGCCTGCGTCGGTGGCGACAGCAACGTGCCGCTCGGCTTCGTGTCGCTCACCGAGAACCTCATGATGATCGGCATGGCGGTCTGGATGATCTTCAAGCCGATGGGCATTGGACACTGACAACCGCGAAAGGACGATCAAATGGCGAGCGACCACACGGCTCATGGCGGGCATTCGGGGAATAGCCACGGCTCCCATGGCCGTCCCTATCTGATGTTCTGGATCAACATGATCCTCGGCCTCATCGTGATGTATGTCGTGATGTTTTCGATGATCGACGGCTGGGGCGACTTCCGGAACAATCTGAACATGCTTTACATGGCGATAACCATGTGGGCGCCGATGGGCATCTTCATGCTGGCGACGATGCCGGGCATGTTTCCGAACCGCAGCGTGAATATTGTCCTCTATGTGCTTTTTGTCGTCCTTACCCTGGGATCATTTTGGGCGACTCGATCCCAAGCCATGATCGATGACCGCCAGTTTATCGACTCGATGATTCCGCATCACTCGGGAGCCATCTTGATGTGCAGAGAGGCCAACCTGTCGGACGCCGAGCTTCTGGCGTTGTGTGAAGAGATTGAGGTCGCCCAGCGTCGCGAGATCGAGCAAATGCAGGCGATTGCTGGCCGGCTGAACGATTAGTCGGGGCTTGGTTCGCATGCGGTGGCAACCTGCATGCGGGGAGATAAGGGAAGCGGAGGCTTACTATGGTTCACGACCATAACCATCATCAAGGCGCCGCCCATGCCCATAACAAGGGGCACGGTGGCGGATCGGGCCATCACACCGCGACTGCGGAGGCAAGCGATACTGTGAAGGACCCCGTTTGTGGGATGTCCGTGGACCCCACAACGGCTAAGCACCGAGCCCAATACCAGGGCGCGACGTATTATTTCTGCTCCGAGAACTGCCAGACCAAGTTCATGGCCGATCCGGGCAAATATGTTGGACCATCGGAACCGACCCAGGCAGCGGTAGTGCCGGAGGGCACGATCTTTACCTGTCCGATGCACCCCCAGATCCGTCAGGTCGGTCCAGGATCATGCCCGATCTGCGGGATGGCGCTGGAACCCGAAATGCCGACGGCCGAAACCGGACCCAGTGCGGAACTGGTCAACATGACTCGACGGTTCTGGGTGGGTGCCGCCCTTTCTGTTCCGGTGGTCTTCCTTGGGATGGGCAGCGAACTTTTCGGCCTGCATCGTTACATTCCTGGCCAGATCAACAACTGGCTGCAACTCATACTGGCGACGCCGGTGGTGCTGTGGGCAGGCTGGCCGTTCTTTCAGCGCGGCTGGGCGTCCGTGGTGAACCGATCGCTCAATATGTTCACGCTCATCGCGATGGGCGTAGGCGTTGCCTGGATTTACTCCGTGGTGGCAACGCTCGCCCCCGACCTGTTCCCGGAAACGGCGCGGATGATGGGAGACACCGTTGCGGTTTACTTCGAGGCGGCCGCGGTGATCACGGTGCTGGCGCTGCTCGGCCAAGTGCTGGAGCTACGCGCGCGCGAACAGACCTCGGGCGCGATACGCGCGCTTCTTGACCTGGCTCCGAAGACAGCCCGACGTATCCGGCCAGATGGCACCGACGAGGAGGTGGCGGTCGAGCATATTGCCGTCGGCGACAAGCTTCGTGTTCGCATGGGCGAGAAAGTTCCGGTGGACGGGACGGTGCTGGAGGGGCGTTCGGCCGTCGATGAATCGATGATTACCGGCGAATCGATGCCGGTCACGAAAGAGCCGGGTGCAAAGCTCATCGCAGGGACCATCAATCAATCTGGCGCTCTGGTCATGGATGCGGCTCGCATTGGTCGCGATACCATGCTTTCGCAGATCGTCCAGATGGTGGCGCAGGCGCAGCGGTCCCGCGCCCCGATCCAGCGCTTAGCAGACCAGGTGTCCGGCTGGTTCGTTCCACTGGTCATCGTTATCGCCTTGATCGCTTTTGTGGCCTGGACCCTTTTTGGCCCGGAACCCCGGTTGAGTTACGGCCTGATTGCGGCTGTTTCTGTTCTCATCATCGCCTGCCCATGCGCCCTTGGCCTTGCAACGCCGATGTCGATCATGGTTGGCGTCGGCAAAGGCGCCAATCTCGGATTGCTGATCAAGAACGCCGAGGCGCTCGAAAGGCTGGAGAAGATCGATACCCTCGTGGTCGACAAGACCGGCACGCTTACGGAGGGGAAACCGGCCGTCACGGCCATCGTTCCGGTCGATGGGCGGAGCGAGACGGAACTTCTTCAAGCCGCGGCGAGCCTTGAACGTGCGAGCGAACATCCGATTGCACAGGCTATTGTCCGTGCCGCGGTGGAGAAGCAGCTCGCACTGTCGGAACCCTCGGACGTCGACTCTCCTGTCGGTCGGGGAGTCTTGGGAACCGTCGCCGGTCAGCGCGTGCTGATCGGTAGCGCCAAGTTTTTGGAGCTGGAAGGCGTTCAGCCGGGCGCAGCGGCGATCGAGGCGGACGTCATTCGCTCACGCGGGGCCACCGCCGTCTTGGTCGCCATCGACGGCCGGCCCGTCGGCGCCATCGGCGTGGCCGATCCCATACGATCCACTACGCCGGCAGCGCTGGAAGCCCTCCGAAAGGACGGCATCCGCGTGGTCATGATGACTGGTGACAATAAGCTCACGGCTCAGGCGGTGGCAAAAGAGCTGGGCATCGCCGATGTGGAGGCCGAGGTGCTTCCAGAACGCAAGAGCGAGGTTGTTACACGTCTTCGCAAGGAAGGCCGTATCGTCGCCATGGCGGGCGATGGGGTGAATGACGCCCCAGCGCTTGCGGCTGCCGATGTCGGCATAGCGATGGGCGGAGGAACGGATGTCGCCATGGAATCCGCGGGAGTCACGCTGCTAGGCGGTGACCTATTGGGGATCGTGAAGGCGCGTCGCCTGTCGGGAGCGACAATGCGCAATATCCGGCAGAACCTGTTCTTCGCATTCTTCTACAACTCGGCAGGCGTGCCGGTGGCGGCCGGGTTACTGTATCCCGTGATGGGGCTGCTGTTGTCACCGGCGCTTGCCGCACTGGCCATGGCGCTCTCTTCGGTCAGCGTCATTGCCAACGCTTTGCGATTGAGAACTACCAAGATCGACATTTAGTGTCACAGGCCAGCGAAGGGCTGCTCAAGAACGAGGACCGATGATGTCGCGTTTTGGGTCGCCTTCCCTTTCCTCACGCGCATGCGAGAGCATGTCGAGCAGAACGTCACCGACATGCCTGTCGGTGACCTCGTAGAACATTTGCTTCGAGTGGCGAACACGGGTCACCAGGCGCGCGCCACGAAGAAGACGCAGGTGATGGCTGACGAGCGACTGCGAAAGCTCCAGCGCCTCGGAAATATCGGTCACGGATTTCGGACCGTCTTCGCAGTGCAGGAGAATCTTCAGCCTGCTGGGATCACCCAGCAGGCGGAAGGTTTCAGCGAGAAAGTTCAACTCTTGGGACGAAGGGGCTTCTGCGATATTCATGTCGAACCTTCCCGATCAACTGAGTGAACCATCAGGCGCGACCGATCAGTGCGAATGACCCGCATGGGATAGCGCCGCGGTGTTCGGCTCCTCCAAGGTGCAACTGGCTACTCCGTCCCAGTCGATGCCGATCGTCGGGTGTTCGATTTTGAACTTCGTTTTCAGTTCGGCCTCGACCTGTTTCATGACGCTGCGAACATCGACGCCTTCCATCGGCTGCACCTGAAGCGTCGCCAGCACACGACCGGAGGTCAGCGACCAGACATGGATATGGTTGACGCTCTGGATACCAGGAACAGTCTTGAGAAGATGCTCGGAGATCTTGTCGGCGCCGGCGTTGTCAGGTGCGCCTTCGAGCAGGATATGCAGAGTGTTCTTGAGCAGGCTCCATGCACTGCGCAGGATCAGCAGAGACACGAATACCGACAGGATGGGGTCGATAGGAGTCCAACCCGTATACCAGATGACGACAGCGGCGACGATCGCACCCACCGAGCCGAGCAGGTCGCCCATGACGTGCAGGACAGCGCCCTTGACGTTGACGTGTTCGGAATCTCCGCGCGTCAGATACCAAAGCACGAAGAGGTTCACGAGCATGCCGATGATGGCTACGACGAACATCGAACCAGCGAGGACCGGCTGGGGCTCCTGGAACCGTTCGATAGCCTCATAGACGATAAAGCCGACGATGCCGAACAACGTAAGAGCGTTGACCAGGCCGGCGATCACCTCGAAGCGGGCATAGCCGAAGGTGCGCTGGCCGTCCGCGGCCCGCCGACCGAGGCGGAAGGCGACATAGGCGAGGCCGAGCGCGATTGCGTCGGTCAGCATGTGGCCGGCATCGGCAAGCAGCGCGAGCGAGCCCGAGATCACGCCGCCGACGGCCTCCACGATCATGAAGGTGAAGATGATGAAAAAGGAAATGAGGATTTTGCGCTCGTTGTCCTTCGTGACTGTCGGGACATGCGAGTGGTCATGATCGTGATCGTGACCATGATCGTGGCCGCCGCCGTGGTTATGGTCGTGCTTGGAGTGGTCGTGACCGTCATGGTCGCTGTGGGAGTGTGATGAGTTTGCCATTGCTCGTTTCCGGTTGCATCAAGTCAACACTTGAATAGTTGTTCAAGTGTATGCTTGTCAACCAGCCGTGCGAATTTTTTTGCCATCTGCCCGAAGCCTCTAGGACCGACGGGTCGTGACGGCGCACAGGGCAATGCCGACGCCTTCGACGTTGAAGATCTGGCTGATCCTAGAAATCAAAATGGGCAGCCCGAGGACTGCCCATTTTGACACTGCAATGAACCGGGGGACACCTACGGGAGCAGCTTGACGCTCATGATCAGTGGGCAGGAGGTAGCATCAGGCGGCTGCCGGGGCGCCTTCGGCCGGATAGCCCGCCTCGGTGAGAACGGCACGCAGGTCCGCCTCGGTCGCGGATGATTCAACACGGACCTCACGCTTGGGCGGATCAGTCTCGATCTTCGCGGCGGCATCGACGATTTGCAGCGCCTTGGTTACCGACTTGGCGCAACCGCCGCATGTCATGTTGGGAACGGTGAAGAGATACATGGAGGGCTCCTTGATTTGAGTCCTCTGGAAAATGGGGCTTTCCACCGTTGGAAGGTCAAGGGGCAAAATTCAGAAAACTTTCTGCTTGACCTTGCCACCGTTGTAAGCCGCAAGCATCCGTCATGCCACGACCGCAATCCTCAAGCGCCACGGGCTCGTTTTGAGACTTCGGCATCTTGACCTGGCGGTGGCATCGCCTCTCTCGATTATCTTCCTCTTTCATACAAATATTGAACAGTTGTTTATGTGTTCAAATGTTGTATGATCTGGCTATGACCCGCTACGCGCGATACGTCTCGTCATCGCGTGAATGCTCGACAATCGGAGAGGGACAGTTGGCTTGCCTATGGTCCGAGAGCATATGATCCGGACGGCGGCCCTCGGATGAAGGAGACCGCCAAGTTCCCTGACTCCATCGAGCTTCGTCACCTTCGCTACTTCATAGCCGCTGCCGAACATGGCAGCTTCCGAAAGGCAGGGAGTTCGTTAGGACTATCGCAATCGGCAATCAGCCGTTGCATCGCCGATCTCGAAGACAGGATGGGCGCGTCCCTTTTTCACCGGCACGCATGGGGCGTGTCGCAGACCTTTGCGGGGCAGCGTTTCCTTCATCGCGCGCGTCGGGCTATCAAGACGATAGACGAAGGCGCTCACGAAGTTGCCGCCGCAGGACGATCCGAGCAGGGACGAGTGCGGATCGGCATCTATTCGTCCATCGCTTCGGGCTTTTTGACAAAGCTGCTGGCAAGCTATGGTCGGTCTCATAAAGACGTCAGGATCGAACTGATCGACGGCGATCCTGCCGAACACGTCGCGGCCATCCGCCAGTTCCGCCTCGACGTCGCCTTCCTGACCGGCGACCGGGAATGGCCTGGATGCGACCGGGCGCCTCTGTGGTCCGAGCGGGTTTTCGTTGTGCTGCCCGATCTCCACCCCCTGGCGGCTTTGGACGAGGTGATGTGGGGAGATCTCGCCGATGAGCCCTTCATCGTCAGCGAAGCCGCGCCGGGCCAGGAGATCCATGACCATCTGGTGCGGGAGTTGGCGGACCTCGGCCGGCATCCCGAGATCCAGGTTCAATCGGTCGGTCGGGATAACCTGCTGCCGCTGGTGGCGATCGGCCAGGGTCTGACGCTAGTGAGCGAGGCCATGACGGTGGCCGCGCTTCCAGGCATCACATACCGACCCATCGCCGCCGAGGTGCTTCCATTTTCGGCGGTCTGGTCCCCGGCGAACGACAATCCCGCGTTCCGCAGGTTGCTCTCCATGGCAAAGGCGGCGTCTGCCAAGGCTATGAGGCTCAAGCAAGCGGCTTCGCAGATTGGGGCGAGCGACGTGCTTTTGCGAAGCCGCGATCTGTCGCAATAAATCGCTCCAGCATCGGCACAATGAGCCTGACGGGATCGGCGACGGGCTGGCCGCTCTCGCGGGCCAGCACCTCGGCATAGGCGACCAGATCGCGGTGAAGCGGCGCGGGCAGCTCCACCGTCACCTTGACGGGCTTGTCGTCGGGCAGCGGGCCGAGTCTCAGCTTGGTCATGATCAACCTCCTGCCGGCTCGAATACAAGGTCGCGGGTCACGATGATCCTGACCGGGAAGCCCGGCCGGATGGTCAGCGTGGGGGCAACCTGCAACTGACGTTGCACGATCTGTTGGCCCGCCTGATTGACGGTATCCTGTGCGCCGTCGCGGATGGCCCGGATAAGCCGGTCCTCGTCGCTGGTCGCCAGCTCCGCGCCGACCGCGAGCAGCGTGGAGAGGCCAGCCGCTTTCATCAGATCCCACCAGTGGTAGTCGATCCCGTCCTCAAGGCCGGCATAGCCGCTGGCGTCCGCGCCCGGCAGGCGCTCAAGCACGATGGAGCGTCCGCCCGGCAGGATCAGGCGATTCCACACCAAGAGCACCCTGCGCTGGCCGAAGGTCACGCCATCATCATATTGGCCGATGATGCGCGTTCCCTGCGGGATCAGGAGCAGCGAGCCGGTGGGGCTGTCATAGACGTTCTCCGTCACCTGTGCGGTGATCTGGCCCGGAAGGTCGGAACGGATGCCGGTGATGAGCGCGGCCGGGATCACGGCTCCGGCTTGAAGGATGTAGGGCGAGGCCGGCGGTGCGACGCGATCCGGAGCGACGGTCTGCCGGTCCACCGGCCCGTTGAGGAAAGCGGTATGGCGATTCTGGCCCGCCGTTCCGTCCGGTTGTCCTGTGAGCCCAGCCAGTCCGGGCATGGCTGTTCCGGCCGGACCTCCCGTGCGTGGGCCTGACTGGAAAAATACGTTGCTCAACCGTGCGGCTTCTTCTTCCGCGAGGCGGCGTTGCTCCTCGGGATCGACGGCAGGGGTTGTGATGGCAGGCGGAACGATCGGCTGTCCCCGATTTTGTGCATCGAGGATTGGCCGGCCAAGGTCGCCCGGCAATGCCGGCCCCAGGATCGGGCCAGTATAATCGCGCGGGAGACCGGCGAGGCCATCCGCAGTGGGACGGTTCTCGGTTGAGTAGAGTTCGCCTCCTCCCGGCCCCGCCTCGCGGGTCTGGAGCGCATAGATCAGCGCTCCCCCGACGCCGAGAAGCGCGGCGGCGCCGACGCCTGCCAGCACCTTGCGGGACAAGCGGGTGACGCGGGGCGGCTCGGCGCGCAACCGCATGGGCGCGGCGGTGTTGGTATCGCTCATGAAGGCGATCCTCCCGTGGTCGCGTCGGCCGACTGGGTAGCGGCCTGTCTCTGCTCGATACGGACGATTCTGACCACCTGCTGGCGGTCACCGCTGCCAAGGCGCAGTTCCGCCGCGCCGAACAGCCTGTCGACGATCAGGACATTTTGGTGGATGCGCGAATTGACGATCTGCGGTTCGCCGTCGGAACCGAGAACGAACAGGGGCGGCATCTCGCCCTGCACGATGCCGCGTGGGAAGACGACATAGACGCGCCTGCCGTCATCGAAGACGGAGACTGGACGCCATGGCGGGCTGTCGCCTTGCAGCTGCAAGGCGTAGCGATAGTTCCGCGCGGCCTCGGCCGGGATGACGGGGACCGACGGCGCGGTCGCTCGGCTGCCCGGCGGCGGTGCCGGATACGCCCATGCCACGGCAGGCATATAGAGCGCTTCGCGGGCGCGAAGTTCGATCATGTAGATGCGCCGGTCGGTGGTGATGACGAGGTTGGTCGAGATGTCCGGCCGGGTTGGCTTCACCAGCACATGCACTCGGCGCGTCGGACCGCTTCCGCTCTCTGTGTCGCCGATCACCCACCTGGCCGTGTCGCCGGCGGCGATCGGTCCCGCGCCGGTCAGGTTCTCGCCCGGCTCCAGCGCGATGGTGGTGATCTGTCCGACGGCGGCATAGACTTGGTAGAGCGCACCTTCCGACCAGGGATAGATCTGTATGGCATTGTAATAGCCTTCGCGACGCGGCTCGACACGGGCGGCGGCATTGGCGTTCTCAACGCGGCCGGTGGCCGTGCCGGCAGCCTCGCCGCCCCGCGCCACATTCCAGGTGGGCGGCACATGCAGCGGCCTTGGGCGTGCATCGGTGATGGGAGCCTGCGCGGACGGAAGAGGCGGGACATCGGCGTCGTAGCTGAATTGCGGTGTCCGGTTGGTGGCGCAGCCAGCGAGCATGGTCGCGGCAAGCAACAAAGCCGGAAAACCGAGTTTACGGAAAACCGGAAAAGCGGGTTCACTCAAAGACGTGCGGATCATTGACTCATCTCCCGCGACCAGTTGATTGCGTTGACATAGATTCCCAAGGGATTGGCGCGCAGGCGCTCGGCGTCACGCGGCGGCTGGATGACGATGGTGAGGATCGCGGTCCATCGCTCGGTGGTGGAGAGCTGGCCGTTTTCGTAGTGGCGTTCGGTCCAGGCTACGCGGAAACTGTCCGGGGACGCCCGGATGATGCTCGACACCTCGACGGCGACCTGCTGGCGGCCGACGCGCGTGAACGGGTCGTTGGCGCGGGCGTAGTCGTTGAGCGCCACGGCGCCGCGATCCGTGGTCCAGTCATAGGCCCTGAGCCAGTTCTGACGGACAATGATCGGGTCAGCCGGAAGCGAGCGGACCTGTTCGATGAAGCGGCCGAGATGGAATGCGATCTGCGGATCGGTCGGCCGATAATCGGCGGTAGCGGGGGCAACGGTCTGCGCCTGGCCGAGATTGTCGACTTGAACGACCCAGGGCACGACGGTTCCGCGCGCAGATTGCCAGACAAGAGCGCCGGCGAACCCGACCGAGAGGATCAGCGAACCGAACGCCATGTAGCGCCAGTTCCTCGCCTGCACGCGGGCCGAGCCGATGCGGTCGTCCCAGACTTGCGCGGCGCGCTGATAGGGCGTTTCGGGTTCCGGCACCTTGCCGTAATGGGTCGTCGGTCGTTTGAAGGTGTTCATGTGCGGTCACTTTCGGAAAGGCTGACTGAGGAGCCGCCACCGTGGCTGTCGCCGGACCGGACGGCATGGGCGGCAGCGGTGACGCCGTGGCTCATCGCCCGGCTGCGGCGCATCTGCTGCGCCCAGGCCGGTGGACCATCAGCGGCTGAAGGAGGTGATTGCTCGGGCGACGGGGCGCCCCCGACCGTGCCCATGGACGAACTGCCGCCGGACGCCGCAAATCCGGCCCTTGCGCCATCGGAATAGCTGGACTTCATGCTGTCGGCGGCATGGGAGGCTGCGCGCTTCAAAGGCGAGATGGCAGCCGAGCCTGCGGCGCGCGCCACACCGCCAAGGCCGGAAGCGACCCCCGCCGCGCCTGACCCACCCATGGAGCCGAGGGAATAGGCAGACGATGCTGCGCCGGCGGCTGAGGCCCCGCCGCGTGCAAGTGCAGCACCGCCCGAGAGTGTGGCACCGCCCCCCCGCGCGGCGAGCATGGTCGCACCACCGGCAGCGATCGCGGCACCGCCGACAGCGAGGCCAGTCCCGACGGCAGCGCCAGCACTGAGTTGCGGGCCGCCGGAGACGAGGCCGGTGGCGATGCCGGGGCCGAAGATGCCGAGGCCGAGAAGGGAAAGGGCTGCCAGCACGATCGCCATGGCGTCGTCGATGGTCGGGGTCGCGCCGCCGAAGCCGGCGGTGAACTGGCCGAAGAGTGTCGAGCCGATGCCGATGATGACGGCGAGGACCAACACCTTGATGCCGGAAGAGATGACGTTCCCCAGAACCCGTTCCGCCATGAAGGCGGTCTTGCCGAACAGGCCGAAGGGGATCAGCACGAAGCCCGCAAGCGTGGTCAGCTTGAACTCGATCAGGGTGACGAAGAGCTGGATTGCCAAAATAAAGAAGGCGAGGATAACCAGTGCCCAGGCGAAGAACAGGCAGAGGATCTGCACCAGGTTTTCAAAGACGGCGATCCAGCCCATGAGACTGGAGATGGATTCGAGCAGCGGCCGCCCGGCGTCGAGACCGATCTGGGCAACGCGGCCGGGGCGCAGGAGATCTGCGGCCGAAAAGCCTGTGCCGGAAGCCATGAGGCCCAGCCCGGCGAAGCTCTCGAAGACGATGCGTGCGAGGCTGTTCCAATTGCCAATGATATAGGCGAAGACACCGACAAAGATCGTCTTCTTCACCAGGCGCGCGAGAATGTCGTCGTCGGCGCCCCAGGCCCAAAACAGGGCGGCGAGCGTGACGTCTATGACGATCAGCGTCGTCGCGATGAAGGCAACTTCACCGCCGAGCAGGCCAAAGCCCGAGTCGATGTAGCTGGTGAAGATACCGAGAAAATTGTCGATGACCCCCGTTCCGCCCATGATTATCGCTCCCCATCCGGGCCAGGCGTCGACTGCGCGGGCGACCGTCCGAGGAAGCGGTCGCGGGTTTCGGCCCAGATCGCCAAGCATTCGGCGTCATTGGCCGCCGCCTCGCCCATTTCCTGACAGAGACGCTGCCCCTCGCGCAGGAGATCGACCTGTCGCGTCTGCAAAGGAACGGAAGGGGCCGGACCGGCTACATCCTCGCGGTTCATCTCGATGATCGCCGCCGTGATGGCGACGGCTACGAATACGATGGCTGCGATCCGGGCCAGCACCTTCCCCTCCATGATGGGCCTCCCCGGCGTCAGTTGAACATCTGGGCGTTGCCGGGCTGGTAGCCCGAGCCCGGTGTCAGGAAGCGTTCGCGCTGGATGCGGCCCTGTTCGGCGGCGGTCGCGCGTTCGGCTTCCATCAGGGCGTCGGCCCGGCCGTTGGCCGAGATGACCGCGATCAGGTCGGAAAGCTGCTGCGACTGGAGGGCGAGAAGCTGATTGCCGGCTTGGGTGGCCTGAAGCGCGCCGGTCGCCCCTTGGCTTTCGCCGACGAGCGCGGACATCTCCGCGCGGTTGCTGTCGATATTGCCGACGACACCCGCCTGCACCCGCATCGCGTCCTGAAGACCCCCGACGGTATTTTCCCAGCGGGTTCGGGCATCCGCAATGAGCTGCTGGTCGGTGGCCGTGAGGGAAAGGTTGCCATAATCCTGCTGGAACATCTGGTCGATGTTCTGCACATCGAAGGCGATGTTCTGGGCCTGCCCGAGAAGCTGCTGGGTGCGTTGGACGTTCTGCTGAAGCGCCTGAAGCGAACTGTAGGGCAGGCTCGCGAGGTTGCGGGCCTGGTTGATCAGCATCTGCGCCTCGTTCTGGAGCGAGGTGATCTGGTTGTTGATCTGTTCCAGAGTGCGGGCGGCGGTCAGCAGGTTCTCCGCGTGGTTGGTCGGGTCATAGACGATCCGCCCAATGCCGAAGAAGGCGTGGGCCGGTGTCGTGAACATCGGGGTCAGCGCCAGCGGTGCGGTGAGCGCAAGGGCGAGCGCCGAAGCGCTGGCGATGCGGGTGAGCCGGGGAATTGTGCGCGTCATGGGGTAATCTCCTCTTCTTCCAGGATGAGTTCGATTTCGCCGAGGTCAGCGACCGTCGGCGGCAGGGTCTCGCTTTCGGTCGCGAGATTGGTGAGGTCCGGGATGAGATCGGCGGCCCAATCGACGTCGCGTGCCCGGAGCCAGGCCGAGAGGAACCCGTCGCCACCGTGTTCAGCGAGGATTTCGGTGATCAGGGCCTGATCGGATTTGGCCGAGGCGGCGCAGAGCGCCAGACCGACCTCCGACAATCCAAGATCGAACAGGCGGTTGCCACGCCGCGACTGGCAGTAGTAGTCCCGCTTCGGAGTCGCCCTGGCCAGGATTTCGATCTGGCGATCATTGAGGCCAAAGCGGCGATAGATCGCGGTGATCTGGGGTTCGATGGCGCGCTCGTTCGGCAAGAGGAGTCGCGTCGGGCAGCTTTCAATGATGGCCGGAGCAATGGCGGAATTGTCGATGTCGGACAGCGACTGCGTGGCGAAGATGACGCTGGCGTTCTTCTTGCGCAGGGTCTTGAGCCATTCTCTGAGTTGGTCCGCGAACCCTTCGTCGTCCAGCGCAAGCCAGCCCTCGTCGATGATCAGCAGCGTAGGTTGCCCACCCAACCGATCGCCGATGCGGTGGAAGAGATAGGAGAGGACGGCGGGCGCTGCGCCGGTGCCGACGAGGCCCTCGATTTCAAATGCCTGGACATCGGCCGAACCGAGATGTTCGCTCTCGGCGTCGAGCAGCCGACCATACGGGCCGCCGACGCAATAAGGCCGTAGCGCCTGTTTCAGGTCGTTGGACTGGAGCAGCACGGCAAGGCCGGTGATGGTGCGTTCGCCGACCGGGGCGGAAGCAAGCGAAGTCAGCGCCGTCCAAATATGTTCCTTGACGTCCGGGGTGATCTGGATGTTCTCGCGCATCAGGATCGCGACGATCCAGTCCGCAGCCCAGGCGCGCTCGGAGGTCTGGTGAATACGAGCCAGCGGTTGCAGCGAGACGGAAGCATCGGCCGCATCGGTCAGCTCGCCGCCAAGATCGTGCCAGTCCCCTTGCATGGCGAGGGCGCAGGCGCGGATGGACCCCCCGAAATCGAAGGCAAAGACCTGAGCGCGCGGATAGCGGCGAAACTGCAAGGCCATCAGCGCCAGCAGCACGGATTTGCCCGCGCCGGTCGGTCCGACGACGAGGGTATGGCCCACGTCGCCCACATGCAGGGAAAGCCGGAACGGCGTCGATCCCTCGGTCCTGCCGTAAAGCAGTGGGGGTGCGCCGAGATGATCGTCGCGTTCCGGCCCCGCCCACACGGCGGACGAAGGGACCATGTGGGCAAGGTTGAGCGTCGAGACCGGCGGCTGCCGGACATTGGCATAGGCATGTCCGGGCAGGCTGCCGAGCCAGGCGTCGACGGCATTGACCGTCTCGACCATGACGCTGAAATCGCGGGACTGGATGATCTTTTCGACCAGCCGCAGCTTTTCGTCGGCGCGGCGGGCGTCCTCGTCCCAGACGGTGACGGTCGCCGTGACATAGGCCATCCCGGCCATGTCGGCGCCGAGTTCCTGCAAGGCCATGTCCGCGTCGGCGGCCTTGTTCGCCGCATCGGTATCCACGAGCGCAGATTGCTCGTTGGTCATCACCTCCTTGATGATCGCCGCGATGCTCTTGCGCTTGGCGAACCATTGCCGCCTGATCTTCGTCAGCAGCCGGGTCGCGTCGGTCTTGTCCATAAGGATGGCGCGGGTGGACCATCGGTAGGGAAAGGCCAGCCGGTTCATCTCGTCGAGCAGGCCGGGTGTGGTGGTGCCCGGAAAGCCGGTGATCGTCAGAAGCCGGAGATGTTGATTGCCCAGTCGGGGTTCCAGGCCGCCGGTCAGCGGCTGATCGGCCAGCAGCGCATCGAGATAGACCGGAGTTTCGGGCACGCGGACGCGATGCCGGTTGGTCGAAATCGTCGAGTGGAGGTAGGTCAGCGTGCCGGCGTCATCGAGCCATCGGCACTCGGGCATGAAGCCGTCGAGCAGCGCCAGCACGCGGTCGGTGCGGTCGATGAAGCCGCGCACCAGTTCCCAGGGGTTCACGCCCGAGGTCTCGCGCCCTTCATACAGCCAGGACTCGGAACGTGCGGCATCTTCGGCGGGCGGGAGCCACAGGAAGGTCAGGAAGTAGCCAGAGACGAAATGGCTGCCCTCCTCCTCGAAATCGGCCTTCCGCTCGGCATCGACCAGCGCCGAGGCCGGATCGGGGAAGCGGCTTGCGGGATAGCTTGCGGCTTCCGACCGCTGTGCTTCGACAAAGATGGCCCAGCCGGAGCCGAGACGGCGGAAGGCGTTGTTCAGCCGCCCGGCCACCGCGACCAGCTCGGCCGCGACGGCGGAATCCAGATCGGGACCACGGAACTTCGCCGTGCGCTGGAACGAGCCGTCCTTGTTCAGCACGACGCCGGAGCCGACCAGCGCCACCCAGGGAAGGTAGTCGGCAAGGCGTGAGGCGGTGCGACGGTATTCTGCGAGATTCATCATGGCTCGTGCCTCACACCGAAAGATGGCCGGGGATGCGAAGATGGCGGCGCGCGACCTCGACGAAGAGCGGATCGCGTTTGGCGGCCCAGACGGCGGCGATGTGACCGACGGCCCAGATCAGGATGCCTGCAAGCCATAGCTGAAGGCCGAGGCCGACGGCGCCAGCCAGCGTGCCGTTGAGGATCGCGACGGATCGGGGCGCCCCGCCGAGCAGGATCGGCTCGGTCAGGGCGCGGTGAACCGGCACCGCGAAGCCCGGCACGGTATCGAGGGCCTCGAAGCTCACGGCCATCAGACCAGCGCCCCCCCGCCGAAGCTGAAGAACGACAGGAAGAAGCTCGATGCCGCGAAGGCGATGGAGATGCCGAAGACGATCTGGATCAGCCGCCGGAAACCGCCGCCGGTATCGCCGAAGGCCAGTGTCAGGCCCGTGACGATGATGATGATCACCGCCACGATTTTCGCCACTGGACCTTCGACGGATTCGAGGATGGATTGCAGCGGCGCCTCCCAGGGCATGGAGGAGCCGGAGGCCCAGGCCGGGGACGTCATCAGGCTCACCCAGGCGAAGGCCGATGCGGTTGCGATATGGTGGCGGATACGGAAGGCACGACGGATCATGCAGGTTCTCCAGTGTTGTGAGTGGTGTCGGGTTCTGAAAAGGCTGAGGAAATTCGGTAGTCTCCGTCCGGCCCGAGCCCCTCGACGCGGGCAAGCTCGGCAAGGCGGCGGGCGGAACCGCGCCCGGAGAGGACGGCAACAAGGTCGATGGTTTCCGCGATCATCGCGCGCGGCACGGTGACGACCGCTTCCTGGATGAGTTGTTCGAGGCGGCGCAGCGCGCCGATGCCGGAACCGGCATGGATCGTTCCGATCCCTCCGGGGTGGCCGGTGCCCCAGGCTTTGAGCAGGTCCAGAGCTTCGGCCCCACGGACCTCACCGATCGGGATACGGTCGGGGCGCAGGCGCAAGGACGAGCGCACCAGATCGGACAGAGTGGCGACACCATCCTTGGTCCGCATGGCGACCAGATTGGGCGCCGCGCATTGCAACTCGCGGGTATCCTCGATGATTACGACCCGATCCTGCGTATTCGCCACCTCGGCGAGCAGCGCATTGGTCAGCGTGGTCTTGCCGGTGGACGTGCCGCCCGCGACCAGGATGTTCGCGCGCGACTGGACGGCGGCGCGGAGTGCTTCTGCCTGATCCTCGGACATGATGCCGGCCGCCACATAGTCATCGAGGGTGAACACCGCGACGGCGGGTTTGCGGATGGCGAAGGCAGGCGAGGACACCACCGGGGGCAGCAACCCCTCGAAGCGCTCTCCCGATTCCGGCAGCTCCGCCGAGACCCGTGGGCTGCGCGCATGCACTTCGACGCCGACATGGTGGGCCACCAGCCGCACGATGCGCTCGCCATCGGCGGCGGACAGGATCTCGCCGGTATCGGCCAGCCCTTCGGACAGCCGGTCGACCCAGATGCGCCCGTCGGGATTCAGCATGACCTCGACGACAGACGGGTCTTGCAGCAAGGTTGAGATGGCAGGCCCGAGCGCCGTCCGGAGCATACGCGCGCCGCGGTCCACCGTTGCCTGTTTGTGGTTGATGCCTGCCATCTCGTCCCCGTTCCACCGGGGAGGCGAGAGACGATCCCCGGATGGGGATGACTAAAAGAGACCCAAATCGGGTCGTTTCAACAAGTTTCGACCGTCGTAGTAGCGTAGCGCGCAAATACAGGAGAACGGCGGTGACCCCATCTAGGACCAAGCCTGAAAGCAGCGCCTTGGTCCTTGTCAGGTGATTCGGTTCATCGCGCGGCGGTCAGGAGCCAGCTCCGCACATCCGCTGTCGGTTCAGGGTGGCGCGGCTTGCGCGGCGAAACCAGGTAGAAGTCCGAACCGACGCGCAATTCCGTCGCGAAGGGGCGCGCGAGGCGGCCTGCATCAATATCGTCCTGCACGAAGAACAGGCTCGCTAACGCCAGACCCTGACCGGCGACAGCCGCGTCAACGGCGAGCGATGTCTGGTTGAAGCGAATGTTCTTGGCTGAGGCGGTCACGCCACCCGGATAGGCTCGTTCGAGGAACTGTGGCCAGAAATTATGTGCGTCGTGTAGGAGCGCATAGCGCGTGAGATTGTCGTCCTCGTCGGGCGGACCGAGCTTTTCGAGGAGAAGCGGGCTGGCAACTGCGACGATCACCTGCTCGAACAGGAGTTCGGTGTTGAGGCCCGCCCCGAAGGGTGGCCGCCCATAGCGCACGGCGATGTCGACCGCATCCGTCTGGAAGCTGGAAAGCCGATCCGTGGCAAGGATACGAAGGTCTATATCCGGGTGTGTGGCGGTAAAATCTGGCAGGCGCGGGATCAGCCAGCGTGATGCGAAGGTCGGCGTGACGCTGATGGTCAGGTGCCTGGGTTCCGGCTTCAGCATTTCGGTCGCCTCGGCGATCAACTCGAACGCCCGGCGGATATTGGCAACGTAGCTGCGGCCCGCCTCCGTCAAGGCCAGCGTGCGTGGCTGGCGCTCAAACAGCTTCAGCCCGAGTTCGGCTTCCAGCCCGCGAATCTGCTGCGCGACCGCCCCTTGCGTGACGCCCAGCTCCTCGGCCGCGAGCCGGAAGTTGAGATGCCGCGTCACGACCTCGAATACGCGCAGGCCGTTGAGCGAGGGGAGTCGAGGGAAACCTTCCGGCATAGGATAGATTTTCTACAGAGTGATGGGAGTGGAACTGGTTCGTATCCCGTTTCAAAGGATGATACCAATCCATAGTGCCTCCGTATAGGCGGCTTCCACGATCAATTCTCTTTCAGAGGCCACGGATATGACAGTAGAAAAAATCGCAATCATCACGGCTGGCGGTAGTGGAATGGGCGCGGCTGCTGCGCGCCGGCTGGCGGCAGATGGGTTCAAGGTCGCGGTTCTCTCGTCCTCTGGCAAGGGTGAGGCACTGGCACAGGAACTCGGGGGCTTCGGCGTCACGGGCTCGAACCAGTCGAATGACGACTTGAAGCGCCTCGTCGACGGCACCCTTGAGCGTTGGGGACGTATCGACGTGCTGGTCAACAGCGCCGGCCACGGCCCGCGCAAGCAGATCCTCGAAATCACCGACGAGGACTGGCACGCAGGGTTCGACACCTATTTCCTGAACGTCGTGCGGCCGGCTCGGCTCGTCGCTCCGACCATGCAGAAGCAGAAGGGCGGCGTCATTATCAACATCTCGACGGCCTGGGCCTTCGAGCCGAGTGCGATGTTCCCGACCTCGGCCGTTGCTCGTGCCGGGCTCGCATCTTTCACCAAGATCTTCGCCGATACCTATGCGGCCGACAACATCCGCATGAACAACGTGCTGCCCGGCTGGATCGACAGTCTCCCCGCGACCGAGGAGCGCCGCGACGGCGTGCCTTTGAAGCGTTACGGCACCTCCGAGGAAATCGCGGCGACGGTTGCCTTCCTCGCTTCCGATGGCGCGGCCTATATCACTGGCCAGAATATCCGGGTCGACGGCGGCGTCACCCGCGCCGTGTAAGCCCATGAAGAAAACCGCCTGGCTTGCCTTCTGCTTCCTCGGATTCATCTGGGGAAGCAATTTCATCTTCGTCAAATGGGCAGCGGAATACATCACGCCGGCTCAGATCACGCTGCTGCGCGTGGTCTTCGGCTTCCTCCCTGTTTTTCTGTTCGCGCTGTCTCGGGGCGAACTGCGATGGAGCCATGCCCGTCATGTGCATCATTTCGCGGTCATGGCGCTGGTGGCGACCGCGCTTTACTATTTCGCCTTCGCCAAGGGCACGGCCTTGCTGCCGTCGAGCATCGCCGGAATGCTGAGCGGGGCGATCCCGCTCTTCACCTTCGTCTGCGCTTTCCTTTTCCTGCGCGAGGAACGCATCACGGCGACAAAGGCGGTCGGCGTCGCCCTCGGCTTTCTCGGCGTGTTGCTGATCGCGCAGCCGTGGTCGGTCGGTGGCGACATCGAGATGGCAGGGGTCGCCTGGATGATCGCGGGCACCTTCAGCGTCGGTTGCTCCTTCGTCTATGCCAGAAAATTCGTCAGCCCGCTGAAGCTGCCAGCCGCCGCCTTGACGACCTACCAGATCGGCATCGCAATGCTTCTGCTGTTCATGGTGATCCCGGTCGAGGGGATTGGCGCGGTCTTCGCCGACGACCGGGCCTGGATCGGCCTTGTCATCGGTCTTGGCCTCTGCGGAACCGGCCTTGCCTATGTCGCCTATTATCACATCGTCGAAAACCTCGGTGCGCTGGCGGCTTCGAGCGTTACCTACATTCCTCCGGTCGTGGCCCTGGTGATCGGCGTCGTGTTCGTCGGCGAGGCGATCCAGCTGATCGGCTACCTGGCGATGTGCCTCATCCTCGCGGGGGTCGCTCTGCTTCAGTTCGGGTCGCGGAAGGTGGCACCGGAGGTCGAGCCAGATGCCGGTGTCGGCCTTGCTCCTGCCGGAAAAGCACCATGAAGCAGGCATTGCTCCATGATGTCTGGCTGGTGCTGGCCGATGCGGTCAAACAGCGAACGCCCTTTACGCTGATGCAACTCGCGACCGTCGGCGAGGACGGTGCGCCGAAGATCCGAACCATCGTGCTGCGCAGCTTCAACGAGGCATCTACGAGTCTGTCCTTCATCACCGACCTGCGTTCGCCCAAGGTTCGGGAGATCACGGCCAATCCGTGCGTATCGCTTGCCGGCTTCGACAATGAGAGGGTCGTTCAACTGCGCATCGACGGTCGGGCGGAGATCATCGAAGACGAGACGAGGCGGCGGGACTTCTGGAACGCGCTGCGCCCGCATACACATATCCTCTTTCGGTCGGCACTGCCGCCGGGGACAGTGCTGGCCTCGCCGAATGAAATGGAAACCGACGATAGCGATCCGGCGACCGCCTATGCGCGGTTCTGCCTGGTCGAGATCGTCATAAGCCATGTGGAACGATTGGATCTTTCCTCGGAGCCGCACAGGCGATGCAGCTTTAGGCAAGGGCTCCACGGCTGGGAAGGACGCTGGATCGTGCCCTAAGAACGGTTTTGCGATAGTTGTAGCGTTCGCCTCCGTCGCGCCATCGCCGCGAAAAAGCAGTTTACGGGATCGGCATTAATGCAAGCACTCCGCCTGACGATCTATTCGTCCGCTGCCGCTACATCCTCGGTAATCTCCTGCCGCAGCTTCGGTCCCTGTGCGAGGCGTCGGCCGAGCGCAGTGATGAACGCCTCGTATCGCTCGGCCGATTTGGCCTTTGCCGCCTTTGCCGCCGGCTCGGGCAAGGCTGGCGTCGTCATCAGCCAGAAACGAATGAATACCGCCAGGCTCTCGACGGCGATGCCGACATCACGCTCTACCCGCGTCATGCGGCGGTCGATCTGGTCGAGTCGCTTGGCGACGATCGCCTCGCGGCGCTCAGCATCATCCGGCGACACGAAGGATGCGATGGCAGCCTCGGCGATCATGGATTGCGACCGATCCCGGCGTGCGGCGAAGTCGGCCAGCGCCGCAGTGAGGTCTGGATCGAGATAGATCGTGACCTTTGATTTCTTCTTGCGTTGCATCATGGTCCTATAGGTCCATGCCGTCGTTCGGGTCCATGGCAACCTGCCGGGCAATCCCCTGGACCTGCCGGATCATCCGCCGGTTCTGGACAGCCTCCTCGTCGACATCATCGGGCGGGGCGAACTCAAACTCGTTCTCGATGGGCTTTTTCTTCTCCACCGGCTTCACCCGGCTGAGTTCTGGCTGCAAGCGGCGTTCGGATTCGGTCGTATCCTCGTCATCCGTCGTGGGGTTGTCCTCATCCACGGCGGCTTCCGGCCGCGCCGGGAGCGGAAGCGTGGTCCAGTCGTCGGGCCGGGCTCCCTCAGGGCGCTGCAATTCAGGTGGTGACAGAACACGCTCGCGAAACCGGGCGTCCTCGTAGTAGCGCGCCTTCGTCGCCCGGATCGGGGGGATGCCCGCCACCATGACGATCTCCTCATGCGGGGGAAGCTGCATGATCTCGCCCGGCGTCAGCAACTGGCGGGCGGTTTCCGAGCGCGAAACCATGAGGTGCCCGAGCCAGGGCGACAGCCGGTGCCCGGCGTAGTTCTTCATCGCCTTCATCTCGGTAGCAGTGCCGAGCGCGTCCGAGACTCGCTTGGCGGTGCGTTCGTCATTCGTCGCAAAGCTCACCCGCACATGGCAGTTGTCGAGGATAGAGTTGTTCGGGCCATAGGCTTTCTCGATCTGGTTCAGCGACTGCGCGATCAGGAAGCTCTTGAGACCATAGCCCGCCATGAAGGCCAGGGCCGTCTCGAAGAAGTCGAGCCTGCCCAACGCCGGAAACTCGTCGAGCATCAAGAGCAGCCGATGCCGCCCCGTGTTCGCCTGCAGATCCTCGGTCAGGCGGCGGCCGACCTGATTCAGCAGCAGTCGCATCAAGGGCTTGGTGCGGTTGATGTCGGAGGGCGGCACGACGAGGTAGAGCGTGGTCGGCTGATCGCCTCCCACAATGTCGCTGATGCGCCAGTCTGAGCGGCGCGTGACCTCGGCCACGACCGGATCTCGATAGAGGCCGAGAAACGACATCGCCGTCGACAACACGCCGGACCGCTCGTTCTCGGATTTGTTGCGCAGCTCCCGCGCGGCGCTGGCGATGACGGGGTGCGGTCCTGCGTCACCGAGATGCGCGGTTTCCATCATGGCGCGCAGGGTGGAATCCACCGGGCGCTTCGGATCGGAGAGGAATCGTGCCACGCCGGCGAGGGTCTTGTCGGGCTCCGCATAGAGGACATGAAGGATGGCGCCGACGAGGAGCGAATGGCTGGTTTTTTCCCAGTGATTCCTTTTGTCCAACGAGCCTTCGGGGTCGACGAGGATGTCGGCAATGTTCTGGACGTCGCGCACCTCCCACTCGCCGCGGCGCACCTCGAGCAGCGGATTGTAGGCCGAGGACTTTGGGTTGGTTGGGTCGAAGAGCAGCACGCGGCCATGGCGTGCCCGGAAACCCGAGGTAAGCTGCCAGTTCTCGCCCTTGATGTCGTGGACGATGGCCGAGCCGGGCCAGGTCAACAGCGTCGGCACCACCAGGCCGACGCCCTTGCCCGAACGTGTCGGGGCAAAGCACAGCACATGCTCCGGTCCATCATGGCGCAGATACTCGCGATCATACCGGCCAAGGACGACACCATCGGGATCGAGCAGGCCGGCCGCCTTCACCTCGGGTTTCTCCGCCCATCGCGCCGAGCCATAGGTGGCGACGTTCTTCGCCTCGCGCGCGCGCCAGACTGACATGCCGATGGCGACCGCGATGGCGATGAAGCCGCCCGAGGCCGCGATGATCCCGCCCTTGGCGAAGATCGGCGGCGCATAGGCTTCATAGAAATACCACCACCAGAAGAGTGCGGGCGGATAGTAGATCGGGGTGCCGAACAGCTCGAACCAGGGCGGCCCGAGTTGCGCCTGATAGGCAAGGCTCCAGGCGACATATTGGGTGGCGCCCCAGGTGGTGGCGAGGATGATGAGGAAGACGACGCTGATCTGTCCCCAGAGGATCTTGGTGGCGGACATGGGGTTGGTTCCTTTCCGATTGAGGTCAGAGGCCGAGGCCGCGCTTGCGCCCGAAGTCCCAATCGACACCGCCGTCGTCGCGGGCGATGCCGGAGACGTGACGGCCGATCTGCTTCTCAATGGAGGGCGACCAGGGCACGAGCTGGAAGCCGAGGCCATCGTCGATCATGGCGAAGCGGCCTGAGGCGAGCGCGAAGCGCTGGCGATAGGAGCCGGCGACATATTCGCCGCTGGCGGCGCGCTCGAAGGACATGCCGGTCTCGGCCGCGAGCTTCTCGCCGAGACTGTCGAGTTCGCGCCTGCGCAGCGTGTTCAATAGCCGGCGAGCGAAGACGACGCGCCCGCCTTGCCGCTCCGCGAGATCCTCGCCGATCAGATGCTCCGCCCGCTCGTCCAGTGCCTGACGGACCTCGGCGCCGAAGCCGCTATCCGAGAGAGGAACCGGCTCGCGGGCGATGGCCTGGCGGTCGAGCCAGGTCGCGCCCGAGGCCCCCACCTGCGCACCGAGATCAAGATCGGAGCGGACAGCGAGCGCGACGCGGCGCGCACCTTGCGCATCTTCATAGGCGCGCAACTCGACGATTGAGCCGGGCGGGCTGTCACCGGCGGCATCGAGATGAGGGAGCTTGATGTGGTGGGTGCGTCCGTCGACGCCATCGACGACGGCATAGGCCGTGCCCTTCAACTCGTCGTCAAGGCCGCGCTCGACCAGGCGGCCGATGACGGGAACGTCGAGGCTTTCGCCGGCGAGGACATAGCTGGCCGAGCCGCGTTCGATGCCGCGCGCGATCAGGGCACGGTGCATGCGCTTGATGATGTCGCCGCGCTCGCCGAGTTCGCGCAAGACCGTCTCGGCCTCGGGCTTGATGAACCATTGCGAATGGCCGATCTGCCCGGCGACGCCGAGGATTTCGAGGGTGCGCAGCCGCCCGACCTTCAGCGTATGGAACTCGTCCTGCGGTCGGCTGGCGAGCGGGGCAAGATCGACGATGCCGGATTTTCCCGCATCACGGACAAGCTGCCGGTCGAGCTGGGTCCAGCGTTCCGCCTCGATCTGGGCCTCTAGCGCACGGTGAATGTCGAGATCGGTGCGCGGCCCCAGCTCCTGGGTGATGAGATCGCGCGCCCGGTCCCGCATCCCCTCCTTGATGTAGTCGCGGGAGATCACGAGGTCCTGCCCATCGTCGCGAACACCGCGCACGATCAGATGGACATGCGGATGCGCGGTGTTCCAGTGATCGACCGCCACCCAGTCGAGGCGCGTCCCGAGATCCTTTTCCATCTGGCCGACAAGATCGCGCGTGAATGATCGGAGGTCGGAAATATCCGGCGCGTCGTCGGGCGAGACGATGAACCGGAAATGATGCCGGTCATCGCCGCACCGCTCCGCGAAGGCGCGACCATCGGCATCCTCCGTTCCCGGCCCGAACAGCCGTGCCTTCTCGCCATCTCGGGTCACGCCGTCACGGCGGAGATAATCGAGATGCGTTCCGAGCGGCGCGGACCATGCCATGTTGCGCACCACGCGCGCCTTGACGACGGCGCCGCGTGTGCGGGTGGTGATGAGACGATTGGCCTGGACGCTGGCGCGCTGGCCGCGCCCGAAGCGGGAGCGATTGCCGGAAGTCACGCGGCCGGATCGAGAGACGCCACCGCCGGCCTTCTTCGCGGCGGCGAGCGCCTGCGCGATGAAGGGCCGGGTCTGCTGAGCGCGGGTCGAGCGGATGCGCCCCGGCCTTATGCGGAACTCGTGTTCATCGGACATGACACAGCCCCGCACGGTGCAAGACAGTAAGGAAATTCAGGAGGATGGGCGCGAGGCGCACGGTGCGCGAATGCGCGGCACGGTGCGGAACGCGCCGAAAACATGAACAAAAACAACCGACCGACCGAGCCGCACCGTGCGCGCTTTTATCCTGCCATCTTCCGGTCGTGGTGCCTGCCGCCACCCCCCGCGCCCTCCATGACACGCCAGCGGTCGACAGGATGCGAAACCGCACGGAGCCGCTCATGGCTGGTCCTCACCGGCACTGCGAGCGACGAACAGCCCCTCCGGCTGCAAGGCCGTGAGCGTTTCCGGTGCTGCCGGGACGAATGAAGGGGCGTCGCGAGGCGTGGGGTCGGGTGAAGCCGGATCGGAAGCGGTAGCGCCGATTTCTCCCGCCACGAAGATCGCCGCCTCGCGCCAATCGAGCGGTGGAACAACCGACGAGCTGCCCCCCGACGGTCGCTCGCCGAGCAGGATCGGTGTCAGCGCGGCGACGTAGGCGCGTGTCTCGGCCGGAAGCGGACGAGCCGTCGCGCGGTATTCGTCGTAACGGCCGGGACCGGCATTGTAGGCCGCGAGCATCGCGGCCACATTGCCGTAGCGATCCCACATCTCGCGGAGATAGGCCGTGCCCGCGAGGATGTTGTCGCGCGGCTCGAAGGGGTCGCGGCCGAGAGCATGGCGGATGCGCAGATCCGCCCAGGTGTCGGGCATGACCTGCATCAGTCCCATCGCACCGGCGGACGAAATTGCGCGCACGTCGCCCGCGCTCTCAGTGCGCATCACGGCGATGATCCATGTCGTCGGGATGCCGAAGCGTTGCGAGGCTTCCGCAATGTGGGCGTCGTGCGGATGCGCGGCAACCACATGACCGGGCATCGCAGCTTGGGCTAGGACGGGCGGCGTGGTGATGGCTGAAACGAACAGGCCGGAAAGAAGAGAGAGGATGATGCGGCGGCGGACGCCGTATCTCCCGGAGGCGAGACGAATGCAGGAGATGAGCATGGTCATTCCTGCTCGTCGCGCTTCTTTTGGCGGGTCCAGTGCAAGCCCCAGTCGCGTCCGTCCTCGTCCGCCTGGAACAGGCGGGCGCGGATCGGCTGCTGGAAGACGGGATCGTCGAGCAGGACCGAAACGAACGGCCCGGCGCGTTCCCCGGAATGTTTCCAGCCCGCGCCGACTTCCGGTCCGTCCTCGTCGCCGAGGTGGATGCGGTAGGCGGGCGCATTCTCCGCCTCGGCGTTCTCTGCTGGAACGAAGGTCAACTCCGCGTCGAGCGTGAGGGTGCGGACATGCCCGGAATAGCCGGACGGGGTGCGGGTAAATTGGCCGATCTGTGCCATGGGAGGTTTCCTTTGCTATGCGGTGGAGAAGACGCGGGCCGTTCGCACGCCCCGCAGCGGACGCGCCGTCACCGCATCGGCGCGCGCCAGACAAAGCGGCCATCGCCGTCTTCGTCGGTGAAAAGCGGGATCGCGCGGCCGATCACCGCCGAGGCGGGGAACGGGCCGAAATAGCGGCCGTCGAGGCTGTCGCCGACGTCCGGGTTCATCAGGAAGACTTCGCCCTCGGCGATGACGCGGCAGCCCTGCCAGACCGGCAGGTCTCGGCCGAGGCTGTCGCGGTCGCGTGCTTCGCCGAGCGGAACACCATCGACGGCGATGGCGCGGCCGGCGCGGCAGACGCGCTGTCCGGGCAGGCCGATCACGCGCTTCAGAAGCGGCACGTCGCGCGCGACGTAGCCGCGGTCCACCATGTAGGACGCGAACGGCTCAGGTGGCATGACGGCGACCAGATCGGGCATCTCGATCCGATCAGCGGGCGCGACGGTGTAGAACCCGATCGGCACGCTGGCCGATGCGTTCCAGAGCAGCCTTGGCGCGGTCGGAACGAATCCGGCGATGGCGATCCCCAGCGTGGCCGCCGCCGTCACCATGACATAGCGAAAGCGCGTCATGGGGCGATCTCCCGGCGCCGGAGCCATGCCTGATGGCGCTCGGCGGTGTAAGGACGCGGCGCTTCGCCTGCGTTCATCCAGTGGGCGACATGCCGCCAGTGATCGGGATCGACCTGGGCGGGATCGACGCCAATGGCCTCGATCCCGTCGACATGGCGAAGGACGGCCTCAACCTTCGGCCAGCCTTCGATCTTCAGCAGGATTTCGCCGCCCGGACGGACGAAGGGCAGCGTCTGATAGGATTCGCCCGGCGCAACCGCGCGCAGGATGTCGAGGCGCGAAATGATCGTGCCGTGGTCGTTCGCCGCCCAGCGGACGAACGCGAACACCGAACCAGGACCGAAAGAAACGACGCGCCGGTTGCGGTCGAGGATCTGCGTTCCCGCCTCATGGCCGAACCTGATCCAGTATTCGGTCCTGCCCTCCACCCAGGTCAGTTCCACGCGGGTCAGATCGCCATCATGGGCATCGATAGCCGCGCACGGTGCGGGGGACGGCAGGCCGCGCGATCGGCACGGCAACGCCGGGATCGACCGGCAGCCGCGCGGGCAACTGATCCGCCAGCCAGCCCATCAGCGTCGCCACGTCCGGCGCGACTCCGATTGCTGTCGGAAACACCGCAGGGTCGTCGGCGGGCAGCTTGTCGATGACGGTCAGCCGGGTTGGGATCGTGGTGCCATGCTTGGCATAGACCGACCCATCGACTGCGGCGGAAAAGGTGACGCGGCCGCGCTCCTGCAGCCGGGTCCAGGAGGCGGTCCATGCCGGATTGTCGGCGGCGAAGCTCGCCCCGGTGATGGTCACAAGCCGCCCGCCGGGCGCAAGGCGCGCCAGCGCCGAGGCGACATGGCGGAAGGCGGCATCGGCCATGCGGCCCTCGACATTCACCATGACCGAGAACGGCGGGTTCATCAGCACGACGGTCGGGACCAGGCCGGGATCGAGGTGATCGTCGATCTGGGCGGCGTCGAAGCGGGTCACGGAGAGGGCCGGAAAGAGAGAGGAAAGCAGGCCGGCGCGCATCTCGGCGAGTTCGTTGAGGAGCAGCGTGCCGCCGGCGATCTCGGCCAGAATGGCGAGGAGCCCGGTGCCGGCCGAGGGCTCCAGCACCCGGTCGGCAGGAGTGATCGCCGCCGCCGTCACCGCCGCAAAGCCAAGCGGGATCGGGGTGGAGAACTGCTGGAAGGTCTGGGCTTCCTCCGACCGGCGTGTATGCGTCGGCAGGAGCCCGGCGATCTTGCCGAGCTGCGGCAGGATAGCCGCCGATGACCCGGCTCTGCGGAAAAGCGCAGCGCCGTATTTGCGCAGGAAGAGGACGGTCGCCGCCTCGCAGGCATCATAGGCGGTCTTCCAGTTCCAGGCGCCGGTGGCATCGGAAGCGCCGAAGGCCGCTTCCATGGCGCCGCGCAGGGTTGCGGCATCGACACGCTGACCGCGTTCGAGATGCGGCAGCAGGAAACCGGCAGCGGTGAAGGTGGAAGCAGCCGTCTCGGCGTCATGGTCGAGTGGAAGCGGCGCGGCGGCGGAGGCCGCCGCGGAAGCAGAGATCATGTTCATCGGAGATTCCTTGGGAGAGCGGAATAGGACCGAGCCGCACGGCGCTCTCTCTCGACCGCACCGGCTCAAATCCCTTCCGGTCGCTCTCTCCCTCTCAAGCCGTGGCGTAAGCAGGCATGAAACAAGCGCCCGGCCGAGAGGCGGAGCGCTTGTCGGGGTCAGCCAAAACGGCGTCCGGCTTTGGTGAAGGTATATTCGTTGGCGGTGATGGTCTCATCCACCGCCTCACCCGAGGAGAGGTAGTCGTATTCGCGCTCAAGCTGGCGGTAGAGCCAACGGGCCAGATCGCGCAGCGCCTCAATCACGATCTCCTCGGCATCGGCGGTCATGTCCTGATATGTCTGGCTGTCGCGTTCGACGGAAATCGCCATGCAATACTCATGGTAGTAGCGACCACGATGGCTGGCCTCGGCGCGAAGCTGGTAGAAATTGCGTCGCTGGATTGCCTGAAGGGCATCGGCGATACCGTGCAGGGCCGTATCCTGCGGTGCATGGGATCGAATCTCGGCCGAGGCGTTCTTCCCATAGGAGTAGAACCCTTCCCAACAAGCGCCATCGCCTTGTGACCAGAAGCCTGAGAAGAAGATGCGCGGCTCCCGCCGCGAGCCGCCGCCATACAGGCGCACGGTGCGGGTCTTGAAGCGGATGCCGAGGATTTCCGCGATCCGCTGGAAATCCTCATAGACCGCATCATACCAGTCGTAGTCGAACCCGCCTTCGCGATACCAGGCGCGGGCCTTGTCCTTCGCCGTGTCGGAAAGCTCGTCGAGCCGATAGACCGTGGTTTCGATGATCTCAGGCATAGGGATCACCTCCGTCCAGGACGATCTCCAGCCAGCTGCCGCTATAGATCCAGTCCACGGTCTCGCCGGTGGCGAGATCGAGGGCATGCGCGCCACCACCGAAGGCGTTGACCCTGGCTTGCGAGCAGGCGGTCGCATACTGGAAGCCCCAGAGGCCCGACAGGCCGAACGCGGCCGCGCAGCGTTTTACGAACTGGATCACATGCTCGGGATCGCCGGTCTCATCGTCGCGCATCCAGAGCTGGGTGCCGCCATGCTCAGGCTGGATCGACAGAATGAATCCTTCCGAGGGAGGGTCTTCGGCAGCGTTTTCCTCTGAAAGTGCGTTGTAGAGGTCGAGCGCGCGGGCGGCGTTTTCCGGGGTGCCTACGTCGAGCAGGCAGGAGAAATGGGTGAAATAGTTAGCCATGTCGGACTCCTGAAACGAGAAAGCCCGGCGCGCGGCCGGGCGAAGATGTGGAAGAAGGTGTCAGGCGGCCTGGGGCAGATGGAGAAGCTCCGCCGCGGTCTCGCGCCAGTAGGGATCGACCAGTCGGGCCTCGAGCAGGCTGGCGCGATAACGATGATCGCGGGCTGCGCTGTGATCGACCCGACCGGAGGCGGCGAAGGCCAGCCCGCGCAAGCGGCTGGCTTCGGTGATGATGCGGCGGGCCTCCACGTCGGAGACGACGGGCTGCTGCCAGAGGACGATTCCTGCCCGGATCTCGCCACCGAGAACCAGGCCGAGATCGCCGTCCTGAATGACGACGATACGCGGGTGAAAGCGCAGCGTGTCGTCCGCGCTGACACGAATGTCGCCGCGCGCGACGCGCTGGCTGGCAAGGATCATGGCTTCTTCGGCGGATGCGGATTGACCGATGACGACCGTGCGGTCGAATTCATCGGCCTCGTCGAGGCCCTCGTAACCGGCCGTGCCCATGCAGGAGAGGCGCAACGGCAGCTTTTGGGCGTAGCGCAGCCGGGGCAACACCTCGCGCGTGATGACGTCGCCGACCAGGGTAAAACCGGGGTGGTGGGAAAGGGTCATGGGGTTTGCTCCACGACGGGCGGCGGAAGCCTCTCTTCCACCTGCAACCCGTCACGGCCAACCGACCCACCCTCTCACTCTCCTGTTGTCGGGGTGGATCAGCACCACGGTTCGCGGCGTCCCGCCCAGGTTCGGGCCAGTCCCTCGCTGACGAGAATGTCTCCGACGTCTCGTCCCTCGACGCGGATCGCCGCCAGGGTCCGGCCATAGCGGTCGGTTCCCTGGTGCAGGATTTCGATCCGCTGGCCTTTCAGAAGCTCGGCCAGCCTGATCTTCGATTGCAGCGCGAGGTCGGTTTCATACGCGCATTGCCCCTCGATCTCGGGGGCGTCGATGTTGAAGATCCGGACGGCCTCAGATTGCCGCGTCGTGCCCAAGCGAATGGAATCGCCGTCCCAGACGCGGATTTCGGCCGGTTCGCATGACGCCGTGCAGAGCAGAATGGAAACGACAATATGGCTGAGCATGGCGAATGGCTTTCATCTTGATGGAGCGAAATCGGCGTGATCGCCGACGGTTCTTTCCGATGCGGGTCGAGATCGCAATGCCGTCCGGCACGCAAGCGGCAATCGGCGGCGATTGTCGGGAGAAGGCCCGACTGCGCTTGGGCACCGGGCCTTGGGAGTGAGGCGCTTTCGCGCCTCAGCTCCACGGATCGAGTTCCAGCTTCACCATCTCCTCGTCGCCGTCGAACTCGTCGGCCGGCATGGCGGAGTGGGTTCCATCTCCGGCCTGAAACACGACGATGGAAACCATCAGCGTGGTGGCGAGGCTGGCGGCGAAGGCGGTGGCATCTGCATAGGACATGGGTTCCGGCTCCTGTCTTGGGAGGCGGGGGACCATCCCCCGCGCGACAGGCGCCCGAAGTGTCCGACCGGATCTGCAATCACCCTCGCGCGTTCGGCTCGTCCGAATCCGCGAGGGCGGCACGCTCGCGTAAGCCGACCCCTCGTGGGTTGATTGACAAAGAGACGGTCGGACCAAGGTTCGCGAATGGAAGCGGGGGTGGTGCTTCGCCTCTGACAGGATGCCGGGAATCCCGTCATAGATGCCCCGCCGCGCCAGCCTCGTTGCCGGGCTGATCTTCAGGATGTGTTTCAGGCTGGAGATGGAATCCGCTGTCCCGCTGCGAGAAGCTGACGGCGCAATGGTGACGCTGGACCTCGATCCGTCGCTGGCTGCGCGGCGATACCCCGATGGCCCGGTCTGCGCCAGGCACAGGCGTAAGGGCTGCTCAGTCCCATAGCCCATCGGCGATCTCGCGGGCGATAATTGCCCGAGCCTCCATCATCACGTCGTCGCCGGACGTGTCGATATGACCGTAGAACCGTGTCCGGGCGCCGTGCGCGCTCCAGTCCGCATAGCGGCAATATTCGCACCTATCGAGCCGGAAGGCGCGCATGTCCTCGGCCCAATGAGGCTTCGGCTCCACGAAGACGGTGACGCCGCCGCGCGTTTCCTCCCACGGAAGCGATCGCTCCATGGGAGGGTTGCGGCGGTCGTCAGCGAAGATTTCATCAACCGTCATGATCATGCGCCACCACCATCGGCGCTTGGAACGGGGCTGTCCGGATCGGTGGAATCAGGAGGATCGCGTTTGATTTCACACGCCTTCGTCCAAAAGAACTCGTCGCGCTCCAACATGCGCTCGAAATACACGTCGCCGATCTGGTCGTCGGGCGGCAGATCGTCATCGAAGGCGTCAGTCCACCATTCTTTGGCGATCTCTGTGCGCCAGTGCATCGCCTCTTCGCTGTCGAGAAAAGCGCGCACATCGGTTCCATAGCGATGTTCATAAAGGGCGACATGAACAGTCTGAGGAATGGGCTGGCCGGGGTTGGGATGGTTGTCGGATGGCATGATCCTGTCTCCTGAAAAAAAAGGCCCGGCCGGGGCCGAGCCTATATGGGGTGGGGAGTAAGCGGGGCGACCGAGACCGCCCCGCTGGTGCGCGTCACTCGGCGGCGACCAAGGCCACCGGATCGTCGGCGGCATCGGCCGCGTTCTCATCGTCACCGGCGAGGAAATCGGGCAACGCCATGCCATTCTCGTCCTGATCGGCTGAGCCATCCACGGCCTGCGCGTCCACGGTGGGGCGCAGCGGCTCCGGCAGCCAGCCGGTATCGGCCAGAAGCCGCTCGGCCTCCTTCGCCATGTCGCCCTTCTTGAGATGCGCGATGAGATCGGCCGCGCGATCGCCGGCGCCTTCACGCACCGCTTCGAGGATGCGAGTCTTGGTCACGCGGCCGAGGTAGTTCTCGACCGTGGGTTTCCAGCCGGCTTCGACAAGATCGAGGCCGGTGGCCTGCGCCAGCCGTTCGGCCTCGGCCATGCGGCGGTCGATACCGTGCTGCGAGATGCCATTCCCCGAATAGGGGTTCGGCCGCTCATAGAGCGCGTTGACGCCGAAGCTGACGCAATGGGCGAGCAGCGCCAGGCGGCTGGCATCGTCGAGGCCGTCGATCCAGCCCCAGAGCCTGTCGTCATCACCGGAGGGAATGTCGCCCCGCCAGGCGTCCGCGCGTTCGTCGATCATCTTCGCGGCGGCACTGTCCGCGAGCCCGGTCGCATCGGCCGGGAGATAGATGTGACGCACGGCGGCATAAAGGCTCGTTCCCGAGGTGGACGTGCGCTCGAAGGTATCGAGAACCAGCTTGTGCAGCAGGGCCGTCATGGCGACGTGCGGATTCTCGGCGAGCGCATTGCGCAGCGCCAGCGTCCGCCATGCGGTCAGGTCCGTCACCAGCCGCTCGGGCAGCGGTTTGACAGCATCGTCCTCTTCCTCGTCGGCGTCCGGGACCGGCTCGCCGCCGACAGTGATGACGGCGCGCTGCACGGCATCAGGGTCGGACGGGTCCGCGCCCTCTCCGGCATCCTCGCCATCGACCGTCTCGGGTTGCTCATCCTCGCGGCGGACGTAGCCGCTGCTGACGATCAACTCGCCCTCGCGGCCGATACTGACGAAAACACCGGCACGGGCGATGTCTTCCGGCGCGAAGGTGACGGGCCGGTTCTCGAAGGCTTCCAGCTCGGCCTCGATCTCCCCGAGACGCTGATCGGCCTCATCGGGGAGGTCGTCGGCTTCGGCATACTTGGCTTCGAGTTCGTCATACTCGTCGCGCAGCGCCTCGCGCGTGGCGCGCTCCTCTTCGGTCAGTTCCTGGGTCACACCGGCCAGCTTGCGCAGGCCGTTGGTGTGGCCGTAGGGCAGCTCGACCGCCGCGTCGATCCACTTCCAGCCTTGACCGGCGATCTCGTCGGCAATGGCGCGCAGCTTCTCGTCGACCAGGCGGTCGAGGAGCGTGACGTCCTGCAACCAGCCGCCGTTTTCCTCGGAGAAGAGGTCGCGCAGCACCGGGCCGCCCGCTGTCTCATAGGCTTCGACGCCGATAAAGCGGGCGCGCTTATCGGCGGCCGGAACCGTGGTCTCGGTCAGCATATTGCGGATCTGCCAGGGCTCCTTCTGCCACGACGTGCTGATGCGCTCCCAGACCTGATGCTGGCGCTCGTGGTCGGGGTTGACGGTGAAGGCTTCCAGCATCGCCAGCGTCATCTCGTTGCGCGCATAGGCATCGTGTAGTGTCGGCGCGACGGTGGCGAGGCGCAGACGCTGCATGATGTAGCGCGGCGTGGTCCGCCAGGCGTCGGCGATCTCCTCCTTCGACATGCCCATGTCGAACATCCGCTTGAACGCCTTGAACTGGTCGAGCGGATGCAGGGCGAGGCGCAGCAGGTTCTCGGCCAGCGAGTCGTCGACGGCCGAGGTCTTGGCGTCGGCCTTCTTGACGATGCAAGGCACAAGCCCTTCGGCCGGGAAGCGACCGGCTTCCACAAGGCGCGCGATGGACCTGTAGCGGCGGCCGCCTGCGGGTGTCTCGAAATCGCCGGTCTCATTGCCGTCCTCGTCGAATACGGCGCGGACATTGAGACCTTGCACGAGATCTTCCCGCCGGTCGATGTCATGGGTCAGGTCGTCCAGGCCGGCCTCCACGTCGATCTCGCGGACGTTGCTATCCGACAGTCGGATGCGGTTGAACGGAATATCGCGCGCCCGCGAGAACTCGATCATCTGAAGGGCGGGCTTCTTTTTCTTGGCAGCTCGGGCCATGGTGGTCATCTCCGCGACGGGCGGTCGTGAGCCTCTCTCTCGACCTCCAACCCGTCACGAAGCGAAGCGCCGCCCTCTTACTCTAAGAGGGCAGCGCTGTCGCAAGGACACGGGCTATTCAGCTTTGGAACAGCTCGTCAGTCGGCCTCGGCAACATTCGCGTTCGGGTATTCCCGCCGGTCGAAGACCGTGGCGGGGCCATGATCAGCGTGTTGAAGGGCGCCCTCTATGAAGAAGTGCTGCGGATCGAACCCTTGGTAGAAGGCATCGACCGCGGCATCCTCATCCTCTGCTTCGACCTCCTGGACGAAGCAGACCCACATCGCCCGCCGCTGGCGGACGAAGTAGCGGTTCATGGCGGGGACGCACTCGAATACCTCGTTGATGTCGCCGTCCGTCGCGGCGGCTTCAAACTGCTCGACGGCATGATTCCGGTCCGCGGCCTTGCACAGCCAGAACTCGTTCTCGGCGCCATGGCAGATGAGGAAGGTTTTCAGGGGCGTGGGTGACTGAATAGCAGGCATCTGCGTTCTCCGTGGCGGGCCGCCGGGAGCCTCTCTCCCGGCACCCAACCCGCCACGACCCAAAGCGCCGCCCTCTGTCTCCAGAAGGGCGGCGCTGCGAGCCGGAAAATCGCAAAGCCGGAAATCCGGCTATGTGCATCGGCGAGTTTCAGCAGTCACACCCCGCACATGCCCTCGCATTCGTTCGGCCAGAGGTCGAGCTGGCCATGATCGGCGGCTGTCGAAAGATCGGCCAGATCGAGCGGGACGGCGGAACGGTGAAGATAGACCTCGCCGCGAATGCCCCGGAAGCCCGTGCGGATGGCGGCATCGACCGACACGGCATCGGTCCACCCTTCGGGATCGTGGTCACGCATATGCCGCCAATAGGCATTGGAATGGAACGGGCAGCCGATGCAGGCGCTCTTGGGCGGGAGAGGATAGCCATGCCGCTCCAGCCAGCGCAGGCAGTCCTGGCGGGTCATGCCCCGTTCGATCAGGGGCCAGCGGTTGACCTGCCAGTCCTCAAACGAGGGCTTCATGCGCAACGCCTCGTCGAGAGAAATCCCGATCCATTGCTCGGCGACTGGCGATCCGGGCGAGCGGCGCCCCGCAATGCCAAGGAGTTCGCGCACCTTCCGCCGGATTGGGGTGATCTTGTAGTCCTTGGTGCATTGGCGGCGGATCATGCCAATGCTGATCCGCTCACCTGCCAGGACGCGGGAACCGACAATGACGGGTTCGCCGTTCTCGTCTTCATCATAGACGGGTAGTTCAGTCCCAGCGGGCGCGACCGTGCGTGTGAAGGCGGGGATCGAGGCCCACCGCTCGCCGCGTGCGCCGGTGAGCAGATCGGCGCGGATATCCCCGGCCGAGACGATATGGATGGGGAATGGCAGGACATTCGGCGATCCCAGCCAGGCAAGATGCTCATAGACCGCGTTCGGCTCCCAGCCGGTGTCCGCGAAGATCGCGCAATCCGGCATCGGGCCGATCTCGCCATGGGCAGCCATGAGGGCGAGCGTGGTCGACTGGACGCCGGCGCCGAGGCTGAGGACACGCAGGCGGATCTCGGCCGCCTGCGCAGGATCGGGGATCGAGCCGGGAAAGGCGAGCGCGTTCATCATGCTGCCTCCCGCTCATCGTCGGCCGCACCGAGCCCGTCCGCATCTGGCAGGAAGGACAAAATCCAGTCGGCCGCTTTGCTCGCCTGCGAGGCAGCGCGGACGACGGCCCGGTTGTCCTCGCGCAGCACTTCGAGCCAGGAGGCGATGTAATCCGCATGGCGGACGGTCGGCACAATGCCGAGGGAGGCACAGCAGAAGGCGGCCGAGATTTCCGCCACCAGCTCCTCGAAAGCGTATTTCCTGGTGCCGAAGGAACCGGAAAAATCGCGGTTCAGCCGGGACGCATGGCCTGTCGCATGACCCAGCTCATGCAGGGCCGTCCGGTGCCAGTTGATCGGCTCGAAATAGGCTTGCGGCGGCGGAACGACCACATGGTCGAGGGCCGGGACGTAGTAGGCGCGGTCGCCGCCGATGCGGAAGTCGATGCCGGTCGCCTTGATGAGCGCCTCGACCCTCGGCTCGACCAGTCCGGATGGCGGAGGCGGCATGGCCACGGCAATGTCCTCGGGCAGGCCCTCGCACTGCGCGGTGTTGAACACCGTGAACCGCTTCAGGAACGGGATCTTCCCCGGTTCCTCGCCGGTCTCTCGCGCCCGCCGCTTCTCGTCCTCGGGCGTGAAGCGATCGGCATAGACGACGGTTGTGCCGCACTCGCCCTTGCGGACATTGCCGCCGAGCGAAAGCGCCTGGCGGAAGGTGAGCCAGCCCTGTCCGGGGAAGCCGTGCTGGACGACGGCGCCCCACAGGATGAGGATATTGATGCCGCTATAGGCGCGGCCGGTGCTGGCGTTCTGCGGCAGGCCGAGCGGGGCCTGGGCCGTGGCCTTGCCCCAGGGCTGGACCCAAGGAAAGCGCCCGGCCTCAAGCTCGGCGATGATCTTGTCGGTGATCTCGTCGTAAAGGTTCGCCCGATCCGCGCCGGAACGGGGGGTATGGTCGTATCTGGACATCGCGGTTCTCCGCGACGGGCGCCGGAGACCTCTTCTCCAGCCCTCAACCCGTCACGGCAAACCCCGTCTGCACTCTCACTCTAAAGCGGCGCTGCCGCCGATCACGGCGGCGCGGTGCCGTGCCCAACCGCAAGTTCGTCCGTGGTCGGCGGTTCGAACATCTTCGACCAAGCGAGAAGATCGTTCGGATCGACAGCCGCATCGGCAGGCGCATCGCGGTTGCGGGCGATGATCCGACGCTGCAACTCCTCGACGGGGACGTCGAGATAGTGAAGCCGGGTCTCGCAGCCGAGCGACTGCGCAACCGCCCGGTAGGAATCGCGCTCCTCTCTTGACCAGAAGCCGTTCTCCAGAATGACGTCGTTTCCGGCGGCCAGAAGGCGTTGGGCCAGACGCCATTGCAACTGCTCGACACGCGCGCGGCCGCCCTCGTCGTAGAGCTGGAATCCGAGCGTGGACATCCATTCATCGGGAGAGAGGCGAAGCCCCTTTCCCTGATTCTCAAGCTGCCGTGCCAATGTGGTCTTGCCCGAGCCGGGAAGCCCACAGATGAGATGAAGTATAGGCATTGGGACAGTGTATCGCGAGGCGAGCGCGTCCACCACATCACTGAGTCCGGCTGAGACCTACCCAGGGGGCGTTGCGGGGTCTCCCCGCAGAAGGGGGTGTGCCGGCAACGCAGTGCCGGCCAGGGGGAAGGCTTTCCCCCGCAAGAACCGACAACCGCAAAAGCGTAGAAGTGCAAGTAAGCAATACCTGACTTCACCTGCCGCTATAGCCAAACGAGCAACCTGCTTTCGACGTTCGACCATCTTGGTATATCCCCTACAGGGGGATAGGATATGACGATGACCAAGCCATCCCAAACTCACCAATCCCACCCGGAGATCGTCAAGCGGCTGAAGCGCGCCGATGGTCATCTTCGCGGCGTCATCGAGATGATCGAGGGCGGGCGGCCGTGCCTCGACATCGCCCAGCAGCTCCATGCCGTCGAGAAGGCTATCGCCCAGGCCAAGAAGACACTGATTCAGGATCACCTCGACCATTGCCTCGAAGAAGTGGTCGGGCCGCTCGGGCGTGATCGGCGGCAGTCGATCGACGAGTTCAAGGAAATAGCGAAGTATCTGTGATGTTGGCGATCCTCGAAAACCGGACCTATCGCCACCTCTTTCTGGCACAGGTCATCGCACTGGTGGGAACCGGCCTTGCGACGGTGGCGCTGGGCCTGCTGGCTTTCGAACTGGCGGGGGCGGAGGCCGGCGCGGTGCTGGGGACCGCGCTCGCCATCAAGATGATCGCCTATGTCGGTGTCGCGCCGGTCGCATCGGCATTCGCCGAGCGTGTGCCGCGGCGCGCCATGCTGGTGGCGCTCGATCTCGTCCGCGCCGCCGTTGCCGTTTTCCTGCCTTTCGTCACCGAGATTTGGCAGGTCTATGTTCTGATCTTCGTGCTGCAATCGGCCTCGGCCGCCTTCACGCCGACCTTCCAGGCGACGATCCCCGACATCCTGCCGGACGAGAAGGAATACACGCGCGCGCTGTCGCTCTCCCGGCTGGCCTACGATCTGGAAAGCGTCGTCAGTCCGATGCTGGCGGCGGCACTTCTCGCCTTCATCTCGTTCCATAGCCTATTCGCCGGCACGGTGATCGGCTTCCTCGTCTCGGCGGCTCTGGTGATCTCGGTCGTCCTGCCGAGTCCGAAACCGTCGAAACCTCGTGGTATCTACGACCGCACGACGCGCGGCATCCGCATCTATCTGGCGACGCCGCGCCTGCGCGGGCTGCTGGCGATCAACCTCGCAGTCGCCTCGGCGGGCGCGCTGGTGATCGTGAATACGGTCGTTTACGTGCAGGCTGTCTATGGCCTCGACAACCAGGCGATGGCCCTGGCCCTCGCGGCGTTCGGTGGCGGCTCGATGGTCGCGGCGCTTGCGCTGCCGAAGCTGCTGGACTCGATTCCAGATCGAACGGCGATGCTCGGTGGCGCATCGCTGCTGGCGGTGGGAACACTGGCGGCGGCGGCGCTGCCGGGCTACGGCTGGCTGTTGCCGCTGTGGTTCCTGCTCGGTGTCGGCTATTCCACGGCACAGACGCCATCCGGCCGGCTGCTCCGGCGCTCGGCCAATCCCGAAGACCGGCCGGCGCTGTTCGCCGCGCAGTTCGCGCTTTCCCATGCCTGCTGGCTGATCGCCTATCCGCTTGCCGGGTGGGCCGGCGCGACGCTCGGCCTGCCGATGACGGCGATCATTCTGGCCGCGCTGGCCGCTGTCGCGATCGGCATCGGCTTCGCCGTCTGGCCTGCCGACGATCCAGAGGTGCTTGAACACGGTCATGCCGATCTGTCGGCCGACCATCCGCATCTCGCAGAAGCTGGGCATGGTCGACGCCATGCCCATGCCTATGTGATCGACGACATGCACGCGGCTTGGCCGCGTGAGCGCTGATCGCGCTCCCGTCAGGTTCTCTGGTCCGGCTCCGAGGGGAGCGCATATCGGATAACACGCAGATGGTCATCGTCCTCCAGCGTGACTTCAAGCACCTGGTTCACAAGGTCTGGATCGGCGTCAAGTTCGAGCAGGGCTTGCTCGAACAACTCCAACTGGAGGGCTCGCGTCATACCCTCGGGGCCATTGAGGCAGACCAGGCCGGCATGCAGATCGACACGGGCATATTGCCCTTTCTCGCCGGGGCGCGAGGCTGCGCCCCGGAAATCGACGGAATTGCGGGTCACGAAGGTCCAGTCGTCCTCGATGATGAGGGGGATGAGATCCCAGTCCTTCGCGCCCGAGCGGCCCAGCCAGACGACATGGGACGATTCCCCATGCCCCCTCTGGTGAGCCAGCTCGGTCAGCTTCGGGCTGAGGCATTCGTCGATCAGGAACTTCATCCGGCTCGCCTGCGCGGCACGCGATGATCCGAGAGGATGCGCGCACCTTCGGGCAGTCTGGCGATGAGCGGCTTCGGCCGTCCGCGAAGGGGGTTGGCCTCCGCATAGAGCGCGGCCAATTCCAGCCTGTCCTCGGTCAGAGACGGATAATCCTCAAGGATCTCCTTGGCGGGGACGCCCGCCGCCAATGCGGCCGCGACGTCGTGAACCGGAACGCGCGTGCCGCTGATGACCGGGGTGCCGCCCATGATGTCATCGGAGATGGTGACCACCTCGCGCGCGGCGTCCAGCCGTTCCAGCCGTGCGACGGAACGCTCGAAGAAGGGCAGAAGGTCGATGGTCAGGAAGTCGTGGCGAACGGTCCAGTCGGCTTTCAGCATGGCCTCGGTGGCTGCGCGGTTCCAGCGCCGCAACCGTGGCTCGGCGGAGCGGATGGCGAACAGGCGTTCCTCCGAGGTCAGCCGTTTGGCGCTCTCGAAATAGAAGGCGATCAGGGTGCAGGCGGCCCCTAGCACGAAACGTCCGTTTTCGACCGAGACCAGCGTTTCGGGCAGGATGCGCTCGTCGATGACGCGATTGACATCGCGCAGGCTGACGCGGGCGACCACGGCCGCCTCCGTGGCCTTCAGCATTTCAGTCGCGGGCATGGACGCCTCCAACCAATAAATCTTCCGATGTGTCGGAATATATATTGGAGGCGCCCCAATTTCAAGGCTGACCCACGATCCGCCAGCCGTTTCCGCCATCCTCAAGCCGCCAGAGGCTGCGCCACGTCGGCGGTTCTGTCGTCGTTGCCTGCTGCCTTCTGAAGGAAGCGCGCGAGCGACGTCTTCCGGGAGTCCCGATCCAGCGCGTAGGCGGTCTGCTTGAACTCGATGCCATCGAGCAGGCCCTGAATGTAGCCAGCAATCGTGTCGGCCGCCATGATGAGGGCCGTGTCGACGGTGTGGATGTAATTGCTCGTGACAGACCCCTTGGCGTGACCGACGAGAGCGGCGATGGTGATCTCCGTGAACCCGAGATCATTCGCTATGCTCGCGAAGCTATGGCGAAGAACGTGGGGAGTGACATCGGCAAGCGGGGAGTCCGTGAAGATCTTCTTCCAGTGATTGGGGAAGCTGCCGAACGCTCTGTCCTCATCACGGCCGGGAAACACATAAGTGCCGATACGCGACTTGGCGCGCTCTTCCAGATACTCCACGACAGGCAGCCCGATGGGCCGAATGGAATAGCCTTCCTTGCTGTCTTCAAGGCGCAGGCAACTGGCTTGGGCGTCAACTTCGCTCCAGCTTAGCCCGATCATTTCCGATCGGCGGCAACCCGTCATGGTGATCTGGCGGATGATCTCGACGGTCATGGCATAATTCTCGTTCTGCGCTGCTTTGCGCAGCAAGACACCAAGTAGGCGATACTCCGCCTCGGACAGCCGACGCTTGCGGACGTTATCCTTCGGTTTCTTGATGCCATGCGCCGGGTTCCGCTCGATGATCCCAGCATCGACGGCATAGGTAAGAATACCGCCGAGAAGGCTGACGGTTCGAGCGGCAGTCCCAGGACCGCCGCGGACAATGGCCCTGCCTCTAAGCTTATCGGTCTTGACCGAAATCCGAGTTTTACCCGCCATGACGTCTTTGAGGAGCTTGTTGACGTCGGATTTGGTCAAGTCACGCACCCGCCGACTGCCCAAGAGCGGGATGATGTGCCGGTTGATCCGCCCGGTATCGGTCACAATCGTGCTGTGCTTCTTTGGACGGCCGCCTTTCCCCATGATGAGACCGGCGTTCATGTCATTCAGATAAAGAGTGCAGAGTTCCTTGACCGACATGGACTTGCGATCGAGCTGCTTTTCCTCGGCCGGGTCTTCGCCGCGCGCGATCCTGCCAAGTTGGACCTTGGCCTCCTGGCGGGCCAGTTCTGGCGTCCAGATACCATGCAGGCCGATGGTGTAGCGCCGCGACCGTCCTCCCTGGCGATACTGGATCACATAGCTGCGCTTGCCTGATGTGAAGACACGAAGCCCGAAACCGGGTAGCTCATCGTCCCAGATCACGTAATCACTGCGACGGCTTTCCGCCGCATCGACGACGCGTTTTGTAAGTTTAGCCATGGACTTCCTCCGTCACATGCCCGAAAACCCGCGTAAGCACCACGTAAGCAGCAGGGCGAAAACCGTGGCGAACAGAAGGATAGGCTTGTCGGCGAAGGAAATCAAATTCCTTTTTATTTACAGTAACATAGCGCATCATGGCGTGCCCCTTTCGGTAATCGACGGAGCTAGTCGTAATCCCTCCGAAGGCGAAGGTCACAGGTTCGAATCCTGTCGGGTGCGCCATTTCACATTTCGCCGTTGAAAAGCCCCCTAACACCTTGAAGGGGAAGAAGTTTTCGGGGTTCGAACACCCTGATTCCGGCAGTACCGAACAGGCTCCGCAAAGGCGAGCCGCAGGACGGTCTTTTGCCAAGGCAGGGATCTGTTTTTCCAAATATTCCAAGGACTTGACAAGAACCCCAAGGCGAGTTCGAACGTCTCCTCCAGGGTACGCACGGGCTGACCGGATTTTGCCATGCTCTCTTGCAGTCGAATCTTCTCCTTCTCTAGCTTCCCGGTGCGCTTCTCGTAGGCCGCAACCACGCTGGAGGTAGTGGATTCGACGATGCGGTCGAGCAGGGCCTCGATCTGTGTCTCAATCTTGTGGATATCTTTCTTGAGCGTCTTCGAGGCATCAGCCGCCTGAGCAGGGCGGGATGCCGTAGCCCGAGGCCATCACAAGCGCCTGGCTGTGCGGCATGCCAAGGATTTCATCCGGGGTACGCAAGGGCCGGGCCTGCTTGCGCTGATGGCCGCCGTTAAGGTGGAGCGGCCATCACGGAGGGGCTCACCAGTGGTTGGCGATGAAGGCCACCAGGCCGAGCCCGAGGATCACAAGCGTGCCTTTGGCGAAGGTATCGAAAATAGCTTCTCCGAAGGCTTCGATCTTGCTGGGGCGTTCGTCTTTGCGCATTTGATGTCCTTTCTTGTTGAGGTCGCAGTTTTTGCTTGCGGAGTGGCTGCCTCATTGCAGCGTTCTCCTTCTTCTTCGTCGCGGGTGCGGTAGACTTTGCGGGCAGTGCGCTCGGTCTTCAGCGACGAGAAAAAGCTCTCAATCGCTGAATTGTCCCACACGTTGCCTGCCCGGCTCATCGAGCAGGTGATCCCGTTGTCGGCCAGAAGCCGTTGAAACTGTTCGCTTGTGTATTGCGATCCCTGATCCGAATGATGAAGCAGCGCGTCAGCCTTTCCGCGACGCCACACGGCCATCATCAGCGCGTCCATGACCAGTGATGCATCCCGGTCGGCCTTCATGGACCATCCGACGACGCGCCGTGAGAAGAGGTCCAGCACGACCGCAACATACAGCCAGCCCTCTGCGGTCCAGATGTAGGTGAAGTCGGCCAGCCACTTCTGGTTCGGCCGGTCTGCCTGAAAGTCCCGGTCCAGGATGTTGTCAGCAATCATCGACCGTTCGCCGTCGTCCTTCGGCTTTCCACGGCGCTTGGGCCGGGCGCGCAACGCGTTGATCCGCAGCAGCCTTTCGATCCGATGCAACCCGAAGGCAAACCCTTCTTCCAGAACATCACGCCACACGCGGCGGGCGCCATAGGTCCGGTCGCTGGCCTTGAAGCTCGTATCGATCGCCGTGACGAGCTTGGCGTCCTGGATCTCGCGGGTGCTGGTCGGGCGGATGAGCCAGGCGTGGAAGCCGGAACGCGACACATCCAGCACGTCGCACAGCCAACTGACCGGCCAGATGTGGCGGTGTTTGGCGATGAAGGCGAACCTCATGTCGCCTCGCGCGCGAAAAGAGCTGCCGCTTTCTTGAGGATGTCACGCTCCGCACGAAGACGCGCGACCTCTTTCTTCAGCGCTGCAATCTCGGCTAGGTCAGCCCGCATCTGCCCGTTCCCGGGAAAGGCTGCAGCTGGCGCCGACGTTAATTCCCGCATCCAGCGCCTCAGCACGCTCTCCGCCAAATCAAGGTCACGCGCGGCCTGAGCCACCGCCACGCCCCGGTCCGTCACCAGCCTTACGGCCTCGATCTTGAACTTACGGCTGAAATTCCGTCTCGTCATATCTACTCTCCAGTTCCTTGGTCACGATCTTATCTTCGTGTCCAAGAAACCAGCAGCTCACCACTACTGTCTCGACCAAGGAGCAGATCATCCTGCCGACCGGGCTGCGGCAGCGGCGCGAGCGGAGCGCGGGCACGAAGCTGACGGTCGAGGAAGCGGACGGCGGCGTGCTGCTGAAGCCGGCTCCGGCTTTCACCGCGACGCGGCCGGAAGATGTCTTCGGCGCGCTGCCCTCCAGGGCCAGGCCTAAGACGATTGCCGAGATGGACGCGGGCGTGATGGCGGAAGCGAAGCGGCGACATGCTGGCGATTGATACGAACGTCGTCGTCCGCTACCTGACCAACGATCATCCGAAGCAGTCGCCACGCGCCCGCGCGCTGGTCGACGGACAGCCGGTGTTCGTTGCCGTCACCGTGATCCTGGAGACAGAGTGGGTGCTGCGCAGCACCTACGATTATAGGCCAGCCGACATCGCGCGCGTGCTGTGCGCCTTCGCTGGCCTGCCGACTGTGACGGTCGAGGACGGCATGGTCATGGTCAACGCTCTTGACCATGCCGAGCGCGGCATGGATTCCGCCGACGCATTGCACCTTGGCAAGGCGGCGCATTGCGAGGGCATGGCCAGTTTCGACCGCAAGTTCGTCAAGGCGGCGAAGATCGCCGGATATGGGCGCGCCGGCTTATGCCTTCGATCCGTTCGATCTGCGCGGGCAAAGATTCTATGGCGGGCTCTGGCCGCAAGCTCCTTATTGACCTCCAGGAACAGGCTTGTCATTATGTTCTCTATTTGTTCTCCATAACGCCGCCGGGAGTCAAGAGGAATCCCTTAACGGCGCGGGAAGCCGTCTGACCGCACGGTCAAGACCGATCACCAAGTTACATATCAGCCACCAACGAGCTGAGGTTTGCACGCCAATCCGTCCACGCTGATTTACCAAGTGCAGTTCAGAGGGCTATATCGCGCATATATCGGTTATATGACGATCGACGAGGTCGCCAAAGGTCTGGAGGCGGGAGGCGGACGACATTTTTCGGCGCGGCCCCTGATTGCCCCGGGTCTCTGCCTGGCGGGCCCAGCGATGGGGAACGTCGCGCTCGCGTGGTGGCCCTTTTGCCGGATCCGGACCCGGCAGGCACCGGAAGGAAGCGTGGTGATGGTTGGCCATTTTCGTCTGCGCTGTGTAGGCAATGACTCGTCGGAGAGGAGCAAATTCCGGGATATCGGGACGTATTCCTGTGCAGCAGCCGTCGCCGCCAACAGCGTGAAGATACGAAAAAATGAAAATAAATCAAAATGCCAGACTGTCCACCGCCCCGATGATGGACTGGACCGATCGCCACTGCCGGACCTTTTACCGGCTGATGTCGCGGCATGCGCTGCTTTATACCGAGATGGTGACGGCGCAAGCGGTGCTGCATGGCGATCGCGCGCGGCTTCTGGGCTTCGAGCCCGAACAGCATCCGGTCGCGCTGCAGCTTGGCGGATCCGAGCCGGAGGCGTTGCACGAGGCCACCCGCATCGCAGCGCAATGGGGTTATGACGAGATCAACCTGAATGTCGGCTGCCCCAGCGACCGGGTGCAGTCGGGCTGCTTTGGCGCGGTGCTGATGAAGCAGCCCGGGCTGGTCGCCGACTGCGTTGCCGCGATGATCGACGCCAGCCCGGTCGAGGTCACCGTGAAATGCCGCATCGGTGTGGACGACCAGGATCCGGCCGAGGTGCTGCCCGCGTTTCTGGACCGGATGCGCGGGGCTGGGGTCAGGCGCATCGCGATCCATGCCCGGAAGGCCTGGCTGCAGGGGCTCAGCCCGCGCGAGAACCGGACCCTGCCGCCGCTGGACTATCCGCTGGTCCACGCGATGAAACGGGCCTTTCCCGATCTGCATCTGTCGGTCAATGGCGGCATCGCCAGTCTCGACGAGGCGCGCGCGCATCTGCGGGTGATGGACGGGGTGATGGTCGGCCGGGCGGCCTATCACCAGCCCTGGGACATCCTCGGCGCGGCAGATCGTCTGTGGGACGACGCCCCGCCCTTCGCAACCGCCGCCGATGTCGCGCTGGCGATGCGCCCGCGGATTGCGGCGCATCTGCGGGCGGGCGGCCGGCTGCACCAGATCACCCGGCACATGCTGGGACTGTTTCACGGCCAGCCCGGCGCGCGATCGTGGAAGCGGGTGCTGTCCGAGGGCGCGCCGGGCGGCGGGATCGAGGTCTATGACGCCGCCATCGCCTCGGTCAGCCGCGCGGCGGCCTGAGGGCGCGGCATTGGCTCTGGCGGCCGAGACCCGGCCGGGCTATGTGCCGGTGGCATGAGCAATCTCGTCTTTCCCGCCCTGACCCTTCTGGCCACCGGCGCCTTCGCCGGGGTGCTGGCAGGGCTTTTGGGTGTCGGCGGGGGCATCGTGCTGGTGCCCGCCTTCCTCGTCGTCTTCACGCAGCTGGGCCATGCCGGCCCCGACGTGATGCAGCTTTGTCTGGCGACCTCGCTGGCGACGATCATCGTCACCTCCACCCGGTCCGTGCTGGCGCATCATCGTCGGGGCGCGGTCGACTGGGCGATCCTGCGCGGCTGGGCGCTCGGCATCGGCATCGGCGCGCTGGCCGGGGTGCTGACGGTCGGCTCGCTGCGCACCCACACGCTGCAGATCATCTTCGCCGTCCTGGTCGTGGTAATCGCCCTTTACATGGCGCTGTCGCGGCCGCATTGGCGGCTGGCCGAGACGATGCCCGAAGGCGGCCGGCGCGCCGTCTTCGCGCCGCTGATCGGCTTTCTGTCGGTGCTGCTGGGTATCGGCGGGGGCAGCCTCGGGGTGCCGCTGATGACGCTGCATGGCCGGCCGATCCATCGCGCGGTGGCGACCGCAGCGGGCTTCGGGGTGCTGATCGCGGTGCCCTCGGTGGCGGCCTTTCTGCTTCTGCCGGTCGAGGACGCACCGCCCTACACGATCGGATCGGTGAATCTGCCCGCCTTCCTCGTCACGATCTGCATGACGCTGCTGACCGCGCCCATCGGCGCCACGCTTGCCCATCGCACGGACCCCGCCCGGCTCAAGCGTTATTTCGCGATCTTCCTGTTCCTCGTGGCGCTGAACATGCTGCGCAAGGCGCTGACAGGCTAGGGACGGCTGCGCCGCGTCGCCGCGCAGTGCAACGCCCGGGGGGTGCGGGGGGCAGGCAGCCCCCCGCTGTCGCGGGACGCAAACCGTGCGCGACGCAATCGCCAAGGGCCCGCAGGTGCCAGGGGGCCGCCTGTCAGGTGCCGGTCCCGCCCGGCTTGCCCGCGGCCTTCTCGGCCGCCTTCGCCGCGTCCCACAGCCTGTCCATCTCGGCAAGATCGCTGTCCTCGGGGCGGCGACCGTCGCGGGCCAGCGCCGCCTCGATCGCCCGGAAGCGGCGGGTGAACTTGGCGTTGGCGCGGCGCAGGGCCAGTTCCGGGTCCAGCTTCAGGTGCCGGCCCAGATTGGCCATCACGAACAGCAGGTCGCCGAATTCCTCCTCCAGCGCGGCCTGCCCCAGATGGTCGCGGGCCTCGACCAGTTCGGCGCATTCCTCGCGGATCTTGTCCAGCACCTCGCCCGGACCGGGCCAGTCAAAGCCGACCCGCGCCGCCCGGTTCTGCAGCTTCAGCGCACGGGTCAGCGCGGGCAGGCCAAGCGCCACCCCGTCCAGCGTGCCGCTTTCGGCCTTGCCGGCGCGTTCTGCGGCCTTGATCGCCTCCCAGTCGCGGACCTGCTGCTCGGCCGACTTGTCGCGGCTTTCGTCGCCGAAGACATGCGGGTGACGGAAGATCAGCTTGTCGCCGATCGCCTTCGCGCAATCGGCGAAATCGAACATCCCGGCCTCGGCCGCCATCTGCGCGTGGAACACGACCTGCAGCAGCAGGTCGCCCAGCTCGCCCGGCAACTCGTCCCAGGCCTGCCGCTGGATCGCATCCTCGACTTCATGCGCCTCTTCGATGGTGTAGGGGGCGATGCTCGCGAAATCCTGCTCGATGTCCCAGGGACAGCCGGTCGCCGGATCGCGCAGCGCCGCCATGATCCCGATCAGCCGGGTGATCTCGATGGCCGGATCGCGGGGCACCGGGCCTGACGGCGCCTCATGCGGGTCGGGTCTCGTGTCGGGCATTGCAATTCCCCCACTGGCGGGTCCAGAAGCATCCCGACTGCCACAGCCGAAGGCCCAAGTCCACATGCCCGTCCTGAACCGCATCGCCGATTTCGCCCCGCAGCTGACGGCCTGGCGGCATCACCTGCACCAGCATCCCGAGCTGGGCTTCGATTGCCACGCCACCGCCGCCTTCGTCGCCGCGCGGCTGCGCGAGTTCGGCGTGGACGAGATCCATGAGGGAATCGGCGGCACCGGCATCGTGGCGATCCTGAAGGGGCGCGGGCGCGGTCCCACCATCGGGCTGCGCGCCGACATGGACGCGCTGCCGATGGACGAGGCGACCGGGTTGCCGCATGCCTCGACCGTGCCGGGGCGGATGCATGCCTGCGGCCATGACGGCCACACGACGATGCTGCTGGGCGCCGCGAAATACCTGGCCGAGACGCGCAACTTCGCCGGCCGGGTGGCGCTGATCTTCCAGCCCGCCGAGGAAGACGGCGGCGGCGGCGAGGCGATGGTCCGGGCCGGCATCATGGAGCGGTTCCGCATCGCGCGGGTCTTTGCGATGCACAACGCCCCCGGGCTGCCCGCCGGCAGCTTCCAGACCACGCCCGGCCCGATCATGGCCGCCTTCGACCGCTTCGACATCCATGTGCATGGCCGGGGCGGGCATGGCGCCATGCCGCATCTGACCGCCGATCCGGTGGTCGCGGCGGTCGCCATCGTCGCGGCGATCCAGACGATTTCCAGCCGCAACCATTATGCGCTGGACGATCTGGCGCTGTCGGTCACCCAGATCCATGCCGGCAGCGCCGACAACATCGTGCCCGACAGCGCCTGGATCTGCGGCACGGTGCGCAGCTTCGCGCCGCATGTCCGCGACATGGTCCGCCGCCGCATGGCCGAGATCTGCGCGGGGCAGGGCACGGCCTATGGCGTCGAGGCGCGGCTGGACTATGCCGAGGGCTATCCCGCCACCGTCAACGATCCCGCCGAGACCGGCTTCGCGGCGGCCGTCGCGCGCGAGATCGCGGGCGAGGATGCCGTGAACGCCGAGGCCGGCCGCGAGATGGGCGCCGAGGATTTCAGCTACATGCTGAACGCCCGGCCCGGCTGCTACCTGTTCCTGGGGCAGGGCGAGGGGCCGGGCGTCCACAGCCCGCATTACGATTTCAACGACGAGATCGCCCCGGTCGGCGCCAGCTTTTTCGCCCGTCTGGTCGAGCGCGCCCAGCCCGCGCGGCTCTGACGGGCGATCACGAAGCCGTTGATCGCCCTTGCGCCGATGGCCCGCCGCGCTTTCTTGCCAAGGGCGGGCGGCGCGGATAGGTTGCGCGCCAATTCAACGGGGCGGGCCATCCGGTCCGGTCTGCCAGCCAAGAGGATCCCACATGTTCGTCACCCCCGCCTATGCCCAGGCCGCCGGCGCCGGCGGAACTGCCGCCTTCGCGCAGTTCATCCCGCTGATCCTGATCTTCGCGATCATGTATTTCCTGATGATCCGGCCCCAGCAGAAGCGCGTGAAACAGCACCGCGAGATGGTCGGCGCGCTGAAGAAGGGCGACGCGATCATCACCCAGGGCGGGATTCTGGGCAAGGTCACCTCGGTGCGCGACGACGAGCTGGAAGTCGAGATCGCCACCGGCGTCAAGGTCCGTGTGGTGCGCAGCACCGTGGCGCAGGTCGTGAACCGGACCGAACCGGTCGCCGCCAACAGCTGAGCCGCCAAGAAAAACCGGGAAGGGCGTAAGCCAAGATGCTTCAGATCGACCGATGGAAGCGCATCCTGATCATCGGGATCTGCCTTCTGGGACTGGCCTATGCCATGCCCAACCTGTTCTACAAGCGGGTCGAGGCGCATAACGACGCCGTGGCCAGCATCGAGAAGACCGGCGTGACCACGCCCGAACTCGATGCTGCGCGCGGCGCCTGGCCCGGCTGGCTGCCGAACGGGCTTGTCAATCTGGGGCTGGACCTGCGCGGCGGCGCGCATCTGCTGGGCGAGGTGCAGGTCGATCAGGTCTACAAGGCGCGCATGGACGCGCTGTGGCCCGAACTGCGCCGCGCGCTGGCCGAGGAACGCGCCACCATCGGCGCGGTCCGCCGGGTGCCCGCGCCCGACGGCACGCTGGCGATCGAGATCGGCACCCCCGACCAGATCGCCCGCGCCACCGAGATCGTGCGCGGCTTTTCCGAACCCGTCACCACGCTGACCGGCACCGGCCAGTCCAGCCTAGCGATCAGCGCGCAGGGAAACACAATCACCATCGGGCTGTCCGAGGCCGAGAAGGCCGTCACCGACGACCGCACCATCCAGCAGAGCCTTGAAATCATCCGCCGCCGCGTGGACGAGGTTGGCACCCGCGAACCCACCATCATGCGTCAGGGCGAGGATCGCATCCTGATCCAGGTGCCGGGCATCGGCTCGGCGGATGAGCTGAAGGCCCTGATCGGGACGACCGCGAAGCTGACCTTCAACCCGGTGACGGCGACCGGCAGCAATCCCGACGCCGCGCCGGGGCTGGGCCAGGTGGTCCTGCCCGCCGCCGATCAGGAAGGCGTCTACTACACGCTCGAGGACAGCCCGGTCGTCAGTGGCGAGGAACTGACCGACGCCATGCCCTCGACCGACCAGAACGGCCAGCCCTCGGTCGATTTCCGCTTCAACCCGACCGGGGCGCGCAAGTTCGGCGCCTACACCTCGGCCAATATCGGCCAGCCCTTCGCCATCGTTCTGGACAACCAGGTGATTTCGGCGCCGGTGATCCGGCAGGCGATCACCACCGGCTCGGGGCAGATCTCGGGCTCGATGGATTTCGAGGAGGCCAACCGGCTGGCCGTGCTGCTGCGCGCGGGCGCCCTGCCGGCGGAACTGACCTTCCTCGAGGAACGCACCGTCGGTCCCGAGCTCGGGCAGGACAGCATCGATGCCGGCCGGATCGCCTCGGCGATGGGCTTCATCGCCGTGATCGCGCTGATGGTGCTGTCCTACGGCCTGTTCGGGGTCTTCGCCTCGGTCGCGCTGACCATCAACATGGGCCTGATCTTCGGTGTGCTGTCGATGATCGGCGCCACGCTGACCCTGCCGGGCATCGCCGGGATCGTGCTGACCATCGGCATGGCCGTGGACGCCAACGTGCTGGTGTTCGAACGCATCCGCGAAGAGCTGCGCACCGCGCGCGGCCCCGCCCGCGCGATCGAACTGGGCTACGAAAAGGCGATGTCTGCCATCGTGGACGCCAACATCACCACGCTGATCATCGCCGCGATCCTGTTCGTGCTGGGCTCGGGTCCGGTCAAGGGCTTTGCCGTCACGCTGACCATCGGCATCGTCACCTCGGTCTTCACCGCGCTTTACGTCACGCGGCTGATGACCGTCACGTGGTTCGAACGCACCCGCCCGCGTCAGATCGAGGTATGACATGGCATTTCGTCTGAAACTGGTCCCCGCCGAGACCCGCATCGACTTCTTCCGCTGGCAGGGGCTGACGGTCGGCATCTCGGGCGCGATGGTGGTGCTGTCGGTGGTGTTCCTCGTTCTCTTCGGGCTGAATTTCGGCATCGACTTCAAGGGCGGCACCACGATCCGCACCGAATCCACCCAGCAGGTCGATGTCGGCGCCTATCGCGACGCGCTGCAGCCGCTGGGCCTTGGCGATGTCGCGATCACGCAGGTCTTCGACCCGACCTTCGCCGCCGACCAGCATGTCGCGCAGGTCCGCATCAGCGCGCAGGAGGGTGCCGAGGCCGTCACCCCCGAAACGATCAATGCGGTCGAGGCCGCGCTGCAGCAGGTCGATCCCGCGATCACCTTCCCGCTGGTGGAATCGGTCGGTCCCAAGGTTTCGGGCGAACTGATCCAGACCGCGATCTATTCGGTTCTGGCCTCGCTGGTGGCGATCTCGATCTATATCTGGCTGCGCTTCGAATGGCAGTTCGCCATCGGCGCCATCGTCTCGCTGGCCCATGACGTGATCGTGACCATGGGCGTCTTTGCGCTGTTCCAGATCAAGTTCGACCTGACGACGATCGCGGCGCTGCTGACCATCGTCGGCTATTCGATCAACGACACCGTCGTCGTGTTCGACCGGCTGCGCGAGAACCTGATGAAATACAAGAAACGGGCGCTGCGCGACCTGATGAACCTGTCGGTCAACGAGACGCTGTCGCGGACCGTGATGACCTCGGGCACGACGCTGGTGGCGCTGATCGCGCTTCTGGTGCTGGGCGGCGACGTGATCCGCGGCTTTGTCTTCGCGATCACCTTCGGCATCCTGATCGGCACCTACTCCTCGGTCTATGTGGCCAAGAACGTGGTGCTGTGGCTGGGCGTCAAGCGCGACTGGTCGAAGAAGGACCCCAAGGACCACGCCTCGCCCTTCTCGGGGGCCGAGGCGCCCTGATGGCGATGAAGCCCGTCGAGTTCGAGGGCGCGGTGCCGGTGGACGGCTACGGCCCCGGTTTCTTCCGCGTCGCCGGCAAGGTGGTCGAGGGGCCGGTGCTGGTCGAACAGGGCGGCGCCCGCGACTGGGCGGGGCTTGATGACCGGGCGCCGCTGATGGCGCTGTCGGGCCGCGTCGACGTGCTGTTCCTCGGCATGGGCGCCGAGATCGCGCATCCGCCCGCCGCGCTGGTCGAGGCGCTGGAGTCGGTCGGCGTGATGGTCGAGGCGATGGCCTCGCCCACCGCCGCGCGCACCTACAACGTCACCCTGTCCGAAGGGCGCCGCGTCGCCTGCGCGCTTCTGCCGGTATGAGCCTTCTGGCCGTCGAGGATCTGGCCGTGGCGCGCGGCGGTCTGAGGGCGGTCGAGGGGGTGTCCTTCGTGCTGGAGGCGGGCCGGGCGCTGATCCTGCGCGGCCCCAACGGCATCGGCAAGACCACGCTGCTGCGGACCGTGGCGGGGCTGCAGCCGCCGGTCGCGGGGCGGATCATCATGGATGACGACGCGGTGGCCTATGCCGCCCATGCCGACGGTCTGAAACACGCCCTCGGCGTGGCCGAGAATCTCGCCTTCTGGGCGCGCATCTTCGACGGCGGCAGCGGGGACGGCGGCGACGGCGTTGGCGCGGTCGGGCGGGCGCTTGCGGCGATGGATCTCATGGCGCTGGCCGACCGCCCTGCCGCGGCCCTGTCGGCGGGGCAGAAACGCCGGCTGGGGCTGGCGCGGCTTCTGGTGACGGGCAGACCGCTCTGGGTGCTGGACGAACCCACCGTCTCGCTGGATGCCGCCTCGGTGGCGCGCTTCGGCGCCGCGATCCGGGCGCATCTGGCGGCGGGCGGGTCGGCGCTGATGGCCACGCATATCGACCTCGGGCTTGCCGAGGCGCGCGACCTTGACCTCACCCCGTTCCGCGCCCGCCCCGGCCGCAGCCACCGCCCCGCCGGCTTCAACGAGGCCTTCGCATGAGCGTGCCCCCAGCGGCGGCGCCCCGCCCGGCGCATCGCGCCGGGCAGCGCCCGGCCTCCCGGTCCCGGCCCGGCCGGTCCGCATGCCGCGCAGGAAGCGGGCGGGACATCGGGCGCTGTGCCGCCGCCGGCCGCGCAGCGCCGGCCGCATCCGGGGGCCGCCGATGCTGCCGCTTCTGAGACGCGACCTGACCCTGGCCACCCGCGCCGGCGGCGGCTTCGGCCTGGCCGTCGCCTTCTTCCTCATCCTCTGCGCCCTGGTGCCCTTTGGCGTCGGCCCCGACAGCGCCGCGCTGCGCCCGATCGCGCCCGGCATCCTGTGGCTCGGGGCGCTGCTCGCCTGCCTGCTGTCGCTGGACCGCATCTTCGCGCTGGACCACGAGGATGGCAGCCTCGATCTGCTGGCCACAGCGCCGATCCCGCTGGAGGGCGTCGTCGCCGTGAAGGCGCTGGCGCACTGGCTGACCACCGGCCTGCCGCTGGTCGCCGCCGCGCCGCTGTTCGGGCTGCTCCTGCAGCTTCCCGCCGCGGCGACGCCCTGGCTCCTGGCCTCGCTCGTGATCGGCACGCCCGCGCTGTCGATGCTGGGGGCCTTTGGCGCCGCGATCACGGTCGGGCTGCGCCGGGGCGGGCTGCTGCTGTCGCTGCTGGTCCTGCCGCTGTATGTCCCGACGCTGATCTTCGGGACCGAGGCGATCCGCCGCGGCCTCGAGGGCGGCAGCCCCGCGACGCCGCTGCTGTTTCTGGGCGGCATCAGCGCCGCGGTGGTCGCGCTGGTCCCCTTTGCCGCCGCCGCCGCCCTGCGGGTCAACCTGCGGTGATGTGACTTGAGCCCGGCCCCCGCCGCCGCTAGGGAACGCATATGTCGATCTGGGAATACGCCAACCCCGTCAAGTTCATGCGCGCCTCGGGCGCGATCCTGCCCTGGGCGGTGGCGGGGGCCGTGGCCTGCACGCTGGGCGGCGTCGCCTGGGGCTTCCTCACGCCCGATGATTACCGGCAGGGCGCCACGGTGAAGATCGTCTTCCTGCATGTGCCGGCGGCGATGATGGCGATCAACATCTGGGTGATGATGCTGGCGGCCTCGCTGATCTGGCTGATCCGGCGTCACCATGTCAGCGCGCTGGCCGCCCGCGCCGCCGCCCCGATCGGCGCGGTGATGACGCTGATCGCGCTGGCGACCGGGGCGATCTGGGGCCAGCCGATGTGGGGCACCTGGTGGGAGTGGGACCCGCGCCTGACCAGCTTCCTGATCCTGTTCCTGTTCTATGCGGGCTATATCGCGCTGTGGTCGGCGATCGAGGATCCCGACAGCGCCGCCGACCTGACCGGCGTGCTGTGCCTCGTCGGCTCGGTCTTCGCGCTGCTGTCGCGCTACGCGGTGCTGTTCTGGAACCAGGGCCTGCACCAGGGCGCCAGCCTCTCGGTCGCGCCGGGCGAGCGGATGAGCGCCGTCTATCGCTATCCCCTCTACCTCTCGATGCTGGGCTTCCTCCTGCTGTTCCTCGCGCTGCTGCTGATCCGCACCCGGACCGAGATCCGCCGCCGCCGGCTGGCCGCCCTGATCGCGCGCGAGACGCGCCCATGATCGAGCTTGGGAAATATGCCGGCACGGTGCTGGCGGCCTATGGAATCTCGGCGGTGCTGCTGGTCGGGCTGGTCTGGCACAGCGTCGCCGCCAATGCCCGCGCGCGGCGCGATCTGGAAAGGCAGGAAGGCGATGGCTAGGATCTCTCCGCTGGTGGCGCTGCCGCCGCTGGCCTTCGCCGCGCTGGCGGGGCTGTTTCTGTGGGGCATGGGCCGCGAGGATCCGACCGGGCTGCCCTCGGCGATGATCGGCCGCGAGGCCCCGCCCGTTCCGGCGACGACCCTGCCGGGCAAGACCCCGCTGACCGACGAGATGCTGCGCCGGCCGGGCGTCAAGCTGGTGAATTTCTGGGCCAGCTGGTGCCCGCCCTGCCGCGCCGAACATCCCACCCTGACCGAATTGTCGGCCCGCCTGCCGGTCTATGGCATCGACCTGAAGGACCCCGAGGCGAGCGCCCTGCAATTCCTGGCCGAGGACGGCGATCCCTTCCACGCGCTGGCCACCGATCCCCGGGGCCGCGCGGCGATCGACTGGGGCGTGACCGCCCCGCCCGAGACCTTCATCCTCGACGGCGAGGGCAGGGTGCTTTACCGTCATGCCGGCCCGCTGGTGCGCGAGGATTACACCAACCGCTTCCTGCCGGAACTGGAAAAGGCGCTGGCCGCGGATCGGTAATCACGCCGGTTGCGCGCCTTGGTTGCACGGCCCAGACTGCCCTTGTCCACAACCGACTTGAGGGAGGTCAGCCATGACACGGATCAATCTTGCATCGGCGCTGCTGATGGGCGTTGCCTGTGCCGCGCCCGCCGCCGCGCAGCAGGCCGCCGACGCGGTCGCGCCGGAAGGCGCCAGCGAGCAGGCCGCGGCCGATGCCTTTGCGGGCCTGGGCGAGGCGGCGATGGCCGCGCTGGAGGCCAAGCAGCAGGGCAGGCCCGTCACCGCCACGGACTGGATGGTGACGGCCGCGCATCCGCTGGCGGTCGAGGCGGGGGCGAAGGTGCTGGAACGGGGCGGCAGCGCGGCCGATGCGATGGTTGCCGTGCAGGTCGTGCTGGGGCTGGTCGAGCCGCAAAGCTCGGGCCTTGGCGGTGGCGCCTTCCTCGTGTGGCACGACGCCGCGACCGGCGAGATCACCACGCTGGATGCGCGCGAGACCGCCCCCGCAGCCGCCCGGCCGACGCTGTTCCAGAACGACGCGGGCGAGCCTCTGGAGTTCATGGAGGCCGTTGTGGGCGGGCTGTCGGTCGGCACGCCCGGCACGCCGGCGCTGCTGGAAGAGGCGCACCGCCGCTGGGGCAAGGGCAACTGGCGCAGCCTGTTCGAGGATGGCATCCGGCTGGCCGATGACGGCTTTCCGGTCTCGCCGCGGCTGGCCGAACTGGTCGCCGCGGAAGGCGAGGCGCTGCAACGCGATCCCGCCACGGCCGACTATTTCTTTCCCGGCGGCACGGCCGTCGCGCAGGGCGCGACGCTGAAGAACCCGGCCTATGCCGATGTGCTGCGCCGGCTTGCCGCACAGGGCAGCCGCGCCTTCTATACCGGCGAGATCGCGCAGGGCATCGTCGAGGCGGTGCGCGGCGCCGAGGGCAATCCCGGGCTTCTCGGCCTTGATGACCTGGCCCGCTATCGCGTGGTGGAACGTCCGCCGGTCTGCGTCGACTACCGCGATCACGAGGTCTGCGGCATGGGCCCGCCCTCGTCGGGCGCGCTGAGCGTGGGGCAGATCCTCGGCATGCTGGGCGGCTATGACCTCGCCGCGCTCGGGGCCGAAAATCCCGAAAGCTGGCGGCTGATCGGCGACGCCTCGCGGCTGGCCTTTGCCGATCGCGGCCGCTACATGGCCGACAGCGACTTCGTGCCGATGCCGACCGAGGGGCTGGTCGCGACCGACTACCTGGCCGAACGCGGCGCGCTGCTGGCGGGCGACGACGCCCTGCCCGAGGTCAGCGCCGGATCGCCCGGCTGGAGCCACGCGCTGAACTGGGGCCAGGACAGCGCGCTGGAACTGCCCTCGACCTCGCATGTCTCGATCGTCGATGCCGATGGCAACGCGCTGTCGCTGACCACCACCATCGAGAACGGCTTCGGCTCGCGGGTGATGGCGCATGGTTTCCTGCTGAACAACGAACTGACCGATTTCAGCTTCGAGACCCATGACGACGCCGGCTATCCCATCGCCAACCGGCTGGAACCGGGCAAGCGGCCGCGGTCCTCGATGGCGCCGACCATCGTGCGCAAGGACGGCAAGCCGGTGCTGGTCATCGGCTCGCCGGGCGGCAGCCGGATCATCGGCTATGTCGCCAAGTCGATCATCGCGCATCTGGACTGGGGCATGGATGTGCAGCAGGCGGTGGCGCTGCCCAATATCGTGAACCGCTTCGGCACGATGGATGTCGAGGCCGGGACCGCCGCCGATGCGCTGGTCCAGCCGCTGAAGGATCTGGGCTTCGAGGTCAACCAGACCGAACTGGTCTCGGGTATCCAGGGCATCGCGATCACCCCCGAGGGGCTGTCGGGCGGCGCCGATCCGCGGCGCGAGGGCATCGCCATCGGTGGCTAGGTCGCGCCTGCGCGATGCGCGGCGAAAAAGGCCCCCGGCATCGCGCCGGGGGCCCTTGTCGTTCTCGGGAACCGCAGCGCCGGTCAGGCCGCCGCGAGGTTGCGCAGCACGTAATGCAGCACGCCGCCATTCTTCAGGTAGTCGATCTCGACCTCGGTATCGACGCGGGCCTTCAGCTGGATCGTCCTTTCCGTGCCGTCGGCATAGCGGATGGTGCAGGGCACCAGCGACAGCGGCTTGAACTCGCCCTCCAGCCCCTCGATGGTGATGGTCTCGTCGCCGGTCAGCTTCAGCGACTTGCGGTTCGCGCCGTCGGTGAACTCGAACGGAATCACGCCCATGCCGACGAGGTTCGAGCGGTGGATGCGCTCGAAGCTTTCGGCGATGACCGCCTTGACGCCCAGCAGGTTGGTGCCCTTGGCCGCCCAGTCGCGCGACGAGCCGGCGCCGTATTCGATGCCGCCGATGACCACCAGCGGCACGCCCTGATCGACATAGGACATGGCCGCGTCATAGATCGCCGCCTCTTTGCCCTCGGCGTCCCTGGAATAGCCGCCCTCGACGCCTTCCAGCATCTCGTTCCTGATGCGGATATTGGCGAAGGTGCCGCGCATCATGATCTCGTGGTTGCCGCGGCGCGAGCCATAGCTGTTGAAATCGCGCGGCGCGACCTGCCGTTCGGTCAGATACTGGCCGGCGGGCGTGGTCGGCTTGAACGATCCGGCCGGGCTGATGTGGTCGGTGGTGATCATGTCGCCCAGCAGCGCCAGCACGCGGGCGCCCTTGATGTCTTGGATCGTGCCCGGCTCCTGCGACATGCCCTGGAAATAGGGCGGGTTCTGGATGTAGGTCGAGGCGGCCGGCCAGTCATAGGTTTCGCTGTCGGTGATCTCGACGCCCTGCCAGCGTTCGTCGCCCTTGAAGACATCGGCGTATTTCGACTGGAACATCTCGCGGGTGACGATGGTGTCGACCAGGTCGGCGACCTCTTTCGAGGTCGGCCAGATGTCCTTCAGGTAGACCGGCTTGCCGTCCGGCGTCTCGGCCAGCGCATCGCGGGTCACGTCGATGTTCATGTCGCCCGCGATGGCATAGGCCACCACCAGCGGCGGCGAGGCCAGGTAGTTGGCGCGCACGTCGGGGCTGATGCGCCCTTCGAAGTTGCGGTTGCCCGACAGCACCGACACGGCGACCAGATCGTTGTCGCTGATCGATTTCGAGATCTCGGGCTGCAGCGGCCCGGAGTTGCCGATGCAGGTGGTGCAGCCAAAGCCGACCAGGTTGAAGCCCAGCGCGTCCAGATCATCCTGCAGGTTGGCGGCCTTGAGGTATTCCTCGACCACCTGGCTGCCGGGCGCCAGCGAGGTCTTGACCCAGGGCTTGCGGGTCAGGCCAAGCGCGCGGGCCTTGCGGGCCACCAGCCCGGCGGCCATCAGCACATAGGGGTTCGAGGTGTTGGTGCAGGAGGTGATCGAGGCGATCACCACCGAGCCGTCGCGCAGGGTGTAGTCCTCGCCCTCGACGGCGCCGCTGTTGAGGTGGCCGTGGCTGCCGCCGGGGATCTCGTCGGCCTCGGGGCTGGGCGATCCGCCCTCCTCGGTCATCTCGGCCTTCTCCTCGACCGGGGCCGAGGGCGCCTTGCGCAGGCCCTTGATGTAGTCGCCGAAGGCGGCCGCGGCCTCGGTCAGCGCGACATGGTCCTGCGGGCGCTTGGGGCCCGAGATGGCGGGCACGACGCTGCCCTGATCCAGTTCCAGCGTCGAGGAATAGACCGGCGCGTAATCGGCGGTGCGCCAGAAGCCGTTTTCCTTCGCATAGGCCTCGACCAGGGCGATGCGATCCTCGTCGCGGCCGGTCTGGCGCAGATAGCGCAGCGTCTCGTCGTCGATCGGGAAGAAGCCGCAGGTGGCGCCGTATTCGGGCGCCATGTTGGCGATGGTCGCGCGGTCGGCCAGCGGCATGTGGTCAAGCCCCTCGCCGTAGAATTCGACGAACTTGCCGACGACGCCGTGCTTGCGCAGCATCTGCACGACCTTCAGCACCAGGTCGGTGGCGGTCACGCCCTCGGTCAGCGCGCCGGTGATCTTGAAGCCGACCACCTCGGGGATCAGCATCGAGATCGGCTGGCCCAGCATCGCGGCCTCGGCCTCGATGCCGCCCACGCCCCAGCCCAGCACGGCGAGGCCGTTGACCATGGTGGTGTGGCTGTCGGTGCCCACCAGCGTGTCGGGATAGGCGACGGTCCTGCCGTCCTGGTCGGTGTCGGTCCAGACGGTCTGGGCCAGATATTCCAGGTTCACCTGGTGGCAGATGCCGGTGCCGGGCGGCACCACGCGGAAATTGTTGAACGCCTTCTGGCCCCATTTCAGGAAGGTGTAACGCTCCATGTTGCGCTCGTATTCCAGCTCGACATTGCGCTGGAAGGCGCGGGGGGTGCCGAATTCGTCGATCATCACCGAATGGTCGATGACCAGATCGACCGGGTTCAGCGGGTTGATCTTCTGCGCGTCGCCGCCCAGCGCCTTGATGCCGTCGCGCATCGCCGCAAGGTCCACCACCGCCGGGACGCCGGTGAAGTCCTGCATCAGCACGCGCGCCGGGCGATAGGCGATCTCGCGCGGGTTGTTGCCGCCCTTCTCGGCCCATTCCGCGAAGGCCCGGATGTCGTCCACGCTGACCGTGCGGCCGCCATCCTCGAAGCGCAGCATGTTCTCCAGCACGACCTTCAGCGCGGCCGGCAGCTTCGAGAAGTCGCCAAGCCCGGCCTCGGTTGCGGCGGCGATCGAGTAATAGGCGACCTCCTGACCGCCAGCGGTCAGGCTGCGCCGGGTCTTGGCGGTATCGGTTCCGGTCTGGATGGGCATCAAGGCCTCCCTGTCTGCGAAATGGATGGGTCGGGCATGCGATCCTCCTGCTTTGCCCGATGCTGCAGGGCAGCGCAAGAGTGTCACGCGGTATTGTATGCAATGGCATACCATTGTCGGGCCTGTGACGCAAGAGACACTCTGCGCGATCGGCGGGATCGGTGACGAAGCCTTGATTTGTCGGCCCGGCCCGGTCGGGTCTATGCAGGGTCCCGGCACAGGAATTCTGGACTTTCACATGACTGCACGACCTGCACCCCTGCGGATCTGGCACATCGGGCGCGGCTGGCTGCGGATCTCGGGCATCGGCCTGGCGGTTGCGCTGGCGGCGGCGGGCGGCGCGGCCATGGCGCAGGGGACCGGCGGCGCCGCGGTCTCCGCGCCGCAGCAGCAGCCGGCCGCCGACGCGCCGGTGATCGCCGCACCCGACGCGCCCGGCCGCATGGCCCCCGGCAACGGTTTTCTCGAGTCGACCGGCGGGGCGGGCTTCAACAGCTTTGCCGCCACCGACGCCGCGCTGCCGCCGCTGGAAAACTTCGCGCCCGAGACGCTGCCCGTGGTGGTCGAACTCTTCACGTCGCAGGGCTGTTCGTCCTGTCCGCCGGTCGATGCCATGCTGGCCCGCCTGACCGACGAGCCGGGGGTGCTGCCGCTGTCCTTCCATGTCGATTACTGGGATTATCTGGGCTGGCGCGACAGCTTTGCGCGGCCCGAATTCTCGCAGCGGCAGGAACGCTATGCCCGCGCTGCGGGCGAACGCGGGCTGTATACGCCGCAGCTGATCGTGGACGGCACCGATACCGCCGTGGCGCCCGGCCCGGCGCAGCTGATGGCGCTGATCGACAGCAGCCGGCTGGCTCCGGCGATGGTCAGCGTGCAGCGCGACAGCATCGCCGATGGCGAGCGGATCGAGTTGCAGCCGCTGTCCGACCTGGGCGGGCAGGTGGACATCCTGATGATCCGCTATGCGCCCGAACGCCGCGTCGAGGTGACGGGGGGCGAGAATCGCGGCCGCAGCATCAGCTATGCCAATGTGGTGCTGGCGGTCGAGCGGCTGGCGCAGTGGGAGGGCAAGCAGCCGCTGCGCATGACCGTGCGTCCCGACGACGCCTCCGGCGCCCGGTTTCCCGCCGATACCCGCCATGTGCTGATCGTGCAGCGCGACCTGTCGGCGCGCGACCACCTGCCCGGGCCGATCCTCGCCGCGATCCCGCTGGACTGACGCCGCCGCGCGGCGCAGGTCACGCGGCCCTTGCACATGCTGCAATTTGGCGGCACCAAGCGCACATGAGCGCATGGATCATCCAGATTGCGGGCACGCCCGAGGGCGCGCGGGTGGCCTCGATCCTCGCGATCATGGCGGCGTTCCTGCATGCGCTGTTCGGCGCGCTGCAGAAGGGCCGGCACGATCCCTGGCTGAGCCGCGCGGCGATCGACCTCAGCTACGGGGTGATGGCGCTGCCGCTGGCGCTGTTCGTGGTGCCCTGGCCCGCCGCGCATCTGTGGCCGGTGCTGGCGGGCGCGGTGGTGATCCACGTCTTCTACAAGGTCGCGCAGGCGCTGACCTATCAGCGCGGTGCCTATACCGTCGTCTATCCGGTGGTGCGCGGCAGCGGGCCGCTGTTTGCGGTGATCGCCGCCGGCCTGGTCTTCGGCGAGCGGTTCAACATCGTGCAATGGCTGGGCCTGCTGCTGCTGGTCGGCGGCATCTTCGGGCTGGCCGCCTACAATTTGCGCCGACTGACGGTCGGGCGCGACACCCTTGGCCCGGCGCTGGCCTGGGCGCTGGTGACCGGGGCGATGGTGGCGCTGTATACCACCTACGACGCCTGGGGCATCCGGCAGGCGGCCGATCCCTTCACCTTCCTGGCCTGGTTCTTCCTGCTGGATTCGGTGTTCATGCCGCTGTGGACCCTGCGCAGGCTGCTGCGGCTGCGCGGGCCCGAGATCGCGCCGCTGGCGATCCGGGGCGTGTTCGGCGCGCTGGTGGCCTTTGCCAGCTTCGGCGCGATCATGCTGGCCACCCGCATCGACGAGGTCGGCCGCGCGGCGGTGCTGCGCGAGACCTCGACCGTCTTTGCGGCCCTTGTGGGCTGGGTCGTCCTGGGCGAAAAGGTGGGACCGCTGCGCGCCGGGCTGATGGCGCTGATCGCGGCGGGTGCGCTGGTGGTCGAATTCGGCGCCTGAGGGCGCTGGCGAAAGGACGATGCGATGAAGAACGGCAATCCCTGGGTCAAGCCGGCGCTGGAACTGGGTCCGGTGCTGCTGTTCTTCCTGGTCTTCATTCTCAAGCGCGGCGAGACGGTCAGCCTGTGGGGGCAGGATTACGGCGCCTTCGTGCTGGCCACGCTGGCCTTCATCCCGGCGCTGGCGGTGGCCACGCTGATCCAGTGGCGGCTCACCGGCAGGCTGGCGCCGATGCAGGTGGCGACGCTGGTGCTGGTGGTGCTGTTCGGCGGGCTGTCGGTCTGGCTGAACGATCCGCGCTTCTTCAAGATGAAGCCGACGATGATCTACCTGCTGTTCGCCGCGATCCTGGGCTACAGCCTGCTGGCGCGGCGCAACTGGCTGCAGGCGGTGCTGTCCGAGGCGCTGCCGATGGATGCCGAGGGCTGGCGCAAGCTGACGCTGCGGATGACGCTGATGTTTTTGGGGCTGGCGCTGGCCAACGAGGTGGTCTGGCGGACCATGTCGGAAACCACCTGGGTCTATTTCAAGACCTTCGGCCTGCCGCTGATCCTGTTCCTGTTCCTGCTGGCGAATGCCGGGCTTTACCGTGCGCACGGGATCGACGGACCGGGCGATGACGCGGGCAGGTGATCCCGGGGACGGGGTGCTGACCCTTCCCGGCAGCGCCCTGCGGCTGGCGGTGTTCCTCATCAACATGGACGGCGCCACCGAACGGCTGGCCGCGATGCGCCACAAGCTGGACCGCGCCGGCCTGCCGTTCCGCCGCATCGAGGGCGTCGATGGCCGCGCGCTGGCCTACCCGATCCCCGAATTCTCGGAACGCAGCTACCGGCTGCTGCACGGCCGGCGCACCTCGCCCGCCGAGATCGGCTGCTATCTCAGCCACATCGCCTGCGCCCGCGCCCTGCTGGAGGGCGATGCCGACCTGGCGCTGATCCTCGAGGACGACGTGTCCTTCGAGCCGGATTTCCGCGAAGTGCTGGACCGCGCGGCCGGACAGCGCGACCTGTGGAACATCCTGCGGCTGACCACCGTCAATCGCGGCCGCAAGTATCCGGTCCGCGATCTGGGCGGGGGAAGGGCGCTGGCGGTGGCGCTGACGCGCGAGAAGGGGGCGGGCGCCTATGTGATCGACCGCCGCGCCGCGCGCTGGTTCGTTCGCGAGCTGATGCCGATGCGGCTGGCCTTCGACATCGCCTTCGACCTCGAATACCTGGCCGGGCTGCGCGCCTGCTTCGTCGCGCCGCTGCCGGCCAGCCAGCTCTCTGACCATCCGACCCAGATCCAGTCCACGCGGCTTGACTACAAGCTGTCGCGCTGGCGCTATCTGACGGTGCTGCCCTATCGAAGCTGGCTGGAACTGTCGCGGCTGGCCTGCCGCGGCTGGCGGCTGGTCGCGGGGCGGCTGTCAGGTGCGCAGCGCGCCAAGGGTGGCGGGGCCGGCCAGCAGGCGTGACCAGCGCGGCTCGATCCGGCCGGGCAGGCGGGCATGCAGCATCCCCAGCGGCAGGGCCCAGGGCTGGCACAGCGCGGTGCGATAGAAATCGAACAGCCCGCGCCGCAGATAGGGCGTCCAGTGCGACAGCCGCAGCGGCCGCCTTTCGGTCGGAAAGCCCAGCGCCTCCAGCGCGGCCAGCGTCTCGCCCTGGTCGATCTGCACGTCCAGCCAGTTGCGCGCCGGATCGTCGAGGCCGAAGCCCAGCGCCTGCCGGCGACCCAGCGACAGCCATTGCTCCAGCGCGAAGTCGAACAGGTCGTTCTCGCGCGAGGTGATGTTGAGGATCTCGGCGCTGCTGCCGGCGGGCGAGGCCATCGCCTCGGCCGCGGCATCGCGGAACTCGGCCCCGGTCAGCAGGATCACCCGCGAGACGGCGCCGGCCCCGGCTGCGCGTAGCGCCTGCAGCGCAACCCTTGCCCCCAGCGAGTGCCCGATGAGGGCGACCGGACGCCCGGTCTGATCCGCCAGCCGGGATACGATCCCCGCCAGCGTCTCGCCTGCCTCGCCCGCACGGCGATAGGCGCCGCCCAGGCTGCCGCGCGCCTCCCAGCCATAGGCCAGGGCAAGCCCCTCTTCGGGCTGGCCGGTGCCAAAGCCCAGGGCGCGCGGCCAGGAGGTGGATCGACGGGCGCGGTGATCGGGATCAAGCGACAGGATGTGGCGATGCGGGTCATGGGCAGGCTCCGATGGCGAATAGCGATAACCGTGAATCATCACGATGATGGGTGCGCCTTCGGGCAGCGTCTCGGCGGTCTGCCACAGCCGCCGCGGCGGAACGTGATGGGCATTGACCTTGACGACCGGCATTCCGGATCTCCTGAGCAGCCACTGTCGGGCGTTTGATAGGACGATGGTGCGACATGCGCGTGAAAGAAGTGTTAAGCCTGCGTGAAGGTCGGTTCCGTATTCCGGCGCACAATCCGAAAAATTGTTCGCGTCATGGGCTTGCGGGCAGGAACGGCGCGCCGGTCGCAGCCAGGGGACACAATCCGTTGCGCGGCGGGGCCGCGTTTTCCGCAGGGTGTTGCGCGGTTCGGGCCGGCATCCGGGCGCGCCGCCCGGCGCCCGGCGCGGCCTGCCGCGGCCCTTCCCGGGCGCGGCCGCGCGGCGCCTATCGGGGCCGCCGCCCGTTTTGGGCATTGAAATTTCCCTGCCTTCACCTCTATGTTGCGGTTATGCGTCACGCGCCCTCAACTTCGGGTTGCGGGACGCCGACAGTTTCGCAGCGCGACACCTCTGGTCCCACGCCCGACAGGCAGGCGATGTGGCGCGCGGAAAACCCGCCCCAGGATACGGCCTTGCCGGTGACCGGGGCGATATCGGACAGCGGCCCGGCCGGCCTCGCGGCCTTCGGGCCTTCACAAGGAACAGACGCGATGACGCGCGCAACGGACGGACAGGATCGCGGAGGGCAGGCCACAGGCCGCGCCGGCCGGATCGCCGTTTCCAGCGCCGCAGCCGTGTCCCCATCATCCAGCATCCCCTCTCGCGCGTCGCCTTTGGCGCCGCCGGGCGCAGGGCTGCGCGAAAGACATCAAAATGGCAAAGAAAATGCTGATCGACGCCACCCACACCGAGGAAACTCGGGTGGTCGTGGTGGACGGAACCAAGGTCGAAGAATTTGATTTCGAGACGGTAAACAAGCGGCAACTGGCCGGAAACATCTATCTGGCCAAGGTCACGCGGGTCGAACCCTCGCTGCAGGCGGCCTTCGTGGATTACGGCGGAAACCGCCACGGCTTCCTGGCCTTCGCGGAAATCCATCCCGACTACTACCAGATCCCGGCCGCCGACCGCGAGGCGCTGATGGCCGAGGAACGCGCCTATGCCGAAGAGCAGGAGGCCGAGGAAAACGCCCGTGGCCGCAAGCCGCGCCGCAAGGCCGCGGCCGAAGCCGCCGCGCCGGGCGACGAGACCGCCAGCGCCGACCCGGCCGAGGCCGAAGGGCAGGGCGGGGCCGAAGGGCAGGGCGATGCCCCGGCCGAGGCCTCCGACCGCGACGAGACCATCGAATCGGTGGCCGAGGAGGACGTGGCCGAGGAAATCCGCGCGCCGCGCAAGCCGCGTGCCCGCCGCTACAAGATCCAGGAGGTCGTGAAGGTCCGCCAGATCATGCTGGTGCAGGTCGTCAAGGAGGAACGCGGCAACAAGGGTGCCGCGCTGACCACCTACCTGTCGCTGGCCGGCCGCTATTGCGTGCTGATGCCCAACACCGCGCGCGGCGGCGGCATCAGCCGCAAGATCACCAATATCGCCGACCGCAAGAAGCTGAAGGACATCGCCGGTGAACTGGACGTGCCAAAGGGCGCGGGGCTGATCATCCGCACCGCCGGCAGCCAGCGCACCCGCACCGAGATCAAGCGCGATTACGAATACCTGCTGCGGCTGTGGGAACAGATCCGCGACCTGACCTTCAAATCGGTCGCGCCCGCCGCGATCTACGAGGAAGGCGACCTGATCAAGCGCACCATCCGCGATCTCTACAGCAAGGAGATCGACGAGGTCCTGGTCGAGGGCGAGCGCGGCTATCGCACCGCCAAGGACTTCATGAAGATGATCATGCCGTCCCACGCCAAGAACGTGAAGCATTACGGCGACCAGATGCCGCTGTTCGCGCGCTTCCAGGTCGAAAGCTATCTCTCGGCCATGTTCAACCCGGTCGTTCAGCTGAAATCGGGTGGCTACATCGTCATCGGCGTGACCGAGGCGCTGGTGGCCATCGACGTGAACTCGGGCCGGGCCACCAAGGAAGGCTCGATCGAGGAAACTGCGCTGAAGACCAACCTGGAAGCCGCCGAAGAGGTGGCGCGCCAGCTGCGCCTGCGCGACCTGGCCGGGCTGATCGTCATCGACTTCATCGACATGGACGAGCGCAAGAACAACGCCGCCGTCGAGAAGCGGATGAAGGACAAGCTGAAATCGGATCGCGCGCGCATCCAGATCGGCCGCATCTCGGGCTTCGGCCTGATGGAGATGTCGCGCCAGCGGCTGCGCCCCGGCATGCTGGAATCGACCACGCAGCCCTGCGCGCATTGCCACGGCACCGGCCTGATCCGCAGCGATGACAGCCTGGCGCTGACGATCCTGCGCGCCATCGAGGAAGAGGGCACCCGCAAGCGGTCGCGCGAGGTTCTGGTGCGCGCCCCGGTCGCGGTCGCGAACTTCCTCATCAACGCCAAGCGCGAACATGTCGCGGGGATCGAGCTGCGCTACGGCATGTCGGTGCGCGTCGAGGCCGACCCGTCGCTGATCTCGCCCGATTTCGCGATCGAGAAGTTCAAGACCGCGACCCGCACCGTGCCCGACGCCACCCATGCGGCGCTCTCGGTCGATGCGCAGCTGATGGCGCAGATCGACGACGAGGATGATTTCGTTGAGGACGAGCCCGAGGACGGGGAGGACATCGCGGCGGCGCCGGCCGAGGCGCCGCGCGCCGAGGCAGAGGCCCGGACCGAGGCCCGGACAGAGGCTGGCGAGGACGAGGATGAGGGCGGCCGCTCGCGCCGCCGCCGCCGTCGTCGCCGCCGCAAGCCCGGCGATCGCAGCGACGATCAGGCCGGCGACGGACAGACGGGCGACGGGCAGACGGGCGAGGACCAGAGCGGCGAGGACCGCGCGGCTGCCGATCAGGCGGTTGCCGATCAGGAGGGCGAGGCCGCCGGGGACGACGCCGCAGCCACTGCCGATGCCGTGGCCGATGCCGCCGCCTCGGCGGAGGCGCCCGCCCTTGCCGCCGATGACGCCGCCCGCGAGGCCGGCCCGCGCCGGTCGCGTTCGCGCCGCCGCGGCGGCGCCCGGGCCGAGCGCGGCGACGCGGCCAGCCTGCCCGAGGTCGTGGACCTGCGCGACGATGCGTCGGAAACCCGCGCCGAGGCGCTGCCCGGCGTGAACGCCGCCGCGCCCGCAGCCGACCCCGCCCCGGAAGCCGCTGCCGCCGAGGCCGCAGCCCCTGAAGCTGCGGCCGCTGAGGCCGCAGCCGGGTCCGACCCTGCCGACAGCGCGACCCTGTCGCTGGCCGACGACGCTGCGAAGGCCGCGCCGGAAGAACCCGCGACGCCCGATCAGACTGCCTCCGATCAGACTGCCTCCGGTCAGACTGCGCCCGATGAGGCTGCACCCGATCAGCCTGCACACGAGCAGACGGCACGCGAGCAGACGGCGGACCGGCAGACGGCAGACGACCAGACCGCCTCCGACGACGCCACGGAGGCGGCGCAGCGCGAGCCGCAGCTGGCCGAGGCCGACAGCGACACCCGGCCGAAGCGTCGCGGCTGGTGGTCGCTCGGTCGCTGATCCGCCACGGATCGCAGACTCCACGGGGCGCGGCGCAGGCCGCGCCCCGTTCGCATGACGCAAGCGTGACGGATTGACCGCTGGCCCTCGGGCGCGCAGGCGCTAAAGTCGCGCCATGCTGGGAATCGAGCTTGCCACCGCCGCCTTCCTGCCTGCCGCCTTCGTGGCGCTGCTGGCGGGTTTCCTGTCCTTCCTGTCGCCCTGCGTGCTGCCCATCGTGCCGCCCTACCTGGCCTACATGACCGGCGTCGGGGTGAACGGGCTCAGGGCCGGGGAACGCAGCGCGGTGCTGCCGGCGCTGTTCTTCGTGCTGGGGCTGTCCACGGTGTTCCTCGTGATGGGCTTCGCGGCCTCGGCCTTCGGACGTGCCTTCCTGCAATGGCAGGACCTGCTGTCCAAGCTGGCGGGCGTGATGGTGATCGTGATGGGCCTGCATTTCCTGCATGTGTTCCGAATCCCGATCCTCGATCAGGAGGCGCGGCTCGAGGCCGGCCAGCAGGGCGGCGGCGCGCTGGGTGCCTATGTTCTGGGCCTTGCCTTCGCCTTCGGCTGGACCCCCTGCATCGGCCCGCAGCTGGGCATGATCCTGTCGCTGGCCGCCACCGGGGGCGAGCTGTCGCGCGGCACCGGCCTGCTGGCGGTCTACGCGATGGGCCTCGGCATCCCGTTCCTGCTGGCGGCGATCTTCGTGAACCGTGCCATCGGGCTGATGAACCGCATCAAGCCGCACCTCAGGAAGATCGAGCGTGCGATGGGTGTGCTGCTGGTCGTGGTCGGGGTGATGCTGCTGACCGGCGCCTTCTCGACCTTTGCCTTCTGGCTGCTCGAGACCTTTCCGGCGCTGGCCAGCCTTGGTTGATCTGGCGCCATCACGCTATCGTCATGGTTGAGGGCCAAAATGCACGATCCGCGCTGATCGGGGCATTTCGACAGTAGCGCGACGAGGTTTTTCGGGCTATCCTCGCCTCCAGATCCGGGAAAACCGGACAGAGCAGAGGCAGTGACGGCGGTATTTCCATGACCGAGATGGTCTTTGGCGCCACGCCCGTTCGGGCGGGCGATCCCATTCTTCCACGCTGGTGGCGGACGCTGGACAAATGGTCGCTGGCCGCGGTGCTGGGACTGTTTGCGATGGGTCTGCTGCTGGGGTTGGCGGCCTCGGTGCCGCTGGCCGAAAAGAACCACCTGCCCCGCTTCTACTATGTGCAGCGGCAGGCAATCTTCGGCAGCCTCGCCATCGCGGTGATGCTGGTCATCTCGATGCTGCCGCCCCGGCAGATCCGAAGGATCGGGGTGCTGGGCTTCGTCGTTTCCTTCGCGCTGATCCTGGCGCTGCCGGTGATCGGCACCGATTTCGGCAAGGGCGCGACCCGCTGGCTCAGCCTCGGCTTCGTGTCGGTGCAACCCTCCGAGTTCCTCAAGCCCGGCTTCGTCGCGCTCTGCGCCTGGTTCCTGGCCGCCGCGCAGGCGGTCGGCGGGCCGCCGGGCCGGGCCTATTCCTTCGCGACCGCGGTGTCGGTGGTGATGCTTCTGGCGCTCCAGCCCGATTTCGGGCAGGCCTCGCTGGTGCTGTTCTCGTGGCTGGTGATGTATTTCACCGCCGGGGCGCCGATGATCCTGCTGATGGGCGTGGCCGGCATGGCCGTGGCGGGCGGCGTCTTCGCCTATGGCGCCTCGGACCATTTCGCCCGCCGCATCAACGGCTTCCTCAATCCCGAGGTCGATCCCACCACGCAGCTCGGCTATGCCACCAATGCGATCATGGAGGGGCGCTATTTCGGCGTCGGCGTGGGCGAGGGGACGGTGAAATGGTCGCTGCCCGATGCCCATACCGATTTCATCATCGCCGTCGCGGCCGAGGAATACGGCCTCGTCATGGTGCTGGCGATCATCGCGCTCTACTGCACCGTGGTGGTGCGCTCGCTGCTGCGGCTGCTGAAGGAACGCGATCCCTTCACGCGCATCGCCGGGGCCGGGCTGGCCTGCGCCTTCGGCGTGCAGGCGCTGATCAACATGGGCGTGGCGGTGCGTCTGCTGCCGGCCAAGGGCATGACGCTGCCTTTCGTCAGCTATGGCGGCTCGTCGGTGATCGCCTCGGGGATCGCGCTGGGGATGCTGCTGGCGCTGACCCGCACGCGCCCGCAGAACGAGATGGCCGAGATCCTGCGGCGGGGCCGCTAGGCGATGGCGCAACCCCTTGCCCTGATCGCGGCCGGCGGGACCGGCGGCCACATGTTTCCCGCGCAGGCCCTGGCCGAGCAGCTGCTGGCGCAGGGCTGGCGGGTCACGCTGTCCACCGATGACCGCGGCGCGCGCTATGCCGGCGGCTTTCCGCAGGCGGTGCAGCGCAGCATCGTGCCGGCCGCCACCACCGCGCGGGGCGGCATCGCGGGCAAGCTGGCCGCGCCGCTGAAGATCGCGGCGGGCGTTCTGGCTGCGCGGGCGGGCTTTCGCCGCGACCGGCCGGCGGTCGTGATCGGCTTCGGCGGCTATCCGACCATCCCGGCGCTGTCGGCGGCGCTGGTGGGCGGGCTGCCGCGGATGATCCACGAACAGAACGGCGTGATGGGCCGGGTGAACCGGATCTTCGCCCGCCGCGTCGACCGCGTGGCCTGCGGCACCTGGCCCACATCGCTGCCCGGCGGCGTGGCGGGCATCCATACCGGCAACCCGGTCCGCGCCGCGGTGCTGGCCCGCGCCGCCGCGCCCTATGCGCCGCCGGGGCAGGGGCTGCTGCACCTTCTGGTGATCGGCGGCAGCCAGGGCGCGCGGGTGCTGTCGGACCTCGTCCCTGCCGCGCTGGCGGCGCTGCCGCCGGACCTGCGGGCCCGGCTGCGGGTCAGCCACCAGGCCCGCGACGAGGATGGCGCGCGCGTCACCGACGCCTATCGCACGTCCGGCATCACCGCCGAGGTGCAGCCCTTCTTCGCCGATGTTCCCGAACGGCTGGACCGGGCGCAGCTGGTCATCAGCCGCTCGGGCGCCTCGTCCATCGCCGACATCACCGTGATCGGCCGGCCGGCGATCCTGATTCCCTATGCCGCCGCGACCGGCGATCACCAGACCGCCAATGCGCGGGCCCTTGCCGAGGCGGGCGCCGCGCTGGTCCATCCCGAATCGGCGCTTGACGCGGCCGTCCTGACGCGCGACATCCGCGCGATCCTCACCACCCCCGCGCACGCCACGGCCATGGCCGCAGCCGCGTTGTCCCTGGGCCGGCCCGATGCGGCGCGGCGCCTCTATGATCTTGTCACGGAGATTGCGCGATGAACGCCGCAACCAAACTGCCCCACGAGCTTGGCCCGATCCATTTCACCGGCATCGGCGGCATCGGCATGTCGGGCATCGCCGAGGTGCTGCTGACGCTGGGCTACCAGGTGCAGGGCAGCGATCTGAAACGCTCGAAGATCACCGACCGGCTGGAAAGCCTGGGCGCCACCGTCTTCGAGGGCCAGCGGGCCGAGAACATCGGCGCGGCCGGCGTCGTGGTGATCTCGACCGCGATCAAGCAGGGCAACCCCGAACTGGCCGAGGCGCGCCGCCGCGGCCTGCCGGTGGTGCGCCGGGCCGAGATGCTGGCGGAACTGATGCGGATGAAATCCAACATCGCCATCGCCGGCACGCATGGCAAGACGACCACCACCACCATGGTCGCCACGCTGCTGGACGCCGGCAATCTGGACCCGACCGTCATCAATGGCGGCGTCATCCACGCCTATGGCAGCAACGCCCGGGCCGGCGCGGGCGAATGGATGGTGGTCGAGGCCGATGAATCCGACGGCAGCTTCAACCGCCTGCCCTGCGACATCGCCATCATCACCAATATCGACCCCGAGCACATGGAACACTGGGGCAGTTTCGACGCGCTGCGCCAGGGCTTCCTGAACTTCGCCTCCTCGATCCCCTTCTACGGCCTCGCCGTCTGCTGCACCGACCACCCCGAGGTGCAGGCGCTGGTGGGCAAGCTGACCGAGCGGCGCACCGTCACCTTCGGCTTCAACGCCCAGGCCGATGTCCGCGCCATGAACCTGCGCTACGACAAGGGCATCGCGCATTTCGACATCGCGTTGCAGGGCGAGGGCCCGACCGAGACCGGCGATGTCGAGATGATCGAGGGCTGCACCCTGCCGATGCCCGGCGATCACAACGTCTCGAACGCGCTGGCCGCCGTCGCCGTCGCCCGCCATCTGGGCCTGAAGAAATCCGAGATCCGCGACGCGCTGGCCAAGTTCGGCGGGGTGGGCCGCCGCTTTACCCGCGTGGGCGAGGTGAACGGCGTCACCATCATCGACGATTACGGCCACCACCCGGTCGAGATCGCGGCCGTGCTGCGCGCCGCCCGGCAGGCCGGCAGCGGCCGGGTGATCGCGGTGCACCAGCCGCACCGCTATTCGCGGCTGTCCAGCCTGTTCGAGGATTTCTGCACCTGCTTCAACGAGGCCGACGTGGTCGCCATCGCCGAGGTCTATTCGGCCGGCGAGGACCCGATCCCCGGCGCCTCGCGCGACGATCTGGTGGCCGGGCTGATCGCCCATGGCCACCGCCACGCCCGCGCCATCCTCAGCGAGGACGACCTCGAACGGCTGGTGCGCGAACAGGCCCGGCCCGGCGACATGGTGGTGTGCCTCGGCGCGGGCACCATCTCGGCCTGGGCCAATGCGCTGCCCGCCCGCCTGCAGGGCAAGGCCGCGTGAGCCCCGCGCTGCTCATCACCCTTGCCGTTGCGGGTGGCTGGCTGGCGCTGGCCTGCCTGCTGCCGATGCTGCGCGCGGTCCACCGCCCGCGCGCCTTCTGGGCGCTGGTGGCGACCGGGGTCCCGGTGCTGGGCTGGCTGACGCTGAACTGGGGGCCGGTCGCGGGCGTGGCGGGCTTCGCGATGGGGCTTGCGGTGCTGTTCTGGCCGCCCCGCCGCCAGCCGCGCAACCCCGGCCTGCCGCCGCTGGACTAGGCGGCGCGCGGTGCAGCCCTGGCTCATCGCGGCCGCCGCGGCGCTGGGCGCCGGGCTGATCGCCTTCCTGTCGGCGGCGCTGCGCCTGCGCTGGCCGGTGGCGGTCCTGTCACTGCTGCTGGCCGCCATCGCAACCCAGCTGTTCCTGGCCGCGCGCGGCAATGGCGCCTATCACGACCTCGCGGCCCTGCGCGCCCAGATGTTCACCACCGTCCCGGCGCTGGCGGGCATCGCCGCGGGCCTCGCGCTGGCCGCCGCGCGCGGCATCGCGCCGATCCGCCGCGACCTGCCCGGCGCGGCGGTGGTGCTGGGCCTGCTGGTCGCGCTGGCCGCCGTGGTCTCCGGCCTGCTGCTGTAGCCCCCCCGCAGCGTGTCGCAAACGGGCCGCCATCCGGCGTCCACGGGCCTTTGCGCGCCGCGCCCGCTGACCTAGGCTGGCAGGGCGGCGGCGCCGGGCACGGCCGTCAGCAAGGAGGACCGCAATGATCGGCGTTCTGTCGGGGATCTGGGCGCTGCTGCTGGGCATCGTGCTGATCATGCTGGGCAACGGCATGCATTTCACCCTGATCGGGCTGCGCGGCGGCATCGAGGGGTTTTCCTCGGTGGAACTGGCCGTCGTGACCTCGGGCTATTTCGCGGGCTTCCTGTCGGGGGCGCGCATCACCCCGCGGATGATCCGCCGCGTCGGCCATGTCCGGGTCTTCGCGGCGCTGGGCAGCCTGATGTCGGCGGGGCTGATCGCCTTTCCGCTGCTGACCGAGCCCTGGGCCTGGACGGTGCTGCGGCTGCTGGTCGGGTTCTGCATGTCGGGCGTCTATGTCGCCGCCGAAAGCTGGCTGAACGCCGCCGCGACCAACGAGACGCGCGGGAAGGTGCTGTCGGCCTACATGATCGCGCAGACGCTTGGCATCATCGGCGCGCAGGGGCTGCTGACGCTGGGCGACGCGGCCACGCCGGTGCTGTTCATCGGCGCCTCGATCCTGGTTTCGGTCTCCTTCGCGCCGATCCTGCTGTCGATCACCCCGGTGCCGGCCGTGGACATGGCGCGGCCGATGTCGCTGCACCGGCTGTTCGCGGCCTCTCCGCTGGGCACCATCGGCATCTTCCTGCTGGGCAGCGCCTATGCCACGCAATCGGGCATGGGCGCGGTGTTCGGCGGGCAGGTGGGGATGAGCGCGGCGCAGATCTCGCTGTTCGTGGCGATGCTGTTCGCGGGGGCGCTGGTGCTGCAATACCCGGTCGGCTGGCTGTCCGACCGGATGGACCGGCGCAGCCTGGTCCTCGGCGCGGCCGCCCTTGGCGCGGCCTCCTGCGCGCTGGGATGGATGTCCGGGGCCTGGATGCCCGGGGCCGACATGTCGGGGGGCGCGCTGGCGGATGGCGGGCTGTGGCCGCTGATGGCCGCGGCTTTCCTCGCCGGGGGCGTCACGACGCCGCTTTACGCCCTGCTGCTGGCCTATACCAATGACTCGCTGTCGGCCGAGGACATGCCGGCCGCCTCGGGCGGGCTGGTCTTCACCTTCGGCCTCGGCGCGATCGCGGGGCCGATGGTGACCGGCTGGGCGATGCAGGGGGCGGGTCCCTTCGCCTTCTGGCCCGCGCTCGGCGCCACCTTCGCGCTGCTGGCGGGCTATGCGCTCTACCGCATGACACAGCGCCCGCCGATCCCGGTCGAGCAGACCGAAAGCTATCTGGGCGTCCTCCCCTCGGCCTCGCCGGTCGCCATCGAGGCTGCGGGCGCCTGGTCCGCCGAACAGGCCGAGGCCGCACCGGACCCCGGACCGGATCCGGGACCCGGCCCCGCCGACCCGCGCTGAGCCCCTGTCCCGCGCGGACCTGCGCCGGACAGCCGCGGGGCAGGATCGGCCGGGGCGGCACCGGGCCCCCGGCGCACAACGCCCCGCCACGCCCGGCCTTGGTTAACGATCTCCTAACGGCGGGTGCGCAAGCGGTGTACAGCCTGTGCACGCCCGGTGTCATGCCGGTGCAGGCCCGGTGCCGGCCGGAACCCTGTCTGTGCCGGCCCTGCGGCCGGGCCGGCGCGGGCTGCGGCATCCCGCAACGCCCGCCCCGTTGCGCCCGCCGTTGCGCCTCCCCGTTGACGCGTTGCGCGGGGCTGGCTACCAGCATCGGATGACCTTCGATCTTCCCACCCCCCGCGGCACGCTGACCCCGAACCGGCCTCTCGACAGCCTCACCTGGCTGCGCGTCGGAGGCCCCGCCGACTGGCTGTTCCAGCCCGCCGACCCGCAGGACCTCGCCGATTTCCTCGCCGCGCTGGACCCGGCCGTGCCGGTCTTCGCGATGGGCGTCGGCAGCAACCTGATCGTGCGGGACGGCGGCATCCGGGGGGTCGTGATCCGTCTCGGGCGCGGCTTCAACGCCATTGACATCGCTGGTGAAACCGTGACCGCCGGGGCGGCCGTGCTGGACGCGCAGCTGGCCCGCCGGGCCGCTGATGCCGGGCTGGACCTGACCTTCCTGCGCACCATTCCGGGCAGCATCGGCGGCGCGGTGCGGATGAATGCGGGCTGCTATGGCAGCTATGTGGCCGACCACCTGCTGCGCGCCCGCGCAATCACCCGCGAGGGCCGCGCGATCACCCTGACGCCGCAAGACCTGGCCTTTTCCTACCGCCATGCCTGCATCCCCGAAGGCGCGATCATCACCGGGGCGGAGTTTCGTGCCCCGCCCGGCGATCCCGAGGCGCTGCATGACCGGATGGCCCGGCAACTGGCCCGGCGCGACGAGACCCAGCCGACCCGCGACCGCAGCGCCGGCTCGACCTTCCGCAACCCTGCCGGCTTTTCCAGCACCGGCCGCGACGATGATACGCACGAGCTGAAGGCATGGTCGCTGATCGACCGGGCGGGCCTGCGCGGGCACAGCTGGGGCGGGGCGCAAATGTCTGAAAAACATCCGAATTTCCTGGTCAACACCGGCGGCGCGACCGCCGCCGAACTTGAGGCTCTGGGCGAGCTGGTGCGCCGCCGGGTGCGCGAGGACAGCGGCCACGACCTGCAATGGGAGGTGATCCGCATCGGCGATCCGCGGCCCGGACGCGGCCCGGCCGACTAGCCCGGGAAACTGCGCCGCCGCGCAAGATTGGTCTTTTGCGATGAAGGGTTTGCGGGTATTGTGCCTGCATCGGCGCAGGATCGGGACCAACCCGGCCGCGCGATGACAAGGCAAGCCCGGAACAACCGGGCGCGAAAGGCGAAAACGTGGCGGGCAGGTCGAGCAGGACAGCCCACACCGTGGCAGTTCTGATGGGCGGACCCTCGGCCGAGCGCGAGGTGTCGCTGTCATCGGGGCGCGAATGCGCGTCGGCGCTGCGGGTGGCGGGCTATGAGGTCATCGAAATCGCGCTTGGCGCAGGCCGGGGCGGCGAGATCGTGTCGCGGCTGTCCGCGGCGCGGCCCGATGTCGTGTTCAACGCGCTGCACGGACGCTGGGGCGAGGATGGCTGCGTCCAGGGCCTGCTGGAATGGCTGGGCCTGCCCTACACCCATTCGGGCGTGCTGGCCTCGGCCGTGGCGATGGACAAGACCCTGGCCAAGCAGGTCCTTCGCGATGCCGGTCTGCCGGTCGTCGACAGCGTCATGGCGTCTGCCGACGAGGTGCGGCGCCGGCATGTCCTGCCGCCGCCCTATGTCGTCAAGCCCAATGACGAGGGGTCCTCGGTCGGTGTCTACATCGTCCACGAGGCCGCCAACGGCCCGCCGCAGCTGTCCGAGGCGATGCCTGCCCGGGTGATGGTCGAAACCTATGCGCCGGGCCGCGAACTGACCACCGCGGTGCTGGGCGACCGCCCCCTTGGCGTGACCGAGATCATCACCGAGGGCTGGTATGATTACGACGCGAAATACACGCCTGGCGGGTCGCGCCACGTCATCCCCGCGCAGGTCCCCGCCGCGATCACCGCGGCCTGTCTGGATTACGCGCGGCGGGCCCATGAGGCGTTGGGCTGCCGGGGGTTGTCGCGCACCGATTTCCGGTGGGACGAGGCGCGCGGGCTTGACGGGCTGATCCTGCTGGAGATCAACACCCAGCCGGGCATGACGCCGACCTCGCTGGCTCCCGAACAGGCTGCCCATGCGGGCATCGACTTTCCCGCCCTGGTACGCTGGATGATCGAGGATGCGCTATGTCGGTCGTGATCGACCATCGCCCGCAGAAGGGCCCCGCCGAGCCTGCACGCCTGCGCCGCGATCCGGCGCCCTCGCGCCTGAAATACCGGCTGGACCGGATCTGGCTGACGCCGCTCTATCGGCGGGCGGTGCGGGTCGGGATACCCGCCTTCCTGATCGCCATGACGGCCGGACTGTGGCTGGCGGACGAGGAGCGCCGCGCGCGGCTGACCGAGGGTGTCACCGGGATCGTCGACAGGGTGCAAAGCCGCGACGAATTCCAGGTGCGGATGATGACGGTCGAGGGCGCGTCGCCGGTGGTCGACAAGGCGCTGCGGGCGATGCTGCCGGTGGATCTTCCGGCCTCCAGCTTCGACATCGACCTGACTGCGCTGCGCCTGCAGGTGATGCAGCTGGACGCGATCGAAAGCATCGACCTGCGCATCAAGCCGGGCGGCATCCTGGCGGCCACGGTGGTCGAGCGTCAGCCGGCCCTGCTGTGGCGCCATGCGCGGGGGATCGAGATCCTCGACGCGACGGGCAACCGGGTGGCCAGCGTCACCTCGCGCGAGGTGCGCGCCGACCTGCCGCTGATCGCGGGCGAGGGCGCCGATCTGGCGACCGCCGAGGCGCTGGACCTGCTGGACGCGGCCGGGCCGATCCTGCCGCGCCTGCGCGGGCTGGTGCGGCGCGGCGAACGGCGGTGGGATCTGGTGCTGGATCACGGCCAGCGCATCCTGCTGCCCGAATCCGGGGCGGTGACCGCGCTCGAGGCGGCGATCGCGCTGGACCGGGCGCAGGACATGCTGGGGCGTGACCTGACACTGGTCGACCTGCGCAAGCCCTCGCGGCCGGTGGTGCGGCTGGGGGTCGATGCGCGCAATACCATCCGGGCGGCGCGCGGCCTGCCGCTGCTGGCACCGGACGGAACCATCATTGAAGACGACAAGGCGGGGGGCTGAGACGATGGCGGAACTTTACCAGACGCAGCGGGCGATGCGGAACATCCGGCGCGCCGCCCTGCAACGCGGGGTGATCGGAATTCTCGACATCGGCACCTCGAAGATCGCCTGCCTCGTGCTGAAATTCGACGGCACCGGCACCTTCCGCGAGACCGACGGCGTTGGCCCGATGGCGGGGCAGGCGAATTTCCGGGTGATCGGATCCGCCACGACAAAATCCCGCGGCGTGCGCCACGGCGAGATCGAGACGATGGCCGAAACCGAACGCGCCATCCGCACCGTCGTCGCCTCGGCCCAGAAACATGCGGGGGTGCGCGTCGATCACGTCATCGCCTGCCTGGCGGGCGGGCGCCCCTCGTCCTACGGCCTCGCCGGAGAGGTCGTGCTGCAATCTGGCAAGGTGGGCGAACATGACGTCGCCTCGGTGCTGGCCGCCTGTGAGGTGCCCGATTTCGGCCGCGGCCGCGAGGTGCTGCATGCCCAGCCGGTGAATTTCGCGGTCGACAACCGCTCGGGACTGGCCGATCCGCGCGACCATGTCGGCAACCGGCTGACCTGCGACATGCATGTGCTGACGGTCGATGGCGACGTGCTGGGCAACCTTGCCCAATGCATCCGCCGCTGCGACCTCGAGCTGGCGGGGATCGCCTCGGCGGCCTATGCCTCGGCCCGGGCAAGCCTTGTCGAGGACGAGCAGGAACTGGGCGCGGCCTGCATAGACCTTGGCGGCGGCGGCACGAGCGTGTCTATTTTCATCAAGAAACACATGATCTTCTCGGATTTTGTTCGAATTGGTGGAGATCTCGTGACGCAGGATATCGCGCAGGGTCTGCGGGTGCCTCTGCAGGCCGCCGAACGGCTGAAGACGCTGAATGGCGGGGTCGAGGCGACCGGCCGGGACGACCGCGAGATGATCGAGGTCGGCGTCGAGACCGGCGACTGGGAGGCCGACCGGCGCACCGTCAGCCGCGCCGACATCATCGGCGTGATGCGTCCCCGCGTCGAGGAGATCCTGGAAAATGCGCGGCAGGTGCTGGACGCCTCGGGATTCGACTACATGCCCAGCCAGCAGATCGTGCTGACCGGCGGCGGCAGCGAGATCCCCGGCCTCGACGGGCTGGCCGCGCGCATCCTGGGCCCGAACATCCGCTGCGCCCGTCCGCTGCGAATCGACGGGCTGGCGCATCACATGACCGGACCCGGCTTTTCCAGCGCGGTGGGCCTGGCGCTGTTCGCCGCGCATCCGCAGGACGAGTGGTGGGATTTCGAGATGCCTGCCGAGGCCTATCCCGCCCGCAGCCTGCGGCGCGCCTATCGCTGGTTCCGAAACAACTGGTGATTGCAACGACTTGCGGTATGGGCGCGTCCTGCCGCGCCCACCACATCCTGCGTTCTGGGCAAGATACCGCCTATGGCAAAAGTCCCGAACGCCACATTTTGCGGTTGCTTACGGTTTTTCGGGTGACGTGTGCGCTGCCAAACGCTACGATTGTAACCAATACCGGGGATTCGAGCGGGCACAGGCCCGGCGAGAACAGCGAAGAAAACAGGCGGAAACCATGAACCTCAATCTGATGATGAACGACGAAGACGAACTGAAGCCCCGGATCACCGTGTTCGGTGTGGGCGGCGCAGGGGGCAACGCGGTCAACAACATGATCGAGAAGCAGCTCGACGGGGTCGAGTTCGTGGTCGCCAATACCGACGCGCAGGCGCTGGCCGGCTCGCGCGCGACCAGTCGCGTCCAGATGGGCCCGAAGGTGACCGAAGGGCTGGGCGCGGGCGCCAAGCCCTCGATCGGCGCCAAGGCCGCCGAGGAGACCATCGAGGACATCGTCGATCACCTGATGGGCGCGCATATGTGCTTCATCACCGCCGGCATGGGCGGCGGCACCGGCACCGGCGCCGCCCCGATCATCGCCCAGGCCGCCCGCGAGATGGGCATCCTGACCGTCGGTGTCGTGACGAAGCCCTTCCAGTTCGAGGGCAGCAAGCGGATGCGCCAGGCCGAGGAGGGCGTCGAGGCCCTGCAGAAGGTCGTGGACACGCTGATCATCATCCCGAACCAGAACCTGTTCCGGCTGGCCAACGAGAAGACCACCTTCACCGAAGCCTTCGCGATGGCCGATGACGTGCTGTATCAGGGCGTGAAGGGGGTGACCGACCTGATGGTGCGCCCGGGCCTGATCAACCTCGACTTCGCCGATGTCCGTGCCGTCATGGACGAGATGGGGAAGGCGATGATGGGCACCGGCGAGGCAGCGGGCGACAATCGCGCCCAGGAAGCCGCCGAACGCGCCATCGCCAACCCGCTGCTGGACGAGATCAGCCTGAACGGCGCCAAGGGCGTGCTGATCAACATCACCGGCGGCTACGACATGACGCTGTTCGAACTGGACGAGGCCGCGAATGTGATCCGCGACAAGGTGGACAGCGACGCCAACATCATCGTCGGCTCGACTCTGGATCCGGACATGGAGGGCTCGATCCGCGTCTCGGTCGTGGCCACAGGGATCGACGCATCGGCGGCGATCGCCGAGGTGCCGGCACCCCGCCGCAGCATGGCCGCGCCGCTGACCCAGAACCCCTCGGCCACGCAGAAGGACGACCCCGCCGCCGCGCAGCAGGACGACCTTGCCGTGCCGCCGCGCCGGATGCCCGCGCCCGCCGCCGACGCACGCCCCGCCGCACAACCCGCAGCCGAGCCGCAATTCGACGCCGAAATGCCGCGCCCGGCCTATCAGCCCGCACGCGAGGCCGCTCGCCCCGCGGCGGCGCGGGTCGAGGATGACGCCTCGGCCTTCGTGGCGCCCCGCGCGCCGGCCGCAGGCCGCGGCCAGCCCGCCCCCGAGGTGATGGAGCGCCTGCGCCGCGCTGTCGAGAACCACGGCGAACCGCGCCAGGCAGCCGCGGCGCCCGCGCGCCCGCAGGACCCCGTCCAGTCCGAGGCCAGCCGCAATCAGGGCCGGATGGCCGGCCTTGGCCGGATGCTCGAGCGGATGGCCGGGCACGGCGCCGATGGCGGCGCCGCCCCTGCCGCCCGGCCGGGCGCCGGCACCATCGCCGAGCGCGTCAGCGAGCGCGTGGCCGTCCGCGCCCGCCAGCAGGACGCAGATTTCGACGATCTGGCCAACCCCGATCACGGCCAGGACAATGTCGAGATCCCGGCATTCCTGCGCCGCCAGGCGAACTGAGCCGTTCACGAATCTGTCACGATTGCTGACCTGAAGGGCCGCCCCTGGCGGTCCTTTTCCGTTGAATTTCAATATCATGCAGCGCCGCCACCTTGGGTTGCGCGATATCCCGCCCCCAATGTTTCACCCCGTTACAATTCGTTAATTGAACGCCTTGCGCGATCTGCCTAGCTGATCCTGCACCGGGGCGAATGACCCCTGGACCAAGAGATCGAAGGCAGGCACGACATGCAGGCAACGCTGAAAGACAAGGTGACATTTGCGGGTGTGGGGCTGCATTCCGGCGCCCCCGCCCGGCTTGACATCCTGCCGGCGCCCGCCGGCCACGGGATCGTGTTCCGGCGCGACGACCTGTCCCGTGCCGCCGACATCCCGGCGCGGTGGGACCATGTCACCCCCTCGAAACTCTGCACGCTTCTGGACGACGGCAAGGGCAACACCGTCTCGACGGTCGAACATGTGATGGCCGCGCTGGCTGGCACCGGCATCCACAACGCGCTTGTCGTCGTGGACGGCCCCGAGGTTCCGATCCTCGACGGCTCGGCGGCGCCCTTCGTGCGCGGCATCCTGCGCGCCGGCATCGCCGAGCAGACCGCACCTCTGCGCGCGATCCGGGTGCTGCGCCCGGTCGAGGTCCGCGAGGGCGCGGCCTTCGCGCGCCTGAGCCCCGCCGACCATCTCGAGATCGACTTCCAGATCGATTTCGACGACGAGGCCATCGGCCATCAGGAAAAGCGGCTGGACATGGCCAACGGCGCCTTCCTGCGGGAACTGGCCGACAGCCGCACCTTCTGCCGGCAGTCGGATGTCGAGGCGATGCGTCGCAACGGGCTTGCGCTTGGTGGCACCTATCTGAACGCCGTCGTGGTCGATGGCGCGGCGATCCTGTCGCCGGGCGGGCTGCGCCACAGCGACGAGGCGGTGCGCCACAAGATGCTGGATGCGATGGGTGACCTCGCGCTGGCCGGGGCACCGCTGCTGGCGCGCTATACCGGCCACCGCGCGGGCCACGCGATGACCAACCGCCTGCTGCGGGCGCTGTTCGCCGATCCGGCGGCCTGGGAATGGGAAACCTGCTCGTCGGCTCTGGAAGACCGGCTGCCGGGTGCTGGCGTCGCGGGCTATGGCGCGCGGGCCGAATTCGCGGTGGCCGCGCAATAGCCGCGCGGCCACATGCAATCGTTGCAAGTCGCCCCTGAATCCACGCGGAATTCAACGGATTGCCATTTTGCGCCCCCTGTTGTTCTGTGCTAGGAGATGCCGGCGCGGCGGACCGAACGATCCGGCGCGGGGCAGAATTGCAGGGCAGGGTACAGATGGCGCGCTCGAAAATCTCGGCTTCCTTGATGGTTGCGGTGCTGGCGGGAATGACCCTGGCGGGCTGCTCGACCTTCGGGGGGGGCGAGTCGGACCGGCGCAACCTCGAACGCTTTACCGCCGAGGAAATCTACAAGCGCGGCGAGTTCGAGCTGGAAAACAGCCGCAGGCCCGAGGATGCCGTCTATTATTTCAGCGAGGTCGAGCGGCTTTACCCCTATTCCGAATGGGCCAAGCGCGCGCTGATCATGCAGGCCTACTCCAACCACCGCGCCGAGGAATACGAAGAGGCGCGCGGCGCCGCGCAACGCTTCATCGACACCTATCCCGGCGATGAGGATGCGGCCTATGCGCAATATCTCCTGGCCCTGTCCTATTACGACCAGATCGACGAGGTCGGCCGCGACCAGGGCCTGACCTTCCAGGCGCTGCAGGCGCTGCGCGCGGTGATCGAGCAATATCCCGACAGCGAATATGCCCGCAGCGCGATCCTGAAATTCGACCTTGCCTTCGACCATCTGGCCGCCAAGGAGATGGAGATCGGGCGCTACTACCTGAAGCGAGGGCATTACGCGGCCTCGATCAACCGGTTCCGCGTGGTGGTCGAGGAATTCCAGACCACCAGCCAGACGCCCGAGGCGCTGCTGCGGCTGGTCGAGGCCTATCTGGCGCTGGGCCTGAACGACGAGGCGCAGACCGCAGGCGCGATCCTCGGCTACAACTTCCAGTCCTCGCCCTTCTACGAGGATGCCTATGCGCAGCTGCGCGGTCGCGGCCTCGCCGCCGAGGCGCGCGGCGACAGCTGGCTGACGAACATCTATCGTCAGGTCGTGCAGGGGAGATGGCTGTGACGCCTGCCCGCAGGGGCTAGGCCGCAGCCGACCCGCCCGATGCTGCGAACCCTCGACATCCGCGACATGCTTCTGATCGACCGGCTGAGCCTCGGCTTCGGCCCCGGCCTCAATGTGCTGACCGGCGAGACAGGGGCCGGCAAGTCGATCCTGCTGGACTGCCTCGGCTTCGTGCTGGGCTGGCGCGGGCGGGCCGATCTGGTGCGCCAGGGGGCCGCGCAGGGCGAGGTGACGGCAGTGTTCGACCTGCCACCCGGTCACCCCGCGCGGGCGATCCTGTCCGAGGCCGGCATCGAGATCGCGGATGAAGAGCTGATCCTGCGGCGCGTGAATGGCGGCGACGGGCGCAAGACGGGCTTCGTGAACGATCGCCGGGTGTCGGGCGAGGTGCTGCGGCAGCTGTCCGAGGTGCTGGTCGAACTGCACGGCCAGCATGACGACCGCGGGCTTCTGAACCCGCGGGGCCACCGGGCGCTGCTGGATGCCTTTGCGGCGCTGGATACGGCCGGGCTGCGCGCCGCATGGTCGGCCCGACGCGAGGCCGCCCGGGCGCTGCACGAGGCCGAGGCGGCGGTCGCCGCGGCCCGCGCCGAAGAGGAGTATCTGCGCCACGCCGTCGCCGAACTGGAGGATCTTGCTCCCGAGCCCGGCGAAGAGGCGGTCCTGGACGGCAGCCGCCGGGCGATGCAGGCCGCCGACCGGATCCGCGAGGATGTCGGCCGGGCGCTGCAGAACCTGGGCGGGCAGGGCGCCGAGGGCGCGATGCTGGATGCGACCCGCTGGCTGGAAGGCGCGGCCGAGCGGGCCGAGGGGCGGCTTGACGCGCCGCTTGCTGCGCTGTCGCGGGCGTTGATCGAGCTGGGCGAGGCGCATCGCGGGGTCGAGGATGCGCTGGCCGCGCTGGATTTCGATCCCGGCGCCCTCGAGGCGACCGAAGAGCGGCTGTTCGCGCTGCGGGCGCTGGCGCGCAAGCATGCGGTGCTGCCCGACGATCTGGCGGCGCTGGCGGACGCGTTGCGCGACCGGCTGGGCCGGATCGAGGCCGCCGACGCCACGCTGGCAACGTTGCAGGCCACGGCGGCCGAGGCTGACCGGGCCTATGAAAGGGCGGCCGACGGCATTGCCGCCGCGCGCCGCGAGGCCGCGGCGCGGCTGGATGCGGCGGTGTCGGCCGAGCTGGCGCCGCTGAAGATGGAACGCGCCGTGTTCCGCACCATCGTCTCGGATGCCGAGCCCGGCCCCGAGGGCCGGGACGGCGTGGCCTTCACCGTGGCGACCAATCCCGGCGCCCCGGCGGGGCCGCTGGACAAGATCGCCTCGGGCGGCGAATTGTCGCGCTTTCTTCTGGCGCTGAAGGTCTGCCTTGCGCGCGGCAACGACGCCCTCGTGCTGATCTTCGACGAGATCGACCGCGGCGTGGGCGGGGCGACCGCCGATGCGGTCGGCCGTCGTCTCAGGCGCCTCAGCGACGAGGCGCAGGTGCTGGTCGTCACCCACTCGCCGCAGGTGGCCGCCCAGGGGGACCTGCATTTTCGGGTCGCAAAATCAGTGTCGCAGGATGTGACCACCTCGACCGTTTCGCCCCTTGCCGACGAGGAACGCGTGGACGAGATCGCCCGGATGCTGTCCGGCGACAGGGTCACCGATGCGGCCGCCGAGGCGGCGCGGTCGCTGCTGGCCGGCTGATGCCGGGCGCCTAGTCCAGCACCTCGGCCTGCGGTCGCAGGATCGACTGGATCTTCAGGCTGCGCGCGTCGACGCGGATGATCATGCCACCCAGCAGCGCATAGCGGCTGCCGCGCGGCGGCGGACCAAGGCCGTAGCGGCCGGGATTGCGGATCAGGTGCAGCCCCTGCCGTGGCGCGGTGTCGCCGACGACCGGGCCATTCGGCTGCGCGCTGGCCGAGATGTCAAGAAGGCCCGGCGCCCGCGGCGCCAGCGCGACCGCCGCGGTCACGGCGGCCAGCGACAGCGCCAGAACCTGTCCTCCGACCCGATGTGGCGTGCCTCGTGCCATGCGTTCCTGTCCGTCGGTCATCCTTCGGTCGAACGGCTCAGCGGGGAAATCGTTCCGTCCCGATCAGCCCGGCTGCCGGTGACGCGCCGCGAAATGCGGCAGCATGGCCGAGAAATCCTGACCGCGACCGCCGTGGTTCTCGACGAAATCCGCGTAGAGCCTTGTGGCGGCGGCGCCCATCGGCGTGTCCGCATCGGCAGACTCGGCTGCGTCCTGCGACAGGCGCAGGTCCTTCAGCATCAGTTCCGATGCGAAACCGGGCCGATAGCCGTTATCGGCCGGCGAGGCAGGACCGACGCCGGGAGCCGGACAATAGCTGTTGATCGACCAGCTTGCCCCGGAACTGGTCGAGACCACGTCAAACATCTTCTGGCGGTCCAACCCCAGCTTGTCGGCCAGCGCGAAGGCCTCGCAGGTGGCTATCATGGTGACGCCAAGGATCATGTTGTTGCAGATCTTGGCGGCCTGGCCCGCGCCGGCCTCGCCGCAGTGGACGGCCTTCTGGCCCATCACCTGGAACAGCGGCGCGACGGTGGCGAAGGCGGCATCGTCGCCGCCGACCATGAAGGTCAGCGTGCCCGCCTGTGCGCCCCCGATGCCGCCCGAGACCGGCGCATCCAGCGCAGCAAGGCCCGCCCCGCGCGCCTGATCGGCGACGGCGCGGGCGCTGGCCACATCCACGGTCGAACAGTCGCAGAGCACGGCGCCGGGCATCATGGCGGCAATCGCCTGGTCCGCGACGGCGCGCAGGATCTGGCCGTTTGGCAGCATGGTGATGACCACATCGGCATTCCGTGCCGCCTCGGCAGCGCTCGCTGCGGCGGTCACGCCCTCGGGGGCGGGGGCGGCCGTGTCGAAGCCGCGCACCTCGTGGCCCGCGCGGGCGAGATTGGCGGCCATCGGCGCGCCCATGTTGCCAAGTCCGATGAAGCCGATCTTCATGCCCGTTCCTCCAGTGTCAGTTCGTCATCGCCCAGGGGCGCCAGCATTGCGCGCAGATGCGCCTCGGAGGCATCCGCCGTCCATTTCGGGTCGCGGTCCTTGTCGATGATCTGCGCGCGGACGCCTTCCAGGAAGTCGCCCTGCTCGGTCGCGCGGGCGGTAAAGCGGTATTCGCGGCGCAGCGAATCCTGCATTCGCGCATCGCCGCGGGCGGCGCGCACCATGGCCAGCCCCGCCGCCATCGACAAGGGCGAGTTGCGGCGCAGCGCGGCAAGGCTGTCCTCGTCGTCCTGCGCCTCGAGGGCCGCGCGGATCTCGGCCAGATCGGCGCCGCCGAAGGCCGACAGGTCGCGCCGGGCCAGCGGGGCGTCGGGCGGCGTGACGCCGATGATCCGGGTGGCGTCGCCCGTCTGTTCCAGCAGCCCGATCAGCGCGGGCCATTCCGCCTCGGGCAGATAGCTGTCGGCGAAGCCTGCATGGATGGCATCGCCCGGCCCCATGCGACCCGCGGTCAGCGCCAGGTATTCGCCGATCCTGCCCGGCGCGCGGGACAGAAGCCAGGTGCCGCCGACGTCGGGGATCAGCCCGATCCCCGATTCGGGCATCGCGATGCGGGTGCTGTCGCCGACGACGCGGTGGCCGGCATGACCGCCGACGCCCACGCCGCCGCCCATCACGAAACCCTGCATGAAGGCGACGACAGGCTTGGGATAGTCGGCGATGGTGGCGTTCATGCGGTATTCGTCGCGAAAGAAGTCGCGGCCGACCTGATGGTCGCCGTCGCGGCCGGCGCGATAGACCGCCGCGATGTCGCCGCCGGCGCAGAAGGCCCGGTCGCCCTCGGCGTCGATGATGACCAGCGCGACCTGCGGATCGTCCCGCCAGCCCTCCAGCGCGGCGCGCAGGTCCAGCGCCATCTGGTGATTCAGCGCGTTCAGCGCCTGTGGCCGGGTGAAGGTGATCCGCCCGGCGCGGCCCGCCACGCGGATGTTCAGATCGCCCATGTCCTACCCCCGTTCGGCCAGCAAGGCGCGGCCGACGATCAGCCGCATGATTTCGTTGGTGCCTTCCAGGATCTGGTGCACGCGCAGGTCGCGGACGATCTTCTCGATCCCGTAATCGGCAAGATATCCATAACCGCCATGCAGCTGCAGGCACTGGTTGGCGACATCGAAGGCGCGGTCGGTGACGTACAGCTTGGCCATGGCGCAGAACTTTGTGGCATCGGCGGCGCCATTGTCCAGCTTCCACGCCGCCTGCCGCAGGAAGATGCGCGAGGATTGCAGGGCGGTTTCCATCTCGGCCAGCCGGAACTGCAGCGCCTGGAACTGGTCGAGGGATTTGCCGAAGGCGCGGCGTTCGCCCATATAGGCCAGCGTCGCGTCCAGCGCGGCCTGTGCGCCGCCCAGCGCACCGGCGGCGATGTTCAGCCGGCCGCCATCCAGCCCGGCCATCGCATAGGAAAATCCGCGCCCTTCCTCGCCCAGCAGGTTGTCATGCGGCACGAGGCAGTCGTCGAACTGCACCTGCGCGGTCGGCTGCGAGCGCCAGCCCATCTTGTCTTCCAGCCCGCCGAAGCTGAGGCCGGGGGTGCCGTTCTCGACGATGACCGTGCTGATGCCCCGTGGACCGTCGCCGCCGCTGCGGACCATGGTGATGTAGGCGTCGGAATAGCCGCCGCCCGAGATGAAGGCCTTGGTACCGGTCAGCCGGTAGCCCTCGTCGGTGCGCTGGGCGCGGGTGCGCAGCGCCGCGGCGTCCGAACCGCTGCCCGGTTCGGTCAGGCAATAGCTGAAGATCGTCTCCATGCTGCACAGGCGCGGCAACCAGCGGGCCCTGGTCTCGTCCGACCCGAACTTGTCGATCATGCCGCCGCACATGTTGTGGATCGACAGGAACGAGCCGACCGAGGGGCACGACATCGCCAGCGCCTCGAAGACAAGCGTCGCGTCCAGCCGGCCGAGACCGGTGCCGCCATGCGCCTCGTCGACGTAGAGACCGCCGAAGCCAAGCTCGGCTATCTCCGACCACAGGGCACGCGGGATGCTGCCCTGCGCCTCCCATTCGCGCGCATGGGGCGCGATGCGGGCCTGCCCGAAATCCCGGGCCATGTCGAATATGGCCTGCTGCTCTTCGCTCAGCGCGAAATCCATGCGGTGCCCTCCCCCCTTTGGCTGCGATGAATTGAACGATTGTTTAATTGCCAGATGTTGCACAAGGATTGCAAGCCCCGGCGCGTGGGCTAGTCATCCCGCCCGAACTCCTCGATCAGATGGGCGACGACGGCGCGCAGGGCCTCGTCGCGGGTCGCGCCGGCGGCGAGCGCGGAGGCCAGCACTGCGCGCTGTCGTTCGGCCGAGGTGCCCGTGGCCACCATCCCGCGCAGCCGGGCGACCGCGTGCTGGCTGTCGAGGGCATCTGCATCCTCGGCCACCAGCGCGATCCAGTCCTCGGCCAGCTGCTGAAAGGGCAGGACGGCGTGGGCGCCGAAGTCGATCAGACCCTCGGAGGTGCCATAGCGCACCGCGCGCCAGCGATTCTCGCCCAGCAGGAAGTTGTCGTATTCGCGCCAGCGGGTGTTGCCGCGCGACAGCCGCCACAGCATCCGCAGGCTGGCCTGGATCAGCGCTGCGAGGGTGATCGTGTCGTCAAGCCGCGGGCTGGCATCGCAGATCCGCGTCTCGAGCGTCGGAAACCTGGCCGAGGGGCGCAGGTCCCACCAGATCTTGCTGCTGTCGGCGATGATGTCGAGATCGGTGAGCGCCGCGACCGAGCGTTCGTATTCGTCCCAGCCGCGCAGACGCGGCGGCAGGCCGGTGCGGGGCATGCCGCCGAAGACGGTGGTGCGGTAGGAGGCGAGGCCGGTGTCGGCGCCCTGCCAGAACGGGCTGGAGGCCGACAGCGCCAGAAGATGCGGCAGGAAGTAGCCGAACTGGTTCATCAGGTCGATGCGCATCGCCTGTTCGGCCAGGCCGACATGCACATGCATCCCGCAGATCAGCATGCGGCGCGCAACCGCGCCCATGTCCCGCGACAATTCGTTGTAGCGATCCTTGTCGGTGTGATGCTGGTCGCGCCAGTCCGCGAAGGGATGACAGGAGGCCGAGATCGGCGCCAGCCCGTGATCGGCGGCGATCCTTGCGATGGTGCGGCGCAGATGCAGCAGGTGGCCGCGCGCCTCGGCGATGTCGGCCGAGACCGGGGTGCCGACCTCGATCTGGCAGCGCAGGAATTCGGGGCTGACGTGATCCTCGAGTTCGGCCCGGCATACGGCCATCATCGCATCAGGCGCCTCGGCCAGAGTGCCCGTCTGCGGGTCGACGAGAAGATATTCCTCTTCGATGCCCAGCGTGAAATCGGGTTCGGACGTCATCGGCGGCCCCCTTCGCTCAGTCGGCGGCGCGCGGCCGGGCCGCGCGCCCCTTGCGTCCCGCGACGGCCGGGGGGCGCTGCCCCCCGGACCCCCCGGGATATTTCACGACCAAGGCAAGGGATCAGTCCATCGCCTTGAAGTTCAGGCTGGCGCCCTCGTCCTTGATGCCCGAGAACCAGCGGGCGGTCACCGTCTTGGTCTTGGTGTAGAAGCGGAACGCATCCGGGCCATACTGGTTCAGGTCGCCGAAGGCGGATTTCTTCCAGCCGCCGAAGGTATAGTAGCTGAGCGGCACCGGGATCGGGAAGTTGATGCCGACCATGCCGACATTCACCCGGCTGGCGAAGTCGCGCGCGGTGTCGCCATCGGCGGTGTAGATCGCCGTGCCGTTGCCATATTCGTTGTCCATCACCAGCTTGAGCGCCTCGTCATAGCTCTGGGCGCGGACGGTCGACAGCACCGGGCCGAAGATCTCTTCCCTGTAGATCTCCATGTCGGGCGTCACCCGGTCGAAGAGCGAGGGGCCGCAGAAGAAGCCGTTCTCGTAGCCCTGGATCTTCAGCTGGCGCCCGTCAACGACCAGCTTGGCGCCCTGGTCGACGCCCGAGGCGATCAGCCGGTTGATGCGGTCCTGCGCGGCCTTCGTGATGACCGGGCCGAAATCGACGTCGTCTCCGGCGGTGTAGGGGCCGACCTTCAGCTTCTCGATCTTCGGGATCAGCCGTTCGATCAGCGCATCCGCCGTCTTGTCACCGACCGGCACCGCGACCGAGATCGCCATGCAGCGTTCGCCGGCCGCGCCGAAGCCCGCGCCCACCAGGGCGTCGGCGGCCTTGTCGAGATCGGCGTCGGGCATGATCAGCATGTGGTTCTTGGCGCCGCCGAAGCACTGGGCGCGCTTGCCGTTGCTGGCGGCGCGGCCATAGATGTATTGCGCGATCGGGGTGGAGCCCACGAAGCCCACGGCCTGGATGGCGGGGTTGTCAAGGATGCCGTCCACGGCCTCCTTGTCGCCGTTGACGACCTGCAGCACGCCGTCGGGCAGCCCGGCCTCTTGCGCCAGCCGGGCCAGCGCGATCGAGGTCGAGGGCACGCGCTCGGACGGCTTAAGGATCATCGCGTTGCCGGCAGCCAGGGCAGGGCCCATCTTCCACAGCGGGATCATCGCCGGGAAGTTGAACGGCGTGATCCCCGCCACCACGCCAAGCGGCTGGCGCATCGAGTAGAGGTCGATGCCGGGGCCGCCATTGTCGGTGAATTCGCCCTTCAGCATGCCGGGCGCGCCCATGCAGACCTCGATCACCTCGAGGCCGCGCTGCACGTCGCCGCGCGCATCAGGCAGGGTCTTGCCATGTTCGCGGCTGACCAGTTCGGCCAGCATGTCCATGTTCTCGTTGATGAGTTGGCCCAGCTTCATCATCACGCGGGCGCGGCGCTGCGGATTGGTGGCGGCCCAGCCGACCTGCGCCTTCTCGGCGCTGGCGATGGCGGCGGCCAGTTCCTCGGGGCTGGCGAGGGCGACGCGGGCCTGCACCTCGCCGGTGGCCGGGTTATAGATGTCGGCGTAGCGGCCCGAGGTGCCGGCGACTTCCTTGCCGTCGATCCAGTGGCAGATCTCTTTCATCGCATCCTCCTTGCGTTGTCCGGGCCACCATAGCCTTGCGGAAATGCGGGAAAAAGAGGCAGTGTGGCAAAGAGGTTTTGCAATTCTGCAAAGGACGGCGCGATGGACTGGGACGATCTGCGCATTTTCCTGGCCGTGGCGCGGGCCGAGAGCCTGTCGGGGGCGGGGCGCAGGCTGGGCATGGACGCCTCGACGGTGGGGCGGCGGATCCTGCGGCTGGAGCAGGCGGTCGGCGCCACGCTGTTCGCCAAGACCCCGCAAGGCTATGCGCTGACCGCCGAGGGCAGCCGGCTGGTGGCGCCCGCCGAGGCCGCCGAGACCGCCACCGCCGCCGCAGCCGAGGCCACCCGGCGCGAGACCGGGATCAGCGGCCAGCTGCGAATCGGAGCGCCTGACGGCTGCGCCAACTACCTGCTGCCCCAGGTCGCGCGGGGACTGTGCGACGCGCATCCCGGGCTTGAGGTGCAGATCGTCGCCCTGCCGCGGGTCGTGAACCTGTCCAAGCGCGAGGCCGACATGGCGATCACCGTCTCGCCCCCCGACACCGGACGCCTGACCGTGCAGAGGCTGGCGGACTATCACCTGCATCTGGCCGGCCACCGCGACTACCTGGCGAGGCACGCGCCGATTCGCGACCTGTCCGACCTGCGCCGGCACCGGATGATCGGCTATATTCCCGACATGATCTTCGACCGTGAGCTGGATTACCTGTCGGAAACAGGGGTCGAGACGGCGGCGATCAGCTCGAATTCGGTGGCGGTGCAGATGCAGGCGCTGCGGGCCGGGGCGGGCCTTGGCATCGTGCATGACTTTGCGCTGCCCTTCGCCCCCGGGCTGATTCCGGTGCTGGCAGACCGGATCGCGCTCACGCGCAGCTTCTGGCTGCTGCGCCATGCCGACGACCGCGCCTCGCGGCGCCTGAGCGTCCTGGCCGAGGCCCTGGCCCAGGGTCTGCGGGCCGAGATCGCGCGGCTGGAATCCGTGGTCGGCGCGCTGCCGGATCGTTGCACTTGACGCGGGACGATTCGGGGAAAAAGATGAACTCAACCTCGCCGCGAAGGAGTGCAAGTCGATGTTGGTCAAACAGTTGCTGACGATGAAGGAAAGCTCGGGCAAGCCGGGGATGGCCGCGGCCACCATCGTCACCATCAAGCCCGGGCAGACGCTGGCCGATGCGGTGCAGCTTCTCTCCGATCTGCGCATCGGCGCGGTCGTGGTGTCGGAGGACGGCAGGACGCCCGCCGGGATCCTGTCGGAGCGCGACATCGTGCGGCAGCTGGGCAAGGGCGGCGCCGACGTGCTGTCGACGCCGATCTCGGAGGTGATGACCACCAGCGTGCAGACCTGCACCACCGGCGAGGACGCGCTGACGATCCTCGAGCGGATGACCGAGGGGCGATTCCGCCATCTTCCGGTCGTCGATCAGGACGGGCACATGCTGGGCGTCGTCTCGATCGGCGATGCGGTCAGCGGCCGCCTGAAGGAGCTTGCGGCCGAGAAGGAGGCGTTGACCGGGATGATCATGGGCAGCTGAGCGGGCGGCCCTTCTGGCCCAAGCACTTGCATCCGGTCGCGGAATCGGGTTTGCCTGACTCCGTGACCCTGCACGAGGATGCCTGGCCATGCGCATCGGACTATATCCCGGCACCTTTGATCCGATCACACTCGGTCATGTCGACATCATCCAGCGCGCGATGGCGCTGGTCGACCGTCTGGTGATCGGCGTCGCGATCAACCGCGACAAGAGCCCGCTGTTCGACCTGGAGGCGCGGGTCTCGATGGTGCGGGCCGAATGCGACGCGATCGCCGCGCGGACCGGCGGCGAGATCCTGGTCCACCCGTTCGAGAACCTGCTGATCGACTGCGCCCGCGATGTCGGCGCCACGGTGATCGTGCGGGGCCTCCGGGCGGTCGCGGATTTCGAGTACGAGTTCCAGATGGTCGGGATGAACCGGGCCCTGGACAGCAGCATCGAGACGGTCTTCCTGATGGCGGATGCGCGGCGGCAGGCGATCGCCTCGAAGCTGGTCAAGGAGATCGCGCGGCTGGGAGGCGACGTGTCGAAATTCGTCACGCCCGCCGTCAACGAGGCGCTTGCCGGGCGCTTTCGCTAGGCCGCCGCGGCCGTTGCCTTGATCGCCGATCCTCCGTAATCTTGGACGCGAACGCGCGCAGGATGGGAGGACTATGTGACCCGATCAGACGCGACCGACCCCCGACCAATCCCCGAGCCGCCGGTGCGGCCGCTGCCCGATCCGGCGCCCGATCGGCCTGACGAACTGCCCGAGCCGGTGCAGATCGGCCTGCCGGATCTTGGCGCTGCGCTGTCGGCCGGCTGGGCCGATTTCCGCCGCGCCCCGGCCTTTGGCCTGCTGTTTGCGGCCTTCTACGTGGCGGGCGGGCTGGTGCTGGCCCTGGTCGCCTTTGCCGTAGGACGCGACTGGTGGCTGATCCCCTTCATCCTCGGCTTCCCGCTGATCGCCCCCTTCGCGGCGGTCGGCCTCTACGAGGTCAGCCGCCGCATCGAGGCGCAGGAATCGCTGGACTGGCCCGGAGTGCTGGGCGTCGTCTTTGCGCAGAAGGACCGGCAGGTGCCCTCGATGGCGATGGTCGTGCTGCTGCTGTTCATGTTCTGGGTGTTCGTGGCGCATACCGTGTTCGCGCTGTTCATGGGCGTGTCGGCGCTGACCAACATCACCAGTTCTCCCGCGCTGCTGATGGAGGGCAGAGGGCTGGTGATGCTGCTGGTCGGCACGCTGATCGGCGGGATGTTTGCGGCGGTGCTGTTCTCCTTCACCGTGGTCGGGCTGCCGGTGCTGCTGGATCGCGAGGTCGACTTCATCACCGCGATCATCACATCGGTCCGCGCGGTGCTGATGAACGGGCCGGTGATGGCGGTCTGGGCGGCGATGATCGCGGGCTTCCTGTTCTTGGGCATCCTGCCCTATTTCCTCGGCCTCTTCGTCGCGCTGCCGATTCTTGGCCATGCCAGCTGGCATGTCTATCGCCGGCTTCTGCCCGACGACTGAGACGCGCCTCAGCCGCGGCCGATGAAGGGCATGGTGGTGGCCATCACGGTCAGGAACTGCACATTGGCGCCCTCGGGCAGGCCGGCCATGTGCAGCACGGCATCGGCCACCACCGACACGTCCATGGTCGGCTCTGGCGGCGGCGCCGCGGCATCGGCCGCCGACCGGCTGACCTGCGTCAGAAGCCCGGTCGCGGCATTGCCGATGTCGATCTGCCCGCAGGCGATCCCGCAGGCCCTGCCGTCCAGCGACAGGCTGCGTGTCAGCCCGGTGACCGCGTGTTTCGAGGTGGTATAGGCGATCGAGCCCGGCCGCGGCGCATGGGCCGAGATCGAGCCGTTATTGATGATCCGGCCGCCCTGTGGCGCCTGTGCGCGCATCACCCGGAACGCGGCGCGGGCGCAGTGGAACATGCCGGTGACATTCACCGCGATCACGGCGTGGAATTCGGCGGGGTCCAGCGCGTCGGGTGCCGCGGGCGCGGCGCCGCGCCCGGCATTGTTGAACAGCACGTCCAGTCGGCCCCACTGCGCTGTCACCGCGTCGAAGGCGGCATCGACCGCGGCGTGGTCGGTCACGTCGCAGGGCAGGATCAGGGCAGGGTGGTCCTGCACCGTCTCGCGCAGGGCGCTGTCGCGGCGGCCCAGCACCGCCACATGCCAGCCAGCGGCAAGGAACCGCCGCGCGGTGGCCCTGCCGATGCCGCTGCCGGCGCCGGTGATGACGATGCTGCGCGGCGTTGCCATCGGTGATCTCCTTCAGCTGCCCTTCACATGCTGTGTCTGCACGCCGAGGCCGTCGATGCCAAGCCGCATCACCTGTCCGGGGCGCAGATAGACCGGCGGCTTCTGGCCCATGCCGACGCCCGGCGGGGTGCCGGTGCTGATCACGTCGCCCGGATGCAGCGTCGCGAAGCGCGAGCAATAGGCGACCAGTGCCGCCGGTCCGAAGACCATGGTGGCGGTGCTGCCCTGCTGGTAGCGGTGGCCGTCCACGTCCAGCCACATGCCAAGCGCGGCCAGATCGCCGATCTCGTCGGGTGTCACCAGCCAGGGGCCGATCGGACCGAAGCCGTCCTGGCCCTTGCCCTTGTCCCAGCTGCCGCCGCGCCGCAGCTGCCAGTCGCGCTCGCTGATGTCGTTGATGAGGCAGTAGCCGGCGACGTGGTCCAGCGCCTCGGCTTCGCTGACATCGCGCGCCTCCGAGCCGATCACGATGCCCAGTTCGACCTCCCAGTCGGTCGCCTCGGCGCCCCTGGGCAGCGTGAGGTCGTCATCGGGACCGGCGATGCAGCTGGTCCATTTGGTGAACAGGATCGGCTCGCTGGGCACCTCCATTCCGGCCTCGGCCGCGTGGTCGGCGTAGTTCAGGCCGATTCCGATGAACTTGCCCACGCCAGAGACGCAGGCGCCAAGCCGCAGGTCCTGCTGCGGCCGACCCTCGACCAGAGGCAGCGTGGCCGGGTCAAGCGCTGCGATCCGCGCCAGCCCTTCCGGGGTCAGGGCCGCGCCGGCGATGTCGGCGACATGCGCGCCAAGGTCGCGCACGCGGCCTTCGGCGTCCAGAAGCCCGGGGCGTTCCTGCCCGACCGGGCCATAGCGTAGAAGTTTCATGGATCCTCCGATGATGATTGCGGCGGGCTGCCGGCTGGGCGCCGCGATGCCCGCTTCCCGGGGGGACAGTAGCGCATTGTGACGCTGCGTCTTTCAGCAATCCGCGCAGGGTTTTTCATCGAGGAGGCGAAAATCCCCGGTGGCATGGTGACGCATGTGCAAACGGCCCGCGAATGCGGGCCGCAAGGCTGAATCGTAGGACGGGCAGGCGCCTCAGCCAGAGACCGGGGGCGCAAGCTTCTTGGTGCCGCCATTGGCAAGCGGATCTTCCTGACGCTGCACCGAGCCTTCGAAATGGGCGCCCGATTCGATGGCGATGGTCTTGTGGATGATGTCGCCCTCGACCCGCGCGGTTGCGGTCAGCCGCACCTTCAGCCCGCGCACGCGGCCCACCACGCGCCCGTTCACCACGACCTCGTCGCCCACGATCTCGCCCTTGATGGTGGCGCTTTCACCGATCACCAGCTGATGCGCGCGGATGTCGCCCTCGACATTGCCCTCGATCTGGATGTCGCCATCGGTGCGGATGTTGCCGGTCACCGTCAGGTCCGAGGACAGCACCGAGGGGCTGGTGCGGCCGCGCTGCTGCTGCGGGGCGGCGGCGGGGGCGTCCGCGCCACGCTCGGTTGCGGCCGGCCCGGCGGGGGCCGCGGCGCGCTCGGGCTCGGTGCCCTGGGCGGCGGTGCCGGGCTGGTTGGGACGGGTTTCGGTCACGCGGGTCTTACTGAACATTGCTTGCTGCCTTGATGAAGCTCATCGGGTCTACGGCCCGACCTTTCCTCCGTACCTCGTAATGCAGATGCGGACCGGTCGAGCGTCCGGTATTGCCCATATCACCGATCAGGTCGCCTTGCGACACCCTTTGACCCGGCTTCACCCGGATTCGCGACAGATGCGCATAGCGCGTCTCGTTGTCCAACTCGTGCTGGATCTTGATGAGATTGCCATAGGCACCCTGGCGACCGGCATGGGACACCACGCCGTCGGCCGTCGCATAGACCGGCGTGCCCACCGGGCCGGCCATGTCGAGCGCCTCATGCATCCGGCCCCAGCGGCGCCCGAATCCCGAGGTTAGCCGGTAAGCATCCTTCAGCGGCATCACCAGCGGCAGTTTCTGCATCGCGATGCGATAGGTATTCATCTGGTCCAGCGTGACGATGATCTGCTTGGCCTTCGCCTCGCGCTGGCTCAGCGCCGCGTCGCCGCGGGTGGAATAGGCGGTGGCGGTCAGCGGGCCGCCCTCGCCGGAATAGCCCTGCCGGATCGTGTCCAGCACCTCTTCGGGGTTCATGCCCACCGACCGGAACAGATCGTCCAGCGGCTCGACCGAGACGGTGACCGCGCTTTCGAGCTGGGCCAGGATCTCGTCGTTGCGGGCGATGATCTCGTCGCGCTGCAATTCCAGTTCGGCGGCTTCGCTGAGCGCCGCGCTGGCGGCGTCGATGGCCTCGCGGCGTTCGGCGGCCGCGGTGCGCAGCTCGCCCGACAGGATGTCCAGCGCGATCGACGCCTCCTGCGCGCGCTCGGCCTCTGCATCAAGGCCCTCGTCGCTGCCGGCGATCTTCTGGGCATGATCGCGTTCGGTGATCGCCTCGCGCAGGGTCGATTGCACGACCTTCATGCCGGTCTCGAGCTCGCGCCGGCGCTCTTCCGATGCCAGCAGCTTGGACTGCATCGCCGAGACCTGGTCCAGCGCCACGGCAAAGCGGTTCTGGGCCGCAAGCGCCTCGGCCGCGCGGGCGTCGCGTTCGGCCGACAGCTGGTCCAGCCGCGTCTCGAAGGCGGATTGCGCGCGCACCATCTGGTCGCGCGACGAGCCCGAACTGATCGCGTCGATCACCAGGATCGAGCTGGCGACCAGCAGCCATCCGAAGGCGGTGGTGATTCCGAGGATGCCGGCAAGCTGGGTCAGCGGGCGCAGCCGCACAAAGCGGGTCGCGTCGTCCGAGCGCAGGAAAAGTCGCTGTTCGGGCAGGATACGCTCGAGCGAGCTGTTCACACGGTTCAAGACGTTCAGCGACAAAAGCTGTCCCCCGAGGACATGCCCCCGTTTCATCGGGAGGGCGCAGGTTCCAATTGAACCGGGGTAAACAGGGTCTGTGCCTTCTTTGCAACTCGCGAGGTGGCGCACACGCTGCAGATGCGCGGATACATGCCTTGCCGGGCAGGTTTCCGCCGAGGCCCCCGCGGCGGCGGCGATTGCCGTGGCGCGCGCGGTGGCGAAGTCGTCACGCAATCTCATAGGGTAGGGGTCCGTTTCTGTCCGGGGGAATGCGCAGCGGCCGGTCGATCGGCGGCACCGAACGCTGGTGGCAGTCGGGGCGCGGGCAGATCCGGCAGGAAATGCCGATCGGCTCGAAGGCGCGGGGCTTGGCGAGGTCCAGCCCGTCGGCATAGACCAGCCCGCCGGCATGGGTGACCTCGCAGCCCAGCCCGATGGCAAAGCGGCGCACCGGCGCGTTGAAGGCGCCGGCATGTTTCGACACGTCGCGCGACAGCAGCAGGTAGCGCATCCCGTCCGGCGTTTCGGCCAGCTGGCGCAGGAAACGCCCAGGCTGTTCAAAGGCGCGATGCACGTTCCACAGCGGGCAGGCGCCGCCGAATCGCGCGAATTGCAGCCGCGTGGCGGAATGGCGCTTGGTGATGGTGCCGGCCTGATCGACGCGCACGAAGAAGAACGGCACCCCCTTCGCGCCCGGCCGCTGCAGGGTGGACAGCCGGTGGGCCACCTGTTCCAGCGAGGCACCGAAGAGATGCGCCAGCCGTTCCAGATCGTGCCGTTCGGCCTGCGCGGCCGCGAGGAACGGGCGATAGGGCATCAGCGCAGCCCCCGCGAAATAGTTGGCCAGCCCCAGCCGCGCAACCTGCCGGGCGGTCTCGCTGCGGAACCGGGCGAGGTCCAGAGTCGCCTCGATCAGGTCCGCATGACGTTCCAACGCCACCAGATGCAGCAGCTGGAACAGGCGCGTCGATGCCTCGGCGGCCGCATTCACCTGCAACTCCTCGCCTTGGCGCCGGAACACCGCGTTCGCCGGCAGTTCCATCAGCGAGACGCCGATGCCGTTGGCGGCAAGCGCCGCGACCGCCTCGGGCCAGAGATCGCGCCGCCGGCCGTCGGGCGCGGCAAAGCGTTCCGCGGCGCGGTCCACGGCGTCGATGTAGTTGTCGCAATAGTGGAAGAAATCGCGCACCTCCTCCCACGGGGTCGACAGGGTGTTCTGGCCGGCGGCCCCGATCGCCTCGTCCAGCGCTGCCAGTCTTTCCTGGCCCTGCCGATGCGCCCGGTAGAGGTCGAGGAAGGCGCGTGCCAGAACCGGCGCATTGGTGGCGGCAAGGCGCAGATCGGCCAGCGGCGGCTGCGTGTCGAACAGCGGGTCGGCCAGTGCTTCCTGCATGTCGATGACCATGCGCTCGGCATCGCCCGAGGCGAGGGTGGTCAGGTCGATGCCGAATTCCTGCGCCAGGCGCAGCAGAACCCCCGCCGAGATCGGCCGGTGGTTGTTCTCCATCTGCGACAGATAGGGCAGCGAGACACCCAGCCGTTCCGCAAGCCGCCGCTGAGTCAGCCCGGCCCGCGCGCGGGTTTCGCGCAGGGATGTGCCTGCATAGATCTTCTGCGTCGCCATGATCGCCCCCCTGCTTTGCAAAGAAGGCTCTAGCCTTTGCAAAGGCCGGCGGGCAAGCCCCGCCACGCGTCCGCGCCGCGCGGGGCGCGACGGTCGCGGCATGCAGGGGGTCGGCGCGCGGAATCGGGTCATGCCGGCAAGCATGGCGCAAAAGGCTTAAGATTGGGTGTGCCGCCGCCCCCGGGCCCGCCTGCCTAGCCGACCCGCGCCAGCTGTCTTTCGCGGTGCAGCACCCACAGGATCGCCAGCAGCGCCCCGCTGGCCGAGGCGCACATGATGACCAGCAGCGGCGTCGCGCCCGCGCCGGGTGTCAGCAGCGCCCCGGCCAGCGCCGACAGCGCCGCGCCGCCCGCGACCGCCAGCGCGCCACCCAGCCCGCTGGCGGTGCCGGCAAGCTCGGGTCGGACGCTCATCATGCCGACATTGGTGTTGGGCATGACGAGGCCGTTGCCGAGGCCCATGAAGGCGATGGCGCCGAAGAAGATGACCGGCCGCACCACACCCAGCAGCAGCAGCGCCAGCGACAGCGACAGCGCCACGAGGCAGATGACCGCGCCGATCAGGACCATCCGGTTCAGCCCGATCCGCACGGTGTAGCGGCCCGACAGGAAGTTGCCGATCAGATAGCCTGTCGCCGGGGCCGCGAAGAAATAGCCGACCTGCGCGGGCGACAGGTGGAACACATGCTCGCCCACGAAGGGCGCACCGCCGAGATAGGCGAAGAAGGACCCCGAGGACAGCGTGGCCGCGAGGCAATAGCCCCAGAAGCGATGCGAGCGTGCGAGGATGGGGTAGTTGCGCACCTGGTCGCGCATCGGCAGACCGCCGTCGCGCACCGTCTCGCCCATGTCGCGCCAGACGAGGATCAGCGTGCCGACGCCCAGAAGCCCCATCATCGCGAAATTCGCGCGCCAGCCGAAGGCCTCGTCGAGGATGCCGCCGATCACCGGCGCGACCATCGGCACCACCGCCATGCCCATCGTGACATAGCCGATCATCGAGGCCGCCTTCTCGCCCTCGTAGATGTCGCGCACGGCCGCGCGCGACAGCAGCATGCAGACCGACACGGCGGCCTGGATCAGCCGGAACACCAGAAAGCTGGTCGCATCGGGGGCCAGCAGCGTGCCCAGCGTCGCCAGCACGAAGATGCCCAGCCCGGCCAGCGCGACCGGCCTGCGGCCAAAGCGGTCGCTGACCGGTCCGCCCAGCAGCTGCAGCACCGCGCTGGCCCCGATATAGGCCGAGACCGACAGCTGCATCACCGCGTAGTCGACGTCGAAATCCCGCGCCATGCCAGGAAGTGAGGGCAGGAAGACGTTCATCGACAGCGCCGCCACCCCGGCCAGCGCGACAAGGGTCAGGGCGTGCGGCGCGGTGCGGTCAGGTCCAGTCATGGAACACGAACCATGCGCCGAGGCAGATCAGTCCGAAGCCCACCGCATGCTGCCAGCCCAGCTTCTCGCCCAGATACAGCCAGGAGAACAGCGCGAAGACCGACAGGCTGATGACCTCCTGGATGGTCTTCAGCTGCGCGGCGCTGAACTGGCCGTGGCCAAGGCGGTTCGCCGGGACCTGCAATGCATATTCGGGCAGCGCGATCAGCCAGCTGACCGCGATGACCGCCAGCAGCGGCGCCGCCTTGTACTTCAGGTGCCCATACCATGCGAAGGTCATGAAGACGTTCGAGGCGATCAGCAACCCGATCGTGGCGACCGGAACCGGCAGGCTCAGTCCCATTGGCTCTGGCGGTCCTTCGCAAGGTTGCCAAAGCGGGTGAACTGGCCCTCGAAGGACAGCTCGACCGTGCCGATCGGGCCGTGGCGCTGCTTGCCGAGGATCACCTCGGCCTTGCCATGCACCTGCTCCATGACCTGCTGCCACTTGGCCATCGCGTCCAGATCGGCGTCCGAGGGCTTCTCGCGTTCCTTGTAGTATTCCTCGCGGAACACGAACATCACGATGTCGGCGTCCTGTTCGATCGAGCCGGATTCGCGAAGGTCAGACAGTTGCGGGCGCTTGTCCTCGCGGTTCTCGACCTGCCGCGACAGCTGCGACAGGGCGATGACGGGGATGTTGAGTTCCTTGGCGACGGCCTTCAGGCCCTGGGTGATCTCGCTGACCTCGTTCACGCGGCTGTCCTTGGCGGTCGCGGCCTTCAGCAGTTGCAGGTAGTCCACCATCAGCACGTCCAGCCCGTGCGTGCGCTTCAGCTTGCGGGCGCGGGCGGCAAGCTGGTTGATCGGCAGGGCGGGCGTGTCGTCGATATACAGCGGGCAGTTCTGCAGCGCATGGGCGGCCTCGACGAAGCGGCGGAACTCGCCCTCGTCCATGTTGCCGCTGCGGATGCGTTCCGAGGGCACCTCGGCGGCCTCGGACAGGATCCGGGCGGCCAGCTGCTCGGCCGACATCTCGAGGCTGAAGAACCCGACGACGCCGCCCTCGACCGACCCGGTCGAGCCGTCGGGCCTTTCGCCCGTCCTGTGCGCCTTGGCGATGTTGAAGGCGATGTTGGTGGCCAGCGAGGTCTTGCCCATCGAGGGGCGGCCGGCGAGGATGATCAGGTCGGAATTGTTCAGCCCGCCCATCTTCGCGTCCAGATCGACCAGCCCGGTCGAGATGCCCGACAGCTTGCCGTCGCGCTGATAGGCGGCGTTGGCGGCCTGGACCGCGCCGGTCACCGCCTTCAGGAAGGACTGGAAGCCGCGCTCGGCCACGCCCTGTTCGCCCAGCTTGTACAGCGTCTGTTCGGCGGCCTTGATCTGTTCCTCGGCATCGTCGTCGACCTCGACCGTCGAGGCGCGGGCCGAGATGTCCTGGCCCAGCTGGATCAACTCGCGGCGCAGGGCGAATTCGCGGATCATCTGGGCGTAGTCGCGGGCGGCGTAGGCGCTGATCGCGGCGCCGGCCAGCCGCGCCAGATAGGGGGCGCCGCCCAGTTCCTTCAGCCCTTCGTCATGCTCCATGAACGCCTTGATGGTGACCGGGCTGGCCAGCGCGTTGCGGCGGATGCGTTCGGCGCAGATCTCGAAGATTCGGGCGTGGACGGGGTGGTAGAAGTGCTCGGGCCGGATGATCTGGCTGACCCGGTCGAAGACGTCGTTGTTGGTCAGCAGCGCGCCCAGCAGCTGTTGTTCGGCCTCCAGCGAGAAGGGGATCGCGCCCGTCTCCTCGCCCTCTGCCTGCTGCCCCGGAATGATCGCGCGCAAACCGCTCATCTGCCCTGTCCCGTGTTCTGGTTGTGCCGTCCCTTCTAGCCCAAGCGGCGGCGGCGGGGTATCCCGCCGCCCCAGAAAGCGGTGGGCGGATCTGTGGACAGGCTGTGGATAAGTGGGGCGTCAGCCATGCGCCGCCTGCCAGCCTCGCGGATCGGAGAGGAAGGCCTGCACCTCGTCCAGCGTCGCCTCGTCAAAGCTGCCTGCGGCGCGGGCCTCGGCCAGCACGTCCCACCAGGTGCACAGGTGATGCAGCGCGACGCCGTGATCGGCCAGCCGCTGCGTCGTCTCGGGGAAGATGCCGTAATAGAAGATCACCGCGGTATGCGCACAGGTCGCGCCGGTGTCGCGGATCGCGTCCACGAAGGACAGCTTGCTGCCGCCATCGGTGGTCAGGTCCTCGACCAGCAGCACCCGCTGGCCCTCGGTCATCACCCCCTCGATGCGGGCGTTGCGGCCGTATCCCTTGGGCTTCTTGCGCACATAGGTCATCGGCAGGGCCAGCCGTTCGGCGACCATCGCCGCGAAGGGGATGCCCGCCGTCTCGCCGCCGGCCACGTTGTCGAAGGCCTCGAAGCCCGCATCGCGCATCACGGTCGCGGCCATGAAGTCCAGCAGCGTGGCGCGCACCCGCGGAAAGCTGATGATCCGGCGGCAATCGACATAGGTCGGCCCCTTGAGGCCCGAGGCATAGGTGAAGGGCTGGGCGGCGTTGAAATCGACGGCCCTGATCTCAAGCAGCATCCGGGCGCTGAGGCGGGCGATTTCCTCGCGGGTGGGGTAGGGCAGGCTCATGCGTCCTCCAGATGCCAGTAAAGCGGGAAGCCCGGATCGAACACCGTCACCACCTCGTCACCCGCCGCGATGCTGGTGGGATAATCGGCCGGGGTCTCGCGCCGGGTCAGGCGGATGCGGTCCTCGTTCGGGGCCACGCCGTAGAAGGCGGCGCCGTTGAGGCTGGCAAAGGCTTCCAGCCGGTCCAGCGCGCCGTCGTCGTCGAACACCTGCGCAAGGATCGACATGGTGTTCGGCGCGGTGAAGCAGCCGGCACAGCCGCAGGGCTGCAGCTTGGCGCTGTCGGGATGGGGCGCGCTGTCGGTGCCGAGGAAGAACCGCGCCTCGCCCGAGGTCGCGGCCTCGCGCAGCGCAAGCCGGTGGGTCTCGCGCTTGGCAACGGGCAGGCAGTAGTAATGCGGCCGGATGCCGCCGGCGAGGATGGCGTTGCGGTTGATGACCAGGTGATGTGTCGTGATCGTGGCGCCCAGATCGCGGCCGCCCGCGCGCGCATAGGCGACGCCCTCGGCGGTGGTGATGTGCTCCATCACCACCCGCAAGCCGGGGGTGCGGCGGCGCAGCGGGTCCAGCACGCGATCGATGAACACCGCCTCGCGGTCGAAGATGTCGACCGCGGGATCGGTCACCTCGCCATGCACGCACAGCGGAATTCCGGCCTCGGCCATCGCCTCCAGCACCGGGCGCACGCGGTCGACATCGGTCACGCCGCTGGCCGAGTTGGTCGTGGCGCCCGCCGGATACAGCTTGACCGCGGCGATGATGCCGTCGCGATGGGCGGCCACCACGTCGTCCGGTTCCGTGGTGTCGGTCAGATACAGCGTCATCTGTGGCCGAAAGGCCGCAGATTCGGGCAGCGCGGCGCGGATCCGGTCGCGATAGGCCGCCGCCTGCGCGCCGGTCACCACCGGCGGCACGAGGTTCGGCATGATGATCGCGCGGCCGAAGCCGGCAGAGAAAGGCGCAACGGCTGCCAGCATCGCGCCATCGCGCAGATGCAGATGCCAGTCGTCGGGGCGGCGAAGAACGATGCTGTCGGTCATGGCCTGCCTCTATACACGGCCCGCGCGGCTTGCCAAGCGGGCAGCGGAAAAACTGACCGACTGTTCCAAAGTCCAGCTTGCGGTCTCATATAAGGGTCTCGCAATATGTCGCGACAGCCCGCTGGGCAGCGAAAGGAAGTGGACGATGACATTCAGAATGGCCGCGAGCCCGGCGGTGGCGCCCTACCGCCTGATGATGCAGATGACACGGATCGTGGTCGAATCGCAGATGATCATCGGCCTGCGCATGGCCGGAATGATGGGCCTTGTCGCGCAGGCCCCGGGCGAGCCGTTCCGCATGGTCGCCGAAAAGCAGGCGGCGGCGTCGGAATCGCTGTTCGCCATCGCCCAGGCGACCAGCCGCGGGGCCAGTGCCGACCGCGTCATGTCCGCAGCCCTTCGCCCTTATGGCAAGCGCACCCGCGCCAATTCGCGCCGCCTGGCCGCCAAGCGCTAGGCCGGTCCTGCCGGCTGTGGGCCGGACCCGTCCCGGGTCAACGGAACAGCAGCACCGGCACCTTGCAGGATCGGACCATCTCGGTGGTGGTCGATCCGACCATCAGGCTTCGGATGCGGCTGTGGCCATAGGCGCCCATCACCAGCATGTCGAAACCCTCGGTCTCGACCAGCCGTGCCAGCACGGTCTCGGGCTGGCCCTCGATCTGTCGCGTCTCGACCTGCAGGCCGGCGCCGCGCAGCTGCGCGGCGGCCTCGTCCATCTGGCGCTGGCGCCCGTCATCCGTCGCCCCGACGCTGACGAGGTGCAGCGCAAGACCGCGATACAGCGCGCTTTCGGCCATGGCGGCCACCGCCCTGCGGGCCGAGGCGCCACCGTCGAAGGCGACCAGCACGCGGCCGATCGGGCGGAACGCGCGCGAGGCGACCAGCACCGGCCTCTGGCTGATGCGGACCACGCGTTCGACATTCGAGCCGAGATGGGCCGTGGCGAAATCCGCCGCCTCGCCGCGCTTGCCGATCACGACGACGCGGGTCTGGTCCTGCAGGCCGGCGACGGTCTCGACCAGGTCGCCCTGCAGCAGCCGGGTGGTGACGCTGCCGGCTCCGGCAGCCTCGGCCAGCGCACGGGCATCGTCGAGGATCGCCCGGCCCTGTGCGTTGACCACGCGGGCGCGCTGCGCGTCCAGGGCCGCCAGTTCCTCCAGCAGTGCCGTGCGTGCGCCCAGCCGGATCGAGCCCGACAGGTCCTGCGGCGCCCCGCCCTGCCTGCGGCCGATGACGTGCAGCAGTTCGACCGGCGCCCCGGTGCGCTGCGCGATCCAGGCGGCGTGTTCGCAGACCGACGCGGCGTATTGCGAGGCATCTACGAGGGCGATGATCCTGTCCATCCGAGGCGCTCCCTTCTCAATGTGCCGTCAGCCGGTCCAGCGCACCCGGCTTGTCATGGATGGCCAGCCGGTCGACGATGGTTTCCGAGGCCGCGTTCAGGCCGACCAGTTCGACCTCGGCGCCGTCGCGCCGGAATTTCATGATCGCCATGTCCAGCGCCTGGACCGAGCTGATGTCCCAGATATGCGCCCGGCTGACATCGATCACCACGCGCTCCAGCGCCTCGCGGAAGTCGAGGGCGGCCATGAAATCCTCGACCGAGCCGTAGAACAGCTGCCCCTCGACCAGATAGCGCCGCTCGCGACCGTCATCCGAGATGGTCGAGGTGACGCGGAACAGCTGCGCGATCTTGGCCGCGAAGAAGATCCCCGACAGCAGCACGCCGACCAGCACCCCGATGGCGAGGTTGTGGGTATAGACGACCGCAGCCACCGTCGCCAGCATCACCACCGAGGAGGATCGCGGATGCGTCCGCAGCGCCCCGAGCGACGACCACGAGAAGGTGCCGATCGACACCATGATCATGATCGCCACCAGCGCGGGCATCGGGATGCGGCTGACCAGATCGCCAAGCCCCACGACGAGGATCAGCAGGAACACCCCCGCGACAAGGCAGGACAGCCGCCCGCGGCCGCCGGACTTCACGTTGATCATCGACTGCCCGATCATCGCGCAGCCGGCCATGCCGCCGATGAAGCCCGTGGCGCTGTTCGCGAGTCCCTGGCCGATGCATTCTTGGTTGCGGTCCGACCGCGTGTCGGTCAGCTCGTCCACGAGGTTCTGGGTCATCAGGCTTTCCAGCAGACCGACGATGGCGACCGCGACCGCATAGGGCAGGATGATGGCCAGCGTCTCGAGGGTCAGCGGGATGTCGGGGATCAGGAACACCGGCAGGGTGTCGGGCAGGGCGCCCATGTCGCCCACCGTCCTTACGTCGAGGCCAAGGGCAAGGGTCAGCGTCGTCAGCACGATAATCGTCACCAGCGGGGAGGGCACGGCCTTGCTGAGCAGGGGAAACAGATAGATGATCGCCAGCCCCGCCGCGACCAGCACATAGGTCAGCGGGCCGACCACCCGGGGGTCAAGCTCGGGCAGTTGCGCCATGAAGATCAGGATGGCCAGCGCGTTGACAAAGCCGGTCATCACCGATTTCGACACATAGCGCATCACGAAGCCCAGCCTCAGCAGCCCGCAGCCGATCTGGATCAGGCCGGCCAGCACCGTCGCGGCCAGCAGGTATTGCAGCCCGTGATCGCGCACCAGCGTCACCATCAGCACCGCGGTCGCGGCCGTCGCGGCCGAGATCATGCCGGGACGCCCGCCGGCGATCGCGGTGATGACGGCGATCGAGAAGCTGGCATAGAGCCCGACCTTGGGATCGACCCCCGCGATCAGCGAAAAGGCGATTGCCTCGGGGATCAGCGCCAGCGCCACGACCAGCCCGGACAGAATGTCGGCGCGGATGTTGCCGGTCCATTGGCGCCGGTAGCTGTCGAATGAAAACATGAAGGGTCCGTTCCTGACCGAAGCGGCGCGGTTCCCGCCGTTTCGGCGCGTTGGTGGTGAGGTTCGGGTTATCCGGCGGATCAGCGGCCGGAAGAGCCACCCGGAATCTCACCGGGTCCATGCGTTTGACGCCTCATAGCCCCGATCGCCGCAATGTCGCAACCCCGCCGTCCGGAACGGAGGGCGGGGTTGCGCGTCTGGGGTTGCGCGTCTGGGGTTGCGCGTCTGGGGTTGCGCGTCTGGGGCGGCGGGTGCGGGGCAGGGCGCCGCCGGCCGGCCCGCCGGGATCAGGTGGCTGCGGCGCCGCTCAGCGGTTCGGCCACAGCGTCGCGTGGCGGTTCACGTCCTTGTAGAGCAGATAGCGGAACGGCCCCGGCCCGCCGGCATAGCAGGCCTGCGGGCAGAAGGCGCGCAGCCACATGAAGTCGCCCGGGCCGACCTCGACCCAATCGCGGTTCAGCCGGTAGACGGCCTTGCCCTCCAGCACGAACAGCCCGTGTTCCATCACATGCGTTTCGGCGAAGGGGATCGAGCCGCCCGGCTTGAAGGTCACCACGGTGATGTGCATGTCGTGGCGCAGGTCGGCCGGGTCCATGAAGCGCGTCGTGCCCCAGGCGCCGTCGGTGTCGGGCATCATCGAGGGGGCGATGTCCTGTTCCTGCGCGATGATCGGGTCGGGACGCGCGGTGCCTTCGCAGTGCTGCCAGCGCTTGCGCCACCAGTGAAAGCCGGTGTTTCCCGGGGTCACGTTGCGCAGGCTCCAGTCGGTGCCGGGCGGCACATAGGCAAAGCCTCCGGCGCGCAGCAGGTGGTCGGTGCCGGCAATCGTGACGCGCAACTCGCCCCCGGTGACGAAGATCGCGTGCTGGATCTCGGGGTCGTCGTCGGGGGCATCGCTGCCGCCGCCCTCGGCCAGCTCGACGATGTACTGGCTGAAGGTCTCGGCAAAGCCGGACAGCGGCCGGGCCAGCATCCACATCCGCATTCCCTGCCAGCCCGGCAGATAGCTGGTGACGATGTCGCGCATGACCGTGCGCGGGATCACCGCATAGGCATCGGTGAACACGGCCGTGTCGGTCGTCATCCCGGTCTGCGGCGGCAGGCCCGCGACCGGGCCGGCATAGCGGCCGGGCTGGGTCTGGGGCTGGGGAACGACGGCGATGTCGCCGGTGGGGGCGCCTTGCGGGGGCAGGTCGGTCATTTCAGCACCTCTTTCAGGCGAAGCTCGGCGATGCGCATGACCTGGCGTTCGGCCTCGGCGCGCTCGGTGGTGGTGTCGTTGTCGACGCGGGCCTGCATCGCGGCCAGGATGCTGGCCTTGTCGTGGTCGCGCACCGCGATGATGAAGGGAAAGCCGTGCTTGCCCGTATAGGCGTCGTTCAGGCGGGTGAATTCCGTGCGCTCGGCGTCGGTCAGCGCATCCAGGCCGGCGCTGGCCTGTTCCTGGGTGCTTTCGGCGGTCAGCCGCTTGGCCGCCGCCAGCTTGCCGGCCAGATCGGGGTGGGCCACGAGGACACCCAGCCTTTCGGCATCGCTGGCCGCGCGGAAGACCTGCGCCATCCGCCCGGCCAGGCCGCCGGCGCTGTCATGGACTGCGCCCATCTCGGCGTCCCAGACCCGTTCGGCGATGAAGGGCGAGTGTTCGTAGATGCCGCCAAATTTCGCGACGAAGGCATCGCGATCCATCTGCGAGGCGCGGTCGCGCGGCTGGTAGGGGTGATGCTCGGCCCAGTGGCGTGCGATGTCCAGCCGGCTGGCGAACCAGACGCCGTCATGGCTGCGCGCATGGTCCAGGAACCGCTGGATCGCCATGGCCCGGCCCGGCCGCCCGGCAAGCCGGCAATGCAGCCCGATCGACATCATCTTCGGCGCACCCGCCGCACCCTCGGCATAGAGGATGTCAAAGCTGTCGCGCAGGTAGTCGAAGAAATCCGTGCCGGTGCCGAAGCCCTGGCCGCTGGAAAAGCGCATGTCGTTGGCGTCCATCGTGTAGGGCACCATCAGCTGCGGCCGGCCCTGATGGACATGCCAGTAGGGCAGTTCATCCGCGATGGTGTCGGCCAGATAGGCGAAGCCGCCTTCCTCGCAGCCCAGTTCGACCGTGTTCATCGAGGTGCGGCCCTGGTAGAAGCCGTGCGGCCGTTCGCCGGTGACGCGGGTGTGCAGCTCGATCGCCTGGGCGATATGCTCGGCCTCGACCTCGCGGGGGATGTCGCGGTAGTCGATCCATTTCAGCCCGTGGGTCGCGATCTCCCAGCCCGCCTGCTGCATCGCCGCGACCTGCTCGGGGCAGCGTTCCAGCGCGGTCGCCACGCCATAGACCGTCACCGGGATGTCCTTCAGCAGCCGGTGCAGCCGCCAGAAGCCCGAGCGCGCGCCGTAATCATAGATCGATTCCATGTTCCAGTGCCGCTTGCCGGGCCAGGGCTGCGCGCCGATGATCTCGGACAGGAAGGCCTCGGAGGCGGCATCGCCATGCTCGATGCTGTTCTCGCCGCCTTCCTCGTAGTTCACGACGATCTGCACGGCGATCCTGGCGCCGCCGGGCCATTGCGGATCGGGGGTCGTCTCGCCATATCCTCGCATGTCGCGGCTGTAGCGCATCTTGCCTGTCCTCCGGTCTGGCTGGGTCCGTCACAGCAAACCGCGTGCGGGCCTGCCGGGCAAGCGGGCAACAGCAGAATTCTGTATCAATGAATCGACAAAGATCGGGGACGGTTTCAATTGGCCATTGAAAGACTTCCGGTTTCGGGCTGATTGTTGCGCCTGACCGGCCGACCGTATCCTACCTCATCGCGGCCGGGGAGAGCCGCGCGGAGGATTTCATGGAACGCTACTTCAAGCTGTCGGAGCATGGCAGCAATGTCCGCACCGAGGTGATCGCCGGGATCACCACCTTTCTGACGATGGCCTATATCATCTTCGTCAACCCGGACATCCTGTCCAGCACCGGCATGGATCGCAATGCCGTCTTCGTGGCCACCTGCCTTGCCGCCGCCATCGGTTCGGCGATCATGGGGCTGTGGGCGAACTGGCCGATCGCCATGGCGCCCGGCATGGGGCTGAACGCCTTCTTCGCCTTCACCGTGGTCGGTGCGATGGGCTTTACCTGGCAGCAGGCGCTTGGCGCGGTGTTCATCTCGGGGATGATCTTCCTGTTCATGACCGTGACTGGCCTGCGACGCTGGCTGATCGCGGGCATACCGCATTCCATGCGCAGCGGCATCGCCGCCGGCATCGGCATGTTCCTGGCCATCATCGCCATGCAAAGCTCGGGCCTCGTGGTGGACAGCCCGGCCACGCTGATCACGCTGGGCGACCTGACCGCCACCGGCACGCTGCTGACGATCGCGGGCTTCTTCATCATCATCGCGCTGGACGCGATGAAGGTGACCGGCGCCATCCTGATCGGCATCCTGGTGATCACGGTGGCCGCGATCCTGCTGGGCGTCAGCGAGTTCGGCGGCATCATGTCGATGCCGCCCTCGATCGCGCCGACCTTCATGCAGCTGGACCTGGCGGGCGCGCTGACCTACGGCATCTTCCAGGTGATCCTGGTGATGGTGCTGGTCGAGGTGTTCGACGCGACCGGCACGCTGATCGGCGTGGCCAAGCGCGCCGGCCTGCTGACCGAGGGCCCGGCCCACACCAACAAGGGCCTTGGCCGCGCGCTGCTGGCGGATTCGACCGCGATCACGGCGGGCTCGCTGCTGGGCACCTCGTCGACCACCGCCTATGTCGAAAGCGCCTCGGGCGTGCAGGCGGGCGGGCGCACCGGGCTGACCGCGCTGGTGGTGGCCCTGCTGTTCCTGCTGGCGATGTTCTTCGCACCGCTGGCCGGCTCGGTTCCCGCCTATGCGACGGCGCCGGCGCTGCTGTATGTGGCGACGCTGATGGTGCGCGAGATGTCCGACATCGAATGGGGCGACGTGACCGAAAGCGCGCCCGCGGTGCTGACCGCGCTGGCGATGCCCTTCACCTATTCGATCGCCAACGGGCTGGCCTTCGGATTCATCAGCTATGCGGTGATCAAGCTGCTGACCGGCAAGGCGGGGCAGGTGCATCCGGCGACCTGGATCGTGGCGGGCATGTTCGTGATCAAGTTCGCCTTCTTCGGCGCGCATTGATCGCGGTGCGATGCCCCTGAGGGGGCGATGCGGGGGCGGCGGCCGGGCGACCGGTCGCCGCCCTTGCAGCTTTCGTCCGGCCGGCTTGCCGCCACGATGCCTGCAGGATAAGCAGCCGCACATGTCATCAGGTCACATCACGGACGCGCGGGAATGAGCCAGTTTCTGCGGCGCGCGATCAGGGCGCTTGGCCCGGCGGTGCCGGCCGGGCGCCCTGCCGAGGCCCTGCGCGCGGGCTTCGGCGCGGCCCTCGGGCTGGGGGCCGCCGGGGTCGTGCTGCTGTCGCCGGTGGTCGATCCACAGCTCGGCCTTTACCTGATCGCGCCCTTCGGGGCGACCTCGGTGCTGGTCTTCGCGGTGCCCAGCAGCCCGCTTGCGCAGCCCTTCACCGCCATCGTGGGCAACGCCGTCTCGGCGCTGGTGGGCGTCGCGGCCTGCCTGCTGATCGCCGATCCGCTGGCCCGCATCGCGCTGGCGGTGGGCGTCGCCATCGCGGCGATGATCCTGTGCCGGGCGCTGCACCCGCCGGGCGGCGCCGTGGCCATGACCGCCGCGATGAGCCCCGGCCCGGTGCTGGATCTGGGCTGGTGGTTCGCGCTGTGCCCGGTGGCCCTTGGCACGGCGGCGCTGGTCGGTGCGGCGATCCTCTACGGGCGCCCGACCGGGCGACACTATCCGTTCCGCCAGTTCGAGGATCGCAACAGCCACGGCACCGGCGACCCGGAACCGGCCGAGCGGCTGGGGCTGAGCGAGGCCGACCTGAACGCGATCCTCGGCCGCTATCGCCAGGCGCTGAACCTGGGCGTCGAGGACCTGGCCCGGCTGATCGCCGCCGCCGAGATGCAGGCGGCGGGTCAGCGGGCCGGCCCGATCCGCGCCGCCGACATCATGTCGCGCGACCTGGTGACGGTCGGCCCCGGCACCGCATTGCGCGAGGTGGCGGCGCTGTTCCGCCAGCATGGCTTCACCTCGATCCCGGTGGTGATGCCCGGCGGCGAATTCCTGGGCGTGATCTTCCAGTTGCACCTGATCCGCTGCGCCGGCGAGGACGCATCGCGGGCCGGGCGCGGGTTCCGCGAGTCGATGGCGCGACTGTTCGGCCGGACGGCACCCGCCGGGCTGGCCGCGCGCGACATCATGGCCGCGGAGGTGCCGGTGGTCGCGCCCGATGCGCCGGTCGGGGCGCTGCTGCCGCCGATGGCCGAGGGCGGCTGCGACGCGGTGCCGGTGCTGGACGATGGCCGGCTGGTCGGCATCGTCACACGCACCGATCTGATCGCCGCGCTGGCCCGGCAAAGCCTGCGTCCCTGACCGGCGCAGCGCCGGTCAGGCGCCAAGCGCGTGGCTGAGATCGCCCGCCGCGGCGGCCACCGCCGCCCCCAGCGTCTTGACATGCTCGTGGCCGATGCGGTGGCTGGGGCCGCTGACGCTGATGCCGGCCACCGCCTCGCCGCTGAAGTCGAAGACCGGTGCGGCGATGCAGCGCATGCCGCGCGATTTCTCTTCGTCGTCGAAGGCAAAGCCGCGATGGCGGATGCGGGCCATGTCCTCCTCCAGCGCCTCGGCGGTGGTCAGGGTGCGGTCGGTAAAGCGTTTCAGCGGCACCTGCCGCAACAGTCCCTCCAGGGTCGCGGGCGGGCCGAAGGCCAGCAGCGCCTTGCCGATCCCCGAACAGTGCAGCGGCGACCTCGTGCCCGGCGGGAAGAAGGCCCGGATGGTTTCCTGGGTCTCGATCTGGCTGAGAAACAGCACGGCCTCGCCGTTGAGGATGCCCAGATTGGCGGTTTCGCCGGTATGTTCCATCAGCGCGCGCAGGATCGGGCGGGCGCGTTCGACGATGCCCGAACGGCGCATGAAGGCCGATCCCAGCCGGAAGGTCGCCGGCCCGATATGCCAGCTTTGCGTGGCCGGATCGGTCTCGGCCACGCCGCGCGCTGCCAGCGTGTGCAGCACGCGATGCACGGTCGAGGGGGACTGGTCCATCTTCTCGGCCACCTCCGAGAGGGTCAGCCCCGGATGGCCGGCCAGCAGGTCCAGGATGTCCAGCGCGCGGTCCAGCGCCTGGATCGTCCCCGAGGCGTCGGGGGCGCTGCGCGGGCGGCCGCGGCGGCGGGTCGGTTCGGCCATTATCGTCCCCTCATTGACAATGCCTCGTGATTCCGGCGAAAATCGGCGCAGGCAGGTGGAAAATTACAAGGCCATGTTCCGCATGGATTTTCCAGCGAATTACCGTCTACCGGAAAACTTTTCCAAAAAAATTGTGACATTGCGCCGCAGGGAGTAGTCTTGATCTCAACTCGCAGGAGGAGTCGCCCAATGACTAGCCAGAATCCCGTCTTCATTCCCGGCCCGACCAATATCCCCGAAGTGCTGCGCAAGGCCGTGGACATGCCCACGATCGACCACCGCAGCCCTGTCTTCGGAAAGATCCTTCACCCGGCGCTGGAAGGCGTCAAGAAGGTTCTCAAGACCACCGAGGGGCAGGTCTTCGTGTTTCCCTCGACCGGCACCGGCGGCTGGGAAACCGCGATCACCAACACCCTGTCGGCAGGCGACAAGGTCCTGGCCGCGCGCAACGGCATGTTCAGCCATCGCTGGATCGACATGTGTCAGCGTCACGGGCTGGATGTCCAGGTCGTCACCCAGACCTGGGGCGACGGCGTTCCCGCCGACCGCTTCGAGGAAATCCTGACCGCCGACAGGAACCACGAGATCAAGGTCGTGCTGGCCACGCATAACGAGACCGCGACCGGCGTGCGCAGCGACATCGCCGCCGTCCGCCGCGCTCTGGACGCCGCCGGCCACCCGGCGCTGCTGTTCGTTGACGGCGTCAGCTCGATCGCTTGCTATGATTTCCGCATGGACGAATGGGGCGTCGATATTGCCGTCACCGGGTCGCAAAAGGGCTTCATGCTGCCCCCCGGCCTGGCGATCGCGGGCTTTTCGCCCAAGGCCATGGCCGCGGTCGAGGGCGCGAAACTGCCGCGCACCTTCTTCGACATCCGCGACATGGCCAAGGGCTATGCCGCCAACGGCTTTCCCTACACCCCGCCGGTCGGCCTGCTGAACGGGCTGAACGTCGCCTGCGACATGCTGCTGGAGGAGGGGCTGGAAAACGTCTTTGCCCGCCATCACCGCATCGCAGAGGGCGTGCGCCAGGCGGTCGGCGCCTGGGGCCTCAGCCTCTGCGCGCTGCGCCCGGACCTCTATTCCGACAGCGTCAGCGCGATCCGCGTGCCCGAGGGCTTCGACGCCAACAAGATCGTCAGCCACGCGCTGAACACCTATGGCGTGGCCTTCGGCACGGGGCTTGGCGATGTCGCGGGCAAGGTCTTCCGCATCGGCCATCTGGGCAGCCTCACCGATGTCATGGCGCTGTCGGGCATTGCCACGGCGGAAATGGTCATGGCCGACCTGGGCCTGCCGGTCACCTTGGGCAGCGGTGTCGCCGCCGCGCAGGAACATTACCGCCAAAGCGCCGCCAGCGCCCATAAGGCCGCCGCGTGATGAAGGATGCTGACATGCTGATCCCCAGCTACGAGGACATGCTGGCCGCGCATGAGCGGATCAAGCCGCATATCCGCCGCACGCCGGTCCGGGTCTCGGATTACCTCAACGATCTGACAGGCGCGCAGCTGTTCTTCAAATGCGAGAACTTTCAGGAGCCGGGGGCCTTCAAGGTCCGCGGCGCCACCAATGCGGTGTTCGGTCTGGACGAGGCGCAGGCCGCGCGCGGCGTGGCCACGCATTCATCGGGCAACCATGCCTCCTGCCTCAGCTATGCGGCGATGCGGCGCGGCATCCCCTGCAACGTCGTCATGCCGCGCACCGCGCCGCAGGCCAAGAAGGATACCGTGCGCCGCTATGGCGGCAGGATCACCGAATGCGAGCCCTCGACCAGCTCGCGCGAGGCGACCTTCGCGACCGTGCAGGCCGAGACGGGCGGCGATTTCGTGCATCCCTACAATGACCCGCGGGTGATCGCGGGGCAGGGCACCTGCGCCAAGGAATTCATGGAACAGACCGACGGCGTCGACATGGTGGTGGCGCCGATCGGCGGCGGCGGCATGATCTCGGGCACCTGCCTGACGCTGGCGACGCTGGCGCCCGAGACGAAGGTGATCGCGGCCGAGCCGGAACAGGCAGACGACGCCTATCGCAGCTTCAAGGCCGGCCACATCATCGCCGATGACGCGCCCAAGACCATCGCCGACGGCTTGCTGGTGCCGCTGAAGGAACTGACCTGGCATTTCGTCAGCAACCACGTGTCGGAAATCTACACCGCCTCGGATGCCGAGATCATCGAGGCAATGAAACTCACCTGGAAACACCTGCGCGTGGTGATGGAGCCCAGCAGCGCCGTGCCGCTGGCCACCATCCTGAAGAACCGCGACGCATTCGCCGGCAAGCGTGTCGGCATCATCATCACCGGCGGCAATGTCGATCTCGACAAGCTGCCCTGGATCTGAGGAGGGCTATCCATGAACGCACCCACCACTTTCGACGGCCTTGAAGTCGGCTACGATGTGCCCGCCCTGCCGGGGATGGACGAGAAGGACATCCAGACGCCCTGCCTGATCCTCGATCTGGACGCGCTTGAGCGCAACATCCGCAAGATGGGCGACTATGCCAAGGCGCATGGCATGCGCCATCGCAGCCACGGCAAGATGCACAAGTCGGTCGATGTCCAGAAGCTGCAGGAATCCCTCGGCGGCGCCGTCGGCGTCTGCTGCCAGAAGGTCAGCGAGGCCGAGGTCTTCGTGCGCGGCGGCATCAAGGATGTGCTGGTCAGCAACCAGGTCCGCGACCCCGGCAAGATCGACCGGCTGGCGCAGCTGCCCAAGCACGGCTCGCGCATCATCGTCTGCGTGGATGACGTGGCGAACGTGGCCGACCTGTCGGCTGCGGCCGAGAAGCACGGCACCCAGCTTGAGGTGTTCGTGGAAATCGACTGCGGTGCCGGCCGCTGCGGCGTCAAGACCGCCGATGCGGTGGTCGAGATCGCGAAGGCTGTCGATGCGGCGCCGGGGCTGAAGTTCACCGGCATCCAGGCCTATCAGGGCGCCATGCAGCACATGGACAGCTATGAGGATCGCAAGGCGAAACTCGACGCAGCCATCGCCCAGGTCAAGGAAGCCGTGGACGCGCTGAAGGACGCCGGGCTTGAGCCCGAGCTGGTCTCCGGCGGCGGCACCGGCAGCTATTACTTCGAAAGCAATTCGGGCGTCTACAACGAGTTGCAGTGCGGCAGCTATGCCTTCATGGACGCCGATTACGGCCGCATCCTCGACAAGGACGGCAACCGCATCGACCAGGGCGAATGGGAAAACGCGCTGTTCATCCTGACCTCGGTGATGAGCCATGCCAAGGCCGACAAGGCGATCTGCGACGCCGGCCTGAAGGCCCAGTCGGTCGATAGCGGCCTGCCCTTCATCTATGGCCGCGACGACGTGAAATACGTCAAGTGCAGCGACGAGCACGGCGTGATCGACGACCCGCAGGGCGTGCTGAAGGTCAATGACAAGCTGCGCCTGGTGCCGGGCCATTGCGACCCGACCTGCAACGTCCATGACTGGTATGTGGGCGTCCGCAACGGCAAGGTCGAGACCCTGTGGCCGGTCAGCGCCCGCGGGAAGGCCTACTGATGTGGGTCGTCCCTGAGAAGGAGATCGCCGGGCTGATGACCCCCGAGGCGGCATTCGACGCGGTCGAGGCGGTGTTCGCCTCGATGGCCTCGGGCGACGCCTACAACTTCCCGGTGGTCCGCGAGGCGATCGGGCACGAGGATGCGCTGTACGGCTTCAAGGGCGGGTTCGACCGCAAGGGCGCCAATCTGGGGCTGAAGGCGGGCGGCTACTGGCCGAACAACCAGAAGCACGGGCTGATCAACCATCAGTCCACGGTGTTCCTGTTCGACCCGGACACCGGGCGCGTGGCGGCGGCGGTTGGAGGGAACCTGCTGACCGCATTGCGCACGGCGGCGGCCAGCGCCGTGTCGATCAAGCATCTTGCGCCTGCGGGCGCGAAGGTGCTGGGCATGATCGGCGCTGGCCACCAGTCGGCCTTCCAGATGCGCGCGGCGGCGGGCGTTCACGGCTTCGAGAAGGTGATCGGCTGGAACCCGCATCCCGAGATGCTGGGCCGGCTGGCCGACACCGCGGCGGATCTGGGCCTGCCCTTCGAGGCGGTGGATCTGGATCGCCTGGGCGCCGAGGCCGATGTCATCATCTCGATCACCTCGGCCTTCGACCCGCTGCTGATGGACGGCCATGTGACGGGGCCCACGCATATCGCCGCGATGGGCACCGACACCAAGGGCAAGCAGGAGCTTGACCCGGCGCTGATCGCCCGTGCCCGGCTTTTCACCGACGAGGTTGCGCAATCGCTCAGCATCGGTGAATTCCAGCATGCCGCGGCGCAGAAAACGATTTCCGACAGCGATGTCATCGCGATAGGCCGGGTCATCACCGGCAATCACGAGGGGCGTGGCAATGCGGAGGTCACCATTTTCGACGGCACCGGCGTGGGTCTGCAGGACCTCGCCGTGGCGGGTGCCGTCGTGGAACTGGCACGGCAACAGGGAAAGGCCATCGAGGTCGAGATCTGACGGCACGTTGATTTCAGTGGAACGGGAGGTCCACCATGTCTGACACCACCTATCAGGGCAGCATCCATCCGGTTGATGAGATCCTGCCCGCCCCCAAGCTGCTGACGCTTGGCTTCCAGCACGTCCTGGTCATGTATGCGGGGGCCATCGCGGTTCCGCTGATCGTGGGCCGGGCGCTGAACCTGCCGCCCGAGGAGGTGGCATTCCTGATCTCGGCCGACCTGTTCGTCTGCGGTATCGTCTCGATCATCCAGAGCTTTGGCGCGACCCAGTATTTCGGCATCAAGCTGCCGGTGATGATGGGCGTGACCTTCGCCTCGGTCGGCCCGATGGTGGCGGTGGCCACCTCGCTGCCCGGCCATGACGGCGCACGCGCGCTGTTCGGCGCGATCATCGCGGCGGGGATCATCGGCATCATCATCGCGCCCTTCATCTCGAAGATGCTGCGGTTCTTTCCGCCGGTCGTGACCGGCACGCTGATCCTGACCATCGGCATCAGCCTGATGCCCATCGGCATCAACTGGATCTTCGGCCTTCAGGTCGGCCCGACCGCGCCGAAGGTCGTCGATCCCGCCGCCGCTGCCTGGCTGGAGGCCGCCCGCGCGGCAGGCGAGGTTCCGGCCAGCGTGACCCTGGCCCCGACGCTGCAGAACCCGCTTTATGCGGCGGGACGCAACATCCTGATCGCGGTCCTGGTGCTGGGCACGATCCTTGTGGTGTCGAAATATGCCCGCGGCTTCCTGTCGAACATCGCGGTGCTGGTCGGCATCGTCGTCGGCGGCGTCGTCGCCGCGATGCTGGGCATGATGAACTTCGACAAGGTCGGCGCGGCGGAATGGTTCGCGGTCATCAAACCGTTCCATTTCGGCATGCCCACCTTTGACCCGATCATGATCGCGACGATGGTGCTGGTCATGCTGGTCACGCTGATCGAGAGCACCGGCATGTTCCTGGCGCTGTCGGATATCTGCAAGAAGCCGCTGGAGCAGAAGAGCCTGGCCGCCGGGCTGCGCGCCGATGGTCTGGGCACGGTGATCGGCGGCGTGTTCAACACCTTCCCCTATACCTCGTTCAGCCAGAACGTCGGTCTGGTGGGGGTCACCGGCATCCGCTCGCGCTTTGTCTGCGTGGCGGGCGGGGCGATCATGATCGTGCTGGGACTGATCCCGAAGATGGGCGCGCTGGTCGAAAGCCTGCCGACCACGGTTCTGGGGGGCGCCGGCCTGGTGATGTTCGGCATGGTCGCGGCGACCGGGGTGCGCATCCTGGCGCGGGTCGATTTCGCCAACAACCGCCACAACCTGTTCATCGTCGCGATCTCGGTCGGGATGGGGATGATCCCGCTGGTGGCGCCGAACTTCAACCAGTGGATGCCCCATGCGATCCACCCGCTGATCCACTCCGGCATCCTGCTGGCGGCGATCACGGCGGTCCTGCTGAACTGGTTCTACAACGGCGCGGCCCATGTGGACGAGGAAGAGCTGCGGGCGGCGGGCCATGTCGCCGACCACTAGGACGCTGTTTCGGGGCGCAGAGGTCGTCGTCACGATGGACGACGACCGGCGCGAGATCCGGGGCGGGGATGTCCTGGTCGAAAACGGAAAGGTCGTGGCGGCGGGTGAAAACCTGCCGCGCGACGGCGCCGAGGTGGTCGAGGCGGCGGGCTGCGTGATCACCCCGGGCCTCGTCAACACCCACCACCACCTGTTCCAGACGCTGACCCGCGCCGTGCCTGCCGCGCAGGACGCCGCGCTGTTCGGCTGGCTCAAGACGCTTTACCCGATCTGGGCGCGCATGGGGCCCGACGATATCCGCCTGTCGGCCGAGATCGGCCTGGCCGAACTGGCGCTGTCGGGCTGCACCTGTTCGTCGGACCATCTCTACATGTTCCCGAACGGTGCGCGGCTGGACGACAGCATCGAGGCGGCGCGCAGGATCGGCATCCGGTTCACGGCCACGCGCGGGGCCATGTCGATCGGCGAAAGCCGGGGGGGCCTGCCGCCCGACGCGCTGGTCGAGGACGAGGCCGCGATCCTGCGTGACAGCGAACGGGTCGTGGATGCCTTCCACGATGCATCCGAGGGGGCGATGGTGCAGGTCGGGCTTGCCCCCTGTTCTCCCTTCTCCGTCAGCCGCGAGCTGATGCGCGACGCGGCGATCCTGGCCCGCGAAAAGGGCGTCAGGCTGCACACCCACCTGGCCGAGAACGACGAGGACATCCGCTACTCGCTGGACAATTTCGGGATGCTGCCGGGCGATTACGCGGAAAGCCTGGGCTGGACCGGCGACGACGTGTGGCACGCCCATTGCGTCAAGCTGTCGCCGCCCGAGATCGACCTGTTCGCGCGCACCGGCACCGGGATCGCGCATTGCCCCTGTTCCAACGCCAGGCTGGCCAGCGGCATCGCCCCGGTGCGCGCGCTGCGCGACGCCGGCGTGCCTGTCGGGCTGGGCGTGGACGGCTCGGCCAGCAATGATTGCAGCCATCTGGGGCTGGAGGCACGGCAGGCGATGCTGGTCGCCCGGCTGCGCGACGGCCCTGCCGCGCTTGGTGCGCGCGAGGCGCTGGAGATCGCGACGCGCGGCGGGGCACGGGTGCTGGGCCGGCACGACATCGGCGCGTTGGCGCCGGGGATGCAGGCCGACCTGGTGCTGTGGGATGTGTCCGACCTGCCGCTGGCGGGCCAGTGGGACCCGGTCGCGGCGCTGATCTTCTGCGCGCCGGTCCGCCCGCGCGCCGTCTATGTGCAGGGCCGTGCCGTCGTCGGCGACCACCGCCTGCTGACCGCCGACCCGCGCGATCTTCGGGCGCGGGCGCAGAACGCCGTCGCGCGGCTGGCCGGGTGATCCCCGGGGGAACCCCGCGCGATTTTCTATGGAAACTTGAGACTACCTTGCGTCATGCCCCTCTCGCGCGGACCATGGCGCATCGGTTATCGACGCATCAACGAAAGTGGAGGGGAGGCGCAGATGCCCGGTTACCTGACGACCCATGTTCTGGACACTGCCCGCGGCACGCCCGCCGAGGGCATGGAGGTGGTGCTGTTCCGCCTCGACGGCGGCCAGAGGACTGAAATCGCGCGGCTGCGCACCAATGCCGATGGTCGCACCGACCGGCAGATCCTGCCCGCGGCCGAGTTCGAGACCGGCAGCTACGAGCTGGAATTCCATGCCGGCGACTGGATGGACGCAACCGGCGTGCCGCCCGAAAGCCCGCGCTTTCTCGACATCATCCCGATCCGCTTCGGCATGTCGCAGCAGGACCATTACCACGTCCCGCTGCTGGTCTCGCCCTTCGGATTTTCAACCTATCGTGGGAGCTGAGCGATGATTCCCGATTATGTCATCATCTGGGAATGGCTGGCCTTCGCGACGCGCTGGCTGCACGTCATCACCGCCGTCGCCTGGATCGGCAGTTCGTTCTATTTCGTGGCGCTGGACCTTGGCCTGACCAAGGCGCCGAACATGCCCAAGGGCGCCTATGGCGAAGAGTGGCAGGTTCACGGCGGCGGCTTCTACCACATCCAGAAATACCTGGTCGCGCCCGAGAAGATGCCCGAGCATCTGACCTGGTTCAAATGGGAAAGCTATGCCACCTGGCTGTCCGGCGCGGCGCTGCTGATGGTCACCTACTGGGCCAGCGCGAACCTGTATCTGATCGATCCGGCCAAGCTCGAGCTGGCGACCTGGCAGGCGATCGCGATTTCCGGCGGCTCGCTGGCGATCGGCTGGCTGATCTATGACACGCTGTGCAAGTCGAAGCTGGGCGAGACGCCGACGGTGCTGATGCTGCTGCTGTTCGTGGCGCTGGTGATCATGGGCTGGGGCTACAACCAGGTCTTCACCGGCCGCGCCGCGCTGCTGCATCTGGGTGCCTTCACCGCGACGATCATGACCGCCAACGTCTTTCTGGTCATCATGCCGAACCAGCGCATCGTGGTGGCCGACCTGAAGGCCGGGCGCTCGCCCGATCCGAAATACGGCCGGATCGCCAAGCTGCGTTCGACGCACAACAACTACCTGACCCTGCCGGTCGTGTTCCTGATGCTGTCGAACCACTATCCGCTTGCCTTCGCCAGCGAATACAACTGGCTGATCGCGGCGCTGATCTTCCTGATGGGGGTGACGATCCGGCACTATTTCAACACCATGCACGCTCGCAAGGGCGATCTGTGGTGGACATGGGCGGTGACGGCGGCGCTGTTCATCATGATCATGTGGCTGAGTTCCATGGGCCTCAACCAGGACAGCTATGAAGAGGCCGAGGCCCGCACGCTGTCGCCCGTGGAACAGCGTTACGCCGATGCCGAGGGCTTCCAGGAGGTCAGCGACATCGTGATGGGCCGCTGTGCGATGTGCCACGCCCGCGAACCCGGCTACGAGGGCATCACCCACGCGCCGAAGGGGGTCTTTCTCGAGACCCCCGCCGACATCGCCCGCGCCGCCCGCGACATCTATGTGCAGGCCGGCCTGACCGATGCGATGCCGCCCGCCAATGTCAGCTACATGGAGGACGCCGAACGCGCCCGCGTGATCCGCTGGTTCCGGCAGGCGGGCGGGGCCGACCTGGCCGGCATGTAATCGCCGGCCCGATTATTTTCGCTTAACGGATGGGGCGGATCGCGGTAACGGTTTCGCGATGCGCCTTTACGCCTTAAGATTGCTGATCGTCCTTGGGGTCGTCCTCGGGGTTGTGCTGCCGAAAACCTCGGCGGCGCTTGCCGTTCTGGGCCTGACGGATTCGCGCAGCGTCCTGATCTGCACCGGGGACGGGCTTGAACGACTGGATCTGGGTCCCGGCCATCACCCGCAGCCCGCCCCCGAGCAGGCGCATGACGGTCCGCTGTGCCTGCTGGTCGCGGCGCTTGATGGCGTGCCGCCCGTGTGGCATCCGGGCTGGCTGGCGCTGGCCCATGCCGCCTTCCTGACGCGCGACAGCGCCACCGACGATGTCCGGAGGCTGGCCCGCACCCGTTTCGCCCGCGCGCCGCCGCGCGCCTGACCGCGCGGCCACCTGCCGCGTCTCGTCACCGACACGCGAAACCCGCACCCGCCGCAGGCCGCGGCCGATGGTGCAAACGGAGCCTTCCGATGAACCCACCCGCAATTTCGCCTGCCGCAGGAGGTCCCGATGGCGATCACTGACGGCAATTTCGACGCCGCCCACCCGGTCGATCCGGGCCGCGCGGCCAAGCTGTATCGCGCCGCCTGGCGCTGGCATTTCTATGCCGGCATCGTCGTGGTGCCGTTCTTCCTGATGCTGGCCGTCACCGGCATGATGATGCTGTGGATCGCCTGGATAGACGGCCGCGACGGCGAACGCACCGCCGTCATTCCGACCGGAGCAGCGCTGGCCGTCTCGGCCCAGGCAGACGCCGCGCTGGCTGCGGTGCCGGGCGGAAAGCTGGTCCAGTATGTCGCGCCGCGCACCCCCGACCTGGCGGCGATCTTTCGCGTAGATGATGCCGAGGGCGCGGCCCAGATGGTGGTCGTCGATCCCTATCGCGCCACCGTCCTGGACCAGTTCCCGCGCCGCAGCGGCTGGGATGACTGGGCGGACAATTTCCACGGCACCCTGATGCTGGGCGTCACCGGCGACCGGATGATCGAGATCGCGGCTTCGCTTGGCGTCGTGCTGCTGGCCACGGGGCTTTACCTGTGGTGGCCGCGCGAGGGTGGCGTCCTGCGCGCCTTCGTGCCGCGGCTGTCGGCGCGCGGGCGCGGGCTGTGGAAGTCGCTGCACGCCACGATCGGGGTCTGGATCTCGGTCTTCCTGTTCTTCTTCCTCGTCTCGGGCCTGTCCTGGTCGGGCGTCTGGGGCGAAAAGCTGGTGCAGGCCTGGTCCAGCTTTCCGGCCGGGAAATACGACAACATCCCGCTGTCCGACGACGTGCATGCGACCATGAACCACGGCGCCAAGGAGGTGCCCTGGGCGCTGGAACAGACGCCGATGCCCGCCTCGGGCTCGCAGGCCGGACATGACGGCATCGCCGGCGCCGTCGATCTGGACAGCGTGGACGCGCTGGCCCGTCAGATCGGCTATGACGCGCGCTACCAGCTGAACCTGCCGCAGAGCGACAATGGCGTCTGGACCCTCAGCCGCGATTCGATGAGCACCGACAGCACCGACCCGACCAGTGACCGGGTGGTGCATGTGGACCGCTTCAGTGGCAGGATCCTGGCCGACATCCGCTATCAGGACTATTCGCTGATGGGCAAGGCGATGGCGGTGGGCGTGGCGCTGCACATGGGCACGCTGGGGCTGTGGAGCGTGCTGGCCAACACGCTGTTCTGCCTGTCGGTGATCTTCCTCTGCCTGTCGGGGCTGGTGATGTGGTGGAAGCGCCGTCCCGCAGGGCAGGCCCGTCTTGTCGCGCCGCCGCTGCCCGAGAACATGCCGTTCTGGAAGGGCGCCGTGGCGGTCGGGCTGGCGGTCTCGCTGGCCTTTCCGATGGCGGGGCTGACGCTGGCCGCAGTCCTTCTGGCCGATCTTCTGGTGCTGTCGCGGCTGCCGGGTATCAGGCGCGCCTTCGGCTGACAACGGCCGTGGCCGGGGCCGCGTGCCCCGGCCACGCCTAGAACACCTTCTTCAGCTCGCGCACCGCGAAATCAGCGAACATCCGCACCTTGGGATCCTGCAACCGGCGATGCGGGGTCAGGCAGCCGAATTGCGAGGGCAGGGGCGGCGCGTCGGGCAGCACCTGCACCAGCCTGCCGGCGCGCAGATCTTCGGACACCTCGTAAAGCGGGCGATTCGCGATGCCATGTCCGCCAAGCGCCCAGGATGTCAGCACGTCGCCGTCATCGGTGTCATAGCGGCCATTGACCATCATCTTCTCCTGCCCCTCGGGCGCCTGCAGGATCCAGAAATATTCCGGGCTGCGCGGATAGCGCAGCAGCAGGCAGTTGTGTGCGGCCAGATCCTCGGGCTTCTTCGGCGTTCCGTGCGCGCCCAGATAGTCGGGCGAGGCGACCAGCACCCGCGGCGCGTCCGCGATCTTGCGCCACTTCAGGGCGGAATCCGCTGGCTCTCCCAGAAAAAATGCCAGATCAATGGCATCCTCGACGATGTTCACGTTGCGATCGGACAGGCGCAGGCGGATATCGACGCCCGGATTGTCGGCGCAGAAGGGCGGGATCAGCGGCGCGATCAGCCGCCGGCCCAGCCCCAGCGGCGCGGTCAGCCGGATCACCCCCTGCGGCTTGCCCGAAAAGCTGCTGACCAGTGCCTCGGCCTCGTCCAGCGTGTCGATGACACGGCGGGCATGGTCATAGAAGGCGCGCCCGATCTCGGTCGCGGTCAGCTTGCGGGTGGTGCGGTTCAGCAGCCGCACGCCAAAGCGATTTTCAAGATCCTTGATGCGGTTCGACGCCACCGCGGGCGACAGCCGCAGATCCCTGCCGCCCGCGGTGATCGAGCCCAGTTCGACGACGCGCACGAAGACGCGCAGGCTTTCGAGATACGACATGATGCAGGACCGCTTTCAATGCTTCGTGTAAAGTCTTCCGTGTCGGGGCCGATTTCGCAATCTCTTTTTCCGGCCTACTCTGTTCAACGGGTTCACAGCCAGGAGGAATGCCATGACGCCCGAGCTGCGGTTTCTGCTGAACGATCAGGAACTATCTCTCAGCGAGGTCGGGCCGTCCGACACCTTGCTGGATCACCTGCGAATCGCGCGGCGCCTGACCGGCACCAAGGAAGGCTGCGCCGAGGGCGATTGCGGGGCCTGCACGGTCCTGCTGGGCCGGCTGACCGACACCGGGCTGGTCTACGAGCCGATCAATGCCTGCATCCGCTTCCTGGCGTCCTGTCACGGCTGCCATGTCGTCACGGTCGAGCATCTGCGCGGTCCCGATGGCGGGCTGCACCCGATCCAGGCGGCGATGGTGGACCATCACGGCAGCCAGTGCGGCTTCTGCACGCCGGGTATCGTGATGTCGCTTTACGGGCTGTGGATGACCAATCCCGACGCCGGCGTGACCCAGATCGAGGAGGCGCTGCAGGGCAATCTCTGCCGCTGCACGGGCTACGAGCCGATCATCAAGGCGGCGCTGGCGGCGGGCCGCGCGGGTGGCCAGGCGCAGGACGCGCTGGCCGCCGAGCGCGACGCCGTGGCCGCCCGGCTGCGCGCCATGCAGGGCGAACGCATCGAGTTGTCGAAGGGCGGCGAACGCGCCATCATTCCCGCCGACACCGACGATCTGGCTGCGGTGCTGGACGCCAATCCCAAGGCCACCATCGTTGCCGGTGCGACCGATGTCGGCCTGTGGGTGACGAAATTCATGCGCGACATCTCGCCCGCGGTATTCATCGGCCATCTGATGAAGGACATCGAGGTGGCCGAGGGCGAGATCCGCCTGGGCGCCGGCGTCACCTACAGCGAGGCCGCGCCGCTGATCGCCGAACACATCCCCGCCGCGCTGGACTACTGGCTGCGAATCGGCGGCTGGCAGGTGCGCAACATGGGCACGGTCGGCGCCAACATCGCCAACGGCTCGCCCATCGGGGACACGCCGCCGCTGCTGATCGCGCTGGGCGCACGGATCGTGCTGCGCAAGGGCGGCACGCGGCGCGAGGTGGCGCTGCAGGACTTCTTCATCGACTATGGCAAGCAGGACCGCGCGCCCGGCGAATTCGTCGAACGGGTGATCATCCCGATCCCGCAGCACGCGCGGATCGCGGCCTACAAGATCAGCAAGCGGCGTGACAGCGACATCACCGCCGTCGCCGCGGGCATCTGCCTGACGGTCGAGGACGGCACCATCACCGCCGCCCGGGTGGCCTTCGGCGGCATGGCCGCGACGCCCAAGCGCGCGGCCGGGGCCGAGGCCGCGCTGACCGGCCAGCCCTTCGCCGCCGAAACCTTCGAGGCGGCGGCCCGCGCGGTGGCCGATGATTTCACCCCGCTCAGCGACTGGCGTGCCAGCGCCGACTACCGCAGCGCCGTCGCGGCCAACCTGTTCCGCCGCTTCTGGCTGGAACAATCCGAACCGGGCCTGCCGGTCCGTCTGAAATACGCGGTGGGAGAATGACCATGAAGGACGACACCATCATCCGCGGCCTCGCGCACAGCGACACCATCCATGACAGCGCCATCAAGCACGTCACCGGGCGGGCGGAATACACCGACGACCTGGCCGAACCGGCGGGGCTGATCCACGCCTATCTGGGCCTGTCGACCTGCGCGCATGGCCGCATCACCGGCATGGATTTCACCGACACGCTGGCCCAGCCCGGCGTTCTGGGCGTGCTGACGGCCGCGGACCTGCCCGGCGTCAACGATGTCTCACCCACCGGCAAGCATGACGAGCCGGTCTTTGCGGAGGGCGAGGTGCTGTTCTGGGGCCAGCCGGTCTTTGCGGTGATCGCCGAGACCCGCGACCAGGCCCGCCGGGGCGCGCACAAGGCCAGGATCAGCTATGACGCGCTGCCCCATGTGCTGGACCCGATCGCCGCGCGCGATGCCGACATGGGCTACGTGACCGAGCCGCTGACCCTGCGGCGCGGCGATGCGGCGCAGGCGATGGAAAAGGCCCCGCACCGGATCAAGGGGCGCTTCGAGATCGGCGGGCAGGACCATTTCTACCTGGAAGGCCAGATCGCCATGGCGGTGCCCGGCGAGGACGAGGACGTGCTGATCAACGTCTCGACCCAGCACCCGACCGAGGTGCAGCACATGGTCGCCCATGTCCTGGGCGTGCCCAGCCATTCGGTCGTGGTCAATGTCCGGCGCATGGGCGGCGGCTTCGGCGGCAAGGAAACGCAGATGAACCTGTTCGCCTGCGTGGCCGCGGTCGCCGCGAAACGGTGGAACCGCGCCGTCAAGATCCGCCCGGACCGCGACGACGACATGACCGCGACCGGCAAGCGGCATGATTTCGTGGTCGATTACGAGGTGGGCTTCGACGATGACGGCCGCATCCTCGCCGTCTCGGGCGACTGGTATGCGCGCTGCGGCTTTTCCTCGGACCTCAGCGGGCCGGTCACCGACCGCGCCCTGTTCCACGCCGACAACGCCTATTTCTATCCCGATGTCGAACTGCGCAGCCATCCGATGCGCACCAACACCGTCAGCAACACCGCCTTCCGCGGCTTCGGCGGCCCGCAGGGCGTGATCGTGGCCGAACGCATGGTCGAGGAAATCGGCTATGCGCTGGGCCGCGACCCGCTGGAGATCCGCAAGCTGAACCTTTACCGCAACGGCCAGCTGACCCCCTATCACCAGGAGGTCGAGGACCAGATCCTGCCGCGCATCTTCGAGGATCTGGAAGCCAGCAGCGACTATCAGGCGCGCCGCCAGGCGGTGCTGGACTGGAACGCGAAGGGCGGCACGATCCGCAAGGGCATCGCGCTGACCCCGGTCAAGTTCGGCATCAGTTTCACCGCCACCTGGTACAACCAGGCCGGATCGCTGATCCACATCTATTCTGACGGCTCGATCGCGCTGAACCATGGCGGCACCGAGATGGGGCAGGGGCTGAACACCAAGGTTGCGCAGGTCGTGGCCGAGGCGTTCCAGTGCGACATCGGCCGCATCAAGATCACCCGCACCACGACCGAGAAGGTGCCCAACACATCGGCCACGGCGGCATCCTCGGGCACCGACCTGAACGGCATGGCGGCGCTGGACGCGGCCGAGCAGATCAAGGCGCGGCTGGTCGAATTCGTCGCCGAACGCTGGCAGGCGCCGCGCGACCAGGTGCGCTTCGTGCCCGGCCACATCCGCGCCGGCGACCGCGACATTCCCTTCGACGAGGTGATCCAGGCGGCCTACATGGCGCGCATCCACCTTTCGGCTGCGGGCTTCTACAAGACGCCCAAGATCCACTGGGACCGCGCGACGGGGCGTGGGCGGCCCTTCTATTACTACGCCTATGGCGCGGCAGCGGCCGAGGTGTCGGTCGATACGCTGACCGGCGAATATGTCATCGACCGCGCCGATGTGCTGCATGACGTGGGCCGCAGCCTGAACCCCGCGCTGGACCGCGGGCAGGTCGAGGGCGCGTTCGTGCAGGGCACCGGCTGGCTGACCTGCGAGGAACTGTGGTGGGACGACAAGGGCCGACTGCGCACGCACGCCCCCTCGACCTACAAGATCCCGCTGGCCTCGGACAAGCCGCGCATCTTCAACGTGAAACTGGCCGACTGGTCCGAGAATGCCGAGCGCACGATCAAGCGGTCGAAGGCCGTGGGCGAGCCGCCCTTCATGCTGGGCATCTCGGTCTTCGAGGCGATCAACATGGCGGTGGCCTCGGTCGCCGATTACCGCGAACCGGCCCGGCTGGACGCGCCGGCCACCCCCGAACGTGTGCTGATGGCCGTGAACCGGCTCAGGCCATGATCCGGGTGCGGGTGGTCTCGGTCAAGGGCTCGGCGCCGCGCGAGGTCGGGGCCGAGATGTTCGTGGGCGTCGGCCGCCCCGAAGGCACGATCGGCGGGGGCCAGCTGGAATACATGGCCATCGACCGTGCCCGGCAGATGCTGGCCAAGGGCGAGACCGAGGCCCGGATGGACGTGCCGCTTGGCCCCGAGATCGGCCAGTGCTGCGGCGGGCGGGTTGTGCTGCAGCTGGACCGGTCCGGGCCGACGCCCGAGGAACAGCCCGAGGTGCTGATCTTCGGCGCGGGGCATGTCGGCCGCGCGCTGGCCCTGGCCCTGCAGCCGCTGCCGGTCCGGGTCCGGCTGATCGACGCGAGGCCCGAGGAACTGGACCTCGCCGCGCCCGGCGTGGCCACCGTTCTGACGCCGCTGCCCGAGGCGCTGGTGCGCGACGCCGCGCCCGGCAGTGCGGTGGTGATCCTGACCCATGATCACGCCCTCGATTTCCTGCTGGCCGCCGAAGCCCTTGCCCGCACCGATCTGGCCTATGTCGGCATGATCGGCAGTGCCACCAAGCGCGCGCAATTCGCCCGTTTCGCGCGCGACCGTGGCCTTGATCCCGCGCCATTGACCTCCCCGATCGGCGCGGGATTTTCGCCCGACAAGCGCCCCGAGGTCATTGCCGCCTATACCGCCGCCGAGCTGATCGCCCGGTTGACCGCAACGATTTCGTCGAAGAAGCAGACATGCAACAGTTGATCCGGGGCCGCGTCCTCGACTTCCACGCCGACCCGGCCGAGACCGAGGACAACCACCGCTATCTGGAAGACGGCGCGATCCTGATCGAGGATGGCAGGATCGTCGCGGTGGACGACTACGCCGCGCTGGCCCGGCCCGGCCTGGCCGAGACCGACCACCGGCCGAACCTGATCCTGCCGGGCTTCATCGACCCCCATATCCATTTCCCGCAGGTTCAGGTGATCGCCAGCTGGGGCGCGCAGCTGCTGGACTGGCTGAACACATACACCTTCCCGGAAGAGGCACGGTTCGCCGATCCCGACCACGCCACCCGCATGGCCGGGCTGTTCCTCGACCAGCTGACCGCGCATGGCACGACCACCGCCGTCGCCTTCTGTTCGGTCCACGCCACCTCGGCCGAGGCGCTGTTCGCGGCTGCCGAGGCGCGCGACATGGCGATGGTCGCGGGCAAGGTGCTGATGGATCGCAACGCCCTGCCGGCGGTGCAGGACACGCCGCAGCAGGGCTATGACGACAGCAAGCGGCTGATCGAGACGTGGCATGGCCGCGGCCGGCAACGCTATGCGATCACCCCGCGCTTTGCCATCACCTCGACGCCCGAACAGATGGAGGCGACGGGTGCGCTGGTCCGCGAACATCCCGATTGCCACGTCCAGACTCATCTGAGCGAGAACCTCGCCGAGATCGACTATACCTTAAGTCTTTATCCCAAGGCACGGGATTATCTTGATATATATGAATCCTACGGGCTTCTCTCCGACCGGCTGTTGCTGGGTCATTGCATCCATCTGCGCGACCGAGAGATCGCCCGCATGGCCGAGACCGGCAGCCGTGCGGTGTTCTGCCCGACCTCGAACCTGTTCCTGGGATCGGGACTGTTCGACGAGGCCGGGCTGCGCGCCGCGGGCGTGGTCAGCGGCATCGCGACCGATGTCGGCGGCGGCACCAGCTATTCGATGCTGCAGACGCTGAACGAGGGCTACAAGATCCTGCAGCTGCGCGGCCAGAAGCTGCATCCGCTGACGGCGTTCCACTGGGCCACGCGGGGCAATGCCCGGGCGCTTGGCATGGAGGACCGCATCGGCACGCTGGCGCCGGGCAGCGATGCCGATCTGGTGGTGCTGGATGCCCGCGCGACGCCCGCCATGGCGCTGCGGGCCGAGCGCGCCGCGACGCTGGCCGAGGAACTGTTCATCCTGCAGATCATGGGCGACGATCGCGCCGTCGCGCAGACCTATGTTGCGGGAAAGCCGATGAAACCGGCTCATTAGCTCAAATCCGCCGCGCCTGACGCTTGGCGCGTCCCGCGGCATGGGTTATTCCTGCGGCGTGACGCTGCGGGTGCTGCGGGCCGCCCGGCGCGGAACCCCGGCGCATGCCCTGCGTGACGGTTTCATGGTAAGACCGCCCGGCCTTGGGCGGCATCTGGCGGCGCGGCGCGTCTGGGGGGCTTGGGATGAGCATGATTACACCGGTTCTGATGGCGGGCGGGTCGGGCACGCGGCTGTGGCCGGTGTCGCGCAAGGCGTTCCCCAAGCAGTTCGCCGCGCTGATCGGTGACGAGACGCTGTTCCAGGCCTCGGCGCGGCGGCTGTCGGGCGCGGCCTTCACCGCGCCGGTGGTGATGACCAATGCCGATTTCCGCTTCATCGTTGCCGAACAGCTTGACCAGATCGGGCTTGAACCGGGCGCCATCGTGATCGAGCCGTCGGGCCGCAACACCGCGCCCGCCATCCTTGCCGCCGCGCTGATGGTCGCCGCCGAGGACCCGCAGCGGCTGTTGCTGGTCGCGCCCTCGGATCATGTCATCCCGGACACGGCTGCCTTTGTCCGCGCGGTCGAGGCGGGCACAGGCCCCGCCCGCGAGGGGCGGATCGTGACCTTCGGCATCACCCCCGACCGCCCCGAGACCGGGTACGGATATCTGGAACTGGCCGGGCAGGGCGAGGGGCCGCAGCCTCTGGCCCGCTTTGTGGAAAAGCCCGATGCGGCCCGCGCGGCCGAGATGCTGGCGCAGGGCAATTTCCTGTGGAATGCCGGCATCTTCCTCTTCAGCGCGCAGGCGATGATCGACGGGTTCCGCGCCCATGCCCCGCACTACATCGACCCGGTGCAGGCCGCGCTGGACGGCGCACGGACCGATATCGGCTTCCTGCGCCTGGCCCGCGCACCCTGGGACGGCCTGCCCGACAATTCCATCGACTACGCGGTGATGGAGAAGGCCGACAACCTGACCGTGGTGCGCTTTTCGGACCGGTGGTCGGATCTGGGCGGCTGGGATGCAGTCTGGCGCGAGATGCTGGGCGACGGCGCGCAGGGCGATGGCGTGGTCGCGGATGCGAACTCGACAGCGATCGACTGCCATGACGTGCTGCTGCGGTCCGACAGCGAGGACCTGCAGGTGGTGGGGATCGGGCTTCAGGATGTGATGGTCGTCGCCACCAGCGATGCGGTGCTGGTGGCCGACAAGAGTCGCGCGCAGGATGTGCGCCTGGCCGTCACCGCGCTGAAGAAGAAGAACCGCAAGCAGGCGATGGCCTTTCCCCGCGACCACCGGCCCTGGGGCTGGTTCGAGACGCTGGCGCTGGCCGACCGCTTCCAGGTCAAGCGGATCGTGGTCAAGCCGGGCGCCGCGCTGTCGCTGCAAAGCCATGTCCACCGGTCCGAGCACTGGATCGTGGTCAGCGGCACCGCGCGGGTGACGGTCGACGACACGGTGACGCTGGTGACCGAGAACCAGTCGATCTATGTGCCGCTTGGCGCGGTTCACCGGATGGAGAATCCCGGCAAGGTGCCGATGGTGCTGATCGAGGTGCAGACCGGCAGTTATCTGGGCGAGGACGACATCATCCGATACGAGGATGCCTATGCCCGCGACAGCAAGGACTGAGACGCAGGCACCGGCGCCAGAGCCTAGCGGCTGCGGCGCAGGAAGGCCGCGTTGACATAGCCCGTGCCGCCCATCTCGTCGGTCAACTGGACCTGACACCAGTGGCCGTCGCCGGTCTGGCTGCAGCCGAGGTTGCGCACCATGTCGCCCTCGGCCAGCGCGCCGATGATCCGGTTGCGGGGCGAGGGACCGTCGCGCAGGTTCAGCACGTCGTTCGGGCCCACATTGACCACGCGCCACATCCGGGCCCGGCTGTGATGCGCGCTCTGGCCGGGGGCACGGCCCTCGCGCAGGAAGCCGGCATTCACCCAGCCGCTGCCGCCCATCTCGTCCAGCAACTCGATCCGGCACCAGCGTCCGGCCGCGGTGTCGCGGCAGCCCGCATTGCGGACCAGATCGCCATTGGCGAGGGCGCCGGTCTGCCGGGCCCGGGCCGAGGGCTCGGCCCGGATGTTCAGCACGTCATTGGCGGGAACACCGGCAACCTGCCAGAAGTCGGGCTCGGCCAGGGCGGGGGCGGCCAGCGCCGCAATGGCCACGAGGCCGGCCGCCGCGATCCGTGTGGGTCTCATGCGCGTTCTCCGATGCGATCGGCCGCCTCGGGGGCGGTGCCGGTGCGATTGTAATTGAGAATCGGCGCAAGCCAACGCTCGATCTCGGCCAGCGGCCTGCCCTTGCGGTCGGCATAGTCGCGGGCCTGATCCTCCTCGATCCGGGCGACGCCGAAGTAATAGGCGTCAGGATGGGCCAGATAGAGCCCCGAGACCGAGCTTCCCGGCCACATCGCCATGCTTTCGGTCAGCGTCACGCCGGTCGCCGCCTCGGCATCCAGAAGCCGGAACAGGGTCAGCTTTTCGGTGTGGTCCGGCTGGGCGGGATAGCCGGGGGCCGGCCGGATGCCCGCATAGCGTTCGGCAATCAGATCCTCGGGGCCGAGATCCTCCTGTGGCGCATAGCCCCAGAATTCCTTGCGGACCCGCTCGTGCAGCATCTCGGCCATGGCCTCGGCGATGCGGTCGGCCAGCGCCTTGACCATGATCGCGCCGTAATCATCGTTGGCGCGTTCATAGCGCGCGGCGATCTCGGCCTCTTCGGGGCCGGCGGTCACCACAAAGCCGCCGACATGATCGGCGATGCCCTCGGGCGCCACGAAATCGGCCAGCGCGACATTCGGGCGGCCGTTGCGCTTGGTGACCTGCTGGCGCAGCGTGTGCAGCGTCGCAAGCGCGGTGCCGCGATCCTCGCCGGTGAACAGGCGGATGTCGTCGCCCACGGCATTGGCGGGCCAGAAGCCCACCACCGCCCGCGGGCGGAACCACCTGCCCTCGATGATCCGGCCCAGCATCTCCTGCGCGTCCCGATACAGGTTGCGCGCCGCCTCGCCCTGCGCCTCGTCCTCGAGGATGCGCGGAAAGACGCCCTTCAACTCCCATGTCTGGAAGAACGGGGTCCAGTCGATATAGCGCGCGATCTGCGCCAGATCCCAGTCGTCGACGATGCGCGTTCCGGTGAAGGCCGGCGCGACCGGGCGATGGGCCGACCAGTCCATCGCCAGCCTGTTGGCCCGCGCCGCAGCCAGCGGCAGCCGGGTCTTGGCGGCCTCGGCCCGTTCGTGCCGCGCCGCGACATCCTGGTATTCCGTCCGGATGCCCTCGACATAGGCATCGCGCTGGGCGGGGCTCAGCAGCGCGGACACCACGCCGACCGCGCGGCTGGCATCGGTGACATAGACGGCCGGCCCGCCGGCATAGCGCGGCGCGATCTTCACCGCCGTGTGGATCTTCGAAGTCGTCGCCCCGCCGATCAGCAGCGGGATGGTGAAGCCCTCGCGCTCCATCTCGGCGGCCATGTGGACCATCTCGTCCAGCGAGGGGGTGATCAGCCCGGACAGGCCGATGACATCGACCTTCTCGGCCCGCGCGACTTCCAGGATCTTCTGCGGCGGCACCATCACGCCCAGGTCGATCACCTCGTAATTGTTGCAGGCCAGCACGACGCCGACGATGTTCTTGCCGATGTCGTGGACATCGCCCTTGACCGTCGCCATCAGGATGCGGCCGGCGCTTTCGCGGTCGGTCGCGCCGGTCAGCCGCTTTTCCTCTTCCATGTAGGGCAGCAGGACGGCCACCGCCTGCTTCATCACGCGGGCCGATTTCACCACCTGCGGCAGGAACATCTTGCCCGCCCCGAACAGGTCGCCCACCACGTTCATTCCCGCCATCAGCGGGCCTTCGATCACATGCAGCGGGCGTTCGGCCTGGCCGCGCGCCTCTTCGGTGTCGGCCTCGATATATTCTGTGATGCCGTTCACCAGCGCATGCTCCAGCCGCTTGCCGATCGGCCAGTCGCGCCAGCCAAGGTCCTTCTCGCGCGCTCTGGCGCCGCCTTCGCCGCGATAGCGTTCGGCCACCTCCAGCAGGCGTTCGGTGGCATCGGCCCGACGATTGAGGACGACGTCCTCGCAGGCCTCGCGCAGGTCGGGGTCGATCTGGTCATAGACAGCCAGTTGCCCGGCATTGACGATGCCCATGTCCATCCCCGCCTGGATGGCGTGATAGAGGAACACCGCATGCATGGCCTCGCGGACCGGTTCGTTGCCGCGAAAGCTGAAGGACAGGTTCGACACGCCGCCCGAGACATGGGCATGGGGCAGGTTCGTGCGGATCCAGCGCGCGGCCTCGATGAAATCGACGCCGTAATTGTCGTGTTCCTCGATCCCGGTCGCCACGGCGAAGATGTTGGGGTCGAAAATGATGTCCTCGGGCGGGAAGCCCACCTCGTCGACGAGGATGCGATAGGCGCGCTGGCAGATCTGGATCTTGCGGGCGGCGGTGTCGGCCTGGCCCTGTTCGTCGAAGGCCATGACCACCACGGCCGCGCCATAGGCGAGGCACAGGCCGGCCTGCTGGCGGAACTGGTCCTCGCCCTCCTTCATGCTGATCGAATTCACGACCGGCTTGCCCTGCACGCATTGCAGCCCGGCCTCGATCACCTCCCACTTGCTGCTGTCGATCATCACCGGCACGCGGGCGATGTCGGGCTCGGCCGCCAGCAGGTTGAGGAACTCGACCATCGCGGCCTTCGAGTCGATCAGCCCCTCATCCATGTTGATGTCGATGATCTGGGCGCCGTTCTCGACCTGGTCGCGGGCAACCTCCAGCGCGGCGGCATAGTCGCGGGTGGTGATCAGCTTGCGGAACCGCGCGCTGCCGGTGACATTGGTCCGCTCGCCCACATTCACGAAGGGGATGTCCGGGGTCAGAACGAAGGGTTCGAGGCCCGAGAGGCGCAACAGGCGGTCAGGCATATTCGGGCACCTTTCGCGGGCTGAAGGGCGCCACGGCCTCGGCGATGGCGCGGACATGGTCGGGCGTGGTGCCGCAGCAGCCGCCGACGACATTGACAAGGCCCTCGCGGGCGAAGTCGGCGATCTGCGCCGCGGTATCCAGCGGTCCTTCGTCATACTGGCCGAAGGCGTTCGGCAGCCCGGCATTGGGATAGGCGCAGATCAACGTGTCGGCCACGCCCGAGAGTTCCGCCAGATGCGGCCGCATGGCGGCGGCGCCCAGCGCACAGTTCAGCCCCACGCTCCAGGGACGGGCATGGCGCACCGAATGCCAGAAGGCCGTCGGCGTCTGCCCCGACAGGGTGCGACCCGAGGCATCGGTGATCGTCCCCGAAATCATCAGCGGCAGCGCCATGCCATGCGCCTCCATCGCCTGCAGGCAGGCGAAGATCGCGGCCTTGGCGTTCAGCGTGTCGAAGATGGTCTCGATCAGCAGGATGTCGGCGCCGCCCGCGATCAGCCCCTGCGCCTGCTGAAGATAGGCGCGGCGCAGATCCTCGAAGCTGACGGCCCGGTAGCCCGGATTGTTCACGTCCGGGCTGATCGAGGCGGTGCGGTTGGTCGGCCCCAGGGCACCGGCGACAAAGCGCGGCCGCCCGTCCTCGGCCGCCGCGCGGTCCAGCGCCCGGCGCACGATGCGCGCACCCTCCAGGTTCAGGTCGTGGACCGCCGCCTCAAGCCCGTAATCGGCCTGCGCGATGGTCGTCGCCGAGAAGGTGTTCGTCTCGACGATGTCGGCCCCGGCCCGGGCATAGCGGTAATGGATCTCCTCGACCGCCTCGGGCTGGGTCAGGATCAGAAGGTCGTTGTTGCCCTTTTGCGGATGATCGCTGTGATGGCGGCAGGCATGGCCCCCGCCGTGGCCGCGATAGCCGTCCTCGTCCAGCGCAAGTTGCTGGATCTGCGTTCCCATCGCGCCGTCGAGGATCAGGATGCGCTGCGCCGCAAGGCGGTTCAGCGCCGCGAATGCGGGGGACGGGGGCAGTCTGGCGGGCATCGGGTCATCCTTCGTCGCGAGGCCCGCACCATATTCAGACGGCACCCGGTCCGCAAATTCATAATTCTCCAGAAGATCATGAGCCGGATCGATAATCGGCGGGCGTCCCCGGCCCGCTCAGCGCAGGGCGATCCCGCCCTCGTCCTTCAGGGTCTTCAGCACGATCTCGGACCGGACCTGCGCGACCTGCGGATGCGGCAACAGATGGCGATGGATGAAATCGGCGAATGCGTCCAGGTCGCGGGCGCGGATGTCGAGGATGTAATCCGCATCGCCCGACACCGAAAAGGCCGACCGGATCTGCGGATGACCGGCCACGAAGCGGGCGAAATCCTCCTCGCGGCCCTGGCCATGCCCCGAGAGGTTGACCCGGATCACCGCGCGCAGCCCATAGCCCAGACGGGCCGCGCTGAGCCGTGCGGCATAGCCCTCGATCACGCCGGCCTGTTCCAGCGCCGCCCGCCTGCGCGAACATTGCGAGGCCGACAGGTTCACCTGTTCGGCCAGCGCGGCGTTTGTCATCGCCCCGTCGCGCTGCAGGGCGGTCAGGATCGCGATGTCAAAGCTGTCCAGCGTCATTTCGCGCGTCACTCCGTCCTTTGGCGCAAGTATCGTGCATTTCCGGTCCGCCTGCCACGTCTTTCGCACGGAATGTGCAGCGTTTTTGGGGCATGATGGACACATCTCGACAGGAACCAGCCAATTCAGGAGGAGCGCATGGGCCCCTTTCCGCACAACGCCCCGAAAGCCACGATCAGCGCCGCCAACCCGGCCGGCACGGACGGCTTCGAATTCGTCGAATTCGCCCATCCCGACCCGACGGTCCTCGACCGGATCTTTCGGCAGATGGGCTTCACGCCGGTCGCCCGGCACCGCGACAAGGACATCACCCTGTATCGTCAGGGCGACATCAACTACCTGCTGAACGCCGATCCCGACAGCCATGCCGCCGGCTTCGTGGCCGAACACGGCCCCTGCGCCCCGGCGATGGCCTGGCGCGTGGTCGATGCGCAGGCGGCGCTGAAACGCGCGCTCGATCTGGGTGCCACCGAATACACCGGGCCGGGCAAGTCCATCGAGGCCCCGGCCGTCCTTGGCATCGGCGGCTCGCTGCTCTATTTCGTCGACCGCTATGGCGATGCGGGCAGCGCCTACGAGGCCGATTACGACTGGCTGGGCGAGGCGGATCCGCGGCCCGAGGGCTTCGGCTTCTACTATCTCGACCACCTGACCCACAACGTCATCCGCGGCAACATGGACACGTGGTACAAGTTCTACCACGACACCTTCAATTTCCGCGAGATCAAGTTCTTTGACATCAAGGGCAAGCAGACCGGCCTGGTCAGCCGCGCCCTGACCTCGCCCGACGGCAAGATCCGGATCCCGATCAACGAATCCACCGACGATCACAGCCAGATCGAGGAATATCTGCGCGAATACAAGGGCGAGGGCATCCAGCACATCGCCATCGCCAGCAACGACATCTATGCCGGCACCGACAAGATCGCCGAGGCCGGGATGGAATTCATGCCGGGACCGCCCGCGACCTATTACGAGATGTCGCACCGCCGCGTCAGCGGGCACGAGGAACCGCTGGACCAGATGAAAAAGCACGGGATCCTGATCGATGGCGAAGGCGTGGTCGGCGGCGGCGAAACCCGCATCCTGCTGCAGATCTTCTCGAAGACGGTGATTGGCCCGATCTTCTTCGAGTTCATCCAGCGCAAGGGCGATGACGGCTTCGGCGAGGGCAATTTCCGCGCCCTCTTCGAATCGATCGAGGAAGACCAGATCCGCCGCGGCGTCCTTGCGGCCGAGTCCACCGACTAGGACAGCCGGCGCGGCACCCGCAGGCGCCGCGCCGCCCACCCGATGGCCTGGACCGACTATTCCAGCGCGCCAGCCCCCGGTACGGTTCTCTGCCGCACCGATGAGGTGACGGGCGTGCGCGCGATGACCGTCAGCACCGAACGGGGCGACTTCCCGTTGCTCCTGCTGAGGGCCGGGACGGACTGGCGCGCCTATGTGAACGCCTGCCCGCACCACTTCCTGCCGCTCGACTATCGCAGCGACCGGCTGCTGTCGGCCGATGGCACGATGCTGCTCTGCACCGGGCATGGCGCGCGGTTCGACATCCACAGCGGCGCCGCCATCGACGGCGCCGATTGCGGCCTCGATGCCGTCCCCGTCATCTGCCGTGACGGCCTGATCCTGATCGCGCCGATCCCCTGACGCGGCCTGCTCGTCCCGGAAGTTTGCCTTGGTCGAAATATCCTCGGGGGGTCCGGGGGGCAGACAGCCCCCCGGCCACCGCCGGGTTCGTCAGAACCCGGCCTTGATCTTCTCGAACTCGGCCAGCTGGCGCTCGCGCTGCTCGGGCGAGTTGGGCGTCTGCGCCAGGATCGGGGCGCCGGTCTCGCTCAGCCCCTCGGCGACCGCCGGCTCGTCCTTGATGGTCGCCATCGCCTCGGTCGAGCTGTGGCCGTAGCCGATCGCGTCCAGCAGCGCCTTGCCGGCCGAAGGTTCCAGCCAGGCATTGATGAAATCATAGGCCTTCTCCTCGCTGCCCGGCCCGTCCTTCAGGTTGACATAGCCGCAGAAGAACGTCGATGATCCTTCCTTCGGCGCCCGCTGGAACGCCACCGGATAGTTGTCGGCGCGCAGATAGGTCACCCCGTCATTCCACGACCATGCGATGTCGACCGCGCCAGATGCCATCAGCTGCGCCTGCTCGGACGGGTCGGCCCAATAGGCCGCGACGTTCTGATGCGCCTGCCGCAGCCAGTCGGCGGCGGCGGCGAACTGCTCGTCGGTGATCTCGGTCCAGTCGGTGACGCCGGTGGCCAGATAGGCCAGCGCCCAGACATCGTCGGAACTGTCGGGCAGCGAAATGCGGCCCTGGAATTTCGGATCGACAAAGACCTGCAGCGTCGACACATCCTCTTCCGTCACCGTCTCGGGGTTGTAGGCGATGGCCGTCGCGCCCCAGTCGGTGGGGATGTACCAGACGCCCTCGTCATCGCTGAACACCTCGGATTCCAGGAATTTCGGGTCGATCTTGTCGAAATTGGGGATCTTCGAGGTATCCCACGGCTCGATCAGGCCGGCGTCGCGGTACTTGCTGACCATCTGGCTGCAGGGATGGACGACATCGGCCTTGAAGCCCGAGGCGACCTTCTGGAACGCCTCGTCGTCATCGCCATAGAATGCATAGGTCGGGCTGTCGCCATGCTTGTCGATATAACCCTGGAAGATCGAGGGCTCCTCGAAGCCCGCCCAGTCGAAGACGGTCAGTTCGGGATCGGCAGCAAACACCGGCGCCGCCAGCGCCGTGGCAAGGATGGTGGTGGTCAGTAAGCGCATGGAATCCGGCCTTCCTGTTGACGTTCTTTTTGCAAAGGCTAGCCGCCCGCCCGGGGCCGCGCAAGGGGATCGCGGCGCCGTGACAGCCCCCGTGAGGCGGCGCTCAGCGCATCCGCAGCGCGCCGTCCAGCCGGATCACCTCGCCGTTCAGATAGCCGTTCTCGACGATGGTCGCGGCCATCCGCGCGAATTCGGCCGGATCGCCGAGCCGCCTGGGAAAGGTGACCTCGGCGGCCAGCCCGTCCTGCACCTCCTGCGGCAGGCCGCGCAGCATCGGCGTGGCAAAGATGCCCGGCGCGATGGCGCAGACCCGCACGCCGAGGCTTGCCAGGTCACGCGCGACGGGCAGCGTCATTCCGGCGATGCCGGCCTTCGACGCGGCATAGGCCGCCTGGCCCTTCTGCCCGTCATAGGCCGCGATCGAGGCGGTGTTGACGATCACCCCGTTGTCCTCGCGCTGGTTGCGCGCCATCTCGGCCGCCGCCAGCCGCAGCACGTTGAAGCTGCCGATCAGGTTGATCTCGACGGTCCGGCGAAAGCCCGACAGGCTGTGCGGCCCGTCGCGGCCGACGGTCTTTTCGCCGGTCGCGATGCCGGCGCAGTTCACGCAGACATCGATGCCGCCCATCAGGTCGACCGCGCGGGCGATGGCCGCGGCCACGCTGTCCTCGTCGGTGACATCGGCCTGCGCGAAGGCCGCGCCGAAAGCCGCGACGGCATCCTCGCCGGCGGCGTCGCGATCCAGCACGACGACCTCGGCGCCGCGGTCGCGGAAATGCCGTGCCGTGGCAGCGCCCAGCCCCGAGGCGCCGCCGGTGACGATGGCGCGTGCATGTGACAGATCCATCGGTGTCTCCTCACTCCGTTCGTTGTCCTTGTGCCACCCCGTGGCCCCACCTACCAGCGCCCCGAGGCGCCGCCGCCCGAGGATCGTCCGCCGCCGAAGCCGCCCCCGCGCGTGCGCCGGCTGCGCTGCGGCGCGTCGCGGGTCTCGTGCCGGCTCCAGCCGCAGGCCGGACAGCGGGTCCAGACCGACTGGCGCGCCAGGGGCCGGCCCTCGGCGTCGGTGGCGTCGAGGGGCGCGATCTCCTCGACCAGCCCGCGGCCGCCGCAATTGGGGCAGGGGCGGCGGCCGTGCCGGATGCGGCCGACGATGCCGGCGCCGATCTTCGCGGCGACGAAGCCGAAGAAGCCGAAGACCAGATAGGGCAGGATGCGGCCGACCAGATTGCCGCGGGGGGCGTCAGGGCCGCGTCCCTCGGCGGCCGGCCGGGCGATGCGGGCGATCACCGCCTCGGTGCCCTTGCGGATGCCCTGCGACAGGCGCCCGGCGCGGAAGTCGGGCAGCATGTCGCGGTCGATGATGTCGCGCGCGACCGCATCGGCCGCCGCCGGATAGCCTGCGCCCAGTTCGATCCGGACCTCGCGATCGGCCGCCAGCACCAGAACCATGAAGCCGTCATTGCGGCGCCGGTCGCCGACGCCCCAGCGGTTGAACAGCCGGGTGGCGAAAGGCTCCAGCCCGTCGTTGCCGCCAAAGCGGGCGCGGTCGGGCAGGGTGACCACCGTGCCCTCGATATCGGTGGCCTCGAACAGCGCGATCAGCGCACTGTCCAGCCGCTGCACATCCTCGGGCGCCAGCAGGCCCGCCATGTCGTTGATGCTGGTATGCTGCCAGTCCGGCAGGTCCTGCGCCGCCAGCGGCAGCGCCAGCGCCAGCCAGATCAGCGCCGCCCGGATCACCGATCCAGCATCGCAGGGCCGCCGGCGATCAGCGGATCGACGGCGCCGATGGCATCGGCGTCGCGGCCCGCATAGTCGATGGCGTTCAGCACCGTCTGCATCGCCGCGATCCGCGCCCGGCGCTTGTCGTCAGAGCGGATCACCGTCCAGGGCGCGATGGGCGAATGCGACAGGTTCAACGTGTCGCGGATGGCGTCGGTGTAGTCGTCCCACCTGGCCAGCCCGTCCACGTCGATCGAGGACAGCTTCCACTGCTTCAGCGGGTCCTGTTCGCGGTCGATGAACCGTTTCAGCTGTTCGGCGCGACCGACATTCAGCCACAGCTTGACCAGCACGATCCCGTCATCGACCAGTGTCTGTTCGAACCCCGGCAGCTGGCGGAAGAAGGCATGGCGCTGCTGGTCCGAGGAAAAGCCGAACACCCGTTCGACCACGCCGCGGTTGTACCAGCTGCGGTCGAACAGCGCGATCTCTCCGGCGGCAGGCAGCCAGTCGACATAGCGCTGGAAATACCATTGCCCGGCCTCGCGTTCGGTGGGCTTGGGCAGCGCCACGATATAGCAGTTGCGCGGGTTCAGGTTCTCGCGCATCCGTTCGATGGTGCCGCCCTTGCCGGCGGCGTCGCGGCCCTCGAACAGCACCACCACGCGCTTGCCGGTGGCGACCACGTCATGCATCATCCGCACCAGCTGCAATTGCAGCCGCGCGTGATGCGCGTCGTAATCGCTGCTGCTCATCTCGGTGCGGTAGGGATAGGCGGGGTCCAGCACGTCCTTCTTGCCGGCCCCCGCGATCGCCTTGCGGACCTCTTTCGGGGCGTCGCCTTCCAGATAGTCCGTGATCCGCCCGACCAGCGGCAGTTCGGGCACCACAGGCTTGTCCTTCGCCATCACGCCGTTCCTATCTTGGCCATGTCATACCAGGTTGTCTGGTAGATCTCGTTGATCCAGTTACCGTAAAGCAGATGGGCATGGCTGCGCCAGCGGTTCGCGGGGGGCTGGGCCGGATCGTCGCCGGGATAGTAGTTGCGGGGCACGTTGATCGGCTTGCCGGCCGCCACGTCACGGTCGTATTCATCCTTCAGCGTGTCGCGGTCGTATTCCAGATGATTGAAGATATACAAGGCCCTGTGGCCCTGATCCTCGACGAGGCAGGGGCCCACCTCGTCGCTGGCCAGCAGCGTGGTCAGGTCCGGGCGGGCATCCAGATCGGGCTGGCGCACCTCGGTCCAGCGGCTGACCGGCACCAGCACGTCATCGGAAAAGCCGCGCAGATAGGGCGAGGCCGGGGCCAGGTTGCGGTGCCGGAAACAGCCGAAAGCCTTGTGGTCCAGCAAATGCTTTTCCAGGCCGTGGAAATACCACGCCATCGCCATGCCGCCCCAGCAGACGCCGAAGGTCGAATGGACATGGCTTTGCGTCCAGTCGAAGACCCGGGTCAATTCGTCCCAGTAGGTGACCGCCTCGAAGGGCAGGTGCTCGATGGGCGCGCCAGTGATTACCAGCCCGTCGAACTTCTCGCCGCTGGCCTCGACCTCGCGGAAGGGGCGGTAGAAGCTTTCCATGTGGTCGGCGGCGGTGTTGCGGCTTTCGTGGTCCGACATGCGGATCAGCTGGAAGTCGATCTGCAGCGGTGTCGCGCCGATCAGCCGGGCGAACTGGTTCTCGGTCTGGATCTTCTTGGGCATCAGGTTCAGCAGCCCGATCCGCAGCGGCCGGATGTCCTGCATCGCCGCGCGCCCCGGCGACATCACCATCACGCCCTCATCCGACAGGATGCGGTAGGCGGGCAGGTTCTCGTTCAGGGTGATGGGCATTCGGACAGGTCCTTGCGGTCGATGGCACGGGCGATCAGGTCGGTGAAATCCTCGGGGGCGCGGATGGCGGCGACCTCTTCGGCGGTGACGGTCACGCCGCGCCGCGCCATCGCCGCATAGCGCGGCTGGCGATGCGCCAGCGCGCGGGCATAGGTCCAGCGGATGAAGTCGTCGGGATTGACCTCGTCGCCCTGCAAGCCGTTCTCGACCCGATAGGCGATCCAGGCGCGTTCCAGGAATTGCGGCTGGTAATACATCGGCTTCGGCGCCCGGTCGAAACGGCGCACCAGTTCGGCGGTATGGGCGTCCGAGCCCTTGATCCAGACCATCAGCAGGTCGCGCGACAGCGCCGCCAGAACCGGATCGTCCGGGTCCTCGGGATCGACCACCTCGCAGATCGAGCCGCCGCTGTCGCAGACGAAATGCGGGATGCCATAGATATCCACCGCCCGATCCATGAAATGCCGCGTGTCCAGCAGCGAGGCGATCTCGGCCCGGCGGTGCTGGTTCTGGCGCAGGCAGTAATCGTCGAAGGGCAGTCCGCCCCGGCTGGGGCTGCCGGGCTTGCCCAGATAGGTCGACAGGGGCGCGAGATTGTCGAAGGTGATGTTGCTGCCGATATAGACGCTGTCCGACAGCAGAAGATCGCGCAGGAATGGCACCTTCATCGCCTCGCGCTTGAAGTTGTCGGCGATGAACTCGCCCATGTAGCGGGTGCCGATGCGGTAATCGACCGAATAGTGGAACCACGCCCCGGTGCCGCGCAGCAGGTTGGACAGATGCGTCTTGCCCAGCCCCGACATGCCGAACAGCACCACCCGCCGGTTCGGGGCCTGCCGCCAATCGCTGCCGCTGGAATAGATCATCGGGGCCTCATCTTGCTGCCCGCATAGCTAATGCGCCCGCGAGGCAGAGGGAAGCCCCGGCGCGGGCGGCGGGGATGCGAACGGCAAAGGGCCCCGCCCGGCAAGGCGGGGCCCGAAGGCGTGCGGCAAGGCGCGTCTCAGAAGCTGTAGCCGACCTTCACGCCGATGCCCCACAGGCTGTTGTCGCGCATGCTGGCGCGGGCGACATCGGGGGTGCCGGTCTCGGGCGTCGCATCGCCCAGCTTCGAATAGTTGATGCCGGTGGTGATCTTCATGTTGCCGGTCGTGTAGATCGCGGCCAGCGTGATGCCCTTGCGGCCATTGGTCGGCGCCAGCGGCGACACCAGGTCGTCGCCCGCCTTCTCGAAGGTGAACGAGGCCGCGCCCGACCAGTTGTCGGTAAACTTGCGCCCGACGCCGATCATGTAGGTCGTCGTGTCCTCAAGCTCGACCAGGCCGCCGCCGGTGACCGCGACGAAGCGTTCGGGGTTCACCTCGAAGGAACTCCAGTCCACCCAGCGGATCGAGCCGAAGACCAGCGTGTCGGGGGCGACCCCGGTCTGGAATTCCAGGTTGACCGATTTCGGCGTGTTGACCGTGGTGGTCGAGGTGCCCGCCAGCAGCGGCAGCGCCGGCAGCGGGCCTGCGCCGTCTGGATCGATCAGCGGGCCGGTTTCGACGGTGTCGAAATCATGCTCGATTTCCGAATTGAAGGTCAGCGCGACCCGCGCGGCGATCTCGGGGCGTTCCCACGAGGCGCCGGCGACCCAGCCTGCAGCGGTGTTGGTATCAAGCTGCACGTTGTATCCGCTGACCGCGCCATAGGCGAGGCCCGACAACCCGACCTCGCCCTTGGCGCGGGCGACCCGGATGCCGCCATGCACGCCAAAGCCGTTCTGCGGCATGGCATAGCGCACGAGGCCGGTCAGATGCGTCGATTCGACATCGACCAGGGTGCCGCCCAGGCGCGAGGTGGCGCCGGCCGCGCCTTCGGGCGTCGGATACAGCAGATCGGCGCCGAAGGGTTGGTCCAGGATGACCGCCGCCGACCAGTTCTCGTTGAACTGATGCTTGTAGGCCAGGCCGATCTGGTTGTAGCTGGAGGCCACGTTGCCGATCGGCGTGCCGCCCGGCAGCACCCCGATCGGGGTCAGCAGGTCAAGCTCTGTCCCCTCGACCGTCGGCTTGACATGGCCAAAGCTGAGTTCGGCGTAATTGCCCTGCTCGAACAGGACGCCCAGCATCTGGTTGCCGCGCTCGATCCCGCCTGCCAGCACCGGGGCGGTGCTGATCAGCAGCATCGCGGCGCCGGTCATCGTGAATTTCATGTGTTTCAACCTCCCAGTCGGGGACAGCGCTCCCCATGCGGGCAGATTAGCCCCCGCCCGATGTGAATCAATCTGCTACGCAGCGTTATGCTTAATAAGGTTATCCTGACCTTGCGGTATCGTGACATTGCCGCAACGGCCCGGTCGGTCGCACGGCCCCGGGGGTGCGGATCGGCCGGGCGGGGCGGCATCGTCCGGGGACCGGAAATGCGGTCACCGGGCTGGACAAATCCGCCTCGCCATGAAAGGGGAAACTGCCAAACGATCTTGCCGCAAGGACGCCCCCCATGCAGATTCGTGAGGCCCTGACCTTCGACGATGTGCTTCTGGTTCCCGCCGCCTCGACGGTGATGCCCTCGACCGCCGACGTGACCACCCATGTCACCCGCGCGATCCGCATGAACATCCCGTTGCTGTCCTCGGCAATGGACACCGTCACCGAAAGCCGCATGGCCATCGCGCTGGCGCAGGCGGGTGGCATGGGGGTGATCCACCGCAACCTGACGACCGAACAGCAGGCCGACGAGGTCCGCAGGGTCAAGCGGTTCGAAAGCGGCATCGTCTACAAGCCGATCACCCTGCGGCCCGACCAGACGCTGGCCGACGCGAAGGCGCTTCAGGACCGCTACAACGTCACCGGCTTCCCGGTCGTGGACGATCACGGCCGGGTGGTGGGCATCGTGACCAATCGCGACATGCGCTTTGCCAGCGACGACCGCACCCCGGTCAGCGTGATGATGACCTCGGACCGGCTGGCCATGCTGAACGAGCCGGCGGACCGCCAGCAGGCCATCGACCTGATGAAGGAACGCCGGATCGAGAAGCTGCTGGTGACCGACGGGCAGGGCCACCTGACCGGGCTGCTGACGCTGAAGGATACCGAGAAGGCGGTGCTGAACCCGCTGGCCTGCAAGGACGATCTGGGCCGGCTGCGCGTCGCGGCCGCCTCGACCGTCGGCGACGAGGGGTTCGAGCGCAGCCGGGCGCTGATCGAGGCGGGGGTGGACATGGTGGTGATCGACACCGCGCATGGCCATTCCGCCGGCGTCGCCCGCGCGGTCGAGCGGGTCAAGCAGTTCTCGAACGAGGTGCAGGTGGTCGCCGGCAACGTCGCCACCGCCGAGGCGACGCGAGCCCTGATCGAGGCCGGGGCCGACGCGGTCAAGGTCGGCATCGGGCCGGGCAGCATCTGCACCACCCGGATCGTGGCCGGTGTCGGCGTGCCGCAGCTGACCGCGATCATGGACGCGGCGGGGGCGGCGGGCGACATCCCGGTGATCGCCGATGGCGGGATCAAGTTCTCGGGCGATTTCGCCAAGGCGATCGCGGCGGGCGCCAGCTGCGCCATGGTCGGCAGCGCCATCGCCGGCACCGATGAAAGCCCCGGCGAGGTGATCCTGTATCAGGGACGGTCGTTCAAGTCCTATCGCGGCATGGGCAGCCTTGGCGCGATGGCCCGCGGCAGCGCCGACCGCTATTTCCAGAAGGACGCCGCGACCGACAAGCTGGTGCCCGAGGGGATCGAGGGGCAGGTTCCCTACAAGGGACCGGCCGGCACCGTCATCCATCAGCTGGTCGGCGGGCTGCGCGCCGCGATGGGCTACACCGGCTGCGCCACCGTGGCCGAGATGCGCCGCGACTGCCAGTTCGTCCGCATCACCGGTGCCGGGCTGAAGGAAAGCCATGTGCACGACGTCCAGATCACGCGCGAGTCGCCGAATTATCGGCTTGGATAATCAAGGGGTTGCGCGATTTCCGGGCTGCCTGTCAGAGGCAGGATCGGGCACGATTTTTCAACGGGTTGCGTCAGTATCAGCGTCCTGAGCTGATGCACACTGATGCTGAAACGATAGGGTAGCCGAATTAGTGATGCAGCGATGCGCTGCGGTCGGTCGGCATCAGGACGATTCAGCCGGCGGGCTTTTGACCATCGTCGTATGGCAGAGTGATCGCGAAAAGTAAAATGCCCTGCCAGGAGGCAGGGCGCTTGTTCGGACACGGACAGAGGGAGCGGGCCTGGCAGCCCCGCGCGTCAGGCGGCGGTGGCCTTGGGCGCCTTCTCGGTGGCTGCGGCACCATGCTTGGCGATCAGCTTGGCCAGCAGCTCGCGTTCGCGCGCTTCCTTCGCGCGGGCGGCGTCGGCGCGTTCGGCCTCTTTCCGGGCTTCGGAATCGGCGCGCTGGTTCGCGATGATTGGCGCGACTGCGGCGGGGCGGAGGGGATGGCGCTCGATCTTGCGGGCGACGGCGGCGGGGGCCGCAGCCTCGATGCCGGCGATGAAGTCGGTCAGCGCCGCATCGTCCAGCGTCGGCAACCAAGTCAGGACCGCCTGGGCGACGGCCTGCTCGATCTGCTGGCGCGAGAGGACCTCCTTGCTGGCGCCGGACCATCTGGCGCCCGGACAAGAGGTTGTAACGTTGCTTTCCGCCCGATAACGAAACGGCAGCGGATCCGGAATATTTCTTCCATATCATTGATATTGAACGAAAGAAATTTGGGTTGGACCCCCTGCTAGGCGGTCTGTGCTGCCCTCGCGAGGGTCGCCCGCATCTGCTCGGCCATGCCCATGCCGTGCTTCGGCTGCTCGACCGTTGCATGGAACTGGCCCGAGGTCCTGGCCCAACAGATCGCAGATCTGGGTCTTGTTGCGGGTGTCCTCGTTGGTGGCGCGTTCGGCGCCCTGGTATTCGACCACAAGCAACCGCCCGTCGGTCAGCCTGCCGGAAAGGGAAACCGCCCCTTCGCGCCCCCGTCGCGGCCCCGCCCGCCGCGATCAGTCGCGCGTCTGGCCTGGACGCTCGCGGCGGGCGTCGCGGTTCTGGATCACCCGTCAGCGGGCTAAGACCCGCTCCACCTGCTCGCGCGCCGTTTGCAGCGGCGCGGCGTTAGGCGTCAGGTGTCGCGCCACCGCCGAGAGCATCGTCCGGACAGTGTCGATCTCGGCCCGGTCGCGGGCTACCTGCGCCTTTTCGGCAGCGAGCGAGGCCTCTGCCTCGTGCCGCGCGGCCTGGCGCATCCGCTGCCAGCCGGGGGTCAGGGCGGCCTTGAACCGCTGCCAGCCGGCGGGCGCGCGGTGGAGGCGCGCGAGGATCGGCGCGGCGGCCGGATCTTCCGGGGCGGACGCCAGCGTCATGGTGTCCTGCGCCGGGTCGATCAGCCCGGCGCCAAGCGCCTCGGCCGCCGCCAGAACTGCGTCCTGTTCGGCGGCCTGCCGGGCCAGTAGCGCCCGCTCGGCCGCCATCGCGGCCTCGGCCTGCGCCGCCGAACGCTGCTGGCGGGCGCGCGCCCCGGCCACGGCTTCGCGCTCGGCGGACACCGTCGCTTCTGCTTCCTCGGCCTTGCGCTGCCGGTCCGGCATCGCGGGACCGCAATGCAGGATCGCGCCCAAGGAGTATGCCGTGACCATCGTGTTCAGGTGCCACCAGACACGAATTGCCCGCCCGCGACGATCTGCAACCGCCGGCCAACCGCTCAGGTTTAGAGTTCGGTAACGCCGGCGTGCAAACGCTCGCTCGGCTCTGGAGAGACACACCGAAACGGACGGCGTCATTCGCGGCGATCGCCTGCGGTCCCAAGCCGCCGAGGTGGATCAGAGGTTTGGCGGTCTGGGCGTCGGCGCGCCGGTCGTGACAGGTGAGCCCGGTCTCCGGGCGAAGCTGCCGACCCCGCACCATCACCGCTTCCGCGTTCCAGATGGATCATGGACGACACTGAAAGCATGCAACGGGGCAGGTGGAACTAC